>NZ_JBHTHB010000003.1:0-660802 GCF_042675505.1 Paenibacillus sp. GCM10027627
CGCCTTGGTGAGCCGTTACCTCACCAACTAGCTAATGCGCCGCAGGTCCATCTCTAAGTGACAGATTGCTCCGTCTTTCCCGATTCTATCATGCGATGGAATCGCGTATCCGGTATTAGCATTCGTTTCCGAATGTTATCCCAGTCTTAGAGGCAGGTTACCTACGTGTTACTCACCCGTCCGCCGCTAACCATCAGAGATGCAAGCATCTCTTCAAGTCCGCTCGACTTGCATGTATTAGGCACGCCGCCAGCGTTCGTCCTGAGCCAGGATCAAACTCTCCATAAAAGTGTTTGTTAGCTCATTACGTTGTTGCTTGAAGACTTTCGTCTTCATTTTATTCCATTAATTCTTTTCAGAATTAACAGGGCAGTTTCGCTCGTTGTTCAGTTTTCAAAGAACAATTCGTTTCTTTCTCGAAGCTTTCGAACCAGATTTAAGCCGGTTGAAAGTCTTTCGTTTGTCGCGCCGTTGTCTCAGCGGCGACTTTTATAATATATCACAGGTGCCTATCTCTTTGCAAGTACTTTTTTTCGTTTTTCGACATTTTTTTTGAAAACGTCTTTTTTCGATATTAGCTACTCGCAAAAGCGGCGAGTTCTAATGTATCACAGACAAGCTGAAATAGTCAACACCCATTTGCATATTTCTTTTAGAAACAAAAATGAGCTCCGCGCAGTTGCTGCGCTTCGCTCATAGCTTTCATTATTATGTATGGGAAACCATATACCTTAGCTCTATAGCCCCCGTATCTTTAGGGTCCTGCATAACTGCGACTTCTCTTATGTACGATCTTTTAACAAGCTTTTGAATAACTAATGAAAGCTCTACTTGAAGAATGCTTATTGTTGGATGCATCTGCAGTTCTCCAATACTCCAAGGTTCTTCGCGGCTGCTCATTAAATCAAGCAATATCGCGCAGCAATCCTTCATTTTGCTCATGACCGAAAATTCGCAAGCAAGCATAACGAGTTGAACACGCTGCTCAAGCGTCTCCGGGCTTGCCGTTAATTCCTCGTACAGCTTGTACACGCCGGGATGCACCCGCTTAAGCTGCTTCCATACCGTAAGCTCCGGATGACGCCCATCTTCAATTAATACAATATGCGCCCAATGGTGAAGCGCAGTTAAAATGTGACTGTAAGCATCAAGCAGATTCCCGTCGAGCAAATCCTGCTTGGCCTGCAAATAGGTTCTCAAAAAACCTGAGAACTCAATAAATTGCTTTTGCTCGCGCATGGATTCAGGAAACTGCAGCAACCGCTCGCGAACATTCGCCAAATAACCATCGCGATCCAACAATATCTCCCCCCGCACCAACCATTCGATAATATTCCGGTTCTCACCGCCTGTAATCCACAATTCGAGCTCTTCCTTGTCGAGCGTCCGTACGAGCGCTCTCATACCGTCCCATTGCACATGCTCTGCAGCTTCCGAAGCCGCCTGCTTCTCGACCAAAAGAAGAATTAACATATCTAAGCCATCGATAACCGGGTTGTATGGATACGGGTTCTTGGTGTACGAAATGGCGAGCAGTCCGGGCTGTCCCCGGTAGGCGTCTACAACATGATTTTTGATAGGCTCCACAAAGTTCCTCCATATAGCTAATCCCCTTGGATTAAGCTATAATAATAATCTACAGATTTATTCCTTTTCGACAAGTTGGATGCACATTCCTGCTTTTAGCCATAGAATAACAGTCTCATTTTAATAAGACAATAGTCACAGGAAGGGTTTGAACGATGAAAAAGATTTTTTTTAAATCGGCAAAAATCAATGAATTCCGCCTTTGGGGGCTTGTCTTCACGCTAGCAGGCATGGGCATTATGATATTGGGCACCGCGGGCATTCTGCTTTGGGGCCAGATAGGCAAAATATTTGCCGGCATATTTATGATCTTCGGTATGATTGCCTTGCTGGTCAGCGTAGCCATCTATTTCTGGGCCGGAATGATGTCCACCAGCGCCACTATGCTGCAATGCCCGGAATGCGGACGCCCGACCAAAATGCTAGGCAAGACGGACCGCTGCATGTTTTGCCGCACGATGCTGACGCTAGACCCTGCTCAGGCGACCGATCTACAAGCAGAAGATGTTAAAGCGTAAAGATAAGCATACTTAACTAAAAAGAACTCCAAGCCTTCCGGCTTTGGAGTTCTTTTTTCATTTATATCATAATAGATTAGGGCTGTTTATTTAAGTTGTCATCAATCGTTTTCCATACGGACGGTGTCTGGAACGTTCTTTGCCATGTCGCTACGCCAGCCAGATCCAATTTGCGCACAAGCTCCACGCGAGCTTTAATCGATACGTCGTCTTCGATCCATATACGCTTGCGAGCGCCTTCCTCCGTATATTCCACATAATTTTGTCCCGCCGCTGCGTCAAAAACAGGGAGGAGCTTTTTCTCCGCGATAATGGTATTGACCCTTTCCATTCCGACTGCCTTCGACGACACTTTTATTTTGCCGTCTTCACCCGTTTCTTCGGTCCAAATCCGGGCATAAAGCGGAATGCTGAGCACAAGCTTGCTTGGAGGAACGCCATCCTCCTCGATAATTCGCTTCATCGACTGCTCCACCCACGGCAGAGACGCCACGGAGCCCGCTTTTGGACTGGAAGCCCAATGTTCGTCATAAGCCATCACCATCATGTAATCCACCACTTTGCCGAGCGCAGGACGATCCAAAAAGACGGACCACATCTCGCTGTTCGACTTCGGCGTTACATCAATGGACACCACCAGACCTTGCTCATGCAACAGCGGCGTCATTTCTTTCATGAATTGCACAAGGTTTTCTTTATCTTTTGTATACACATTTTCAAAATCGACGTTGATGCCTTGAAGGTTATAGATTTCGGCAAAAGCAAGCAGCTGCTGAATCATCGAAAATCTGGCTTCAACCGATGCCAGCGCTTCTGTCGTCCGGTCAGGCTCGAAGGCGTTGCTGAACAGCGCCCATACTTGATACCCTTGTTCATGAGCCCATTTTACATAAGCTGGATCCGCTTTGCCTTTAATGGTTCCTTTACTGTCTTCAAGCTCAAACCAAGTTGGGCTAACCACGTTGACTCCAGGCATTTCTCCGATTTTGGAAGGATCAATCGCACGTTCGTATACAGCTTCCCATGTCATATTAATTTTGCTGTCTGTTACCTTCCACGGTACAAAAGTTTCTTCTTTCACAAGCACGGGAACTTTTTCAGTGGAGGTCAGCTGCAAGTCCTTCTTTCTCATATAACCAACATGGCCTTGCTTGCTCTGGACAAGCATCCAGCCGTCCGCCTCTTCCCATATCCGTACGGACTCCCCGGTCGGCACTTTAAACAAATACGGCTCCCGAATGGAAGGAGCGACACGAATAGCGGCCTCTTCCTTCGCTTTCGCCTCTCCAAGCTGAATCGTATCCCCTTCATGCAAAAGAGTGACGATTCCGCTGTTCTGATCGTATTCAGCTTTAAAACCATACAATTCCTCAAGCGGCGCAAGCGGAATATAGACCACATCGTCGACGACTTCGGATGCGATGGTGAGCGAATACTGCTTTTGATTCATCAAGCCGGTCAACGCTTCCGTCTTCAGCCTAAGCACTTTGTTCGATGTGGTAAGGACGATAGTGCCCGATTTTTCCTCATAGTGGATAGGCTTGTCCTCTCCAAGCTGCTCCTCGAGCAAAGGCAAAGGCAATTTGATTTGCCCGTTTTCGACAATGGCGCCAAAGGAGGACTCGGCTCCCCTTACCATGATCGGATTTTGATGAGCGTAGCTTGGATTCTGCTGTACTTTGCTTGGTATAAACTTCATATATCCAAAATATCCAAAGGATACGACTGCTGCCGCAACAAATAAGAAAAATAATACGCCTAGCCCGCTTCTGCGCTTCTTGCGAGGGGGGCGTCCGAAATGATTTTCCACGATAACTCTCACTCTCCCAAAATAAGCTTCAAAAAGATTCGACTATCTATTCTCTTTCCAAACAAAAACGTGCTGATTAGCGTTTGATCGCTCCCGGCACGTTATTGGCAACTGCTTATCAAGTTTATATACGTATTACTTCACAATAGTGTTGCAGGAAGTGCATAGTCCATATATCTCCATCCGATGACCTTGCACGGTAAAACCTGTTTCTTTAGATGCGGCTCTCTCCACTTCCAGCAAAGGAGGATAACCAAAATCGACGATTTGGCCGCAGCTCTTGCATATAGCATGGTAATGATCCGATAAATCCGCATCGAACCGGCTCGAATCGTCCCCGTAAGTCAGTTCACGCACTAAGCCAGCTTCTACAAACAATCTCAGGTTGTTGTATATGGTTGCGACGCTCATACTCGGATAAACCGGGGAGAGCGCCTTATAAATCTCATCCGCAGTAGGATGGGACTTAGAATCCATCAAGTAGCTTAAAATGGCGTGCCGTTGCGGGGTCATTCTTACGCCATTCATCTTCAGTTGCTCAAGCGCCAAATGAACGTTCGCTGCCATTCCCCTCACGCCTTTCTTTATAGTAGTTATAAACTATTGTACGTTTACAATCTTGACTTTGTCAATGAAAGCGCCTTTTTGGGGCGCCTATTCCCCTTGTATCGATATGCTGTTTGTCGCATTAATATGAATGCGGAAATCGCCCTGTCCTATTGTTCCTCTTATCGTTTTACGAGATTGTTCAAGAGGCAAGTTCGTTGAAATATTGCCGAAAGTTACCGATCCGTAAACGGTAAAATGACCGTCCGATGGTACTTTGACTTCAATCTCACCGACCGAGCTGTCGAGATCCCAGTTCCCCCCGACCGTGCCGCCGCTTACTTCAATATTGCCATTCAGCGTATCCGCCTTAACCGCGGAGGCAGCCTCCGAAATGGCTATTTTTCCGTTTTTCGTCTCGGCGTCCAAATCTCCGCTTACGTTGCTGAGTTCTAAATCTCCGTTTAGCGTACTTGCATACAAGCTGCCGCCCGACATAAACTTTGCCGATATGCTGCCGTTTTTGGTCACCAGACTGCTGTCGCCGAAGATCCCCTCTGCATCCACACTGCCGTCTTTTCCTTCAACGGTAACGGCGCCAACAATTTGGGATAGCTTGACGAGGCCGCTGCCGCTCTTCACGATCAGCCCTCCGGTTGCATTAAGATCCGAAACGGAAACCGATCCGTTTTCGCTTTCAATGACCAGATTGAAGACCCTCTGGGCCAAATCTGCCTCGCCACGTTCCAAAGCGGGCGAAGGAGCCACTCCTTCATCGGCAGTGTGGGCGTTTCGAGATGAAGAGTCATTTTCAGGCGTAGGGTCAGCTTGAAGCTCAGTGTCATCTTGAGGCGCTGAATCATCATGATCCGCTAGAGGAGGATTCGTTTGAAAAATAGGGACTTGAACCGGCAAATTGGGCGGAAGCGTCGTTTCCGGCTCCAAAGGCTTTATTTTCGGAACGACGATTTCCAAATTCAAACGGGGAAGCCTGCTTCCATTCGGCCCAAAGGATTGACCGCTGCCCTCAATTAGCGATTGTTGTCCCGGCGTCACTTTGACGAGCGACTGCTCCGCAACAGCTGACGCTTCCTTCTCATCCGCGTGATCCACCCAAACAACCGCTCGGACTTCCAGCTCCTGAACATCGCCGCTGCGTACCGTGATGTCGCCGTTAATATTTACGATTCGAAGGGATTGTACCGTTTCATCAAAAGGCGCTTTAACGATATTTTTGTCGAAACGGAAACCTTTTTCCTCCCCATAGTCTTTTCTCCCATTAAAGTCTGCATTAAACTGATCGAGCCAGCGGACGGGAAAATCGGCGTATTGGGTAACCGCATAAGCCGAAATAGTTATAACAAGCGCCACGGCAATGCCCATCGTATCGAGACGCAGCTTGGCCGACTTGCTCCGCAACACTGTACTGTACAATATAAGTTCCGCTCCCAATAAAACGAACACGGCCGGCCACCACTCCGAAAGAAGAGCAATATCATTGCGTCCGCGAAAAATATCCCAAATAAGCAAAGCGCCAGAAGCAAATATAAAGACACCCGCTGTCATTCGTCCAAGCTTAAACACGGCTCTTCCCCCTCCTCTCCAGGACGGCATTACGAGCCAAACAGCCGCCAGCATAAGCAATGGCCCGACGGACCATTCCGCCAGCTCGTTCATCCAAGGCAGCATAAAGGCCGGCGGCCTGATTAAAACAAGCATAACGGCTCCCGCAAGCGTCAGCCAAATTCCGTGGGCAAGCTTCGGGACAAAAGGTTCCCTCTCCGTCCTCTCTTCTTCCTGCAGCACGTCAAACACACTTAGAAAATAAAACACCGGCAGCAAAAGCAACAAATAAACAATCAGCAGCAGATGTCTGCCGCCGTCGGAATCGGCCAGCCTAAAAATAGCGGTATAATTGAGAAGAAGCCCAGCGGCTAGAAGGAACCCTTTCGAATAGGCGCCAATGTAAACATGGCCCATACCCGGCAGCAAAAACGAAAAAAGGACGGAGAGCCATTTTTTCTTTCTTGTCTTTATTCCGAGCTCACCCAACGTATGCCCTCCATTTTTTTGATCTCGTCCAAAAGCTTGATCATCGTGTCCTTCTTCCGATGCGGCATCGTAATATACATGACGAGTCTCGTCAAATCTTCTCCATCTTTGTTCCGTTTGTAATCTTCATCGTCATGATCCCCGCCGTCTACATCCTCCAAAAACATTTTGCGGATCGCCACTTTGCGTTTGTCTAAAATCTCATTTAAATTGTTCATCACAATCGACAGATCGACGGCATGAATTTTGATGAGATGCTCTTTTTTCGCTTTAATATACCGTTTCTCCAGCTTATTGAAAAGCCAAAGAGTAAGCAGCACCATCACCGTAACGGAAATCGAGGCAAAATAGAAGCCTGCGCCAACCGCAAGTCCGATCGCCGCCACAACCCATAGCGATGCCGCTGTCGTCAGCCCCGTAATCGACTTTCCGGTAAAAAGAATCGTTCCCGCTCCCAAAAAGCCGACTCCCGTTATGACGGCTGCCGCAAGCCGGGCGGGATCGACCCGAACGTTCGGCTCCTCCACAAAATCGGCAAAACCGTAAATGGACAGCAGCATCAAAAGACAAGCGCCGAGGCAAACCAAAATGTTGGTTCGAAGCCCGGCCGCATGATTGGATTGCTCCCGCTCAAAGCCGATTAACCCGCCAAGCAGCAAAGCAAGCAATAAACGGATGAGAAGGTCCCATTCATTAATAAACCACGGATTATGAATAGCGCTTATCGTTGCGTTCATAGGACTTCTCTCCTTTCTGACTGAATTTGTGCACATTCCGCGCCTATACCCTATTCTATGTAAAAAAAGGCGCGATTCATCCATCGGAATGAACCGCGCCTTGCATAGGGCGAGCCCTCTTTACTTGAGTCGCTCCATAAGCAGCTTATTGACAAGCGCCGGATTGGCTTTGCCCCTTGTTTCTTTCATAATTTGTCCTACAAGGAAGCCGATCGCCTTCTCCTTGCCTGCCCGGAAATCCTCTACGGATTGCGGGTTCTTCTCGATAATGGCATCTACGACGCCGAGCAATGCGCCCTCGTCGCTAATTTGAACAAGTCCTTGCTCCTCTACGATCTGCTGCGGAAGCTTGCCGCTCTCCAGCATCGCTTTGAATACCGTTTTCGCAATTTTGCCGCTGATCGTGCCTTGCTCCAACAACCCGATCATTTCGCCGAGACCTTGTCCCGTTATTTTAACATCGGAAATCTCTTGGTTGTTGGAATTCAAAAATCCGAGCAAATCGCCCATAATCCAGTTCGCAACCGATTTGGCGTCTTTTGTATAGTTTAAGCTGTCTTCAAAGAAATCAGCCAGCTTTTTCGAAGCGGTAATGACATCCGCATCATAAGCGGACAAACCATACTGCTCTTTATAACGCTCTTTGCGGGCGTCCGGAAGCTCCGGAATGGAAGCTTTAACGCTTTGTTTCCACTCGTCGCTAATATGCAAATTCACCAAATCTGGGTCTGGGAAGTAACGGTAATCGTGAGCCTCTTCCTTGCCGCGCATAGAGAACGACTTGCCTAAGGCATCGTCGAAACGGCGCGTTTCCTGCACGACTTCGCCGCCGCTGTCCAAAATGTCGGCTTGACGAATCTGCTCGTATTCAAGTCCGCGCTGAACGCCGCGGAAAGAGTTCATGTTTTTAAGCTCGGCGCGTGTGCCAAACTTCTCTTGTCCGTAAGGACGAAGGCTGATGTTGGCGTCGCAGCGCAAGCTGCCTTCCTCCATCTTCACATCGGATACTTCGCAATACAGCATGATCGCCTTCATCTTCTCCAAATAAGCTTTTGCTTCTTCCGGAGTACGGATGTCCGGCTCGGAAACGATCTCCACAAGCGGCGTGCCGACACGGTTAAAGTCGACTAGCGAAGCGTAGCCGCCATCAACATGCGTCAGCTTGCCTGCGTCTTCTTCCAAATGAAGACGGGTAATGCCGATCCGTTTGGTCTCGCCGTTTACTTCGATATCAATCCAGCCGTTTTCTCCGATGGGCTTGTCATATTGCGAAATTTGATAAGCCTTTGGCGAATCGGGGTAAAAATAGTTTTTGCGGTCAAACTTGCTGACGTCCGCAATGGTGCAATTTAGCGCCATCGCCGCTTTCATGGCATATTCTACGGCTTGGCGGTTCAATACCGGCAATACGCCGGGATGGCCTAAGCATACAGGACAAGTATGCGTATTGGGAGGCGCGCCGAAGGCGGTGGAACAGCCGCAAAAGATTTTGCTGTTCGTATGAAGCTCCACATGCACTTCAAGTCCTACAACCGTCTCGTATTTATTCGCTGCAGTCATTGTTATCGATCCTTTCCTGAGCTGATTACAGCTGCGGACGCAGCTTATGATGGTCGGTATGAGCTTCGAACGCATGAGCGGCACGAAGCACTGTCGATTCGTCGAACGCCTTACCGATAATTTGCAAGCCGATTGGCAAACCGTCCACCGTTCCGCAAGGAACGCTGATCGCCGGGATGCCCGCAAGGCTAACCGGAATCGTACAAATATCGTTCAGATACATCGTCAGCGGATCGCCGACTTGCTCTCCAATTTTGAAAGCTGGAGTTGGCGCCGTTGGTCCGATGATCAAATCATATTGTTTAAAAACATTGTCGAAGTCGCCTTTAATGAGCGTGCGCACCTTCTGAGCTTTCAAATAATAAGCATCGTAATAGCCGGAGCTGAGCGCGTAAGTGCCAAGCATAATGCGGCGTTTTACTTCCGGGCCAAACCCTTGGCTGCGCGACTTCCGATACAAGTCGATCAAATTGTCCGGGTTGTCTGCGCGAACGCCATAACGAACGCCGTCAAAACGAGCCAGGTTGGACGATGCCTCAGAAGAAGCAAGCAAATAATAAGTAGCGATGGCATAGTCGGTATGCGGAAGCGACACTTCTTCCCATGTAGCGCCAAGCGATTCGTACACCTTAAGAGCGTTCATTACCGCTTCTTTCACCCGTGGGTCAATGCCCGCACCCAAATATTCCTTCGGAACGCCGATGCGAAGACCTTTAACGTCTCCTGTCAAAGCGGCGGTATAATCCGGAATGTCCACGTTTGCGGAAGTGGAGTCGCTGGCGTCGTAGCCGGCAATGGCTTGCAGCACGTAAGCGGAGTCTTCCACGTTTTTCGTTAGGGGACCGATCTGGTCGAGCGACGAAGCGAATGCGACTAGGCCAAAACGGGATACAAGCCCGTAAGTCGGCTTAAGTCCAACGATGCCGCAATAAGCAGCGGGCTGGCGAATCGAGCCGCCTGTATCGGAACCAAGCGAGAAATAAACTTGTCCGGCAGCTACGGAAGCCGCAGAACCGCCGCTGGAGCCGCCCGGAACATATTCCGTGTTCCATGGGTTGCGAGTCGGATAAAAGCTGGAGTTTTCGTTGGAGCCGCCCATGGCGAACTCGTCCATATTCAACTTGCCGATCGTGACGGCACCCGCAGCTTTCAGTTTGCTTGCGGAAGTGGCGCTATAAATCGGGTTATAATTGCTCAGGAATTGGCTTGCGCAAGTGGTCAGCAGCCCTTCCGTCACAATATTATCTTTAATTCCGGCCGGCAAGCCGAACAGCAGCCCGCGTTCTCCACCTTCTTGAATCCCCTTGTCTAGCTCAGCCGCTTGCTTGCGGGCTCCCTCTTCATTAAGCGTCAAAAAAGCTTTGATGGCCGGTTCCGTCTGCGCGATTCTTTCGTAGGACTCGCTCACGAGCTCGGCAACGGAAAGCTCTTTATGGTTCAGCTTGTTATGTACATCCTGCAGGCGTAGGTCAAACAGTGCCAACAGTAGCTCCTCCCTTCAATTAAACCCTTTTTTAGTTATTCAAGCACCGCAGGCACTCTAATTTGTCCGTCTTCTTCATCCGGCGCATTCAGCAGCACCTTTTCAATAGGAAGAGACTCTTTGCGGACATCTTCCCGCATGACATTTGTAATCGGCAGCACATGGCTTGTCGGCTCGACGTTGTCTGTGTCCAACTCGTCCAGCTTTTGGGCATATTTTAAAATCGCGTTGAGCTGGTCAGTGAATTGGGCCTTCTCCGCTTCGGTCAGCTCCAGCCGCGCCAGCTTGGCAACATGCTCTACATCGTTGGGCGTTATGCTCATCGGAAAACTCTCCTCTATAAAAGTCATTCTTTTTATTATAGCCTACTTGTGCTTCGAACAGCAATGATTTGAGCGCTTATGCGAGGAAAGCGCCGCTTTTTGGGGCCTGCTGCCTGCATCCTTCTAAAATAAAAAAAGAGCGGGCTAGAAGCTGCCCACTCCATCCTTATGACTGCCGTTAAATCCAAGCTTTCAAGTTGACCTGCTTAATAAAGTCTTCCCGGTTGATCGGCTCCTTGGCCGTCTCTTCATGCAATTCTTCCGCGGGATCGCCCTTCATAATGCGCATAAACAATTCCTCATTATGCGTAGCGAGCGCGTAATCGATCAAAGCTTCCTTCTCGATCCGATCGACTTCAAGCTGAATAAGCGTTTCTTCCAGCTCTACATCCTCTTCCGGCATCAAAAAATTGCGCCCCTCCGACGGCACCCGGACAACGTAGTCAAACACATTGTCGGCGTTGCGATCATAAGCGATTATATAACCGTGCTCCCCGATTGGAAGCTTCTGCTCAAATTGGTCGGCCATAATAATGACCTTCGATCCTAGCTGCAGCATCGTCTCAACCCCTATTTATTCGTCGCTGATTGCCCCTGCTTTTCTATTATCCTACTAAAAAATAATAGTTGTGTCCAATCAGTCGTTTGAATAAAAGGGAGCCCTGCGAAAGGGAACCGCTTACTCGGTTCCCCGGCCAAGCTCAAGCAGAGACGACGGCAGCTTGAACTGGCGATTACTTTGCAGCAGCTGGGTTAACTCTTCAATAGGGTCTTCGCCCTGTGTTTCCTTAATAGCGGATATTTCGCGGTTCAGCCTCTCCATTTGCAAATCCAGCTTGTTAGCGGAGTCCGAAGCTTCCTTCAGCTCCTCAAGCAAGCTCATTGGCACAGCCTGATTGTATTTGTAAAAAATTTTATGCTCCAGGCTGGCCCAGAAATCCATTGCAATCGTGCGAATCTGAATCTCAACGCAAACATTTTCTTTGCCGTCCGACATCACGACAGGAACTTCTACGATGAGGTGCAAACTTCTATAGCCGTTTGGCTTAGGATCTTCGATATAATCTTTTATTTCTTTAATTTCAAGGCTAAATTGGTTTTTCAGCATGTCGCGAATGTGATAAATATCCGCTATAAAAGAACAGGTAATCCGAAGTCCCGCGATATCCTTAATGTTCTCCTTAATCTCATCCAAGGAAAACGGGATGCTTTTCCGGCTAATTTTTTTCATGATGCTTTCGAGAGATTTCACTCTTGATTTCGTATGTTCAATAGGATTGTAATCATGCAAAAACTGAAACTCTTCTTTTAGAATCTCGAGTTTGGTCTCCAGCTCATTCAGCGCGAATTGATACATCATCATAAAGCGGGTCACTTCGGTTTTGAGCTTCTTGAATTGTTCAATTTGGGCGTTGTTCATTGCAATTTGGTTGTTGTTCATTCCCATTCTCCTTCACTGGAACGGTAGCATCCGGTTAGTAATACCGGACTTATTTATCTTAGTATGAATGAAGGAGCAAATGCAAATGAACCGTTAAATCGCAACGATTTCGCCGCGTTTGTCTGCGGATTGAATTTCAGCTTCCACAATAACAAGCGACTCCGCCGCGCTCTCAGGCAGGCAGACCGATACGGGCGTCCCATTTTTCACACTGTCGATAAAATATTGAATCTCTCTATAGTATCCCATCTCAGGCGACAGCTCCGCATAATAGCCTTCCCCATCCTTCGGGTTTACTTTCAGTTGGTTGTTTTCGAAAACGAGATTGCCACCCTCAAAATTGACGCGGTAGGACATCGCAAAGCCAAAGTCGCCTTGAAGCGTCCAATCCGCTTGAGCGTTCAGCACTTTTCCGTCGGGATAGAGGTAGTGGGTCGACACGGCATCGTAACCGCTGCCTGGAATGACATTGCGAGCGAGGGACGACACTTTCTCCGGCTTGCCAAACAGCCAGTTGATTACATCGGTGTCATGAATGTGCATATCCAGCATACAGCCGCCGCTGGACTTCCCGTCCAAAAACCAGCCTTGCGGAGTTGTTCCGCCACGGAAAAAGCTGCCGGAAATGACTTTGCCAAAGCGCTCTTCCACTACTACCTCTTTCAAATATTGATAGGCCGGCCAAAAACGCAGGCACTGACCGATCATTAGCGTATGGCCAGAGGCACGGGCCGCCTCCGCCATTCTGAACGCTTCTTCGGACGTTCGCGCAGCCGGCTTTTCGCATAGGACATGAATTCCCCGCTCCAGCAAAGAACAAGCCAGGTCCGCATGAAGCGGTGTCGGGAGCGTAATATCGACCATGTCTAGTTGTTCATTCGCAAGCATCTCATCTACGCTTTCATAAAGCCGGTAGGGGGACAAGTCGTAAACTTCCCTCTCTGTCGCGATGTTGCCCCATGTCGAGCCGTCTTTCAACTCTTCGATACGCGCATCGCAAATAGCGGTTAGTACGAGATCGTCTCTTTCTTTCATGAGGCGCTCATAATTGTCAAAATGCATCCGTCCCATAAAACCAAATCCGATTAACCCCACTTTTAGCATCGTTATTTCCCCTCCCGATTTGTACGTCCCAAAATCGCGTCCATCGCGGCCGACGTATTAAAAATGATCTGCTCTGTATGATGCGTATAAGGCGGAATCATCTCTGCGGTGGCGTAACCGGAGTAGCCGATTTCGTTTAATGCCGTTACAACAGCCGGAAAATTTACGTCGCCCGCCAGCAAATCCACAAACCCATGCAAGCCGCCCGCCGCCCTGCGGTAATCTTTGAAATGAACCTTTTTGATGCGGTGGCCCAAAATGCGAATCCATTGCTCCGGATAACCGCTATGAACAACGTTTCCTACATCGAAATAAGAGCCGACCCGCTCGGACGATTGCTCATCGATAAACATGCGAAGCTCCAGCGGCGACAGCAAAAATTTGTTCCACACATTTTCAATCGCTATTGCAACGCCTGTGCTGTCCGCATAAGGAACAAGCTTTGCGATAGCCTCGGAAGCTAGGTCGTATGCCTTTTCATATGAAACGACCTCGGAATCGGGGATAAAATCTACGCCTACAGCACCTGGGATGACCAGGATGGCGTCCACGCCAAAAGCTGACGCCAGCTCTAACTGCTTTTTGCAAATATCGATCGCTTTATTTCGATTGGCAGCATTGGAGCTCGTCATGGAATATTGCCAGTATAGCCCGGTCGCAAGTCCGGCAATTTCCAGCCCTGCCTCTTCAAGCTGCGCCTTGATGGCCAGCACTTCTTTGTCTGTTGCGTTTAGTCCCAGCTCGCCCGACTCGTTCAGCGACAGCTCAATGCCCTCGAAGCCGGCCTGTTTGGCAAGCTCAGCGCATTCCCGGATCGTACTGCCTTCCTTAAACGACCAGATGTTGATTCCCTTTTTCATCGCGATGCTCTCCTTTATTGTGAACTTTAATGGTATAACTTTTATCTCATTCCGTCTTTTCGAAGCTTGGAGCAGCTATTCTATATACTTGAGTTTATTCTAAAAGTGCTTGATAATATCTTTATCATACCGATTTTTGTGGCAAAATGATTTAGAGCATGGAGAGAATATTTATACTATTCCGTTATATGAACGGTATTTTTAGGGGGATTATAATGAGTCGTCATGAGGGGGACTTCCCACTGCAACGGCAAGCTTCGTTTCGGGAATGGTCACCGAGCATTCACTACGCCCAATTTCAGAAGATGCCGACAGGAAAGCTGCCGGAACGAAAAATTTATGATTTCGAGCTGCTGTATGTCAGCCAAGGAGAGGCCGCTACAACGATGCTTGGACAACGATATTTGCTGTCTGCTGGACAACTTATCTTTTTGCCTGCCGGGGTCGCTCATCAGAACGAAGCGGTTTCGAAGCCGGGGACCCGCTTTTTAGGCATTCATTTCGACTTTTTTGACGATCTCGATATTACAACGGAAGCGGACGTCATCGTCCACGATGAGGATGCGCCATCTAGCCGTTTTGCTCGTGAAGCGGTGGCGGATTATTTTTTGCCATTGTCGCACCACCCCGTCTATACGCCGACTTTGGCTTGTGTAGGGTGGATGGAACAGCTTGTATACGAATTTACGATGCGTTCCCCAGGATATGAGCTGGCGTGCAAAGCGCTTATGCTGAACATTTTGACTCACCTGCTCAGATTGCAGCAAACGCGCTCCCATACTGCGCTCACTCCGCATGACGGAAAGGTGATGGAGCTTGCAGCACGGATCGAACAATCTCCGGCCGAACCATGGAGCAATGCCGCTATCGCTGATCATATGAACTTAAGTGTCGATCATGCAGCAAAACTGTTTAAGCGGCTCACCGGCCTGCCGCCAAACGAATATATTCTCTCTGTCCGCCACAGAGAAGCGAGAAGGCTGCTGCGCGAAACCGAATTGCCCATCGAAAGAATCGCTGAGCAGCTTGGCTATTCCGGCATCCACTATTTCAGCCGTCTTTTCCGCAAACACGAAGGCATCTCCGCTACAGAATACCGTAAGCTGGCTAGGGTGTTGTAAAAAGGTCTATGTGGAAGCCGGAGATTCGGCGAGGGTTTTGTTTGATGGGTTTTGTTTGATGGGTTTTGTTTGATGGGTTTTGTTTGATGGGTTTTGTTTGATGGGTTTTGTTTGATGGGTTTTGTTTGATGGGAGTATGAAGAGATGAGTGGTGTAGGAAGGGGCGGCTTATCTAATGGAGTCATTAGATGGCTTAAGTGAAGTAAGTCGGCTTCCGCACATCTAGTGGTTTCTGGCAACACTGCGTCCCTCCAAACACCCGTTTCCACACATTTAGTGGTTTCTGACACCACTGCTTCCCTCCAAACACCCGTTTCCACACATTTAGTGGTTTTTGACACCACTGCCCCCCTCCAAACACCCGTTTCCGCACATTTAGTGGTTTCTGACACCACTGCTTCCCTCCAAACACCCGATTCCGCACATCTAGTGGTTTCTGACACCACTGCTTCCCTCCAAACACCCAATTCCGCACATTTAGTGGTTTCTGACACCACTGCTTTCCTCCAAGCACCAGTTTCCACACATGTAGCGGTTTTTAGCAACACTGCTTAACTTCGGGCTTGTTTGATCGCTTAGGGCGATTGCTTGTTTGATTGCCTAGATTCTCTTTTGCACATGGGCATAGGCAGAAACATACAATAAATCGGCTATATAAAATCGATGGGCAGAAGGGCAGGTACGGAATTTGGCAACTTCATATATGGATTATGCAGCGCCGGACACCCGGTTTACTTACACATTATCCGACAGTCCGTTTTTCCGGAAAGACAATGAAAACTATATCGACGTACTTTCGGTCAAACAGTTAAATACGCTTGGCAATTCATCGCTTCTCGATATTTATTTAAGTACAGGAAATGTGGTAGAGCCGCACATCCACCAAAATGCAAGCGAGCTTGTTTATTGCATCGCGGGTTCCGCCGTCGTTTCGCTTATTAATCCTTTTACAAACGAACTGCTCAACTATCAAATTGGTCCTGGGCAAGTTGCCAATATCCCTCAAGGCTGGTGGCATTACGAAGAGGCGTTGCAAGATGGAACACATCTTCTCGCTATTTTTGACGCCCCGATTCCCGAAGTTATTTTTGGATCGGATATTTTGAGGCTGACCCCGCCAAAAGCACTGGCCCACGCTTATTGCCTCGACGAAGCCAAACTGCAAGAGGCGCTTGCACCGCTTACCTCCACTGTCATCATCGGCCCGCCAAAAGGCTGCTCAAAAACAACAGAACCGAACCATTCAGGGACAGGACAATATCAAATGCAACAGCCGCAGCCCTTAGGGACTGGACAATATCAAACGCAACAACCACATCCTGCGGGGACGGTTCAGTATCAAATGCAACAACAGCAGCCCGCAGGGACGGCACAGTATCAAATGCAACAGCCGCAGCCCTTAGGGACTGGACAATATCAAACGCAACAACCACATCCTGCGGGGACGGTTCAATATCAAATGCAACAACAGCAGCCCGCAGGAACGGCTCAGTATCAAGCACAGCCGAATTACGGAACGCAAGGCACAGTCAATACCGGCCAATACCAGCCGCAAACAATGCCCCGGGCTTACAGCCAAAATCCCCAAAGCGGAGCGAATCACCCTTACAGCCAGGAATCAGGGGGCACCTACTATCCCGGAACGGAGCAGCCGTTTTATCCGATCCCGTTTTTGTACCGGAGATGGTTTTAAATTTACCAAACCTATTTATAGAAGGAAGGCATTCGTTTCCATGAAGCGATTGCCTTTTTAATTTGAGCTGATTATGTCCACCAACCTTACATATCGATACCATAAAGACTGCAAAATAATTAGAAGCGAAATGAAGGGGAGAAAAGGCTTGCCAAACGATATCGAAGTATGTAGAATCAATCAGGGCTTATTCATCGCCTACTACATTTAGAGGAGAAATTACGTTATGGGAAGAAGCATAGGCGTCCACGAAAGACCTCCGGCATTCCCGAGCATGATGCTCAGCTTGCAGCATTTGTTCGCAATGTTCGGTTCAACGGTACTCGTGCCGAATATTTTTAAAATCGATCCATCTATCTGTTTATTAATGAACGGAATTGGAACCTTGCTTTATATTCTAGTGACAAAAGGAAAAATTCCCGCGTACCTAGGCTCCAGCTTTGCGTTTCTTGGACCCGGCGGCGCCATCATTGCCAGTGAGGCAACAGGCGGCGGCTATGCGGCGGCGCTAGGCGGATTTATCGCGGCGGGCGTCATTTTTACCATCGTCGCATTTATTATTCAAGTCGCTGGCACTCGCTGGCTCGACATCGTATTTCCGCCAGCAGCCATGGGCGCTATTGTCGTCATTATCGGGCTTGAGCTTGTGCCCGTCGCAGCGAATATGTCCGGCTACTTGCCTGGCGATGGGCCAATGAACATGGACGCTGTACTGCTGTCCACGACTACGCTCGCCGTTACGGTGCTTGGCTCCGTTTTGTTCCGCGGCTTTATGCGGATCATCCCCATTTTGTTCGGTATCATTTTCGGCTATGTGATGGCCTACTTCATGGGAATGACAAGCTTCAGCGGAGTAAGCGAAGCCAAGATGGTTTCCTTTCCGACTTTGACATACCCCGAATTTAGCTGGACCGCCATTATCGCGATTGCCCCTGCGGCGCTTGTCGTCATAGCTGAGCATATCGGTCATTTGATCGTGACGGGCAACATCGTCGGCAAAGATTTGACCAAAGACCCGGGGCTTCACCGCTCCATGCTTGGCAACGGCATCTCGACCATTTTGTCCGGTTTCGTCGGCTCCACGCCTAATACGACTTACGGCGAAAATATCGGCGTACTCGCAATTACAAAAGTGTATTCCACTTTCGTCATCGGCGGCGCTGCTGTCATCGCGGTTATCCTTTCATTCTCAGGCAAGTTTTCGGCCCTGATCTCCGGTATTCCCGTGCCTGTTATGGGCGGCGTATCCCTGCTTCTGTTCGGCGTTATCGCAGCTTCCGGCCTGCGCATGCTCGTTGAAGCTAAAGTAGATTACAGCAAACCGACTAATTTGTTCCTGACTACGATCGTGCTTGTCATCGGCCTTAGCGGCGTGAAGCTGACGCTTGGCGACGTTTCCTTCAGCGGTATGGCTCTTGCCACTATCGTTGCGATCGTAATGAGTCTTCTCTTTAAACTTTTCGAAGTGCTGCGTCTATCTAACGACAACGAAGCAGCCGGCCACTAATAGCAAAAGGGCTGGCACAAGCAGTACCGATTAAAAAACGTATATTCTGGACGGCGCAGAGCTCTCGAATCTGCCCGTCCCTTTTTATTAGCAAAATTCGGCTTGAGACCGACGGCGCGTTTTTGCGTACATTGTTGTATACCGTTACAACCGTAGGAGGAAAACCATGATTCAACATTATAATGAGCGTTTGTCCGAGCTTAAGGCTAAACAGCGGCAAAAGGCGAACTGGAAGCAGCTTAAAAACTATTTAAATGAAGAATTGAAACGCAAAATAGAGGAACGGAACAAATGGGAGAAGCAGCTCGACCGGGAGCAGCGGGATGTGGACCGGCTTAAGGGCCTCCGGCTGGGAGCCTTATTTTATACGCTAATTGGGAAAAAGGAAGAAAAGCTGACTAAGGAAGAGGCCGAGCTGCTTCAAGCGAAGCTGCAATACGAGGAAGCCGAAGACACTGTGGAAGAAATGGAAAAGGAACTTGCGCAAATTGCGCAAGGGCTTGAGGAGCTTCGTTATTTGGAATCCGACATCGAAGCTGTTATGCGGGAGAAGGAACAGCATATTTTAGAAAACCATCCTGCATTGGCAGCCGAACTGGAGCAATTGTCAGAAGAAGCCGCCGAAGTGCTTGCGGATGTCAAAGAATTAAAAGAAGCGGTAACGGCTGGCCATACTGTATCCGAATCGCTTGACCGCGCCAAGGAGCATTTGGATTCCGCGCACAGTTGGGGAGCGTATGACATGGTTGGCGGCGGAGTCATTGCCACTGCTGTCAAACATAATCGAATTGACGATGCTCGCTCGGCCATTCATTCCGCTCAAAGCGGATTGCGCCGATTTCAATGCGAGCTGAAGGATGTTCAGCGGGACGTACGAATCGAAATCGATATGAACGGCTTGCTCACCTTTTCCGACTTTTTCTTCGACGGCTTTATTATCGATTGGGTTGTGCAAGGAAGGATCAAAGACGCCGTTCAACAAGTCGAGCATAAACGCACTTATGTACGCCGAATCATATCGGGACTGGAAAATGAGCTTGCGAAAAAAGAAGCTTTAATTGCGGAGCTAAAACGCAAACAAAACGCTCTTGTTGAGCAGGCATAATAGAGTACACACATTCACTCTTTCGAATAGAGGCTGGTACGTTTCGCTGATGCGAGGCGGCCAGCTTTTTTAATTGCGGCTAGTTGACGCCCCCCGCTTTTCTTTCGCAATCTTGCTCTTCCATCCCCAAAACCGTACATTCGTTCCGGCAAGCGGTTATACTGTTCATGAGAGGAGCGGATGGAATGACAATGAAACGGACTGCCATTTTGGATTCGCAGTGGGAAGCTATTTTGGCCAATGATCGAAAAAGCGACGGGCTGTTCTATTACGCCGTACGAACGACGGGCATCTATTGCAGGCCATCCTGCAAATCCCGGCCGCCCAAACGAGATCATGTCGCCGTATTCCCCACATCGGCCGATGCCACTTCCGCAGGATTTCGCCCATGCAAACGCTGCAAGCCTGGAGGAGGGAAGCTGCCGGACGAGGAATGGGCCATTCAAATATCGGCTTTTATCGATCGGAATTATAAGAGGGATTTAACTTTAGCTATCATTAGCGAAAGCTGCCACGGCAGTCCCTACCACCTGCATCGTACGTTCAAAAAAAGAAGAGGGGTCACCCCTCTCGACTATTTACAAACCACAAGAATAGAAGCGGCTAAAGAGCTGCTCCAATCGTCAGACTCCTCTATTTCTGAAATCGGAGAAGCCGTCGGAATGCGCAGCGCTGCTTATTTCTCCACTATATTTAAAAAACGAACCGGCATGACGCCCGCACAATATAGAGCGTTGAATGACCTAGAGGAGGCGCAACATGAAATCGAAGATTAAACCTAAAACAACGATTTATTGGACGATCATTGAGCTTTGGGATTGGGTTTTGCCAATTGCAGCAACGGAAGACGGACTTTGCGGGGTAGGATCAAATGGAGATTCTATCGAATTGCTTAAGCAGCGGATGGCTCCTCGATTCCCCGATGCCGACTGGATTCGGGACGATGAGGGCATGTCCATATACAGCAAACCTATCTCTGCATTTTTAAACAGGGAATGTCCTTCCTTCGATTTCCCGCATGATGTGGGCGGCACTCCGTTCCAGCGATCCGTTTGGGAAGCGCTGCTGGCCATCCCTTATGGAGCGACGGTTACTTATTCCGAAATCGCTAATGCGATTGGCAAGCCGGCCGCCGTTCGAGCGGTTGGGAAAGCCATTGGCGCCAATCCCGCCCTTATCACCGTTCCCTGTCACCGTGTCATCGGGAAAAATGGCGCTTTGACCGGCTATCGCGGCGGACTGGCGATGAAGACAAAACTGCTTGAGCTGGAGCAAGCATGACCGCCACACTGCTCGATAAGTTTCCGAAATCGATATTAAATAAAGGAACCGGCTTTTTGTCAGGGTATACGCATTCGCTAAACCCGTATACGGGCTGCTCTTTCGGCTGCTCGTACTGTTATGTGCGCGGTATGCCCGTTTCTCTTTTTCGAAAAGAGGAATGGGGGACTTGGGTCGACATAAAGCGGAATGCGGCGGACGTTCTGCGCAAACAATTGCGGGCGGCCAAGCGGAGGGGGCCCGTGACCATTTTTATGTCCTCCAGCACCGATCCTTACCAGCCTGCGGAATATGAAGCAGAAATTACTCGCACTCTGCTTGAAACGATGCTGGACGACCGTCCGGATTTTGTGCTGGTGCAAACTCGGAGCCCGCTTGTTACGCGGGATTTGGAGCTGCTTCAACAATTGGGGCGAGGCGTTCGTGTCAGCATGACAATCGAGACGGATCGAGACGACATTCGGCGAATTTTTACGCCTGCTGCTCCACCCATTGCTGCCCGATTGCGCGCTCTTCGCTCGTTGACCGAAGCTGGCATACCGACACAAGCGGCGGTAGCCCCGCTACTCCCAAGCAGCGACACCTTCCCTGAACTGCTTCTGTCCGCAACAAGCCGCGTTTGTGTAGATAACTTTAAGCTTGGCGATGGAAGCGGCGGCAAGCGCACTCGCAATTTAGGGATAGAAAAGCTGTATAGAGAGCATGGATTAGAGGACTGGTATGAGCCCTCCGCTATTGACCATATGGTCGGAAAGATGAAGCGCATGTTTCCCGAAGATGCCGTGTACGTCAGTCAAAAAGGATTCGAGCCGTAAAAGACAGGGACGAGCAGGCGTGGTTCATTCTTTTTAAAAGCACAGAAATGAAAAAAGAACCAGACGCCAAATCGCGATCCGGTTCTTTTCGTTTGATTATACGTGAGCCGCTTCCGCAGCCGCCTCGCAAAATTGCTTCAACGCTTGTTCCACAATAAAGCGCGGACATGCCAAGTTGATTCGAAGCCAGCCTTCGCCTTCCGTTCCAAACATGGAGCCTTCGTTAAAAGCGACTTTCGCCTTTTGATGCATAAGCTGCTTCAGTCCGTGCTTATCTAGGCCAAGCCCTCTGCAATCCAGCCACAATAAATAAGTGCCGTCTGGAATCATCGGTTTGATGATCGGCAAATGCTCCTGCAAGTATGCGAGTGCATAATCCAGGTTTCCTTTTACATAAGCCAGCATCTCGTCCAGCCAAACCTCGCCTTCGTTGAATGCAGCCGTAACCGCATCCTGCGCAAAATGGTTGGACATATGAATGCTTAACGCTTTAATCCGTCTGTCGAGACGGGCTTTCATCTCTCTGTTCGACACGACCATAAACGAGGTGTGCAGGCCGGGCAAATTAAATGTTTTCGTAGCGGCTAGGCAAGTAATGGTGAGGTCCGCAAGTTCCGGCGACAGGGAGGCAAATGGAATATGCTCCCCGCCTGGGAATACGAGATCGCAATGAATTTCATCGGACACCACTTTTACTCCATAGCGAAGACAAAGCTCTCCAAGTGCGACCAGCTCGCTTTTGTTCCAAACCCGTCCTCCCGGGTTATGAGGATTGCAGAACAGGAACAGCTTCGCTCCCCGTTTAAACAGCGACTCCAAATGCTCCAAATCCATTTCATAGCGGCCGTTCACGACTTGCAAAGGATTTTTGGCCACGATGCGGTCATTGAGATTCACAACATCGTAAAACGGATAATAGACAGGCGTTTGGATAACGACCTCATCGCCCGGCGACGTAAATTGCTCAACTGCAAGGCTTAACGTCGTGACAACGCTTGGGCTGTCCGATATCCACCCTTTTTGAATCGTCCAATGATGCCGTCTTTCGTACCAGTTCACAATAGCTTCAAAATAGTCGCTTGTATGAATAGCGTAGCCGTAAGCGCCCAGCTCCGCCCGCTTCTTCAGCACTTCCTGCACCGCCGGCGGGCTTGGAAAATCCATGTCCGCCACCCATAGCGGCAAAATATCGGCATCCCCGAACAGAGGCCCTACTTGATCCCATTTGTAAGAACGAGTATTTTTCCGATTAATTAGCTGGTCAAAGTTGAACGACATTTTCCCCATCACCTCGTTGTTTGTTTGTTTGTTTCTATCTTACTCATTCCTTAAGTAGAAATAAAGAGGAGAGCACGGATAACTAGCAAGCAAATCATATCCCCCGCTTTCACCTACATTGATCGCTTCATAATCGGATTTTTTGGCTACGATCATCCCTCCTCCTAGTATTCATTTAGAAAATGTTTACTCGGCCATAAAAAAACCACCCCCGATTCGGCGTCGAGGGTAGTCGATCCTTCTATACATCCCATATACTAAACGTCAAACTCCAACTGCTTGCGAGCCTTGTCGATAAATTCGAGTGGCGATTGCACCGTGTCCGCGGAATATTCAAACTTGCCGATCCGAAGCTGAAATTCAACTTTAAAATCGTTCGTTTTTTCGTCCTCGTTAAAGTGCGCTACGTTTTCCTTAAGCCGATTTATAACGATATTGGCACCGTCGCTGTCCGTAAAAAGCAGCAGACCCCAGGTCGCTGTTTCCTGGTCCAGCATATAAAGCGAATCGTTCGTTCGTATGCTGGTTTGGCCGAGCTGGGACATTTCGTAAAGAACATCTGTCATCTGGTTGTCGCTAATCATGCGCCGCACCTCGTTCCAATACCGAACCTGCACCACAAGCAGCGTCAGCGGAATGTCGTACCGATTGGAAAGCGCCATAAAGACGGTAGCGTCATTTTGGAAAGATAAGCTGTTTTTCAAGTTCGTATTTTGATCCACCGTTGCGAGCTGGGTATTGGCCGTCCTCAGCGTCTCGTTCTCCCTTTGAATACGCTGCACCCCATACGAAAACATCCAAATGGCTCCGGTAAACAAAGGCGTCATCAACAGCCAAAAATAAGTCTGTGCGCCAACAGGATTGCCGACTGCAACGACGGATTGGTAAAGGGTATACGTCCCGTAGGCAAAAATGAACAGGATGTTCAAAATAAGCCCTGCCGTTACATTTGTAAAATACGTCAAAATCGCAATCAAAAACGCGACGTTGAGCAAAACCATGCTTTGGAAATCACGTCCTGAACCCCCAGGCATAAACAGGATCGCAATAAAGCACAAAATAATAAACAGCAGAAAGCCGCCATCCGACAGAAGCCCCCCCGTATTACGCTTCATTGCCGTTCCCCCGTTTCTTCCGGTATTTGCGGATCAGGAGAATTAACGAAATGAGCACCAGAATGAGCACAAGCGCAGACGCCGCCAAAAAGCCCAGTACATCGGTTCGCTCCGATAAAGAGCCAACAATCGTCTCGGGTTCCGCTTCCGCTTGCAGTTTGAAGCGATGAGCTGTTATGAAGCCGTCACGGTCAACCGTCACCGCATCGCCCCACACCTTCCACCGGTTCCGCTCCTCCGCAATCAAACCCGACGCAAGCTCGGCATATGGCGTACTCCCTCCAGCTACAACAAGCAAGCCGTTCCCGGGCTTATACGGAGACTCCAGCAGCTGCAAGGTGCCAAGTCTCGTTCCATAATCGAAGTCGACGCTCATTTTTTCATTGGAAGTGAAGCCTCGCCCTTCGGCATCAAATTTAAAAAACATTTTGTCGTTTGCTTCGCGTATTACGGCATGGCTCTTGAAGCTTCCGATCGCAACAATATGGTTTCCCCGCCATAACTCGGGATTCTCATCATCGGAATAAAAGCGCACATCTCCCCGGTTTCCTTCCGCATATTGCCCAAGCAAGCCGAATACGTTGGACACCGCTTGGTAAATGTGCCGATCTCGTTCCTTCGGCAGCACGACCGCTACATCATTAAACATCCCATCCCGTAGAAACGGAAACGGATAATTGTCAAACAGCAAATCGGTGCTGTCAATCGTATTCAACTGCAGCATAGAGTCATGAGTGACATAAGCCCATGGCATCTGCTCCTGATTGCGAATGCAATAACCGCTTTTCAGCTCCAGATCAAATGCCGCAACAATGGAAAAGTTGCCTGCAATGTTGGCATTCTTCGGGATCGGCAGCGTCAATGTGTCGCCATCCGCCGCTTCGCTGGTCAGCTTTTTGCTGCCAATTGGCTTTCCGTCAATAAGAAGCGTTACTAGTGAACGGTCAAAATCCAAATTTTTGGCGTACCGAAAATCGAGTTTGATTTTGCTGGAATCGGATACGGTTCGGTTTGCAGGCAATGAGATAAAAAAGCTATGCTCCTGATGCTGAACGCCTGTCAGCTTTGCCCCTGTTTCGGTAAGCTTCATCGTCCGATTCATCACTACGGCGGGTGTGAACACATCCGTTGATTCGTCAACTATTTTGACCGGCCGATCGAGCTGGCCAGCCAGCTCGCCGTTCGCAAGCAGCTTGCCCGCCTTAACGAGCAGAGAGGGTTGATCGGATGTAACGACGAGCACATGCTGATTTTCGCGTTTGACCACTTGGATAGATGCGGTTTTGCTCCAGTCCTGTTTTGTCAGCAACGATTGCAGCTCTGTCGGCAAGTTTTTGTGCAGCGCAATCGCTACGGCATATGGCTTTCCATTCCAACGACTTTCCGCAAACGACTCTAAAGCGAGTGCGCGATCTTTCACCGCACCGGCTTTTGTAAAACCAGATAAAGCATGTACTGCTGATTCCAACTCGGCATTTTCGCTATGTTCGGGGATAGCTACAATGTTGCGGGCAGCGGCGAACGTATCCGTTCCGACAAAACGTTCGTAAAAATGACGGATCGTGCCATCAAGCGGTTTTAAGGCATAATCAATATCAACTTCCGTCGTCTTGTATATCCAAAACCAATTGTCCCTCCATTCGTCCGGGCTGCAAAAGGGTTCTTCGTCCAACGTTCTAATTCCGCCCTGCACAGTCAATTCGTTGGGACCTTTCACGAGCAACTCTTGTGGAATCGCAACGGTTAAGCTTTGTTTTGTATCCCCTTCCACTATGGGACGGAAAGAATGAAAGGGTGTACCGTTCATTAGAAGCGTTACGCTTGACTGTTCTTTTTTGGATAACTGCGACGCTTGGTAGTCCAGCTTAATGGAAGCCCCGTTGACCGTCCAATAAGACGGAATAGTAAAGTAGCTTATATTCGACGGAGCAACGCCTGCCAAGGAACGGTCTTGCTCGGACAGCAGCACCGGGAACCGTTCTGCGGCCGCCCGTCCGGGAGCCAAAAAAATGATAAAGCTAAGCCCAACCAAAACGGCTGCTATTCGAATTGTTTTCCAGTCTCTCATCGATGTTTTCTTCCTTTCTAATAGCGCTCTGTCTTGTACCATTTGGCTTCCCTTTTGAAGACCAAATCTTTAAGAAAGGTGTATAAGCCATAAGCCGCCACGACCATCCACATCTGGCAATAAGTCACGTACATGAGCATAATCAGCCATAGATTGGACAAGCTCATCTCGCCCTTTTCCGTCGTCAGCGTAATGAACGTGCCGAGAATAAACAGGACGATAGCGAGCGCCCATAATAGGGAGCTGAATCCCGCAATCGTTGTATGTACGAGCCCCAGCGCATGAAACACAAGCAGCAAATCGGAGACGATTAGCGAAGTCAGCAGCAAAAAATAAATCGATAAAAAATATAAGATATCAAAACGGATGCGCCTGGCCGATTTCTCAAACAAAAGCGGGATGTTTTTGACGATGACGTAAATATTCCCTTTTGCCCAGCGTGTCCTCTGCTTAAACCAAACCTTGACCGTTTGCGGCTCCTGCTCCCAGGTAACCGACTTCGGCTGAAACTTGATTTTGTAGCCCATCATGTAAATCCGAAAGCTGATTTCCGTATCCTCGGCAATTGCTTTGACATCCCAGCCGCCGATATGCTCTACGATGCTTCTTCTCATTAAAAAATTGGTGCCTGGAATCGTACAAAGCTGAAATAACTGCCAGCGGCCCGCCTGCGCCATCCATTGAAAAGACAACGTTTCGATATTGATAAAGCGGGTAAGCAAGCTGGCATTTCTGTTGCGGGTGCGGAACTTGCCAATGACCGCTCCAAGGCTGTCATCGCGAGTCAAATCGGCGACCAAATAACGCAAAGCTGTCTTTTCGGGAGTATTATCGGCATCGTAAATGGCAATGAGCTCACCGCTGCTTCGCTGGAATCCGATGTTTAGAGCGTTCGATTTTCCTTTTCCCCCGGTGATGGCATCGGTGTTCACAATGATTAAATTTCGATCCGAATATTTCGCTTGCAGCGCAGCGAGCAGTTCGGCGCTATTATCCGAGGAATTATCGTTAATCACGATGATTTCATAACGGTCATGAGGATAATCGAGCGCCAGAAGCGACTCCACTGTCGGCACGATAACCTTCCCTTCGTTATGGGAGGGCACCATGATGGTCACATAAGGAGCCCTCCCCAACAGTTGCGGCTCCGGTTCTTTTTCGCATTTTAAATAGTACAAATAACCGGCCACGATCAGCACAATATTGACCAGCAGCAAGGACCATACGCAAAAAACCGCAATGACCATTAAAATATCGGCTATAGTCATATGGTCCACACCCCTCATTTCATATATTTTTGTTTATACAGCCGATATCCAAAGAGGAGCAGCACGCTAAACAGAAGCAGCGATACTCCAATCACAGCCAAATAAAAATAGTTCTGTACCGTAAATAGCCATTTGAAGCTTTCTTTTTCTTTTTCCCTGTATTCATAATCCGTACTCACATCGTGGGCAGAATGCGTTAATGAAACGACGTTCTCATCGATATATAAGATGCCCCCCCTCGATTCAATCCCATGGGCTGACGTTGCGGTCCTATGCCAACCGTTTTTCATATCGTCGAACACGAGCCAGCTTTGTTTGAGGCTTTGAAACTCCTCCCTCCATTGTTCAGCGTCTTCCGGGAAGGAAATGGCGATTGCCAGATGAAGAGGCAGCGGCGCCAACTTCTCTTCCGTACCAAAAAGCTCAAAAACGGACTTGCGATCCGCACTCAGCATCGAAAAGGGGAAAGCTCTCGCCGTCTGCGCCTCCGTTTGCGACAAAACGGATTGTCCCTTGAACAAAACGGAAGTACTGAAAAAGCCCATCCCTTCTTGCACGATCCCCCTCTCGTTTCTCCAGAACTGCTCGGAGTCCGCTCCAATCCCAAGCGGCGCAATGCCGTTTTCGGCTAGCAGATTGATAAAGGATGCCATCTTCTCGTCCAGCTTCGTTTCCTGAATACCGGCGACGGGGGACACAACAGGCGCATTGACGAAAATGGTGCCGTTTCGCGACTGGGCATACTTCAGCACCTCCAAATAGCGTTTCATTGCAGGGTAATCGGTATTGTGGAATATCGGACGAATGCTGTAAACAAACGGGATGCCGGCCCCATATAGTTCATCCGCTACTTTCTCCAGCAGCTTCAAATCCGTAAACGGATAAATTTCATGAAACACCAGCGCCAGCCGCCCATTCCCTTCCTTCCCTAGCCATTCCCGCAGGACAAAAGCAATGGACAATTCCGCAGCGAGCCCTTTACCTAAATAGGGGACATAGGCATATTTTCCTTGCGACGCACCGTACGGAACTATGTTGGTCTGTCCCGAAATCGTCATCTCTCCATGCTTCTTGCCGGAAACTTGTTTAAAATAGGGGATCGCCTCGGTTTGATCTGATAAATCCGCTTGGCGGATGGAGCCTAACGAAATTTGGGCGCGAGCAGGGGACGCCACATGGATATTCGCTTGAAGAGCGGCTTGCAAAGTACGCGGCGGCTCATCTCCGATATGTAAGTAGAAACCATCGAAACTTAGCAAATCAGCGATAAATTCATTATCGTCCCGGCTTAAACCCGGCAAGTTCCGAATGACGATAACCGCACCGAAAGTACTCATTTCCCCTTGCTGGTATCGATCCAGCGCTTGCAGCTTTACTTCTTTGCCCATCGAAGCTAACAGACGCTGAATCATATCAACATTTCCTTCTCTTGGTGTACGATGAGCTAAACTGTCGTACAGGAGGAGCACTCCTTCTGGTGCATTCTCCGCTTTGGATGATACGTCGCTCATGAATGTGGTTTTGCTGGAATGTTCGCTATTTGCATTTCCTCCGGCATTCCAAACCGCTACCGCTGCCACCATCAACATCAAGATGAGGACATTCGCTCTTCTCCTCATACAGCAGTCCCCCTATTCAAAGGGCGATACTGCCACAGTTCCCTTCGAAATGCATCGGCAATCGCTAAAAATGTAACGATATCGAACATAACCGTAAACAAAAATTCATGTTTGGCGAGGTCCGCATCCCCCGCCCCAATGATCGAAACGGCGATGCCCGACAAGCCAGCCAGCATCATCATGACGATAAGCGGCAGCCTAGCGGCGGCGCGGCTATCTTTCGCTTTAACCGCAGCCACAAAGGAAGGAAGATAAAGCCCGACGATCAAAACGGCCCACAGCACAATAAACCCAAACGTTTTCGGCGCAAACTGCTTTTTGACCATGCTGTAGCTGGAGAAAAACAACGCTTGCTCCCCGAAGCTCCGATCCGCCGACTTTTCAAAATTGCCCATCGCAGGCGGCCTGATCGTAAAAGCATGCTTGGCGGCCAAATTGAGCATTTCCATCCCGATTCCCGGATGAGCCGCATAAAAGGCCAAAATGGAAGCAAACCCGTAACGACTGTAAAAGGACTTTTCCAAAATCGGAGAGTCGACATCAATCGGCGGGTAAAGCTCATAATAGATCGTTTTTGAAAGGATTGCGTATTGCTCGTCAATGCCGAATGCCCTCAGCGTCTCCTCCGGATTTTTCGATTGAAGCAAAGGTCCCCTTGTCATAGCATGATATTGGTTAATGTTGACGAACTCTTTTGGGATCAAAGCATAAGTCGCAATGCCCGAGAGCAGGAGCAACGCCAGCATGGAAGCCGCGAAGGCGCGAAACGGTTTGCTTTTTCGAATATAGATAAGAACGATGCCGATCATCGCTATAATAACGCCAACTGGAGCGTTTTGCTGCTTGGCTGTCGTCAACAATAGCGCGCTAACAAAAAACATCAGCAGCAGAACATAATCGTTGTACCGTCTCCGATAAAGAAGCATAGCGGAAGCCGCCACCACAATGGACATAATGTAAACTAGGCTTTCCCCGTAAAAAGAATTGAAGTAAGCGGTATAGCCCGTATCCGCAAAAATCCAAACCGCAAGCGCCGCTATGATGTAGCCGAACTTGCGCGGCACTTTCCATGTGACGCTTTCCACAAGCAAATAAACGGCGCCTACAAGCATCGCCGCATAGAGAGCCCCCTGTACCCGAATATCGAAAATATGAGGATGGTAGAGCCACTTATTCAACGCCATAGCCGCTTTAATAAATAAGGATTGCGAAGACGTGAGCGCAGCCGCATTTTCATTAAAATATTGAAGGATGCCGTATTGCTTGACGAAATAGCCAAAATATTGCTCCGTGTAATCAGGCGCATTGAAGTAGAGCCCGTTTCCGTAAATAATTCGGAAATAGTCCCCGTTGTCCGCCATCCCGATAAATGGGGGGATAAATAGTGCAACAGCTGTAACGATGCCAACTGCCGCAGCCGCAAGCATAGCTGGCGAAACATAGCGGGCAAAGGCCATCATCGCCCTCCCCGCCGTTTTTCTGAAACGGCTCATTCTAGGTTGCCTCTTTCCTTAGTAGCGTTGAAGGGACAGCGCCGAGAGCGCCATCAAATTATCGAAAGAGTAGGCCTGTCCCGTGGCGGGATCGCCAAACCCTCCATATAGCTCGCTGCCTGGGTCCATCACTTGAAATCGTTTCATCCGATCGATACTGTCATCGTACAGCTCCCAATCGTCTATCATCGCCCCAATCATGGCCGCAATTGCATAAAGCGCCGTCGATTGTACCTCGCTGTCCGGTTTCCCCTGTTTGGTGTACATCCCCCATAGCGTCCCCTTTTGAACCTGCTGCTTCAAAAACTGTACGGTAGCTTCTTTATGCTTCCCAATTTCAGCAAGTGAAAGCACAGTCAGCAGCGACTCCACGGTTCGGATGCCTTCCGAGCTGTATTGCCCGGAATCGTAGCTATACCTCGTTTCATAAAAAGGAAATGAATCCGACAAATAACCGTCTTCCACAATGGCTAGCAACTCGGCGTCCAGCTTCTCTCCTTTGCGCTTCGACAAAGGCAGTTCGCCAATCTCCGCCAAATCGATATAGCAGAGCGTAATAAATGAATTCGAAGTTCCATACTGCTCATCGTAAAAGTCAACGGGCTTGCCATTTGGCAAGTTGTAAACGATGAACCTTTTTGCATAGGTATTAGCCGCGTTCGAAAGCTCCTTGTTCCGAAAAATCTCTGCTCCTTCTCTCAAAGCTTTAATGATGCGAAGATCGTCGATAGCGGCATTCGCCGGATAACGTTTGCCTTGCTTTGGACTATATCGATAGCTAAAGCCGGACTTCTGATCGAACACTTGCCTGGCCTTGTCCCATTCTGCTCGAAAAGACGCTTGATCGCCTTTGCGGGCATAGTAGCGCATCAGCAATCCAGCCGACTCGCTCAAAACCTCATGTCCCGTTGCGACCTCATCCGTTTGCGAGGAGTCAAGGCGGTTCGTGAACACGCCGTATTCGCCGGTTTGCCGGTTCTGGATATAGTGGAGCAGCAATTCCTCCGACTGAGATAGAAACGGCTGCTTTGTTGCAGCCGGGGAAGGGGATGGCCTCTCCTTCACGGCGTTATTGTTAGGCTTGCTGTTGCCGCAAGAGGCTGACGCTAACAAAACCATGATCAGAAGGGCTGCTGCTGCGTTTCGATTTTTCATGAAAGTCCCCTCCCGCTTTGTTCGAAAATCTGTACCTTTCTATTAAATAATCGCAGTGAATCGTTGTATAATGGTGGTTGTATCCTTAGTATTTGCAATTTTAGGGCTAAGACATGCGTTCTATAACAGAAACGGAGCTGAACAGGTTGTATATTTATTTTTTCGAAACGCTTCTTTATTTGGCATTTGCTTTAACCGGAGGTTATTTGCTTCTTCAATTCATTCCGCACAGCTCCAAGCCGGACATGCATATCTCAGTGGACTGGTTTCAATATGCGCTGCTCGGCATTCCCGTTTTTTCGATTATGTCGATCATTCGAACGGTGTTTGTATTGCGGGATTTCGCTAGCGACATGACCTTCATTGAGCTGCTTGCCGTCGTGTTAAAAGATTATTCCTACGGCAATGCTTGGCTTTGGATTTTGATCCTTTGTACGCTTATGTACGTCATTACTCAACTTGGCAAAATGGACTCGCCGTGGAAAAAGTGGGCGCTCGCCCTCGGCTGGCTGCTCGTTGTGCTTGCTCATGGCTGGGCGAGCCATCCCGCCGGATTTTCCGTATGGGGCTTCATATCGCAAGCTGTTCATGTAGGCGCTGTATCCGTATGGCTGGGAGTTCTTATTCTTGTTGCATGGTTTACAAATGGGGAATGGAACTGGCACAGATTCGTTCGCTGGTATACGCCGCTTTCAATTGGGAGCATGGTCCTCATTACCGGGGCCGGCCTTGCGATGATGTTTATTTTGATTGACGGGTACTTAGCGTCTTGGGGAATTAATTACGGGCAGGCGCTGCTGCTGAAGCATCTTGTATTTGTGCCGCTGCTGCTGCTTGCTTTTATGAACGGATTTTTGACGAAGCTCACTGATCAAGGCCGCAACGAGCAAAAGCTGAAGTGGTGGTTGCGCGCGGAAACGCTGCTCGCTTTGGCTATGCTGATCATTACCGCCTATATGGGCGTTCAAGAGCCTCCGCACGAAGGAGAGTTCGAGCCGCCAACGCCATCTTTGCTGTTTAAATGGCTGCATGGCAGCGATGTCGATCTCGTGATGAACTGGCAGTTTGGGGCCGCGCCAATCGCTTGTATTTTAATAGGCATTGCCGCGCTCGCGTCGCTGATTCCTTGCTACAAACGGGAAAGAAAAGATTTGTTTATCGCTTTGCTGCTTATCGGCGTTATTTTTCCTTTCTTCGGATTGCTGTTGTTGGTCGGTTAAATGGTGGCGGCTTGCTCCTTAGTGGGGCAAGCCATTTTTTTTGTTCAGGCGGCACTATTTTGTTAAAGGAGCACTAGATACGGGGGAGCGGTTGGGGCAGCTTAGTAGTTTGTGGTTTCTGGAACAACTAAATGTCCAAAATGAGGCGCCCAGAACGCTCCAGTGGTTTTTGGCACAACTAAATGTCCAAAATGAGGCGGCCAGAACACTCCAGTGGTTTTTGGCACAACTAAATGTTCAAAATGAGGCGGCCGGAACGCTCCAGTGGTTTTTGGCACAACTAAATGTCCAAAATGAGGCGGCCGGAACGCTCCAGTGGTTTTTGGCACAACTAAATGTCCAAAATGAGACGCTCGGAACACTCCAGTGGTTTCTGGCACAACTAAGTGTCCAAAATGAGGCGCTCAGAACGCTCCAGTGGTTTTTGGCACAACTAAATGTCCAAAATGAGGCGCTCGGAACGCTCCAGTGGTTTCTGGTACAACTAAATGTTCAAATGGGAAGCTCAGAGCTCTTTAGTGGTTTCTCGCGCAACTACAGGTACTACCCGACCCCCGTTGTGCCCTTTTCCTTTAAAAACAGAAAAAGCCCTCAACATGAGGGCTTTTCATCTTTCAATTGCTTGAAGCGGGCTCCCTTAAAAGGACTAGCCGCCTTTGATCAGCTTACTTAAATGCCGGCACAACCGCGCCTTTGTATTTATCGTTAATAAACGTTTCAATCTCTTTCGATTGAAGAGCTTTAATTAGCTTTTGAATCGCTTCGCTGTCTTTATTGTCCGGACGAGCGGCCAAAATGTTAATGTACGGGGAATCCTGATCTTCGATAAAGAGAGCGTCTTTTGTCGGGTTGAGGCCCGCTTCAAGCGCATAATTCGTGTTGATTGCCGCGATGTCCACTTCGCCCAAAACGCGCGGCAGCGTCGCCGCTTCCAGCTCTACAAATTCAAATTTGCGCGGATTGTTTTTGATGTCGCCAACTGTCGCTTTTAGTCCAGCAGCTTCATCAAGCTCAATCAGACCATGCTTCGCAAGCAAAAGAAGCGAGCGGCCGCCGTTAGACGGATCGTTTGGAATCGCGATTTTGGCTCCATCTTTCAGCTCTTCGATTTTTTTAATTTTATTGGAGTATACGCCGAACGGCTCGATATGAACGCCCGCCGCTTGCACCAAATTATAACCCTTGTCCGCGTTGAATTGTTCTAGGTACGGCCAATGCTGGAAAAAGTTTGCGTCAAGCTGCTTCTCGTACAACTGCACATTCGGCTGAATGTAATCGTTGAATTCCACCACTTCCAGGTTAATGCCTTGCTCTTTCAAAATCGGCACGAGCGAATTCAAAATTTCCGCATGCGGAACCGGGCTTGCTCCAACTTTCAGCGTGACCGCTTCAGCGGCAGGCTTTTCAGAGCTTGCTGGCGTTTCCGATGCAGCAGCGTTGCCGCCCGACTTAGCACCGTTGCCTCCGCAGCCCGCGAGCACAACAGCAAGTGCCAGCAAAATAAACCAAGCTTGTGATTTCTTTTTCATTATGGATCTCCTCCGTATCTTTATTCACCTTGTTTATGTCCATTCTACTTCCGGCTAAAGTATCGAACTGCAGCGTCTCCAACCATTTGCAGAATTTGAACCAAAATAAGAAGCAGCACAACGGTCACGACCATGACATCCAATCGGAAGCGCTGGTAGCCGAATCGAAGCGCCAAGTCGCCCAATCCGCCGCCGCCAATAACGCCGGACATTGCCGTATACGAGACGAGCGTTACAGCCGTAATCGTTACTGCGGCAATCAACCCCGTTCTGGCCTCTTTCAGCAGCACACGCCATACGATAGTCAGCTTTGAAGCTCCCATGGCGGTAGCGGCTTCAATGACCCCGCGATCAACCTCGCGAAGAGCCGTTTCCACCAGCCTTGCAAAAAACGGAGCGGCCGCAATAACAAGCGGCGGAATGGCGCCTTTTACACCGATCGAAGTTCCAACCAGTATTTTGGTGATCGGCATAATGAGAATCATCAAAATGACGAATGGAACCGAACGCAGTATGTTGACGACAAATGACAAAAGAGAATAAAACAGTTTATTTTGCAGCAATTGGCCGGACGAGGTCAGAAATAAAACGATCCCGATCGCAAGCCCTAATATCACAGTGAAGAGCAGCGAAAATCCAAGCATATACAAGGTTTGGTTGGCCGCTTTCGAAATGACTTCCCAATCAACGTCTTGGAAAAAGCTCAGCCAATCTGCGGCTAGATTTGCAGCAGCGAATGTTTTCATAGCTCGCTCACCGCCAATCCCCGTTTGCCAAGCTCAGTGATAATCCGATCGACATCGTCCTTGTTTCCTCTAAGATCGACGATTAGCTGGCCGTAGGGAACATCCTTCATCCTTGAAACCGTACCTTGCAAAATCGCAAACGTCGCATCCGTTCCGCGCACTGTATCATACAACACCGGCTCGTAAGTCTGCTCGCCCCGGAAATGAATCCGAACGACACGGCCTTGCGCCTCAAAGGAACCAAACTTATCTTTGCCAAGCGAATCGGAAACCTCGCTCACAAATTCTTTGGTTATTTCGTTTTGCGGATTCAAAAAGACATCAAGCACTGTGCCGCTCTCTACAATCTGGCCCCGCTCCATGACAGCGACGCGATCGCAAATTGCTCGAATAACCGCCATTTCATGCGTAATGAGCAAAATGGTAATGCCCATCTTTTGGTTGATCTCTTTGAGCAGGGACAAAATACTGTCCGTCGTCTGCGGATCAAGAGCCGAAGTTGCCTCGTCGCATAACAGCACATCCGGCTTATTGGCAAGCGCTCGGGCAATGCCGACACGCTGCTTCTGCCCGCCCGACAGCTGGCTTGGATATTTATGCTCATGAGCGGTAAGCCCTACAAGCTGAAGCAGTTCATCTACGCGTTCTTTCTGAGCTTTAGCCGTTAGCTTTGCAATTTTGAGCGGGAAAGCAATATTGTCTCGTACCGTAGCGGTCGACAACAAATTAAAATGCTGAAAGATCATTCCGATCGTTCTGCGCTTCGCTTGCAATTGCTTCTCTCTCATCGTGGTCAACTGGTCTCCGCCGACAATCACTTTGCCTTTAGACGGCCGCTCAAGCAAATTAATGCTGCGAAGAAGCGTGCTTTTTCCTGCGCCGGATCTGCCGATGACGCCGAATATTTCCCCCTTCTCCACCTTCAGGTTTACGTCCTGTAAAGCGGGGAAGCCGATACCGCCCTTTGTTTTGTAATACTTATCGATATCGATCAGTTCAATCAGTTAAAACACTCCCTTATTGCCTATTGCCTTTTAAATCACACTAAACTCATTGGATTAGTATAGAATACAATTTAAATTTGCACAATAGAACGTTAGATTTATTTTTTTGCTTTTTTGTAGAATCTATTCGCATGAGTGAGAACACCTTTTTTAGGCCGACTTATTATTATAGCTTCCTCCTGATGGCAAGCATACTGGAAAAAAATTCTGGGCTAGAGAGAACTAAAAAAACCTTGGGGCCGAGGGGCTCCAAGGTTCTCCTATAAATCTTGCTTCTTTAAAGTCTTGTTTTTTCGGACTCTTGCTTCTTCATTTAGTAAACCTGATCACATTCGTCCTGCCTTTAGCACCGGAAGTGTTTACAGTCAGCTTAATGGATGATGCGGTTTGCTGAACGGAAATTGCACTATCCGCTGCAGCCTGCGTCCAACCGGCCCGTTGCAGCTCCAATACAATTTGAGACTGGCTCTGGGTTGGATCAGCCACAGCAACAATGAGCTCTGACGCGGTCTCTTTCACCATCACAGATGCCGGTTGATTGGATATAATACCATCCGCAGCTGCAGCAGCCCAAAAATTAAAAGCTGTTATGCCAAGCTGATTTTCTTTAACGGCTTGTATACTTTCAGTATTGCTTAAGACCGTAATATCCGGTGCCGCGCTGTAGTTTTGAACAGCTTGCGCACTTGCATTTGGCAGCAGCACATACGAGTAAGCTCCGCTGTTTGGGTTTATACCATGGTCAATAGAAAGGCTGACATACTCTCTAGTAAGAGGCGATGTGGAGCCTCCGCTGTTCACATCCTTCCAAGCACCTGTACGTGCCTCGCGCTTTTCTTGCAGTGAGACCGCATTTGGAAAATAATATCCAATGTCGCCTTTTCCTGCACCATTCAAATGCGCCCATTTGACAGTTGTCAGTTCCTCATTCCAGCCAGGCTGAATTGATTTCACCGCCCCATTAACGGTCAATTGACCGCTGCCGCTATTTACTTTGCGATTTTCTACTATGGTTTCGACCTTGCGGCCGTCCCCTCCGGCAATGCCAGCCCCCAATGCTACGATCTCGTTATCAAAGGAAAACCAAGATTTTTTTCCTGTTAAGGAACTGTTTTCGAGATCAAGCTCCATCCCCGCAGCACCATACTGACCTTCCAAGGAGGAGCCTCCAACCCACGATTTGGAGCTGAAATAATATTTCCAATCGTTTAGCGCCCACTGCGAGCCATCGGTAGTCGTTCCCGGCAGCCTCAACATATCTGCTGTTGCCCAATACCCATCACTAAACTGTGTTAAATCGTCATTGTACAAAAACGTCATCCCATTGCCCGTATGCCATGCCTTCTTATTTTCCCCGTTCCCATACTCATGGCTGGCGATGCGACTCGAGGACATGCTGATGCCAAAGCCAAAGCCCGGGCGCAAATGGACGACTCGATCCATGCCTGCAAATACATAATGTTTGCTTAATTCGCCGCTTGGCACAACAGAACTGTCCAGCAGCACTGCTTTCATCAAGGCAATATCATAAGCTGCCAGCCCCACATAATAGTTTCCGAATGAATTGTCCTGCTGCAGCCATCTCTTCGCGGCTGCTTTCATATGCGCCCGTTCATCCGCAGGAGCCGACTCTGCCAAGCGCAAAATGCTTCTAATCGCCCCGCGCCCCGCCGTATGATCCGTTGATTGCTCTCTGGCAATGGCTCGTCCGCGCACCATATCCATCATAGCTCCTTTATAAATAAGCGGCTCGAAGGAATCGCGAATCCATCGGTATACATTTTCCGCTTGCGGATCTGTCACGGCCCATGGCGAATCATTTAACAAGTAGAACATGTCAGCCAATCGATCAAGCAGCACCGTACCGTAACTCCCTGTGTAAGCAATATAGTTATGCTGAACAAAGGAGCCATCCGTGTAAAAGCCGTCCCCTTTTGTCACATAAGGAAATACCGGGCCAAGCGCATCGCGCCCTTGATTCAACTTCACCGAAGTGCCGCCTGTTGCTCCCCTAAGTGCTACAACAAATGCTTTATCCGCCAAGTTGGCTCCCGTTTCTTTGAGCCCCGGCTGTGACGTTCTTCTTGTTGGATCGGGAACGAAAGCATCAATCGTTCGATTATAATTGCTAATTTGCGAAGAGGACAGCTCGTTAAACAAAAGGATAACAATATCATTCAAATATTGGGGAGATCCGATTTCCCAGTCCCACCAATTTTTATAAGGAGAGACCGTTTCATTGTAGCGGTTGGCATACATCCAATCCAGACCGCCAACGATATCAGCGCGAAGCAACTGACTATGGTACAAAGGAGAACCTGCCGTCGCATACGCCAAAGCCATTTGCCGCAAACGATTGTAGGCTGCCGTCACTTGGGCCGACTCTGTCGTGCTAGTCAAATCGCTCCATAAGAAAGTGCGCCCAATCTGCTTGTTTATCGTATCCCAATATCCGCTGCCCGCATCGTTGCTAACTGTGTTAACTAACGCAGCAGTAGCCGCATTCATATCGGGGTCGGCCGCATGATAGCTCGCATTGCCGGTGAGCTGCTGAACCCGCTTGTTTCGTACGGCAGCAAATTGCGCCGGATCAACAGGCGGTTGTCCCCCATTCCGCTCTATCCGAAAAGCGTCAAACCACGCCTGACCCGTCGCGCTTTCGAAAAAAAGCTCTACTTTAACACGAGTAGCATTGGAAGGCACTGTGAGCTGCAACGATTGTCCCGTCCAATCCGTTGTACCTTTTATTGGCAGCGAAGCGGGGCCGTCGCTTATTTTGACGTTTGCGCTGTTTAAATATTGTGTTCGAACAAATACGCCGCCGTAGCTCAGATTAGATTGCACATTTACCGTGCGTATCCAGCCGCTTAGAACGAACATCTCACCGGGATTAACCTCGATCGTTTGCAAAACGTCTGCTCGAGAACTGCTGCTGGCGCTCATTTTTAGCGAACGCGTGCCTTCATAATAAATAGTGGAATCGACCGAAAGAGTTGGGGAGCCTGCCGGAACCCAGTGACTCCAATAGACCGGCTGAGAGGAAGCCCACGGGCTGCCCGCCGCTTTAACCGTTTCAAAGCCTCCATTCAAAAGATCGCCTGCCGCCGCATCAACGGTAGAATGACCGATAACTGGAAGTGAAGAAAATAGCAGAGTGAAGGTGAGTCCAATGCCAAGCCTATGACGCAGCCATTTTTGCATAGATGATTCCCTCCTGAAAATAGAATTGAGCACTCCGAATTGTAAGCGCTGTCAAAAATAGATTACACTCACTATACTCTATCCTTATAAAGATGGGCTGTGTCTATTTTTTACTTGTTTGTGCCTAATTTAGTCCCAAGCCAAATAAGGCATGCACCGGATTAGCTCTTGCAAGCTTGCGCTTTTCCAAGCTGCATCCGGTACACACCCTCTAAACCTATTAAATGACGAATAGCTTTACTTGATGGGGCACATTGCCTAACTCATCGAAAATGAGCAGTTCGTTCTTCTCTTTTAAAATATCTGCCGGAATTTTGTAAAATTGCTGCGGCCCAATTCCCCAGTAGCGTCCGATACAAAAGCCGTTAACCCATACCGTTCCTTTAGCCATGCCCCCAAGGAAAAGCTTTAGCTTGCAGCCCCCCTGCTGGGCCTCGCTGCCAGTCCAGCGGAAGACCGATCTCCACCAGCCCGGATATATATCCCTTTCAGCCTGAGCTTGCCTGTGCTTGGAAAGCTCCCCTGCTTCCTGCCAACCCTGTACTTTATGAGGCAAAGCGGCAGGCATCGTTGTCCAATCATGCAGCTCCCGGCTGCTATGAAAAACGTATAGACAAAGCTTAGGAATGGAGGTTAACCCTTCCGCATCCAGCTCCAGCTCATTTATGCCGGTCTTAAGAAGCGCTGTTGCATCGGCCACACCGAAAGGCGCATCATGGCGATTCCATGCTGTATCATTTTGATAAAAGAGCGGAACAGGCTCGCCATTCAGCTGTAGTCGGGACAAACCGTAACCGACCACAATCGCCCGATCATACTCCCGCTCGTTCAGCCACGATTTGTATAGTCCAATTCTGCCCTCTATTTCAGGAAGGTGATGCAAACAATGACTGCGGCCTATGCCTTCCACCCGCCATCCTTCCATAAGACTTATTCGACGGCCGTCCAAAGCGGGCGCTGCGCTTAATCCTTTTGGCTCGCCCAACGTTTGCGTAAAGTTGTAGCGCCCCATATTTTGTGACCACACCTGTATCACATTGCGTCCTTGGGCTAAGTCGACGTCCATGCAGGCAGCGCCAATTTCCTCGGTCTGACCCGCATATACACCGTTTATATACACTTGCGCCGGGTCCTCCAGCCTTGGAAACAGCAGCGAGCGAGTCCCCCCTTGTTCCACTGTAAGCTCCGTTTCGTACAGCAAATGACCGCTCCATTGTCCAAACGAGCTGAAATCAAGCGGCGCTTGCGCCGAAAGTCCTTCCGTCTTGTAAACTTCGGGGTTCTCTTTCGCATAATGCCAGCCTCCCAGCTCAGGTGCAGAGGGAACGTTTGCGCGAGCTATGCTTTGCACTCCCGTTTCCTCTACGGCCTCACGGTTGGTGACATGAAGTTTTAACAGTACCCGCCCTTCGGAATAAAGCGAAATCGTCTGCGCCTCCTGGCCATGGAACAGCTTAAGATACAAATTTCCATCCTCCAGCCTGCATGCCTGCTGCGGCAGAGGGCATTCGACTTCATAGCTCCGTAGCCCGTTCATATTTAAAATAAGCGAAGATCGTTGCCCGAGCTCATGATAAATAGTACCGCTGCCATCATGGAAGCCGAGTGTAAAACCTGTAAGCGCATCGATTACAAGGCTTTCCCCGGAAGGAGCCTGACAAATCTCTACCCCCGATACTACAGGCAAAATACTATCCGCCTCTACCGTGATATCAGCAAGCACAGGCAGCTTGCCAAATTGCGCTCTTCCGCTTTTCCTCTCCGATTGAGTATTGCTGATAAAATGTATGCTTCCTTGTGAATGGCTTAACGTGGTGCCTGCAAACGATTTGCCGAGCGCAATGTGGCAAGCTGCACTCTCTGCTTCGGTCAATACGGCTTCCATCCAATTCACAAACGAGTGAAACCGCTGGATCGTCTTATATTTAGGTTTAGGCTCCAAATATTCCCCCAGCGGAGCATCGTAATCGTAAGATGTAATCATAAAAGTATGCTCGCCTATCGTACGGCCTGCCCAATGATCAAAATTAGTGCCGCCAAAAAACATATAGTAATTAATAGCCGTAAAGCCTGATTGCAGCAGCTCGTAACAAGCGCGTTCCAGCATCGGCGCCGTCTTTTGGCTGGCGCTGGCTCCGCCCCACTCTTCGAACCAGCCGATCCAAAACTCAAGCACCCCTTTGGGCTGATCTGCAAATCGCTCCTCTAGTATGCGGGCATGCCCCGCAGCGTCGGACCAAAAATTCCGGAACTCTACTGCTCCTTCAACCCCGCCATAGCACGTAATAAGCGGAACGTTGATTCCTCTGGCAAGCAAACCGTCCCGCAAGTACTCCATATAAGCCTTGTCCGGCTTTCCATAAGCCTGAAACTCGTTTTCTACCTGAACCATAATAACTGTACCGCCAGCAGTAATCTGATGTTTAGCAATCCGAGGCACGATTTCATCCCAGTACCGATCCACATGAGTCAAAAACGGCTTATTCATGGTCCGCAGTTGAATGCCCTCTTCCGCAGACAACCACCATGGCAGACCGCCAAAATCCCATTCCGCGCAAATGTACGGTCCCGGACGCACAATGACGTACAAATCACGCTCAGCGCATAAGGCAAAAAAATGCTCCAAATCTTTGTCTCCGGTAAAATTCCAGTTGCCGCGAGATTCCTCATGCCAATTCCAAGGAACATAAGTTTCCACCGTGTTGCAGCCTGCCAGCTTCACCTTATCAAGCAGCTCCGCCCATTCGCCTCGCGTTAAACGGAAATAATGAACGGCTGCCGAACGGATAAACAAACGCCGGCCCTTAATGATCCAGCTATGCCGATCATATTGCACTAACTCCTGCTGAACGTGATTATGGAAGCCGACATTTGCTTGATCTCGCTCCATTCCGCTGCTCATGCCCCTTCCTCCTTATTGCGCAGCTCGTACCAATATCCACGAATACCACGTTCCATTCGCATTAACGCCTCTAGGTAAAAATAATCGCCCCAAATGGTGAAATCATCCGGAGCCAGATTGCCTCTGACATAATAAGAGCCATGCTTCAACAGCCCCTGTGCCGAAGGATCTCCCTTTGTGGAATATTGCTCAATCAACGAATCTACGGAACCGTTCAGCCCGCTGCGCAGTTCCGGTACAGCTTGATCCTCCGGCGATAGAAGGTCCAGCAGCTCCTGCAAGCCCGCCGCAACAATGGACGAAGCGGAGCTGTCCCGGTACGTGCTCCCATCAACCGGTGCATTAAAATCCCAGTACGCCACATGATCGCCCGGCAAATGACGCAGGAAATAAAGGGCCATCCGCTTTGAGGTTTCCAAATAAACGGGATCGCCCGTATAACGATAGGCAAGCGCAAAGCCATACACTCCCCATGCTTGGCCTCTTGTCCACGTAGAGCCGTTGCTGTATCCCTGATGGGTTGTGCCGCCAATCGGCTCGCCATTTTCCACATTAAAAACAAAGGTGTGATACGAGCTGTCGTCCCCTCGCACAACGTAACGGCGTGTCAGATTCGCTTGCTGGATAGCAACCTGGCGATAGCGCTCCTTCCCAGTCTCCTCCGCCGCCCAGAAGAGCAGCGGCAAATTGAGCAGGCAATCGATAATGATGCGTCCGCCTTGCTGCTCATCTCCGGCAGGCCCCCAAGCTTGAATGTACTGTCCGCCTTCTCTCCAGCGCTCCAGCAGCTTGTCGGCTGCCTGAATAGCCAGTTCCTTTGCCGATGGATCGTGAGTAACGATCCATTCGGCCTTGGCCGATAAGGAATATAAAAAGCCTATATCATGATGGTCCAGCACGACATTATGCTCCATTCTCCGGCGGAAGCTTTCCGTCGCTTGACGCGCAGCGTCTAAAAAAATACGTTTACCGCTGTATTCATAACAAAGCCACAGCATGCCAGGCCAAAATCCATTTGTCCAGTCCTCATTGTCAATAAGCTCATACCTTCCGCCATTCCCAATGTGAGGAAATTTCCCGTTGTATTCCTCTATATTTCTTTCAATCCGTCCCATTGCATCCTCAATCGCCAGCTTTCTCATCGCGGTTACCTCCTCAAGCTCGTTGCTAGCCGGTGCTAGTCATTGCTATTTATGGCTAGTCGCTGCTTGCATTGTACCTTGGGGGGATAAATTGACCTAGAGTGTATTTTTGTTTCCATGTGCACTATTTTGATTTGATAGAAAAAAAGCCCGAGAGCCGGATCTTATTTATCCCGATACTCTCTAGGCGTTGTTCCCATATATTTTTTGAACACTTTGGAAAAGTACGTGCGATCCGAGTATCCCAGCTTTAGCGCAACCATCTCCACCGACTCTTCCCGCTGCTCCAACAGCCGGGCGGCAACCTGCATCTTGTGACGATGCAAATAATCGGTAAAGTTTTCACCCGTCAATCTTTTAAAATAGCGGGAAAAATAGCTGGGATTCAAACATAAATAGTTAGCAGCATCGATGGATGTAATATTGTCAAAAAGATGGTCTGCGATGTAATGATCAATCTCTTGCAGCTTCGGCTCCTTATTAACCGTTCCGCCGGCTGTCTCCCGCATCCGAAGCAGACGCTCCATGCGCCAGCTCAGCATCTCCATCGTATCCTCCAGCGTCACCGTTTGCTGAAGGCATTTATAAAATTGCTCATTTACACTATGCGGCGCATACTGAAGCTCAAGCAGACGCAGCAATTGTACAGCAAATTGGAGCCATTCAGCCGGATCGATAGAGCGGGAACGGGCGGTATCCCTCATTCGCTGAATACCTAACAACAGCTTGACAGGGTCTCCCTCGCGAACCGCCTCTTCGATATCATGCTTGTTTTGGTCCAAAAATGCTCCTAGCGGATAGAAAAAGCCTTCCCGCTTGTACCCTTTCCACGGAAGCAACCCGCCCGGCATATAATAGGCCTGCTCTTTCATGCAAACAAGCTGCTTATAGGCAGTACCGATACCGCTTGCTTCCAGCTTGCCGGGACCGCACAGCATTCGGATGCGCACTCCTAAATATTGGCTGCACCGCTCGCTAACTTCTGTTAAATAAGACTGCATGCGCTGCTCGTAGTTGATCGTTAAGGACGGACGATAATTTTGAAGGGCGACTATGGCTGAGCCATCGTCAAAAACAGTTAAGCCCTCATACGTTTTAGCTACTTCTCCTGCAATATTGTAAATAGAATAACGGATGAGATCGATATCCTTCGCTTCGTAACGAGGCAATAATGACGCGTACTCTGGCAGGCCAAGCGCTAGCATATACGAAGGATAGTTCCATCCAATCCCGAGCCTCTTGGCAGCTGCGATATGCGCCGCTACATCGCCGCCCTTCATCATTTGCCTGAACAATGATAGCTTTAATACGTCGGCATTGCGAATTAAATCCTCGCGGTAGGAGGCTTGATCAGGCAAATGCGCCGCTGACCGAATGCTCTGCACACATTTCAGCAAACTCTCCTCCAACTGCTCCGGCGTCAACTCGTCCTTGATCAGATAATCGTTTGCGTTTAATGACAAAGCCTGTTTCGCATAGTAGAAATCTTCATGGCATGTCAAAAATATGATGCGCGTCTCCGGCCGCTGCTGCTTAAACTCTGCGGCAAGCTCCAAACCGCTCATCTTAGGCAGACCAATATCCGAAATGACAATGTCCGGCTGCAGTTCCTTAAAGAGCTGAATCGCCTTAACACTGGAATACGTATCCCCGCATATATGCAGGCCAAGCTCTCCCCAATTAATCAACTGCCGCAAATATTTCAGCATGGGCACATCGTCGTCAATCAGCATCACTCTGTACATCCGTTTCTCGCCTCCTATCCGCTGCGGCTATCCTTAATTGGAATGGTCATATCCGCCATTATCCCGCCTTCGGGCAGGATCGACAATTGCATGGCAGCCTCTGAACCGTAGGCCAACTGCAAGCCCTGGTATACGCTAACCAAGCCTACTCGTTCATAAGAAGCATGCTGCGCAGCCTCTTCCGGCGTCAGCAGACTATTCAAACGGGCAAGTTTTTCTTTCGGCATTCCCGTCCCGTTATCCTTAAGCCTTAGACGAATGCTTTCTACCTCATCACGTACCTGTAAGCGGACCTCGATCCAAATACAAGCTTCCTCCTCCAGGTCAGCAAAGCCATGGACAATCGCGTTTTCCACGAGCGGTTGAAGCAGAAGCTTTGGCATACTCGCCTCTTCCAAACTCGTTGGAATATCAATCACACATTGTATTTGTTTATCATTGCGCATTTCCATAATTTCAATATAATGAAGCAGCAGCTGGCATTCCTTTTTTAAAGTCGACGGCTCATGAACTTTCATATACGCGCGCAGCAAGCTCATTAAAGCGTCAATCTTCATGCTGTGCTTGCGGTCTTGCTGCAAAGCTAAGCTGCATTTGATCGAGTTTAGCGTATTCAGCAAAAAATGCGGTCTAATTTTAGAAAAAATCGCCTGCATCTCCATAACCCGTTTCTGCTCCTGCTCCTGTTCGATATCGGAGATGAGCTGGTTGATCCGATCCAGCATATCGTTTAACGTTCTCCCAAGCTCATTGATTTCATCTTTGCCCTTCGCTGGGAAGCGCACCTTGAGATTGCCTTCTCCAAACTTCTTTGCAACCGCTTCCAACTTTCGGATAGGACGATGCAAGCCTCTAGCCATCAGCAGTGACAATAAGTAAAAGCAAGCAACAAATACAACGATCAAAAATGCGCTCGTATAAAACGTTTTGGACACTTGGCCAACGACATTTTTTTCTGGAATATCGTAAACCAGCCGCCAGTTTGTTCTGGAAATCGTCACTTCGCTCCGAACGGAGCTGTGCTGCTCGCGCTTCAAAAGAGAGGCGTCGCCCGCAATATAATCCCCGTTCTCATCCTGCAGAACAAAAGATCCCTCATTCGTCTGGGCAAACAAATTTTCAAAATAGGGCTTGTTAATGCCGATCACAATAGCTGCCAAAAACTCGTTGGTGCTGTTGTCTCGAATGGCTCGCGCAGCATAATAATACGTATTTTCGTCGCTTCCTTCATCATGCGCCATCCCCAGCCACTGGACCCGGCTATGCAGCGTGTCATCGAGGCGCACCTTTACTTGATCCCAGTGCTTCCCGAGATAAGCCATTCCTCCGGGGCTCTCCAACGAGGGAATAATAAACCCTTTCGGATTGACTAGAAACATATGCAGCTGCGAGTTCAGCGCCTTCATTGAAATGGGACTGAACTTGTCCTTCAGAGCTGTATACTGCTCGTAATCCGTATAGTTTTCAATACCTCTCATTTGAGAAAAGTATTGTAAGCGAGGACGCAAGGTCAGATCCTGAATCATAAAATCCGAAGCGAATACAAGATCGTCCACCGTCTTTGAAATATCCCGGCCCATCACATTGAGCGTTCCTTGATTGGAGGTAAGTATCTTGTCGATAATAGTAGCCTTCGTCATATGAAACGACAGAAGGGAAACCGCAATAATGGGCAGCAGCACCAAGGCCAGAAATGAAAGCTGGATGCGCCTGTAATAAGAAAATTGAAGCAGCTTCATCCCCATCCTCCTCTCTGCTCTACATTATATGGGCTTGGCTTTTCAATGAACAGGGAGAAGAAAGGGAAAAGGGAACACCCTATAGATGTTCCCTGGCGCTGCTTAGCGCGCCTTTCCTATTTCGTATTTTTCTGAATCACTTTATTGGCTTCGTCTACCATCCAGGCTTGAATTTCATCGGATGACTGGCTGCCAAGAATAAACTTGCTAAAGCCGTCGGTCAAAATTTGATCCAGCTCTTTATCATAAGATACGACTACGCTAGAAGCAGGCAACGGCTTAATTTCATCTGTAAATAACGTATACATCAAGGAATCTACATCGTACAGCTCTTTGTTCTCGCCGATCATGCGCTCTACAATCGGTTTTGCGTCGCCTTTTCTCCAGCCTGGCAGCTCAATGCGCGCTTCGCTCAGATTGGTAGAGATAAAGCGGGCAAACTTATACGCTTCCTGTTTGTATTTGGAGGTCTCGCCCACGGACAAGAAGTTGCCGCCAATATAAACGGAAGGATCGGCTCCTTTGGATGGCAATGGAACCGGAGCAACCGCAGTTTTAAACGTATGCGGATACTTTGTCGTATCTCCGATTTCGGAAATCATCCAGCTTCCTGTAAGCATCATAGCGGCTTTGCCGTCAAAAAATTCTGTACGGTATGCCAGCTTCGCTCCAATGACGTCCGAATACGGCTTGGCCGACTTGTCTTCCTTTTCCATCGCACGACGCAGGTCGAAGAAGGATTTAAAAGATGGATCAGAGAAGTTTGTTTTTCCTTCCTCCGTCAAGAACGGATGACGCATATTCACTTGAGCGACCGGGTTCATATACAATGGCCAGCTATGGAAATAAGCTCCGTATTGCTTAGTGCCGTTTTGATCCGTGGTCAGCTTCTTCGCATATTCGCGGAAGTCGTCCCAGGTCCAGTCAGCCTTCGGCACCGCTAGTCCGGCTGCATCGAGCGCGTCTTTGTTCAGCAAAATAAAGTTAGTCGTTGCATTTGTCTGAATGCCGTAATAATTGTCTTTCATCTTTGGATTAACCATATATTCTTCATCCGGCTTAATGCCGTCCGCTGTATAAAATTCATTCAAAGGAGCCAATACGCCGTTTTGCGCACGTGTAAATAGCTCGGTCGTGTTCGGGAATGCGATCAGATCAACCTGCTCCCCAGATGCGACAAGGAAATCCAGCTTCTTCATCGTTTCCAAGGAATTTCCCGGTACAAGCGCTACGGATTCCACTTTAATATTCGGGTTTTCCGCTTCAAATTGTTCAATGTATTTAGCCGTTGTTTGAGCCTGCACCTCGTTATCCCAGTTAAAATATTTAATCGTAACCTTCTCTTTAGATGGTGAATCGGTTCCATTCGTTGCCTCTGGCGATGCTGGCGAATTCGTACCTTTCGAGCTTGAGGATGAAGAACAGGCACCAAGTACCGAAACCGCGAGCAGCATTACGCATAGCAGTACTGTCCATTGCTTTTTCATGTTACATTCCCCCTGAGGATTCTTTTGTAAGCAGTTGTTAGCGATTACATTAATGATTATATAATTGGCCCTTGCAGTGCGGTGTGTACAATTTGCTTCTTTTCGTGCAATGATTTGACTTTTTAAAAGAAGGAGAAGGGCCTTGGAGCTAGCCCTTTACACCGCCTAACGAAATGCCTTTAATGACATGTTTTTGCAGTAAAATAAAGACGATGACGAGCGGAATAATGGCGGATAAAGAGGCCATCATCAGAACGGCGAAATTGTCCGCATAATCGTCGCGGAACAGCTGAATGCCAAGCGTGATCGGGTACAGCTTCTTATCCAGCAGGAAGATCAGCGGATTTTGGTAATCGTTCCAGGTCCAAATAAATTTGATAATGCCCACCGTCGCCAAAATCGGTTTGCACAGCGGTAAAATAATTTTCCAAAAGATCGTGAAATAACCGGCGCCGTCTATTTTGGCAGCTTCGATAAAATCGTTATGAATGCTCGCCATAAACTGACGCATTAGAAACGTAAAGTAGATCGAAAACATTCCCATTACGACTAGACCGGTATGCGTATTATACAAGCCTAACCACTTCATCAATAGAAAACGCGGCACTAAAGTGGCTTGCTCCGGGATAATCATAAAGGAAAGCAGCAAGCCAAAGATGAGGCCTCGTCCTTTAAAGTGAAGCTTTGTAAAAGCAAATGCAGCCATGGAGCATATGACCATAGTAGCCAATGTCATCATAATGGACAACTTTAATGAATTGAAGTAGAACAGGTAGAATGGCACATTTTCCATCCATACCGCTTTAAAGTTCCCGATTACATTCCATTGCTGAGGTATCCACTGGATCGGGAAAGACATAACATCCTTCTCAAATTTAAAGGCGGCAGACATCATCCAAATGAGCGGCACTAGAAAGATAACCGAGAAGGCACCCATCAACACCGTCGATATGAGCTTTACGAGCTTTGTTTTTTTCGTATGCATTGGTACGCCTCCTCCCTAGTCTTGTGCAAAGCGTTTTTGGAACAGCCATGTCAGTAAAGTAAGCACTCCCACAATCATAAAGAGCAGCCAGGACAAGGCTGACGCATACCCCATGCGGAAATTTTGGAATCCTTCCTCGTAAATCCGGTATACGAGCACCGTCGATGAATTAAACGGCCCGCCTGCTGTGAGGAATGCCACAAGATCAAATACTTTAAAGGATCCGATCAGCAATGTAATAAATAGAAACGTTGTAGTTGGTGCAAGCAGCGGCAGTGTAATCTTATAAAACTTTTGCAAGCTGCTTGCACCGTCTATGCTGGCTGCCTCATACATTTCATCGGGAATATTCGTCATGCCGGCCAGATAAATGATGATAATATAGCCTACAATTGACCAAATCGCGATAATGGCAATCGATAATAGCGAAAAGTCCGGGTCTGCCAGCCACATTGGCGGCTCCTGAATGCCGACCGACATCAAAAAGCGATTAATAGGCCCCTCTGACGGATGATATAGCGCGCTCCATACGGCGCCAATCGCAATAATAGAAGAAATGTACGGAATAAAAAATGCCACTTTAAAAAAGCTTTGGAAATACACGCGATTGTGAATAATAACTGCCAGAATCAAGGATAAAATCATGCCGATCGGTACCGTCATTACGGTATAAATCAAGTTGTTGCGCAATGCCATATGAACCTTTTCGTCCGCCAGCATTTCCTTAAAATTATCAAGTCCGACAAACTTTACGCTTGATAGCCCTCCCATCAAGTTCCACTCGCTAAAGCTTAAGTAAAGAGAGAAAAAAACAGGGAAAACATACAGCAATAATATTCCGATCAATTCCGGTCCAAGAAACAGCCAGCCGAATAGAGCTTCCTTGCGGCTGTTGCTCCAGTATCGGCGGCTTGAAGCCGCTCTCGCTTCCGTTGTTCGTTTGCTTACTTCCATCGCTCTCACCTCATCGGCCTTGTTGTAGACTTATATTACGGCACAGACGGATGGGTAACAGGCAACAATTCTGACTGAAACGTGCATTTTTTTGACCTGTCGATAAGATCGTTCATTGAACTCAAATAGTAAGGCTATTTCATGACGCAAGCTTGATCTTCCATTCCCTCCCGCTCGCGTACCCACAGCACTTCTCCCGTCATCTGATGACCGGCAAATTGATAGCTCTGCGGTCCTTGTCTGGAAATGACTACGTTGTCCGTAGCACCGTCGCCCCTCTTCACGGCAAAGCCGATCGCCCGCTCTGGGGGAAGCCGATGCTCATTCTTCCAGCAAACTTCCAGCGGCAAAACCGCTATGTCCGGCTGTTTCGAGCCGGTAAAGAAGCCAAGCACCGTAATTAAAGTTGTATACGCGCCTTCCGCCTCTGACTCAGCCCCTACTATTATTTTGCGAGACAACGTTTTTTCATTGTAATGTCTTGAAATCCAGCACTTCTCTTCCTTTATCGCTGATGCAGAGCCTGCGGCTAATAGAAACAGATTGGTGCCGTGGTCGAAAGCAGTAACGATGAGCCCCTTATCCTTCTTATGCAGAAGCGGTGTATGCTCCGCAAAATGAAAGTGGGCCCCATAGCGATGCTCCCCTGAAGAACAAAAAGTATCTACAAGTATCCAGTAATCATCCTTGATATATATAACTTGTCTGCTCACAGCTACAGGGGAATCAAGCCCCCAGTAGCCGTCATGCCCCGCCTCCGCGTAGTCGTAAGCGTGATTGCTTATGAACTGTGCATTTGTGGGCACTGCCGGACGCCCCCATGTCCATGTATCGATATAAGCGGTCGCCGCGAGCCCGTCAACCGATAACGTGTTGTGCTGAAGAGACGGTTTAAAATACTGCCGCTCTTCCCCCTCCTTGTACGTATAACGACCTGTATCAATGAGAAACTCCCGTCCTCCTCCATGAAGCTCTATATGGAGCAGATCATCATGTCCGTGACCGGAAGTAGCCAGATGGCCCCCGTCCATAAGCAGATAATGGTCGTCCCTCCCCCAGCCTGAACGCATAATCATTAAGCCGGAGGTTTGGAGTGAAGTGGAGGTATAGGAAGGCAGCTCGCCAGTTAGGCTGGAATAAAGAGCGGCGCCTTCAGCCCCAAAATACCACAGGCTGTCATAATCCAATTCATCATAGGAAAGCCCCTTTAAATCGTTACGCCCAAACAAAAGCGCGCCCTGACACCATTTGTCACGAACATCCACATCGTCGCTATCGCTGAGCATCGGCTGCCTGCGGCTTGGAGTCGCTATCGCTACAGAAGCGTCGAGCATCCTCTCCAGCTTATTTAGAAGGAAAGCAGGCAGCATGGAGCCATTCAGCTTGCCAAGCAGCGCTGCCTCAAACAGATGATGCAGCACCTCATGATGGTACTGCGGCGACTGCTCCGAATGAAAACCATCGCTGGGCAGCTGCGAAGCGGCCATCTCCTCCATCCGCTTCACTGCGGTCGCTTTCCAGCTTTCCGCTTCGGCCAACGACGGATACATCATTCCGATTTGGTAAAGTCCGTTGGCTGAAATAAATCCCCAATTGCTTTGTATATCAAACGCATTGTAGGCCATGCTCAAAAATGCGCCATGCCGTTCCGCCTGCCCGGCAAGAAGGGGCTCCAGCTCCTCGCGTTCCGCTTGCCATGCATCGGAAGTGGATACGCAAGCGTACCCCTTTAGCCAATTCGTAAAACGAAGCGAAGCGTCAATTCGACGCCAGCGCGAATTGATGTGGAAGCCCTGCTCTTTGCTTGCCTCCATTTCTTCATGACCGAGCGTATTATGTTTGCACCAGTCGCGGAGCAAGGAAATATAAGCGCGTGCATAGTTTTCATCTCCCGTCAGCCAATAGGCCTGGCCAAGATCCTTCATATAACCCATACGATTGAGCATATACGTCCATTCGGCGTCTCCTTTGTGCACATACCCCCAGTCCATTCCACTCGCAAATGAGATTTCTTCCGGGCAGGGCTCCATATCCCAACGGGATGTAAATACGAATGTGCCCGATGCGGCCAATTCCGCTCTTCTCATCACTTCCGCTGCCTCCTCCGGCCAGCGCTGCAGGCATGCTTTTGCAATAAAATCCCGGGATTCAGGGGACCAAAAAAATCGAGGCGAATTTTCATTTTTGCTAATATGTTTAGACACTGTTGCATTCTCCTCTATGGTTTGATTGTTTTAAAAAAGGAGGGCCAGTCCACAGCTACCGCTGAAAACTCGCCCTCCCTTCTCCTATCTCGCATATGATGACAGTATTTTACCTATAATCCTATTGCTAGCGCGCCAGCCAGCCTCCATCCACAGCGAGAATATGTCCGTTCACATAATCCGAAGCTGCAGATGCCAAAAATACGGCTGCACCCGCCAAATCGCTGGCATCGCCCCAGCGCCCGGCCGGAATACGGCTCACAATAGATGAATTGCGGGCGGCATCGTCACGAATTGCTTGCGTGTTGGCCGTTGCAATATAGCCTGGGGCAATTGCATTCACCTGCACATTGTGGCAAGCCCATTCATTAGCCAAAGATTTTGTAATGCCGGCAACCGCATGCTTGCTCGCTGTATAAGCCGGCACCAAAATTCCGCCTTGAAACGATAACAGAGAAGCAATGTTAATGATCTTGCCCCCCTTGCGGTCCACCATGCCGCGGCCAGCGAGCTGACAGAGCTGGAACACGGCATGCAAGTTGACGTTAAGCACCTCATGCCACTTGCTTTGATCGTAGTCCAAAGCAGGCTCGCGCCAGATGATTCCCGCATTGTTTACTAATATATCAACCTGCTTGTCGCCTACCTGCTGCCGGTAGCTCTCTGCGATGTTATCGAGATCGCTCAGGTCGATAATGACCTCTTGCGAGCTCCCTCCCGTCTCGGCAATCCGGGCAGCGGTCTCTTCCATATTGCTGCGATGCCCGAGCAGGAGAAGGTTCGCTCCCGCTTCAGCAAGGCCGACCGCAATCGCTTGACCGATGCCGGAGGCGGCGCCTGTGACAAGCGCTGTTTTGCCAGCCAACGAAAATGGCCCCATATATCCGCTCATGTCAGCAACTCCTTTTCTTATTTCAGTACCTTCATATCAACAACATCCATATCGGTAAACGTATAATTTTCCCCTGCCATCGCCCAAATAAAAGAATAGCTGCCTGTGCCGACACCGGAATGAATCGACCATGCCGGAGAAATAACGCCCTGCTCGTTTTTGACAATCAGATGTCTCGTTTCTTCCGGCTTGCCCATAAAATGGAACACACGCCCCTCTTCCGCCATATCAAAATAGAAATAAAGCTCACTGCGGCGATCATGGATATGTGCCGGCATCGTATTCCACATATTGTTAGGAGCAAGCAAGGTCATTCCCAGCATAAGCTGACAGCTCTCAATCCCTTCCGCATGAATATATTTATAAATGGTTCTTTCATTCGACTGTGCGATCGATCCGAGATGGGTTGGTGCTGCATCTGTAATCGCAACTTTGCGTGTCGGGCAAGCTCGATGAGCAGGCGTAGATACCAAATAAAATTTAGCAGGCGCTGCTGCGTCATCGCTGTGGAAGGTCACCTCTCTATGGCCTAGGCCGATATACAAGCAGTCTTTTGCCGCCAATGTATAGGTTTCGCCTTCAACTTTAACAGATCCCGGCGCTCCTACGTTAATGATGCCAATTTCACGGCGCTCCAAAAAGTAATCCGTTTTTAAAATATCCCCTGCCGCAAGCTTTAACGGCTCAGCTAGAGGTACGGCGCCACCCATGATCATACGATCCTCGTGAGAGTAACACATCTTCAGGCTGCCTGCTATCATTAAGCTTTCTACCAAATAATTTTCTCTTAGTTCCTCTGTTCCGTAATGCCGAACATCGCGAGGGTGAACTGCGTGTCTGATCTCCATTGCCGCCACTCCTTTGTCCCTTTTCCAACTACTATGAAGTAAAAAGGGACAGGAAACAGGACACAATTCTGACTCTCACGTGCACTATTTTGACTCGGTAGTCGTTACTGCGCCTTCGCCAACATTCTAATCGATTGCTTCGCTTCTCATTTCATAGGGCTTTCTCCAAATGGCAACCGCCGATGCCGACGCGATTAGAATAGCGCAAATCAAATACATGGTTGAATATGAACTCCAGTCTGCGACCGGTCCCATTACGATCCCTCCCAGTGATACGCCAAGGTCGGCCGTCGCTATGAACAAGCCGATAAGCGTTCCCCGTTGCGACTTCGGCAGAACAAAGCTTAAATAGGTGGTCAGCGTCGGATAAAGAAGCGCCTGGGCAATGCCGAGCAGGATCGCCCCGGTATAAAATAAACCCGCACCCGCGTTCGAGGAGAAGCTGACGGCCAGTGCAGCTAATAAGGAGAGCAGCATGATGCATCCGACAAATGAGGAGCGCCACCTTCCGTCCGACGGAATGCGGGAGCGAAGCACAAATCTCGCAGCCACCACAACCGCTGCCTGCGTCATAAGAAAGATGGCTGCGCTCCCCCCCTGAATCTCTTGAGCATACAAAGGAACGAAGGCAGCAATCGCTCCGAAGGCAACCGAAGCGCCCAGCATCAAAATGCCGCATCTGAACAAGTGCGGATTGCTCGCGAGCTGGCCTATCGTCTTTACCATTGCCGCTCCAGAGATTGGCGCTGCGCCTCGGCTCTCCTCTTCCTGCTGCGGTTGCCCAATACGGGCCGTTAACCCTACAGCTCCCGTCAATACCGCTATCGCAATCATCCATACGGCGAAAACGCCCGGCTCCCCCGTCTGCCAAATGCCTATCGCCAGCAGCGGCCCGAATATGCCTGGCATATAAGAGCACAGAGAATACATGGAGATGCCCTGAGAACGATCCTTGTCAGGCAGCGCGTCAATGATGCCAAGCTGCAGTGCCATCGAGAAGAAAGCGGTGCAAACGCCTTGCAGCACACGAGCCAGAAAGTAGCCTTCAAGACCGGTAAACGTATAGAGCAGAAGCGCAGCCGCATGGAAGGCCAGCAACATACGCAGTACCCGAATCGGACCATAACGCTGAATCAGGCTGCCGGCCCATGGCCGGAAAACCATCGTTGTCAGCAGATAAGCTCCCATAATAACGCCAATCGTCGTATTGGACGCTCCTAGCGCCGCTCCCTTCAAAGGAATAATCACATTCAAAATCGAATTGGCGCTAAAATAAAGCAGCGTAAGCACATACAGCCGCAGAAACGGCCAGGATAACGCACCTTTCACGGCCTGCACTCCTTTTCTACTAGCTTAGTAAACTCGGTTTCCTTGAAAGTGGACTATAATAGAACCTTGCTTAGCAGTTCCATGGCATGCGCAGACCGGGCGTGCTTAAGCTCCGCCGTTTCGATAAGCTCCGCTATTTCACCGCCGTGAATGATCATAATCCTATCGCACATATAAACTGCAGCTTGTATATCGTGAGTAATGAAGATATAGCCCATGTTGTAGGCCATTTTCAACTCTTTCAACAATTCCAGCACTTGCATCTGCACCGTGCCGTCGAGTGAACTGATCGCCTCATCCAGCAAAATGCAAGAGGGCTGCGCGGCAATGCTTCGCGCTATGCAAACCCGCTGCGCCTCTCCGCCGGACAATTCATGCGGATATCTCGGCAGGTAGGACTCGCTTAACCCAACCGCTCTAAGCAGCTTCCCAAAATCAAAAGTGCCGTTTGTCTTCCCTAATTGTCTTAACGGTTCCATAATCGCCTGACGCACCGTAAAAAACGGATTAATGGAAGACGTATAGTCTTGAAAAACGGCGCCGACGGATCCAAGCCGGACGTTTCGATCTGTTATTGGTTTCCCGTTATAGCTGATAGAGCCGCTATCCGGCCTTTCAATGCCAAGCAGCAATCTCCCAAGCGTCGATTTGCCGCTGCCGCTGCCGCCAATGATTCCTAAAACTTCTCCCTGTCTCCATTCAAAGCTTATATTTCTCAGCACTTGACGACGGTTGCCCGCCCAGCCGGTTTGCCGATACGTTTTGTAAACTCTCTCCACTTTCAGCAACATCCGCACCTCCCATAAGACGGCTATAATGGCGGCTTACCTTCTCCTTGGAGGAAACCAGCTCGCGGGTGTAGGTGTGACGGGCTCCGCTAAAAATGTCGCGTACCGCGCCGCGCTCAATGATCGCGCCGTCTTTCATGACGAGCATGTTGTCCGCAATACGTTTTACCGCCCCCAAATCATGCGACACAAATAGAATAGAGCTCCCCAAACGCTCACGCAGCCGCACAAATTGTTCGGTCACCTCATACGCCGTGACGGCATCGAGAGCCGTCGTCGGCTCATCGGCAATAATGACTTCCGGCTCCAGAGCAATGGCCAGCGCAATCATCAGTCTTTGCAGCATCCCTCCCGAAAGCTCGTGGCGGTAGCGGCGCATAACCGCGTCAGGTTTCCGAAAGCCTACGCTTGTCATGGAGGAGCGCAGCCGATTTTCCATTTCGGAGCGGCTCCAATCGTAATGCGTGCGCAACGTCATTCTCAGATGAGAGCCGACGGGGCGCGACGGATCAAACGCGCTCATTCCATTTTGCATAATCATACAAAGCCTTCGTCCTCTATACCGCCTCATTTCCTTGTCCGATAGCTTTGACAGATCGACTCCGTTCATGGCGATCAGCCCTGACTGGGAAAGTCCCTTTTGATTCAGCCTCAGAAGCGCCCGGCATGTCAACGACTTTCCGCTTCCGCTCTCGCCGACAATAGCCAAACATTCTCCTTGCGCAAGCCAAAAGGAGCTGTCATGCACAAGCGATCGGCCGGAGCTCTCCTGCCAAATAGCCAATCTTTCGACTTCCAGTACATTCATGTCCGTTAAACAGCCTCCTTTCCTCGCACTCCGCCGCTCATTCAGGCTCTGCCCGCGCCTGCTTGCTTGCTCGCAGCGGCAAGCTTCGGATCAATGGCCTTTTGCAGCGCATCCGACAGAAAATTCACCGACGAAACTACCGTAATAATGGCGACACCCGGAGCCAGCATCATCTCCGGACGAGTGAACATAACCGCTCTTGCCTCATTCATCATCATCCCCCACTCGGCATGGGGGGCTTGAATGCCAAGGCCAAGAAACGACAGACCGGATAATTGCAAAAGCATTGACCCGAAAGCGCTGCTTGCGATAACCGCCATCTCCGGCAGCGCCGCCGGTGCAATATGCCGCGACATAATAGCTAAGTGGCCGATACCGAGCATTTTGGCAAATTTCACATAATTGGCATCTCCGTAAGGCATAACAGCCGTGCGAATGACCCGGGCGAACCAAGCCCACTTCATCAGCACAAACGCAATCAAAATATGGGTCAGCCCGGACCCCATTACGCCCACAATCGCCAGCGTCATGACGTAACCGGGGAAAGACAGCATCACATCGCAAATTCTCATGATGACCGCATCCGTCCTCCCGCGAAAATAGCCAGCTGCAAATCCAAGCAAAGCGCCTATTCCGACCGATGCGCCAAGAGCGGCAAGCACCCAAAGCACGCTAGGACGGATGCCCCAAATGAGGCGCGACAGGATGCAGCGGCCCAGATGATCGTTGCCAAGCCAATAGCTCCATGAAGCACCCGCGAACCGTAAATCCATATGAACTTCATTCGGAGAGTGCGGGGCAGTAAGCGGAGCGAATAATCCGATCATCAGCGTTGCCGCAAAAAAAGAGAGCGCGGCTGCCGCCAGCTTATCCTTCAGCAATCGAGCGAGGAGCTTCATCTAATGCTCCCTCCTTAATCTCGGGTTCATCGCGGCGTTTACCAAATCGGAGGAGAGGTTGAATAAAACAAACGCTGCTGCCATTACGAGCACATAAGCTTGAATAATGGGAAAATCCCGGCCCAATATCGAATTGACAATAAGCGTTCCTAGCCCCGGCCACGCAAAAATATTTTCCACAACAACCGTACTTCCCAAAATAGCCGGAATGGCAAGGCCGAATACCGACACGGCAACCTGCATCGAATTGCGAAGCACTGCCAAAATAACAAGCCGCTCCGATAAACCGCTGGCTCTGCCGTAGAGCACATAATCCTCGTTCAAATTGCTAAGCATAGAGCTTCGAATCAGCCTGAAATAAATGCCCACATAGCCGACAACGATCACCGCAACAGGGAGTACATAGCTGCTGAGTCGATCCATGCCGCTTGTTGGCAGAAGATCCAGCTTAATAGAGAAGTACCAAATCATCAGCACCGCCAGCCCATACGCCGGGATGGATGTAAATAGAAAGGCGAAGCTTCTGATCGCAAGGTCCAGCCACCTCCCCTCCTTCAAAGCGCAAACTATGCCCAGCGCAATCGACAGCACAATAATTATTAGCGCAGCCGCTAAAGTGAGCTTTAGTGTATTAAGCAGAGCCGGACCAAGAAGCGACCAAACCGGCTTTCCCGTCACGTAGGAATTCCCGAAATTAAGCTGAAAACAAGAGGTCAGCCAATCCCAGTAGCGAACAAGAAGCGGGCGATCCATGCCAAGTTCGCTCCTCATCTTTGCAATCAGCTCATCCGTTATGAAGGGCACCCCTTGCGCGTGCAAAACGACCTCTGCCGGATCTAGCGGCGACAGCCCGTTCAAAATAAAAGTCAAAAATGATATGGCAACAAGCAGCGGCCCCACCATAACAACCCGTTTTAATGCGTATCCAAGCATACCTCCTGCCTCACCCCTTGCCCTTGCTAATTCGCATTTTTCAAAAGCTTCCCTACTGCGTAAAGCTCATCTCTTCAAAAGGCAGCTCGTATTGGGTTTGCTTAAACGATATGCCCGTAAGGCCAGCCGGAGCGACTACTGTAACACTGCCGTTCGTAATCGGCATAAATACAGCTTCCTCATGCACGATAGTCAAAATATCTCCGTAGAGCGCCTTCCTCGCCTCTTCATTTGTCGAAACCATTACTTTATCAATTTTGCGGTATAGCTCTTCCGCTCTGGCGATTCCGCTAGTCGCATAACGGTAGGACGACTGGGCGGCAAACGCGGCAATCGTACTTTGCGGATCATACGCAAGCCCCCATGTCTGGTTGAACAACAGTTCGTAATCGCCCGTCGAGCGCCTATTGGCAAGCGAAGGGGATTCCTCGCCGACAAGCTGCAGCTTCATGCCGATTTTTTGCGTTTCACTTTGCAGGAGCTCCGCCTGAGTTTTTTGCGAAGAAGAATTGGTATCGTAATACAGCTTCATGACGAGCTCCTGCCCAGCCTTCGTTCGAATTGCATCACTCCCTTGCTTAGTCCAACCTGCCTCCTCCAGCAGCTTAGCGGCTGCTTCTAGATTGTAAGTCCGCTTTTGGAGCTGTACGTCGGCGTAGTTCACGTTTGAGGAAAAGAGAGTTTCCGCCGGAGTCTCCGTTCCGCTGAATATCGTTCGGCTAATCGTCTCGCGGTCGATCGAGTGCCAGATCGCTTCGCGAACCGCTTTTTCCTTGACTGGACTCGCCGTATTGCTGCTGTTGGCCACAATCATTTTTGTATTCATTGGCTCGCTGCGAACAATCTGATATTGCCCGGAAGCGGCGAAGTTTTCCATAGCCTCCACGTCGATGCTGTCGGCGCCCCGATCGTCGGTAAACAAGAAGTTGACCTCGCCTTTTTGCAACGCCAGCTGCGTAGTTTCTCCCGCTGGCAGCACTTTCGCTGTAACGGCTTTTATGAGCGGAGCGCCTCCCCAATACGTTTCGTTTGCTGCAAATTTGGCGAATTGCTCGGTCACATGTTTTTCCAGCTTATACGGGCCTGTACCGTTATAGCCCTTTACACCGTCCTTCGTCTCCCCATTCACAAAATCTTTGGGCGAGATGAATACGTATGGTCTCGTCATAGACAATTCAAGCAAAGTCGGATAATACGGTTCCTTCAATACGAGCTGTACGGTATGCTCATCGAGCGCAGTCACGTGATCGAGCATAGCGGAAAGCTTGATCCACCCGTGTTTAGCCGCATTGCGCTGCACGGCTTCCATGTTCAGCTTGACCGCTTCGGCATTAAATGGCTCGCCGTCATGGAAAGTAACGTTTTTCCGCAAATAAAACGTGTAGACTTTACCGTCTTCCGAAATGACCCAAGATTCCGCCAGCAACGGCTGGATCCCATCCGCTGTGTTCTCGACTAATGACTCGTATACGATGCCCTGAGCGGCCATTGATCCAGGGTATAGATGCGGATTCATATCGTTGATGTCTTTACCTGTGGCGTACACCAGTTCCTGAGCTTCCTCCTCCGTTTTTTGTTCGCCACCTTTGCTGTTGTTGGTGCATCCCGCCAGCAAAACGATAGCCAGAAGGGCGGCAAGCAAAACCTTTGTTTTGTTGCGTTTCATCGTTTTTACACTCCTTTTCACTAATAGTAAAATTTACGATTAAATGACCCTTTTGATTGTAATGATTACTATTATCATTTGTCAAACTATTTTTTTGTTAAAGATGTTTCATCAAAAAAAACGGTTGACGTCTTTCCAATTTTTCACTTATGATGATTCCAGTTTTAATCGTAATGATTACTAAATAAAATGTTCCATCACGAAACCACCCCCATTCTTAACACCTTATAGGAGGTTTCTGTATGAAAAAGGAAGTTGATTTCGTCAAATGCAGCCCTGCGAACAACATGACGATTCTCGTTAAGAGCGTCCATCCTGCCGAGCAGCATTCCCTTATTGCCGCGCAAATGATGGATTACGGACATCTCTACGCCGAGCAGGTCGGCTTCATTGAGAAACCCTCCACTTCTGGCCATGCCGCTAAACTCCAGATGGCTGGAGGGGAATTTTGCGGCAACGCTTGCCTAGCGCTTGCCGCCTGCCTCGCCTCGGAAAAGGAACTAGAGCCCGGCCAATCGCTGGAATTGCTGCTGGACGTTTCGGGTGCGGACGAGCCTGTGCCCTGCTTTGTGGAAAAGCTGGAGAGGGCCTATTTATGCGAAGCCGGTATGCCAATGCCAAAATCGATCCAAAAGGCCATCATCCCTTTTGAAGACATGCTGCTGGAAACGGGGATCGTTCGCTACAGCGGCTGTTTCCATTTGGTCATCGACTGCGAGCGTTACGGGCTTGAACGGGCAGCGGCCGAACGTCTGGCTAAACTGCTTGGCGTCGCTTCCGGCCATGATCTGGTCGGCATCATGCTTTATCGCCCATCTTCATCCGAGCTTGCTCCGCTTATTTACGTTCCTGCCCTCCATAGTCTCATTTGGGAGCAGGGCTGCGGTTCCGGCACGGCTTCGCTAGGCTGTTATCTAGCCTGGAGAGAACGGCGCTCGCTTAACCTTCATGTACATCAGCCGGGAGGTACGATCCATCTCAACGTAGGGTGGGACGGAATGGACGTGACGGATGTGTCCATCAAGACGGCTGTGGCCATTGTCGCCCAAGGCAAAGCTTATGTAGATGAGCTGGAACTGGAGCCATTTTCAATTCAAGGAGGAGTGTGTTAACGATGGAACAGCTTTATCAGCCGTTGATTCAATTTTTAGGGAGGTTCGTACAAGCGGATCGGAAAAGAGAATCCCTTTCCTCTTTAAGTCCGGAGCTGCAGCAAACGCTAGACGACTACTCTGGCTTTATGACCGATATACACAATCAACGTTTATGGGACGAACTAAAAGCCGGGGAAGTGGAAGAGCTTCACGCTCTCGCGGTACAGCTTCGCGACATATCGGCGCGCAGCGTATCCACCATGGAGAAAATTCGTGCGTACAAGCTGCTAAATGGCGGGAATGAGGGGCATGATTACTTCCGCAATATTGAAGCCTCCATTGAAAAAGAGTTCGGAAGCTTCACTGTGTCAGCCAATTCCAAAGTGCTGCTTATCGGATCAGGAGCGTTTCCGATGACGCCTTTGCTTATCGCACAGCGAACGGGCGCGGAAGTGGTCGGCATCGACATTGATCCTGAAGCTGTAGAGCTGGGAAAAAAAGTGGTTGAACGGCTAGGCCCCAAACTCCCAATCCAACTGGAAAATTTGTCTCTGGAAAGATTGCAAAACATTGGCGAAATGACTCATATCATCATCAGCTCGACCGTGTCCGTCAAATACGAGCTCCTTGATCAGATGCACAGTGCCGCTTGCCCCGATGTTGTCGTGGCCATGCGCTTCGGCAATGGGCTAAAGTCCCTTTTCAACTATCCGATGGAGGAAGTAGACAATAGAAAATGGCGGCTCGCGGAATCGATCGTTCGCGCGGATCATGTTTTCGATGTCGCGTTGTATCGCAAAGCAGGCACGCCTCATCAAGCAGGGAGGGATTAAGGATGCACCTTCTTCGAAAGGTACTTGTCGCTGGGACTGGACCCGCAGCCGTTCAGCTAGCCGTATTGCTTAAGCGATGGCGGGGCAGCCAGATCGGGATAGCCGGACGCCGTTCCGTCCGCTCTGCTCCATTCTTTCATGCACTTCGCGAAAGCGGCGGAACGATTGCCGTTAATACGAACCACCCGAAGCTAAGCGCATTCCAAGGCGAATATCGTATCGATTCGGAGTTCGATAATTTCGACAGCGTTCAAGGCGAGTGGGATACGCTTATTTTAAGCGTGACGGCGGATGCTTATATAACAGTGCTGGAACAACTGCGCCCCGAACTATTAAGAGGCTTGCGCTGCATAGCGCTTCTCTCTCCTACGTTCGGCTCCAATGCGCTCGTCAGCCACTACTTGAGAGAACAAGGCTGCGCCGCAGAGGTGATCAGCTTTTCAACTTACCTCGGAGATACGAGGCGATCCAGCGAAGCCCCGCCGAACCGCGTTTTGACTACAGCGGTAAAACGCAAAGTGTATGCAGGTGCGGCAGGAGAAGGGGGCGCGTCCTTAGAAATGTTCCAGCGACTATACGAAGACGCTGGCATTGCGTTGATCGCGCTGGATTCAGCGCTCGCAGCCGAAACTCGCAACATTTCCTTGTATGTACATCCGCCTTTATTTATGAACGACTTCTCGCTTGGCGTTATATTCGGCAAACCGGATGTGCCAACGTTTGTTTACAAGCTGTTTCCAGAGGGCCCTATTACGATAACTCTCATTCAGGAGATGCTGGAACAATGGAAAGAAATTTCGGCCATCGTCGAAAAGTTGAATTTGTGCAAAATCAACTTGCTTCAATTTATGGTCGATGACAATTATCCGATTAGACCGGAAAGCCTTCCCCGTGAGTCTATAGACGACTTTCTAGAGCTTGCTCCTATCCATCAGCAATACGCGTTGTATGTCCGCTACGCTTCCTTGCTAATCGATCCCTACTCGGAGCCGGATCAGGACGGCCGGTATTTCGACTTTTCCGCAGTTCCTATACGGTCTGTGTTTGTCAATCACGAAGGAGCTTGGGATATCCCGAGAATGCCGAAGGAAGATGATTACCGGCTCAAAATGATTCAGGGCGTCGCGCACGCCGCAGGCGTTCCTTGTCCAACTATTGACAAGTTTGTCTCCAGATACGAGCGGCATTTGATAAATGCAATCGGTGCTTTGCAAGACAGTCCCCGGTCGGAAGCTTTTACTCCTCAAAGCTTTGATCGCGATAGCCGGCGGATTTGTGCGGAGTTGAAGCTATTTTAATAATTAACAACCGATGTGCCTGTCATTCAAAAACAACCACTATTAGTTAAAAAAAGTTATAATCAATCGGGAGATTCATTTACATTGAAAATAAAGCTCACCTGATAGACTCCCGATTGGTATCTAATTCTTCATCGATAGTTTTTGGAGAAGTTGCTCCCCAGGGGAACTGAAAGATTTATTGCTGCTTATAAACTCTTCCACCTCTGACAATTTGGCTGGCCGATGACCAGGTCCACCGCATCCGCAGGAGTGATATGTAAAACCGTTTTGATATAACAACTGTACTTTTGCCCATTGTTTCTTATCGATTTGCCTCGGTGCTTGAAAATCATGTCCCATATCTTTCATGACTTCACTGCACTGAGGACATTTATATTCCCTTTTTGCATTCTCAATTTTACTAAGCTCATAAGCGGACTTTTGTTTGAATACTTTTCTGCAATTAAAGCATGCGTAGATATTTTTATATGGACCATACATTCCATATCTGCACATCTAAATTCCCTCCTGACTCATACATTTTTGCTGACTAGGCTATTCTAATGGTCTTGTTGCGCCAATGATTTGATTTTGCTGATCCAATTCATGTAGGGCCTCGTTCACAACATCATAGTTGAAGTCTTTAACAACAATCCTATTTTCTAAATAAAAAACGCTGCCGTCCATGTTCCGGTCTATGTAGTCAATCAAGCCTGCCTTCGTGCATATCCAACACCAACGTTTATTGCCGGTACTAAAAGTAATCGTAATTTCAATTAATTCTATAGAATTCTCACTGTCATCGTCTATTTCATCATCAAATTTCCAGCTTTGAATGATCGGAACACTGCTGTTTGGATCGTCAAAATAACCTGTTGGAAACCACCTAGTTCGGTTATTATCGCCTTTAATTCGAATTTGCTCCTTTTCAAAACTTTCGTCCAACACTACATATGTTCTCCCTCGGGTTAATGCGTTCGGGTAGGAGCCTACACTCGTACAAACTAACGTCTTCGATGGCATATTCTCTCTCCTAAAATAAGTATCAGTCACGATTTTTCGGTAAAATGGGGATATTTGAAAAACTCATTGCATCGTCAAAATCTTCTCCTTCGAGGGTTTACAAAAGGTAATATTGCGCAATTCTCCTTTCATTTACATCTACATCCAGTGTTGTTTGAACAAACTTTAGTGAGTTGTCATTGTTCCATCCATAATGACAAACCAAAGCTATTTCTACTTTTGTAAGCTTGGTAATGTTAGATATATCTTGATTCTCAAACGCTTCAATGAACCCCTTCCGGCTCCTCTTCCAACCAGCTGTTTACATACTCCCAAAATCCAGCATCAGCTTTTTCAAATGAACGGTGTCTCTCTGCAAATTTCTCCAGTCGAAAATGTCCTTAGCTCCTCCAGGTAACAACTTATTCATAATCATAATCAGTTTATAAAATTATTCATTTTTTAACAATCGGGAAGACATGATAGACTATTTCTAATAAGGTGAAGGGCATGAACTCGGTACTATACCGACTCCATGCCCTTCAATCGTTTATTTAACATTTGAAAAAGTAATGGTATGCGTATAAAATTCAGCACCAAAATCTTTAATAACGAGCTTTTGAACTTGATTGCTTGCATTCAGCTCAACTCCCAAAGTTCTATCTTTCCATGCTGAGCTGGGAACGAAATGAATGGTATATCTCCTATTTTCTTTACTAGCCACCTCCGTGAATTCAACCTTTTCCACTGCCGTTCTCATTTCACCCATGATTTGAATGCCCATGTCCTCTATCAATGGAGTGCCTGCATGACTGCGAGGATCTTTGGACCCTATAGTGACCGTTGATTTTGATGTATCTCCGCAAGAAGTGCTTCTCTCCCACCAGGTTAGGCCCGTTTTTTGGATTGACTCTTTCGAAAGAGTAAATGACGCAGCAAACTGGCATGCTGCACCCTTGTTGTTGAACTCTCCTCCATAAGTACCTGACACGCTTTGCACTATTCTAGTGTCAGTGGACAGTACGGATGTAAAAGAATAACCTTTTGCAACCGCCATTTTATTAATGGCATTCAGTACAGACTCTTTTTCACTATCAACATATGCTCTTGCTTTAATGGACAAACCATCCTTTTGCGACCATTTGTAAGTCCAGCCAAATTCCGTAACCGCATAATCCCAAATAAGCGGGAAATACGTTACGTTTCTAAACGATAAGAACGGATACTGCTCATTTTTTTTCAACTTTCCATTAACTTGTATAGGCGCTGTAATCACTTTTGCCTCATAGGTCAGATTTGGATCTGTAAGTGTTCCATCGTACACTTGGTAATTTCCAAAAGCACCTTTTTTAATAGATAGACCATCTTGCTTATTCCAAAAGGTTTCTACACCCATAAATCTACTATCCGAATAGGTCATAGGATAGTAGGTAATATTGTTGTATACCAATAGCGGATATTGCGAAGTCGTATTGCTGATCAAAACATCATTTAACCGGATATCAAAGGTTGGAAGCTTAACAGCTACGGTTTTCTGCTTTTCCGGAGCAGCATAAGTCTGCTCATGACCAAACATAAATAAAACTGCAAATGCTGCAATTAAACAAAGAATACGATTTTTCACGATACAACCTCCATATATTGGGATATTATATAGACGGGGTTATTTTGATTTTGTTGCATAAGTTTTAAGGAAATAATAATTGAATGGATACGATTTGATTTACAGTTGCCCGAACTGCATTTTCTTCGGCATGTAAAATAACTGCAAAAGAGCATGAAACCGATACAATACCGGCCCATGCTCTTTAATTGCTTCATCTATCGTATTTGCATGCATTCCATTATTTCTTTTTAGGTTGTTCAAAAGCGATAAAGAGTTTCCCAAAGGAACGACGAACATAGAAAAGTATTTCTTGGTGAGTTGCAATGTTTAATTGTATACCACTAAGATCACTTATAAATCATAGGTTTAGCTTGATGCTTTTTCAGCTTTCTCTAATATGGATTTAATGGTCATATAAAATTCCAAAAAGCTCTGAGAGGTCTTCATTGCCGAAGGATGCTGAATTCCTTATCAATCATCGTTTCATAATTCATACGTTTAAAGGGAAGTAACTTTCTTAGTTCATCATGCATTTTTTTCGAATTTGTTTCAACATTTGGATTGAAGAGGCTGCCCCAAAAAAAATGACTGGCTAGAACAAACGGAGTAAGACATATGCTGGTGAAGCGACAGCGCTCGTATTTGTATCCAAGTTCCATCCCTAACTAATACATTCAAGGAATTTGGATACAACACAATCATCGCTCATCACTCGACTTTCGTCGTGGGAGCATCAAGAAACGTTGGGATCATCGGCAACAGAAGATCGATGCGGGTTAAAATGTTAAAATGTGATGTATTCGGGAGTACACCTAGCTGAGAATTGGTGAGTCCGCCCATCGAGCCGTCCGCTTTACCACCGCCGAGTAGTTGGAACATGTCTAAAGCGTGATCGGGGCGAACTTTATCGGAATCCCCAATCAAGATCAACGTAGGAGCTTTAATCGCTGGAATGTCCTTTGTCCAGTCATATGCTTTCGTTTGGAATTGCTTCATCTTGGTGATCAGCGTCGTCCAGTCTTCGGGCTTAGGTGCTGCTTGGACATAGAGCTCATGCATCGGGGAGCCGACCATAGCTTCAGCATTCATCGATGCCATTCCTTCAAGGACTTCGGGATACCAGCCATCACTCTTGTAAGGAGCAGAAACAACCACCAGCTTGCGAACTACATCCGGATGCCGAATGGCTGTCTGCAAGGCAACTCCTCCACCCATAGAAAAGCCGAAAACATCGGCATTTTTGAGTCCAAGATGCTTAATCAGTGCAGCGGTGTCATCCGCCATTTGCTCATAACTTAACGGTCGATCAATATCAGCCGTGTGTCCATGGGCCTGAAGCTCAACGGCTACAACTTGACGTGTTTTCGCAAGTTCTGGCAGCAGCTGTCCGAACATCATATCGATTGTGGCCAAGCCGCCGTGAAGAAGAATCAGCGGTTGACCAGTACCATGAATCTCGTAATACATATTGAGACCGTTTATAGAAGCATAGTTGCCCTTTTTCGTTAGAGCTGTCTGCGACTCCACAAGTTTAATTGCATGATACAACCAAACCGCTGCCTCTCCTCGTGTCATTTCTTGCTTCGGGAATGCTGAACGCTTTCCATCTAGAGTAGCGATTTTGTGAGAATAAACCCTTCGTACGCTCTCTTTGTATTTGGGGTCGATTTGTTCGTCGTCCTCGAAGCTCATCGGCGTTTTATCATCTGGCAACAATCCAATTGTATCTATCGCTTTAATAAGTAAATCCGCGTATTGTTCCCTTGTTAGTACAGCTTGAGGGTCAACATTTTTCGGTATATTTAGCCCTTTCAAATTCGCAATTATAAATGTTTCCGCAAACCAAGCGTTGTTAGGAACATTCGTGAAATAACCTGTTGCCTCTTGTTTTTTTGCATCTGGATCTTTTTCAGAATGATCGTAATCTATACTTAAATTCAAGCCTCTTACGATTAGGCTTACGCCTTCGGCAAAGTTTATTTTGTCACGCGGAGCAAAATGTTCGTTATCTATTCCAAAAACGATTCCACGTTCCTTCAAATGAAGTATAATTTCTTTCTCATTCTCATTCAGATCGTTAAATGCAAAGACAGAACCACTGAATAATGTACAAACCAATATAATAGTAGATATTAAACTCACCAACTTTTTCACTTCGCCCACTCCTCTTCATTTTAAATGCAAATTGTTCAACTTAAAGAAAGTCCGACCAAACGTCTCTCTACATAGCACTTACATGCTGCAACTTAATGATTGCCGATAAAAAATGCCGCGAGCTCCGAGGAGACCTTTTTTGTGTCAAGTTGTTTGGCATGACCGAGTCCTTTTTTACTCAGCAGTCTTGCATTCGGAAGCACCCCCGCCAATGCTTGAGCACTATGACGCAACCTAACTGGACTTTCCGTTCCTTCAATCACGAGAGTTGGCATCGTAACTGAATCCCATAATTTAGCGGGTAATGCCTTTCCATTCATAAATCCATCGAGTAGCGCCGCGTCGTAAGGAAGAGTATGCGCAACAGCAATGAGCTTGGACCACACACCTGGCATTACACGCATCAAACTGACCACAAATGAAGGTGCGCCCATACCTTTAGTCATAAAATATTTGACGGCTTCGCCATGACGATTCGCAGATATTAGCTCTGTAACCTGCTTGGTGAAATTTGCAGGAGGGATATGACCTGCAGCATCGACTGCAAAGGGTGGTTCATGCAGCGCTAGCTTCGTAATGTTAGCCCCCGCTGCTGCCGTCCGCAGAGCTAGAACTGCTCCCGCTGATAATCCCCAAACATAGGCGGAGCCGCCTGCTTCTTCAATGATAGCCTGAAGGTCTTCCACCTCGCGTTGGATAGCATACGGCTGCATATCTCCGCTATCGCCGCGACCGCGACGATCGTAATTGTAGACCGTGAAATGCTTTGACAACAAATTAGCTAGCTGCACAAGCCCAGGGAATTTGCGATAGCTGAACGCACCCGCTACTAGAATGAGTGATGGTCCCTGACCAACTTTGTCGTAAGCAATCTTAGTACCGTCTTTTGAAACTGCTGTTTGCATCGTTTGTCTCCTTCTCAGTTATTACTGATTTTTTTGTTTTTTTCTTTCCCTCGCGGGCGAATATTTGAGCCTTTATTAAGACAACGAATCGATGATGACAAAATCGACACACTCGTAAAATTTTTTTAAAAAAACTTGTGTATCCAAATGCCACTGTAATCGTCATTATGAATTTGATTAGAGAAGTAGCGGTGAAGTTTTCACTTGGGGTCTGAGGATGAGGTTAATGGTAAAGAGCAGCTACTGATTATAGTGGCTGCTCTTTTTTGCTATTTTGTCAGTCTTCGATTGCCTGATAGACCGTAGTCCAGAAGTCGTGGATTAGCCGCGCTGAATCTGGGGTTGACATCCCAACTTGAGTAAACAGAATTCCGCTAAGTTGGTTATTCGGGTCGGCGTAAGTCGAGGTTCCACTTCCACCGTCCCAGCCGAATTGACCGACGGGCGCATAGTCACCACGATACGTGCGAACCGCCATCCCAAAGCCCCATCCGCCATGCTGCCCTTGGCCGTGTGACAAATGAACGTTGTTTTTGGCCAATGCGTCACGAGCTGCTTGCTGCTCGGGCGTAAGATGGTTGGTCGTCATCAGTTGGACAGCAGGTCGGGACAATATCCTCTCTCTTCCGTGCATCCCTTCATTCAGAAGCATCTGCAAATATGCGTGATAGTCATCGACTGTTGAGACTAGTCTGCCGCCTCCCCCTTGGAACGCTGGAGATTGGGTGTAGAGTCCCCCGACAGCATCGTCCCATACGATGAACTGTCCGGTCTGTGGATCAGGACTGTAAGCGGGTGGAAACCTGTCAATTTTGCCAGAGGGCACGTAGAATCCAGTGTCCTTCATCCCTAGCGGTTCGAGGATACGTTCGCGCAGAAACGTCTCGAACGTCTGACCCGTCACTCTGGCAACAAGCACACCGAGCACTTCGTTACTGATGTGATAATGCCATCGCTCCCCAGGCTGGTAGCTCAGTGGGAGTGTTCCTAAACGGCGCATCCATTCATCTGGCTCGGGTAGATTTTGTCCGGCTACTTCGTAGATTCCCTGCTCGAATATCGCGTTCATGATCGGAGTTCCCATTAACGTCAAATCCATTCCGAGGCCAAATGTGGAGGTCAGTAGGTCCCTTACTGTAATTGGGCGCCGTGCCGGCACGGTGTCATCCAACGGACCGTCGGCCCGTTTCAGCACTTGGCGGTTAGCGAGTTCGGGCAGCCACGGATCAACCGGATCGTCCAGTCGCAGCTTGCATTCGTCAAGCAGAACCATCATAGCAGATACCGCGATTGGTTTGGATGTGGAAGCCAATCGGAAGATTGTATCTCGTCGCATCGGCGCGCCGCCATCATGACGCATCGTGCCAAGCGCTTCGACATGCGTCTCACCGTTCCTGCTGACCAAGGCGACGAGCCCAGGTATTTTTCCAGAGTGCACATGTTTTTCCAGCACCTCGCGCATTCTGCACAAACCATTTTCGGAGAAACCTCTATTTTTCTGTTTTCTTGTCATCTTATTCATTCCCTTTCCCTCCTCATATTTCAGTTGTAGTATCTAAGTGGTTTAAAGTGATTAATTGTTTATCCGGTAGATTTGAATCGCCACACCTGTGCTTAACGTTCTGGTGTCTATAAAGCGCAAAACATGTTTCTCGATTCCCTCTCTGAACAGCCGTTGTCCGCGACCTAAGATCACTGGATGAACCCAAAGCCGATATTCGTCGATAAGATTATGTTTCATAAGCGTCTGTGCAAGATCGCCGCTGCCAACGACAAGCAAATCTCCGTCGATCTCCTGTTTGAGCATCGCTACTTCTTCCGCAGCGTCGCCATGGACGATCGTAGCATTCCACCCCGCAAGGCTTAGAGAGTTCGATGTTACAAATTTCGGCATGGCGTTCATCCGATCGGCCAGTCCTCGCATGCCTGTCACTGACGGCCATGTTGCCGCGAACCTTTCGTACGTTTTCCTTCCTAGAAGGAGAGCTTCTACCGAATGGGCTTGCTCAACAATGAGCTCCAAATGCTCATCACCAACATAGGGACGTTGCCATCCTCCGTACTCGAATTCATAATGTTCGCCCGGTGCCTGCATAACACCATCCATCGTGATGAATTGCTGCATGATGATTTTCCCCATTATTATCCTCTTCCTTTCGTATCTTGCGGTCGATTCAGTACACCTTGAATCTCTTAGATGTCCTTCCCACAACATTCAACTGAATTTCGCCGCTATTAAGACAACGAACGAAAGAGCGATCAATCGACAGCTGCGTTATTTTTTTCTGTGGCATTATTGGAATTGGTCATATAATCGACCTTCAAACCATCCGTTGTTCATTCTCATCGGGTTCCAAGGAAGGCTATAATTGATCAATCGATGACAGAATTACAGATTGAGACCCTGCCCTCCTGATTCTGTTGATATAAACACTTGGCAATCTCCATCTCGAAAACGAGGCTGCCGATTTTCCGGCAGCCTCGTCGTGGTTGTTTATGGAACTAAAGTTAATCGTTAGCAAAATAGCCTTATATCGGCTCTTCTGTTTCCTTGGAAGTGAAATTACTTTACAACATTTATTCCTAACAGCACCAGAATCCCCATTCCAACAGCCCATACTACTATGGCAATCGTCTGCCAAATCATCACATATCGTTTCGATGCACCCGATGCGATACAAACTAAAGCCGCGATATGGTCTCCGATTAACAAAGGACCTAGAAGCGACACTCCGGGAACACCGTACTTTTGGAATAGCTTCTGCCCGCGTTCTAGACGTTTATTGTGCTTTTCTTCTTTACGTTCAGAAGGTTTTCTTCTTTGCAGCCACTGCCTAACGCGATCACTAGCCAGGATAACAATCATAACCGAAATCCAGTTCCCGACGATTGCTGCTACGATCGTCATCACTGCAGGGAACCCGACCGCAATCCCTACAGGTACCGCAAAGTATCCTTCGAGAAATGGGACCATTCCCACAAGCATAACCCCTATAAATTGTAATATCGGACTCGAATCTTGCAGCTGTTGCAAAAATTGTTCCAACTTGCCATCATCCTTTTCTAATTTGTAACTATTAGACTTTCATACATAAGAATGTATCTCTATGCGATTATCAATAATTTTGATTGGTAAGGGCGCAATCCATACTTAGTCATTCACTTTATTAATTGATATTTTGCGAAATCAAGTACTTCTGACTGCGCTTGTTCAGAAAGAAGCCTTATGATATCTAGAAGTTCATTTTGCAGTACTTCGCTTTCTTCTAACGCTAGATTGGTCCTTGGTTCTTGCTCCGTTCCCTTAAGAAGCCAATTTAAGGTACCCCCCCCTAACGTTCATGTATGGACAAAACGGTTTCTACAGAAGGCGTACAATTTCCTAATTCTATATCGCTTAAGGTTCCTTGTGAAACCCCAATTTGCTTGGAGAACTCGACTTGAGTTAGACCAACTTGTTTTCTTAAACTTCGAATGTTTTCTCCGATTAGATTCATTTTCCACCCACAATCTGATTCAGGAAAGTGCTAATTTACATTCAACGATTGAGGATTACGTCACTATGAAAAAGCACTTTCCGAATCGCGGAGATTTTGAACCTTAATAACTGACAAACCCTTGACACGCCTGCGTTTTCCCGTACTCTGGTGACGGTCTTCCGTGGCAATTCATTTTACTGCGAGTGAAAATCGCACGTATAACGTGTGACAACAGTACGTATTACCCACATGAAATTAGCCAGTTAAATCTTATAAGCCTTCATAGCTTTACGAATCTCTTTCCAGCTAGGGCGTTTGCCGTACATCAATACGCCGGTGCGGTAAATTTTCGCCGAAACGAATACTGCCAGGTAGATCGATGCAAGCAGCAAACCGATGGAGATGAATACTTCCCATGTCGGAACGTCCGTCAGGCCAAGACGAAGCAGCATGACAAACGGCGAGAACAAAGGAATAAAAGAAGTTACTTTTACAAGAATGCTGTCCGGGCTGCTCAAGCTAAAGATGGCGATGTAGAAGCCGGCTAAAGAAATAATAGTCATTGGCATTGTCGCTTGGCCAAGGTCTTCGGTCCGGCTTACAATGGAACCTACAGCCGCGTACAATGTCGCGAACAGGAAGAAGCCCGTCAAGAAGAATACAATGGCATAAACTAGAAGAACAGGATCGATTTTGCTAAGGTCGATGCTTAGGTTTCCAAGCGCATTTTTGTTGTGCGGGAACGAAATGTTGATCAGAATCGCAACGACGTAGATAGCTACCTGAGCGAGTACTACAACGAACATTCCGAAAATTTTACCGAACATGCCTTTTAGAGGCGACACGCTTGTAATCAAGATTTCCATGACACGGGAGCTTTTTTCCGCCGTAATTTCGGAAGCAATCAGCTGCCCGGATGTCATAATCGCCATAAACAAGAAGATGATGATGAAGTACATAAGACCCATATTTACGCCTTGTTCTTCGGTCGTTTTGCCGGTCGCTCCGCCTTCCGAAGTAAAGATTTGAACGGATTCGATTTTGATCGGCGTGCTTAGCTGAGTCATTTGCTCATCGGTAAGGCCCGCATCTTTTAAAATGTTAGCCTGGCGAATCGTTTGCAAAGCGGTTTGCAGCGACTCGGTTTGCGAAAATTCCATCAGCTTTTTCGATTTGTACGTCATTTGCGGGAAACCGCTGTCGGCTAGCTGGCCGAACTCCAAATATCCTTTAATCTCTTTTTTATCGATTGCGTCCTTCAACAGCTTTTCGTTAGCTACCGCGTCCCCTTTATCTTCAAAAGGAACCAACTCCAACTTCGGCTTTTCCTGCGCTGCAAAAAATACTTTTAAGCTGTCGCCCGTTGTAGAGCCTAAAACGATATCCTCGCGAGCGGATTGGATATAGCCGATTTTAGTTACTTTCGCTTCGCTTTTGATTTGAGAAAGAAGATAAGGAAGATTAACCCCGATGCTAAGTAGAACCGTAATAATGATCGTTGTGATTAAGAATGCTTTGCCTCTAAATTTGTTGCGTACCGTAAACCCTACTACTGTCCAAAAACTATTCATGGCGGTCACCTACCGTTTTTATAAAGATTTCGTTAAGCGTCGGTTCTTTAATTTCGAACTTTGTAATCGTTGATTGAGCCATAGCATGTTTCAAAATGTCTCCGCCAACCGCTTCGTTTTCGATCCGGATATCGTATCCGTACTCTTGCACCGTCACTCCAAGTACGCCAGAGATCGACTCCAGCCCTTTCACTCCCGACTCCGCGCTCAAAATGACGCGTTCTCTTGGATACTGCTTCTTCAGCTCTTTCAAATTGCCTTTCAAAACCGTATTGGAGCGATGCAAAATCGTAATGTTGCGGCATAGCTCCTCGACATGCTCCATGCGGTGAGTGGAGAATAGGATGCTTGTGCCGGAATCTCGCAGTTCCTTAACTGTCGATTTGAGCAGCTCTACGTTAACCGGATCTAGACCGCTGAACGCTTCGTCCAAAATGACGATGCTCGGCTTATGGTTGACTGCCGCAATAAACTGGATCTTTTGCTGATTGCCCTTCGAAAGTTCTTCTACTTTTTTGTTGTAGTATTCCGGTACTTCAAATCGTTCGAGCCAATATTTCAAGTTTTGGTCGGCGTCTTTTTTGGACATGCCGCGCAGCTGTGACAAATAAAGAATTTGATCGGAGACGCGCACCTTCGGGTACAGCCCTCTCTCTTCCGGCAGGTAGCCCAGCTTGCTGAGCTGCTGGTTCCCATAGGGCTTGCCGTGGTATTTAATAGTGCCGCCATCCGGATAAATAAGTCCAAGCACCATCCGCATCGTCGTTGTTTTGCCTGCGCCGTTGGCTCCAAGCAAGCCGTAAATTTCGCCTTCGCTTACTTCAAAGCTGATGTTGTTGACTGCCGTCTTATCTCCGTATTGCTTCATGACATTTTCTACAATCAATGGTTTCATGTTCATTATCCCCTCGCTTTTCATTACTTGCGGCCTATACTTTCTTGCTGAAGCAGAGCGCTCAAAATTTCATCCAATTCCAGCGCTTGCCGGCTTACTATTTGAAACCCTTCCGCCTCACACCATTTCTCCGCTTCGAACGCTTTGTTCGTCGTAATTCGGTACGTATGGCCTCCCGCATGCTCGATTCCGCACTGGCCTGGAAGCTTTGATGCGGCGGCGGCTGTCAGCCCCTCTCCCGAAACAAACAACGTAAACCAACTGCCTAACAATTCGTCTTTCTCGTAAAAGCCTAGCAGCTTGCCCTGAGCCATAAAAACGATATAATCGGCTAGTCTTTTCACTTCGTCCACAATATGAGAGGTCATCAAGATCGTTCGATGTCCCGGCTCCATATAGCGATGCAAAATATCGATCATAGCTTTCCATGCAATCGGATCGAGCCCGGAGGAGGGCTCATCCAGCAGCAGCAAATCCGGCGCATGGGCTAACGTGAGTGCAAGCTCGCATTTTCTTCTCATCCCTTTGGACATTTTGCCGAGCGGAAGATTGTCGTTGACCTGCAAAGTCATAAGCAGCTCCTGATACCGATTAACATCCCAGTTGCTGTACCAAAAGCTGTTGAACTTTGCCTTCTCATAACCTTTCACTTTATCCTCATGAGACAAAGATTCCTCCTGCAAGTAGCCGACTCGTTGCTTCACCGATGAATCACATCCACTGCCAATTGGATAATCAAGCATCGTAATGGTTCCTTCATCCGGCTTCTCCAAATCGAGCGCCATTCGGAACAATGTGCTTTTTCCGCTGCCGTTTGGTCCGACGATGGCTGTAATGCAGCCTTTTGGAATGTCTAGCGTGATTGGGCCTAATTTAAAATTCGGCTTTTTTTGAGAGATGGAGTCAAATCGGATTGCCGTTTCCTCCCATGCTTCCGTCATGGCGACTTCCCTCCTTGCTTGTAATGTTTGCTCAGCGTTTCGTTAAACAATTCCATTAGTTCCTCTTCCGTACATTGAACCCGCTTGCCTGCTAAAACCGCTTGCTCTATCGCGTCAATAACGGAGGTAAGCCGGTGGCGGTCAAGCTCCTTTTCCCCCACCTTGGCTACATAAGTTCCCGTCCCCTGTCTCGTTCGAAGCAGCCCTTCACTTTCAAGGTCGCTGTAAACTCGCTTAACGGTGATAACACTGCATTTGACTGTTTGAGCAAGCTCCCGGATGGATGGTAGCAAAGTTCCTTCTTCCAATTGGCCGCTTACAATCAATGCTCTAAGCTGGACCTCGATCTGATGATAAAGCGGCTCCGCGCTTTGTTCATTTATTTGGATCGGCAGCCGCATCGCTTCACCCGCTTTCTTTCATTAACTTGCATAATTGCGTGTCTTTAGCTTCTTCACCAACATCGGCAGCCCTAGCAGCAGCATAGCGGCACCAGCCAACACTCCAACTACGCTCAGCCACCAGCCGCCTTGCTCGATACAATAGTAGCTTGTGAGAATCAAGCTTCTTTTCGCGAACACCGTGACCATAATCATGGATGTTAAAACGACTAGCGTAAACAGCATGATGATCCAGAAATATTGTTTCCCCGTAAATCCCGATTCGCAATAGACATAAATAAAACCTACGGCTGTTGAATATCCAATCCAGAACACTGCAAATCCAATAAAGGGGAGCAGCTCTATATCTACATTCATCGTACGAATTAGGCCATAAAAAATAATGAAAAAGATCGTTTTCGCCGGCAATGCATTTAATAGAAGCAATAAAACTCTTCCTAATGCAATCTGGTTAACTGGGATAGGCATCGTTCTCCATGAAGCCAGCTTTTTGCTGTAGCTGTCTGTCTTCCAATAAAATCCCGTCATTTGGGAGGACATGATGCCTAGACAAGGCAGTAGAGTCAGAGCAACAAAGTCGAGCGACCAATAAAAGAAATGTCCTTCTTCTTCGGTGTAAGCCTCCGCAAACATAGGAACCAGGAAAAATGATAAGTAAGCGATAAAGAAAAGCGTAAGCAGATGTTTCCACTTTGCTCGTTTGAACTCTTCCTTGGCTAAAAAGATGGAGCCTCGCCAAGCATTCATTCCGTATCCTCCTTTAAACTTTCAGCGATTGGTGGGACAGCATCTATACATGCAATTGTGTTTCTCTTTGTATGCTGTGTCTGTTTATATACTGTATATATCTATATACACAGTATATGCAGAGTGAATTCGGATGTCAATATCCTCCAACCACATTTTTGAAAAACTTTTAACGGCTAGAAGCTCAACCTGCGCAAGAACCATTCCTCAAGACAGGATTCATGGCAGACCTCAACCTGCGCAAGAACCATTCCTCCGATCGCTGTTGTATCCAGATTTCCTTTGAACAATTAGCTAAGGTTGGAATCCGGATACAAAGGCGAACGCTACCGCTTCTCCAGAATGGTTCTTGCTACGGTTGTTCTAGCTATGAATAGTTGAAATGAAATAAAAGCCGTTCCCGTATTAGCTAGGTAACTTGATAGAAATAACGGCTTGGATAAGTGAATTTATAAGGAACTCTTGTTGACTTGAAAGATTGTACATATCGATGGTGCTTTAAAGAGTTTCTTAAAAGGTGATGTGCTGTATGCTGCAATAATCAATATTGCGGAAATTAGAGAATGTGAAAGGAGTTTGTAGCTGGGAACCGTCTATATCGTTTCAGGACCAGCAGGTGTAGGAAAGTCAACAACTTCAAATATAAATGCTCAGCATCAAGCTGTACATGAGGTTATGAACATTAAACAATAAACAATATTGCTTGCTTAATCATAAACAACAAAAAAAATGGTGACGAAAGGAATCACATTCCTGTCGTCACCATTTTAAACTAACCAAATATAGCGTCAAAAAGCGGTTTGGCATCTGCTGCCGGATACAAGACGTAAAGGATGGAATAAACCGCAACGCCTGTGATCGCTGTAATGAACCAAATGATCGACGTGATCCGGCCCAGTTTGCGATGTCTGGCAAACTTCTTTTTGTAGCCTAGCGTAATCGTCGTAAGCCCGAAAACAGCCGCAACAGTAGCCAGTACAATATGAAACAACAAGAAAACCAAATAATACGGCTTTAGACCGTCCGGTCCGTTATAAGGGGTGCTCCCAATAATAAACGTCCGTGACGCATAGATGATAAAAAAGATAACCGCCGCTATCGCCGCATACACCATCACTTTTTTATGCTGCTCCAGCTTGCGCTGCACCGCAAGGCGCCATCCGATCGCAACGAGCACCGCACTAAGTACGATGAAAAAAGTGCTGACTGTAGGCATGATGATATTCAAATCCATGTTAATCCTCTCCCTAAACTCATGTTTAAGCTATGCCGTCCCCGGGTTCGGCAATTCGTCTTCGGCATGTTCCTTCGAGAACCATTGCTTGAAGATGTAGCCCAAAATAAGTCCGTACATAATTTCTTGCACCAGCTTCATAATAATGCCGCCAAGCTGCTGATCTTCACGAACTTCGAACCAGTTGAAAAACTCGGGTCCGCCAAATTCTTTCAGGAGCGAGCTGGCATCGCTGCCCGGCATGCAGTACCCCATCGCCGTCGCCCATACTTGCGGATTATTATAAGTAGCGTACAAACTTGTATCCGCAAAAATGATCAGCGCACACGCTGGAGTAAGAAGCACGCCGTTAGCGAACACATACGCCATCTTTTTAAAGTGGGCCATCTTGTTCCATTCCGGCACCGGACAAGCAATTTGCCACCACATCATGAATGCGGAAATAAACAAAGCTACATAATAAAGGCGATGAACAGTAAAGTTCGTCATGACGTAATCGTGTACAAGTGGAACATGATAGATGGAAAACAACATATTAAACAGCACTAACGTAATAACCGGATGCATGAGAAAACGCAGCTTCCTCCAAAAACGGTGCGAAAACGCCGCTCTCCAAAGAAATGCTGGTACTGCAAGCAAAATCATTGGAGGGACAATTAAATAAGAAACCGACATATTCACCATATGGAACGTAAACATAAGATGACCCAGCAGGTTAAAAGGCCCTCCGTGACATAAGTACACCAATAGAATAGCTCCAACAAACATCGACTTTTGGAATAAAGTCGCGGCCTCAGCCCCTGGGTATCTCTTCTCTCTAAAAGGTCCAATCAAATAGAAATAGAGAATCGTCAGGCCAGCCATGCCGAAGAAAAACATTGGCGTAAATAGCTCGGCGAAGGAGAAGTAGTTAAACAAGTCTAGCATAGAGGAAGCTCCTTTCTCATGCATGCCATTTTGGCATCCTTACAAAAGAAGAGGGACCCAAACCGGGACCCTCCTCTGTTCAGTTCAATAACGGTGTAAGCTTACCACCAAACCCAATATTCCGCCATGATGACGGCAGTAAAGACGATGAAGACGCCAGTCAAAATACCGATGATTGCGTACGTATGACCGCGGTCTTTCATATGCATCCAGAACGCCATTTGCACAAATACTTGAAGAAAAGCTGTTCCGAGCAAAATGATATAAATAAAGTCTTTGTTGATCTCGCCGCTTATTACCGTTGCAAAAGCGATAAACGTAAGCAGGATCGAGAAAATAAAGGAGACAATATGTTTTTTAGGTCCTTCGACCTTATGACGCTTGGTGCTTTGTTCCGTGGCAGGATGATTGCTTGCCATACGTTTAACCCACCTTTCCCATCAGGTAAACAACTGTAAAGATGAATACCCATACAACGTCGATAAAGTGCCAGTACATGCCGGCTACATACACTTTTGGCGCAGTAACGACAGTCAGCCCTTTTCTCATCAGTTGGATGATCAAAAGCGAAATCCACAAAATACCGAACAATACGTGCGCGCCGTGGAAACCTACAAGCGTATAGAACGCCGAGCTGAATGCGCTTGTTGTAAAGCCGTGGCCTTCATGTACGTAATGAACGAACTCGTAAATCTCAAGGCCCAAAAACCCAAGTCCGAGCAAAACCGTAACGATCAGCCAGTTGATCAAACTTTTTACGTTTTGACGGTGCATCGCTTGAATCGCAAATACGCTCGTCAAGCTGGAAGTAAGCAAGATCGCGGTAGCGTAGGCTACCAGCTTCAGATCGAATAAATGCTCAGCAGTCGGTCCATCCAGCACTTGGTGGCGAAGGGCCAAGAAAGCCGCAAACAACGTTCCGAATAGAACCGTCTCTCCGCCAAGGAACAACCAGAATCCGAGTACTTTATTGCGGCCCTCAAGGGTCGCCTTTTCGGGCTCATGAGGCAATTGCCCGTCTAAATGCGTGTGTGCGCTCATGCTTTACCCCCTAGATCCTTCAAAATTTCTTCTTCTTCGATGTGGTAGCCATGATCGTCAATAACGGAACGTAGAAGCATACAGATCAATACCATTCCAAGTCCCACGATTCCGATAAAGTGACCGTTTGTCAGCGAAGTGCCTAAGAAATGACCCCAATCCGGCGCATACATAAAGCCGAAACCTGCGATGAAGAAACCAAGTCCCATAAAGAACGGCAAAATCGAAGGAGAAGGCATATGAATCGGTCCGATTGGCTCCGCAGGCGTCATGCCTTTGTGGCCGTCCATCTTTTCTTTCCAATATGCATCATATCCGCGAACAAGCGGAGTTTGTGCAAAGTTGTACTCTGGTGGAGGAGAAGGAATCGTCCACTCCAGCGTACGTCCGTCTTCCCAAGGATCGGCTGGTGCATTTTTCGGTTTAACCGATGTAACGATAACATTCAGGATAAACATAATTGTACCAAGGCCCATTAAAAATGCGCCAACTGTACTGATCATGTTCATTTCGTTAAAGCCAAGACCGTCCAGGTATTGCCAAATACGGCGCGGCATGCCTAGCAAGCCAAGGAAATGCTGGATAAAGAACGTCAAGTGGAAGCCGATAAAGAACACCCAGAACGTTAATTTGCCAAGCGTTTCGTTTAGAACGCGTCCGAACATTTTTGGCCACCAGTAGTGGAGACCAGAGAAAATGCCGAGAATCAAACCGCCTACGATAACGTAGTGGAAGTGAGCTACGACAAAATAAGAATCGTGATATTGGAAGTCGGCTGGCGCCGCCGCGAGCATAACCCCAGTTACGCCGCCCATTACGAAGGTTGGGATAAAACCTACAGCATAAAGATTAGCCGCTGTAAATTTAATCGATCCGCCCCACATCGTAAACAGCCAGTTAAAGATTTTAATCCCTGTTGGAACCGCGATCAACATCGTTGCAATCGAGAACAACGCATTCGCAACCGGCCCAAGACCTGCCGTGAACATGTGATGCGCCCATACCATGAAGCCCAAGAAACCGATCAAGATGGTCGCAAATACCATAGAACTGTAACCGAACAGACGCTTACGCGAGAACGTGCTGATAACTTCGGAAATGACGCCGAATGCCGGCAGGATGAGGATGTAAACCTCAGGATGTCCGAAAATCCAGAAAATATGCTCCCACAATACTGCGTTGCCGCCGCCGCTAGGATCAAAGAAGTTAGCGTCGAACAGGCGGTCGAACATCAAAGCCGCAAGGCCTACCGTCAAGGCAGGGAATGCGAACAGGATCAAAGCGGAAGTAATAAATGCCGTCCATGTGAACAGCGGCATACGCATAAACGTCATGCCAGGCGCTCTCATGTTAATAATGGTAACGAGGAAGTTAATGCCCCCGATTAGAGTACCGATACCGGCTATCTGCAAGCCGAGCACGTAATAATCCATGCCGTGATCGGGACTGTATGTCGTTCCGGCAAGCGGTGCGTATGACGTCCAGCCCGCATCAGGAACATCGCCCACGATCCAGCTCACATTCAGCAGCAGGCCGCCAAATAAGAAAGTCCAGAAACCAAGGGAGTTAACAAACGGGAACGCAACGTCGCGCGCGCCGATTTGCAGCGGTACAACCGCATTCATTAAAGCAAATAACAATGGCATCGCTGCCAAAAAGATCATCGTCGTTCCGTGCATCGTTAGCAGTTCGTTGTATGTATCTGCCTCGACGAAAGTGTTTTGCGGCTTCCAAAGCTGAATACGGATCAGAATAGCTTCTAAGCCGCCCACCAGGAAGAAAAAGCCCCCCGCAATCAAATACAAAATACCGATTTTTTTGTGGTCAACCGTTGTCAGCCAGTCCATAATACCGCTGTAACGTTTAACCGCATGCGCTTGTGCATGAGCCAAGGTTGGTACCTCCTTCAATCACTGATGATCGTTTTTATTCGTAGTCAAGCGTTAGCTTAGAAAGATAATCGGCAATACCTTTAATCTCTTCTTCCGTCAATTCGTATTGATCGGACATGAGGTTGCCCGGTTTGACTTCTTCCGGATTTTTGATCCATTTGTAGAGATTGTTGTATACCGTATCTTCGTGTTTGTACTTTTTATCATCAGCTTCAACATTGACCAAGATGCCGCCTACGCTGTCGCGGCTTCCGACACCAGTCAAGTTAGGGAAAGCAGGTCCGCCCAGGTCACCAACAGCATGGCAAGTCAAGCATTTGCTTTCAAAAGCAGCTGCGATAGCCGGATCGCTTGGAAGCGCTACAGGTTGTTTGATCGCTGCGCTCCAGCGGTCGAACGAAGCTGGATCTACCGATTTTACTTTAAAGTCCATCAAACCGTGGGAAGGTCCGCAAAGCTCGGCACATTTGCCCAAGTAAACGCCTTCTTTTGGTGCAGAGAAATACATTCTGTTTTCATTGCCGGCCGGATTCGTATCGATTTTGCCCGCTAGCGACGGAATCCAGAAGGAGTGAAGCACGTCTGCCGTCTTCGCTTCGATGGCAATCGTTTTACCGGTTGGAATAACAAGCTCTTGAGCCGTCTTAATGCCAAGCTCAGGGTATTCGAACTCCCACCAGTACTGATGAGAAGTAACAATAACCTTAACTGCATCCGGATCATTGCTGTAGTCCTTCGATAGGTTGAATACCGATTGAACTGTAGGCACACCAAGAATAATAAGCAAGATGATCGGAATAACCGTCCAAATGATCTCCAACTTATGGCTGCCTTCCACTTGCTTCGGAATCGTCTTGTCGCCAGAACGTCTGCGGAAGCGGATAATTACATAGAAAGAAATTGCAAATACGACAACAATTACGAGCGACATGATGATAATGGCGAGCTTCATCAGCCCGAATTGCTCTTCCGCCACTGGTCCCTGAGGATTCAGCGTCGACAAGTCTTCCCGTCCGCAAGCGGCTAACACTAATACCAAAAAGGCCATTAGCGGCGCAAGCCGTTTTACAAATTGCCACCGTTTCATCATTAATCAACCCCACTTTTGACGTTTTCGCAGCTGCCTTTTTTTCATGTGGCAAGCGGCTTTGCTGCGTGTTTCACAGATGTTATTACAACTCCTGCAACATAAATCACTTTATTAAATATAAAGTTGGCAACCCTATTTGTCAATGTTCCACAGAGAGTTCACAAATTGTTCTCAAAGCTGTCAAAAATGCATATTTTAGCCCTGTTTCGACACCTATGCCCACCCGTTTTTTGGCTTCTTCTGACGTTCTCTCCCTTTCATTGTGTACCAAATCCATGGTCTTTTATGTATATTGCCCTAAACGTATATTTCTTTGCCCCCAGCCCACAATAACGTCATCACTTTTTTATGATTGGAGGTCCGCTATTTATGATCAAACGAATGGCCCTTCTCCTATTGACCATTGCGCTTGTTTGCTCCTTGTCCGCTTGCAACTACGAGCAGCTTGTCCAGCAAAGCGATTCCGATTACGGAAGCCGGAAGCCTGGCGATCCAAAAGCGATGGGAGCAAAAGCTTACGGACCGCTTTCGAACAATGCCCATCAGCACGACAATGCTTTTTTTGAATACAGCTCCATCCTTTCGAACAAAGTGAGCTCCCTTGGCGGAGTGGCTTCCGCCATCGTTATGCTGACGGACAAAAACGCATATGTGGGCCTCATGCTCGATTGGACGGCCGTCGGCACCAAAGGCAAAGGCGGTACAGAGGAGCAAAACAATGGCGGCACGAACAGAGGGGGTTACAATGCGAATAACGGCAGTCTTAATGGGAATGGTCGCAATCTTGTCAATCCTTACAATTCATATTTCTCCGTCAACGACCACAACAACTTGTCGCATGAATTGAAACAAACGGTTGCGAAGCTAGTACGTGAACATCTCCCTGCTGTTCAAGAGGTTCATATTTCCGCCAACATGGAACTTATGAATGACTTTAACGAGTTTGCCAAGGAAGCTTGGGGAGGACGCTCGCTCACTCCATGGATCGATCCTTTTAATGCGGTTGTGAAGCATCATTTTGGTGGCGGCACCGTTATGCCTGAGCCAATTACCCAGCAAGGACAATATACCCCCTCCGAGTCGCAAATGCATCGCCAAAACCGGCGCTAAAAAAATCTCTTCCTATATATATGCGCTCAAAGGAGCAGTCCGTTAAGCGAAACGGACCGCTCCTTGTTTCTAATTTGGCTTTTCTTCATTCAGCCCAAGCCTCATGGAATCGATTCCTTGCTGCAAATGGAACAGCGCGGATTGATATATTTTTCTGTCCGCATCGTTAATGGTCAACCGCTCAAGCTGCATAAGCTCCTCACGCAGCTTATCGGTAAGCGACGCTACACGGTCTCGCGGCTTCGTTGGAGCATCCGCCGGAAATGCGCGGCCGTTGGCCGTTTGGATCGTCAAGGTTGCATCACGATCGATTTGCGCAAGCAAAACATCCTTTAATTGCAGCTTGTACCGTTGCAACTCATGAGATAGCCACTTTTCGTCTTTGCCTGAAGAGTCTAGCTCATCCCTTAAAATATTCCCATCCATAATGACGGTATGCGGCGGTGTTTCTTTGCTTACGTTCCACCCCAACATATCTGCGGTTAGAGGCTGATACTCTTTTTTCAACTGCACATTCAGCTCGCCGCTTGATTCCATTACCGCAAATTCTACATCCGCGACGCGGAATACGCTCTTTTGCCGAAGCTGCTCCAGCAATTCGTCGAGCGTCAACCTTTCTTTTTTAAGCTTTTCTTTACTCAGCCTGCCGTCTGTAATCAGTACTGTCCCTTTGCCATCGATAAAATCTCTTGCCTTTTTGCTTTTTACTGTCCAAAACTCGATGCCTACGGAGATGCTAACCCATACGATTAGCGAAACGATGCCTAGAAACCACAGGTTGTCCAAATCGAGCGAAATGTAAGCTGCGATGTTGCCTATAGAGATTCCCGTAATATACTCGAACAGCGAAAGCTCCGATATTTGCCGTTTGCCAAGTATTTTCGTCATAATAAACAGAATCACAATAGCGGCAAGTGTTCTCAAAATAATTTGCAGCCAATCAGGCATTGTTTATCTCTCCCTTCCTTGTTTATTTTGTCCAAAAGAAGGGAAGCCATTCATCTGTTGCATTTGTCCGAAAATTATGATACATTAGTAAGAACGTTATATTTAACCCCTATATTCCCCCAGTAAGATTCAATTTTACCCTCTGAATTTTGAATTTCTTGACTGACACTTTCCTGGCTCATGTTCCATGAAGTAGTTCTGATTCACACTGGCGCGGCCAAGGAGCCGCAAGGACGAGAGAGAGGTAGGGCTTTCGTTGTTTTGGGATGCAATGTAGTTTACAGCTTAGAGCACATGTTGTTTGAAGTTTGCGTGGGAATTGCGAGCTGCTGCTTGTTCAGCAGTCCGGTTAAATATAAGCATATTAAGGGCCGCCTGGCCGGAAACATATTTGTTGCCGGCAGGGCGGCCCTGTCCAATTTTATTTCCTATTTAATAGTTACGGTAAAAGGTACGATAAACGTCTCCCCGTCCCGCTGGAACTGTCCCCAAATGCGGTAAACTCCCTCTTGCGGAAACTCGGTTGCAAATTTGGCTATCGGACCGCTGGCCTTTTCGTCCACCGGATGCACATGCAAGAAGCGCTCACTGTCTTCACTAATAATAACGACATGTCCTACTGCGCCCAGATACTGCTCCAGATCGTTAATTTCTTTCCCGGTTTTGGCCTCTTTAAAGGTAAAAGCAAGCTCGGATGGCTTCCCAGCCTTATCGGATGACAAAGCAAGCGACACTTCCATTCCGTTTGCCTCTTTCAGTAGTGAAGAATCCACTGTTATAGGAGCCAACACAGATTCCCCTTTCACCTTCAAGGAAGAAACGACATTCATTTGCGAGCCGCCTGCCGGAACAAAATCGGCAAACAACTTGTAACTGCCTCCCGTTGGCAACTTCAGCTTATGGACAAAGGTTCCGTCCGCTTGCAGCTCCGGATGCTCATGCAGAAATACGCTTAAATCTTCTTTGACGACGATCAAATGCATCTTTTTCTCGTGATTGACGTCAAATTGTTTGATTTGAGCTCCTTTTTCATCCTGTACAGTCATATGGATAGATACCTCTTCACCCGCTGCAGGTTCCGCCGGCTCATAATGCCATTCCACTTTCGTGCCTTCAGCATCGCCCGCATCGCCGTGACCGCTATGAGCATTTGTGGAATCCGATCCTCCAGCCGCTGCACTTTGCTCAGGGGTATGTTCGCTATGCGACGTCTCGCCTTCGGCCGAAGCCGTTGCCGGTGCTGCGGCATTTGAGCCGGAGCCATGCCCCTCGTGTTCGCCTGCGCTTTGTTTCCCGCCGCATGCCGTAAGTAATACAACAAGAGAAAGGAGAAGAAACGCCAGCTTCTTCCCCTTTCCTTGACCGCTAATCAATGATATTTTCATCACGTTTAGGCTCCCGTTCCTTATTTAAACGACGTCGTAGCCTTGATCTTCGATAGCCGTTTTGATTTGGTCAAGCGAAACATTGGACTCGTCATATTCAACCGCCACTTGTTTGCTCGCCAAATCCACTTTGCCGTTTGCTCCAACGCCCGTCAATGCCTTCTCAATCGAGCTTTTGCAATGTCCGCAAGTCATACCTTCTACATTCAATACTGTGTTCGCCATTTTTAATCTCCTCCATTATTTCATTAGTTTATTAATCGTGACTAGCAGTTCTTCAATGACCTCGTCTTCACCGGCTTGAACCCGCTCGATCACGCAGCTTTTCAAGTGACCTTCGAGCAACAGCTTCGCTACGCTTCCAAGCGCGGACTGAGCCGCAGCTATTTGAGTGATTACATCGTCGCAATAGGTGTCCTTTTCGATCATGCCTTTAATGCCTCTGATTTGCCCTTCGATCCGGTTCAAGCGGGACGTGAGGCCCTGCTTCATTTTATCCGAATGATGGCTCATCCTTTGGTCATGCCCGGTGTGGCAGCCGTCCCCGGACATTCCGCATGAATCATCTTGTTTTGCTTCCATTTTATATACCTCCATGGGGTATTTCTTTCTACACCTTTATCCTATCATACCCTAGGTGGGTATGTAAAGGGGCAGCTGTAAACTTTTTTCTGGATAGGTTTATGAATTTAGTACTATGATTGCCATTCGTAGTATGCTACGATCCAAATGATGTGGTCATTTTTTTTCACTGGGACAAGAGAGGATGAATTCCACTGAACAAACCGATTTGTTTCGCCCACCGGGGAGCCAGCGGCTATTGCCCGGAAAATACGATATCCGCCTTTGCCAAAGGGCTTCAGCTGGGGGCTGACGGCATTGAAACCGACGTTCAACGAACAGCGGACGGACATCTTGTGCTTATTCACGACGAATCGCTGAAACGGACAACCGGTCTGAATAAGCTCGTCAAAGATGTTAGCTACGAGGAGCTTGCATCGCTAGATGCGGGGAGCTGGTATCATCCGGACTTCTCTAATGAGAGAATTCCTGCTTTAGAGCAATTGCTGGAACTAACGCAAAATAAAGGGACGATTTTAAATCTAGAGCTAAAAAATGGAGTTGTACCCTACCCGGGTATAGAAGAAGAAGTTATCCGTACCGTCAGAACCTATGGTATGGAAAACAAAGTCATCCTGTCCAGCTTCAATCATTATTCGCTTGCGCTTTGCAAGGAATTGGCTCCCGAGATTAAAACGGGCATTTTGTATATGGAAGGGCTGTACAAGCCTTGGGAATATGCAGCTTCCCTTAATGCTGATGCGCTTCATGCCTACAAATACGCCGTCTTGCCGGAATGGGTGGCCGAAGCCGCCGCATGCGGGATCGTTTACCATCCGTTTACCGCTAATGAAGAAGCCGAGTTGGAAAAGCTGCTGGACTGCGGAGTGGCCGGCATTATTACAGACTACCCGGACCGTCTTGTTTCCCTATTGAAACGAAAAGGAGCCGCTGCGCAATGAAAAAAGTTTGGCTGCTTGGCTTAGGCTTGTTCAGTATCAGCTTCGTATGGTCGCTTTATAACGCATTTGTACCGTTTTTTCTCGATAAATATTTGACCAGCCTTAAGCTGATCGGGTTTATTATGACGATTGACAATTACTTCGCGATTTTTTTGCAGCCACTCATCGGAAGAATGAGCGACAAGACCGATACCCGCCTCGGCAAAAGAATGCCGTTTCTACTGATCGGCATGCCGCTCGCCGCTCTATTCGGAGCGCTTATTCCGTGGCATAACGGCCTGTTTATGCTGCTTGTGTTTATGGTACTGATGAACTTGTCCATGAGCCTTTACCGTTCCCCGGTCATCGCGCTAATGCCGGACATTACGCAAAGCCATAAACGTACGCAAGCAAGCGGAATCATTAACTTTATGGGCGGAGTAGGAGCCATCTTTGCTTTTGCCGGAGGTTCGCTTCTGTACGAGCGCCACATATCGCTTCCATTCCTGTCTGCGGCTCTGCTTACTCTCATCTGTTTGTCCGCTATCGTTTGGTTCATCCGGGAGAGAAGAGATTCCGTCTCCTTCCAGCCTGAGAAATCGGCTCCGCTAACCTCTTACAAAGCCGAATGGACAAAACCTACCCTATTTTTAATCACAGCTATTTTCTTCTGGTTTTTTGCCTATCAAGGAGTGGAAACGCTTTTTTCGCTCTACGGGAAAAATCATCTTGGACTTACGGAAGGACAAGCGACCTTCTCGCTCGCCTTTTTCTCGCTCGCCTTTGTCGCTACCGCTATTCCAAGCGGCATGCTGGGCAACCGTTTCGGGAAAAAAAGAGTGATCTTAACCGGGGTCATCGGCATGATTATATCGTTCAGCATGATCACGTTCGTCGAATCGATGCTCGTGCTTCGCATTTTATTGCTAATCAGCGGCGTATTTTGGGCTTTTATCAACATTAACTCTTACCCATTCGTTATAGCTTTGGGGAAAGAAAGCAGCATCGGCACCCGGACAGGCATCTATTACATTGCCGCTTCTCTCGCTGCTGTCGCCTCTCCGCCTATTATAGGCGCCCTCATCGACGCATTTGATTACTCCGTCCTATTCTATACTGCCGCAGGCAGCATGGTCATCGCTCTCCTTTTCCTGCTGGGCGTAAAGGACAAAGGAATTTCTGTTGCTGTTTCTACGGAAGCGAAATCTTCATCGGCTTAAAGGATCAGCTTTTAAAAAAATCCGAAGCCCGGCACTACGCCGTCGCTTCGGATTTTTGCTATTTGCAACCAAATCTGCCGCAAACTAATGAATGCTATTTTTGCTAAAATTGCCGCCCATTACGTCCGTTACATGCTCGATCGCAATAAAGGCATTTTCATCGATCGACTGGACGATGCCTTTCAGCTTCGCCAGCTCTAGACGGGATACGACGCAATAAATAACTTGAGTCTCATCCCCGGAATAGCCGCCGCGCGCCTGAAGCAAAGTCGTGCCGCGACCGAGCCTGTCCATAATAGCTTGGGAAATTTCATCGTGTTCCTTAGAAATAATCGTGACCGATTTCGACTCGTCCAAACCTTCGACGACGATATCGATCATTTTGATCGCTATGTAATAGGTGAGCATGGAATACATGGCCGACGTCCATTCAAACACAAAGCCGGCTATAATAAAGATGATCACATTAAAGAGCATGATGACTTGGCCAACGGCCATACGAAGCTTTTTCGATACTAGAATCGAGACGATTTCGATCCCGTCAAGCGAGCCGCCATACCGAATGACAAGGCCTACGCCCGCGCCCAATATAATGCCACCGAACAATACGGCCAGCAGCTTGTCCTCAGGGAACGGTCCGGAATGATGAAGAGCCGCCGTTGTAAGCGACATGACAATAATGCCGTATAGCGTAGAAATCGCAAACGTTTTGCCAAGCTGCTTATAACCCAAAATTAGAAACGGCAAGTTCGCGATAAACAAATAAACGCTGAGGGGAATCGGAGTAAGAGTCGACAGCATAATGGATATGCCCGCGATCCCGCCGTCGATAATTTCAAACGGCACCAAAAACTTTTCCAGTGCAACCCCCATCATAATAGAACCTATCGTAATAAAAATAAACCTTTTTAATACTTCCATGATTGGAAGCTTCTTATGCTCTTTTATTTTCGCCAAACGCGGCGCACCTCCATCTCCTATTTTAAGAAATTAATCTACATACCCTGCCAAGCCCCGCTCCATCAAATAGTCCATTTCCAGCTCCAATATTTCTTCTACCTGAAGCTCGTTAAGATCGACATCCCGTTTCCCCAAAATGTAATCCACCAAGTCGTCGCTGTCGATATCGACTTCTCCCTTTGCGTCTTCCCCGGCATTTTGGATAAAAGACTGCTCATGCTTAAGAACAACCGAAATATGTTGGGCGCTTAGTTCCGAACGTTCCGCTATGTATGCGACCAACTCTTGTTCATTGATTTCCTGACTCATATCGGCATCTCCTTTCGTCGATTCTTGTTGCTTATCCCTTCTATTATACACAACAAAAGGCATGGGACGCACAAAGGCGTCCCATTTTTTTTGCGGATGGATTATGAAGATTAAGTGTGCAGCGTCGCGCTTATTCCCTTTTGAAGCTGATACATTTTGTAATAACGCCCCTCTTGCGCCATCAACGTATCGTGGTTTCCTCGCTCTACGATTTCCCCGCGGTGCAGAACCAAAATTTGATCCGCCTCACGAATCGTCGATAGCCGGTGCGCAATGACAAGCGTCGTTCTTCCTTCGCTTACGACCCGCAAAGCTTGCTGGATCAGCCCTTCCGTTTCGCTGTCGATGCTTGCGGTTGCCTCGTCCAAAATGAGAATGGCGGGATCGAAAGCAAGCGCCCGCGCAAATGAAATGAGTTGGCGTTGCCCGGCTGACAGCGTACTCCCTTTCTCCACAACCGGCTCGTTGTACCCGCCCGGCAGAGCTTCTACAAAGCTGGATGCGCCCACGGCGTTGAGCGCCGCCTTCACCCGTTCAGGAGTAATGTCTTTATTATAAAGACTTACGTTAAACGATATGTCTCCGGCGAACAAATACGGGTCCTGAAGCACTATGCCCATATGCTGCCGCACCTCTTGCTTGGACATCGTCGAAATATCGCGGCCGTCGATCGACACTACTCCTTTATCGGGCTCATAAAAACCGAGCAGCAAGTTCATGATCGAACTTTTGCCTGAGCCCGTATGGCCGACTAATGCGATCGTTTCTCCCTTTTTCACTTCGAAAGAGATATTTTTGAGCACATTCTCTCCTTGATTGTAAGCGAACGTAACATCTTGAAAGCGGACTTCGCCTTGCGGACGCTTGGCATCCTTCGAATCCGCCGTTTCTTGTCCGTCCATGTCCAATATCGCAAACACTTTTTCCGCCGCTACAAAGGCTCTTTGCGCATTCGTCAGCTGGTCGAAAATGCCGATGATCGGATTGAAAATCCGGCCCAAATAATCGATAAACGCATAAAACACGCCAAACAGAATGCCGCCGGTCAAGGCGTCTCCGCCAAATTTCCAGAGCACGAGCGCCGTAACGAGGCTGCCGATCGTACCTACAATGTTTCGGGAGGAGAGCGAAAACACTCTAAATTGCTTAAGCTGATTTTGGTAGCGGTCTTCATTTAAAACTTCAAATTCGTCTATCGTCCGGCGTTCCCGTCTGAAAGCCTGAATGATCGGCATCACCCCAATCGATTCGTTAATCATGGCGTTCATGTCGCTTAATCGGGCTCGCATGACGGTGATGTACTTTTTAGAAAACTTCAAATGAACCACCATGATCACGGCAAAAAGCGGGGGCAGAAGTAAACAGTACAAAGCCAGCTTCACATCCAAAATAAAAAGAGCCGTGAAGATGCCAAACAGCTGCACAAAGCTGACCACAAACGTCGCCATAAAGCTCATAAATAAATCTCTAATGGCTTCCGTGTCATTGGCAATCCGCGAAACCGTTTGCCCAATCGGAGTATTGTCGAAATAACGAAGCGGAATGCGATGAATATGCTTCATCAAATCCATACGCATGTTTTTAATAATTTTTAGCGCTGTTGATTGCAGAATGTACGATTGTAAAAAATGAAACAGCCCCGCTACCAGGAGCAGTCCAACATATAAAGCGAGCAAGCCGTAAACGTCGCTTAAGCTTCCTTTGAGCCCGGTTAAATGATCGTCGATGATCGTTTTTACGATTAGCGGACCGGCAAGCTCGGCGCCGACCGCGCTGCAAAGGATCAATATAGCCGCTGCTATTCGGTATTTGTAGGCTAAGGCATAGCTTACAAGGCGGCCTGCCGTCGATTTCTTTTTATTCTCTGACATAAAGACAAGCCCTCCTCATTCTTCTAAGCTAGCTTCCATTTGCTGGCGTTCCCACTGTTCCCTATACCAGCCGCCAAACAGAAGCAACTGCTCATGGGTTCCTTCTTCTATAATGCGGCCCTCATTCAACACAATAATCCAGTCGGCATGGCTCACCGCCGACAACCGGTGCGTGCTGATGAGCGTCGTTTTGCCCGCCCGCTCTAGCCTCATATGATGGAGAATTCGGCTTTCCGTACGGGCGTCAACGGCCGAAAGCGAGTCATCGAGCAGAAGCAGCTCGGAATCGATCAGCAGCGCTCTCGCTATCGCGAGCCTCTGTTTTTGACCGCCGGACAGCATGACGCCATTTTCTCCGACGATAGTACCCAGCCCTTGCGGCATGCCCTCAATATCGGAAGTGAACGACGCCATCTGGACGGCCCGTACAATCTCTTCTTCTGTTGCGTCCGGCTTCCCGAGCGCAATGTTGTCGCGAATCGATTTGGACAACAGCAAATGCTCTTGCGGAACGTACCCCATCCACGATTTCAACTGCTCAAGCGGCAGCGATTCGATTGGAACATCGGAAATAAATAGCGTTCCGGGGTCTACGGGATATTGTCTCAATAGCTGCTTAAGCAATGTGCTTTTGCCGCTGCCCGTCTTGCCGACAATGCCAAGCGTCCCACCGCGCTCCAGCCGAAGTGAAAGCCCGCTTAGGCTGGGCCCGGCCGCACCTGGATAGGTAAAACCAAGACTTTTAAATTCGATGCTGGTTGGCAGTTCGACCGATGCAGGCCGCTCCGCCTCCACAACGTCCGGCTTCTGGGCGAAAGCTTCATCCAGCCGCTCAGCGGAAGCCGTTCCTCTCTGCAATACATTAATAAACTCGCCGAACGAAATCATTGGCCAAATGAGCATTCCCAAATAGATGTTAAAAGTGATCAACTGCCCGATTCCAATTTCCCCTTCGAACACTAAATAGGAGCCGTAGCCGATGCTTATCGCATAACTAATTCCGACAATGACGGAAATAAGCGGATGGAACATCGCGTTAAGCAGCGATACGCGCCTGTTTTTGTCCATGACGTCGGTAGTCACTTTGTCGAATGCATCCAGATCGTTTTTTTCCTGAACGTAGGAACGAATAACGCGGATGCCCGAAATGGATTCCAGCGCATGATCGTTCATCCGTCCGAACGAAGCTTGAGCGTCCATAAATCGAACACGGATTTTGCCGCCAAGCTTGCCAAGCACAAATGCGAGCAGAGGCAGGGGCAGCAAAGCCGCAAGCATCAGCTTATAGCTGACGAACACAATCATCATCGTGGTCACGACCGTAGCGCCAACTACCGTATGAACAAGTGTCATCACTCCGTAACCCGCCGTGTTCCCAATCGCGAGCACATCGTTTGTGGCAAGCGCCATTAATCCCCCTGTAGAATTGCGCTGGAAAAAGGAAGGCTTCATTCGTGTCAACTGCGCTAGCAGCTTGCCTCTCAGCACCTTTTCAATCAGTACAGAGTTGCCGTATAAGGTGGTGATCCAAAAATAAACCATGACGTACATCAGAAGAGTCAATCCGACCAGCAGCAAAACCGTTTCGTTTAAAGTCTGGCCTGATAGCTCTCCCGTCCTGACTTTGTCTACCGTGCTTCCGATTAACCTCGGCGGAATGGAGGACAGCAGGCTGACGACAGTCATCAGCGTTATAGCAATGGCGTAGCTGCGCCATCTCTGCTTAAAAAACCAACTTAGACGTTTAATAAATGACATGCCTATCCCCCTTTTAGTCAAAATGAACGAAAGAAGCTGCAAACATTGCAGCTTCTTTAGATTACTATATTTTGTTGGAAAATTGGAGCAAACGTTCAATTATAACTGTTGCTTCCGCTCTGGTAATATTATCTTTTGGCAAAAGCTCCCCGTTATATCCTTTGGCAATGCCATGTTTAATATTTAGAGCGACAGCTTGGAGCGCCCACTGCGATAGCTTTTCTTTATCTTTGAATGAATCAAGCAGTCCCTGCGCTTCCTTGTCGCTCAGCTCGGTTTTAATGTCCAGCCATTTCATGGCGCGAGCGAGCATGACCATCGATTCTTCACGCGTAATGGATGCATTCGGCCTAAAGAGACCGTTTGTGCCCGCCTCAATCAAACCATAGGAATAGCAGGACTGAATCGCTTCATAGTACCATGCCGAGCTGGATACATCTGTAAAGGTCGCTGACTTCGTAGTGCTGCCAAGTCCAAGCGCTCTAGCGAGGATAGCCGCAAACTCGGCGCGCGTAATGGCGCTATCCGGAGAGAAGTGTTCCGAATTCACGCCGTTAATGATCAGCTTCTCGCTCATGTCTTGAATCTGCTCAGCCGCCCAATGGTTTTGGATGTCCGTAAACGTTGTTTTGTATGTGACCAAACCGTATATGCTGTTAGTCATGCTGCTCAATACGGCAAATTGCTTGCCTCCGGCTTGAACAATTCTAGTCGGAACCGGCGTTAGCGTGTGATCCGGGTTAAAACGAGCGCCCGTTGAAATGGATGAAGGATCGACTCCGGCCGGAATGACAATCCATCTTTCCACATAGGTGCCCAAATGCTTAACCGTAGATTGCGATCCCTTCGAAAATAAACTCACATTAAACTCGACCGGAGGAGCCGCAAGCGAAATTCCTTTTTCCTCTAATTGATATGGCTTCGCAACCTCTTTATCCAACTGCTTAATGACAATTTGGAGAGTCAGTCCTTCCAAATCACCTTCCAAGCCTGCCGAAGCTGCCCATTGCTCCAATAAATCAGGACTGAATGGCAGTTGATAAGAGCCGTTTTTGCTTTCAATTTTCAATTCAAATCCGTTTTCTGACATCAACTCGACCGCTTTTTCGTCAAGATTGACCTTAATCTGGTCCGATTGGTTCAATACGTTCATTTCCAGCACATGATCTTCATTGGAGCCGCCAACGAATTGATTCAGTTGTTTTTCATTCAATTGGATTGTTGTCGTCTTTACTCCGTCTTGAATTTCCGTTTTGGCCTCTGGCGGTGTTGCTTTTTGGTCGTCGACTATCACCTCAACCTCAGGCTTTGGAATTGGGCCGCCTGTAGAAGGGGGGGTTATGACCAATTTAAATGAAATTTCCGTTTCGTTGCCCGCTGTATCCTTTACAAGAAGAACGTAATCTCCGGATTGATTTATTCCGGTGCCGCTTGTATAAGCTGCGCCGTTCAATGTAGCCGTTCCTTCCGTGAAGCTGGCGCTAACAGTAGAATAGTACGTTTCTCCTTCTCTTACTCCTGAAATGACGGGAGCCGTTTTATCAATGACAAAACGTACAGTCGTCACGTTGCCAGCCACATCGCTAACAATGAGAATATATGAAGCTTCTGCGCTGATCGTTGTTCCGCTCGCAAACGATTGGCCGTTCAATAATGCTGTGCCTCCCGAATAGGTTACCGTAACCGCATCCTTATAATCGATGCCGTCCGCCACCCCCGCAACGGTTGGAGCTTCCGTATCGATCAAGAAATTCAAAGTAGTCACATTGCCCGCTAGGTCGGTTATAACAAGAGTATAACTGCCGTCAATCGTAATTTCGGTGCCGCTTGCAAAGGATTGGCCGTTTAATACAGCCGTTCCTTCCGTAAAGACTGGCGTCACCGAGCGATTATAAGCTTTTCCGTCCTCTACTCCTGTAACTGCAGGAGCCGTTTGGTCAATGACAAATCGAACCGTCGTTTCATTCCCTGCCTCGTCCGTTACGATCAAAAGATGCGCTCGCTCTTCCGTAATTTCAGTACCGCTATTGTATGGCGAGCCGTTAAGTTTGCCTACCCCATCCGTAAATGTTGGCGTTACGGAAATTTTATAGTAAGCACGGTCCGTAACACCCGATACGGTTGGGGCCGTTTTGTCGATTTTGAAATTGACGGCTGTCTCATTGCCCGCCAAATCCTTTACGACAAGCCGGTGGGTACCTTCCGCCGTAATTGAAGTGCCGCTCGTGTAGGGACTAGAGTTTAATGTGGCGGTTCCTTCTGTAAATACGGCCGATTTGTTTGTATTGTAAATTCCGCCTTCAGCTACTCCAGTTACAATAGGAGCTTCCGTATCGATGACAAAGTTGACGGATGTCGTGTTTCCCGCTGCGTCTGTCACTGACAGCAAATAAGTGCCGTCTGCGGTTACAGCCGTTCCGCTAACATATACACTCCCGTTAAGCGTACCCGTTCCTTCCGAAAACGTCGGGGAAACGGCAACCTTATAATGTGTTCCCTCCGTTACATTCAAAACGGATGGGGCCGTCTTGTCGATGGCGAAACCAATAGTAGTTACATTGCCTGCCAGATCCGTTACAACGAGCGTATAGGAGCCTTCCGAAACAATGTCGGCGCCGCTTGTATAGGAACTGCCATTCAGAATCGCCGTCGCATTTGAAAAGACTGCCGCTTTCGTTACGTTATATAGCCCGTTATCCGCTACTCCTGTCACAACAGGAGGCAGCGTATCGATAACAAATTCGACCGTTGTTTCATTTCCCGCCGCATCTGTAACGATTAAAACATAAGTATTATCCGCTGTTATAGCAGTGCCGCTTGTATAGGGAGCGCCATTAAGAGTACCCGTTCCATCTAAAAACGTCGGCGCCACGGAAACATTATAATGTGTACCCCCGGTAACATTCGAGACGATCGGAGCCGTTTTGTCGATGGTAAACAGAACGGTCGTTGCATTCCCCGCAGAGTCAGTCACGACTAGCGTATAAGCGCCCTCTGAAGCTATAGAAGCGCCGCTTGCATATGCGCTACCGTTCAAAGTTGCCGTCCCTTCGGTAAACACAGCCGCTTGGGTTGCGTTATACAGTCCGCCGTTCGTTACGCCCGTTACGACGGGTTTAGTGTTATCGATAGTAAAGTTTACGGTAGTCGTATTTCCTGCCGCATCCGTTACAACCAATACATGTGCCCGTTCCTCTGAAATTTCGGTGCCGCTCGTAAACGTGTTTCCGTTCAACGTTGCTGTACCGTCAGAAAATGTCGGCGTTACCGTCCCTTTGTAATGAGCTCCGCTTGTAACATTCGAAACGATTGGAGCCGTTTTGTCGATTGTAAACAACACGGTCGTTGCATTCCCCGCAAGGTCCGTCACGATTAGTGTATAGGCTCCCTCCGAAGCTATGGAGCCACCGCTTGTGTAGCCGCTGCCGTTCAGAGTTGCCGTTCCTTCAGTAAACACAGCCGTTTGGGTTGTGTTGTAAAGCCCTCCATTGGCTACGCCAGTTACGACTGGAGCCTGGGTATCGATCACAAAGCTCACCGTCGCCGTGTTGCCCACCGCATCTGTTACAACCAATGCATAAGAGCCGTCGGCGGTAACAGGCGTTCCGCTGACGTAAGCCGCCCCGTTCAGTGTCCCTGTACCGCCTGTATACGCAGGAGTCACCGAAGTTTTATAATGCGTTCCGTTCGTTACATTCGAAATGATAGGAGCTGTCTTGTCAATCTCAAAAGCAATGGTCGTCACATTGCCTGCCGCATCCGTTACTACAAGCGTATAAGAGCCTTCCGCAGCAATAGAAGTGCCGCTTGTGTACGCGCTCCCGTTCAACGTTGCTGTTCCTTCGGTAAACACAGCCGTTTGGGTTGTGTTGTAAAGCCCGCCATTGGCTACCCCAGTCACAGTTGGAGCCTGGGTATCGATCACAAAGCTCACTGTCGCCGTGTTCCCCGCCGCATCTGTTACAACCAATACATAAGAACCGTCGGCTGTTACAGCCGATCCGCTGGCGTAAGCCGCCCCGTTCAGTGTCCCTGTACCGCCCATATACGTAGGCGTCACCGAAGTTTTATAATGCGTTCCGTTCGTTACATTCGAAATAATCGGTGCCGTTTTGTCAATTTCAAAAGCAACGGTCGTCACATTGCCTGCAACATCCGTCACAACAAGCGTATATGAACCTTCCGAAGCGATAGAAGTGCCGCTTGTATACGCGCTTCCGTTCAGCGTTGCTGTCCCTTCTGTAAACACAGCCGATTTGGTTGTGTTATACAGTCCTCCGTTCGTCACCCCAGTCACAATGGGCGCTTGTGTGTCGATGGTAAAATTCACTGTAGTCGAATTACCCGCCGCATCTGTTACCACCAAAATATAAGAACCATCGACCGTAACAGTCGCCCCGCTTACAAAAGCAGCCCCATTCAGCGTTGCCGTACCATCTGTAAATGCGGGGGATACCGCAGTATTGTAGCTTGCGCCATGGATAACGCCACTAACGGTCGGCTTTATCGTATCGAGCGAGATGGAATCCGAATAAGCAGTGCTAATATTGCCGGCTTTATCTTTAAATCGGGCATAAACCGTCTTCGTTCCGTCTCCTGCAGCAAGGCTCCACACCCACGGACCTGCGCCGATTGGGTTCCAACTTCCAGGCCAAGTGCCGTTCACATTTGAGAACTGAACGGAATCTACCCCCGAAACCGCGTCATTGCTTAACGCAGATATACTGACCTGAATTTGGTTAGCCCAGGCTGCTCCAGAATTAATAGTTATACTTCCGGTTGGAGATGTTTGATCAACCGTTATCGCATCGGAAGCGTAAGTAGAAATTGCGCCATAAGAGTCTTTTACTTGAACATAAACCGTCTTGGAACCTTCTCCCGATACCGACTGTGTCGCTGTCGAAGCGTACGGCGACCAAGTGGAAGGCCAATTCCCTAAATCTTGCGTAAACCGCATTTCAACAACGGAGTCTCCCGCGTCGGAATCAGTCGCATTGATTTGAAGGCTCAGAGAAGTATTATTTGTAAACACATTGCCGTTATTAATCGTAAACGACCCGATTGTCGGCGGATTATTCGGCCGGTAGGTCAACTTCAATTTCGGCCTATAGTCGGCAGTGGCATATTCATTTGAATAAAAAGTAAAGTAACCGCTTGCCGGACTCGTTTCAGCACCTTGGACGACAAAAGCAATTTGCTTATCGGAATTGCTGGTGTAAGTCTTATAGATGTTTGTAACATCTATGTTTATTTTACTGTTATTCCCCGGCAAAGAAGCGAATACATGGTTTTTGCCGCCTGACGCTCCGGCAGGAAACGCAGCCCCGTCCACGTTCCCCATACTATTGGCTACCGAACCGTAAATATCGAGAAACAGCGGATTCCCAGCCGTGTAATCTCCTATATGAGCGTAAGTTAGCTCCAGCTCTGCGGAAATCAATATCCCTTCGTTTGGAGCAACGTCAAAAAACAACGCCGTTCTGGCTCGAACATCATCGCCTTCCATATGATAGGTACCGGCCAGCAATCCTGAATAATTATCATAATTGTTGTCATAAGTCCCATTTACGCTATGCGGATTACCGGGTGTAAAAAACTCGATTAAATCCGCATCCGCATATTCAGTGACGACTATATCAGCCGCCTCTGCAACAGGCTCACCCCATGCAGGCGCAATTACCGATAATAATACGGCAATCGCTAATATTGCGCTTAACCTCTTCATTAATTGTCCCTCCTAATCTATTAGATCCCCTGTACCATAAATTACATCTAATACCAGATTATCTGAACTGGAGAAACGCGTCAACAAGAACAAATTTAAACAAAAGTTGACAAATAATATCAATATATGATAGGAAGAAGATAGTCGATTTTTACTAGAACAAGGTTTTTCATAAAAAGGAGATTATAATGATCGGTTATCCTCGTCTTCAGTCTGCCAGCGCACATGACGAGCCGTTTCTTTATTCCCTTTTTGCCACTGTCAAAAGGGAATCGATGATCGGTTTGACTTTAGAGCCGGAGCAACTCGATATGCTCCTGCAAATGCAATGGAAAGCGCGAAGCCATTCCTATGCTCTTCAATATCCGGAAAGCGCTTCCAATGTCATCTACTCTTCTGAAGCCATTCCGGCGGGAGGCTGTATCACGGAATTAACAACAGAACGTTTATCTATTGTCGATCTGGCCATCTTTCCCGAACACCGAAATGGGGGAATTGGCGCCTTCGTTATCAAGCACATGCAGGATACTGCCGCGCGGCACTGCGTGTCCGTTCTGCTGAGCGTCGACCGGTCAAACCCAGCCCTGCGTCTATATGAGCGGATGGGTTTTTACATAACCGGTTCCAACGACTTTCAATATTCGATGCGTTGGGATCCCGAAAACCAGTAGTATTTCATTATGAGTATGAGAGGGGCAAATCAATTGGCAGAGCAGTATATTGGAGAAATTCGAATGTTTGGCGGAAGTTACCCGCCGGTAGGATGGGCGTTTTGCGATGGAAGCTTAAAATCGATTAGTGAATTTGAAGCGTTGTTTTCTTTGATTGGCACCACCTATGGCGGGGACGGTCAAACTACATTTGCGGTCCCAGACATGCGGGGACGTATTCCTCTCGGCATCGGCTCCATTCCGCTTGGCAGCTTTGGCGGAACGGAATCGGTAACGATCACTAAGGAGCAATTGCCTAGCCATACACATTTAGCTAAGTTTAACCGCTATACTGGCAATGCCTCGACGCCTGAAAACAATTATTGGTCCAATTCCAGCTTAAGCCAGTACACTTCATCACCGGAAAATGGACAGATGAATCCGACCTCTATTCAGCCAGCAGGGGGAAACCTGCCGCATGACAACATGATGCCATCGCTAGCAGTAAGCTACATTATCGCAATGTACGGAGTATATCCTAGCTTTCAATAATTTCAAGGAGGAGTAGCCTGTGTCAGAACCCTTTGTTGGTCAAATCCAAGCTTTTCCATATAATAGAATCCCTAGAGGCTGGTTCCCTTGCAACGGACAGTTGTTGCCTATTCAAACCTACCAAGTTCTTTTCTCTTTGCTTGGCACCGCTTATGGCGGAGACGGCATAAGAACCTTTGGACTGCCTAATTTGAACGGACGAGTGCCGGTCGGTGTCGGGTCCGTTACTACTTTGGGAGAGAAGGGCGGAGAAGACGCACATACGTTAACCGTTGCCGAGATGCCGCAGCATACGCATACCGTTAATGCCTCAAAAGAGACCGCCACTATTAATAAACCGGCAGGCACGGTTTGGGCTCAATCTCCACAGCCATGCTATGCAACCGGTGTAGACGTCACTCTCAAATCGACCGCTTTAGGAAATACAGGAGGCTCGCAGCCGCATAACAACATGCAGCCTTATCTCGCCCTATCATTTTGCATCGCAAATAACGGCATTTATCCAAGCAGAGGTTAGGAGGAATATTAATGGATCCATATATTGGTGAAATTCGAATGTTTGCAGGAAACTTTGCACCAAAGGACTGGGCGATTTGCGCAGGCCAGCTTTTACCTATTCAGCGATATACAGCGCTGTTTTCCATCCTTGGAACTATGTATGGCGGGGACGGAAAATCTAATTTTGCATTGCCTAACCTGCAAGGGACCGCTCCAATGGGCCAAGGGCAGGGGCTTGGTCTCACTCCAAGGTATGTAGGTGAGCAAGTAGGCAGCAGCACAGTCGCTTTGCAAGCTTCTGAAATGCCGATGCATAACCATATTCCTAATTGCAGCTCAAACCCTGGGGCCGATATTGGCGATCCAAGCGCGGTTACTTGGTCAGCAACTCCAGGAGTTTTGGGACCAAAACCTTATACAACCGCAAACTCGAACACGACCATGAATCCCGCCGCTCTTACTTTGACCGGCGGCAGTGCGCCGCATAACAATATGCAGCCTTATTTAGGAATTAACTATATCATTAGTTTATCTGGCGTTTACCCTCCGCGAGGGTAAGCAGCGCCACATAAAAAAGACGATGCTTGAAAAGGAATCCAAGCATCGTCTTTTTTTAATCCGTCTATAGTTTATCCCAATAGCTTGACGACTTCGCCTTCTATTCGAGCGGGCTCTTCGGTTGGGCCAAAACGTTTAACGACTTTCCCCTCCCGGTCGACCAAAAACTTCGTAAAATTCCACTTAATCGACTTTGAACCGAGCAGACCTCTCGCTTGATCCGTCAGCAGCTTAAATAATGGATGAGCGCCGTTTCCGTTCACATCAATCTTTGAATATAAGGGGAAGTTTACACCAAAATTAAGCTCGCAGCTAGCGGCAATTTCGTCGTTGTCGCCCTTCTCCTGATTGCCGAATTGGGAGCATGGAAAGCCGAGTACCGCAAACCCTTGCTCCTTGTAGTCTTCATGCAGCTTTTGCAGCCCTTTAAACTGAGGCGCAAAGCCGCAGCCTGTCGCTGTATTTACAATCAGCATCACTTTGCCTTTATAAGGCTCCAAAGTTTGCGACTCGCCTTTTATCGTTGTAACATCGATGGAATAAATAGACAAAAGTCAATCCCTCCAATTTATCGATTGAATAATTAAATTGTATACAATCTATTAATCGAAGTCAATCGTTATTTAACCAAAAAAAATCCTCGCCGCTTTTGCGGGAGGATAGAACAACAGCTTTTGTGCCAAACATAAGCCTGCTTTACTTCGAAACCGCTGCTCCAGCCAGTCCAATAAGAGCTCCAAGAAGGGCTCCTGCCGCCACTTCGCGAGGTTGATGCCCCAGCGTTTCCTTCAACCGTTCTTTACGCCGCTTATGATAGATGCCTGGATGATGACCAGCCAGCTTTTCGACATCGGCATCCAAATCGTTGACTTGAATCGCGATTTCTCCAGCATGCCTGCGGATATTCATGGCATCGTACATAACCACAATGCCAAGCATGGATGCAATTGCAAATTCGGGTGAGCGTACACCGCTCTTAATCCCTGTATAGACGGCAAGGGCCGATACGCCGCTTGAATGAGAGCTGGGCATGCCTCCGGAACCGACAATCTTGTTCCAATCCCATTCACCCGTTTGTCCATAATGCCACGGCAGCTTCAGCATTTGAGCCGTTCCTACGGCAGCGAGCGCCGTCACCAAACCTCGGATAGACATAACGATAACCTCCCGTTATAACTTCTCCAACAGTTTTCCCTCATGCACGGCGCTCCATCCATCCAAAAAACGATTAGCCAGACAATTCCTGCTTTGCATCAACAACGCCTAATATCAATGATGCGAAAAACAAATGATTCTACTCGTCCACCATTCTTCTTTTGTAAACATAAACGGACAAAGCATTCATAACGACAGCCCAAGCCAATATGATCAATAGGTTTACAGCGACATCGGCAAAGCCTGCTCCCGCCTCCACTTGAACGGCCAAATCCAGAAGCTGCATATTCGGCATGTATTCCAATACAGAAAGTACAGGGAATTGCTCAATAAAAGGAAGCAGCGCCGATCCAAAAGTAAACACCCCGACGACTGGCAAAATCGCTACCGACGCTTCCATAACCGACTTCGTGTATAAACCAATCAAAGTGCCAATCGCCAAATAAAATGCCGTGGACACGATTAGTGCAATTGCCACAGCGGGCACATTTTGAGGCGAATAGTCGAGCAGCAGCATTGAAGCTACTACAACGACTGCCGTTGCGATAAAGCTGAGCAAACTTTTTCCGAGAAAAATTTCAAGCGTGCTGGCAGGCGAAAGCGTCAATCCGCGCAGCGTATTTTTTTCTTTTTCCTCCGCAATAAGCGATGACTGCACATAAGCGCCTACCAGAACAAAAGTCATGTTAATGATCATATAATCGGCATAAACGGTCGTTTCGCCCATTCTTCCATAAAATGCCGCCATAAGCAGCGGTAAAAACAACGTTACAAATACAAACATATTGCGCGAAATGTCTTTATAGTCCTTTTGTAAAATAGCGTATACTCGTCTCATCGAAAATGTCATGCCAATGCCCTCCCTGTCACTTCTACAAAAATGTCGCCTAACGTCGGTTGATTCGTATTCACTGCGGCCACTTCATTAGCACTCATGTATTGGAACAATTGCTGTGCTCCTTCGGCGCCTTTCGGAACGGTCACTTTGGAGCCGTCTTTCAGTTCCACAATCAATTCCTGACTGCCCCGTTGCTCCTTCAGCTTTGTCGGCGAATCCATTAATTGAATTTGCCCGTTGTGAAGAAACGCAACCCGATCACACAACGTTTCGGCTTCGCTCATATCATGCGTTGTCAAAAAGATCGTTGTTCCTTGAGCCTTTAGCTTTAGCAAGCCGTCATAAATATGCTTTGTATTAACAGGGTCCAGCGCCGAAGTGGGCTCGTCCAAAAACAGCAGCTCCGGCTCGTGAAGAAAGGCTCTAGCGAGCGTAATCCGTTGCAGCATTCCTTTCGACAACTTGGATACGATCTTTTTGCTCTCTCCCGTCAAATTGACCATGCTCAGCACTTCGTCGATTCGGGAATAAGGCACTTCGTAAAGGTCGCAGAAAAACTTCAAATTATCGTAAACGGACAACCTACCGTATAAAGAAGTATTGTCTGTGATGATGCCGATTTTTTTGCGAAATTTGTTTTGCTTTAATTGATCCGCGTTTACTCCAAACACAGTTGCGCTTCCCGCAGTCGCATTTAATTGTGCGGTTAATATTTTAATAGTTGTCGTTTTGCCCGATCCGCTCGGTCCAAGAAACCCAAAAATTTCACCCTTGCGAACGCTAAAGCTTACATCTTTTAACGCCCGGGAATTCGAAAATGATTTTTGCAGCGAGCGTACTTCAATGATATTTTCCATCTCGTGTCCAACCTCCGTTTTGTCGTTTGCCATACCCAAATGCTACGCCAGATAAGGGATTAGCGCATTATATTCCCTATGAAAGGAGCATACGAAGGGTTGATTGGCGCAAAAACGGAGACGAGTGGAGCTGATGAAGCAAGCTGGCGGAGCCCCTTATTTCAGACCCATCATCTCTTTTAATTCGGCCATTTTTGTTTTTGAAAGAGGCACTGACGATTTGGCTGCATCATCCAAAATGAGGCTATAGCTGTTTCTTGTAAAAGTGATGACCTCACGCACTTTTTGCAAATTGACGATATAGGATCGATGGCAGCGGAAAAAACCGTACCGGCTTAGCCGCTCCTCCAGCTCGTTGATTTTGAAAGCGGTCGGATACGATTCTCCTCCAATATAGAGATTGGATTGGCCCTCGCTGCTTTCGATGTAATCGATTTCCGGCGGGTTAAATAGAATCATTTTGTCGTTCATTCGAGTCGGTATTTTTTCAAAACGGACAAACTGAATGACTCCCTCTTCAGCCGAAAATTGTTCCGGGGCTTCCCCGTCTGATTCACCTAGTTCGGATGGATCGGATGGATCGGATGGATCGGATTGCAAGCTATCCGATTCTGATGGTTCGAGTTCCGCTGTCAATCTAGTCTCTTGCAGCCTTTTCAGTTCCTGCTCGGAAGCGGGCCGCTCTCCAACTTGAACGCCTTCTGCCGTCACTTCCCCTATCTCTTCATCCTCTTCCCTTATATCAAAGGCTTTCAGCCCTTTTTCGTCCAGCCGGTAAATATGATTGGTTACGCTAAGCGCCGTTTCCATATTTCCTGTCAGCACCAACAAGCTTTTTCCCCGCTCTGTTAACCAAATAACGAGCTGCTGGTAAATAAGCTTCGTTTCGTTGTCCACATTTTGATCCGGCTCTTCAAAAACCATTAAAGCCGCTGATTCTTGAAATAACAGCTTGGCAAACTGAATCCGCCGTTTTTCCGAATAAGAAAGCTTTGCTAAACGAACGTTTGCTTTTCTTTCCAACTGTACAAGACGTATTGCCTCTTCCACGGTTAGTGACGATCCATACAGCTTTTTATAAAAAACCAAGCTCTCTCTCACCGATAATCTCTCGTACAATCCGTCTTCCAGAAACTGAAAGGCGACCAGGGAAAAATATCGCTTCGATTTGACGGCACAAGATTCTCCGTTTACGGCAATCGTTCCTCTTGAGATCGGCATTTTGCCAAAAAGCATAGCAAGCAGCGTCTGACGCACATTCATGCTCGAATAAAGCGCCACGATACTTCCCATTTCCACTTCCAGTGAAAATGCAGGAAATACGATAGCGTTTTCCGAAAACTTTTCTAAATCCCTTATCGCCAGCACTTTCATTCGATCACCTATTCCTGTTTATTCATGTTGCAAAAAACTCCAATTAGCCCATTATACAACAAGGGTTGATCCATTAGGTACAATACCTAAAGATCAACCCTTGAAGTGAGATATTAATAAGTAATTGGAAAATCATTACCGTGCAGCTAGCTTAATGCGTCTATTGAACGACTGCGCCAATTTCTTTGACCATTTCGGCAACCGAAATGAGGCCGCCGCCGGACAAGTACCAGTATTGCGGGTCCAAATAAACGATTTTGCCATCTTTGTAAGCCGTCGTGTTTTTGACCAGATCGTTTTCAATCGATTGTTTTACGCCTTTTTCACCCGCAGCAACTGCCGTGTTGCGATCGATTACGAATAAATAATCGGGATTTTTTTCGGCGATATATTCAAACGTCACTTCATTGCCATGTGTATCGGCTTTGATGCCAGGATCAACCGGAGCTACGCCAAGCACATCGTGAATAATGCCGAAGCGCGAGCCTGGGCCAAAAGAGCTGATTTTCCCTTCATTGGTCAAAATGATCAACCCTTTTTTGCCTCCGGCAGTCGCCTTTTCATGTACTGCTTTAATCGATGCTTCGATTTCCTCCAGTGCCGCCTTCGCTTCCGCTTGTTTGCCGAAAATGTCAGCCAGCGTGTTCACGTTTGTTTTAAACGATTCCATATAGTTAGCTGCGTCCACTCCCATGTAGATCGTAGGCGCGATTTTGTTCAGCTCTTCATAATGGTCGGCTTGACGGCCAGAGATAATGATTAGATCCGGAGAAAGGCCGTCGATCGTTTCGAAATCGGGCTCTTTCAGTCCGCCTGCATTAGCATATTTAGCATCTTTGTACTTATCCAAGTATGCCGGAATGTTGGTTTGCGGGACAGAAGCCACTTCCACGCCCAATTTATCTAGCGTATCGAGTGTACCGTAATCGAACACAACGACTTTGCCCGGATTTACTTTTACTGTTGTTTCTCCAAGTTCATGCTTCACTACAATTTCGGACGGCGCTCCGGAAGCTGGCGGTGAAGCTTCCGCCGATGGCGACGGCGAACTGCCGCCGTTTCCTTTATTATTTCCGCCACTGCCTCCGCATGCGGCAAGCACCATAGCGAATACCAAAATCATTGCTGTCAAACTGAATGTCTTTTTCATGTTCTGCACTCCTTCTCTTGTTGTGAAATATAGAAACAAAGCCTATTGGCTGTTGCTTGTACACTTATTTGAAATAAACTCCGATGCGATTGCCGTTTACGACCTCTATCGGGATGTCCATATCGTAAATGTGTTCCAGCACGGCGCTGTCGATGATCGATTCCGCCTTGCCTTCCTTGACGATCTTTCCGTCTTTGAGCGCCACGATATAGTCGGAGTAGCAAGAAGCAAAATTAATATCGTGAATGACGATAATGACCGTTTTCCCCAGCTCCTCCACCAGACGGCGCAGCACCTTCATAATTTGAACGGAATGTTTCATATCGAGATTGTTAAGCGGTTCGTCGAGCAATATGTACTCCGTATTTTGAGCGATGACCATGGCAATAAACGCCCGTTGATTTTGACCGCCGCTTAGCTGATCCAAATAGTTGTGCTGCAAAGCGATAAGATCCATATAAGCGATCGCCTCGTCGACCCTCGCCCAATCCCCTTTGTTCAGCTTTCCTCCGGAATAAGGAAATCGGCCGAAACTGACGAGTTCTCTAACGGTAAGCCGCAAATTCACATGATTGGACTGTTTGAGGATAGAGATTTTACGAGCAAGCTCTGAGCTTTTCCAATCTGCAATATCTTTGCCGTCGATTAGCACTTGCCCGCTGTCTTTCTGGAGCAGCCTGCTCATGATCGAAAGTAGAGTGCTTTTCCCCGCCCCGTTTGGCCCGATAAACGACGTAATGCCGCCTTCGCGAATGCGCAAAGAAACCTTTTCGACAACCGGCTTGCCGCCGTATGCTTTCGAAACCTCTTTCACCTCAATCATGCTTTACTCTCCCTTACAAGCAAATATAAGAAATACGCTCCGCCAATAAAATTGACGATGACGCTCACCGTCGTTTCGAACGTGAACACTCTTTCCACGATGAGCTGTCCGCCGACCAAAGCAATAATGCTGATCAGCATGGCCCCCGGAATAAGAATGCGGTGCCGATAAGTATTCAAAAACTGATAAGCCAAATTGACGACGAGAAGGCCCAGAAACGTAATCGGCCCAACCAGCGCAGTAGAAATCGCAATAAGAATCGCGACGATAACAAGCAGATTTTTCACAACAAAATTGTACGGCACACCTAAATTGACCGCATGCTCCTTGCCTAGAGACAGCACATCAAAATATTTCGCAAACCGCATCCCATACAAACCTACAGCGGCAATACCTATGATGGACAACACGAGCAAATCTGTATTGACATTGTTGAAGCTTGCGAACATTTTGCCTTGAATCACCAAAAAGTCGTTTGGATCGATCAGCACTTGCATAAACGTCGACAGGCTGGCAAACATCGTCCCCATCACTAGCCCTACCAGCAGCAGAAAAAAGATATTGTTGCCTTCCCGCTTAAAAATAAGCTTATACAGCACGCCGACAAACAGCATCATAATCAGCACGGTAAGTCCAAAATTGACTAATTTGTTCGTACTCGGCAAGCTGACCACGCCGAAAGCGAACACCACAAACGTTTGAATCAGCATATAAAGCGAATCCAGCCCGATGACGTTAGGCGTCAAAATTCGGTTGTTCGTCATCGTTTGGAAAATAAGCGTTGCGTAAGCGATCGCTCCCCCGGTAAGCACAATTGCGAGCACCTTTTTGAATCGCCTTTCCAGCGCGTAATCCCAGTTGTGCGGCAAATCAATGAGCAAAAATGCGGCAACCGCAGCAAGAGCAAGTGCGGCAAGCAAAGTCAGTTTAAGCTTCATACGCTTTTCTCCTCATCAGCAGATACAGAAATAGGACGCTTCCGATCACACCGACGGTAAGTCCGATAGGTACTTCATAAGGGTAAATGATGACGCGGCCCAAAATATCGCAAGCCAGTACAAACACGGCGCCAAGCACAGCCGTATGGATCAGACTCTTTCGCAAATGGTCGCCTACATAGAGAGAAACAATGTTGGGAATAACAAGCCCGAGAAACGGAATCGTACCAATGGTCAAAATGACAACCACCGATATAAGCGCCACAATAATTAATCCAATATTGACGACCAGCTTATGATTTAAGCCTAGGTTGACCGAAAACTCTTCGCCCATGCCGGCAATTGTAAACTTATTGGCGTATAAATACGCCACAATTAACAATGGCAAGCTCAAATAAAGCAGCTCGTACCTTCCCGACATAACAGAGGAGAAGCTCCCTTGCAGCCAAGAAGTTACGCTTTGGATCAAATCGTTTTTGTAGGCAAAAAAGGTCGTCGCCGCATTGATGATATTGCCGAACATAAGCCCCACCAGCGGAATAAAGATCGTATCTTTAAATTTGAGCCGATCCAGAAACTTCATAAACAAATACGTTCCCGCAAGAGCGAACGCAAACGCAACGAGCATCTTTTGCATAGTAGTAGCCGATGAAAACACAAGCAAAGCTACAAGGATGCCGAGCTTGGCCGCATCATCCGTTCCCGCCGTCGTCGGCGATACAAACTTGTTGCGCGTGAGCTGCTGCATAATGAGTCCGGCGATGCTCATGCTGATTCCGGCAATTAATATGCTGACAAGCCGGGGAATACGGCTAATCGACATCACTTGCCATTGCTCCTCCGTCATGCTGAACAGATCAAGCGGCGAGATCGATTTTACACCGATAAACAACGAAGCGGCCGACAAGACCACAAGCGCTACAACCAGCATCCATAACTTCATGTCACAACCTCAAATCCAAAAAAGTGCCCCTACAGAGATAATAATTCTCAATTGGTGCCAAAAAAAATTACCCTATAACTCATTTCGCTGTTATCAGTGATAATGATTATCACAGGAATGTTCATTATGCCACTGTAAAAAACGCAAGTCAACCTTCACGCTCCTCATAAGTGCGCATTTTGGCCAATTTCCCTCGTAATTTGAACGATCCATGACGATTCCCTTAAAATCGTTGCTTTTCCGGTTTTACTATGTCTTTCGATAAAACGCTTCATTTGGATGTCTTCTCAATTCATGCCCTGCATTTTCATTTCCATACATGAATGCTCCGAGGGGCTTAGCGCCATGCTAATGGAGGGGAGGTGAAGCACCCATGACATCGTCCAAAAACAGACGAGAAAATGCTTGGCACCAACGCAAGCATCGCCAGCGCCCTCACGGCAAAATCAAGTCGCTCGAACAATTAAGCGAACAAAGCGGCCCTTCCCAGTCCTAATTTTTTTTGTATCTTATACGCTCAATAGACAAAAGAAAGACGCCGCCTCTGCCGGGATTTCCCTTTAGAGACGGCGTCATTTCTGCCATTTAAGCCAATGTTCAAAAGCAGCCCATCATGGAACCGCCCAATTCAACTTACTTTCATAATGATTTCTTCATATTGCTCATTAAAGGAAATACGCAGCTCCTTATTATCTACATACCAAAGATTATCATCTTCCAAATAAAAAGTGATGCCCTCCACCAAATGCTTTAGGCCCGCATTTCTCGGCTCTTCTTTTGTAATGCCAAGGGATAGACCGGGATGTACGCTGCCGCATCCTCCGAGCCGTACGAAGATTCGAAGGCTGTCGCCATCGCTTAGCCCCATTTGCTCCTTGTACCAACGCGCTGCCGCTTGCTCCACCACTAAATTCATCGCTTCCAGCTCCTCCCTTGATGTCCGGGTCATGGTTCACCCTTAGTCACTCCATTATAACCTGTAGGACAAGGAATGATCACGCATCATTTTTCGGAAAATCGCTGTTTTGTGTCCTGGCTAGTCCAAAGAGGAGGTGCGTTCAAGCGCTTTGGACGAGCCGATCAGACATCCTGCCATAAGAATTGCCGTAACGGCAAGCGGCCAGCCGACTTGGGATAGGCTCACAAAGCCGCCGTCCATAATTGCTTTGCTCGCATATCCGCTTAAGGTGCCGGGGCTCCATTTCATATATTTAGGCATTGCGCTAGCAGACAGGGATAATAGAACCGCGAGTCCCAATGCGGAAAAGGCGGCTGCCGGCGGACTGCGAAGCAAAGAACTAAACAACAGCGTCACGCTCATTATAAAAGCAAGCCAAAATCCAAACAAAGCATAGCTGGCTAGCCAAGCTGCTGGATCTACTCCTTCAAATAATTGAACCGTATAGTACCATGCAGCGGCATAACCGGCGAGCAGCGATCCTAAAGAAAGGGCAACCATGCTGGTCCATTTTGAGCCAATATAGGCTAGGAAAGAAATCGGCTTTACCCAAGTAAGAGTTGCCGCTCCGCTGTTTCTTTCGCCAGATACCGCCCCCATAGAAGCGAGAACGAGAATGAGCACCCCCATCATGCCAAATTGCGACAGAGTACCCGCCAGCACCTCCGCTCCGCTTGGCAGCGGGATTTCGATGACGGCCCCTTCTGGCATATTGCCCGCTTTTTCAATAATTTCGGGCATAAAATAACTCGTCACGGGCTGCATAACGCCAAGTACAATAAAAACGAGAGGAACCCAAACCAGTTTAAAGCTCCGGCTTAATTCCAACCATTCCTTGTGCAACAGCGCAGCAAACTTCCCTGCTCCCGCAAAGCCTGAATGTGAAGTTGTCACGCCCCCACCACCTTCATAAACAAATCTTCGAGCGACGTATATCCCGCTTCAATTCGGCTAAATGCGATTTTCTCCCTCGCCAGTTCTTCTATAAGCCACTGACGCGTCGTTTCCAAATCGGCTGCTTCCAATCGCAGAACGTCATTTTGAAATGTTGCTTTATCAAACGGCGCTCCCGGCTCATCGGTCCATTTCTTTACCCATGCCGCCGCCTTGAAAGACGGCTCCAGCCGAAGCTCGATAACCGGCTCTCGATAGTCACTTCGGATTTGCTGCAAGGAACCTTGAAGCGCGACTTCCCCGCTTCTCATAATAACGACATCGTCGCACAACTCTTCGGCATCATGCAGCACATGAGTGGAGAACAAAACCGTCGTCTCCCGTCTCAGCTCCTTCAGCAGCCCCAGCACTTCCCTTCTTCCAAGCGGATCGAGAGCCGATACCGGCTCATCCATAACAAGCAGCCGCGGCCCATGGATCAATGCTTGGGCTAGACCAAGCCGCTGCTTCATCCCTCCCGAGTAGCCGCCTATTCGGCGCCCAGCCGACTCCGTAAGGCCGACTCGTTCCAGCAGTTTTTTCGCGCCTGCTTTGGCGTCCGCTCCCGATAATCCGCATAACTTCCCGGCATAGACGACATATTCAAATCCAGTCATCCACGGCGGGAATGAAGGGGACTGAGGCAAATAGCCGAGCATGCTCTTCCAATCCTCTCCTTCCCCAAAGCCTTGGAAGCGGATAGTGCCGGAAGTCGGCTTCAACATTCCCGTCAGCATACGAATCGTTGTCGTTTTGCCTGCGCCGTTAGGGCCGAGGAGAGCGACGCATTTCCCTTCTTCGATCGTAAAGCTTACTCCTTTTACAGCTAGAGTCGCTTTAAACGTTTTGACCAATTGGGCAACTTGAAGCAGCTCTGCCACTAGCTATTCCTCCTGCCGAACACAAAAAACGCCACTGATCCCAGCAGGTTAAAGAAAAGGATAATTAAAATCCACATCCATTTGGGCCCTCTCGTCTCCCTAGCCCTGATACAGAGAACAATCGCAATAACCATCAAAATCAATTGGATGATTAAAAGGGGCAGCAAAATATTGGCGATGCTTGCGAAATCGATCGATTCATTCATTTTTAATCCCTACTTTCTTTTGAATGGGGTTTATTTCTTTTAAACCATTTGCTCCTTTTTAACCATCCTTTTCGAACGACGAGCCAATACACGATAAGCGGAAGCGGAAAATAAACGAGACCCCATATCCCCCAAAACCAGTAATTGGCGTCTCTTTTGCGTGCATCCAAAAAGAGCCACGTCGATTGAGAAATTAAGATGCCCGCCACCAGCAGCCAAAACCAAGGCGATTCCTCTAGCCGTTGTTCCATTTACGCTTCACCTTCTTGCCGGATGTAAAACCGAGAATGATAAAAGCCGCCGCTGCCACAACCGCCTGAAATACAATAAATAAGACAAAATGGACCTTCGCCGCCCAAAGCATGCCCGAGAGCAAAACAGCCATAACAAGCCAGAAGTAAGCCAGTTCTCTCCACATCCTTCCGCGTATGTCCTTCCGATGCTGCCCAACAAAAGCTTCCACTGCCTCCGCAGAGGGGGGCTCTTTTTCAAAAGCGGCGTCCAGCTTTTTCAGCTCGTTCGCTACGTTTAGATCGAACCATAACTGATCCTCTTCATAGAGCTGCTCTTCGTCACCTCTTTTATTTTTCTTCATAGCTTAAGAGTCCCTCCCTTAATTGCTTCAGCCCTTGATGAAGCCTTGATTTTACCGTTCCGACAGGCGTGTCGGTCATAGAGGCGATTTCCTCCTGCGAGTAGCCGTAATAATATTTAAGCAGCACAGCCATTCGATGCTTTTCATCCAGTTCTCCTATCGCCTGGAGAGCTTCAGGCCATTCGTTCATGCGGCCAAGCGATTCGTATCGAAGCAATCGGAGCGATCCCTCCTCCTGCTGCATCCACTTTTTTTCCCGCTCTCTCCTCCGGGCCCCGTCAATGACTAGGCGTGAGGCAATTGAAATGAGCCAGGTCGTAAATTTGGATTGCGAGCGGAAAGCCGATATGTTCTCTACCGCTTTCAGCATCGTCTCTTGCGTAATGTCTTCTGCCCGATTTTTATCCATCGTAAGCTTAAGCGAGTATTGATAGAGGAAGGAATAATGCTGCCGGAGCAGCTCCGACAACGAACGAACATCGCCTTTTATTGCCCTCTTCACCAATGTTGCCTCATCTAGCACCGCGCTTTCTCCCTTCCTTCACTTAGCCTGTAACTATGTGACGATTAGCAGAGCCGTTTCGTTCATTACGGCAAACTTTTTTTATTCATAGCCTCTATTTCTTGCAAAAACAGCAATGCCGCTCGCTCTTCATTGAAGAAAAGCGAACAGCATTGCTGTTTATAGATTAGTCTTTAATGTTTACAAATGACAGTATTCTTAACTGATTCATTTAGATGGTTTCGCCATGAAGCACTTTAACATTTACGCCTTTTGCTGAACCAGTTCCAGGCCGGCTCAACGTCGGACGCGTTAAGTCCAAGCACCTTGTAGCTATACGTGCTTCCAAGGACATGAACGTATATCGTCATAACGCCTTTTTTGCGCTGTGCATCCGTACGCTTTACTTTCATAACCACGATACGGGATTTCCGAACATAATACGTCATTCGATGAATGTTGCGGCGGCGCAACGTAAGTTGGCTTTCTTGAAGAAGCAATCCAGCCGAATGATGACTGCCGATTCTCCACCACATAATAAAAGGGATGATAAGAAGCGACCATGCCCCGCTCGCGCCAAAAAAGTAAATCAGCGCCGCACATCCCGAAAGCGCCACAATCAATGGTGTTCGAATGTAGTAAAGAAGCGCCTTCTTTGGCGATTTAGCCCATTCCTCTTCGTTGTTCAACGATATTCCAAGCTTAAGCTCGTCAAGCAAGCTTTGGATTTCGGACACTCGGATAAACGGATGCAGCATCAACTGCTCCAGCTTATCGGAGGAGACAATTTGTAATTTGACTTCCGCATAGCCAAACGGCTGACGGAGCCAGCTCTCGTTTACAATAACCGACTGGACTTTTTTCGGGTCGAACAAAATGCTCTTTTTCTCAAGCAATCCATAAGAAAGCGACAGTTGTTGCCCATCCCTGCGAATGGTAAAACCGCTATATTTCAAAATATATAATACAATAGAAAGTATCCATACTAACGCGATAAACATAACGGCCGCAATAACAATAAGCAGCGTATCCGGCATCAGCTCCGTAGAATCCTGAACTACATTTTCAAAAAAATGATCCGGCAGCAGCAAGTTGATAAAGTCGTCCGCAAACGAATACAAACCGGCAATAAAAGCAGCCGCCAAACCGAAGTTTAGCGAAGTAGCCGCTGCTTTAAACAACTTCCCCGCATCAATCGAAACGATTGTTTCTGGCTCCTGCTCCTCAAGAACATAAGCACTGGAGCTGTTAGCAGCAACGTTGCCGCTATTGTCAGAGGAGCTGTCATTCCCGTTTCCATCGCCCGAGAGGGCTTGAGCTGTAGCTTCACTCTCATCAGGCAAGGAATTTGGAGTTGTGTAACCTTCCTCAAGAACAGTCGCTTTGTTCGCTCCCAATTTCGAAAACAATCTAAGCTGCTCTTTGATCCGGTTTGCTTCTGCCATAGACAGCGTCTCCATAACGCCTTCCGCCTTTTGTTTGCCGCCGCCTGGCGTTTCGATTTTCAACTGGACGACGCCAAGCAAACGCTGAATAAACGGCTGTTCCACGTTAACCGAATGAATGCGCGAATAATAGATTGTTTTTTCCTGACGGAAAAATACGCCCGAACGTATGACGAGACGGTCCTCTTCTAGCCAAAATCCGAACCGCTTCCAGTGCATATAACAAATAAGAAGAAGCAGGAGGAACCCTGCGCCTATTCCGGCAAACCAATACCATTCAATTTCGCTCCAGCTTACCCCTTTAAGCAAAAAGATAATAATGACTGGCAGAAAAGCTCGAACGACGGACAATACGCCGAATAAAATGTAGGCTGGATGAAGCATTCGTCTTTCATTCATCAATTTCATCCACCCTTGCCAATTCGCCAATGCGACGCTTAAGAGATTCCGCCTCTTCACGCTTAAGCCCTACGATCTGATGAGTAGTAGCAGCCGTGACGACCGATACGCTGGCAAGTCCAAACTTCCGCATAAGCGGCCCGCTCCCGAGCTCAACATGCTGCACACGTACCATTGGAATTAAAACGTTGCTAATAAAAATAATGCCTGATTCAATTTCCAGCTCTTCTTCAAACAGCTCGTACCGAAATCTCTTGTATTTGATGTTAGGCACAATCCATGTAAACAAGATTAATGAAGCAACCCACACACCGCCGCTAATCCAAGCCGGGAGAAGCGTCCAATCCTGCCACAGCGCCAAAATCAAATACGCGACTATAACGAGAAGGAAAATGCCATTGGCAATGAGCTCCGATATTCGGTATACCTTTAAGTAATCGCGATGAAGCCTTTTTGATAATTCCCGATTCATTTCGTCCACTCCTTCTATTTATAACCCCCTCCTATTACACCAATTTTCCAAAGGACAGTCAACCCGTGCATAAATTCCCTATGCTCTCCCCCCTATATTTTAACGGCTGTAAGCTTATAACTTCATATTTATGGCTTCCATAAACTCAATCCAACTTCCAGTTCCCTCTTCCGAAACAATATAAACGGTATGAGTATCGTCTACTCTCATCACTGTACTTTTTTGTCCTTTATCGCCTATCCAAATGTACAGACTCATATAATTATTATTTTCATAATCGATTTCCACATCGTAATCGCGGCCTTCCATATCCATATTCACAATTCCTTCTGATTTGGTTGCGCTTGAAAGGAGGCGTTGAAAAGCTTCAAGTTTTTCCTTTTCTTCTACTGCAATTGCATGTTTGTCATTTAGTTTTGAAACCCGAATGCTCTTAATAGTTCCGTCTACTAAAGAAGTTTTTTCTAAATAGGCTGATAAATTAGCTTCAGAGCTTAAATCATCCCCCTCTGTGCGCTGGCAGCCCAATAGCAGAGCTGTCATAAAAGTTAAGGATACGAATAGAATGATCAGTCGTCTCAATGTCGTCTCTCCTTTACAGAAGTCTTCTTTCAAAATAGACGATGGCTTCCTTCCAAATGTTCCCTTATTGCGTTTACCCTACGACTAGCTCCGCCACTCCTTTCAGTTCCCATTCCAATGGTCTCATGACATGAAAGGCTCGCGGGAAAACGACTTTTACAATCAAAACAACGCCCGGCCTTTCAAGGACGGCTTCAAATGAATACCGATCGTTCACGTAACGATACGGAAACTTCTGATCGGCATTCACCACCTCAAACACCAATATTTCCACGGGATCGCGCAGAAAAGTGTCCTCCAGCGGCACTCCGTTTTCGTCCACCCATAAATTGCGCTGCAAATACAGCTTGGCCGCTTCCGCCGCCGCAATTGAATCCAGCTTGACCACTCCGTCACCTAAAGAAACTTTGTCCAATTGCTGAGCCGCCGCATGAGCCGCCCGGTTGACTGCTCGTTTCCCTTGATACAGCGTCTTCATGGCGATCTCTTCTTCCACTTGGATCAGATGTGCAAACAGCCATACGGTCATCATTGCTGCGATTAGCAGAAGCTTATACAACCACTACGCCTCCTGTCGGCATTTATGGGACATATTCGCTCATTTTCATCCCGAACGCCTTCATTTTTTGTTCTGGCGCTATCGGCTGAACTCCAATTAAAGAATCTATGAAAAACAAGTTTTCATAAGGGTAACTGATCATAAGAGAAATACCGGTTCCCCGCGGCACCGGAAGCCCTGCATCTGTAGCGCTGACCCCGCTTGTTGTTCCGTATTCATAAAGCAGCTTTTCGCCGCTTAGCCCAAACTTCCTTAATCGTTCAATCGATTCGAGCTCCATGTCACGGCTAATAAATCCGTAAGTGCCGCTGGAGCCAACCTCCAGCAAATAATCAACCTCTTGCTGCAAAACAGCCTGCCGCATAATAGCTACATGCTTGTAAATAGGGGAAAACATTATCCAGCACAGCATAGCGGCAAATAAAACAAACAATAGCAGCTGCTTCAAGGACTCATCCCTTCAATGTAATCGGCCATATTTCCGCCGGCCCGGTTCAGTCCTGCTTTCAATCCCGTTTCCCCTTCGGCAGCGGATGTATAGATGAGAACGGCGGTAATGAGCAGCAGCAAAGACATGAATATTGCGCGCAGACGGCATCCCCCCAATCTAATCGTTCCAAGCCTTCCGTTCCAAATCAACTTCATCGCCATCTCACCGATTAAGGCAGCATTTCGCTGATTTTCGAATTGGCAGAGTCGCCTTGCGATTGAATTTGGCTTACCGTTCCCGTTTTATCCTTGGCAATAATCCCATTAAACAGCAACACCACAACAACCAGCATCATGACCGTCACTAAAATATTGCGCATTCCCTCACCCGCCTCCTATTAACAAAAATATTCACTTTATGGCTACCCGCAAAAAAGAAAGTCTGTATCACTCCGAAAATCTCTATCATTACGGAAATCTCTATCATTACCGAAATCTCTATCATTCTGAAAATCTATGTCACTCAGCCTAGCGATTGAAACAGCTCCTGCCCCTCTCTAACCCACGGGAAAATAAACACTTGAAACGTGTAGAGGATGGGAACGCCCGCAATCATAAACAGGATGTAAGAAGTTGATTCTTTGCGGCTTTCTTTTGCCAACTCCAGCTTTTCCTTATAATCTGCAATTCTGGCGCGCAGCAACTCGTAATATTGACCGCTTTCGTGCTGCCGAAGAGCATCTATCGTCTCTGCAAAGCTCATTCCGTCATCGGTGCCCAATCTAAGTTTGAACTGACGAAGGGCAATCGCAGGATCGTAATACCATTCCGCCAGCAGCCGCTCTATATCTCCCCTCATGACCCTTGTATAAGGTACGCAGCGCATCAACTTTGTATGGATATGGAGAGCCGAATCCGACAAATACAACAACTGGCTGCTGACTACGTAAATTTCTTTCGTCAACTGAATGGCTCTTAGCTTGCGAAGGGCGCCCAGCCACCACTTATCAATCATTAACCCGCCAGCGGCGAGTAAAGGAATTACCGCTAGCAAACCCGCTTTCATATCGGTCAATGATTGATGCCATATGCCGATAACGAGCGTGGACAGTGTCAGACAAGCCGCCAACGCCATTCTGCGCGCCACCATATACCATCCCGGATCGGCTGTCAGGCCGCTCCCTGCAAGCAGCCATTCCCTCTCCTGATAAACAGCGCTTTCTCTAGAAACGCCTGCCAGCTTCAACCATCTATCGGAAACGGGAACCGTCCTCCATTTTAGAAAAGCAAGCCTTTTCGAGCGGCTGCTCCTTCTCGGTATAAGCTTAAGCAATATGTAAACCGCAATTCCGGCGAACAGAAGCTGCCCAACTACGCTCCCCCAAAACACTACTGCTGTTAACGGCTCCGCCATTGCCCTAAGCTCCTTTACATTTTTTTGCGGGACAGCCACAGCCCCATAAGAAAAGAACCAAATATAAGCAGCAGCGCGTTCAGAAGCATGTCCCGTCCCTCAGAATCATGCACATAATAATAGAAGGAATTGGTTCGGTTATATCGAAGATTAATGCCAATAAACAACGCAAGAAACAAAACCGGCGTGAAATTGGCCACCCGTATTTCTAGCAGCCGATGGCGTTCCCTCTCATTGGCCCTTCGCGACTTTCTCATATCACTGAGCAGCTCTCTTAAGCTCTCTGTGATAGATACCCCTTCCGTCAACGCCACCTTCATAATCCCGGCAAAATAATCAGCCCATATATGCCCGAGAGATGAGGCCATAATTTTCAAGCTGGCGTCATCGTCGCCGCGCACGCATAAATTGCGATACAACTGCTCAAATACCGACTGCATCGGACCCAGCAGCCTCTTTTCCTCCACCGTTCCTTGCAAAGCAATTCGAACCTGACCCTCTCCCGTTACAAGATAACATTGATAAAACAGCTCGACAGCCGGAAGAAAATCCATTTGGGCGCCCATTCTGCGATGGACGAGCAGCCCTCGCAGCCAAACATAAGGAGCCAGTCCAATGACAAGTCCAAATACGAACGCCCCTTTTGTCGTTTGAAAAAACAGTCCTCCCACAAATAAGCCCGACAACCCTAACAAGAGTGACAGCAACAAAAAAAAATCCGGACTCGTTCTCATCCTTAACGTCTCTAGCAGTTGTCCCACATGTTCGCGCAGCAGAGCTATCCATTTAAAGCGAATCAGCGACTCCCTAATGCCAATTCCAGATTTATAAGTTAAACGGCTTTTCAATTGATTTCGCCCGTTCAAAAAGAGTAGAATCCCATACATCAAACCGTACAATAAAATAAACAACAGCACACCGCCGGCCGTAAATACCAGACTATTATCCATTGACCGCTCCTCTCCCGTTCATCCAAGCGATTACCCGTTTGGAAGGGGCTTTCGGATAGTTCCACTCATCCCTTTCCTCGTCGAACAGCGCCCAATCCTGTACACTAGTTTCTCCCTCCTGCCATTTCAGCTCTCCGATTCGGCTCACGATTCGTCTGCCGTTCCAAATCCGCAGCTCAACTCCAAGCTCCGTGACATACTCCGCAATTCGTTTTGTAAGCCGCTCCGGGTTCATTCCGCGCCCATCCAGCATACACATGTCGGCAATCGCTTCCGGCACATCTTCCAACCGATTGGCATGCACTGTCGTCATGCTGCCCGCATGCCCGCGCGTACAAGCCCGCACATAAATATTGGCGTCGTCATCTCTAATCTCCGCATGAATAATGCGCTGCGGCGACTGCCTCAGTGCCAGCTTGAACGCCTGAGAGGAGCAGTGAGCTTCATCCTCTTCCGAGGTTTCATATTCCACTATATTTTTCGCTGGGAAGTCTCTCCCCAGCATCATTTCGAATCTGCCTTCAATCGTGACGATCCGCTCTTCATCCGGAAGCTCGGCGATCAAAGCTTTCATTAAATTGGTTTTCCCGGAGTTGGTTGGCCCAATAATGACTAGGTTGTATCTCGCTTGCAAAGCTGCCCGCAGCATATCCGCCATTCGGCCGCTAAGAGAGCGATAAGGAATACCCATTAAAGCATCAAGCCCAAGACGCCCTGTCGTATAAAAGCGAATCGTAAGCGTGGGACATGATGTAAAGCCAAATCCCGTCATCGTCACCCGAGAACCGTCCTGAAGCGTCACTTCCGCCCATCGTTTTCTAGGATTAATCCGATCATTGTTGTAGAGGACCAAATTTTGCTGAATTCGTTCCACTTCGCGCATACTGTCAAAACGGTAAGAGGATAAAGCAGGCACACCGCCTCGAACCTCATAAATCCGCTCGCCAACAACCTGAATCTCCTCTAGTCCTTGCCTTTGGGCCAGAACAAGCTCCAGCACATTTAAACCGATCACTTCCGCAAATAATGCTTCCGCCAAACTCTCGTAAGGCTCTCGTCCCTTTGCATGCTGGATACGTAGTCTAATAAGCCGGTCCTCAATAACCGCTAGCAGCTGCCCGCGCTCCTGCGGAAATCCCAATACGGCTCGATTCAACGCCTCGCTGTACTGCCTCCGTTCTTCTTCGTTCAATCCTCTTGGAGCGCTTATGTAAGAACGAATGTCTTCGGTCAGCTTTTCAAAATCCTCCTCGCCGGAGTACGACTCCTTCAGCATCAGCTTAATTCCCTCCTCCCTTGCATAAGGCCCCTCCTCCACCTTCAAGCGGGAGGCGAATGCCGAAGGAGAAAATCGTGATCGGTTATCCTTCATGACGAGCTCACCCCGTTTCGGTGAGTCATCAGTTTTCGGTACCAGGGCTGTTTAGAAATAGCCGGGAACGAGGGCACCGCTCCATGGCGCTCCATTAACCTCATGGCCGTTTTTTTCATCGCCTCCTTGCCGTCGGGATCATGTTTCAGCCAGTGGCTGTAATTCCCTTTATCGAGCGCGTTAAACATCGTTTCTTTCAAATGAAATTCCCCCAGTGGCTTCACGCCAAGCTCCTTGCAAATTTCTCTCACGCTGTACCCTCCCCGTCCCCATTGGTTTTGAATGACTATACAATCATATTGACTAGGCAGAATGTTAAATAAAGGTGAAACGCCGCTAATCCATCGATGCCCATCCTCCTGAAAATGCGATAATGCAGCCGTTGTCAATAAAATGCGTGAATCCGCCCGCTGCAAGCTACATACCGTCGCGGCGTTATCCCAATAAGCGCCGACATCCACTACAACAAACGAAAAGGCTGCCGCAGCCACGTCCAACAAATGGCCGATTTCCTCCGGGCCGACAAACTCCGCCCCCTCGCGGTTCAAATTCCCGAACAGCACTCGCAAATTCGGCTGCTGGGGGACGGTATAGCAAGCACTTCTCAGCATCTCTGCCGATAAAGCCGCCGATCTCAGCTCCGGTTGAAGCCCATCAAGCGAGATAGCCGGCTCATCCACGCCGATAAAACGGTGAAGCTTGGCGCTTTTTAAATGGAGGCATAAAAAGCCCACCTGTGCCTTGCTATGCTCCGCAATCCGGAGCGCGGCGGCGTAAGCTGCCGTCGTCGTCCCAATGTTCGGCGTTGTCCCTACAAAAGCGGCAAGCGGCGCGCTTCCTCCCTTCACTTTGCGCCACTTCCTTGAGCGCTCACATCGTGCCCTTCAAACGGATCGGAGCTGTAAGCCACAACAAGCTTGTTGTCTCCCCCTTTGCACAACTCATCCATTTCCAGCCACTGAGCTTCCGTCAAATTCAAATTTAAGTACTCAATCATCGCATTCGCGTCCCTCTTCGCGACATACATCCCGTCTCTATTGTCATCTGCAAGCGACAACAGATGCGATTGCTCTAAGCTGTCCACTTCCACGTTGGCGGAGCTTTTGACCGAGGCGACAACTACAGGGGCGGAAAAGACACGTCTGGAATCCCCTTCTGCGCCTGAAACATACAGCAGCACCCGATCCCCCGCTCTAATGCCGTTCGAAATGGAGCGAATGTAGTCCTTCGGAATTTGAAAGGTCGACTCCCCGCTTCTTGGCAGCAAATAATAATCGTTGAACTTCCAATCGAGCAGCGCCTCTCCCTTCCCGAGCGGTATAGCCGCCTCCTTTCCTGCCGCCTTGCCAATCGACGTCACCATTTCATCCCTGAACGCATCCAGCGGCAGCCTGGTCAGTTCAAGGTCGCTTGCCCCGAGCCGCTCACCTGCAGCGATAAACCGTTTTGGAATGACAACCTCAATCATCTCCCTCCTCTCATGCTGCTGCCTTTGCAGCGCATAAAGCCCGTATACGAGCGATGCAGACAACACCGCCGCAGTCATGCTGAGCCAAACGTTACGCTTATTTCTCAACCTCTCACCCTCCCCGAGCAACAAAAAAAGGAACGCATTCAGCTGCCTACCGGCAAGCTGATTGCGTTCCTCGCAATATGGTGCTCTTCTATTCAGATCATCAATGAATTGAGCCTATAATAGCAAATACGACCACATATTGTCTATCCTTATTTTTGAAATTTCTCATGGAACTTACTTTTGTTAAAAGTCAATTAAGCCTACGCTAATAAGCAAGGCATCGTCCACTTTTCGCATCGTTTCATCGTCCAGATGCGTAATTTTATCCGTCAAGCGCTGCTTGTCGATCGTCCGAATCTGCTCAAGCAGTACGACGGAATCGCGATCGAAACCATGCGTAGCGGCATCCATCTCCACATGGGTTGGCAGCTTCGCTTTCTGAATTTGGGCGGTAATGGCGGCAACAATTACCGTAGGGCTGAATCGGTTTCCGATATCGTTCTGTATGACGAGAACGGGACGGACTCCGCCTTGCTCCGAGCCGACGACAGGGGACAAATCGGCAAAAAACACATCTCCGCGTTTTACGATCAAGCTTTACACCCCGCTAACGAGACGGCCTAAAGTATGACCTGCTTCTTCCTCCGCTTGAAACGCTTCCGAGGCCATATTCAGGTTGATTTTAGCCATTTCCATATATCCGCGCTGCATGGATTCGCGAATCTGGCGTTTTTTCCGTTCCACCAAATACAGCTTCATGGCTTGCCGAATAAACTCGCTGCGATTGGAGTTTTCTTTGGCGACGATACCGTCGACCTCCTCAAGCAGCTGATCGGGCAAGCTAATCATGATCCTTTTCGTATTATGCACATTGGCCACCGAACTCGCACCCCCAAAACTTTTCCAAAACCTCATTACACATTATGACAAAATAATGCCGGAACTATACTTCACCATATCTATGATGACCGTATATCAATTATGCTATATGCTTCCCGCAACACAATTGCGCAAAGCCGACTCACATACATTCGACCTTTCCGCCGCATTTCCTGTCTAAAATAAAAAATTGTGCACTGGAATATTTTCCATTGCCCTTCAAGCCAATCCGTTGCTCGTTTTGATGGCGCGTCCGTCTTCCATGTACATGCGAGGAACGCGGGACGCGAGCATACATATGACCTCATAGCTGATCGTACCTAGCTGGTCCGCTATTTCTCCCGCTGTGATGGAAACGTTTCCTTGCGTACCGATCAAAACGGCTTCTTCACCCGCCGCAACAGGCTCTGCCCCATCCGTTAGCGGAATGGAATCAAGCGCCACCATACATTGATCCATACAAATCGTTCCCCGGATCGGCGTCTTGACGCCCCGCACCAAAACATGCGCCTTGCCCGTCAGCATCCGGCTATATCCGTCGGCATAGCCGATCGGCAGCGTACCGATGAGCTCTTCTTTTTCTGTGAAATAGCGTGTACCGTAGCTGACTCCCCAGCCGGCCGGCGCCTTCTTCACCCAAACGATTTTTGTTTTCAGCGACAACACCGGCTTTAAGGCAATACGTTGCTGATTCACTTCACAAGACGGATAAATTCCGTACATGCCTATGCCCAGCCGAACCATATCGCCCGCCCATTGCGGCGTATCCATCCCGCCGGCGCTATTGGCCGCATGAACGATCGGAATGCTCCAGCCGTTCGCTTTGACGGCATCCGCAATTTCCATAAATCTGTCGTATTGCAGCTTTGTATATGCTTTATCCGCTTCATCCGCTTTGGCGTAGTGGGTAAACAAACCTTCCACCTCAAGCTGAGGCGTACCCAGCGCACGCTCAATAAACGGCAAAGCCGATTCGGCTCCGAGCAGACCAAGCCGCCCCATTCCGGAATCGATTTTAATGTGAACCTTAAGTCTACGGCCGTCTTCCACCCTCAACCGTTCCGCCGCCAGACGGATGTCCTCGCGGAACAAGCTGATGGTGATGCCATTCTCCCTTGCGAGCTCAAGCCCTTCCTCCGGCACGAAGCCGAGCACAAGAATAGGCGACTGAATGCCGGCTCTGCGCAGTTGGAGCGCCTCATCCAAAAAAGCGACGCCCATATAATCCACGCCGAAGCGCTCAGCCGCCCCCGCAATTTCTATTGCACCGTGACCGTATGCGTTCGCTTTCACCGATGCCATCAGCAAGCTGCCCGCAGGAAGCGCATCTCTTACAGCCTTTAAATTATGACGCAGCGCATCAAGCGATATCTCTGCCCAAGTCGGGCGATAAAACGAATTCAAGACGTTCACCTTCTCCTCATTGCAAAACCGTGACAGTCCGAGCAACAAACATTAATAAAATAATGTTAAACGCTGCTGCTGGGACTGTCAATGAAATGAGCCTTGAAAATCGGCCTGCAAGTCTAGGAAATAATAGGCAGACGCTTTTTTTCGCCTGTTACTTTCCTACTTCTCCTTGTACCGACTGGGCCACCTTGATCAATTCCGATTCGGGAAGATCGGAGCTGGACAGTCGGAACTGATTGCCGTTGTACGTCCAGGTGAGCGTCTGAAGCTCATCCTCTTCGCTTGAGGTCAGCTCGCCCATTGTAAAGCCCAAATCTACAATTAATCCCGGCACAAGCGATGCCGCCTGATCCCGCGGCTGCGTTTGGATCAACGTATAGTTATATGTGCCGGTGTACCTTGTAATGAGTCCGGGATTGCCGCCGTAAACAATATCTACGCTGTCTTTTTCCGCAACTCCATCAGGAGTATAGGATGGGCCCATTGCGGCAAAATCGGCTTCCTTCTCGCCTTCGGCGCCAGAGGCTGCGTCATCGTCCGGATTGCTCGCTTCTTCGTCCTCGCCGCCTTCGGCAGCTTCATCGTCCGGCGCCGCCGCCTCATCCGTTTCTTGCTCAGGAGTCGCTACAGTCGGCTTGTCGCCTTCGCCGCCGTTTTCTCCTTCTGTCGGAGGAGCAGCTGCCATATTGGCTTGTGTTTCGAATACGCTTTTGTCGAATTTTTGATCGAACTTAAACGTATCGAATTTCACGTCCACCAAAACCGATGCGTTTGTATCGCTTACTTCCACCTGCACCGGGCTAAGATCGGATTTGTTCAGCCAAATTTTTTGGCGGGCTAACGAACCGTTATTGTAATTCGCCATGACATCGAAGACATAGGCGTCGTCGTTTACAGCGAACTGTCTGGAGCCGTCTACAATAATGCTTTGAATCAGCGTTTGATAAAGGTATACCTGTCCTTGGTTTTGCGGCCAGTCGCTTTGGAACCGGAATACCTTGTTCAGCTTTGGAGTCAAGACGAATACTCCTTCGTCGTTTCGCAGCACGATCTGTGTAATGTCCTTTTCTTCGTTTGTTAATTTGATGCGGTAATAAGATGGCTTTTGATAAGCTACCTCCACTTGATACTCAAGCGGCTGCTGGCCGGTATGAAGAGTCATCTTCCCGCTTCCTTGGTAGCTTTCAAGACTGTTCGCTACCTTGTCTAGCTCCTTTACCACGGACTCGGCGTCCTTTGTACCGCAAGCGGACAATATAAAGGTTAAACACAAAATAATTGCCGCGGTCCATGTCATGCGACGCATGAAATCATCCCCTCTGCACCCATAGTTTTTTACTGGCTGATACCATTTCTATGAGGGGACTTGGACATTTATGCGGACTAGTTTGACAAGCTTGAGCCGGAGACAAACGAGAACCGGTCTCTCTTTTTGCCAACAAGCCTCTAGAATTGAACAAAAATATAAATTACAATTGTGAACATACAGAAATAGAACATGCACCCATTTATAGTCTTTTTTAACGGTTTGCTAAACCAATGATAAATGGTCGCCTACAAAAAACTTTACTTAAACGGGGTACACTATGGCTAATCACAACTTTCAGGTAAACTTGCAGGGCATTATCGAATTATTGTCCAATCACCTTTATTCGGATCCAGCCGTATTTGTCCGCGAATTGCTGCAAAACTGCGTGGATGCGATAACCGCTCGCAAACGTCTCGGCCATACGATTGAAGGCGTTGTAAAGGTCGATATTTATTCCTCCGGCAATCTATCATTCCATGATAACGGTTGCGGCTTGACGGAAACGCAAATCGAGCAGTTTCTGGCGCGGATCGGCAGCTCGACAAAAAGGGGCGATCTCGACTCCTCGGACGACTTTATTGGCAAGTTCGGCGTTGGACTGCTGTCCTGCTTTGTCGTTAGCGATGAAATCGTGCTTATTACCCGCTCCGCGCTGGAGGGAGACTCTTTGGAATGGCGCGGGCGTCCGGACGGCACTTATCAAATGAGAAAACTGGATACAGAAGTTTCCGTCGGGACAACCGTCTATTTAAAAGCAAAGCAAGAATTCGAGGATTATTTCGAATATTACCGCATGTACAACCTGCTCGAAAAATACGGCAAATTTCTCCCCACCCCTATCTATCTGATCGAAGACGGCTACGAGGAACGAATCAACAATTCGCTTCCGCCTTGGCAAACGGACAAGGGATCAGCCTTCGAGTATATAAGAAAAGAAACGTCAAACGCGGCGATGGATATCATTCCGCTTCGTTCCGCCCTAGGGGGCGTTCAGGGGATCGCTTATATCCTCCCCTATTCGGTCAGCTTGCAGGATGAGAAGAGACATCACGTTTATTTAAAAAACATGCTGCTATCCGATAAGCTGCCTAATATTTTGCCGCCATGGGCGTTTTTCGTAAATGCCGTTTTAAATACAGACAGCCTGCGGCCTACCGCATCGCGTGAATCTTTTCAAGAAAACGATTTGTTTTACAACGTTCGGGAAGAGCTTGGCCACTGCATTAAACAGCATCTTGTTTCGTTAGCGACTGAGGACCATGAGCTATTTAAACGGATCGTGCTCGTCCATTACGCCTCGATCAAAGCGATGGCCGTCGAAGATGCAGCCTTGTATGAATTGTTTATCCGGCATCTCAGCTTTGAGACGTCGCTTGGCAAGATGGATGCAGGCTCCATTTTGGCCGCAAGCAGTTCCATCTATGTCACTTCAACGCTCGACGAGTTCAGGCAAGTCGCAAGAGTAGCCCAGTCGCAGGACATTATGGTTGTAAATGGCGGCTATACGCATGACTTGGAATTGATTGTACAGCTGCCGACAGTTGAATCGGATGTGCAAGTGGGCGTGCTTGACGTGCTGGACTTCTCTAACCGCTTCATGACGCTGAGTCCGGCAGAACGCAAGGAGACGGAGCCATTTCTTCATCTGTCCGATGAAATATTGAACAGGTTTCAATGCCGATCATTAATTCGATTGTTTGAGCCTGCCGATATTCCCGTCCTTTACAACACAAGCAATGAGGTCAATTTTTTCAAGCTTGCAGACAACGCCGAAAAAGAAGCCTCGCCTTTTTTTGCCGAACTTGTTCATACGATTCGAAGCGAGCTTTACGATGAGCCGTTTGCCAAGCTATGCTTTAACTACAATAATCCCATCGTCCGCAAGGCCGCGTCGACCAACAACCGGGAAGTCCAGAAATGCTGTATCGAGCTTCTTTATACGCAAGCTTTGCTCATGGGCAATCATACGATGAACTCTGAGGAATTGAGATTATTGAATGAATCTTTGCTTTATTTTATGAACAAAGGGTTGAACGAATCGATTGGAGCGGCGGAATCATGAAAGAAAGATACGACAGCCTGCGCAGGGAAACCTGGGACATGCCGGATGGGAAGCAGAAACTAGCTCTTCTGGAAGAGTCGATCTTGATTGCCGATCATTATTTGACGGTCGAAGACGCTTTTGATGCCCGAATGCATTACTTGAGATATACATCGGTATGCGGCTGTCCGGAGCGCATGTTCATTCCATTTGCTTGGTGTCTGGCCAAATTCGAAAAGGATCCCTCCAAGCATTCCAGCTTCGATATCCTCTGGTATTATAAATGGGTCATTAGCAGAGCCTTGTGCATTCCCCAAATCGATTTAGAGAAACTGGAGCAGCTGCTTGAAGACTTTAAAGGGAAGTGCTTGCTGTACCATTACTCCTTAAGATCCTACTATAAGCTGCAAGTCAGCTATCTGCTTCATCAAGGCAAGTCGAAGGAAGCCGCTGTCTACTATAAACAATGGAGATCGGCGCCTAGAGACAGCCTATCCGATTGCAGAGCCTGTGAGCAGAATGCGTTTGGACATTACTATTTTGAAATGAATCAAAACAAAAGAGGGATGACCGCCATCAAACCGATTTTGGACGGGGGTATGAGCTGTCAGTCAATCCCGCAAAATACGTACAGCATCATGATTTATCCTCTGCTGAAGCTAGGGGAATATGGGGATGCGGTAAAAACGGCGGGCAAAGCGATTCAATCTTTGAGGGGTCCTCAATATTTGGACGAGTACAGCATCCTTTTGCAGTTTTATGCGGTTACGGATATTGATAAGGCAGTAAAGCTATACGAACGTACCATAAGGCTTGGGCTCGACAGCAAAATTCATTGGGACAAGATGAACTATTTGATTGCGGTCCGCTTTTTCCTCCGGCAATGGAGCCAAAAAAAACGCAGAAAAAAGCTGCCGGAATCGGACATCGTCACTTTGCCTTGGCTAGACAATGAAATCGAAAAGCTGTCCTTTCTCTTTAACGAGCGCAATGGAAACGACTACGCGTCAACCCGTATCTCCAGTCTGGAGAAGTCCTTTTCCAAACTGCTTATGGCTTACAATAAAACGAAATAAAGAAAAAGGTCGTTCTCGAGGTCCATTCCCCTTGAAAACGGCCTTTTTCATCTTCCATGTTGAATCTCCCTTTAATCTCTTATATATCTCTACCTAAGACTCCCCTTCTCCCCGTCGTCCGTCTCAGTTCCTCCCCGCCCAAAGGCCAGCTCCCCTTTTAGACCGGGGACCGTTTCGGCATCGCTGCCGCTCTTATACAATTAAGACATAGATGAGCCACACGAAAGGATGAGGAAAGATGAAAAAATTGTTTAAGTCTCAAAGGGACAACAAGCTTACAGGTGTTTGCGGAGGACTAGCCGAATTTTTCGGCATCGATTCCACAATAGTCAGAGTGCTTGTTGTCATTACCGCGTTATTCAGCTTTGGAGGAGTTCTACTGGCGTACATCCTGGCTGCTATCTTTATTCCGAAATCGCCGATTGAAGAAATACCTTTTGCAGGCAGCTACCGCCACTACTAAGATCAAACTTAAAAATAGAGATAAATTAAAAATGGATAAAGGGAGAGATGTAAGATGGGAATTTTGCAACGTGTAGTAAATATGACGAAGGCTGCGGCCAATGAAATGCTGGACAAAATGGAAAATCCGGTTATGATGCTGAACCACTATTTAAGGGATTTGGACGAGGAAATAGCCAAAACGGAACGCGGCCTTGCCAGCCAAAAAGTGCAGGAGCGCATGCTGACTACCAAATATGATGAGCTCGTCGGCCAAGCGAACTATTACGAGGGAAAAGCGGAGCAAGCCGCTGTCGAAGGCCGCGAGGCGGAAGCGCGTACGGCAATTGAAGCCAAGCTGCTTTATGAAGAGCAAGCGGAAGAAACCGCAAAATTGAGCGGAATTGCGAAACAGGCCGCTCTCGATCTGGAGCTGAGAGTGGAAGCGTTGAAGGAAGAAAAAACGAGGCTGCAAGCGAAGCGGGAAGAGCTCGTCACTAGAGTTCGGCGCACATCCGCGCAAGCGAATTCACCTGAAGCTCATTCGCTGCACGGCGTAAGTTCCGCTTCGAGGGAATTTGAAAGAATCGAGCATAAAGTAATGGAGTGGGAAGCGCAGCGCGAGCTGTTCCGATCCCGTCATGACAGCTATGGAAGCCGCGTTCCAAGCAGCCACGAGCAGAAACAAGAGCAGCGCAGCGCTTTGGTAGAGGAGCAGTTGAACCGATTGTTACAAAAGCAAACCGGCAACTAGCCTTTATATAAATAAGGGGTTCCAATTTGGAACCCCTTTAGGTCGTCGAGAAACTCTCGACAGCCTGCAGCCCTGTCATTATTGACAGGGCTTTGCTTGCTCTAATTATCTTGTTAGCGAGTGTAAGATGAATTAATTATGGATTCCAGCTAGAACATGCCAGTTTCCTGAAGCGGATAGTTCATATCTGTATTGACCGGCCGGTTGGCCTGTTGCCAGAATAATCTCAGGAGCGCCTGCATATCCAGGGTAAGTCCATTGTCCTGGAGCGTAAGTAATTGTTTTGATACTTACTAGTGTCGTTCCGCGATAAAGCTTGACGGTTAAAGTGTCATATGTTGTGCCGGAGTTGGATATAACTCCTTGACCAAGCTTGATCGTTCCGCCTGAAAGAGTAATATTCCCGCTATTATAGCTGAACGCGGCAAACGCAGTTGTTGTAAAACTTAGAACAACTGCTAGCATGATAACAATTAAAGATACTGATTTTTTCATCCGTACACCTCCTTTCTTACATATAAGATAAGGAACGTGTGTATGATACAATCTGTGGATTAAAGTATATTTTAATTTACTGTAAATGTAAATAAGTGAAGTTATATAAAAAATTTATAAAAAATAGAAAAGATAAAACAATACCGACAATAATAAAGAGAATGATATAGTTTCCCATCAGCATGGTATTCATCCTTCTTCAACGTTTGCGTTCTGAATGGTAGGTGAAATGCCAATTTATATAATATTAACGTGGTGTCGAATGGAATAATTTGAACATAAAGAAGGCCGTCGATACTTTCTCAACAGCCGTCAGGGGTTCCAAGTAGGAAATCCTTTTCTCCATGCCTGCATATAGATTTAATCTTCGTAAATCATTTTCCGCGTCATTCCCCCATCAATCGTGATGTTGGTTCCCGTTATAAAGTTGTTGCGAGGATCGGTTAAATACAAGCAAGCACGCGCAATATCTTCGGGCGTCCCCACCCGTCCAGCGGGATGCTGCGCATGATCCTCGGGACGGAGCCTGCCGTAATCGCCCGTTTCGATCCAGCCCGGACAGATGGCATTGACCGTAATACGGTCGGGACCGAGCGAAACCGCCATCGCATGCGTGAGCGCCAGGATGCCGCCTTTTGACGCCGCATAAGCTTCCGAATTCGCCTCCGACATAAGCGCGCGCGTGGATGAAAGATTAACGATCGCCCCGCCGTCACCGCTTTTTCTCATCCATTTAGCCGCTTCCCTCGAGCAAAGAAACGTTCCTCTCAGGTTGGTGTTGAGGATGCCGTCCCACTCTTCCAGCGCCAAATCATACGGCGATTTCCATACCCCATACCCTGCATTGTTAATCAAAATATGAAGCCGACCATATTCCGAACCGATCTTCCCCATCATTTCCGCCGGAGCCTCCGGCTTGCTAATATCCGCTAAAATGGAGAAAGCTTCGAATCCTTCTTCACGCAGCAGCCTCTCTGTTTCGCTCAACTTCTCAGCATTACGATCTGCAATCGCCACATGCGCGCCGCAACGCGCGTACTCCTGAGCAATGACCCGGCCAATTCCCGCGCCCGCGCCAGTCACGAGTACGACCTGATCCCCAAAAAGGGGCCTCAACTCCTTGCTTGGCTCCACCATCTCTACCTCCATTCCAATCGCGTTAACCTTTTCCAAAAATGGCCATACGCCACTGTTCCTTCAATCGCTTCGATAAGTCTTCGACATCATTATAACTCAATAAATTACACTCTTAGGAAAGCTGGCTTAACTCTATGTCAAAGAAAAGCAGCAAATGGGAGCATCGATCTCAAAAGCTGCTGGTGCCATCCACTCAAATGCGGTATGATGAAGCGCAAATAATGATGATGCGGATAGGGATGACGAAACATGTTTTTGGACATTGAGATTACTTGGGAAATCGTGGTTTGGATTGTTGCGGCAGGCTTTCTGGCCGCCTTTGTCGACTCCGTCGTCGGCGGGGGCGGTTTAATCGCCCTACCTGCGTTGCTCGCGGCGGGTTTGCCGCCTCACCTCGCTCTTGGCACCAACAAACTGGCCGGCACCTTGTCTTCGCTGACGAGCACCCTTGCGTTTTTGCGTTCCGGCCATATCAACCTGAAAGTAACGGGAAAGCTTGTTCCGCTTGCCGCAATCGGCGGACTTGCTGGGACGCTGCTGCTTCAAACGGTGCCGTCCGGCTGGCTGCGTCCGCTCGTTGTCATTATGCTTGCGCTCGTGACCGCCTATACACTGTTCAAACGCGACTGGGGGAAAATCGGCTCTCCCCGTCCGATGACGAAAAAAAGCTGGTCGTTAATGGCCGCAGCCGCCTTGCTTCTTGGCACATACGACGGTTTTTTTGGACCGGGAACGGGGTCCTTTTTTATTTTTGCTTTTCTGCTTCTTGGACTGGACTTCGTGAATGCCGCGGGCAACGCCAAATTGCTCAACTTCACCAGCAATCTGTTTGCGCTTGCAGCCTTTATCACACTTGGGTTCGTATCGTATGGCATTGGCCTCATCATGGGAGCAGCAATGGTTCTCGGTTCTCTGGTGGGCTCGCGTGTAGCGATTCGCCAAGGAGCGAAATATATTAAGCCGCTGTTCATTGGAATCAGCACTCTGTTGATTGCCCGTCAAATTTGGATGATCGCTGCCGGTTAGCCGCTCCCTTGGCTTGCTGTGCAAGCTTTTAAAAGACTTTGTGATTTTTGTCACAAAATAGCCATTGTCTTTTTGGATAGAATCGCATATGATAGTAGCAGAAAGGTATTGTGAATGTTTTCACATTATAGGTAGTTGTGAAAATAATCACGTAATAGTGATAGTCCCTCCGCTCAGCCGGAAATCTATCCCCGTTTTAAAATAAGGAGGAGATTGGAATGACAACAAAGATTGCAGTTATTGGATGCACACATGCCGGCACAGCCGCGATTACTGGAATGGCCAAACTTTATCCCGACGCCCAAATTACCGTGTTTGAACGGAATGACAATATCTCCTTCCTATCGTGCGGCATCGCGCTTCATGTAGGCGGCATTGTAAAAAATGCGGATGGCCTGTTCTACTCGTCGCCAGAAAAGATGGCCGAGCTTGGCATTACAACGCTAATGAAGCATGATGTGCTTGCCGTCGATACGGATGCCAAAACGTTAACCGCCAAAAACCTCGTCACCGGCGAAGAAATAATTCATACGTACGACAAGCTTGTGGTCACCACCGGATCGTGGCCTATTATTCCCGACATGGAAGGCATCCGGCTTGAAAATGTACTGCTTTGCAAAAACTACAACCATGCGCAAACGATTATCGAAAAAGCGAAACAAGCCAAAAAAATCGCCGTGATCGGCGCGGGATATATCGGCATTGAACTGGTGGAAGCCTTTGAGATGTTGGGCAAAGAAGTCACGCTGATCGACAACATGGACCGGATTCTTTATAAATATTTGGATCAGGAATTTACCGATTTAACGGAAGCCGAGTTTACAAAAAGAGATGTAGAGCTGGCCTTGAATCAAACGGTCACTTCGTTCACAGGCGACGAACACGGCCGAGTGACCGCCGTAGTCACAGACGGCGGCACATACGAAGCGGATATGGTCGTCCTATGCATCGGCTTCCGGCCGAATACCGAACTGCTGAAAGGGCAAGTCGACATGCTCCAGAACGGTGCCATTATCGTCGATGAATATATGCGCACCAGCAAACAAGACGTGTTCGCCGCAGGCGATAGCTGTGCCGTCCGCTACAACCCTACCGGAGGCCATGCCTATATTCCTCTAGCGACTAACGCCGTACGGATGGGGACGCTCGTCGCCCGCAATCTCATGGAGCCGACCATTAAATATTTGGGCACCCAAGGCACATCGGGCATTAAAATTTACGACTACAACATCGCTTCGACGGGCATGACAGAAACAGCCGCGATTGCTGCGGGCATGAATGTGAAAAAAGTCACAATAGTAGACAACTACCGCCCCGAGTTTATGCCGACTTATGAGCCCGTCACTTTAAAAGTCGTTTATGAGGGAGACAACGGAAGAATTGTTGGCGCTCAAGTGCTGTCGAAAGTCGATTTGACCCAGTCGATCAATACGCTGTCGGTTTGCATCCAAAACGGAATGACGATGGATGAGCTAAGCTTCGTTGATTTCTTCTTCCAGCCGCATTACAACAAACCGTGGAATTTGCTCAACCAGGCCGGCTTGCAAGCCGTATAGATAGATCCATTTCTGTATAGGCGGCCTACAGCTGTAGCATGTAAAGGGGCTGTCCCTAAAGGCATAAATAGCCTAGGGGCAGCCCCTTCTTCCTTTTTAGAACAAAAAGAAACTTAGCGCTTCAGATGGCCAAAGCTGTTGCTCGGAATACTCGAACAGTTGAATAGATTTAAGATCCTCCGTTATAGAGGCTGTAAGCAAAGTGATACACATTATCTGTGTCTAGCACCGAAGTTCCCGATACTTGAACTAAAACATCCGTATAGTCAAAATAATGCATGAAATAGATCGGCATCGGTTCTGCGATGCTGCCCGTAGACGCTGGCAGCGTAACCGTTATGCTGAAATTGCCGTTTTGGTCGGTGTAGCCAGAAGCAGAACGAATACGATTTCCGCTGCTTGAATTCCAGTTAGGATTAAGCCATGTCATATGAACAAGCTCATTGACAACAGGGAAGTTGTCTGTCGTTCTAACTACTCCTTTTACAGTGAAGTTGCTGTATTGGTCAACGCGGTAATGAGCGCCTGCATGTGCATAGTTTGGATAGTCATTTGGCCCATTGGCTGAAGAGTCAAAGCCGGTAATCGTAATGTTGCCTGCTCTTAAAACCGGTCTGATCGTAAGGGAATATAAATGGCTGCTCGAAAATTGGTTTGTTGTTGACACCTTAACATAGTACGTTCCTGTATTTAAGGCGACATTGTTGTTCGTATGGGGAAGAAGAACCAGCTTATTGCCCGTTTGCACACCGTAAACCTCTGCTTTATATCCATACCCTGTCGAGGTGCCGTCCAGTTGAATAGTTAATTTATCATAATTGCGGCTTGCCGGAACGGTAATCTTATACCAATCATTATCTATGCCAGAATGAATGGAGCGTGTATTAAGGGTAGAACCACCGGCGGCAAAGGCGAATGTATAAGCTTTAAAAGCATTTTCATCCGGTTCGAATGCATCATAGCTAGCTGCAACATCGACAGTTAAATAGTAAGGGAGGGTGCTGCTGGAGCCCGTTTTTGCATAAATTTTGAGCGCATAGGCCTTTGGTGTGGTGATGGCGTTGCGTGTGCCAACATTTTCTGTAAGTGTCGAGGAGCCTGTCGGATAGCTGTTATAGTATGTTCCATAAATGGAGTAGTCTAATTCCGTCGGATTGAGATTGCCTGTACTCATATTAAATTCATACAGATATAGGTCATAATCAAGCGATGCGGAAGCAGGTCCTGTTAATTGAGCTTGCAGCAGTTCTCCAGGCTGCAAATAAATGGGATATACAAATTGTGCGGTTCCAGCTGTAGCAATTGTGCCTGAATAAGTAGTGGAAGTTACTGATGCAGTTGTTAAGGAGTTTGATGTTGCGGCTGAAGGGGCTGCTTTTTGAGTTGAACCTGATACTTTTTTCAATGAATGGACTGCAGGTGAATTGAGGCTAATTTGTTCACTAGCAACATGCGTGGAAGAAGTGAGGCCTTCAGATGTATCTGAGCGTGTTAGCTCATTTAATATACTTTCCTTCTCTTGCGTGAGCTGTATTCCCGTTTCCCCGTTACTTGCTTGCCCTGAACTGCTGCCTGTGCTTTGACTTGCATTCGAAGTCATTACAAAACTAAATATTAAAATCGTACTAAGCATGACGACAAAAGCCTTTCTAAATCTTTTCATAATCATTTCCCCTCCTAAATGGTTTTTTAATAAATAGGAGTGTTCAGCAAAATTATTTATTCTGAAGCCACTCCTTCTGTCGTCTGCCAACGTCAAAAAATTGGCCGATTGCCAAACGGGCGCACCAAAACGAAATGAGCACAAACAACAATCCCCATACAAACGCAGGGAGCAGCGCAGCCTGCGAAAGGCTGGCGGCATCGCCCGCCGATCCGGGTTCAACAAGCGCCAAATACAGCACCACAGCCGCTGAAACAACTGATTCGACCAAGCAAATAAATGAGATAAGCAAAAAATAGCCCCTTTTCAGCCAGTCCGGCGATAAAAAAGCCACTATGGCGGTTAACGCCGCAAACCCCGCGCCCCAAGCTATCCCATAGCCGTTGCGAATAAATAACAAAAGCGAAAGGACAGTTATCGCCGTAACTATAACAAGTCCCTGCTTCCACCAGTTTTTGCTGTGCAGCCAAAATAAAAACACTGAAAAAAGAGAGGCTCCTGCATACCCCGCAAACGCAATCGGTATGAGCATCCAGCCTTCCTGAAAGCTGGTCAGCGTAACACCGCTCTGGTCCGCATAAAGTCGAATTTCCATCACTTTTCCTTGAAGCACGAGTGCCGCAATGGCATGTGCCAGCTCATGAACAAGTGTATTGACATTGCGGAAAAAGGCGGAAAACGGTAAAAACCGAGTCAGTATTAGAACAACCGCAACCATTATTCCCGTACGGAACCAAGAAGCCATTTCTGTTCCCCCTTGCTGCTAATTTGCAACCTTTGCAAAGAACTGTCCGTCTAGTCCAATGTCTACTATACCATTAACAGCATGGACAAAAGGAGAACATCATGGCTAGTAAATCAAAAAATCATCTCAAATTTGCAGCATTTGCGTTAGCCGTCACTTTTGTGGTGACCGCTTGCAGCGGAGCAAACGATTCCGCGGGCAACGTTAACGCAAAGCCAAGCGCGATTGCTTCCCCATCGCCGACAGAGAGTGCCAAAGTGACACCAAGTGCTCTGCCAAGCGAAGAGGCGAAGGAGAAGCCTACCGCTACCGCATCGCCTTCGGCCAAGCCGGAGGAACAAAGCTCCCCAGCTCCGTCGGAGCCTAGTCACACGTCAAAGCCAGCACCAAAACCGTCCGCGAGTCCTGAACAACAGCCAAGCCAAGCGCCCAGCGACAAGCCAAGCGTTAAACCTACGAAAAAACCCGCTCCGCAGCCGACCAAAAAGCCTGTGGACCCGAAGCCGACTGCCAAGCCGGACCCAAAGCCATCTGCAAAACCGTCTGCAAAACCAACTGGCAAGCCGTCGCCTGCGCCTGAAAAAAGCGTAGCCATCAGCGATATTGTGGCCAAGCTGTCGAGCGAAATTGAGATGGGGCAGCTCAGCGACGTCGATTATGCAATGGTTCCGGATGCCTACAACGGCATTGACCCTAACAAGCTTCTGGAAGAGGGCGTATTCAAACAGGCGATGATTATGATTTCCGTCAGCGAATATTCCATCGTAAAACTGAAATCCGAGAAGGATTACGATAAAATAAAAGAAGCGTTCGAATTCCGCGCCGAAACGGTCCAAAAAAACTTTGAGCACTATTTGCCGAATCAGTACGAGCTCGCCAAAAATTTTCAAATCATCCGACAAGGAAAATATGTACTGTTTTCCATTTCCGATCAGCAAGACAAAATAGCCGAAGTGTTTAAGGGCTTTTTCAAAAAATAAAAAATGACTTCCCGGATTCGGCGGTTTGTTTGGAATCAACTTCATCCGAGGAGAGGCTGTCCTGCAAGGTTTTAAATGCCCTGAGGGATAGCCTCTTGCCCTTGGATGAGGAAATACTGATCTTGCAGGCTCTCATGGAACCGTTATTTGTTATCATTTTCATTATATTTGTCTCTGTCCAAAGCTTCCTTAAGATGGTCGCGCGTAGAAATTTTAATAAAATGAATATGGAGTTGTAATAAAAATATCTTTTTACCTCCTTTCAGTAGATATCAACTCCTTCAGCTCAACTCAAAAAAATGGTTACATATCGAGCATAGCGTAAACAATGACTTGAGATAAGTACCATAAAATATAGTACCCCCTCCCCTCACTCATCCACTATTAAACCTTATAGATGACCATAACAATAACGAAGAACAATGAACAAAGGCAATGACTCAAAGGCAATGACTTCTCTGTGCCGCAATGGCGTAATGCTCCTGAATCATCGAACTAATAGAGATTAAAAAAGATGACTCCTGATGAATTCAGAAGCCATCTCTTTACTGCATAGCGCCTTTTTATTAGACACGTCTTTATATAGGACTACCGTTCATAAGTCAAAGCTTGGAATCAGCTTTTTTATCGGCTAGGGAGTGGTGACGAGCTCCTGTAAACTCGAAAATATCACGTTTGACTGCCCCTTTACACCGCTTCGTTTTCAATAAATTGCTGCTGCACCAGCTTGGCGTACAGCTCGTGCGTTTGAAGCAGCTCGGCATGCGTGCCTTGTCCGGTTACTTCGCCTTTTTCCAGCACGACAATTTTGTCTGCATTGCTGATCGTCGACAGCCGGTGTGCGATAACGAGCGTTGTTCTTGATTTCATCAACGTATGAAGAGCCTCTTGCACAAGCTTCTCCGAATCGCTGTCGAGATGGGCTGTCGCCTCATCCAGCAATAAAATATCCGGGTTGCGGAGCAGCGCCCTCGCAATGGCAAGCCGTTGCCGCTGTCCGCCCGACAGCTTGACGCCCCGCTCGCCGACCTCGGTATCAAGCCCTTCCGGCAAAGACGATATAAAATCGGTCAAGTTGGCTTGGCTTAGCGCCTCTTCCATCTCTCGCTCAGGGACGTCCTGTTCAAGGCCATACGTTAAATTATGGCGGATGCTGCCTGCCATCATCGGACTGTCTTGGGAAACGTACGCCATTTTGCGTCTCCACCCCTCCAGTCCAAGGTCCGAAATAGGCTTGCCGTCATAACAGATATTTCCCTTTGTCGGGTTGTAAAAACGTTCAATTAGTGAAAACACCGTCGTTTTCCCCGTACCGCTCGGCCCGACAATCGCCGTCATGCCTCCCGGAACGGCCTGGAATGAAAGTCCCTGCAAAATGGTCCGGTCCGACGAGTAGGAAAAATGGACATTTTCAAAGCTCAACACTTGTTTGCCGCTCCGTTCTGCCGAAGGGGCCGCTTCCGTACCATCCTTCTCGACTGGCTCCTCAAGCAGCTCGATGATTCGCTGGGATGCGCCCATCGCTTTTTGAAACTGTGTAAAAAAGGAAGCCATCTGCGTAAACGGCATGACGATTTGGAACATGTACAAAATGATAGCTACTAAATCTCCATTCGTCAGCGTGCCTTGAGCGACTCTTACGCCGCCGTAACCGATGAGCAGCACCAAAATAAGCAGCATAATGCTCATCATAAGCGGCGTAACGATCGACATAATTTTAGCTTCCTGTAGACCGAAGCCGAACAGGCTAGTAATGCGCTTCTCCCCTTGGCGGTTCTCGATACGCTCTGCCAATGACGCTTTCACAAGTCTGATCTCCGACAATACTCTGCCGAGATCCCCTTGAAACAGCGCCGTTTCGTCCTGCATCGACTTGGACACTTTAAACATTTTGTTTCCAAGCGGCCACAGCACTAACATAGCGGCTGGAACGGCGATAAACATAAGCAGCGTCATTTTCCAGTCGATATAAAGCAGGATGACCACACCGCCAATAATGGATACGATGCCGCCCAAAAACGAGATGACGTGGCTAATAATAAAATCTTTAATAACATTTGTATCGTTTGTGACACGGCTCATCGTCTCCCCAGACGCGTTGCGGTCGTAAAACGGCACCGGCAGCTTCAGAACACGCTCCCATAACTCCCTCCGAATGCCGCCGATAATGTAGTGCCCCACATAGGACATGGAATAGACGGAGAAGCCCGACATCGCTGTCTGCAATACAAAGACCGAGCCTAACAGAACGATGGTAGCCGTCTCGAGCCCCGAGGTGGACAGCTGCTCCACCACATTTTTGGTCAACAGCGGAATAAGCAATTGAAAAACGGTTTCGACAAGTCCCAAAATAATGGCGGCAGCAATGATCCACTTGGCTGGTCTATGTTTTCCTATCAATGAAATAAACGGTTTAATCGCCACTCGGTTGTCCCCCAATTCTCAAACTTATTTTCTCTAAATGATTTGCGAGTTCCAGCAAAAAGTTTTCCTCCTCATAGCCGAGTCCCGTCCGAATGAGAGAAGGATCAAACGATTCGCTGTGCTTCTCAATCTCCATTTCGAGCTGCTGCAATTGTTCCTCGTTAAGCTGGCTTAACCCCGGACCCAGCGTTTCCTTCATTAATTCCAACATCCGGTGGCCTACCTCCAGCACCTCTGGATCGGACGGACTTCTTCCCGCTTTGCAAAAGCTTACTATTTCAATGAGAATGCCGGTCATTTTCCGCTCGTATTCTCGTTTGGCTTCTTCCGGCACCCCCTCCATAAACATGATCTGGACGACGGCTTCGGACATATGCTCGGCAAAATATTGCTTTTGGCTCTCCTCGTTTTGAATACTGTGAATAAGCATTAGCAGCAAATCTCTTTCTACCTGACCATTGCCTGCCAAGCTCTCCTGCAACCGTTCTATTGTATTAAGAACCCGTTCCAACTGCTTCTGTTTTTGCTTAAGCAGAGCATACTGCGCCGTTAACGATTGCTGAAAATCGACGTCCTTTTTTTGAAAATGGCCGGCAATGTCCTCCAGCGAGTAATCCAAATATTTGAGCGTCAATATACGTTGGAGCTTTACTAAATCGCTCTCATTGTAAAAGCGATGTCCTTGAGCGTTTCGTCCCGTTGGCCTCAGCAGCTCCTTACGATCATAAAATCGCAGCGTTCTCTCGGTCACTCCGGTCAGTTTGGCAAACTCTCCAATGGGGTATGTCTTCTCTTTATGTCCTCTCTCCATCCATCTCCCCTCCCTTGAACAGAGCATATCACTTGACGTTACGTCAGGTGCAAGCCCTTTTTCGATAAAACCTACCCGGCTTCTTAAAATAAAGAAAAAAGCGCAGCTTCCCCCTAAAGGAACGCGTGCGCTTCTATTTCATCGAACTGATTCTACTTCTGCTTTTTCTCTGGCTTCTGCTCTGGCTTTTGCTCCGGCTTCTGCTCTGGCTTTTGCTCTGGTTTTTGCTCTGGCTTTTGCTCTGGCTTTTGCTCCGGCTTTTGCTCTGGTTTTTGCTCCGGCTTCTGCTCTGGTTTTTGCTCTGGCTTCTTCTCTGGTTTCTGCTGCGGTTTCTTCTCCGATCGATGAGGTTCCTCAGCATGGTCTCGTTTGCTGATATGCAACTGTCTCAGCTCTTGATGAAGCTGCTCTTCGGATTTCCCCTTCGTCTCAATCCCATGCCTTTCGGCCACTTTCCGCAAATGCTCCAGACGCTGCGCCTGATGCTCCGCCTTAAACGCTTCCCACTTCTCTTTGTTCGCTTCCTTGGCGACAGAAACTTCTTTTTTCAACTGCTCGGCCGACTTGCCTTCCGTCTCGATGCCGAAGTATGCAGCCAGCTCCTGAAGCCGCTTCAAACGGTAAGCTTCAAATTGCTCTTTGGTCATTTCTCCATGGTGGTGGAAATGCTTTCTCTCGACGCGCTGCTCACCCGGTTCCATGGAGGCGCCTGCAGCTTTCTCCGCTATGGCTTGTGCGTCTGCAGGGGGCGCCTGAACAATGGCAATCGCGGCAAAAGCAACAGCAACAGCCACCCCAATCTTTAATCGAAGGCTCATTCTATTCGTCCCGTCCTTTCTGTCCATAACCATTAAAAGACAGCCCGCTCGGGTGTCTATTCATCATCGTTGCCATCCTGCTCGACGAATAGACATGAACCGACATAATTGGACAAATACGAATTTATGCCTCTAGCTTAGCCAGCTCGTTTTTCAGCCAATCCTTTGAAAAATGCTCGCCTATAAATACCGCGACGTCGTTCACTTTCCCCTGCGGCTCAATCCGAATAAAATCCGACTCTTTATACGCGTATTGAAACAGGAATCGACTTCCGCTTGCCGTATCCGAAAATGAAACGATCCCTTTCGCCCGATAGATGGTATCCGGCAGACGGGTTAGCAGCTCTTCAAACAGCCCGCTTGAAACGCTGCTGCGGAAATAATGCGTCACTACCATGACATGTTCATGGGAATGATGATGCTCTTCCTGCTCCGTCTCTCCTTCCGCGACACCGTTAAGAGGGGAGATAGCGCCTATAGGCGCATTAGCGGCCGAACTTAGCCAACTCCAGTCCTGCACCTCGCAACGCACGGTCGGCATAATGGGCGCATAGGCATTAAGCTCGCGCAGCAGCTGCTGCGCTTCTACCAGCTCATCCGGCGCAAGCTTGTCCGCCTTATTGAGCAATAGATGCGAGCCGCACCGGATTTGCTCCTTCATCAGCTTGAACGTCCGGCCTTTGCCGTTTCTGCTTCTTTGCAGAAGCTCCGGCCCGTCAACTACCGTTAGGACAGCGCGCAATTCGACGGTTTTGTACATCGCCGCATCCGTTATGCCGTCCAGCGTCTCCATCGGATTCGCTGCCCCCGTCGACTCGATAAAGATGACATCCGGACGATGCTGCTCGATTAATGCGCCAAGCTCGACTCCAAGATCGCTGCGAATGGAGCAGCAAATGCATCCGCCCAGCATTTCCGCCATCGGAATCGCGGCATCGACCAGTTCCCCGTCGAGGTTCACCTCTCCCAGTTCATTCATGACGACAGCAGGCTTCAAGCCTTGATGTTTATAATGCTCCAGCAGCCGAGCAAGCAGCGTCGTTTTGCCGCTGCCGAGGAAGCCAGAAAGCAAATAGACTGGCGTTAATCGCTCCGTTTCGTTGTTCATGATTTATAATGCTCCCGTCTCTACCATTTGTTCGTTTTCAGCATCTCAACTTATTCGTTTCCAGCGCCTCAGTGCTGCTCCGCCAGCGCTTTGGCATGGGCGGCTTGAACGCTTTTCGCAACTTCTTTCGGATCTCCTCCGGCAAGCAGCTCTTGCAGCCCATTATTAAGCGCCTCCGTCCCCTCCGACGTCAGCATGCTATCGTAAATCGGAGTCAGCTTGACGCTGTTGACCAAATTATACACTTCCGAAAAAATCGGAGTTGCTTTCCCTTTGTCCAGCTCGATTTTGTAACTGACCAGTTGGTTGCTCTCGAGTGTACGCCGCTGGGCTTCTGGGCCGGACATGGCATAAATGAGCCTTAGCGCCGCTTCCCGCTTTTTCCCGGTTGCATCTTTGCCAAGCGCCATCCCTGAGCCTACCGCCCCCGACAGAGTGCGGGGATCGCCTTTGCCGCCGGGGATTGAAGGAAGTACGGCCGCCCCCATCTCCCGCATCTGCTCTATCGTCGCATTGGCGGCTAAATTGCTGAGCGCCCAGCCGCCGTCTATCATCATCGCCGCTTCGCCCTTCGCAAACATAAGCTCCATTTGCGTATTGTCGATATTGTTGTAGCCCTCTTGAAAAGCGCCAACTTCTCCGAGCTGCGCCATATACGTCAAAGCCTCAACAAAGGGCGGATCAGTGAAGCCTGCTCCCTCCTGCTTCACCGCTTTCAGCAACCAGTCCGTTCCCGTTACACGATCTGCAAGGGAGCTGAATATGCTGGACTGCGCAAGCCAGGCCGCCTTATTGCCGAGTGCGATTGGCGTCACGCCTTCCCGCTTCAGCCTTTCGATAACAGCCAGCAGCCCATCCCATGTTTCGGGAACTTTCAAACCGTACTTATTAAAAATGCCTTTGTTGTAATACAAAATGGAAGTAGGAGAAAGCCCCATCGGGGCCCCGTAAATATTTCCATCTTCCGTGAAGGCTTCCAGCGAGCCCGACAGGAAGCCGTCCCTCCACTCCGGATTGGCCTCCACCAGCCCATTGATGGGCTGAACGAGCGAAGCGGACGAAAACTCCTCTGTCATCGCGCCGCTCCACATGACGAACACATCCGGCATTTCGTCGGCCGCGGCCACCGTTTTTAAGCGCGTACGGTAGCCGTCGGGCGGAATCGCTTCAATATGGAGCGCAATGTCCGGATTGGCGTCCTGGAATTCTTTTATAATGGAACGCATCGTTTGCGCCCTCAGGTCTTCCCCCGTAAAGTTATGCCATAGCGACAGCTCGATTTTAGCCATAGGTCCCGCAGCGGGAACGTCCTCCCGGTTGAAGACGAAGACTGCCGATACGGCCGTCAAAAGGGATAGTATGATCATAGCAGACAGTTTTAGCTTCATTACGCTTTCCCCCTCGCTATGTCTCTTTATGAAATGGGACAGGCTTAAGTAAAGTACGCCATGCCCTCAAACCGTCATCCTTCCTGCTTTTTTCTGCGATAATCCCACGGTGTCATTCCGAATGCCGCTACAAACAGCTGGTTGAAGTCGTCGAGACTGCCGTACCCCGTCCGATCGGCGATCTCGCTCACAGCCGCGTCCGTCTCCTCCAGCAGCTCCTTAGCCCGTTCAAGCCTCGTTTTGGCGACATACTCCTTATAAGGCAGTCCCGTTTCCCGCTGAAACACCTCGCTGAAATGATGCGGAGTGAGCTGCACCCTCTGTGCCGCTTGCTGAAGCGTCAATTCCTCATCCAGATGCTCGTCGATATAAGCAAGCGCCCGGTTCATATGCGGCATTTTTTGGCCCGTCGACGCATCCTGGACAACGGCGGCAAGCTCCAAGAGAGCCGTCAAAAGCAGCTCCCCGCCCTTCACCGTCGCATCCTTTACAGAAATTTCGTCCGCGCCCGGCAAGCTGCCGTCCGCACCGCTTTCCCCCAGCATTTGCTCCGCACGCTCGCGAGCGAAACGCAACAAATCGTTTAAATAGGAAGAGAGCGATTCCGGCGTCGCTTGTTCATTGCCGATTTCTGCGTCAAACAGCTCCGTAACCCAGCGGCCAAGCCGCTTCTCATCGCGCTCTGCCAGAAGCTCCGATAGGCGTCTCCGCTCCTCAGGAGACGAGGCGCTTCTGCCTCCTTTGCGCCCGCAAATCTCTTGCGGCCGGATGAACCGGTTATTCGGCAGCAAGCCGCGATATAAAAAAGTATCGGTCGCCATGGCAACGGAGCGGCTCAAATACTTTAGCTCCTCCGCCGGCTCTCCAGCGGAAGCTTGCAGCTTGCATTTCAGCTTCAACTCGATTCTCTCTAGCTCCAGCTCCAAATCCGCGATTGACGGCCTTCCTTCTTCCTGCCTTACAATAAGTAAAATATAATCGCCCTGCAGCGTCGCTTCCCCGTCCATCAGCTCGCTAATGACGTTATGAACGGCAAACAATAGCAGCTCGCTGCCCGCAGAGCCTTCCCCCCAGCCTTCGGCGCCGATCACGCATGCCAAATACTGCGAAGGCTCTTGCAGCTTCAACTTCGGCAGCCAGCGGGTGCCCTCCCTGATGGTGGCATAATCCGGCTCTTCTCCCGATAGAAGCTTCTCCAGCACCTTCTCGCGCGAGCCGCCTCGTCCGGCAGCGGCATCCCCGCGCATGACGATTCGCTGACGGGCACCGCCTACCGCATTCATAATCTCATCGGGCCTGCTCGTTTTGAGCAAATAATCGCCTACCCCTTCTATTATCGCTTTGCGGGCATATTCGAACTGATCATAGCCCGTCAAAATGATCACTTCCGCATCCGGCAGCAGCCGCTTCGCTTCTCTGGCCAAATCGAGGCCCGTCAGCCCCGTCATTTGAATATCGGTCAAAATAATGTCCGGCCTCTCAGACGCAAGTCTTGCGATAGCTTCCTCGGCGGAGGCTGCCGGCGCCAGCACTTCGTAGCCGTTTTCCCCCCATGGAATAACAGTGCTAAGCCCGGTTCGAATGATCACTTCGTCATCGACGATCAACAGCTTCATTCCATATCCGCTCCTTCATCCGAGAGAAGCGGAAGCGGGATCGAGAATGAAACTCTCGTCCCGAAACGAATGGCGCTTTCGATGCGCAGTCCCGCCTCTGCTCCATAATGCAGCTGCAATCTTTTATGCACATTTCGCAGTCCGTAGCTTCCCCGCTCAAGCCTCTCGCGCTCCTTCTTCCGATCGTCCGGCGCCTGCAGCTCTCTCCTTATATCGGCCAGCTTATGCTCGTCCATCCCGACACCCGTATCTTCAACCGCAAACTGCATGCAGCCCTCTTCCAGCTTGACGATGACCCGAATCTCTCCGGCATCCGGCTTCTTTTGAATGCCGTGGATCAGGGCGTTTTCAATTAACGGCTGGAGAAGCAGCTTCAGCATCCTCTCTTGTCCAAGGCCCGGCTCCATATCTAGATGCAGCTCAAATTTGCCGGGAAAACGAATCGACTGGATATTGGCGTAATGCTTCGCATGCGCTACCTCTTGCTCCACCGAGCAAAACTCCTCGCCCTTGTTCAAGCTGAACCGAAGGAAATCGCTAAGGCTGCCCACCATATCGGCAATCTTTTCATCCCGGTTCATGAGCGCCATCCAGTGAATGGACGACAGCGTATTGTACAAAAAGTGAGGATTGATTTGCGCTTGCAGCGCCTGCATATCGGCTTCTTTTTTGCTGGATTCCTCATGCTTGACCTGCTCCGTAAGCTGCGTAATTCGGTCGCTTAGCTTATTGTAGCTTCGTACAAGCTGGCCGACCTCGTCCATCGACTCTACCGGGTATGTCTGCAGCGCCTCTTCCGGATTCGAGTTTCGCAAAAATTGCGTCAGCATGACAAGCGGTTTCGTTACCCGCTGAACAAAGTAGAGCACAAGGACAGAAACAAGCAGAACGGAAACGATAATGACAATGGCCGTAAGCTGGAGAACATAGCTGTTTTCGTTGCGGAAATCGGCAAACGGCATCACCTCCGTCAGCGTCCAGTCCACGCCCTGAACCGTATCGTACAGAATCGTAACTTTATCGTCGCCACTTCCGTCGTTCAGCCAGCCGGAGCTCCCTTTCAGCTCGATGCCCGGCAGCAGATCCCCCATTTGGCCGCCTGCCAAATTAGCGTCCGTACTGGACAGGATCGTTCCATTCGCATTGCTCAGCATCACTTGGCCGCCGCTCCCTGGAATGCCCGCTTGGTTCAAAATATGCGAAACCGCCTTTTCATCCAGGCTGATGACCAACGTACCTAGCTGCTTGAAGCTGTTCAGACTGCGGATCGGCCGGATAAGAGAGATAACGTTTTTCGGGCCGGAGGCCGTATTTGTTTTGTATCTTTCCGTCCAAAACTTTTTCGCCGACTGGTAATTGAATATCTCCCCATCGTTCTCTCCCTTCAATCCCGTATCAAAAATAGTCGCGTTGGAAACGGGAGGATATCCATTAAGCGGATAAATAGTAATATCGGATATATAATGCTTGGAATAAACCAAATTGGACAAAAATTCGATCATTTTTGTTTGTCTGACGGGATCTCCGTCCGTACTGCTCAAAAACAGCTGCACATCCTTTTGCCCAATGAGAAACAACGACATATTTTCCACATCGCTTACGATAAACTCTAAATTAGTGCTCATCTGCTTCAAAATGCTTGTACCGGTCTGCTTCGCTTTCGCCTCGGTTGTAGTAGCCGCCATATTGTAGGCGAACAAGCCAAGCGCAAGCAGCGGTATGAGCACGGAAAGCAGCAGCAGCGTAGACAACTTTCGCTTGAGCGACCCGCCGATCCATCGCATTTTCATCTCTCCTCTTAGAAGTCATCCTATCCTTTTAATATAGCCGTTTAAGCCTATTGCTATCTAGCCCAAATCCTATCATACTTTTTTTTAGCATAACAAATTTTTTGTTTGATTTTTGCGTCTTACAGGTGTACCATTTGGACTATAAACGGTTGAGGGTATGGAATGGGGGCGTACATTGGAAACGATTTCTCAAGAATTTTTATTTTTTACCGAGCTGGCCAAAGGGATTGCCGCACAATTCGGAGACAATTGCGAGGTCGTCATTCATGACTGGTCCAAGCCTTATGACAGTACGATTGTAGCCATCGAAAACGGCCATGTGACGGGACGCAAAATAGGAGATCCCGGGACGAATTTAGGTCTCGAAATTATGAGAGGAACATCCGAGGGCGACAACCGCCACAATTACGTCACCCAAACCGCGGATGGACGCATCCTCCGCTCCACCTCCATGTACGTCAAAAATAAAGCGGGGCAAATTATTGGGGCGGTATGCATCAATTTCGATATTACCGACCTGATGATGACGGAAAAAACGCTCCAGTCGCTCACGGGAACAGGGCTTCAGCCGATACGCGAATCATTCGTCAGCAACGTAAACGATCTGATGGATACGCTGCTGCTGGAAGCTCAGGAGACCATCGGCAGACCGCCGGCGCTCATGAGCAAAGAGGATAAAATTCGCCTGATTCAGCTCCTCGACCAAAAGGGTGCTTTTCTAATCAAAAAGTCGGGAGAAAAAATTTGCGGACATTTGGGCATTTCCAAATTTACGCTATATAACTATTTAGAAGAAGCAAAATCATGGGACGACCCGAAGGGAGCCGCCAAACAATGAGCCGAAATGTTAGCCTTGTAAATACCGAAGTCGCAACGCCTTGCGTTGTCATTCAGCTGGATACAGTGGATACCAATATTGTAAAAATGGCTTCAGCCATCGCCCGCACCGGCGTATCGCTTCGCCCGCATGCGAAGACGCACAAGCTTCCGGAAATGTCGCATAAACAGCTTAAGGCAGGCGCGGAGGGCATTACCGTCGCCAAGCTTGCCGAAGCGGAAGTGATGGCCGAGGGCGGGATCAAGGACATCTTTATCGCCTACCCGATCGTAGTGCCATCCAAGCTGGACAGAGCTGCCCGGCTCGTGAAGTCGGGTATCCGCCTTATCATCGGAGCCGACAGCCTGGAAGGAGCGCGTCGCATTTCGGAAGCCGCTGTCCGCAATAGCGTCGAATTCGAAGTCCGGCTGGAAATTGAATCGGGCCTTAACCGTACCGGCGTACCCCACGAAGCGGCAGCAGAGCTGGCTAAAGAGATTTCTTCTCTGGAAGGCGTTGCTTTAACCGGCATCTTCACCTATCGCGGCGCAATGTTTGAAGGCGGACCGACTCTCGATCTTCGCGCCGCAGGCCACGAAGAAGGCCGCTTTATGGCGGCGGTTGCCGAGACCATTCGAGACGCTGGAGTCGACATTCGCGACGTTAGCGTCGGATCTTCTCCGACAGCGGTTTATGCGGCGGAAATTAGCGGCATTACCGAAGTTCGCCCAGGCACTTATATTTACCAAGACCGGATGCAGTCCGAATTCGGGCTATGCTCCATTGACGATTGCGCCGGCGCAGTATGGGCTACCGTCGTCAGCCGTCCTGCACCCGATAGGATCGTTATCGACGGCGGAAGCAAAACATTCGCCACTGACGTTCAGCCGGACAAGGCTCCTCTTCATTTGAAGGGCTTCGGCCATATTGTCGGAGATTCCGAAGCTGTTTTTGAACGAATGAACGAAGAGCATGGCGTCATTAAGATTAGTCCTGACCGGGACTACCGCGTTGGCGATGTAATCGCCATCGTGCCTAACCACATTTGCAGCACAGTCAACATGCATAACTTCGTCTATTTGCAGCAGACGGACAGCGACCTGGTTAAAGTGCCGGTTGCCGCTCGCGGTTTGCTGGAATAGGCCACCTAAGGGGGAGAAGAGCAACATGCTGGATTTAGTATTGAAAAACGGGAACATCGTCGACGGTACCGGAAATCCGTGGTTTCGCGGCGACGTAGGCGTCAAGGACGGCGTTATCGTATCGGTAGGCCGCATTGACCAGGAAGCGCATAACGTGATTGACGTAGGTCACAAAATCATCTCGCCGGGCTTCATCGACGGCCATTGCCACTCCGACCTTATGATTTTGGACAATCCCGGCAGCGACATTAAGCTGCAGCAAGGCGTCACGACGGAAGTTGTCGGCAACTGCGGCCTTGCGCCGGCTCCTTATGTCCGCAGCAAGGCGGATGCGCTGAAAACGTATATTCAGCCCGTTATCGGCAGCACAAGCTGGGAATGGCCTTGGGAAACGGTTGGCCAATATATGGACCATGTTGCAAACTCGCTTATTTCTGAGCATATCGCTACCTATGTTGCCCACGGCGCTCTTCGTATAGCGGTCATGGGCTTTGAGAACCGTCCGGCTTCACCGGCCGAAATCGTTAAGATGAAAGAACTGCTGGAGGAGGGCCTGAAAGCCGGCGCCATCGGTCTTTCCATCGGCTTGCTTTACGCCCCGGGCAGCTATACATCCCGCGAAGAATTGGCCGAGCTGTGCAGCGTTCTTCCGAAATATAACGGCTTGCTCTCCACTCACATTCGTGGCGAAGGCAACAATCTGCTCCCATCGGTTGCGGAAGTGATCTGGATCGCCGAAAGAACGGGCATTTCGCTCCATATCAGCCATTTGAAAGCAGCGGGCAAAGCCAACTGGGGCAAAGTGCTCGATGCGCTCGAACTGGTTGAGGCGGCTAGAGCCCGCGGAATGGACGTCACGGTCGACGTCTATCCGTACAATGCCGGATCGACGACGCTCACAACAGTCCTTCCTCCTTGGGTGCTGGAAGGCGGAATTGAGGCAACGCTCGAAGCGTTCCGCAATCCAAGCCTTAGAGCAAAAATTAAAGAGGAGCTCAGCCATGAACAAAAGGATTGGGACAATCTCGTTTGCTCCACAGGCTGGAACAGCGTCATCGTCTCCGCCGTTCAGACGGAAGCGAACAAGCCGCTTGAAGGCAAGCATATTGCTGAAATTGCCGAAATGCGCGGACAGCATCCCGTCGATTGTATGATGGATTTGCTTTTGGAGGAAAGCGGTCAAATTGCGATCGTCTACTTCCATATGTCCGATGACGACGTCAAGCAGGTGATCGGATACGAAAAATCATTGATTGCATCCGACAGTCTAAACTGCGAAATCGGCAAGCCGCATCCACGCACCTACGGCACATTCCCTCGCGTCTTCGCGAAATATGTGCGCGAGGACAAAACGTTGTCGCTGGAGCAAGCCGTTCGCAAGCTCACTTCTTTCCCTGTGCAGCGCTTTAAGCTTGGTAAGCGCGGCCTGCTCGTTCCGGGCTATTTGGCCGACATTACGGTGTTCGATATGAATACGATCCAGGATACGGCTACCTTTGCCGATCCGCGCCAATTCCCAACCGGCATTACTCATGTTGTTGTTGGAGGCCAACTGACCATGCAGAATGGCGTCCATACGCATAAACGCGAAGGCTCCCTCATCCGGGCGCAGCATTGCTGCTCCCATCATTAGAAGGCAGCTTCGCCATTACAAAACCAATTTAAAGGAGAACTTACTCATGTCTAAAATCGAACAACGCCTTGCTGAGCTTGGAATTACATTGCCTGAATTGGCGGAGCCAAAATTTCTTTACAAAACGGTTAATCAAACCGGCAACCTGATTTATACATCCGGCTTCGACTGCCGCATCGACGGCGTTCTTATGTATGAAGGCAAAGTTGGCTCTGATCTGACGATCGAGCAAGGCCAAGAGGCGGCTCGCCAAGTCGTAATCAACCTTCTTGCCGCTATGAAGCAGCATCTTGGCGATTTGGACCGCGTAGTAAAAGTCGTTAAAATTCTTGCTTTCGTTAACAGCGCACCAGGCTTTGGCGACCAACCGTATGTCATTAACGGCGCTTCCCAGCTGCTGATCGACGTATTCGGCGAAAGCGGCCGCCACGCCCGTTCCGCAATCGGAACAAGCGACTTGCCTTTCCACACTCCAGTTGAGATCGAGCTTATTGCTGAAGTTCGCGAGTAGTCGACTTAGCAAAGGCGAGAACAAAAAATCCCCAAGCGAAGTTCGCTTGGGGATTTTTGCTATGGGTCATTCATCTGGCGCATTGTAAAGTGAGATGATTGATCCTGCTTCTCTTGCTGTTAAATTAGAACCAGCAGAGAGTGCGAGCGATGATAACCAACAGGATGAAAAGTACCAGGATGGCTCCTACAGAGTTGTAACCGCCATATCCTGCACCGGCTACAGGGTAGTGCGCGTTTGCGCCGCCAGAAACGTTTGCTGCGTAGCTCATTTTGTCATCTCCTTTTTGTTAATGTACAGTATCCTATGTATTTCCCCCCAAGTTGTATAGGCGTTTCGGAAAATTGTGCGTTTGCACATTTTTGCCTAATGCCCGCACTTTTGTTGACGGTCACCGCGACAACGCCCGACTTTTTGCGCACTTGTCCGCTTTTCTAGGCATTAGCCGAAGTTTATTGTCTTGGGAGGCAAATACCCAGTCATATGTAACCAGAGGCGCATAACCTACAGTGTACTCAAGACGTAAGGAGGTGCATGTAACAATGTCCGGTTGCGTTGGTGGTGCTTATGGAAGAGATAACGTTGGAGCGATCCTTGTTCTTTTCATCCTGTTGGTGATCATCGCTTGTAGCTTCTGCGGTTTCGGCTTCGGAGGCGGCTACGGCGGCAAATGGTAGTTAAAGTCTGAAATGTACCCTCCATGCATTCAGACATGATCCACTCTCTCTTAGTCAACCATTCGAAAGGCCCATTCCGGTTGGAATGGGCCTTTCCTTCAAGCGTACCAAGGACAAGCTGCGCAAAGCTTCATTCGAGCAGTCCATATTTGATTTTGATCCTCTCCAGCTTCTCAAGCATCGGTTTGGACAGGAAAAAAAGAAAGATAACGGTTGCAGCCGCATGTACCAAATCGAACCAAAACCCTGAAGCGTAAACGGCGATAAGCGCCGGCCAGGAAAAAGAAGAGGAAAACATCGTCAGCGAGCTTATATTGATAATTCCCCCGTATATAACGAAAGTAGCCAATCCTCCAAATGCGCACAAAGCCAGCTTTGTTTTGACAAGAAGCCCTTTGGAGACGAGCAGCCCGGCAATATACCCGATTAAACCAAAACAAAACATTTGCCATGGAGTCCACGGGCCCTGCCCGAAAAAGAAATTGGATACAAATCCCGCCATCGCGCCTACCAAAAACCCGGCTTCCGCACCTAGGCTGACGCCCGCAATGATCACAATGGCGACCACCGGCTTGAACTGGGGCAGCATAAAAAAGGCTCCTCGTCCAGCGACCGCAATGGCGGACATAACCGCAATGACGATCAACTCCCGGGCTTTCGGCTTTCTCTTTTCAAACACAATCGCAAATGGGAGGAGCGTATACAAAATAATAAGCAGGCTAATAAAGTAATATTTCCGATCGTCGAGCACCGTAATGCCGAATAATATAGTCGCCGGAATGGCGATAAAAATGAGAAAGGCCGCCAAAAAAGCTCTTCGGCTTGCGGGCCTCGCTTTCGTTACCTTCTCTATAACCGACATCGTTCCATCACATCCTCTGCCGTCACGGCCGAATCCCAAACATGGCGGACCATTCGGTTGGCCGCTGTCGTATAGAAGCTGTTGCCCGCAAAAAATGATTTCGCAGGACCTGTAGCTAGGACGGCGCCGTCAAAAAACAACGAGCATACATCTCCGTGTTTCGCGCAAAACTCGATATCATGAGAAACCATGACGATAGCGGTTCCCTTTGAAGCAAGCTCTTTCAAAAGCTGTGCCAGCTTTTCTTTAAAAAAGTAGTCTAGTCCTTTGGTCGGTTCATCGAGCAGCAGCACTTTCGGCTCCAGCAAAAGCACCTTAGCCAAGGCAGCCCGCTGCTGCTCCCCTCCGCTCAAATCGTACGGATGGGACAAAAGCAGCTCCTCAAGTTCGGCGAATGCGGCGATCGCCTTCACTTTCTCCGCCTTTTCTTCCCGAGACAACGGAGCTTCCGCCACTATTTCAAGCAAATCTTGTTGAACTGTCTTTTTCACGAATAACGACTGAGGATTTTGCGGAAGGACGCCAAGGTTCCGATGAAAAAGCTCCTTGGCGCCCATAGTCGCCGGGTTTTTGCCGCCAAGCAGCACTTTTCCCCGGTATGGCCTGTTCATTCCACTGATGAGAGACAACATGGTCGTTTTGCCCGTTCCATTCCCTCCCAGAATACAATGAAGCTGTCCTTCATCTATATCCAACGTCAAATCTTTTACGATATCCGGCCCGTGCTTGTCGTACTTGAACCAAACCTCGCGCAATGTCAGGGCGGGACGACGCTTTTGACTTTGCGACTGTGCCAGATTTCGTTTTTCACTTTGCGGTGATAGGACGAAACGCCGTTTCTGGTCTTGTTCGACTCTACGCTGATCTTGTTCGGCTATCCCCTGATCTTGTTCAGTTCTTCCTTGACCTTGCTCCGCTTCATCTGACTGTTTTGGCGAATTGTTCCGCCCGATTAGATAGCGATCCAGCCATTGCCGCCCTTCCTTTACGGTCAACGGGGCCGAAGCGCCCCCCTGCACTTCCGCATGAACCCTCATCGGAGTCGGCATCGATTGAAAAAGAGGATGGCCCTCCGTACGCAACTTCTCTCCGACTTGGCGCGGGCAGCCGTCGGCAAGGATCGTTCCGGCTTCCAAAACAACGACTCGGTCGGCACCCGGCAGCACATCCTCCAGCCGATGCTCCGTCATAATGACCGTTGTGCCGAACTCCCGGTTAATTTTTTTGACCGTCTCCAAAAAATCGGCGGCTGCGATAGGGTCAAGCTGCGAGGTCGGCTCGTCCAGCAGCAGCACTTCTGGATGCATAGCCATAATGGAAGCCAAGCAAAGAAGCTGCTTCTGCCCGCCCGACAGCTCCGCCACATCCCTGCGAAACCAGTTTTGAATGCCGAAAAAACTAGCCATCTCCGCCACCCGCAGCCGAATCGTCCGGCTATCCATGCCAAGACTCTCTAGCCCGAACGCCAGCTCATGCCACACCTTGTCCGTTACAATGCCGTTTTCCGGATTTTGAAATACAAAACCGATCTCCGACGCTTGCGCCCGATCATCCAGCGCTTCTAATGGAGCTCCTTTAAATGAAACCGTTCCGCTCCGGCTGCCGTGGGGAGACAGAATCGGCTTAAGCTGCCGGAGCAGCGTGCTTTTTCCACTTCCCGATCTACCGCAAAGCGCTACGAACTCACCGCTATGGATCGTCAAACAAATATCCGACAAAGCTTTCCTTTCATGCTCCGACTCGCCGCTGGGGGGAAAAGCGAAGTTTAAATTTTCGATTGTGTAAATCTCCATTTGATTTCCTCCAGCACATGGATAATGATCGGCCAAAAACATAACATCCCATACACCGCATACAAAGCCGCACCAAACATCGTCCCCTCGGCTGCTTGAATGGAGGGAAAATAGCGCATTGCCGTCTCTCCTCTTATCGCGCCTGTCGCCACAATTAACAAAAGCGCCGCCATAATCGTGAGGGTTATCCGATCGCGGCCGTCGAGCCGATACAGCGAGAAGCTGGTCCGGCCCGGCAGTCCGTACCCTCTTGCTTTCATGGAATCTGCCGTTTCGATAGCATTTTCAAGCGCCCACGTCGTCATGATTGACAAAATGGTCAGTCCGTTACGGGCCCGAGCAAGGAGGCTACCTTGCGAAACGTCTCGGCCTACACATTTCTGCGCCTGAGAAATCGCTTTTAGTTGAGCCTTGTACCTGGGGACAAATCGAAGCGCCATCGAAAAAATTAAAGAAAGCGAAGGTATGATTTTGCCAAATAAATAAATGAATTTATCGGAAGTCATCACCGCGTTGTAACAGGAAAACCACAAAATGACGGTTACAAGCATGCAAGAGGTGGCTAAGCCGTATAGGATCGACTCCAACGTAATGGGATTGCCATTGTCCAAATAAAACAAAATCGTTACTCCCGCATGATTAAAAGCAGGATTAATTACCGCCGCAATTAAAAAGAAGGGAACCATGTACAGCAGTTGAAACGCAATGGCTTTGCGGCCTCTTAGCAAAATAGAATAAGCGGCTGCGCCTGCAAGAGAGATCGCCTGCAAAATGGGATGCATAAACACCATGGCAAACAAGAGCACGATGGCAAAATAAAAAAACTGAACGGCGGGATGAAAGCCCGAAAAGTGGTCCCTCATCTTATTCCTTTCCCGCCGCTGCCGCGTCTCCGCCAATATCCCGGCCTAAGTCACAGGTGTATACCCATTCGACGACGTCCCCATCCTTGAGCGCATATCGGCTGCTGCCATAGTTCGGGAACCAGCCGTTCACTTTGTACATCCACCCGCTCAGCTCGCCGCAGTCGAACTCGTAGATGTTATTAATTCCTTCTATATAATTGCTGTTATAAATCGGCGTCATTTCAAATTCCATATGAATTTTGTTTTTTTTCATTGCTCTTAGCAGGACGTCGAAAACGGATTCTCCTTCAAAAAACTCAACCGTCTGTGCCTTAAAAATAATCCCGTCATCCGGCAGCACTTCCAGCTTGTTTTTATCGAACTCGTCCAAGTTGTCCAAAATGGTCGCAGCCGTTACCGACAGCGTTACGGTAAGCTTTTTGCTTTTGTCGACTTCGGTATCTTGCCACTCAACCGGCTTTGGCTTCCCAGATGGAACGGGGTCGGTCAAATAAGGATCCTTCGTCGGCTTTGCGGACGGCGACGGCTTAGGCTTCGCTCCCCCTTGGCTCGACTTAGGCGTGGCGGACGGAAGTTTTCCCCCTACTGCACCGGGAGTCCCTGTTGCCTTCGCGCCCCCTCCTGTATGACTCTTGTCATCATTTCCGTTTATCGCATCGGAACCGCTTGGTCCAGGAGTGGCAGGCGCTCCTTTGGAAGACTCCTCATGAACGGGAGAAGGGGCAGCGCTCGTTTCTCCGCCACTTGCTGAAGGCCGTTCTTCAGCCCCAGCTTTGGCTGAAGCCTCTACCCCGGCTTCCGTTGAGCCTGCATTATCTCCCCCGCCATCCGATGATGATCCGTCTTCCGCTGGACCCGTATTCTCTGTCCCACTATCCGATGATAAGCCCGCTTTCGTTGTAGCGTCAGTATGCGGCTCCGTACCGCCGCCCTTATCGATTGCCGCAAGCGAGTCGGAACCGGCTCCCCTCGAAGGAGGGCCTGAAGAACCGCTGCCATCCCCCCAGAAAAAGGCTGCGGCAAGAATGAGGACAATGGCCAAGGCCGCAAATGCCGCTTTTTTTCTATTCATATCGTTGCACCACCTTAAACAGCCAGAGCAAGAGCGATCGCCGCCCTTGCCCGGTTCAAGTCGAATTAAAATTTATGCCGCTTGCTTCGCCACTGGAGCCGGCTTCGCTTTAAAAGCGTCTCTCATATCGTATAGTCGGTTATTTCCATTGGCATACCGGATGTACGCCGCCAGCCCATACAAAGCTTGGTCCGTAGCCATAAGGTCCACTTCACCCGGCTTTGCTCCTCCATTGCCCGCGCCGCTTCCGGGCTTAATGTGGTAAAACCCGCCGCCCGGGGCCGCAAAGTCAAGCAAAGCCGCCAGCACGGAACGGCCGTTTTTGACAAAACGTTTGTCACTTGCAGAATCGATGCCAAGGCCGGACAAAGCGACTACCACTTGCGCGGAGCTTTCGGCGTTGGCAGAATTCCAGCTGGAATACCCGCCGTCAGCGAGCTGCGCTTTCGACAGCCAAGCTACAGCGCGGTCAACTGCCGCTTTTACCCGTGCATTCGAAGAATAATAAGGAGTAAGCCCTTGAACCGCCATTGCGGTCAAATCGACGTCCGGCTCTGTGCTTTTGGCATCTAGCGCCCATCCGCCGCCTTCAATTTCGCGTCCCAAAATATAATCGACCAAACGGTCTCTCGTCGTCCGCTCCTGCACATTTGGAACGTCTGGGATATCATATTCGTTGCTATCAAGAGCGATCAGAGCAAAGATTGGCCCGTTAATGCCTTGTTTCACAACTGCGTTAAAATCAGCCAGCGGCTTCCTTAAATCATAACCGGCTACGTTAGTGATGTCTTTGCCCAGCGCGCTCAAAGCCAATATGACACGGCTGTATTCCGTAAACTTGACGTTATGCAGTTTGCCGTCCTTTTCCTTCAGCGTCCGCTCCACTTCGGCATAATAACCGGCGTAATAAGCTTCCGGCACCTCATATCCTCCGCGGGCCAAAGCGAGCACGGTCCAGTCTCCGCCAATGCTGCTTACTGCGGGAGTCTTAACGGCCTGAAGCAAAAACTCGCTGGCATCAATCGCTTCCTTCTTTACGCCAATCAGGTTTTGCTCCTGCGTTTCCTCTGCTTTCTTATCCTTGTATTCATCAGCTCTGACGGCTACAACAACGGCCATCTCTCTCGTTACTTTTCCTTTCGGCTGGAACTGCCCGCCTGAGCCTTGCATAATTCCCGCTTCTACAACCGCTTGTATATCGTTTTGAGCCCATACTGCAGCTTCTTTAAGATCTAGCAGAGCCGTCCCTTTGCCGGTTCGCTGCAAATCTAACGCTCTGGATACGGTCACGGCCATTTGTTCGCGTGTAATTGGCGCTTTAGGGTCGAATAGACCGTTATGACCGCTCATTGCGCCCGTTTGATGGACAGCTTGAACGTAAGGATAAAACCAGTCCGACGAACGAACATCGGCATATTGGGTCGTTACATCCTTATTGAAGGTCAACCCTAGAATCTCCACGAGCATTTTGGCAAATTCGGCTCTTGTCACCTCGCCCTTCGGCTTAAGCTTGCCATCGCTTCCTTGCAAGGAACCTTCCGTTACCGCTTTTCCAATCGCACTTAGCGCCCAAGGAGAAACCTGGCCTGCGTCAGTGAACTTAAGCTTCCAATCGAGAGGCTTCTCTCCTCCTGGATTTTCTGGTTTTTCTCCGCCTGATTCCCCAGGATTTTGACCGTTTCCATTTTCATTTCCGGATTCGCCCGGCACCTCTCCCGGTTCCCAATGGACGCCAAGGTCTTTGCCGTAGTTTGTTGTATAACGCCATTGCATCTTATCTCCATGCTGTAACGTATATTTGCTGGCCCCAAAATTAGGATAAGTGCCATTTACGTTGTACATCCAGCCGCTGCCAATGCCGTGGTCGAACTCTCCATCGCCAGCAATGGACTCCACATATACGCTGTCATATTGGCTGTTAAATTTGTACCGGATGGTTATCCCTTTATCGCCAAGCACCCGCTGCAGCAAAGTCCAAGCGGTATCTCCGGATTTAAGCTCAACTTTCGTCTCCGACAAAGTAAAACCTTTGTTGATTGTGTGCTTATCTACCGACAAATAGACATATTGCTGAGGATCGGTTGGACCGCCTCCGCCCGGCGTTGGAATAGCACTTGCCGAATAGGCGGCAAAATCGGTAAAGTGTTTAGTTTTTACGACTAAATCGCTGCCGTTGTCATACGCATATTCCGGCTTCCCGCTTGCTCTGCCGGTCGAATCGCTTGCAAATTTAGCAATGAGGTGTGCTGTGCCATTTTCGATATAGGCTGCTTGCTTTCCGCTTTTGCCCGTAAAAATAAGCGTCACATAATCGGAAAACTCAACTCTTCCTCCTCCGCCCATCGAAAAAACAGCATCAACGGAGTCGAGCTTTTGGCCTGAAGGTAGAAGAGGCGCGATCCCGTCTCTCCAACCGGATTGCTCGTGGTCTTCCCCGCTCAGCCATTCCAGCTTGGCCGTATCGCCAGAGGTTACCTGAGTATCTTTCGGTACGATCGCGCGAATTCCGCCCTTTTGCGCTTCGATTTGCGGCAATGGAGCTCCTTGCGGCAATTGAAGATAAGTTGTGGAAAATTTATCGCTCGGGATGTCGATCGTGATCGTTTTGCCGCTGTCCCCAGCCGTGATCGGTACCAGATAGTCTATATAATCGTTAGGGATCACAACGGCTGCTTCATTGCCCGCCGGCAGCGGATATGGCTTAGGCTCTTCAGGCAGCTTCGCCGGCACATCGGTCATGTTGTAGAGCGAGTTTTTCCCTTTTACAAATCTGTCGTACGCCACAAGAGCGTAAGTGCCTTGATCCGTCGCCATGCCGTTTGCTGCTCCCGCAGAACCGGAAGTTGGGTAAGCATGAAGGAAACCTCCGCCCGGCAAAGCGTAAGAAAGCAGCGAGTCTAGAACCGATTTCCCGTTTTTAATAAAACGCGAATCGTTTTTAGGATCGATCCCGACGCTTGTCAAAGCTACAATGACTTGCGCCGCGCTTTCGCTCGTTGGCGATCCTCCGCTGGAGAAGCTTCCGTCCGCATTTTGCATAAGGGACAGCTTTAGCAGCGCGCGGTCAACGGCCGCTTTTACATCGGGATTGGAACCATAATAAGGAGCTAGGCTTTGCATAGCCATCCCTGTCATATCAGGGTCCGGCCTGCTGCCGAAAAACGCCCAACCGCCCGCGTCCGCCGTTCCTTTTTTAATTTCACGGTCCAAAATGTTTTGAACGAGCTTTTCTCTTGTCGTTTGCTCTTTCCCCTCTGGAGCCGCAGGAATGTCATAGGCGCGACTGTCAAAGGCGAGCAGGGCAAAAACCGGGCCATTGATGCCCTGGTTTTTCACATAAGTATAGTCCGCCAGCGCCGCCCGCAGATCATAACCGCCTACCGCGGTAATATCTTTGCCGGTGGAAGACAAGCCCAAAATAACTCTAGAATGTTCCGTACTATTAGAGCTATGCAGCTTGCCTCCATATCTGAGCATATTGTCGATGACCGTTCTTTCGACATTGCTGTAATACGTATTATAGTAGCCATACGGCACGGTAAATCCCGCACGCGCCAAGTTCAGCACCGACCAGTCGCCGCTGCCGGTTCCATAAACGGGATTAGGGACCGTTCTCAAAATATGAGCCAAGTTTTTGTTCAATTGTTCGGCGTATGTTGGGGCGTAACGAAGAACAAACGCCGATTTGACGGCCCTGTTGCCTTCCCCATCTACCGCACTGACCGTAATCTGATTGTCCGTTCCCGGGAGGGTTACCGTATATTGACCGTTCTGTCCGCTAAGCGGACTTCCGTTCAAAGTCACTTCCGTCGGTACGGAATCGTAAACGTTGTCCGTTACCGATATTTGAAATTGAACCTCATTCGATGAGGTAACCTGGTAAGAGCCAAGTCCCGTCAACTGAATAACCGGCTTTACCTTATCCGGCTGCTTGCCCAGTTCAATGGCCGCGTTCAAAGCGGCCAGCGCCGCGTCCACCTCTTGCTGAGTGCTTTCCATGTTTTGCAGCTTGGCGTAAGCGTCGGCATATGCCGTCTTAAGCGCCTTTTTCGCGAGCATGGCCTGTTTGTCAGGGCTGCTGTTAATTTCGGCAACTGCCTTTGTCAAAGCATCTTTGTTGGCGGGAGTAATAAGCGGAACTCCCCATTGCGATCCCAAATCCTCGCCATATCCGTATACGGTAAATTGGTTGCGGATAACGTCTCCATCGCGAGGAATATATTGCGAAAACCCGACTGGCGAAAACTCATTGTTGACGATGAACATCCAGCCGGACATCGGATAATAATCAAATTCGCCGAGATATACCGGGTCTCTTTTGGAACCAATCGTTCCCCCCGCTGCGATCACGGCATTCAGGATGTACGACGGGATATTTAAAGCGCCTGTCTCTCTGTCCCGCACATGGGATAAATAAAAGCCGTCCTGGACGGTTCCTTTATTCAAATAATTGCCTTCCCCAAGCACACGGGTGAGCAAAGCCGCACCGTTTTCTCCCTCGTAAAGAGGAACTTTAACCGGCTCCAAAATATAGCCCTGCCCCAAAGTAAACTTTTCTACAGCTATTGTGACATACCCTGTCGTTTGTGTTGCTCCTGCCTCTGCATGAACAGAGACGCCAGCCCCCGCGAACAGGGATAAAAATACGCTGAATATAAGAAGCCATGCTATCATTTTTTGTCTTGCAGCTATCATTTCTATTTCAATCCTCTCTATTAAAATAAAAAAACTTCCCAACCCGGTAGAGTTGAGAAGTTTAAAAAGCGCATAGCATGATCGCCTGCACCTGAAAACACCCTCCTATCCATCGTAGAATTTGCGGTGTACGGAGGCAGGCAGGTATTCTGGCTCAAGAATCATCGTCATTGCAGCCTTCCCGGTTACCCAGTGGCATCTTGCAACGGCTCCTCTATTACAGCGGCGGGACCACGCGAGATTTGCACTCGCTTCCCTTTTAACCAATTGATGTCGTTCTTAATGAAGCTCCATCTATGGACCTGTTCCGTCTATTCAATTATCTTGACTATCATAGCCCAATTTGCCGGGCTTGTCATGCAAAAATTGGCGAATTCAGAAGGTCGCCACAAAGCGATCATCCCTCCGACAAAGTTGCTTGCCCACGCCTTCATCCGCGACCTCTCATAAAATGAGGAAAGGAGGAAAGCTATGCCCCATTACCGCATCATTGTCGACCTGTCGGATCGTCAATTGTACTTGTTGGACAATAATATTGTCGTCAAGGCTTATCCCGTCGGGATTGGGAAAATGTTAACCCAGACTCCGACTGGGGAGTATACCATCGTGAACAAACAACTCAATCCGGGAGGCCCGTTCGGCGTTTTTTGGATGGGGCTGTCCAGGCCGTCGTACGGCATTCACGGCACCAACGACCCTTCTTCCATCGGCCACGAGGTTTCTCACGGTTGTATTCGCATGTACAATCCTGACGTTCTGGAGTTGCAATCGCTAGTTCCGATTGGCACCCATGTGACGATTAGACGCTAGCACTAACGGTATAAAAAAGGTCTTCCGAAAGAGCGCGCGGCTCTCCCGGAAGACCTTTTTTTGCTAAGCGACAAAATCGCTTACCCGCTATTAAGTCAGCCTGACGAGGCTGTAATTTTTTTTGCCTTTGCGGATAATGATGAAGCGGCCTTCGAACGAATGCTCCGGCGTCACCTCAAATTGCATGTCCTGAACACGTTCGCCGTTCATAGAGATAGCGCCGTTTGCGATATCTTCACGAGCTTGCCGCTTGGAAGGCTCGATTCCGAGATCGACCAGCCAGTCGACGATGTTTTTAGACTCTTTGGCCGCATGGAAAGTAGGCATTTCTTTGAAGCCTTGTTCGATTTCATCCGCCGTCAACGATTTAATGTCGCCGCTGAACAACGCCGCCGTAATTTTTTTCGCCTGCTCCAGCAGCTCTTCGCCATGAACGAACTTCGTCATTTCTTCGGCCAAAGCTTTTTGCGCTTCGCGCTTATGCGGCTCCGACTGTACTTTCTCGGCCAATGCTTCGATTGTCGCTTGATCCAGGAAAGTGAAGAACTTCAAGTACTTCACGACGTCGCGGTCATCTGTGTTCGCCCAGAACTGGTAAAATTCAAACGGAGTCGTTTTGTTCGGATCGAGCCATACGGCGCCGCCCGCTGTTTTGCCGAACTTGGTGCCGTCCGCCTTTAGCATAAGCGGAATCGTAAGGCCGAATGCTTTGGCCTCGGAGCCTTCCTTTTTCCGAATAAGATCGAGACCGCTTGTAATGTTGCCCCATTGGTCGGAGCCGCCGATTTGCAGCTGAACGTCCTCTTCCCGGTACAGATGAAGGAAATCAAGCGACTGTAAAATTTGGTACGAAAACTCTGTGTACGAAATGCCGCTGTCCAAACGGCTGGACACGACGTCCTTCGCCAGCATCGTATTAATGCTGAAGTTTTTGCCGAAGTCGCGTAGAAAATCGATGACGTTGATTTTGTGCGTCCAATCATAGTTGTTAACCATCCGCAGCTTGCTGGCGCCATCCACATCATCCGTATCAAACAGCTTTTTCAGTTGCGCCGTCAGCGCGTCGACGTTGGCCTGCACCTGCTCCATCGTCTGAAGCGAGCGCTCGCTTTGGCGTCCGCTCGGATCGCCAATCGTTCCGGTAGCTCCCCCGATCAAAATAACGGGACGATGCCCAGCCAGTTGAAACCTTCTCAGCATCATAAAAGGAATCAAATGTCCGATATGCATGCTGTCGCCCGTCGGGTCGACGCCGCAGTACAGGGAAACTTGCTTTTCAGCCGTCAGCTCGCGCAGTCCTTCCGCATCGGTCTGCTGATTAATGGCGTCGCGCCATTCCAATTCGTCGATAATGTTCGTGTTTAAAGTCATTGCTTTTCATCTCCTTTTTGTAGTCAAAACGAGAGATTACCTCGCTGCTTATGGCTCGCTGTTCTAAGCTTCGATCCCAACAAAAAAATCGCCCCTTGTCTTATGAAGACACAGGGACGATTGAATAACCGTGGTACCACCCAAATTGCATGAGCTGGCGAAATGCCGTTCATGCCGCTTTCAGCAACGGTATCGGATGCTACTCCGCTTGGCGTTACCCAAGATACTCCAGAGTGTAATTCGCGGCATTGTTTGTGCTGGGTTGCATCAACCCCCAGCTTTCTTGAAACAGTGACAACCCGCTACTTCGCTCGTTCATCGTATTTCCATATTAGATTACAGACAGTATAGGAAATTGCAGAAATGTTGTCAAGTAACATGGGCTCGGATGAACGATTGGGAACTATGGAAAACAGGAATAAAATCCCTCAATTTGCACAAATTAAAAGCTCAAAGTCGAATTGCGGGAGGGCACGGCATGGAGTCTCAAGAGCTAACAATCCAATCCGACATCGATATCAACTTAAACAGATTAAAAGAGCAATTCACTGATGCCCCTGATTTCACCATCAAATCGTTTCAATTCAAATGCGACGGCCAAAATGCCTTTGTCGCTTACTTATACGGCATTGTTGACGAAAAAAAACTGTTCGACCGCGTGCTTAAGCCTCTCATTTTTGAAGCGTCGGACAAAGGGCAAGTGAACTCTATTATCCTATCCAGCTTAATTAAGCAAACTTCAAAGTGGCAGGACGTTCAAACAGCAATTTTAAAAGGGAGCAGCGTTTTGTTTGTAGACGGCGAGGTCAGGGCTTACTTGCTGAAAACGGCGTCATGGCCATCCGAGGAAGTGAAGGAGCCGCAAAATGAGTTATCTTTGCTTGGCTCACGCACCGGGTTTACCGATTCAGCCGATACCAACATCGCATTAATCCGGCATTATTTCCCGGATATTCAGTTATCGATGAAAAATTTCATCATTGGCTCCAACCATACCAAAGCGACAATCGCCTATTTATCCTCCAAAGCCGATCCGCAAGCAGTAGAAGAACTGTCGAATCGGATTCAAAAAGTGAATACAGAGGGGATCATGAATACCAGAGAGCTAGTGGAGCAATTAGAAGATCAAAACTTCTCCTTGTTTCCTCAGCTGCTAGTAACGGAACGGCCCGATGTAACGGCTTCGGCTCTAATGGAAGGAAAAATTGCCGTTCTTACGGATCATTCCTCTCACGTTTTGATTGGACCGATGACCTTCCTGTCCTTCTTCCTATCTATTGACGATGTGAACCTCAGATGGCCGATCGTCACTTTTCAGCGCATGCTGCGCTTTATCGGATTGCTGATTGCCGTTTTTTTGCCTTCCATTTATATTGCGACGGTATCGTTCCATTATGAAATTATCCCGATCGATTTGGTGCTCTCTATTGGCAAGTCGCTGGAACGTGTGCCTATCCCTCCTATTTTGGAAGCGTTGTTCATGGAACTTTTACTGGAAATGCTGCGCGAGGCAAGCTTAAGACTTCCGCCTAAAGTGGGGCAATCCGTCGGCATCGTCGGCGGTATCGTCATTGGACAAGCGGCGGTTGAAGCGGGCATCGTCAGCAATGTGATGGTAATCGTGGTGGCTTTAACGGCAATCGCCTCCTTTATCCAGCCCAACCAAGACATGGCCGCCGCTATCCGAATGCTGAGATTTCCTTTTATGATTGCGGCCTACTTATTGGGACTCGTCGGCATTGTGATCGGAATTATGATACTGGCCGTGCACATCATTTCTTTGCAATCTCTAAAATATCCTTACGGCAGTCCGCTGTTTCCCGTGCGAATAAAGGATTGGAAGCAGATGATTGCTCGGTTTCCCAGACACGGATTTCATTCGAGAGTCCGCAAATCCAAACCGCATGACGCCAATTCAGAACAACCATAATGCAGACAGAGGTGAACACAATGGCCGTTCCACGAAGCCAGCAGCTTAGCTTCAGGCAGTTTGTATTGTATATATACAAAACGCAAATCGGAATCGGCATATTGACTTTGCCGCGGGATCTTGCCGATTTGGCCGGGACCGACGGTTGGTTGTCGCTAATTATCGGCTGGCTGGTCACTTTGACTGCCAGTTTTTTAATCATTCAAATTATGAAAAAAAATCCCGATATGACTCTCTACGACTTATTGCCCCATCTATTTGGAAAATGGATGGGCAAGTCTATTTCGCTCGTATGGATCGGCTATACCGGATTGACCGCCGGCTACATCCTCTTCTCATCCATCTTCATCATTCAAACATGGATCATGCGCAATACGAGCCACATCATTCTAATCGCGGCATTCCTACTGCCTATCTATATGATTGCCAGAAGTCGTTTTCAAGTACAGGGGCGCTATGCGGAGTTTGTTTATATCTCCACTATATGGATGCCGCCTTTTCTTCTATTTTCACTTAATGAAGCCCATCTCCTGAACTTGCTTCCTATTCTTAAAGAAGGAATTATGCCTATTCTGAAAGCTGTCCGTGTCACCTTAACGTCTTTTCTCGGCTTTGAGCTTGTCTTTTTTCTCTATCCGTTTCTCAAGGATAAGTCGAAAGCCTTTTCCGGGGTGGTCATTGCCAGCTCGCTTTCCCTGTTTCTTTATTTAGTCGTTGTCTTCATTTCTTTCGCTTATTTCAGCGAAGGCGAACTTCACTTTTATCTTTGGCCTACTCTGCAACTGCTTAAGTCCGTTGCCTTGCCATTTGTTGAACGGTTCGAGATTGTATTTCTGGCATTCTATTTGCTTATTTTATCTCAATCGGTTATTCCGTACCTCTACTTCTCGTCAGTCGGCATCTCACATTGGACGGGCCTGAACGATCATACAAGACCGCTAATCGGACTTGTTGCTCTGTATATAATCGCTTCATTTTTTATTGAGCCCACCTTCGAAAACTTGACGATGGGAGCCAACTGGTACAGTCAAGCGGCCGTCTTTTTAGGGATGCTGTTTCCCGTTCTTCTTTTGGCGTACATGAGTACGGTTAATGCTTTTAAAAGGGGGAGGCGATCTTGAAGCAGTTGTTACTTCTTTTTCTTGTCCTCCCCACCCTGTTGCTTGCAGGATGCTCGGATCGCATGGAGCTCGACCAAAGCTCTATTGTAACGATTACAGGAATCGATTTAGACGAGTCCGCTCATTTAACGATTCAAAACATGGTTTTAGTTTTTAACGAAGACGCTAAGTCAAAAGAATTGCTGCTGGACGCCAAAAGCAGTTCTTTGCGGAAGTCTAGATTGGTCACCCAATCGAAGAGCAACGGCAATATGATGATCGGCAAGCTTCAACTTATTTTGGTCAGCAAAAAATTGTTGAAGAAAATGGATCTTTTCCCGCAGCTTGATGTAGCTTACCGTGATGCAAAAGTGTCCAACAGCGCAATAATAGCGACATGCGATTGCTCAATCGTCAGGCTGTTATCCACGAAATTAGACGCCCATCCGATTTTGACTGAATTTATTAGAAGTTTAATTGTGTCTGGACACAACTCGGATATAACTGTTGAAACGACGATGCAGAAGTTTCATTATTTCCGTTTTGAAAAAGGCATCAACGCTTATATTTCCGAAATCAAGCTGGATAATAACGAAATCAGCATCGCAGGCACTGCTCTCCTGAAAAACGACAGGAAATATGCGACTCTTTTGAACAAAGCGGAAAGCACGTTGCTGCTCATTTTGCAAAAGGATTTTAAAGCACCCGCTATTTACAGCACAAACCTCACTATCGATGGGGAGAAAATGGTCATGAGCTCCGATATTATTAAAGCAAGTCCCAAAATTAAAACGGCGTTTGCCGATGACCGGTTTCAATTTAACATTGACCTGCCCATTGACCTGCAAATTACGGAGCTGACAGACGATGCAGACGCAGTTAACGATAGAGTAAAAATAGAGCAGCTCGTAAAGGAGCAAGTGGACAAGGAACTGAGCGCCCTTATCCGCAAGCTCCAAAAAAATAAAACCGATCCGATTGGTTTAGGTTTATACGCCAGAGCCTTTCAATATAAGCATTGGAAAAACGTACAGGACGACTGGAGCCAAGCTTTCTCCGAGGCTGAAATTACCATCGTTCCGAAAGTGACCATTAAACGGTATGGGGTCATCAAATAATGGGTGTATAAGAGTATGAGATATTATGATTCCAGAGGGAAAGAAGGTTTCGTGAGAGGGCAGTTGTCCAGCTTATGGATGGAAGGTTCAAACTGTTTAAGCTTGCGGATAAAATAACAGGTTTCGGGAAGATGATGCTCCAAAAACCGCAGCGTCGCTCTGGATAAGATGCTTGATTCTTGGAACAGCTCTATGATCTTTAGAACCATTTGATAAAACTGCGCCGTTGTTTCCGACACCGCCCTCGCAAGCTGCATTTGCACCGCGAATCCGGGGGTTATGAAGCGCAAATACCCTTTAATGGCATCGTTTTTCAGCATATGGGCTTGAAAAGCTTTCGCATAAGAGTCCGCTTGTTCGGAATAGCCGATCTCTACAGGATCAAGCACATTTTGCAGCAGTACAGCGTGTCCGAGCTGATCCTCCAGCCACAAATCTAGCAAATCCATGAGTGATAGAGGAACGGGCTGCCTGCCATGTATGTAATATTGGAGAAGACGCAAATATTCTTGATTTTCATTTAACGTCCCGTTTAAGTAGGAGGGGGTTAAGTTCAGGTTTATTTCATTTAAAATGCGAAGCCTCTGCGCCTCTCCTTCGAATCGGTAATAGCCTAGCGCAACGGGGTATATCGCTTGAGATATCTCTTTCATTTCCGGCGATTGCACGTTTAGTAGAGGATTTAATTGCGAGAGTCTGTTTCTTAAACCGCGGAAAGCTTCAATATATTGCCCGGCTGCATGAACCCATTTCTCCTCTGTCGGGGAAAGAAAGTCATGCATAAAATGAGCGTGGTCTTCTAAAATTTCAAGCCAGAAGCTATGCTCCTGGAACGGGGTTAGGTCCTCTTTTGCATCCAACATCGCGCACCTCCTTCAATGCTTGTAATATCGTATGAACCATTGCGGCGAATCATACCTGCAGGAAGCGGTAGGGGCTGACCATTGTCAATAGCGATGTGGTATAATGAGGAAAAATGGGGGGATAAAAAATTTTACTCATACATAAGCAAAAATGGACTTCTACTCTATTAATTTTCTTCATGCTGTTTGGAATGTTCGGAGGCTTTGCGCACGCCTCTAATCCGGCTGTACCGGATCAGCAGCAGCTTACAGGTACCGGAAACTCTTGGGTTAATGCTGACTATTCCAGATACCAAACCTTTACTCCGGCAATTAGCGGAACTCTTGATAGGTTCGAACTGAATTTAGCCGGCAGTTATGGTACAACCGGAGCCATGATACTTAAGCTCTACAAGGAAAGCAATTTGGGCGCGCCTCTCGCTACGTTGCAAGTTCCTTCCTTCGGAGATGGCTGGGTATCAGCCGACTTCTCTGGGTTGTCGGTCTATCTTAAAAGAAACAACATGTACCGGATGGTCCTTTCCACTGAATTCGGAGGTTCGGCTGGATTCGGATGGTATATGTCTGGCGGAAATCCTTATCCTGGCGGCTCCTCTCCTGCTACCGGCTATGACTTTGCCTTCAGAACCTACATGGTTGCCGATCAGGGCTTGTCCATAGATGAAAGCGGAATCAGCGTCGACCAAGCCAGTCTCCTCGCTGATGGAACCAGCCAAACAACTATTCGAGTGAAGCTCAGAAACGCGCAGGGCAGCGATTGGACGACTGGCGGCCATACCGTTGCTATCGCGGCGACCGCAGGAACTATTGGACCTGTAACCGATAACAATGACGGTACCTACTCAGCTACACTGACAGCTCCCTTAGCGACAGGCACTGCTACAGTCAGAGCGACGGTTGACGGCACGAGTCTCGCCTCAACGGCTTCTGTTCAGTTTGTACCCGGCGCTCCTTCACCCGCAAACAGCACCATACAAACGGGGGTTGGGACACTTACAGCGAACGGCACAAGTCAAACCAGCATAATCATCAGGCTAAAAGATGCGAGTGGAAACGCTTTGACTACAGGAGGCTCAACAGTAACGATCGCCTCTACGCTCGGTAACGTAGGCGCTGTGACGGACAACAACAACGGGACGTATTCGGCGGTACTGACCTCCTCAGTCACGGCAGGTACAGCAACGGTCAGTGCCAAGGTCGGAGGAATCCCCCTGACATCGACGACAAACGTGCAATTTGTGCCGGGCTCAGCTTCTGCAGCGTCGAGCACGATCACGGCAGCTCATGCATCGCTCACTGCAGACGGTACTAGCCACACTACCGTCACCGTGACGCTAAAAGACGCCCAAGGTAACCTTGTGACCGCTGGGGGTGTTAACGTCAACATCGCCGCCACGCTTGGTACTATCGGTGCAGTGAGGAACAATAATAATGGAACCTATTCGGCGGCATTGACGACCTCAACGACAATCGGCACCGCTTCCGTAAGCGCAAGTGTTGACGGAACGCCGCTTTCAGCAACGGTAAGCGTACAGTTTGTTGCAGGCGCAGTTGATGCGGTACAATCCACCGTGTCCGCTAGCAGCTTGGTCGTGCGAGCAGATGGCAGCAGTTCCGCGCAGATCCAAGTCAAACTAATGGATGCTTATGGCCACCCGCTGTCAGGCAAACGTGTGCTGCTCGCAGCGAGCGGCGGCGACTCTATCATTAGCGGCGTAAATGGCGGCGTATCGGATGTTAACGGCGTTGCATCCTTCACCGTTAGTAACACGGCGGCGGAGAATGTCACTTATTCCGCGACCGAGGAAGCAAGCGGCACTCTTCTTAACGAGACGGTGAGCATAAGGTTCGCCTACGACCAGCCTCCGGATATCGGACTACATATTAGTCCGGAGACACCGACCTTTGACAGCGTTACCGTCACGGTTACGGCAACTGTATATGGCGCTTCGAATAGTGTGGCTATCGTCAAATGGGCTGAGGGAAACCAGTCGCCTAGTTATTTCGACACGCAAGGTGAAACCATCGCCAACCAATTTACCATTGAGGAAAATGGCATTTATTCGATCTATGTCACAGACACGGCAGGCAATGCCAACGTTCGTCAGTTAGAAATCGATAACATTATGCCTCGGAGCGGAGACGCCAATCTGAACAGTTGGGTGCTTAACGGGCAAGGAGGAGCGGCTTCGTTAGCCTTCCAGCCGGGAACTGACAACTATTCGATCGGGGTTGAGAATGCCGTACATGGGTTAACTATGACGTTGGCTCCTTCCAACTCCTATGCCACCGTTTATGTGAACAATACGCAAGTCGTTGCTGGATCGCCGACTGCGGCCTATTCTCTTGTCGTCGGAGCTAACACCTTCAACATTACGGTCATCGCGCAGAACGGGGTGCGCAAAACTTACACCCTGCAAGTAAACCGGGCTGCCATCTCCGGTTACGAACCTTCTCCAACCGTTGGCATCCAAATCAACGGACGCGAGCTGCCGGGACTAGGCAAGCTGACAACGGATGGGAACGGTGTGCCGAGCATCGATGTTTTGCTGAACAAAGAAACGATTAGCAAGGTTGTCGACCCGCTGATAGGTACAACAGACACTGTACTGACCGTCGCTGTAAAAAAATCGGCTAACCGAGTTGATCTCCGTCTGACAGGCGAGGCTATCAACATGTTGGCCGACAAAGCGGTTATCGTGCTGTTGCAGACTTCTTACGGCCAGTATCGGCTTCCAGTGGCGGAGCTGATGAAGCAGTTGCCAGTTGATAGTTTGACCAGCGCTGCCGAAGCTCGGATCACTATCCAGCACCGTGAACAGAAGGACTTTCCCGGTCTGCTGGATGCAGCCAAACGGGACAGCTTCCTGTTGGCTTCTCAACCACTGGAGTTTAACGTCAGCATAACGGAAAAAGGTATTAGCAAAACGGTGAACCGGTTTGACCAATATATCGAACGCGTCATTTATTTGCCGGAAGATGCGGTTGGCAGCGTCTCAACTGTCGCCATTTGGGATGAAATGACCGGCCTGCGTCCGGTGCCGACTGTTTTCAGGCAAGTGGACGGCCGTCCTGCCGCGGTTATCCATAGTTTGACCAACAGCACTTATGTCCCGATTATGAAAACAGCCGACCTAACTGACCTGCAAGGGCATTGGGCCGCTACAGAAATTCAGGACATGAACCGCCGGATGATCGTAAACGGCCTGCAAAACGGCCGATTCGTTCCAGAAGAGACCATCACCCGCGCTGAGCTGGCCGCTCTGCTTGCCCGAGCGCTCGGTCTGCCTATCGCAAACACTGCCGATTCGTCCGGTTTCCGCGATGTGAGCGCAGCAAGCTGGTATGCTGGTGCGGTTGCAGCCGTGCATGCCTATGGCATTATGGACGGCGTACAGGCAGGAAGATTTGCACCAGAACAACATGTGTCCCGCCAGGAGGCGGTTGTTGCTCTTGTCCGAGCGATGAAGTTTGCTCCAGCGGTTATAGCGTCCAGCCCTACGGACGAACAGAAGCTCTTGTCGTCTTACAACGATCATGCGCAAATTGGCAGTTGGGCAAAAGACTCCATTGCCGCTGCAATCCAATTAGGCCTCATCCAAGGATATGGCGATGAATTGCGGCCGCAGCAAGCATTGACGCGCGCTGAGGCAGCAGTGCTGCTTTATCGCATGTTAGGCAAAGCCGAATTGATCGGCTAAAAGGTACCGCGTGGAGAAATAAACATTAAGTCGATTCGATCCTATAAATGAGGAAAGAGACTGGAAACCTTTAATAAGCTCCTCTCTAAGTAGACAGGTTTATCATTTAAACCAACTACTTAGAGGGGAGTATTTTTATGATAGTGACAATAAGGAATATTTAATGTTAGAGAAATTGGATTTTTAGAGGAAATGCAAGCGTTGAAGGCGCTTGTAAGCAAAACGCTTGCGAATACGATGTTAGTGTGGGGTTAATTTAAATGAGTTAGATGAACTGTTTTATGATGACTTTCCCAACTGACCTCAGTGCCTAAAGCTTCGGCAACAGCACGCAAGGGGAGCCAGGTCACGCCATCTCTAAGCTCGCCTCTAGCTTTTATGAGTTCGCCATTTACTTTTATATGGACTCCCTTGTCATTAAGCTTGTCCTCTACTCGCTTTATGAAGAGCTGCCAACCTGCCCAACTACCGCTGTCGTACATCAGTCTCGGGCACAGCTTACGAGTCCAGTCATAATGTCTGCGCAGCCGATCAACGCCCCAACTTCTTTCACGGAGCAGCTTTGCGACCAAATCTACAGCGTTATCTAACGTTTTGGCATAATTTCCGCTTTCGCACAATTCAATATGGATGGATGCCCGATTGCCCGGTCCGCTCGCGCCGTCCCCTGCTGCCCATGCATTTTCGTTAAGCGGCAAACATTCTATTGCTTCATGTTCATCTATGACGATATGATAGGACGCCGTGCGATTGTTGCTAGAATTAGTTAGCCAATCCCGTTCATTGCGAGCTGTGCTTTTAGGGTTGCCCGTGTTGTGTAATGTAATCGTTGTTGCGTTTAAGGGATGAGCGGGGCGACGATTGTTCGGTGTCGTTTTAGGAATATGACTGACGTTGTAGTTGTCCATTTCTATTTGCCTCCTGATCTCCCTTTTAACACCTCGACTGCCTGCTTAATAACAGGGGGAATAGGCGCGCCCAGTTTTCCGCCGTTTTCAAGGATAGACAGCAGTTCATTGGCCAAGTAGAAATAAATAATGGCGTCTCGAATTAGTGTGTTCTCATTGCCGAGGGTTACATCTACAATATGACCCAATGCAACCACTACAAAAATAAACATTTTACGAGCAATTCCTTTGAGCCCAGCTCCGCTGGACAGCTTTCCCTGCACAGCAGCAGCCGCTATACCCGTAATATAATCAAAAGCAACAAATGCTACGAGTGCAATGATCAATGCATCCCACCCCCCGTATAAAAAAGTAATAGCTGCCCCGAGGGCAGCTATTGTTGATTTAGTCGCTGTTTCCAATTGTTGCACCTCCATTCAATAAGAGCCTCACCTTTATGGTAAAGCTCTTCATTACTCTTAATGCTTTAAGATGTAATTTCAACTATAGATTATTATCAGTGCTGAATGTCGTATTAATGGTGTTTAATAACTCATGAATTGTAGAGAAGATATGAAACCCCCTCTCCACAAAATAAAACTGTCTATGCAGAGTTTCCTCCTAATAGAAGGTTATTAATGGTAAACTGTATGACAGTAACTTGCTGTTCGAGTTGTGCAGCCTTAACTGTAAGTGGTTGCTGGAAGTTAGGCTGTTGTCCTTGTACGTTAGGATCGGGATACGAAAAAAGGACTTGTTGTATGCTTGGGTCAACACGATACCTAGTACACTGTCCAAAGTCCTCTGAAATTTGTCCCTCCTTACCCTATTGCTGTCCAACTAAAATTTGAGTTTGCGACGTAAACAGGGAGTTTAAAACCGTTCGTCGGTTGAGCAAAATCTCCTGAAGCTTGACCAAATAGAGCCATCGGATAAGGTGTACTGTATCCCCAAAGATGGTTACACAACGGACTGGATGAATGAAAGGAAAAGCCGGCTACATATACTGCAAAATAGCTATAATTCACTGCTTGTTCAAAACTTACGATCACTATTTGCGGCTGAAAATTTAAACCTGTTACGGTTAAGTGATTTGCTGTGACAGACGAAGAAGGCGTCACGATAGTTTGGGTAGTAGTACTGGAAGTAGCCGTCCCGCTCGCCTGATACTTTGGCATAAGCGTTCCAGCAAGTCCAAAAAGGTTTGTATCATTGCGTATGTTAGCCGCAATAAAATCCGCATCTGTTAGCGTAACAAAATCATTTACACCGTCACGGTAGCCTTCAGACGCCCTCAAGCGCAAAGTTGTACCGTTGACTGCACTCGATACCGCTGCCGTGTCTCCGGCCCGATCAACCATCGCCCCTGTTTGATCCCCAGCATCATTACTAAATGTAAAACCGCTCAGTACGTTTGCAGGTTGAGCGGTGCCCGACCCTCCTTCACCCTGTAAGATAAAAACCGATCCGTCAAAAACCAAGGTATACACAGAATTTTGTTTCAAATTACCGGAAGCTAATGTACTACCCGTTGATTTTAAGATTGATTTTTTGCCCAAATCATTAACATTGATTGTTGCCGCTCCCGTGTTGCTGAGGTGCATCTTAATCGTAATTCTGGTGCCTGCTTTCAAATTCGGATAGGCCGGTACAAATGTTGCCAAATAATCCGTTCCTGTGCCTGTAGTAATAACAAAAGGCGGAGATTGAATTTCTGCTAGCCGGGCCATGTCGTTAGCATCCACCGGAACCGTCACTTTAGCGCGGCCGTTAGCATCTCGCGTTATTAACCGCCCTGCCACAGCTTCTGACGTTGCATTACTTACAATGCTTGCTGTATTTTTGTGTTCATTCACATCGGTCTGCAAGCTTTGCGCTTTATTATGCAGTTCCGTAACCGCGCCCGCCACGTCTTTCGCCGTAGTTGGCACAGCCACCATATTGCCCAGTGTCTGCTCTACCGCATCCACTTTGTTGACTTTATCCGCATTGCGTTTCAGCTCCGCATCGACGACGCCAAAGTTGTGATTAAAATCTTCAACATTATAAAAATCATTTACTCCCGGCTGTTTAAGCCCGTAATTTGGCGTATTAGCCATCAGATCACCTCATTTTTTAGATCATTGTGTGTTTTCAGCGCAAGCTGACCATGTGTTCGGTTCGATAACTTGCCATGTTGGTTATACATAATGCTAATCCTGTAAACTAAATTTGCCGGAAGGGATCGCTTTACGAGCGCAACGACATCGTCGAAGGCGTATTTTGAAGTTAAGGCGAGCTTAATGGACACGGTATACGTCTCGCTATCGACTTGCAAAGTAAATCCGCCTTTGCCGCATAACGTTTCGAGTTGTGCAAACAACGTACGCTTCGTAATTGGAATTTGGTCGATGATTCGAGAAATGATACGAAACCTTCTGGAATCCATATGATCCGCCGCTTTTCCTGCGATCCCTAATATGTTCTCCCACCGTTTAATGCCAACCTCATCTAGCGTAAAAACCGAAAAGTTTCGCGACATAGCGTTAACGCCATCGGTTAAACCGTCTATTTCCGGCTGTTCCGCTTCTGCAATGGCCCTAAACTCTCTAATGTCATGCAAATAGTCCGGCCAATAGTTAAGCATTGTGGGTCACCGTCCCAAGCAACGGAATTTCCATAGCCGTTAACGTTACATTTTGCGCTAATCCATTAACCGTCGTTCCGCCGATATCTACTACGCCATGCACAGCAAGCACTTTAGCTTCAATCTGACTGAGCCGAACGGTAATCGTGTCCGCATCTGCCCATTTCTGAATCAATTCGGACAAATAGGATTGAATGGCCGCCGTAACGTTTGTTCTAATCCCTTCCCACGCATAACCGGATTCGAACGTTAGTTTGAACGCTACTTGAAGCTGGACTCCTGTTACTCCGGCCACTGTAACCGCATGTCCGATAGGAGACCATCCTTTGCCGTTTCCGCTAAAGCCCATTGGGTCCATTTCTTGCTGTACGGAAGCAATTAAAGTAGGGGTGGGCACGCCCCCTTCGCTATCGGTCATAACCAGTTGAACTGTTCCGCCTCCCGCCCAAGCAGGGAATACTTTGCAGGAGCCAACGCCTTGAATGTTTTCTGTCTTTTTCCGATAGTCCGAAACGTTGCCGCCAAACGTCTCCGCCTGCAAGGATTCGAAATATCGCTGCCTAAGCGAATCATCCGATTCCTCGTCTTCACCATAAATAAGGACATCGGCCATCGTTGCGCTAGCAAGCCCATTCAAGTCATCAATCGGAAATAAAATGCCCGCATACTTGTTCCCCATGTCTCCTGTCTGCTCCGCTTGCAGCTTGTATTCACCAGGCCCAATTCGTTCAGTCACCACATAATTTAAGCTGCCGCCAGAAAAACGGGAGCCGATTGGAACGTCAAAGCCACTCCCATTGCTTGCAGTAAATATCCCTTTGCGAATAGCGGCAGTAGCTAGAAACCGGAAAACGCTGCGCTCTTTTGCTTTATTCGTTAAATCGATGCCCGCAGCCGTATCCGGAAAAGCCCGATCCAGCTCCCCCGACAATACGGAATAAAGGATCGCCATTTCTGCGGCCGCTGGAGCAAGCGCGGTATAAATAACAGAGCCTTCCCTCTTATCCAGATCGTCGGGCACTTTGTCCAAACAACGCTCCAATATACTCTCAAACGTCATTGCTGAAAAATCCACTTATACATTCACCTCCGATGTGATCAAAATGTTTCCGAAAATAGAAACAGCGGTGAAGCTCACCGCTGCCGTCCGCTTATCTATCAGTTCTACTTTAAAATGTTCAATCGCAGTTATTCGCGCATCCGCAGTTAATGCCTCTGTCATTACACGCTCAAGCTCGCTTTCCATAACCGCATAGTTTCTTCCCATCACTTGTTTCAGTTCCACGCCATAATCGAAGCTATAGATAAGATGGTCGAATCGTTCCGTGCGCAAAATCATATAAATCGCTTGTTCCATTGCGTCGTGTTCATCAATAAAACCGATAATTCTACCTCGTTCAAAGTCGATATGGAACGTCCGCGTTGGTTGCTGCTCGGCAGACTCAACGGCCATAGTGTCGCCTATCTGGAACCGATCATTAGAAGTGTCTGGAATCATACGCTACAACCTCCCTACGAGTAGAAATTGTTGCCCTCCAGCATTACGAATTAATACGACTTTATCCCCTACGGCAACTACGGCATCCCTCAATCGGATAATGAAATCATCATCAATGAAGAAACGGTTGTCGACCATAATTTGGAGAGGCGTGAGCCCTTTGACCTCTCCGAACATAATCGTTGCAGGTGAAGAGGCGCCGTTTGCTAGTGCGGCAATTTTTTTTATTTTTTCGCTAATCATCACATCACCATCATTTTCAGACTCATTGTTTGGTCTACCAAATTGTGCGAGCATTCATCGATAACATACCAACCGCTCACACCGACATCTTTAAGCTCAACAAACACAGCTCTGCCGGCTCTGACATTGAGGTTGGACACCCCATTTACACTCAAACTTATGTCCGGCCTATTCTTAAGAGACAATAAATTATCAGCAAGCTGCTCGGCCTGGGCTTCGTTTAATCCGTCCTTCAGTTCTTCATAATGTTGCAAGATGCCCCATCGTTTCTGGTTATCGCTGTCTTGAACGACATAAACATCCCGCATGCCCGTTTCCTCGTTTTTTCGGACGAGTTTAATTTTGTTCGCTGTCTCTCCATCAATACTGCTGCTATAATCAAAATCCGTCATTAAGCTATTGTCGCCTACAATTAAATTAAGCAGAGTCGAGGTCATATTGGATATGGACAATTTACCGAAATCATCCCATAAATAAAACATCTTCCCGCCGTAAACCAACGTTTTGTCCAGCGCTTTTAGAATAATGTCCAGCAGCGTCTGACCATCCTCCATCGTAAGAGGAATGACATATTCCGTATTTTCGAGCTTTCCTGTTTTCATTTTAAAATCGGCTGCGATTTTCGAAACGATCTCGTCCGCTCGCTTGTTTTTGAAGCTGTACGTATCCTTATTTTTGAGATACCGGATTTGATCGTAGGCTGTACATTTCATTGTTCCGTCGCCATTGTTGGAATGTTTAAAAATATAGCCGTAAAACAACCCGTTTGACCCAACCTTAAGCGAAACAATGCCGCCATGATCAATGACAACTTCTGAATCATAGAGAACGGAAAGCTCGAGCGCTGCGGGTGAACCGACTCGCGCCGTTTTCCATTCCGCCGAGGTGACAAGCGTCGTAATATCATGTGCCATCCCTGTATTGATGTTCTGATAATAGATTTCCATCATAGCGTCAACACCTGACTAGGATAAATCGTATATTTGGGCACATTTTTACCCTTGTTGCGATCGTCAATGGTCTTTTTATTTTTGGCGTATAACTCCGGATATCGATTGCCCGCTCCATAATATTTTTTGCTAATGGCCCATAAGCAATCTCCCCTGACTACGGTGTGCGATTTCGGAACAGTTGGCTTCCCTGGACGCTCGGCGGAATCTTTAAAGGCTTTATTGTCGCCCTTCAGCTTTAGCCGCCTGGCCGAGTAGTCCTTGTATTCCTTAAAGGATATTGTGTAATAAATATCGCCAACTTCTCCAGCACGCTCTTCATAGTCAAAAGCTTCAATACTGACCGCCATATTAAAGGACAAATGGGCTCCAACCAGCAACAACCGGGCAGGCTTTAGCGTATCCCGGTAATTTTGTATCGCATTGACGTATTCCTTGGGCTTTAATACTTTGGCGCCCGTTACGTAAGGGTGGTTCATGACAGGAAAAAAGGACTCAAAAGAAATGTCTTTGAGTCCTTTCTTATTTAATACATTTATTTCACCCAGTTGCAGTACGGATTTCGTTTCATTATGCCCGCCTGCGCTCACTTCAAGCTTTTCGGGCAGTACGGGAAACTCTAACTCGGTGGCATCCAGTAACAAATACAATTGATACAATTTTTTCACCCCCTACGCATACACACCTTCTGCGGCTATTGCAAACTCTTCTTCAAGCTTACGCTCCAGTGCATCAAGCATCATTTTTTCATCCGCACCGTTATTGATCGTGGCTTGCATGACAGCAGTCGGGGTCAACGTAACAAAGTTTTGGACGTACCTCATCTCCGCTACATCCTTCATCATTTTTAAATCTTCTTCGGCAATGCTCACTTCTCCGCCATTGACGTGGCCGACTTCGTTTACTTTATTCACATTGGCAGCCATAACTGGAACTGTTGGGGCCGCACTTCCCAGAGCCGTACCTCCGGCTTGGCTTTTTGCCCCTGCCGCTGCTTGCTGCTGTTTAATTTTATTCATTCGCGCATTTGCATCATTTAATAAATCACTTTTCATCGTAGCCAGCGCAGCGTCGCGTGCTTTCTTATCCGCTTGTTTATCGCTTATAAAATTAGCCAATTTTGCGTTGCGGGCTGCTTTTTCCGCCTGGTTTTGAAGCTGCGCATTGGTACCAAAGGAAACGTGAGCGATCGTATTGATTGAAACTCCTGGAATCTGATTTAGAACCCCAATAAAACGGTTAATAATATCAATCGCTCCATTAACCATTCCTTGTAAAATCATTAAGGTGCCCGCACTCATATCTCCAGCTAAATTTTGAATAGCGGTTACGACAGTCATCCATCCCATTTGCAACCTATCGAATAAGTTGATTATCCAGAAGATTCCCGTAGTTAGACCAAGCATAACGAAGTCAAATGCGGTCATTAAAGCATGAGTAACCAGCGCCCAAGCAATCTTTAATCCCCCGACGGATTGAATCCACTTGTATATAGCGCCAACAATAACCCCGATTACTAATGCAACCCAAAATAAAGGATTTTTTAATAATGTAATAAAAAATGCTTTAGCCGCACCTGTTGCAATCCATGTTACAGCACTCATAACAGCTAACCCTGCTCCAAATACAAGAACTGCTGCAGCGAGTCCATAAAAGATAGGCGCAACGGAAGACCAATTATCTTTGATCCACCCAGCTAGAGAAGCAATCCACTCTATAACCGGGCTAAATGTAGTTATTAAGTAGTTTGCAATTTGATTTCCTAGCTGAGCAAACGTTAACGGCATTTGCTTGTATTTATCGCTGATTTCCTTCTCGGCTGCAAACATCGCTTTTTTGATCATATCTGCGGTAATCCCAGCGTTAGCAGCCATTTTTTTTATTTCTCCGGAACTTTTGCCTAACATATTTTCCAAAGCTCTGGCTACCAATGGTGCATCTTGCATGATAGCTCCTATTCCTATATTATCTGGCCTGCCCGCTGCCATAGCTTGAATAACCGCTTCCATCCCTTTTTTTTGCTGCTCAGGGGTTGCTGCCATAATACCAAATGACTTGTTGACCAGCTCGCTGAACTTTAACATTTCATCGTTGTTAGCAAACTGTTCCTTGGCAAGCAATCCAAGATCTGCGACGGAATTAACGACATCTAAATAGGGAATTCCAAGCTCTTGTGCGGAATCATATAATTTTTTTTGCAACTCTTCCAGAGAATGAAATTGATCTTTAATTAAAGCTAACTTAGCATGAGCATTCGTATAAGCATCAACAAACTGTGTGCCAACGACTACGGCCGCAGCTGCACTTGCCGCTGCTGAAATGACTTCCTCTACCTTTTCCCAAGCTTTTTTAACTTTAGAGGCTTGTGTTACCGCATTACTTGCGGTCGATTGCTGGGTCACATTTAAGCTTTGAAAGGCGGCACGTTGAATCTCAATGCTTTGGGTAGCTTGATTAATTTTAATCGTTAAACGATCGTACATAGCCATTGTACTTGTTATATTCACATCCCCACCCCCCTCACTTTCCTTTTTTCGACTTCGCCATTTGTTTCTTCTCATTTTCAATCTGCTCCGATATGCTCGCATAGATGAATGCGCGGACATGAACCGGTTTAGCCATTAAATCGTCGGGGCTCATTTTCAAACGGTGCAGGGCGTAGTGAGCATAGTTAGCCTCACCATCGCCCTGCTTAATTAGTTTTTTGCTTCTTCCACTAATTCGTTCATATCCGTGCTGTAGCCGTTAATTTCCTGAACCCGTTGCACAAGCTCCGAATATTGGCCTGGGTTTAGCAGCTTATCGATCAAAGCTTCCGCTCCCACTACGCCAAACTTCGCCTGCAGCTCTGCATTTTTGAAGGATGGGTCCACAGAGCAAGCAATGAGCAAACGGTTGGAATAAAGATCCACATCGGTTTCCACATCTTTTTGATGCGTCTTTTTGTTGAACGTTACTTTTTGACAGCTTTTACGAATTTCTTTGTTCTCCGCCTCGGAGATGGAACGAATAACAAACGGAGCTGGAAACGGCTTAATATGCACCTCCGTTTGCACCTCTGTCTCCACCGTATTATTTAGCAAAAAATCTTGTAAACTACCCATCGTATAATCGCTCCTCTTTGTTTATTAGCCGATAATTTTTTTGAACGGAGTGGAAATGTTAAAGTCTTCAAAAGTAAACTCGATTTCCTCATCCAGCGGATCGTCGCTATCGCCGTCAAGCTTTGTCAAAATCGTGGAGTTAAGATTCACTCCCATCAAATGAACCACTTGTTTGCCCGCCGCGCTCGCTCCATCTTCATTTTCTACAACCATATCAAAGTAAACGTCTCTGCCTTTATTTTTAAAGTCTTGCAGCATAGAGCGGAAAAGCGGCGTCATGTAATAGATTGTCATGCTTCCCGTGCCCGACAGCCCTGTTGTTTTGTGGCCCGTCATCCGTTTGCCGATCGATTTGATTTCGGATTTCGCTTTTTCAACCGTTGCTTCGATTGTTTTGGCAAAAAATAGCTCCTCATTGTTCCCGTTAATTTTAACGAACGCTCTTCCTTCTTTACCGCTGATCGTATCCTGCGAATGTAGTCTAGTCATTTGTTATATCCCCCTTATGCTACTTGTACAGTCATGTACAGTTTTTCCATGCTATCGTTAGGCGTCAGCGCACATTCCACAATGACATCCCGTTTGCCCAGACCTTGAGAAATGGTGATGTCTTCACTATCAAAGCTGCTGATCGCTCCAATGTTCTCATATTGCATAGCCAGCGAAACAAGATCCGCTTTGAACAATTGGCGGCTTGTATCATTGTTAGTTGCAATACCTGTATAGGAAGCTCCGAAAATACGGGCGACATCGTTGCCCCAGCCGTCCATCACACGAATGACACGATTGCTTGTCCAATCCGGCGACTTGCCATTGCCGAACGTCACTAAGCTATTCATATCCGAAAGCACTCTAGCTTGGCCGGAATCGCCATAGAATACAAATTCGCCGGCTTTAACCGCCGCTTCATACTGGCTTCTCGTATATTTAATGTCCGTATCCACCGCGCCATCGTAAGCGACATTCGTCAAACTTTCATTAATAGCGGCTGCTGCAGATGCGCCAACAACCCAGGCTACCGCCTTGTCGCCAGAAATCGTAGTTCCATCTGCCAGCACGACGCCGTTTTTCAAATTAATGATGCCTTCGTGATCGGCCGGTTGATTATGAAGGACGCATACGACCTTCTTGCCTTCATCGTCGCGCAGTCGTTTCGTAAAGGATACGAGCAGCGATTTAATGGCTGGGTCTGTTCCCGGATAACCGATAGCATTAAAGTTCTCCACTTCAACTGCATTTAAGTAAGCAGCGTAAGTCAAACCATCTGCCGTCCCATTTGCGCCTCCTTCAAGAGTGATAGCCGCGGAAGCGGATAGTGTGCCTGTTCCAAATTGAACAAAGTCGTTCGCGACTAGCTCGGCGGCTGCACTTACCGTTTGGGTATCAACTAATTGTTGCTCCATATAAGTCAACACATCGAACCCGCCAGCCGTATTGTTAAGCACCGCCACTTTAATGTCGTTGCCGCGAATACCGCTATGTTTCGCAGTGACCATAACACCGCCAGCAATGCCGCCAATGGATTTAGACGCTGCTGTCCCACCTTTATTTACACGGTATAGGAGCAGTTGTTCAGCACGTTTCAAACATTCGCGAACGAGCAATAGCTCAGGAGCTGTAGCGGAATACCCAAGCAGAGGCAGCGCTTGTTTGTTAAACTCCGCCGCATCGATTTTGATCAGCTTATCTTCCGCGCCCCAGTTCAGGGATAGAGGCAATGTAGCAATCCCTCGTGCTCCAGAGGAAACTGCGCCGCCCTTAGAAACAAAATTAATGTACGCTCCCGGCAACACTTTATTGTGCAAGTTAAAAGAACCACCCGTAATCGGCATAAAATTACACCTTCCTATTCATAAAATGAGTTACTTGTTGTTTAGCTTCGGTTAATGTATATTGCTTATCTTCGTCTAGCAAACTATCGAGTACATCTCGGCTACATTCTGTGTGCAAATAATTTAACAACTGCCATTTAAAAAAAGAAGGCTCTGATGACATAGCCTCACCAGCACCTTCAGTTTGTTTTCGTATAGCTGTCACGCTTTTATCCCCCCCGAGGCTTGCAGGCTGCCCATCAAATCATTAGCTTTTGGCGCGACATATTCAACCTGATTTATAGTAAACACATAACGAAATGCCATGTCTTCCCCTCTGGTTGCATTTGCATTCGTTAGGTTTATCATCTTGTCGCCTATGCTCAACGATTCAAATGCGCTGTACATTCCTTCAGCCCAATTGTAAAAGTTCAATTGGTTCTTATCGGTTTGAACATAAACAATTTCAAAGCTGTAGGATCGATGGCGCCGACGATCCAGCCCTTTGACATGCGACTGTTTTGTACATTGTACAAAGTAGACGTTATTCGCATTCGCTGGCAGTTCATCAACATAAATGGGTCGTTCGGGGTAAAGGGCTCTAAGCTGATCCGCAACAGATTGAACAATTTCATGAACTGTCACTCTACAACCCCCGCTCGCAATCGTATTGTCAAACGATAAATTAGAATCTCAATTTCGCTGCTTTAATAACTATTGAATAACTTATGTGGTTACATTTTCGTTGGATCTTTATTGTTTTTGTTCCTCATTTGCTCACCCCTCATCCTATAAACAAAAAGCCGTCCATGATGGTGGACGACTTTTGCTTATCTCTATTTCGTTTGACAATACCATAATATCATGTCAAATGAGGCCTTTTGGTAACTCCGTTGTCACTCGTTTGTCTCCCATATGTAACAACTTCATTTTAACCCGCAAGCCTCACATATTCCGATATCGCTTTACGAGCCCAGCGGTGATACGTCTGCCTAACCACTCCAAGCTTTCTAGCCGCCAATTCTGTCGTATCCCCATCTAAATAACGAAAGCGCAACAATTGTGCGAATTCTGGCTTATACTGCTCAAGCGCTTCTAATACATGATCAATATCTTGAAGTTCTGCTTGTAACTGCTGCAACTCAGCAAGCCGATCCAATACGGCGTCCAAATCGCTTCGTACATCATAACCTCTTGCCGCTACTACTTTTTGAACTTTTGAACGAAGCTCGGACAACAATTTATTGTCTTTCGCATCTTTTCCTTGAGTCGGAATGGCTTTAAGCTGGCTTCTGACCCCCGCAGGGTAATGGTCCAAATATTGGTGTGCCGTTTGCTCTAATCGTTGCTCATGCTTAGTCAAATAGTTGTGGCTAGACATCCCTCGCAATTGACGATGAAGGTCTTGCAAATGATCCTCTTGATTAAGTCTGGACACGGTAATGCCTCCACCTACACTATATGTGCTGAGTACTTGCAACCTCGCTTGCAGCTGCTTGTAACCCCTTAATTGTTCGATAGCTTCTTGTTCATTCATATTTGTATTCCCCCTATTAAAGTAGTATTTTGAATCCGATAAACTAGAAATAGCAGTAGCCTTATAGTCATTATTTATTACCTTATGGTAATAATATAAGCAACTAGTTCCAAAAGGTAAACCCCAATTTCCCCCGTGCATGGCTATGAAATTCATTGATTTCTATCGTTTTTTTATCGCATTTCTATCGTTTATCGTATTTTCACGTTTGATTAATCTTCCTTTACCTTTTGGTTATAAAAGTGTATATTCGTTACCAAGAGGAAAAGGAAGGTGTTATCCCATGCCAAATTTCGGACCATATTTAAAAAACGTTCGTGAAAGCAAACCAATGAGCATTAATCAGCTTGCTGCACTTTCCGGTGTGAGTGCCCCCCAAATTTCGAGAGTGGAAACGGGAACTAGAGGAGTGCCTAAACCCGACACCATAAGAAAATTGGCAGATGCGTTGAACGTTTCATACGAAGGAATGATGGAAGCGGCAGGTTATTTTTCCGAAGAGAAAAGTTCTCCTGACTGGGCGAGCAGCAAGGATAAAAGGGATTTTAAAAAAATGCTTGAGGAAGACGGAGAAATTATGTTTGATGGCATACCGATAAGCGGGGATGATAAAGAAAAAATCAAAAAAATTATGGAAGCAATGTTCTGGGACGCGAAAAAGCAGAACAAACGGAAACCAATTGGCAAATAGCTTGGAGGAATGGAATGGATAATCTCATCAAAAAGTTAATTCGTCAGCATAGAACGAACTGTCCGTTCACCATTGCAAGTAACCTTGATATTAACATTTGGTTTGAAGATTTGGGGGAGCATACGCGAGGCTTTTATTATAGAAAATTAAGAAGAAGATATATCGCCATTCATAGTGAGCTATCGGATGAGTGGAAACGGTTTATTTGCGCTCACGAGCTTGCGCATGATCGTCTTCATCCCGGTTTAAGCCGATTTTTTTTAGATGAGCAGTCTTTTTTTAACCCTGGAAAATTAGAAAGACAAGCGAATAAATTCGCTGTCAAGCTTCTTACTTCTAACGATCAATTGCTCGTCGGCGAAAAAGTGTCTGATCTGCTTATTCGCAATAACGTTCCGAAGGATATGCATAAGTTTTATTATTAGATGAGAATAAGAAAGAGGCAACGCAAAAGTTCAGTGAACGAATGCGTTGCCTCTTTTTCACTTCCATGTGACCATAACCGAGCAGTACTGCTTGTCCGTGATCAGTCGTAATAAATAAAGTTCGAAGCTTTATCTGTATGAGTCTTCTTTTTAATGAAAAGTTCAGCTTGATTGCCACCATCAACAAATCCTCTAACATTGAATACTGCACTCTGACCAGCGCAGAGAGTGGCCGATCCTACTTTGTCGTTTGGATCATAAGGATCATATTCCCAAAGTTCAAAGGTTACACATCTTGTATTCCATTTATCAGCCGATACCTTATAGTCACCACCGCCGGAATCGTAGACACTACCATACGTGTAAACCGTCTCTTCGCCAAGATAATCCCATACCCCATTTGCTGATACAGGTGTGGCAGAAGTCATAGCAAAAACAAGAGCCACTGGTAAAATAAATCTTTTAAATCTATTCATCATTACACCTCCTTCCCTTTGAGGATATTTTAAGTCATATTAGAATAATTTGGAATGAAAAATGCTCTTGATTAAAGAATTCTAATTTCCTCCTTAATAGAATTGATCGCTAAAATGTTATTTATTAGGGAAGAAGTGGAGAGCAATTCTATATTGCATAAAGAAAGAAAACGGATTCGAAAGATAGTTAATTTAAGATATCGAAAATACTGAAAAGGCCGATCCAGCATGTGCTGGATCGGCTTTTTGCAAGCAAACTTATATAGGGTAATTATAAAGATTATAATTTCAGTCGGTTAAAGTAAAAATTGGTTTTTATGTAACAATTGTTTATATATTTCTCTAATGAAACGGTATCGTACTTGGAATCCCATGAAAATACGTGATTTCATGTGATTTAAAATAGAAAACGGGCTCTCGAAAGAGCCCGTCTCCCTTTATACTATTGGTTTTTTTAAACCTTATTACATCATTCCGCCCATACCGCCCATGCCGCCCATGTCAGGCAAACCCGGCTTGTTTGGTTCTGGCTTGTCAGCAACAACCGCTTCAGTAGTCAAGAACATAGCCGCTACGGAAGCTGCGTTTTGCAGAGCGGAACGAGTTACTTTAGCAGGGTCAACGATGCCCGCTTCGAACATGTTTACCCACTCGCCGGAAGCTGCGTTGTAGCCTACGCCTACTGGCTCGTTTTTCAGACGCTCAACGATGACGGAGCCTTCTTGGCCAGCGTTAGCCGCGATTGTGCGGATAGGCTCTTCCAAGGAACGAAGAACGATGTTTACGCCCGTTTGCTCGTCGCCGTCAGCTTGAACAGCTGCAACTGCCGCATAAACGTTGATTAGAGCTGTACCGCCACCGGATACGATGCCTTCTTCAACCGCAGCGCGAGTGGAGTTCAGAGCGTCTTCGATACGAAGCTTGCGCTCTTTCAGTTCCGTTTCAGTAGCTGCGCCAACTTTAATAACCGCTACGCCGCCAGCCAGTTTAGCCAGACGCTCTTGCAGTTTTTCTTTATCGAAATCGGAAGTCGTTTCTTCCAATTGAGCTTTGATTTGGTTAACACGCGCTTGGATGTCAGCGGAGTTGCCTGCGCCGTCCACAACGATTGTGTTTTCTTTTGTAATGCGCACTTGACGAGCGGAACCAAGCTGATCCACAGTTGTGGATTTCAGTTCAAGGCCAAGCTCCTCCGTTACGACTTGACCGCCTGTAAGAGCGGCGATGTCTTGCAGCATCGCTTTGCGGCGGTCGCCAAAGCCAGGAGCTTTAACCGCAACGCAAGTGAACGTGCCGCGCAGCTTGTTCACGACCAAAGTCGCTTGAGCTTCGCCTTCAACGTCCTCAGCAATGATCAGAAGCTGTTTGCCGGATTGAACCACTTTCTCAAGCACAGGCAAAATCTCTTGAATGTTGGAAATCTTTTTGTCTGTGATCAAAATGTAAGGGTTGTCGAGAACCGCTTCCATCTTGTCTGTGTCCGTAATCATGTACGGAGAGATGTAGCCGCGGTCGAACTGCATGCCTTCAACCACTTCAAGCTCCGTGTTGAAGCCTTTGGACTCCTCAACCGTAATAACGCCGTCATTGCCGACTTTCTCCATCGCTTCTGCGATCAATTGGCCTACTTCCTCGTCAGCGGAGGAGATGGAAGCTACTTGAGCGATCGATTGTTTGCCTTCGATTGGCTTGGAAATAGCTTTCAGTTCTTCAACTGCAGCTTTAACCGCCTTCTCGATGCCTTTGCGGATAACCATTGGGTTAGCGCCCGCTGTAACGTTTTTCAGACCTTCGCGGATCATCGCTTGAGCCAGTACAGTCGCCGTAGTTGTACCGTCGCCTGCTACGTCGTTTGTTTTTGTTGCTACTTCTTTAACAAGCTGAGCGCCCATGTTTTCGAACGCATCTTCCAGCTCGATTTCTTTTGCAATGGATACACCGTCATTTGTAATGAGCGGGCTTCCGAATTTTTTCTCCAGAACGACGTTGCGTCCTTTAGGTCCAAGCGTAACTTTCACCGCATTTGCCAAAGCGTCTACCCCGCGCAGCATCGAGCGGCGAGCGTCTTCGCTAAATTTGATTTCTTTAGCCATGATCAATGACCTCCTAAAATTTTAATGGTATTAAATATGTGTGCGCGAATTAACCAAAAATCGCGTGAATGTCGCTTTCTTTCATGATCAAATATTCTTTGCCTTCGTATTTGATTTCTGTTCCCGCATATTTGGAGAATAGAACGCGATCGCCTTCTTTTACTTCCAATGCTACGCGAACGCCGTCTTTCAGCGCGCCGCTGCCAACAGCCACTACTTTGCCTTCTTGTGGCTTTTCCTTAGCCGTATCCGGCAGCACGATGCCGCTCGCAGTTGTTTCTTCCTTCGCGATTGGTTCGATCAATACGCGTTCACCCAAAGGTTTAATCATTGAAAATAGCCTCCTTCTAAAATTGTCGCTTATTGTCTTATTTCGTTAGCACTCATAAGCGTATAGTGCTAACAACCATTTTTATCATACTTTTTTTTGCGATTGATTTCAAGTGCCTGACTAAAGAAAACCGGGCGCGTCCGCACGCTCCCGGCTTTTTGCCACTCTATTCCCCCGTATATTGAAGACCGCCCAAAATAAAATCGGTCAAATCCTGAATCATCGTATCCGGGTCGATCCCCTCTCCGTCCATAAGCACCATCCAGTACGGCTGATTGCGAGGCGTTAGAAGCGTACCCGTTATTGACATAAATGCGGTATCCATAGACCGGAACCGGTAATAACCTTGTTCCCTGCCTTCCGCAAGCCACTTTCTTAACAACTGCCATAGCGGCATAGCATGTTTTCGAATATGCTCCAAGCGGGCAGAATTGTTCATAATAATCTCCTGCTGAATAATGTTGACCAGCTCCGGATTGGAAATACGGAACAAAGTAACCTCCCGTATAATCATCCTCAAGCCTTCTACCGGATGCATACCGGTATCGATAGCAGCCAGTTCACCATTGGGAAAAAAAGCTTCCAGCAACGCGGTAAATAAGCTTTCCTTGCCCCCGAAATGATATGATACAAGAGCCACATTCGCTCCCGCCTCCTCGCAAATTTGTCGTACGGTCGTGCCGTCGAATCCTTGCGCGGCAAACAGCTTTTTGGCGGCGAGCAAAATTCTGAGCTTCACATCTTGTTCTTCCGTCACAGCTTGCCTCCTTTCCGACGGCTTGTCGCCGTTCTAATTTTCTTTATGCCGGGCTATCGAAACTTGCGGCTGCTGATGGGGCTGGCCCTTTGCGAGCACGGCTGCCGCACTGACTATAATGGCCGTCGCTCCAATGAGCATTAGAGCGAACGCATCCGAGGTGATTTCCGGCCCGCCGAACAAAATGTTCATGTTGCCGTCCACCGCATAAGTAGCCGGCAGCAGCGCACTCAGCTCCGTATAGAAATTAGACAGCAGCTCTCGCGGTACGATGGCCCCTGAGGAAACGAGCTGCGCGGAAAGCAGCACGATATTAAAGAGCATGCCTGCAATCCCAAACAAATAAAGGAACATTTGAGATACAAACATAAACGTCAGCAGAAATAGAAATTGAAAGCCCCACAGTGTCAAAAAGCCCTGCTCCACTTGCCCGCCAAGGCTAACAAGCAGCGTCGAGCCGACCAAAGAAACAAGCAGGGCAGCAGTTGTATTAATGATCGCCCTCGCTGAAAATCTTCTCCATTTTCCCACTTGGGATGCTATAGCAATGGAGGACTGCTCCAAATTCATCCCCATAATCATAGCTCCGACATAAGAAGCGAGCACCATCATCATAGGCACCATTTGGTTGTTCATGCCTTCGACTGCGTTTGAAGCTTGTAGGTTTGATGTAACTCTCTCCGACAATCCTATGGAAGCGGCCTCCGCCTGCTCTACCGGTACACTTGCCACAGCCAGCGTTTTTTGAATGCCCGCAGCGACAGCTTGTTTATTGACCTCCGCCGTAATTTGCGAGGCAGCTACGCTCATCATGCTTTTGATTAAAGCGGGATTCGATTCATTAATGTAGTAAACGATTTGTGCTTGCCCCGCTGCATCGGCCGCCTTCTGGCTAAAGTCGGCAGGTATATGAACGACCATTTGCAAATGGCGGTTGTTCAGCTCCGTTTTGGCAGCTTCCAGCGTCCCCGATTCCGTCATGTCAAACGGCAGATGATGAAGCAGATTTGCGGCAATTGCGCTTCCCATCGCTTTGTCCTCGTTCACGACCGCAATCCGCAACTGATCGGTACGGTCCGTCACTCCATTATAGCCTGTCATCCAAATAACCGAAAAAATGATTTGAAACATGAATGCCGTTGTAATGCCTACCCATGTCGTCGGTCTTTTCAAAAACGACTGCACAGCGGATCTCATCCTCAACACTCCCTTTTCTAGTTAAACAATCATTTTAAACAAACGTTTAAAACATATGTTTAAAATATACTCCCGCCGCTTGAAGCTGTCAAGAACACAAAAAACCTGCCGTTTGTAAGCGGCAGGCGTAAAGCCCCTTCTATTTTGAAGGAGTCACTCTTATTCGGTTTCCAATTCCCATTTGGCATCGGCTATTTGCTGCTTTTTGTATACAAATCCCGACAGCATCAAACTGATTTCATACAACACGATAAGCGGTATAATAACAAGCACATCGGAAATAAAATCCGGAGGCGTAATGGTAATTCCAATGACGGCCATAATAAAATAGGCGAGACGCCGCATCTTCTTTAGCCGCAGCGGATTGACGATCCTAATCGCCGTTAGAAACATAATGAGCAAAGGAAGCTCAAAAAGCAGCGCGATGGGAATCAATATGCTGAACATAAAGGTAAAATATTGAACGACCCCATAGGTTTCCTCCAGCTGCAAATGGCTCGCTACCGTGCGGGTAAACTCAAATGCAAGCGGAAACACGACAAAATACGAAAACGCAAGGCCAATCAAAAACATAATCAGTGCAAAAGGCACATATTTCAACGTCGAACGCTGCTCATGCGGCAGAAGCGCTGGCTTTACAAAAGCCCATAGCTGATAGGTCGTAAAAGGCAGCGTAATGAGCAGCGCGATAACAAACGCAATTTTCATATACATGCCTATGCCGTCCCAAAGTGAAAACGTATGTAAAGTGAGCGTGTTTGCCGGCTCTTGGCTCATCAAATAATTGTACGCCGGCTCCGCAACGACAATTCCAAGCACAAGACCAAGCGCAAGCACAATCATCACTCCGATGAGGCGCTTGCGCAGTTCGCCAAGATGCTCCAGCAGCGGCATCAATCCGTCTTCGCGGAGCAAGCCTTTGCCTTCTCTAGTAACTCGATCCGTGCTTCCCTTCGTCATGAATCCCTACTGCTCCCTTCTATCGCCGTTCAAACAAGAAAAAAGCGGGCCCGCTTAGTCCGGAAGCCGCTTGTTTTCTTGCTCTTTCATTTCCGAACGATTGGTGACCTCAATCCGGTTGTCCTTGTCTCTGCGGTCTTCATCGTCCATAATTTCACGAGCCCCTGACTTAAACTCGCGGAGCGTCTTGCCGAACGCGCGGCCAAGCTCGGGAAGCTTGTTCGGTCCGAACAGCAGAAGAGCGATAAGGACAAGCAATATAATGCCCGTTACTCCAATTCCACCCATTTGGTATGCCTCCATATCTTCATTTGCAAATTTTACAATTCGATTATGTCACAACTTCTTTTCAAAAGCTAACAACCAAGCAATCCGCCGTAGCCCAACCCTATAATATCTTCGCGTACGATGCGGTCACCCGCCGCAATTCTCGGCAGCAGCACGTCAAAAGACGTATACGGATCATGCATGACACAGCCTGGCAGCCCCATAATCGGAACCTCTCCCAAGTAACCCATAAGCAGCATAGAGCCAGGCAGCATTGGCGTGCCGTAACTGACAATATCGGCCCCAGCCTCCTTAATCGCTCCGGGAGTCCGGTCATCGGGATCAACGGACATGCCACCCGTTACCAGTATCATATCATACCCTTGTCCAAGCAAATAGTGTATTTCCTTGACAATTGTTTGTCGATCATCCGGGGCAAAGCGCTGCTCCGCCACCTCAGAGCCAAGTGCCTGCAGCTTCTCCCGAACCGCCGGACCAAATTTATCTGCTATTCTGCCGGAAAAAACTTCGCCGCCCGTCGTGAGCAGACCCGCTCTAAGCTTGCAGAATGGTCGTACGCTAAGCGGAGCGGCACCTCCATTTGCCTCGCGGTAAATGCGCGCCAGCCGCTCAACTTCTATCACTTTGCTCTCGGGCACGACTAGAGGAATGGCTCTCGTTGCGGCAAGCGGACGTCCGGGCTGCACCACCGCATTCGTTTTGACGGTGGCCAGCGCAATTTCTCCCAACGCGTTAATCGCGTCAACCAGCTCGGGATTCACCTGCGCAAGACCCAATATGGGGGATTTAATGCTGACCTTTCCTTCGTGAGGCTCGCTCAAGCTTAAATCATCGCCCGCCAAAGCTGTCGCCATCCGGATAGCTGCATCGTCCTCATGTAAATCGCCATCGCCGAGTTCCATCGTGTAAATATGTTCTTTCCCGATATCAAGCAAACTTGGAATGTCTTCTTCCTGTATCAAATGACCCCGTTTAAACAAGCGGCCTTTAAACTGGCCCGGTACAATACGCGTCAAATCATGGGCTAGTCTGAGCCCTACCGCTTCATGAACGGGCACTTCTTTTAACGTGGTAGTGGTTCCGCTCGGAGTATAGCTCTCGTTGTCTTGACTTAGCGAATCCGTCATCCGTTATGCTCTCCCAATTGCCCGGACAAGATGGCGAGGGCGTGAGGCAGTTGGTCCATAATCGCCATCAGGCTTTCATGAACGCCTTTAGGACTGCCTGGCAAATTGACGATCAGCGAGCTTCCGCGAATGCCGCAAACGCCTCTGGATAACATGGCGCGGCGCGTTTTTTGAAGGGCGCCCATCCGCATCGCTTCCGCAAGGCCGGGCACTTCACGGTCGATCACCTTAAGCGTTGCTTCAGGCGTGATATCGCGCGGTGCAAGACCCGTTCCGCCTGTCGTAAGCACCAAATCCGCTTGATAATATTCCGTCATTTCGATAATGGCCGCCATAATTTCGTCTTGCTCGTCCGGCACAATCCGATAATCGACAATCTGGCCACCAAGCTCTTCCTCCACCAGCTCCCTGATGACCTGAGCGCTCGTGTCTTCGCGTTCCCCGCGGGAGCCCTTGTCGCTAGCCGTAAGTAGCGCAACTTTCCACTGCATGTTCCATTCCTCCCGTCCCTTATTCGATCAAAAGGGCTTCAGCGCTTATAGTCTCCGCTTTTTCCGCCCGTTTTCGCTATGAGCTGAGTTGGGCCGATGATCATATCTTTTTGCAGAGCCTTGCACATGTCGTATACCGTCAATGCGGCGGCCGATACGGCAGTGAGCGCCTCCATCTCAACCCCTGTTTTCCCCGTTGTTTTTACCGTTGCTTCTATGTAAAGCTCATCCACGCCGTTGTCGCCAAACACAAGATTGACGCCTGTTAGAGGCAGCGGATGACACATGGGAATAAAGTCCGACGTTTTTTTCGCCGCCATTACAGCAGCTACTTGCGCAACGGCAAGCACATCGCCTTTTCCGACTTTTCCTTCTTTAATCTTCGTCAGAGTATCGCTCGACATTCGAACTGTCGTTCCTGCGACCGCTTCCCTTTTGGTTACTTCTTTATCGGAGATGTCCACCATTCGGGCTCTGCCTTGTTCGTTAAAATGAGTCAGTTCCATCTCTATTCGTCGCCCCCGCTTCCCTGTAAACGCAACGGAACGGGCTCATAAACCTCTTTTTCCGTCACAATGCCGTTCAATTGCAGATCATGGGCTTCCAGCGGAACACGTTCCACCAATTGCGCTTCGTAACCAGCGCCTAGCCATATCGGCTTCTTGCGTTTCTCCTTCGAAAGCTTGCCGATTGCCTCTACTGCCGCATCCGCAAAGCGATCGTAATAACCGCCGCCGTAGCCTAGCCGGCCCCCCTGCAAATCGTAGGCGAGTCCTGGCACAACAATGACATCCGGCCAAACAGTTTGTTGAAGCCGCTTTGCCCGGTTCGGATCAGGCTCCAAAATGCCGTAAGAGCCAGCTTCAAGCTCATCCCAATCGGCAAGCCTATAAAGCTCCATTGTCCGATCGGCCGGGATACAGCGCGGAACGATCACTTCGATTCCCTGCTCCCAGCACCACTCTATAAAAGAGGACAAATCAAGCTCGCTGCGAAAAGATATGTATACCATGACGGAACGATAGTCTCTGCTCTGCATCCATTTAGTCAGCCGCATGCCGGCCGCCTCCGACCATTCCTTGCGAAGCTCAGAACAAATCCCGTTCCGCCTGCCCGCCATCTGCGAGCGAAAAGCCGCTTTGTCCAGACCTTCTTGGTGAGCCGACATTGTGTTTCATCCCATCTTCCGTTTTGCACGCGCCGCATCGCTCTTTTTGTCAGATTCGCTATGTATTGGCATCGTCCATTCTTACTTGTAGTGTACCATTGTTATACAACTTTCGCCAATGCCGGCGCTAGTTTGTGGTAAACTAATAGATAATGCCTCTAATGGCTGCATGTAATTACGAAGCGGAGGTTCCAACATGCTGTTGCAAGTATCCAATGTGTCCAAAAGCTATGGCGTTAGCGCCATCTTATCCAATATATCAATGCAAGTTCAAGAAAAGGAGCGAATCGGCCTTGTCGGGGTCAATGGCGCCGGCAAATCGACGCTGCTCAAAATTATCGCGGGAGAGCTGACTCCGGATTCCGGCGAAATCCATAAAGCAAAGGAAGTTCGGCTTGGCTATCTAGCGCAAAACAGCGGTTTGCAGTCGAATCGCTCCATCATAGAGGAAATGAGAGCCGTATTCGCTCATTTGATCGATGCGGAACAGGAGCTTCGCGATTTGGAAATTAAAATTGCCGATCCCGCTTACCATGCCGACGAAAAAAAATATGCGGATACGCTGGACAAATACGCCAAGCTGTCCGACTGGTTCCGCGAGCAAGGCGGATTCGAAATCAATACCCGCATCAACAGCGTTTTGCACGGCATGGGCTTCGGCAGCTTCGATCCTGGCACCGTTATTTCCACTTTAAGCGGCGGTCAAAAAACGAGGCTTGCGTTGGCCCGCATTTTGCTCCAAGCGCCCGATCTGCTAATGCTGGACGAGCCGACCAACTATTTGGACATCGAAACGCTCACTTGGCTCGAATCGTACTTGCGCGGATATCCCGGCGCAATTGTTGTCGTCTCTCACGACAGATATTTTCTCGATGCGCTCACGGGAATTACAATTGAAATCGAACGCCATGCCGCGAAGCGTTATACCGGCAACTACAGCCGCTTTATGGAATTAAAAGCTGCTGAATACGAAATTAATATGAAGCATTTTGAAAAACAGCAGGAAGAAATTCATAAGATGGAGCAATTTATTCAGCGCAACATCGTTCGAGCTTCTACGACCAAAAGAGCCCAAAGTCGGAGGAAGTCACTGGAAAAGATGGATAAAATGGATAGACCGATGGGCGATTTGAAAAAAGCTCACTTTTCTTTTGAAATCGAACGCATGACAGGCAAAGAAGTGCTGAACGTAAGCGGCCTGTCGGTCACATTTCCCGGTAAGGACATTCCCCTGTTCCGGAACGTCGGCTTCCAATTGACCCGTGGCGAAACAGTCGCACTTATCGGCCCTAACGGCATTGGCAAATCAACGCTATTAAAAACGATGGTCGGGCAGCTTGAACCTTCAACGGGCACGATTCAGTTCGGAACTCATGTCAAGCTCGGCTACTATGATCAAGAGCATACCCGCTTGAATGCGCAAAACACCATTCTAGAGGAAGTATGGAGCGAGTATCCACATATGGAGGAAGCGAGAATTCGCACCGTTTTAGGCAACTTCTTGTTTAGCGGCGAAGATGTGCTGAAACGGATTTCCTCACTGAGCGGCGGAGAAAAAGCCCGCGTCTCCTTAGCTAAGCTGATGCTCGCTCAAGCGAATGTGCTTATACTGGACGAGCCGACCAACCATCTCGATCTTTATAGCAAAGAAGTGCTTGAGGCTGCTCTGCTGGATTATGAAGGCACCTTGTTTTTTATTTCCCATGACCGTTACTTCCTTAATAAAATGGCGGAGCGCATTGTCGAATTGGGGCCGCAAGGCGTAGAGCATTTCCTGGGAAATTATGACGAAATGTTGGATAAGAAACGCGAAATCGAGGAGGCCAAGCAGGAAGCGCTAGAAGGACAAAGCAGTTCCAAAAAAGGAACGGCTCCAGAAGCCGCTGCTCCTACCTCTTACGAAGCGGAGAAACAGGCAAAACGGGAGGAGAGAAGCCGCCAGCGCAAGCTTGAGCAGCTCGAAGCCGAAATTGCCACGCTGGAAGAGCAAATTGTGGAGCTGGAGGAACAACTCGCCGATCCTGAAGTATTCAATAATTATATTCGCATACAGGAGCTTCAGGCTGAAATCGAGGGCAAAAAGGCATCGCTCGCCGCTGCCTACGAGCAATGGGAACAATATATGTAAGAAAGCGTAAGCCTCATAAGCCGTAATAGCTTATGAGGCTTATTTGTTGTCCAAATTTCGCCTTCCGATGAAACAAACGCGAAACCGCCGAATGGCTAATACTGCTCCATACTGATTAAACCCAGACGTTTGGCCTCCCGTATCGCCTCCGACCGGGATCTCACGTTCAGCTTCTCAAAAATTTTAGTCAACTGGTATTCTACGTTTCTTTGGCTGACATGCAGCATAATGGCTAACTCTTTATTGCTTACGCCTGCGGCAACCTCATGAAGAATCGTCATTTCCTTTTCGTTGATGGACACGTCTTCGATAGACAGCTCAGGCCTGGAAATCGACACCTCGTGTCGCCGAAGCTGCTTGAGCAAAGAAATCGGAATGACCGCTTCCCCGCGCAGCGCACACCGAATCGAGTTGTGAAGCTGCTCTCTGGACGCCGTTTTGGAAATAAAGCCGGAAACGCCGGATTCCACCAGCAAATTAAAATGTGTGCCGATTTCGTAGCCTGAATAAATAACCACTTTTCTTTCCGGGTCGTTTTGAATCAACCTTTTTGTCAATTCCAAACCGCTAATGCCCGGCATATTCAAATCGCACAAAATAATATCAAAAGGTTCCATATGAACTTTATCAAGCGCTTCAAGCGCAGACAAAGCAACCGTCACCTTCATATCATCATCTTGCTCGATCATCGTTTTCGTTCCTTCTCCTACGGAAGGATGATCATCAACTAATAAGATACGAATCACGTGATATTCCCCTCTCCGAAAGTCCGCTCGACACAATGATCGGCATCAAAATGATGACCTCCAGGCCTTTGCTGCGTTCCGAATAGAAGGAAATATCCCCTTCAAGACTTGCAACACGTTCCTTAATACCTGATAAGCCCATGTGCTCAAACGATTCCACCATATGTTTCATATCCATACCGACGCCATCGTCCTGATAGCGGAAATAAATCGTCCCTTCGCGCAGCTCCAGCTCCATTTTGACCAGCTTTGCCCCGGAATGTTTGTCCGCATTGCGAAGAAGCTCCTGAACAATCCGGTAAATCGCCGTAATTTGCTCTTCATCCATAGGTTCGTGAATAAAGGAAGCTTGAAATTGCACTTCAAAATTGACGCGCATTTGCGTATGCTCGATAATCGATTCCACAGCTTCGACAACCCCCATTTCCTTAAGCAGAGGGGGTCTTAGCTCATTGCATGTTTCCCTAATTTGATGAATGACGTCAAGCAAACCTTCCTTAATATCTTCCAGCTCTTGACCGAGCGTTTCCGTCAATGGATGATCCATCATGATGGATTCCAGCTTGCGATACCATAACAGCTGATCTTGCAAGGCGGAATCATGCAAGTCGGCCGCCAGTTTTCTGCGTTCATTTTCCGAGAGGCAAAACAGCATCCGCAGCACCCACGGCGAAGTGGTCTGCTCCTTGCGAACCTCCGACTCCAAATCCTCGATCAGCCCCTCAATTAAATAGAGGTTTTCAAATACAATGCTGGAGTAATTGGCCATCGTTTTGAGCCAGCGAATTTCGTCGGAATTGAACCTTGTATGGTTCGTTTTGAGACCGATCCACAAAATATGATAGCGAGAGCGCTGTCTGCCGATGATAAGCCCAAGACCGTACGGCAAATCGATCAATTCGCCCAGCTTGAACGTATTGACGATGCCGAGCAGAAAGTCTCCCGTCACTTTTTCCTCATGGCTGTCGCTCAGCGGGAATACAGCTTGCTCCGACTGATCGACAATGAGAAACTTAATGCGGTTAACAGGCAACAGAGAGCTGATCTCCTGTTTCAAAACCACTTCCAAATCCGCTTGCTTCATCACCCTTGCGATGCTCCGGGAAAAGCGGTCGAGACTGTCCTGATAGCTGTACATTGCTTTAAACAAACGCGGGCGAAAGCGATGGTCGATTTGTTCCTTGGCATAAAGAAACAGAGTCATCCCGATAAAGGCAATAAAAAATATGCCTACCCAAACGGACCAAGCGCTCTTTTCCTCGCCAAGCAAAATAACCGAGCTCGCAGTCGCCACCATCATCGCCGGAAATAAGGATAATGCCACGTAATATTTGAACCGTGTCAATATAAAGTCGATATCGAACAACTGATTGGACGTCGACAAATAAAAATAAACGACCGGCAATATAAACAAAAATAAAGCGGTAAACGCGGGCGGCAAAATTTGATTCGCTCCAAACAATTGCGGCAGCAAGTTCAATGTCGCAAACGGAGTGAAAGCAACCAAATGGGACACTAATGTAATCGTAAACAAAGATTTAAGCTTTGTGTTCCGGTGCTGAATAAATTTCCCGACCAGCTTTACGGTGCATAAGACATTGCCGAGCATGACAATTGCGCTATACGCGCCCTTTATATATGTAAACGCTTCGATAGAAAATACATCCGTCCAAATATACAGGAGGCTAAAAATACTAAGCACTACCACTGCAGCATATAAGAACCAAAGCGCCTTTTGGCTTATTAAAATAGCTTCGAACCTTTTTAAATAGATATTCATAAAGTTCATAAAGAGCAGTGGGATGTTAGGCAAAAACACATAGATAATCGATAGCCCGATTGAATCCCTTAAAATGGAGGCGGATGAACTGTAGTAACATACTCCTATGGAAAGGAAAAACAATATAAGCAGTATTGCTGCGGGGTCGTTTCGTCTCTTTACATATAAAAAGACGGAAAACGCAAAAAAGATAATAAGCGATATTCCGGGAATAACTAACTGCAGCAACAATTCCAATGTCGAGTGTTCGCCTGACCAAGCTTTTGAAAACTTGATATATTCAATGGCCCCGTCTTTATGGGTGACGAGGACGTTATCCGCATACTCCAGCGAGTTGTACTTGATCACTTTATCAAATTGTTCCGCCGGCTTCCCGTTTACGGCAACAATAATGTCACCTTCTTGAAGGCCGACCAATCTGGCTTGTCCTTCCGGCTCAACCGACTCGATGACATAACCTTCAGCGGGATGATAAGCCAAGACAGCCCTAATCGAAGGCGTTTTCAAAATGACGATTGTCAAATAAATGAGGACAATAGCTAAAACTGTGAGGAAGAAGGTTGTTATGACTCGTTTATATAGTGCGGATTTCATACAACCTCTTCCTTTCAGCCATTAGTTCGTTAGTTCCAAATGTATGCGTAGCCGCCTTTTTTACTCTCGTTGTTTTTCATTTCGTTTAGCAGAGCCTTCTGCTCAGCTGCGGATACGCCTGCAAATTGAAGCTGTCCATTCAATGCAAGGGACATATTTTCCGTGCTGCTGGCCAATTGACGAATCGTTTCTTTTAACATACTAAAACTCCTCCGCATCTCTACTAAAAGTATAGGTCTTCACGTACCTTTATAGTACATTTATACTATATCAATTTAGTATCTACCTGCAAACGCAAACATCATTCGTATTTACCGAAATGCCGTTTGCGTGGTTTGCGCGGTTCATGCGTTAAGCGAATTCGCCTGTCAGCAGCTGAATCACTCTATCTTTCGACTTGGAATCAGCCTCTATTGCCAAAAATCTGTCCTGAAACTTGTCATAGTGCATTCGGCTTATAACCGAACCATACAACAATACGCCCGACTGCTCGCATATTTGGAGAAACAAGGAATGCTTGTCCCGAATGTCTTCCTTTGGGCTGCGTCCTTCGTAATAGTCCCTCATCCAGCCCGACTGCTCCTCAGGACCCTCCAGCAAATAAAGGGTGAGCAGCGTCTTTTTTTTGCCAAGAAAATCGCTTTTTTCGTCCCAGCGGAGCAAATCTCTGCAATCGTTCCGAATTTGAGCCGCAATACCGAGATCAGCCGCATACATAGCCACCTCTTCATTCCAAGGCCGCCCGGCCGCCAATACTCCAGCCATACAAGCCAAGACGAGCAATGAAGAAGATTTTTGCCGCACCATTTCGAGAAATGGCTCCTCCTCCTGTATCGTGTTCATCAGATCCAGCATCTGGCCGTTCGCGGAGCGCAGCATTTGTTTGTTCATCATAACGGCAAGCTCACCGCGCAAGGCGACGTCTGCTACAGAGTCCAGCAAGGTTTGCTGGGAGAGAGTCATTAGAGAAGCTGCCACATGCAGAGCATGCGGCGCCGGCACTCCCATCCATGGCATAGAGGGAGCATCCTCATCCTCAAGATCGTCCAAAATATCGGAAGCAAGCACAAAAAGCTCAACCGCTGCCGCGGCCCGAGCAATATCGGCTGAATGCCCCTCAAACATATAGTAATGAGCTGCTGTCAATTCGCCGAACAACATGGACCCCTTTAACTTCTCCTCAACAAAAAGAAGCGCATAACGCTTTAGAGGCTCCGCAGTACAATACGTTTCGATGGCCTCTTGCATCCGCAAAGCTATATGATCCCTGTATGCTGGCACAAATGATCCTCCGCAATATACAATAATATGCCAATTATACTATGAATGGCGTGCGGATACATCCCCTAAGTCCTTCTTCTTTTTTTCACCCCCGTTTCTTTTCATTAAAATTAATGCGATCATTTCCATCCTTTTCTCCACTAGACTTTTTCTCTCGCTGGACGGATTGTAGCCGCTTTCACTTGGTCTCATTGAATTAAACTTTAACACCTCCTGCTTCGCCGACAGCATAATACATATATACTGCTTCCATCGTGAGCCCCCCTCTTGGCAGCTCGTCGATCAGCTTCGTCGGACTGTCGCATGCGACAAGCTTTCCTTCGCGCATAACCCCGACACGGTCGCAGTGATATTGGATTTCCGTCATGTCATGCGAAATAATAACGATCGTTTTTCCTTGCAGCTTGAGCGAAGCGAGTATGGCCCAATACTCTTTTTTCGCTTGGGCGTCCAGTCCCGTTGTAGGCTCGTCCAGAAAAATGATAGAGGGATCATTCACAACCGCAATGGCTAAAGTGATGCGCTGCCGAAGACCTCCCGACAGGCGTCTCACCACTTTCTCCTCGTAAGGCGCCAGGCCGAATTGCTTAATAATGGCGCTGATATCGTTTTTTTTAGCATAAAATCCTTGAAACATCTCAAGCGCTTCCCTAACCGTCATTTTATCAACGAGAGAAGTGCTCTGCATAAAAATATTAATATGTTCTTTCAGCTTTTCCGCTTCTGATTTCATGTCGATTCCTAAAATGTGCAGCTTGCCCTCATCGGGGCTCTGGTTTCCGGAAAGCAGTTCCAGCAAGGTCGTCTTGCCTGCGCCGTTTTTTCCGATTACTCCGAATATCTCGCCTTGTTTCACCTGAAAGGATACTTGCTTGATCGCATTATTCGTTCCGAAGTATTTGCTGACTGTGTCCATCTGAATAATTGCTTGCTTATCCATTCGGTCTGCCTCCGTATTCGTTATATTGATAATACGATATCGCATACCTGTTTTGTTTTCACCGAAAAACTCATTAGTAATTAGCGCAAAATAAATTGCGCCCCGAAGCTTATTTCATAGTTATACACAACAATATCCACAACAGTGCATAAATTGTTAGTTAATTCAGTCGAAATATATAACGAATGGGCCCTACTGAAAGTCGCATTTCCCGCATAAATGTCGTTTCGCAATAAAGAACATGAGTATTTGTCCACATTATCCACATTTCCCACAGCGGAATCATGAAAAAACTATCCCCGTTTGCAAGTTGATATTAAAATATTGTAAACCTTTTGTATTGCGGATTTATTAAATATATTCACACAATTCTGTAGATATGTGGATAACATTGTGCACAAGCTCATTTCCCCACTTTTCATACGCGGCATAAAAAAAGGAAGCAAGCTCGCATTCGAGCCGCCTCCCACTCCTCTTAACATCGTCTGCAACTCGCACAACCTGCCTAGATAAAGCACTCATAGCCTCTAGTTAGTTGGCGCCATCTTTCGCTTCTGGCTCTTCGTGAATGCCTCCGGCTTTCATAATGGCCTGATTGCACGCGGAAATATACGCTTCGGCCGCAGCCAAAACAATGTCTTTGTGGATAGAAGTGCCCCGGTACCTTTTCCCGTTGTGGATAATACTTACAACAGCTTCGCCGTGAGCGTCCTCGCCTGTTGACAACGAGTGCAGTTCCAGGTCCTCGAACTCAACCGATACGGGAAACGCCTGCCCAATCGCATGAATAACCGCTTCGATCGGTCCTGTCCCCATAGCCATATAAGATTTTTCCGTCCCATGCTCATTTTCCTTAATCGTTACGGTTGCGCTTCTAGAACGCTGAGTTCCGGCATGAACGTGCAGATCAACCAAAACAAACGGGTCAGGCTGCGTCTTCGTCATATCCCCGACAATTCGGATCAACTGGTCGTCGGTCACCATTTTTTGCTGGTCGGCTACCTCTTTAAAGCGGTCATAAACCTGGCGCAGCTCCTCCTCCGTCACCGTGACGCCATATTCAGACAACCGATGCTTAATGGCATGGCTGCCCGAATGTTTGCCCAAAATAATCATGCTGCGCGAGATGCCCATCGCTTCGGGGTCCATAATCTCGTACGTGTTGCGGTTTTTGAGCAGGCCGTCTTGATGAATGCCCGATTCGTGCTGAAAAGCGTTGCGGCCGACAATCGGCTTATTGTACGCAATTGGAAAATTCATCGTCCGGCTGACCAGCCGTGATGTTTCATAAATTTCGCTAATCGAAATATTCGTCTCCGCCATCAGGGCGTCTTTTCTCGTTTCAATCGCCATGACCAGCTCTTCCAGCGAACAATTGCCCGCCCTCTCCCCAATTCCATTTACCGTAACTTCAATCTGAGTCGCTCCGGCGTTGATCGCCGCCAAACTGTTGGCTACCGCCATTCCAAGATCGTTATGGCAGTGCGCGCTATAGCGAACCGTATCTCCGCCCCTCGCCTCTTTGCGGACCGCATGGAAAATGTCCGTTATTTCATTTGGCATCGCGTACCCAAGCGTATCCGGCAAATTAATAATCGTTGCCCCTTCGGATATAACAGCCTCCACCAATTGAATAACAAATTCCCGTCCTGAACGTGTGGAATCCATCGCCGAAAATTCAATTTCATCGACAAACTGCTTGCCGTACGCTACCATCTGACGTGCAATTTGAATCACTTCGTCCCGCGATTTTCGAAGCTGATGATTCAAATGAATGTCTGAGGAGGAGATGAACAGGTGCAGACGTCTCTTTGCCGCGTCCTGTGTAGCTTTCACCGCTGCGTCGATATCCGCTTTGACCGCTCGGGCGAAACCGGCAATCTCCACTCCTTGAAGCTCTCTTGATATTTGCTGAACCGCGGCAAACTCTCCCGGACTGGACACTGGAAAACCTGGCTCAATTACATCGATGCCTAGCTTCGCCAGTTGGCGGGCAATTACAATTTTTTTCTCCGGAGCGATGGAGGCTCCCGGCGATTGTTCCCCGTCTCTTAGCGTTGTATCAAAAATTTGAATTTTTTTCATTTCGGTTGTCATGGCGAATGCCCTCCTAAAATTTGTTATAGGTAAAATAAAAAAAGCTTGCCGTCTCTATGAAGAGACGACAAGCTTGCGCTATGCCGTGGTACCACTCTACTTGATTTCGCCCAGCCGGGGCAGCCGCAAAAGGACCCTTTCCCGCTGTTCAGCGAAATCCGCTTAAGGCCCGATGACGGCGGCTAACCGTAGCAACGTACGCCCGCATTCATCGTCCATCGATGAATCCGGCTTTCCTGAAGCTCCGCTCCCAGGCGAGTTTCGAACTTCCGCTTCGACTGCGTCGCACCATCCCGCAGCTCTCTGAACGTATGGCATGCGCCCATTTCAGCCGCAACTGCGACTGAGGGTCTGCCTCGTTAATCCGGCTTAAGCTCTACTTGCTCCTGTTCCCAGCGTTTTCATTCTATTCAGCTTTTGTCAGCACTGTATTTGTCCCGCCATATCCATAACTGCTACTTCGTATCAACAAAAAAAAGCCTGTCGTCTCTATATTCAAGAGACGACAGGCTATTATGACCCGCGCGGTACCACCCTTGTTGACAGCCTCACGTTCATTGCACAAACGAATCGGCTTGCCCACCTTTACCATAAGTACGGCTCCGGATGCCGTTCCTTATGAACCTCTTCACGGAGGTTAACCGTAGCCATGTAACAGCGCTTCGTCAGCCGAATAACGGCTTATAAAGCAGCATGCTTCCATCGCTCCGCTCCCAGGCGAGCTTCGTTCCCATCTTCGGCTGCGTTGCACCATCCCGCAGCTCTCTGCGCCTTGCCAAGGCGGAAATTTCATTCCCGGCCATGCTTCAGGCGATCCCCGATCGGTTCTACTGTTCCTGTTCTATGCGTTTGTTCCATATGAGGTTGAAGTATTGTTGCTTATTATATGCCTTAAGCAATTATCTGTCAATTGCGATTCCCATTTTTTCAAAAACAGTTTCCTAGCAAGACCAAAGCTCCAGTTGCAAGCCGGGATCTCCCTTCATGTCCAGCTCGCTGAACTGGGCGCGCTTCAGCTTCAAATGAGCCGCTGCGCCAATCATCGCCGCATTGTCTGTACATAGCGACAACGGAGGAATAAGCAGCGCAACCTTCTCCTTCTCGCAGCGAGAGGAAAGCTCCGCCCTCAGGCCCCGGTTAGCGGCAACTCCTCCGCACAGAAGCAACTGCTTCGCACCGTATTCGTCCACCGCCCTAATGGCCTTTTCGACCAAAACCTCAATGACAGACTCTTGAAATCCTCGAGCAAGCGCGGCTTCGTCAAGCTCCAGTCCCTTCATGCGCGTCTGATTGATGACGGCGAGCACTGCCGACTTTAGCCCGCTGAAACTGAAATCGTAGCTTCCTGCTTCGAGCCACGCCCTTGGCAAAACGATCGCCTGCTCAGCCTGAGCTGCAAGCTTGTCAATATGTGGCCCCCCCGGATAAGGCAAATGCAAAGCGCGCGCCACTTTGTCGTACGCTTCTCCCACCGCATCATCCCTTGTCCGTCCAATGACGCGGAATCGGCCCTCCTCCTCCAGCAGCACAAGCTCCGTATGCCCGCCGGATACAACAAGCGCCATACATGGATATTCCAGCTCGTGAACCAGCTCGTTGGCATAGATATGGCCCGCGATATGATGCGTGCCGATAAGCGGGATATCGAGAGCGAGCGCCAAGCTTTTGGCTGCAACAATTCCTACAAGCAGCGCGCCTACAAGGCCCGGACCTTCGGTAACCGCAATCGCCGTCAAATCTTCCAGACGGTGCCCGGATTCACGAACGGCTTGCTCGATAATAAGCGTGATCGTCTCCACATGTTTGCGCGAAGCAATTTCCGGCACCACTCCGCCGAAACGTTCATGAATGTCGATCTGGCTCGACACGACGTTGGACAAAATATGTTTGCCGCCTCTGACGACTGAAGCGGATGTTTCATCGCAGCTAGTCTCGATTGCGAGGATAAGCGCATCGTCAAAAGATCGGTTTTCCTGATCATTATTTTCGTATAAATTCAATTGCGGTTCTCTCCCGTCTTCTGTGAACCAACGTTCAATTCAGCCCACATAATGAGCGCATCCTCTTCATTGTCGGAATAATAGCGAGGACGAATGCCGGATGGCTCAAATCCGTATTTCAGGTACAGACTTTGGGCAATCGTGTTGGATGCCCGAACTTCCAGCGTCATTTTGGCCGCCCCAAAGTGAAGGGCTTTATGCTGAAGCTGCTCAAGCAGCCGATTGCCAAGTCCCTTGCCCCTAGCGTCGGCACGTATAGCGATATTCGTAATATGGGCTTCGTCCATAATGATCCACATCCCGCCGTAGCCCAGCAGCTCGCCGTTGCCTTCCATGACATAATAACGGGCAAACATATTGTTGTTCAGCTCATTATGGAACGCTTCTTCCGACCAAGGACTCGTAAACGCTTCTTGCTCGATAGCGATAATATAAGGAATATCCTCTTTGACCATAGGGCGAAACACGATCTCGTTAGCAGCTTCGCTCATCCCTGGCTCCCGCTCTCGGCAGCCTGCTTCGCCTTCAGCTTCGCTTCGGCTTCCGTCACCTGCGTATAATTCGGAGCAAAGGTATGCGTATTTTCCACAAGGCCCGCCGCATGCCGCTGTTGTCCAAGCTCCGCTACAGCCCGCCCTTGTATCGCATGAGGATACAGTCTCACTTCAATGCCCGCCAGGCGGGCTTCTTCTTGCAATCTAACTGCGGATCCTTCATGCAGCGACAGGTCTCCCGTCAGCACCAGAACAGGACGCTTCTCCTCACCCTGCTCTTTGGCGCGCTGCAACAGCTCGTCCACCCAATCCGCCATCATTCGAACGCCGTCCTCCTGCAGTCTGCTCCAACCGGTGGAGTCTCCAGCGGCAGCGGTAAAACCTGCACTATACACTTGTCCTCTCCGGGCATCCATAATCGGCAGCACCCAATAAATGCCATGGGCTAAAGCTTCCCGAGCTTCCGCCTGCTCTCTCCAAGCGCCAAATGCGATCGCCTCTAGGCTAGATACTCCAATCAGAGGTTTGTTCCATACCCAAGCAAGCGTCTTTGCCGCCGTCACGGCAATTCTCATCCCTGTATATGAACCCGGTCCGTTGCCTACCGCAATCGCGTCCAGTCCATCTCGGGAAATGCCGGCTGCTTGCATCATGCTTTGGAGATGCGTAATGACATGTACGGAATGATTGCGTTCCGCAAGCGATTGAACTTCAGCCAGCAGCTCGCTCCCTTTCATAACGGCTCCCGCCATTGCCGCAGTCGACGTATCGAGGGCGATAATCGTTTTGTCATTCTTTTTATTCATGTTCCGTCGCTCCCATTCTGTCCCATCCTTCGCACCAGTGAACGTATGGCTCGCCGAGCCCCTTCATTCGAATAAGCCGCGCCTCTCCGCCCAAATGCTCAATATAAAGCTCCAGCCGATGAGGAGGCAGCAGCTCCGTAATGAGACTCGCCCATTCCACCACCGTAACGCCCGAACCGTAAAAATAATCGTCCAGCCCCAGTTCGTCGGCTTCATCAGCCGAGAGCCGGTACACATCCATATGGTAAAAGGGAAGCTGCTCCCCTTGATATTCTTTAATTATCGTAAAAGTAGGGCTGTTGACCACTCCTTGCACGCCAATTGCCGCTGCGAACGACTGCGAAAAAGCCGTTTTGCCGGCGCCGAGGTCTCCGTCCAAAGCGATGACCGTACCCGGCTTTGCCAGCCGTGCCAACTTCTCTGCTAGCCTAGCCGTATCCCGCAAACTTTCAATCCGAATATTCGCCAGCCCCGATTGTTGTTTCATATCCTTCACCCGTTCATTTTCCAAAATGATTGTATCCTCGCTTCTGCAAAGAAATTCTGTTCGTCGCCCCATTGGCCCAGTTTAATTCTTTCCTGTCGACCGAGCCGCCGCCTGACCAGTTTTCCGACAAACGCTCCAGTTGTACGTCCGGCTCGCCGTCTTCCGTTTTCCCGATAACATAGAACGGCAGCCCGCGTTCAGAAAAAGCAGCCTTAATGACTTCCAAAGCTTGTGAAGCAATGGTGCCAAGCAGCACATAGTCTTCTCCGCCATACAGCATCCATTCCAAAGGGTCCTTCCTAGCGATAGATGCGTATGCGCTTAAACTGCCGCTTTTCGGCAACAGCCCCTCGCTTAACACTAGCCTAAGTCCAGACGCTTCCGCAATTTCCCACGCTTCGCTGGCAAGGCCGTCGCTAACGTCGTTCAACGAAGTGCAGGCTCCCGATTGCAACAGCAGCCTTCCCGCCGCAACCGAAGGGCGCGGAGTTCGGTGCGCCGCAATCATGGAGCGGTAAGCTTCGTTTTCTGCATCGTCCACCACGCCGGAATTCGCAGTCTTAGCCTGCAAAAAGTGAAGCCCCGCCCCCGACAAGCCGATCGGCCCCGTCAGAAAAACGGCGTCTCCGGGTCTGGCCCCTGAACGTAGAAGCTCCTTGCCGGCCTCCACTGTCCCCGTCAGCGTAACGGAAATAACGAGCGGTCCCGGCGACGATGTCGTATCTCCGCCAGCAACAGCAATACTATACCGTTCTGCGCAGGAGTACAGGCCGTCATACACTTTCCGCATCCGATCCGCACTGTAGGACTGGGGCACGCTGACCGATACAAAAGCCGCAAGTGGCACCCCACCCATCGCCGCAATATCGCTAACATTGGCGGCCAGCGCCTTATATCCAATATCATCGTCTCGCATCGTAACCTCGGCAAAGTGGACGGACTCCACCATCGTATCCATCGCTACAAGGAGCCTTTTTTCTCCCGAGATACCGTCTGCTGCCGCAGCAATGTCGAGCACAGCCGCATCGTCTCCGATGCCGTAATCGACGCCGCGCGTCCTAAGCAGGTCCAGGCTTTGCCGACCAGCCGTCCAATGACGAATGCGTGCAAATTCATCCAATGGTCGCCTCTCCCCCATCGTCTTCCGTGAGCTTTATTTCATTTCATTTTACCGTAAACCTATCCATATTCAAAGCCAAACTCGCCCGCACTCAAAAAGCAAGCCTCTTCCCTTCTCGTCTTCGGACGGGAAGGGAAGAGGCTTGCTTCCTATGAGCTAGCTACAATTCTTTTACAATCGTAATATGAAGCTCATTTTTCAGCTCGATCTCGTAAGGAGATTTAGGCGTGGTGCCGTCTGCTTCCTTGATGACGCGAACGCGAGGGCGATGCACGGCCAGCTCGTTGTTTTCCGAGACGACAACAACCTGTCCCGTACTAAGCAGCAGCGTCGTAGAAACAGGATAGACCGAAATATGGCTGCAAAACAGCTTGATCAATTCCAAATCGAAAAAGGTGCCCCCCGCCGCAAACAGAAATTCGACGGCTTCGCTTGTCGTATAACGCTTGCGATGAGGCCTTGGAGAAACCAGAGCATCGTAAGTATCGGCTAAGCCGACAATTTGGGCGTACATATGGATTTCATCCTTTTTGAGGCCGCGCGGGTAGCCCATCCCGTTGAAACGTTCGTGATGCTGAAGCGCGCAATGGGCAGATACAATGGAAATATCATGATATTTGCGCAAAATATCGAACCCTTCCTTAGGGTGCGTGCGCAGCAGCTCCAAATCATCATTTGAATACCGCCCGGTATGCGTAAGCAGCTTGGGCGGCAGCTTCGTCATGCCGATATCAAACAGCAAGGCGCCAATGCCGAGCTCTTCCAGTTGGTTGCGGTTAAAGCCTTTTGCAATGCCCATAATGCCGGACAATACCGCTACGTTAAACGAATGCTGGAACAAATAAGCGTCCATGGAGTGGATGCTTGTCAGGTTGACCAGCATATTGGGTCTAGTCGCCAAGTCCTGCATAATGCTGCCGAAAACCGCGCGAAAGTTGCGGCCCATATCGGGTGCGATCGTCCTTCCTTTCGTGATTGTCTCGTCTCGGAAGGAATTCATCGTTTTATAAATCGTATTGACCGCTTCTTTTCGGGTCTCGTCTCGAATGCTGTCCTCGGGGATAATATCGGTCGTTGTTCCGTCTTCAATAAACAAAAAGTCGATCCCTAAGTTTCCAAGCCTGGCAATATAACGCTCGCTCAGCTCTACCCCTTCGCCAAGCAGCACGTTTCCGTTTTCTTGAAAAATGGGCTTTGCAACCCGATCTCCGGGCTTGACCATCCCAAGCTGCACTTTTCTCATTAGACTGTTCCCGCCTTTAAACAAAACTTACACCGTATGGTCAGATATACCTATTTTATCAGAGTCCGTCCGTTCTTGCCATGTAAGCAGCAGGTAATCCGCCGAACTTTAGGCGAGCTTTCGTTTCACAATTTGGTTGCGGCCATTGTATTTCGCTTCATACAAAGCGGCGTCCGCCTGCGCCATAAGCTCGCGCAGAAACGCCTTCGGATTTTCCAGCTCTTCCGGGCCATGCGGCTCGATTGAAATGACGCCCATACTGATCGTAACCGCGACCGCGGCATCGCCAATGCCGGTAGGCACTTTATTTTGCTCAACGGCGCTTTTCACTTGCTCCGCAACTCGATCCGCCTGCTCCCGGCCCGTATGCGGCAAATAAACGGTGAATTCCTCGCCTCCGAAGCGAGCCAGCACATCCGTCAAACGGAGCACGCTCCGCACCGCATCCACCGTGCTGCACAGCACCTCGTCTCCGGTCAGATGACCGAAGCGGTCGTTAATTTTTTTGAAATAATCCAGATCAAATATAAAAATAGAAAACGGAATGCCGTATCTGAGATTGGACAGAACTTCTCCTTCAAGCTGCTGAAGCAAATACCTTCTGTTGAAGCAGCCCGTAAGCCCGTCCGTAATGGCCATATGCTCCAGCTTTTTGTTCGCCTGATACAGCTCGTCCTGCATGGCGAGCAGCTCGCGGTTTCTCTCATGCAGCAGTTCGTTTTGCGTATTGGTTTCCTCTACTAGCATGCGCAGCTCCGTAACATCCTGAAACGTCAGCACTCTGCCCACAATCTTTTTTTTCTGATTCAGGATAGGAGCCGACTGAACAATGACGTGGCGGACAATTTGCAGCTCAATCGTCAGCTCCACTTCCAGCCTCTCCATAGGCCGGAGCCGCTGCGCTTCGAAGAAGGCGAGAAATTGCCTCTCCGTATCCCCTTTAAATTGGGATGCAAGCGCCTTCGCATTAAAAAAATCGCCAATTCGGATTCGAAGAATAGGTTTGATCACCTTGTTGACTTCAATGATCATGTCATTCTCGTCCATGACGATAATACCCATGGACATCGTATTCATAATATCCTTTTGTACGATTTGAATAATATCAAATACTTTGTTGCGGCTGATTGCATGAACGATATAAACGGCCGTAACCGCCATGCCTATCGAAATTAAAGGAATGTAACGATCAATATAATGGATGTACTGGACGTTGACCAAAAAATCGACGACCGCAAAAAACGAAAGCATAAATACCCCGTTCAGGGCGGTCCGCACCATCTTCCGCTGTCTGGCCGAATCGTCTCGCCTTCCAAGCTTGTATAACAAAATAATAACGGAAATAGACAAATAAGCGACGAGCTGTACAATCATCACCCAATACAGCGGGCCATGTTGGAGTTGCTTCAAAGCCGAAAGAGTTACATCAATATGCAGAAACATGCCTTTCGGATTCCATATAACGACAATAACCGACACTAGTGCCGGTATCGATAGAAAAAGTAGGCGACTCTTGCGAATCACATAGTATTGCCCCGTAAGATATAAAATAAATGAAAACCAACCCACTCCCACCAACGAAAGTCCTACATAAGAAGCGGATAGGTAAAACAGCCTGTAGGACAGCGTCGATGTCGTCTGAGAGGCGAATTGGAAAAGCGGCCACATCATAAAGACGACATGCAAGAAAAGATAGATTCGGTGCAGAACCGTTACGGAGCTGGAAGAAAACACGTATATAAATAAGCCCATAAGCACCAAAAACATACTAAAATCAAGCCAAATCATCCATTCCACTACGGTTCACCCATTCATTTGGTAGCCATCTTCTTCCATTGTAGCAAATGTTAATCCTATCGACAATTGGCTATTTCCCAGAAACTTTTACAGTCTAATGCCGTTCGGGCAAGCGGCCTGCCATCATTCTCTCCAGTGCGGGAGATAGATGAAGAAAGTTTCTGAACGTTTCGTATTGCTCCCATTTGGATAAGGATAGTTCTTTGTGCGGAGAAGCTACAGCCCTAATCAGCAGGTTTTTCGGAGTATGCTCGGGATCGACAAATTCCAGCATCTGCACCTTATACCCAATTACCTCAAGCAAATGCCCCCTTGCCGCATCCGTAGCCAAAGCGGCAAACCGTTCCTTAAGCAGCCCTTGCGAAAGAATAGGAGTAAGCTCCGCGCTCTCGACTTGCCGGAACAGTTCGTGCTGGCAGCAAGGCACCGACATAATGACAGACGCTCCCCAGCCAACCGCTTTCGCCAGAGCCGCATCGGTCGCCGTGTCGCAGGCATGCAAAGTGACAACCATGTCCGCTCCATCCAGCGCCTCATATTCCCCGATATCGCCGACCAAAAAGGTTAGCTTGTCAAACTCTAGCTTTTGGGCGAGATCCGAGCAAAAGGCAATGACATCCTTTTTCAAATCCAGTCCGATCACAGAAATATTTCGTCCAAGCTCGACCGCCAGCAAATGATACAATGCGAATGTCAAATAAGATTTACCGCAGCCGAAATCGACAATTTTAATTTCGCGGTCCCTTGGCAAAGCATCCAACACGTCATTCACCATCTCAAGAAAACGATTGATTTGACGATATTTATCCTGCTTTTTTGCATACACTTTGCCTTCGGGAGACATAATGCCAAGCTCTACAAGGAAAGGCGCCGGTTTCCCTTCCTCCAATATTCTTTGCTTCTGCCGATTATGTTCCTGTACGGTTCCCTTCGTCCTGCTGCTGACCGCTTGCGTCCTAACGGTTGCTTTGCCTTTTTTTCCGAGCAGCAGCTGAACGTCGGCATCCGAAGTTTTGACCAGCGCTTGGCGATAGCCGTCCGCCAGCAAGTCCAAGAGCCGATCGGCCGCTTCCTCGGCTTTCAAATTCAAATGATACGCCTTGCCTGCAAAATGCGACTCGAACTGGTAATGCAGCCCGTCCTTCAGCGCAACCGGGCGTATAACCGTTTTGGGCGCCAGCTCGCCTCCTTTGGTCCGAGGCTGACTTAGCGTGGCCTGATGAAGCTCGCCTTCCCGAATCCACGTACGTATATCCTGCTGCCATTGTTCAACCATTGCGAACCTGTCACTCCTCTAGTTCCTTATTCAGCCCGATGAGCTGATGCATGCCTTCTCGAATCTCATCTCTCGGAAGACCGCCTGCCGCCAGCTCCTCATCGCTCTGCGCCAGCAGTCGGTTATATGTATTCATCGCCTCGGAAGAGTCCATTTCATCCGCTTCCAGCAGCTCAAACATAACATTTTCCGTTAAATCGTATCTTCCTTGCGCTTCATGCCATTCCATCAGCAGCTTTTTGGCCGGCACAGGCAGTTCGTATGCGCCCAGCTGTTCCAAAAGCTCCGCAATTTGCGAGCGAGGCTCCACAATGTTCGGTTCCGCATCCATAAGCGACAGCCTAATAAACAAGCGCAGCGAACGAACGGACAGAGCATGCCATTCCGACTCTCTGCCCAACTCGCCGTGCAAGATAGCCTCTTGCTTCATAAGCACTGCAATGGCCGCAAGCTGATCCGTATCGACCAATCCGTTTGTCGTCATCACTTTAATTAAATCTTTGTCCGATAAATTGCGAATGAGCTTGCTGCTTAAACGAAAGTGCTTATCCAAAAGCTCGTCGATCACAAAAAGCGCCTCTTGCTGTTTCATTTCTTTGCGCAAACCCATAATTTGCCCCAGCGCTTCCGTCATCTGGCTGACGAGTCTCATAAAATAATCCCGTTGAAACAACCGCGACGCCTCCCCTAGTCTCCCTGCAGACCTGAGCTTTAAATCGAGCGAACGAAGGACGCCAGTTCCTCCGCAAGCTGTGCGGAACATTCCATCATGCTCATATGTCCGGCTTCTTCAAGCTCGACCTTTCTTGTATCCGCCCCTATTGCCGAAAAGGTGCTGCCAGGCGGGATAACGCCGTCTTGAGACCCGGCCACCAGCAGAACGGGGAGCTTCGTTTGATGAATGACGACGCTGCGGTCCGCTCTTGCTTTCATTCCTTTAGCCGTTGCGACAGCTCCATGAAGAGAGGTGCCATACCCGATTTCCTTGCACCGGTCCACTTCCGGCTTCATTCCTTCGATCCGGCTGGGAGCAAACAGCTTAGGAATAAGGCCGTCTACAAAGACGGATACACCGCCGGTTTCCAGCGCTGCAACCGCTTTGTCCCGATTTTCTTTCGCTGTATCGCTGTCCGCAAGCGGTGTGGAATGAACAAGGCCGAACGCGGACAGCTTATCCGGGTGCTTATCCGCAAACGCCAATGCGATATATCCTCCCAGCGAATGGCCGAGCACAATCGCTTGCTTGATTCCTATTTCAGCCAGCAATCCTTCCAAATCGCCCGCAAAACTCTCCATCGTATAGATTTCGTCGGAAGGCGCCGCGCTAAGTCCGTGTCCGCGGGCGTCCGGTGCAATAATTCTTATTGTGCTCGACAGTTCGTCCACTACCTTTTCCCAATAAGCGGAGCTGCCGCAATAACCATGCAATAGCACCAAAGCCGTGTCCAAACCATGTGCTTCTTTGGAGTCGTAATAAGCCAGCTTCACGCCGCTGCTCAGCGTAATTTCCTCTTGTGCCAAAGAACGTGCGCTTTGTTCTTTATTCGTTTCCATTTCATTTCGCCTCCTCAAATAATTCCGCCCGCTCATTCCCATTGGAGCTCTCCTCTTGCGGCGGCCATGCCGCCCCTACAGCTGCCGCTACTTTGTCAGCCATTCGCATGACATGATGCAGCGAAGTCGTTTGGAGCATCCAATACGCTTTGGGGCCGTTTATATTTACAATACCCGCGATGCTGTAATTTCCAACAGGGGGCAGCCTTCTGCCAGTGGCCGCACCGGGCTGCAAGGGACCCTCTTTCGCCACGAAGCCTCCAACAAGCTGCGGTTTGCCGAGGCCAGCGTCAATCGCCACGACCGTTAATCCTTCTTCCGTTCCCAAGCTTGCCGCCTCCCGAGCGGCCGCCTCCACTTTATACGCGTCGCACGGCTCCTCCAGCGTCCCGATTACCCGGCTCCATCCTTGCCTTTTCAGCAGCGTTCCGACGATTGGGCCAAATGAGTCTCCCGTCGATCTGTCGCTGCCAATACAGATGAACAGTATTTTCTCCTTATCGGGCTGATTCTGTGCAATCACTGCAAAAAATGCGGACAGCTCCGCTTGACCGTTCCACTCCGTCCCGGTCACGGCGTCTCCCGCACGCCCGCTCATCCATTCCTGTTTCTTATTCAACTCTCTCCCACTTTCCCCGGGTTGTCCGCTAGAGAGCGCATCAACATTTTCGCAAACCGTCCGTCACTCGCCCTCTACGGCCTATTGTACCCAATTTCAATCCCCGCTTCAATTTGTGGCCTTGCCCTTCCCAGCATGGTACAATGGCGGAAGCAGGAGCCAGACGAAAGGGGAATCCGGAATGGATTTGCAAAACCACACGCAAGAAAACGTTGAGTATATGATCGAGGCGATCAAAACGAAGCTGAGAATGGCTTCGGGGGCCGCTATGCAAGCGACTAATTTCGACATTGACCAGTACGAAGATTTAAGAGATATATATGAGGTAGTCGAATCCAAAGACAAATTCAGCATTAGCGAGGTTGAGGCACTCGTTTCCGAGCTAGGAAAACTTCGAAAAAATCAAAAAAAATAAATTAAAAATTCAAAAATTATAAGCATTTAATTGCCAAAAACCACCATTTATTTTCATTTTTCGACAAAAAAAGAACCGAAATCGACATAGGCCGATTTCGGTTCTTTCTCCAATGGAAAACTATATTTATTCAGCCGTTTCTGAAGCCGTATCGCCTTCAGGCTCAAGCGCTTCGATAGAAAGCTTGATGGAGATCGCCTTCTTCTCTCCCTTAAGGAAATGGGCCAGTCGCTCCAGCTTGTCGGCCAGCTCCGGTCCGCTTAATGTCGTGTTCAAATGATAGTCGAAGCCGTCGGAAGGAAGCTTGGACGAATAGGAGCCCGCCCCTCTCCAGCCGCGATCCTCAAGCATACCGGCGCGCTGCTGCAGATGCTCTTGCACAGGGTAGAACTTGTCCGATTTATTGACGACGCGCTCATAGATGCGAAGCTTCTTGAGCAGCATATAGTACTGAGCGGAATGCTTAAAATTCCAAGCTTCTCTAATATCCTTAAGCGTGTAGTCCATCTTCCATCTCTTCAGCTTCTCTACCTGCTCGTCCGTGGTGAGCTGCAAAAACTCGTCGAGCGGCAGCATTTTCTCCGGCATTAATATCCCTCCATAACTTTCTTGCTTCAATTAGCAAAATAATAATTCTAAAAACAATATTTATTATATAAAAAATACCATAATATTAATCGGAATACAATAAAGAACCTTCCCGAATGTTCACAAGACCATTTGGGAAGGCTCCGCGCCCTTCTCTATTTCAGACCAATTTCAGACCAATTGAATTCAAAAAGGAAACAAATGAGGCCATTCCGCTTCCGTTTCGTTTGAATACGCCAGCATCCATTAGGGCTTCCATAAACTTTTCTCCCGTTTCAGCCCGCAAGATGGACTCCGCTTCCGTCAGCGTGTTTAAAGCGCCATAACGGTCCAAGAGCCTCTTCACCCATTCCGCATGCTTATGCAAGGGATGAGCGGGGTCGCACAGCGATTCTGCGCCTTCAGACGATTGCCCGGTCAAATATAACTCGAGCTGCTCCAGCTCCGCTTTCAGCCGGCCAGGCAATACAGCGAGGCCCATCACCTCAATTAAGCCGATGTTTTCTTTCTTGATGTGATGAAGATGCGCATGCGGGTGGAAAATGCCATCCGGGTGACGCTCGCTCGTTCGATTATTGCGGAGAACCAAATCCAGCTCGTATTCTCCGTTCTTCTTCATTCTGGCAATAGGAGTCACGGTATTGTGCGGAATCCGCTCGCCAGCCGGTTGTTCCGTATACGCCAAAACATCCGCTCCCTCATCGCTGTATTCCTTCCAGCAATCGAGAATACGGCAGGCCGCGTCCAGCACGCCCTCTTTTGACATCCCGTTCAGACGCAGTACCGACATCGGCCAGCGTACAATGCCAAATCGGATGCCGGGTTTTGATTCGTCCATAAACACCGCATCCAGCGGCGCGGATTCCATCGGAAACGGATGGCGTCCAGCCTGGAAGTGATCATGGCTAAGAATGGAGCCGCCTACAATAGGCAAATCCGCGTTGGACCCAATAAAATAGTGCGGAAACTGATCTACAAAATCTAGCAGCCTGGCAAAGGTTTGATGCGTTAGTGCCATCGGCTCATGGGCGCCTTTTAATACGATGCTATGCTCGTTGTAGTAAACATAAGGCGAATATTGAAATTGCCACTCCTCGTCCTGCAGCCGAAGAGGAATCATTCTTAAATTTTGTCTGGCAGGATGGTCTTCGCGCCCCGCATAGCCGACGTTGTCCGCACAAAGCAGACAGCTTGGATAGCTTGATGGCGCCAGCGTCCGCAAGCGGGCGATTTCTTTCGGATCTTTCTCCGGCTTGGATAAATTGACAGTGATCTCTAAGCTTCCATATGGCGTAGCATGGGGCCAATGAGGGTTTTTGGCAATGCGGTCCATGCGAATGTAATTGCAATCGATGCTGAGCCGGTAAAAGTCGTCTGTCGCCGCCTTAATCCCATCTCTCTCCGCCGTTTTTTGAAAGGCGGCCGCGACCTCCGAAGGCCTCGGCATAAGGAAGCCCATTATACGGGCATCGAGCAAATCGCGCTGCGTCACCGTTTGACTTTCGATAATCGATATTGAATATCCATAGTCGAGCAGCAGCTCCAGCAGAGGGACAGGACTGTCCAGCCGTTCATCCGGGACGCTTCCCGCAAAGGGTTGTGCGAAACAAAACAAATCCAGCAGGCCGTTTCTTGCGGCGGATACGTCCAAACGGTGCAATAACCGTCTCTGGAGCGCAAATTGTAGCAATCGTTCAATGGTCAGCAGAGCTTCGGCAGCGGCCGGTGCCTCCGGGTAGTTTGACTTCATTCGTAACGGCTCCTCCCTCTCGCGCCTAACGCCTCTAGTTGTCGTAGCCGTTCGGGTGGCCGGAATGCCATGCCCAGGCGCTCTTGATGATCTCTTCCAGGTTGCTGCGGCTCGGACTCCAGCCCAGCTCCTCGCGTGCCTTCGCAGATGAAGCGACAAGCACAGCAGGGTCTCCCGCCCGGCGCGGCTCCATCTTGGCCGCAATTTCCTTGCCCGTTACGGAACGGGCAATATCAATCACTTCCTTGACGGAAAATCCTTGCCCATTGCCTAAATTGTAAACCGAGCTGCCGGCTCCGCTGCGAAGCCGCTCTACCGCCAGCACATGCGCATCCGCCAAATCGCTAACGTGAATGTAATCGCGGATGCAGGTTCCATCCGGCGTATTGTAATCGTCTCCGAATATAGAAATATGCGCACGTTTTCCAAGCGCAGTCTCCAGCACGATCGGAATCAAATGAGTTTCGGGCTCGTGATGCTCGCCAATCTTTCCGCTCTCATGCGCGCCTGCCGCATTGAAATAACGGAGCGATATGGAGCGGAGGCCGCAAGCGGATTCGAACCAGCGAATCATTTTTTCCATCGCAAGCTTCGTCTCGCCATACGTATTGGTCGGACTTGTCCGGTCCTCTTCCCGGATAGGAATGTTCTCAGGCTCGCCGTAGGTCGCCGCCGTTGAAGAGAATACAAGCTTTAAAACGTTGTATTCCTTCATTTTTTGCAGCAGGCATAAGGTGCCGTAAACGTTGTTGTGATAATACTTTCCAGGGTCCTTCATACTTTCGCCCACAAGCGAATGCGCGGCAAAATGGACGACCGCATCGATGCTGTTTTCCTGAAAGACCGTATCCATAAAAGCGGCGTCCCGCAAATCCCCAGCATATAGCTTGCCGCCCAGCAAAGCAGCTCGGTGTCCTTGCTGCAAATTATCGACGACTACAATGTCTTCCCCTTTTTCCAAAAGCGCCGCTACCGTATGAGATCCGATATATCCCGCGCCTCCCGTAACCAAAACTGCCAATAGTCCCATCTCCTTTTTTTAGAGAAAGTCCGTATTTCATTTTAAGCCAACCGTTCAACCCCGTTCCCTATATGACAAACGTAAAAATCGGCTTCGAGGCCCGTCGCTTCCTTGTACCGCTCCCCAACCGTCTTGCAAAATGGCTCCACGCAATCGTCGCGGACAAGAGAAACGGTGCAGCCGCCAAAACCCGCCCCCGTCATGCGGGAGCCAAGCACGCCCTCTACTTCTCTCGCGGCATTGACCATGGCATCCAGTTCGTCTCCCGTCACTTCATACAAATGTCTGAGCGAATCGTGGGAGGCGTTCATCAACTCTCCGAATTTCGGCAAATCATTCCCTTTAAGCGCCTTTACAGCTTGCATGACTCTGTCGATTTCCTCCAGCACATGCTGGGCTCTTCGTCTTGCCGTATCGTCTTTAATCAACGCTTTGGAAGCGTTAAAGCTCTCTAGGCTCAATTGGCCGAGCAGCTCCAGCTCCGGATAAGCGGCGCGCAGGTCTGCGACTGCCCGCTCGCACTCCATCCGGCGCTCATTGTATTTGGAATCCACAAGCCCGCGGCGTTTGTTCGTATTGCCGATAACGAGCTTGTAGCCTTTTGCCTGAAATGGCACCAGTTCATACTCCAACGTGTCGCACATGAGCAAAATAGCGTGCTCCCGCTTCCCGTTTGCGACGGCGAACTGGTCCATAATGCCGCATTTGACCCCGTTGAATTCATTCTCCGCCTTTTGCGACAAAAGCGCAATTTTGACGGGATCTACCGGCAAGCCTTCAAGGGAAAGCAAAGCGTAAGCCGTTACGACCTCGATGGAAGCGGAAGAAGATAAACCTGCGCCATTGGGGATTTCTCCGCAATATAGCAAGTCGTAGCCGCTCGCCAGAACGATTCCTTGCTCAAGAAGCTCGTTCAACACACCTTTTGGGTAATTCATCCAATCGTCCTGGGCCGAATAGGCGACTGAATCTATAGAAAGGACAGCGGAAGCCGGAAAGTTTGTGGATGCAAGTCCGAAACCTCTGTCTTCTCTTGCCCGAATGAGCAAGGTAGTGCCGAATTCGAGAGCGGCAGGAAAAACATATCCGCCGTTATAGTCGGTATGCTCCCCGATCAAATTGACCCGGCCGGGCGCATGGAATACCGCAATTTCCGCTTCCGAATCGCCGCCGTACAATTCCAAAAATGTTCTCTTCAATGCATCGATGTTTGCCATTTGCGATCACGTTCCTTCAGGAATGATATAAGAGCAGTTGGTCCATATACACTAAAGTAATCGTACTTTCAGTATAGAGGATTGAGGATGCAAACGAAATGGCCGAAAATGTCCGCCGTATGGATTTATGTGACTTTTCTCATCTTAGGTCGTCATGGTATTATGTTGTGGAAATGTAATGTGACCGATCTATCCTCCCGGAAGGAGAGAGTTGCCGCATGGAAGTGGAAACGTACACCGTCGCTTCGAATCACGAGACCTATCAAGTCGAATCGTCATCTTCTAGTCATGTTTTGTTTTGCGGAGAAAGCCAAACCACCGCCGGTCATCGGCTCGGGCCTAAAGTGTATGAGTTTTACCTCATGCATCTTGTGCTTTCTGGAAAAGGCTCCTTTATTCTTGATGGAGTCCCATACGAGCTTGCCGCAGGTCAAACGTTCCTCATTCAGCCGGGTCAGCTTATCAGCTACGAGTCGGATTGCTCCGAGCCTTGGCGCTACAGATGGGTGGCTTTCAAAGGAACAGGAGCGTTGCGGCTTGTCGAGTTAGGCGGCTTCCTTCCCATAGACAAACAAGTGGCGGCTTTAAAAGATTTTCGAAAGGCGTCAGCGCTTTATCGAGCCATTTACCAAGCACTCCGTAAGGGGGACACTGTTGCCTCCCTGCAAGCGTCGGGTTATTTGCAACTATTGATGGCGATTTATGGCGCAAGCGCCAGTCAAGACCGCCGCCGCGAATCGAGTCGCGATGACCGCCAAGATGAGCAGCTTTACCAAAAAGCGGCGCATTACCTGTCCTCCCAATATACACACCCCGTTTCCATTGAGGGGATGGCGGAGTCGCTAGGCTACAACCGCGCTTATTTATCGCGTATATTCAAAAAAAAGACGGGCCTCTCTCCCGTATCCTTTTTGCTGCGGCTTCGATTAGACAGAGCCAAGCTGCTCTTGCGGGAGAAGCCCGAGCTTACGGTGGAGCAAATTGCCGCTTCGGTCGGCATACAGGACGCCCTTTATTTTTCAAAGCAATTTCGAAAACAGCATGGACAATCTCCGACCGCCTACCGGAAGCAAAGACTCGAAGACTCATCCAAAACTTGAAAGAATGGGCATACTACTCTTAGGGGTGATTGGATCAAATGAAAGAATTGCATACCGGACGGCTCTACTGGCCAACAACAAGAGCAAAAGCAAATTCGTTTACCGCTTTGGAAGAGCATACTGCCGCGAAAATAGCCGTTGTAGGCGGAGGAATGTCGGGAGTCATGTGCGCCCATACTTTTGTGACGGCCGGTCTTGATACCCTCCTGATTGAACGGGGCGACATTGCAGGCGGCAGCACTTCCGCCAATACGGGTTTGCTGCAATTTTGCAACGACGTGATGCTGGTCGACTTGATCGGTCAGATCGGCCGCGATGCTGCGGAACGCTTTTATAGAAGGTGCAAGGAAGCGGTGGATCAACTGGCTTTGGTGGCTTCAACCTTGCCGGAAGATGTAGGGTTTCGCAGAAGGAGCAGCCTTTATTATGCGTCTACGGAACAGGATTTGCCAAAGCTGAAAAAAGAATTCGAGGCGCTGCTTGCCTGCGGCCTTGACGTGGAGTATTGGAGCCCGGACGATATCGCCGCCCATTTCCCGTTCCGCAAGCCCGGCGCCATCGTGACGCATGGCGATGCGGAAGTAAACCCATATCAATTTGTTTCCGGGCTGGCGGATGCAGCCATACGCGCCGGACTCCGCGCATACGAAAACACAGACGTGACCGCGCATGAAAAAAGGGCGGACGGAACCCACCGGCTTGTGACAAGCAACGGATTCCAAATCGATGCCGACTATGTGGTATATGCGGTTGGATACGAGCCGGAAGAACTGCGAGGTAAGCTGGTGAAGGCGAGTTTAAACCGCTCCTATGCCCTTGTAACCGGAGTGCAGCCGTCGCTGGGCCAGTGGCACCAAAACTTTTTGCTCTGGGAGACGGCGAGACCGTACCTTTATTTGCGTACCACCATTGATGGGCGTGTCGTAGTGGGCGGACTGGATGAAGAAATCGAGCAGCCGATCCACAGCGAAAAGAAGCTTGCTCGCAAAACCGGGCAGCTCATGGAGAAGCTGCACGCCTTGTTCCCTGATTTGACCGCCGAGGCAGAATACGAATGGAACGCCACCTTTGGCGAATCGCAGGACAACCTCCCATTTATAGGGGAAGACCCACTTACACCAGGTGTCTTTTATAGCCTCGGCTACGGCGGCAACGGAACTGTATACAGCACGATTGGCGCTCATATTATTCGGGATATGATTCGGGACAAATCCCCGCACCCGCTCTCGTTCATCGGCATCCGGGGAAGTTGAAACGGAATGAACCGCATCTCGCAGGTAGGCGGAGTGAGGGCTAATATAGGCTAATTCAGCTGGAAGTATACTTATAATGGTTGTCTATTTAAATTGCAAAAAGGCGATGGGGAAATGTAATCCGCATCGCCTTTGACTTTTTCTCACAAGCAGCTTTTCCTGCAACTTTAGTTGTTTCTGATACCACTAACTCTCACCAAACACCCGTTTCCACAACTTTAGTTGTTTCTGGCAACACTACATCTCTTCAAACTCCCGTATTCGCACCTCTAGTTGTTTCTGGCGCCACTACTTCTCTTCAATCACACATTTCCGCAGACTCCACCGCAAACCACGCCGCCAAACCATCCGCACTACTCCTGATCGCTTTGCTCTTTAATCAACGGCTTTATGCCTCTTATTTTTTTATGCTCCATCAACTCGGATACCGTCACAATACGATAGCCTCTTTTTTTGAGCTCCGGCAAAATAATCCGCAATGCCTCCACGGTTTGAGTGGAGCCTTGAATATTGTCGTGCAGCAGCACGATATCCCCGTTTCTTGCGTTCCGGAGCACTTTGTTCGCAATAGCCTGCACCCCTGGACTTCTCCAATCCTTCGTATCCTGATGCCACGACCAAAGCACGATCGTATAGCCGTTTTGCCGCGCTGACTCAACGACGGTGTCGTTAAAAATGCCCCCCGGCGGACGGAACCATGGACAGTCCTTCCCCGTGATCGCCATAATCTTTTCTTTCGTATGGACAATTTCGTTAGCGATGACTCCCCTACTTACATTTCCCGTAAAAAACTTATGGTTGTATGTATGGTTCGCTACTTCATGCCCTTCATCGGCCTCTCTCTTCACAATATCTGCAAAGCGTTCCAGACGATTGCCCACTACAAAAAACGTTGATTTGGCCTCATACTCCTTCAGCAAATCCAATATTTGCGGAGTAGTTTTGGCGTTAGGCCCATCGTCGAAAGTAAGGGCAATCAGTTTTTCGTCCATCGGCACTTCCCAAACAATTTCTTCGCGCGCTTCGTAGTAAGCACGATCATGTTTGATCGGCGCCCCAAAACCAGTCAACAAAACGAAGGCGCACACCAAGCAAGGCAGACCCCTCCACCCGATTTTCAGTTTCATAAAAAACCTTCCTTCCATCCGGCCTAAGCCGTCATCTTGTTGCTCCAAGGTTAAAAGGCGGCTTCTTGCCTTGCTTCTTCTCTAAATTTAAGCCGCCTTCTTTTTCCCAGGCTTAATGCCAAACAACGCAATAACAGAGCAGCAGAAAGCCATGCCCGCAAAAAGTCCAAACAGCCATCCTTCGTGCTTAAGAAGCGCAGAAGCGGTAAGCGGTCCGCCTGCTACGCCGATAAAGCGCATGCTGCTGTAGACGGAAGTAATCGTGCCGCGCTGTTTTTTTTCCACGCCTTCCGTAATAAGCGCGTCTAGACTTGGCAGTGCGCTTCCGATGCCGACGCCGCCGGCAAATGTGATCGCGATCAAAAAAACGATCCCTTTTGTATTTATAAGCCCGCAAACCAGCATCGCAGCCGTCAAAAGAGCAATGCCAAAAACGGTAAACCATTTCATTTTCGTTTTATTTTCGCCAACCATCTTTCCGGCCAAAAAGGACGCCAAACATATTGCGCATAGCGGAATGGCGAGCAGCAGTCCCTTCCATATTCCATCAATCCCGTATTGTTTCTCAAGTACAGAAGACAAATAATAAAGAAAGCCAAACATGACAAACATCAATACTCCGCCGATGATAAAAATAGCGTACAGCCAGCGGTTTTTGCCTAATATCGTTTTTATGGACTGTACAAACTCACGAATGCCGATGTCGCTTTGTTTTTGCTTCGGTGCCTCCACTAAAAACTTGACTGCTAGTATGGAAATAAGCGAGAAAGCAGGGATGACCGCAAGCGGCAAAAACCATATAAGCATCGCAAGCGCCGAGCCCAAAATAGGACTGATCACTTTCCCGAACGTATTCGACGTTTCAATCATGCCAAGTCCGCTGCTGACCTCTTCCTCGCTTTTGAACATGTCCCCGACTAGAGGCAATACGATTGGAAAAGCGCCGGCAGCGCCGATGCCCTGCACAAACCTTCCGGCCAAAATGACATAATACGCTTGATGATGCTGAAGCAGCCATGCTCCAAGACCGGAGATTAGGCCGCCGATGGCTGCGATCGAAAGCCCGATCAAGATGACAAGCTTGCGGCCGTATTTATCGGAGCAAAACCCGGCAATCGGGATAAACAGGATGGAGATCCCTGCATAAACCGTAATAATCAAGCTGGACTGAATGGGAGAAATATTCAGCTTTTCTTGCATTAAAGGAAGAATCGGAATAAGCATGGAATTGGCAAGTGTCATAATGAGGGGAATGGAGGCAAGCGCCGCTAAATCCCACTTTTTCTTCCTGGTCGTCACATGTACTCCCCATTCTGTCTGATGGACTGTTTCTTGCTCAGCTTAATCAGCTGCCATTTGCTATTCGTGCAGCACCGCATCTGCGAAAGACTGCTTCCGCCACGCCAAGCTTGGATAAATCCGGGCCGCCGTCCTTTTCCAAAACGGATTGGCTTTCATCCGATTCCGCAATGAGTACAATCGATCCGCTCTCCACTGCTTTGGAACATAGCTCCGTTTCTTTTGTATCCAAACCCAAAGCTTGATAAGCCCCTTCATACCCGTCATTCCACACCGAAAATGGAGCTGCAAGCGAATAAGCCGATCCGCCAAACGGCGCTCCCCCATAAGCTTGCATCCCATATCCGCCGGCAATAGGAGGCGCGTCATATCCCGCTATCATGGCATAGCCGGATGGTCCCCCGTCATTTAAGCGTCTGGTCGTTTCCGCCAGCTCTCGGATTTCGTCCACATGGGTATCGGTTTCCGCCTCAATTCGTCTGGAATGGTCCGTGTCCTTCGCTAATATTTTCATTTCACCTGGCGTAAACCCCGCTTGCTCCAGCTCCTCTATCGCACGAATAGCACTTTGCTGGTCGCTGAACACACCAATTTTTTTAGCCATTTCATCCCCTCCTTATGAGCAGATTCAAAAACCCTTGTGATTGGTATGCCCAAAGGAGACCCTTAAAAAACGGATGTCGAAAGATGGGAGGTTTTGGCACAAATCCCTAAAACAGAAGCGATAGGTTGTGCGGGCGGCAGCGTTCGGTATATGATGTGGAGTAGATATGGGAACGAGCGGAGGAGGGCAATCAAACGATGATTCACCGAATGCTTCGTTATCCCGCAGATTGGGAGTGGCATGTCGTCCAATTAGCCCACTACAGGCCTCTGGCAGACAAACCTTTGCCCAGCAGGAAAGAATCTGCGCGGCATGACGAAATAGAAACGGTTCAGCGCAACACTTTGGTGAAGCCGAAGCTAACGGAGGAGCAAGAACAGACGGAAGCGCAAATTGCCGAGTTGAAACACCAGTTTCCAGAATGCGCCCTCTGGATTGACGAATCCGTTGCACGAAGAACAAACCATATATCTGTAGACGATCTTCCGGGTGAAGGTACAATCCTTTGCGGTACTCTGATGCTTCAAGTAACGGAGGAGCAATCCGACGTTCAGCCCTTTCATTTTTGGCTGTCGCGCAAACGACTCGTTTCGATGCATGACGATATGCGGATTCCGCTGCGCCTGCAATCAGGGTCTCACAGCTTGAAATATAACGAATGCTCCATTGCGCCAGAAGCGTTTTTTATTATGATCAGCGTCATCTTAGAAACGTTCCACGCCGGACTGGACGGGTTTGAAAGAAGGCTCGGAGAGCTGGAGAAAACGATGCGCAACCAAAATACAACCGGCTTGCTGGATGTCATTTTTGAAAGAAGATACGACTTGCTCCATTGGAGCCATTTGTTTATACCGGTCAGAGAAGTGCATGGAGCGGCCAAAGAGGCGTTTGGGGAAGAATTGAACGATAAGGACGCTTTTGTCCGAATTTCCCATAAGTTGGAGAGGATCGATACTCTGCTCAAGCACTACGCTTTAGAAATCGATACGCTTATTTCGATGGACGATGCCATTTCCAGTTTTAGAGGCAATGATATTATGAAGACGCTGACGATTTTTACCGTCTTGTTTTTGCCGGCTACGATCGCCGGAACGTTAATGGGCAGCAACTTCGACCGCTTGCCTTTCCGTGATCTGCCATGGGGCTTTGCCGCCATGATGACAGGGATCATCCTTATTACAATCGGCATCTATATTTGGCTCTGGAAAAAAGGCTGGACGGGCGATCTTTTGAATAAACGCAGCGGTCCGCTATTTATACTCGAACCAAACGAGTCTGAAGGCCGTTCCAAACGGCGAGGCTCCAGAAACAAAAGAATGAGCAGCACCAAACAAGCAAGCAATGACAATGAGCAACAAACGGAAAAGGAACTTCCTAGCCGCTCCCAAAGAAAGCGCATGTAAGCTTAACATGCCGCTGCCTTTGGGAGTTTTTTTGCGCCTCCGCAGGTACCTATCGCTCTCCCTGTACATAAGGTAATACATCAGTGCGCTGTACTTAGGTGCGATGGAGCGGAGGGATGGCTTTTGATAGCTGGAAATGACTATTTGCGCGGGATAGGACCCGATATGGGAAGCGCTCTCTTTTTGGCCGCCGTTTGCGGACAAACTTATGTACAATTCAACAACAAAGAAGACGGCTTGTTTTTGGTGCCTCGTTCTTACTCCCTTCTTGGCGAATTTTCCGCCAAATCGTACGATAACCGTCCCGAACGGTTCGGTTTCCTGATGGAATCGGATCAATGCGCCATCCTCGCCTTCCGGGGCAGCGGATCAGCCGTCGATTGGGTAGCCGATTTTATCGCCCAGCAAACGATGTATCGTCCCGTCAAAAACGGCGGGCAAACTCATAAAGGATTTACGGACATTTATATGTCCTGCCGCGATCAAGTTCATACCTTGCTTGGGATGCTGCCAGCGGGCAAACCTTTGTTCATTACCGGCCATAGCCTAGGCGGAGCTCTCGCTACACTCGCCGCACTGGATATCGCCCTTAATACGTCCTTTACTTCCCCGATTGTGTATACATTCGGAGCTCCCCGAGTCGGAGATCCTCAGTTTGTCCAGCTCTACAACTATTCCGTTCCAACACATTGGCGGTTTCAAAATGAATTTGACATCGTTCCGCATTTGCCGCCTCTTGTTTACCAATCTCCCAAAACAAAACAAACCTATTTTTATTTGCATGTTAAAGGAGAAGTACAGCGCTCATTCCGGATGGGCTCAGTTTCCGGCAATCATATTTTGTCCAGCTATTTCGCGGATTTGGCAAAAGAACAGCCCGCAGACGCGGTCGCGATGTGCGCCGAGCCTCCGGGCTGGTGTCCAGAGCTGGAGTTTTAAACTAACTCCCCCTATTTTAATTCGCGGGAAGAACATATAGCAAAATGGCGAAAAAATGAACAACCGATCCGCCCAATACGAACAGATGCCAAACGGCATGATGGTATGGAAAACTCCGCCACATATAAAACACCGTTCCGACCGTATAAAGGATGCCTCCCGTCACAAGAAGCTGCAAGCCCCCTGGAGCCAAATGATTCGTAAGCGGCTTCCATGCAAACACGATAATCCAGCCCATCGCGATATACAAAATAGTGGACGTAAACAAATATTTGGAGGCGAACATCGATTTAAATATGACCCCGACAATGGCTACTCCCCAAACGATCCCGAACAATACCCAGCCAAGCGCCCCTTGTACGATGTGGAACAAAATCGGAGTATAAGTGCCGGCTATAAACACATAAATAAAAGAATGGTCGAGCGATTCGAATATGCGCTTGGCCTTTCCTACTGGAAAGCTGTGGACAAGCGTGGACGCGCAATACAGAAGGAGCATCGCCGAACCGTAAATGGTGAAGCTGACGACATGAAGTGCGGTGCCTTTTATGGAAGCAAATACAATGAGCAGAACAAGGGCGGCAACGCTCAGCAGAGCCCCAATGCCATGTGTGACCGCATTTGCTATTTCTTCGCCTTTGGAGAAGGTGTGCGTATTAGCCATAGAAAATCATCCTTTTTTTTGAATGCTTTCCTTTAGTCTAAAGGATTACAGCCACCCTTTCAACCATGCGCGCATCCTGCCGATCGTTTTATCCAAATTGCAAACGGATTCCAAATCGAAAAAGGGCTCGGTATTGCGAAAATAATCGGCATGACCGCCCACGGTCGGAATTCCTTCCACGTAGCCTGGAGCGTATTTATAGCTATTCCAGCGCGGAAGCGAGCGGCCCGTCCGGCTCCAGCCTCCCCAACTGCCGATCCGACTAATGGGATCGTTCATCTTGCCCATGTTATCGATGGAATGGAAATAACTGACTCGCCCCTGCAAACGTGGATGAATCGGCGTGCGCGGCGAACCGACCTGCACAACTCGGAAATCACGGGCGACCCCTTCCTCCTCCATCAGCTTGGCCGCTTGATACGCAGCCGCCCCTCCGCCGCTGTGGCCGATCAACAGCATACGCTCGGGGAGAATGGTTTGTTTAATTTGCGTCCATGCTTTTTTGCCGCCGATCTTTCCGGATCTCATCCGATTCGACAAATCGCTTTTAACCTCCAGCACTTGGCGAACAAGGCTTCTGCTGGAATCGCCGTAAGGAAACAACACTTGTATGATCGGATCGATGCCTTCGGAGCTCAGCTGCTCCTCCAGCCTTGCCTTGCATGCATTGAAGGAGCATGTCGTCGTTTTAACACCTGCGAGCAAATACACTTGCAGCGTCGAAGAATGAATGGCCATCTCGAATCCCTCCATAAGTACATGGTGAAATCGCTACCCTCATTATGCGGGGACTCGCGGCAATTCATTCTGAATTTCCTCTGTCAGTTCCGACCACGCCGCTGGTTGTCCCTTTCCACAATCCACTAGGCTATATCTTATTCAGCCAAGCTTGTCACCGTTATTGGGGGTAAAAAAGAACGCTCCACTGCGATTGCAGAGAAGCGTTCCATCCAAATGCTTATGTCGATTAGACACCCATTTTTTTGCGTTGGTTGTTCACCTTTTTTGTGTTTTGACTCTTCAGTTCCTGAGTCCCGGTCGTCAGATGCTTTTGGCTTCCCGGCTTCCCGGCTCCCCCTTGCTTCTTCTGGGCAAGCAATTGCTTGGCGCGTTCTGCTTGGGTCAGCTGTTTCGGCTGCTCAGCAGCTTCGTTTTGTTCATTCGTAGACATAGGTTCACCTCGCTTTATACTCCATTTTCCTATTCTACTACATTTATATAACGGGTAAAAGAGCCTTTCCTTAAGCAAGCGCGATCTCTTACCTGAAATGATGCCGCCTGCAGCTGATTTTCAATATCGGATGTCGTCACGATAACCGCGCGGCGGGCCAGCTTTTTGACCGAACGCAGCATGCCAATGCTCTCCTCTTCGGGAAGCACTGAACAAAGATTGTACGGCATATCGACAACAGCCCCATCATACCGCCCCGTCAGCTCCTTCATATCTCCAAGCTTCACGATGTCTGGATAGCCAAAATGGGCAAGATTGGCGCGGGCTCCCATCACAGCAAGCGGATTTAAATCGTTCCCCTCAATCGATATGCTCATCGAAAGAGCCTCGATCAACACGGTTCCCATTCCGCAACATGGGTCGATGAGCTGCAATGAGGCGGTAGATTTCGCTCCTGCCGCAATATTGACGATCGCTCTAGCCGCTCTTGTCGGCAAAGCGGTAGAGTAATTTTGCGGCTTTTCTTGATGCTTCAGCCATACGGCATCACTTTCTTCGCATGGGCCAAACAGCCATTTCCCCTTAAACCGCATCAACCCGAACCGCAGGGAAGGGCTCCGCATCTCAGCCTGACCGCGGATTGAAGCTCCCGCCAGCCGCTCAAGCTGACGCTGCTCACTGTATGCAGCCTTCTCATCGCCCTCCGTGTACATCACTTTAAACGTGCCGGCCAATGGGTCCAGCTCATTCAGCTTTTCGAGCAGCGCCGGGAAAGTCTCTTCTTCCATCAGAACTTCCAATTTTCTTTTCGTAAATGGACTGCGATCGGCAGAGGGCACAAATGTTGGAGATAATACCTCTATAACGCCCTCATGCACCGCCTCCGCTCCAAACAAAGTTTTGAGCTCAAGGGAGCACAGTTCCGCTTCGTCTTCATGTCTGGCATAGGTGTAAACGGCTTTGATCATCGTCAAAAGGGACCCTTTGCCGGATCATCTTCCATCAACACTTTCTCTTGCCCCTTGACCGCTCCCACTGTAAAATCGCTATCTGCAACTTTCGGATCTCCTGTCCCGTCGGCCAATCTTTTCTCCAGTGCTTTGACCGTCCGCTGCAAGCGGAAAATCCGAATCGCACCGAACGAAAACACCGTCAATCCCCCTAGCAACGTGGAAACCAAAATGACTAAAATAAGCGGAGTTGTCGTCTCCGTAAACAAAAAATTAACTTTAACCGATTCCACGTTAATCACTGCAAAAATGGCAATCAGCAGAGCAAACGCAAATGCCGATAATAACAGGCCTTGACCTTTCATAAGCCGTCCCTCCGTCTTTTTGTTCCCTCTAAAATCCCCGCACATAGGGAGTCGGTATATGTTCCTCGTAACTGCCGCCCGTCGCCTCAATGGCATGCAGCGCCCAATAAGGGTCCTTCAGCAAACCTCGCGCTACGGCGATCAAGTCCGCCTTTCCGCTTGACAGCGCATTTGCGGCCACCTCCGGATCTTGCAGCAAGCCAACCGCAATAACAGGAACATCCAGCGCTTTTTTGACCGCGTGGGCAGCTTCCAATTGATAACCGGGCTCAACCGTCGGCCGTTTGTCCTCGCTTGGCTTTCCTTCACCGCCGGTCGAAATATCGAGCAGATCGACTCCCGCCTCTAAATACGTTTTGCTTAGCTGGATGCCATATTCCGTGTCGTAGCCATCCTCCGCATATTCCACTGCTGATATCCGAAATAACAGCGGCATCGACTCGGGCATCTGTTTTTTAGCTTCCATAATAATTTCCTTGCCAAACAGAGCAAGATCCTGGCCGTATTCGTCATTCCGCTTATTTGACCTTGGAGAGTGGAATTGATGGATCAAATAGCCGTGCGCTCCATGCAGCTCAATCGCGTCAAAGCCCGCAGCCACCGCTCTTCTTACCGCTTCTCCAAATTTGCGCACCATATCTTTTACTTCCTCGGTTTCGAGTGCCCGCGGTGTTTTTGATAATTCGTCATAAGCGATGGCAGAAGGGGCTACCGGTTCTGGAGCATCCTGTGCCTTGCGACCCGCGTGAGCGATTTGAATGCCGATTTTGGCGCCATGCCGGTGCGCCTCATCCACAATCCGGCGCAGCGCCGGAATTTGCTCATCTGACCAAAGACCCAAACATTTGTCTGTAATGCGTCCTGCAGGCTCCACATTGGTCATTTCTACAATAATAAGACCGACACCTCCGACAGCTCGGGAGGCATAGTGGACATAATGCCAATCTGTCGCCGTTCCATCCTTATTTTCCACCGAATATTGACACATAGGAGCCATGACCGTTCGATTGCGCAGCGACAACCCCTTTAAAGTAAACGGCGTGTCTAATGTCAGCTTGTTTGCATTCATTAAAAATTCCTCCCCAACCGCTTTATAAAATGCGAGTCACACGATTTCTTTGTTGTGGATTATCATATCATACAAACGAAACAAAAAAAGACCTCCATGTGAGAGATCCTTTGTCGTTTAGGCGGTTCTAAATGTGCTCGCTGCCGTTAGTTCCTCGCAGCCCGTATAGGCGTGCAGGCTTCCGTGATAGACCAGCTCAAGCTGAGACGTATTTTGCAAATCTCCAGGAGTGACTAGCAGCGGCGATTTGTCGACGAGGTTCATTCCGCTCCGTTCAAACACCGTGGCGACAAACTGGGAACAAAAATAAGCGTATCTGCGCTCCCATTCGATATTAAATACAACGCCAAGCATGCCTACCAAATTATATTTATAAAGCTCGTGATATTGTTCAAAATGTTGAATTTGAGAGCGTATGCTGTTGTATGTCGTAACGCTTACTCTGCATCTGTACAAAGCGCACATGGAATCCTCGAAAAAAGGTCCCCGCACATTTTCTTTAACAAAACCTGCAAAAAACGGATTGCTCGGATTTTTCCGGCCAAAGCTATATACATCGTTAAGATTAACGTCAAATGCTATAGATGCATGGTTTAAAGGATCTTTTGTAAAAGAGCGAATAAGCTTGGTTAGGACGGTTCCCGTATCGGTAAGCAGTACAAAAATGTCTATTTCTCTATTCATACAAGATTGACCTCCACATTAAAGAACTTCTTTTCTAGGTATTAACTGGTATTAACTTTAAAGCAAGTGCAGCAAAATCTGAACCTGCTAAAGTAATAGACGTTACCCCGACTTTAGTCCAGCCTCCGCAAAGCCCGTCCTGACAGAGATATTGTGTCAAATCCATGAACGAATCTCGTTTCTTCTTCATTTTAATTGATTTTCTATCATTACTCAACTGATATACTCAAATGAATTCTCAAACAATCTTCAAAATTTGTCAAGTTATTCAACTGCCTAAGGCAGTGCGAACTAGTACGTGATATAGTAGAGGAAATGCCTTCTATACGACTATTTTATTTATAGAAACGGAGCTTATGCCTCTTGACTATGAATTGGTTCGATTGTTTTAAAAAGCCGCTGGCCGCTGCGTTCCTCGATGCAAAACATGAGATTGCCGGCTTCCCATCCCCGCTGAATTCTATCGGTCTAAGCTATGCGGACAAATTTGACCCTTTAGCCCCGGGCGGAGGCAAAGATTATATTTGCGTTCTACTGCCTTATTGGATGAAGGAAGCGGTACAATTAACGGATCGGCAATGCCGGAGTTTAGTGCTTGCCAATATATATGGCATGCTTTATTTTTTTATTCAAGATGACGCCATGGATGACGGCCGTTCCGTTTCCAAGGAGCAGCTTGCGCTAGCCAATTTGCTTCATTTAAAAATGTTGTCTGCGCTCAGAGAGCTTTTCCCTTCGGAAAGCCCATTTTGGCCCTATTTCGAAAGCTACGTAGCTACTTGGGCGGATAGCGTGGTCAATGAAAACAAACTCGACTATTTTAATACCAATCGTATGATGACGGCAGGGAAAGCGGCCCCCGTCAAAATCGCGAGTACGGGAGCTTGCTTGCTCGCGGGCCGCAAAGAGCGAATTTCCGCCTATGAAAATGCCGTCGATATCGCGCTGATGACGCTACAAATGCTGGACGATTGGTCCGATTGGAAGGAAGATTTGGAGAATGGCAGCTATAACGGATTGCTGGCTATGATCGCTAAGGAGCGATCCGAAACAGCGGGAATACCCATCGCCATTTCAGATCTGAAGAAGCCGGACGTCGAAACAAGCCTATTTGTTCTAGGCATAATGGACCGGTATGCGGCCATCGCCCATCGCAGTCATCAGACGCTGCTTGAGCTGCCGTTTCTGTCCTCCCATCTTGCGGATTATCATAGCTATATGGCTGGCAGCATCGCCGATATGGCCCAAAACATCCGCTTAAACAAACAAAAAAGGCTGGGCGGAGGAATCAATTTTTTACAGAAACTTAGATAAGTCTGTCGAACTATGCTATTAGAAGTATATATCTGTATGAATTAGTAAAATAGTAGTAGAACTTGTCGATTAAAGCTGGTAGACTAGTCTTGGTAATCCTACACAATATCGAAGGGATGATAGCGGTGCCAAGTGAACAGCAATTAAGAGAACAAATTATTGAGAAAGCATGGGCAGATGCCGGCTTTAAAAAACAATTATTGGAGGACCCAAAAGCGGCGATTTTGGCTGCTTTCGGAATTGAAGTTCCCGCTAATCTCCAATTGAAAGTACTTGAAGAGACCGAAGATACATACTATCTGGTATTGCCGCAAAGCCCTTCCACGGAAGACGCCGTTGGTAAAGTCGAAAACTTGCGTTGGGTATAACAAAAAAACGTTGGGCTCTTAGAGCTCAACGTTTTTTGCCTATTATACGGCTGGTAAAGTAATGGATACTTGAGTGCCTGCTCCTCTTTCACTGTCGAACCGGATTTCGCCGTTCATCGTCTCGACGATCCGATAGGTGACCATTAGCCCTAAGCCCGTTCCCTTTGTCTTTTTGGAATAATAGGGCTCACCAAGTCTTTTCAAGTCATCGGGACTAATGCCCTCCCCGTTGTCCTTGATCTTGATCAAAATTTGGTTGCCGGCAGATCGGTATGCGGAAATTTCCACTTTCCCTTCTTCTCCAAATGCTTCAATGCTATTTTTAATAATATTGATCAGCGCTTGTTTGAACCTTGAAGGATTGCCGCGCACATACAGCTTCTTTTCGCTTTGCAGCCTAATTTCTCCTCCGGACATCGTCGCGAATGGAGCCAATATGGCGACGATTTGCTGAACCTCCTCCGAAATATCCAAATGCATGAACTCGCCTAAATCCGGCTTGGCAAACGTCAGAAAGTCCGTAATAATTTCCGATGCCCGATCGAGCTCGTCGATAGCAAGCGCCATATAGCTCTTGTCCTTGTCGTCTTTTGTTCGGGAGCCCAACAACTGCATAAACCCTCTCGTCACCTGCAAAGGATTGCGAACCTCATGCGCGATGGAAGCCGCCAAATTGCTTATGAGCTCTATTTTCTCAGTTCTTTGCAGCTCGTTGTTGAACACTTCGATTTGCTTTGAATATTGAACCGCCTGCTCGTAGTTATGCATAACCCTGCGTACCAAAATAATAATGAGCGACGCCAGGAAACATAAGATGCTGATTTTCCAATAAAACATTTTGTAAAGCTTATCGTTGTAGAAATACCACAATATTTCCATCAAGCCGACCGAAGCGAAAATAGCGATGCCCGCTGATAAAATAACGGCTTCTTTGTTTTTGCTTTTAAAATGATAAGCGAGCGACCCCAGCAAGATGAGATTTCCGACAATAACAAGAATACCAAACACCATAATGCCAATATTGGAATACGTATCCGGGAAAAAATCAAAAAATAATCCAAGAATGAAACTGAGCAAATAAAGGGCGGTAAAATACTGCAACACTTTTTTAAACTTATCTATAATTCCGTAAGGCCCTTTTCCAAATATGCCTTGAAAAAAAGAAAATAAGGAAGGAAGCAAGAAACAAGCCGCAATATCGAACAGAACGTAAGTCAGCTTCCCATACTCCGGGAAAAACTTATCCGCAAAATTGGAGTACGTCAATATCATGACGCCCGTCGACAACATCACCATAAGGAGCGCCCGCCATCCCGGCAAAAAAGCCCGGTTCAAAAAGATGACGCTGACCATCATAAAGAAGGCGATAAAGATCAGCCCTGTCCCAAGCACAACGTCAATGAGATCGAGCTTAATATAATTTTTGTACAGCTCCTCGTATTCCCCGATCTCCAATTCATGATGCAAGCCCAGTCTGTCGACATTGACGACGAGCCTTACATACATCCACTTGTGTGATTCATATTTAGAAAGAGGAATGATCATTTCGTTGTTGTCAAACGAGTAGTCTCTATGCCTTTCCAGAAGGAGCTCGTTATCAATAAAAAACTGAACGTCCTGCGCATACAGCTTCTTAATGGTCAACGTCGGCCTTCCTTGCGTCAGCTCAGGCAGCTTTATTTTGAGCCATGCCGCCGTTACTCCCGCCGGAAGCTGAGGATACTGTCCTCCTGCCTGGACTGAGAACCACTCTTGACCGTCTTGCAGTGCGCTTACCTTCTCGATGGTCAGAGCTTGTCCGGGCTGCTCCCAAAGCATTTGCCACTCCGTGATCCGAGCCGCTCCCCCAGCGACGTTTCCTTCTGCATTTGCAGTCTGGGCAAAAAGAACTATATATATAAATAAGCCTAGAAAGGCAATAAATGTATAAGAAAATCTTATGGTTCGCACCATTTCCAACACCTCTGCTGAAATTGTTCATGCTATTAATCTTCTAAAATTCGACATTGTTCGTCAAATTCACCTACTAACATTTTCCTCTATTCCAAATATAATAGCAACTATAATTAAAGCGGCAATTTTATACAAAATAGCCCCCTGGAGCATCACCGGGAAGGGCGAATGTCCAGAGGGCTGCTGCAAGGGGGCATATGGCGTTCGTTAAGTTAGCTTTCTTTTGATCGTAATGTTGCGCATCATCCAACGATTAACCGCAAAAACGGCAAAAGAGAGAAGTAGAAAGAGCAACATCTCGAGTCCAATTCCGATAGAAGGAATAAAATCAACATCCAATCCTTGCAGGCCTATTCCCTTCATTGCTCCCGCCGCGTGTGCGATCGTTTCCATTGTCCAAAGCGGAATAAGAGAGAGTACACAAATAACGACGCCGAGCTTCCAATTAAACCGGTAAAAGGCGGTGCCAATAATCCAGCCGCATCCGAAGTAACCGAAAATGAGAAAAAAGTTTTCGATTAGCGTCCGAAATAGAGGAGGATGATCCGGCAAAGACGCCGCTCCTATCCAGTCCACCAAGGCACGTTCGACAGGAAATCCTATCGTAAGGATACATGCGGATAGGAGGGAGAGAAGGGCGAATACCTGAATGGCTCCTATGTGAAAATGCTTCCTCGTTATGCCGCTTGAAACGTAGCTTGCCAAATAAACCGGTGTCAGCACAATGCCCATCACTAACATAAAAATTTTCGGCGAGGTGGATGAATTTGCCCAGACGCCAGATTCGGAAAGTTCAACATCGATTCCTTGCGGGCGTATAAATATATTAATCAAGACAACCGCTGCGATAAATATGATCCAAAATATGAGCATCGTCCATTTAAGGTTCGACCATAAGCCGGATGAGACGATAAACGCCGGATTTCTTTTTGTTTTCATCACGCTTGCTCCGCTCCCTTTTTCGTCAGATGCACAAACAAATCTTGAAGCGAAACGGGACCTAACTCAAGACCTTCGGCTTGCGCCCGTTTGATCCTCTCCCCGCTGAGCTCTCCGTAAACCGTCGCCGATTTCGTGCTGCCAAGCGTCGCCTCGCTGAGTACATTCAATCCTATTACAAATTCGTTTACTTTATCGGCTTTCCCCGTAATCGTCACCCCGCGCTGCCGCAGCACGTCATGCTCTTCCTGTAGAAGCAGCTTTCCCCTATCCAAAATAAGCACTTCTTCAAACAGCGTGCCTACTTCCTCAATTAAGTGGGTCGATAATATAAAAGTGCGCGGATGCTCCATATAGTCCTGAAGCACATCGTCGTAAAACGCGTAACGAGAAGGGGCGTCCATTCCTAAATAAGCTTCGTCAAAAATGGTAATAGGAGCGCGGCTTGCAAGTCCAATCGTAACGCCAAGCGCGGATTTCATTCCTCTAGACAGACTTGATATCCTTTTTTTCATAGGCAAGCTATATTGCCCGAGCAGCTTCTCTGCATAGGCGGCATCCCAATTCGGCCAGCAGCTCGCGGCCATTTGCAGCGCATCCTTTACGGTAAATCCGTCGGACATATGGCCGTTCTCCTGAATAAAGCAAACTTGGCTTACGATATCGGCATTTTCAAACGGGGCTTCCCCGCCTATTCGAACCTCTCCTCCCGATTGCTTGCGGAAAGACGCGAGTACAGACAAAAGACTCGTTTTGCCGGAGCCGTTCCGGCCGAGCAGACCGTAAATTTTACCGCCCTCCAGCTTGAACGAAATCCGATCAACCGCCGTCGTGTCTGGATAAGCCACGGTCAATTGGTTAACCTCTATTCCGAGTGTCATACTCCGCCCCCCTCCTTGCGCTTCTCAATATGCTTCACGATCTCTTCCATATTCACTCCAATTTGGCGCGCTTCCTCCACCATCTTGTCGACCACTTCTTCAAAAAAACGCTCCCTCCGCCCTTTAAGCAGAGTCGCTCTCGCATTTGGACTAACAAACATGCCGATTCCCCTCTTCTTATACAAGATGCCTTCTTCGGTTAAAATTTGGAACCCTTTTGCCGCTGTAGCCGGATTGATCCGGTAAAAAGCAGCGTATTGATTCGTGGACATCACCTGCTCTTCTTCCTTTAAAGATCCGCTCACAATATCGTTTTTTATGCCGTCCGCTATTTGCTGATAAATGGGGCTTCGTTCGTCAAACACGTTTTCACCTCTTGACTTATGTGGTTCATTAGTTATGTAACTAACCATATAACAAAATATTTTCCTCGTCAAGCCTATTTCCTTGCTTCAAAAACATTTGCTATATCGATCAAATGTTTGAAACATATTCCAGTAAGCAAGCGTTTAATTGTACAGAAAAACATAATTGACCGGGTGGGGATTGAACAGCAGCCATTTTTTTCAGAAAAAAGGAGGCAGTGAGGAATGAAGAAGAAGGCACTACTAGCGGTATGCCTGACGATTGCAATATGCGTGACGCCATTTTTGCAGAACCCCGCGGTTCATATCGCTAACGCGCAAGCCCAGATACGCATCGTTCTAGGCGACAAGCCGCTACAACTCTCTACTGGGGCTTACATCAAGGACGGAGCAACGCTCGTTCCCGTTCGAGAAATCGCTGAGGCATTAGGGGCAAAGGTAGTATACGGCAAAGAGAACAAAGGTAAAAAAACGGTAGAACTTACAAGGGGCAGCCGCCATGCGACGCTCACGATTGGCTCCACGGCTATGATTGCAAACGGAAAAACAATCAAGCTGCCCGTCGCTCCAATTACCAAAAATAACGTCACGATGGTTCCGCTCAGAGCGATTTCCGAATCTCTTGGAACAGTCGTTTCTTGGGACGGAATGAAGCGGACCGTTCATATTGAGGAGCCTGCACAACTGCCTTCTATCGGCACTGTTGACAAACTGGTGGAGCTGCTTCAAACCGCCACGGGCGGGAACGATCCTTATAACGTGTTGACGGGAGGGCCCATATTTACACTTGAGGAAAAAAATAACGAAGCTTCGGCTCCGAACAGCTCGGATCCTTCATCGAACGTGGGTAGAGAATTCGGGGATTCCGACGATTATTCCAAAACTAACGTTCAGGTGGACGGAGTGGACGAAGCGGACTCGGCGAAAACCGATGGGAAATTCATTTACCAAATAAGCGGAACGCGGGTCGTCATTGCGGATATATCCAATCCGAAGCAGCCAAAGCTGGCCGCTGAGCTGGATTACAGCAAGTCGTCGGACGGAGAGTTCCAGCCGGAGCAGCTCTATATCGAAAAGGGGCGCCTGTTGGTGCTTGGCACCCACTACCCAGTCTATCAGACAGATCCAAATCAGACTCAAGTGAACGATGCGGCAAAAGAATCCGTCTCATCACAGGCACAGGCGCAAACGGAGCCCGTATCGCCGTCCACGCCTCCAACTGCCTCCAAGATGGCCATTTGGCCGCCGATGTATGCGAAGAGCGCCGTCAAAACGTTTGTTTATGACTTGAACAGTTCCGGCAAACCGACGTTGGTGCGAGAGCTGGCGCAAGAAGGCAGTTACCTGTCCTCAAGAAAAATCGGCAGCTCCCTATACATTGTTACCAACAAGTACAGCTACAGCGCATATCCTTACCCGCTCTCCATCAGGGAGCCGATTAATGAAGGCTCGGAAGCCAGCAGAATTGCCGAAGCGAGGAAGGGGCTGGCAAGCGCGTTTGAGCCTTATTACAGCGACAGCTCCGTCTCCAAAGAAAAGCTTACTTTGAAACTCAACGATATCCACTATTTTCCGGAGCCCGTGGAAAGCTCCATGATGCTTGTCGGTTCGGTCGACTTGAGCCAGCAGAATCAGCCGCTTCAGCTCGCCGCTTATTTGGGGGCCGGCGAGGCGATCTACGCCTCCCAAAAACATTTGTATGTCGCTCAATCCGCTTTCAAAAATACGGATAACGGCGGCTACGAACGGGAGACTCGAGTCCATAAATTTAGGCTGGACAGCGGCAGCATGGTCTATATTGGAGAAGGCACCGTACCCGGCGCCCTCCTGAACCAATTTTCTATGGATGAACACGAGGGCTATTTCCGCGTCGCACTGACTAAAGGCAACATGTGGGCTACCGGAGAAGAAGGCTCCACCAATAATGTATACGTCTTAAACGAAAAGCTCGAAACGATTGGCAAGCTGGAAGGGCTTGCTCCCGGCGAGCGCATTTACTCCGTACGGTTTATGGGGGCGCGCGCTTATATGGTCACCTTCCGCAACGTAGACCCGCTATTTGCTATCGATCTTAGCAATCCTGCCGCGCCGAAGGTGCTTGGGCAGCTGAAAATACCCGGCTACAGCGATTACCTCCATCCTTATGACGAGAATCATCTGATCGGCTTTGGCAAGGATACGGTAGAACTGCCCTCCAAAGGAATGGGGCGGGATGACACGATGGCTTATTATCAAGGACTAAAAATTGCTTTGTTCGACGTAAGCGATGTATCTCAGCCAAAAGAGCTGTTTAAACAATTGATTGGCGATCGGGGAACCGACTCCGAGCTTCTGCACAATCACAAAGCATTGCTGTTTTCAAAAGAAAAAGGACTGCTCGCCTTCCCCGTTCAATTGCATGAAGTAAAGAACAAAACTGCGGGAGCGGAAGACGATCTCACCGCTTACGGAGAGTTTGTGTACCAGGGAGCTTACGTCTATCGGATCGACTTGCAGCATGGCTTCCAGCTTCGGGGAAGGATCAGCCATCTGTCGGGCGAGGATCTCCAAAAAAGCGGCATGTACGGATATGACTACACAAAATCCGTCAAACGAATTCTGTATGCGGGCGATACACTCTACACTTTGTCCGATGCCATGCTGAAAGCAAACGAGCTGAGCACCTTATCGGAACGCGGTTCGTTGACGTACCCATCCCTTCCCGCCAGCGAGAACAGATATCCGGGAGTCATCGATAGCATGCCAATGGCAACGCCATAACGATGTTGGAGCACAGGGCCCTATGACCCGTGCTCCCTTTTTTCTTGGCAAAAGCCTTCTGTTCTGCGCCTCCTCTATGTTTGGTTTAGATGCTTCAGAATATCGGACGGTATGCGGCTTTCATGCAAAAAAATGCACCCATTCGGGAACGCTTCATCACGCTCACCCAAGGGGTGCATTTCCTTTGTAGCCATTCCTGTCCGACATCTCTATTTTTCGTCCAGCTCAATCCAAAATCTGAGCAGCTCTTCGCCATCGTCCGACGTTGCCATCGACTCGAACTGCCCGCCTGCTCCCCGAATCGTTCTCTCCGAGGCTTCATTCGTTTTGTTGCAAACAAGCAGCACCCGCTTCAATCCCATTTCCTTAACGATATTAAGCGCTAGAGCAAGCTGTGCCCTTGCATATCCTTTACGGCGGTGAGAAGGGCTGATTCCGTAGCCGATATGACCGCCGCTTTCCAGCAGCTTCTCATTCAGCCTATGGCGAATGTTTACCGCACCAACCACTTGATCTTCGCCGTCAAGAAGCCAATAGGTGGAATTAGGCACAAATCCATTCTCCGATAGAGCCGCTTTTTCTTCCGTGTCGAATCCGTATAAAAAATCCAAGTAAGCCTCGAAATCCCCTGGGTCCCTTTGCACGACCCACGGTACAATTCCTTCGCCGGTTGACTTCCAATCCTCATAAAACGCCGTATAAGATTGTCGGTACTCTGCTGCTGGCTTCACGAGTCGAACATGTCCCATTTCAACCACTCCCAGTTGTTTAGATTAGCTAAGATGAATGGTTGCTATTATAAAGTCGATGCCCGTCATTTGCAACTTAAAGAATCGGAAGAAGATTTATTTGAGGACACCCGATCATATGAAACAAGTGTACAAGCGAATCGAACATACTAAGCTGCAAAAAAAGAAACGTTTCAATCAAGCCGTATGGCTAATTGAAACGTTCCTTATTTTATCCGATCTTAGTCCGAAAGTAGCCTAAAAGACTAGACTCCTCCCTGCGCCTCTGCATCTTTCTTTTGCCAATACTCATTCATCTCTTCTTCTGTCATCGATTTTTGCTTGATCAGCTCTTCGCCCTTAACTTGCAGCACTTCCAGCGCTTCGTCAATCGACTTTTTGCCATCCTGAATGGCTTTGAACTCTTCTCTCATGTAATCATAGAAGATCATGTTGAACTGCGACGGAAGCTTTTCCATCTCCGTATAATCGATTGCGTTTTTGGAAGGCTTCAGCTTATAGAACGCCGCATAGTTGCGTCCTTCTTCATCCTTAATATATTTGGTATGAACGCCGAAGTTGCCGTAGTTGGACTTGGACTTAACGCGTGCAAATTCTTCACTGGACACGTAGGAAACGAAGTTCCATGCAGCCTCTGGATTTGTAGATTCTTTATTGATTGAGAAGATGCCATTATACCTCATATCTACACTTTCATCGGGGAATTGCGGGCTGACCGGAACGGTGACGATATCCCAGTCCTTTACCACTTTTCCTTCTTCTTTGATATATTCAGTAGCTCGTTTAATTTCGTCCATAAAATAAGTGCCATCAATCGTCATCGCCAGTTTGCCGCTAATAAACGGATTTTGGAGCAGGTAATCCTCATACGAGCCTCCGCCCCCCATATTCGGGTTATCGCCCTCAGAGTAAAGAGCTTTCGAGTTAAGGGCGTCTAGTGCCGTTTGGGTAGCCGTTTTCCAGCCCGGCGTATTAATCGTCATTTGTTTCGTAGTCGGATTAACATAGTTCAGTCCTTCCGAGTTGGCAATGCCTGAACTAATTTCGCTAAGACCGCCATTATAGCCTACCTTTAGCCCGTATACGCGGTCTGCCGGCTCGCCTTCAGTCGGGAACTGCTTGGCGAGCTGAATGACATCGCTCCAATTCATTTGGTCGGTTGGATGCGGAACATTATATTTGTCGAACAAGGTTTTGTTGTAGAAAAGAACTTGAGTGTAGAACGAGGACGGCAAGCCATACACTTGTCCTCCGCCGATTTCCTTCATGTAATCGACCATGCCGGGAATCATGCCTTCGGTATTAAACTTGTCTTTTGTCATATTGGCGTTCAGGTCAAGGAACTTCCCGTTTTGCGCCATCTTTTCAAATTCATTGGAATCGGATAGGATCACATCAGGTTTTTCTTTTGCAACGAGTTCTTCCAAAGCTTTGGCATAGTCGAACTTCTCATCGTTTTCGCCATCGCGCCGCAACTGCGAAGTCGAAACAACCTGAATGTCAACCTCCGGATGAAGCGCGCTATACAGCATTCCATATTCCTGAAAGAAGCTGCTCTCGTCATAGTACATAACCTTTAATGATGTTGGCGTTTTTTTCCCTTCTCCGCTGCCGCCGCCAAAGCTGCATCCGGCAAGCAGAGTCGCCATCAAAGCGACGGATACCGATTTTTTGAACCAGTTTTTCATTCCCCTCTTACCTCTCTCCACATTTTAGTCTTTCGTTTTTTTTCTTCCCCATCCAACTTGTACCACAACTATACGTTTTTTGTTGTCTAATAGTTGCGTGTCCGATGAAATAAAAATTCGAACTTTGACTCCACTATAAACGTTCAACCTGTTTTATATGTAAATTTTTTCTTAACGTTTCTTAAACTTATTCCAATTTCTTGGGAACAATAAAATAATATGTTTGCTAACGCCGTAAACAGCCATTTTTCCCAAATAAAAAAGACCGGTTATTTAAACCAGCCTTTCTCCTTGAAACGAGTAATCGCTTCGATCCTATTGCTGACACCCAGCTTATCGAGGATAACGGAAATGTAGTTTCGAACCGTGCCCGTCGTCAAAAACAGCTCGCTTGCGATTTCCTTCGTATTTTTCCCGTCCGCCACCAGCTCAAGCACAGCTTTCTCCCGCTCTGTAAGCGGGTTGTCCCCGCCTCCACCGTAGGCTTCGTCCATCAATTCCGAGGCGTAAATTTTCCTACCGGACATCACGCTGCGAATGGAGCTGGCCAGCTCTTCGCTGGGACTGTCTTTCAGCAGGTAACCGCTGACGCCCGCCTTGACCGCCCGTTCAAAATAACCCGCTCTCGCAAAAGTCGTCAATATGATGACCTTGCATTTTCCCTTCAGCTCTTCCGCAGCTTCCAGACCGCTTTTGGCCGGCATCTCTATATCCATGATACAAATGTCGGGACGGTGCTGGTCGACCAGCCGCACCGCTTCCTCGCCGTTTGACGCACGCCCGACGACGCGCATATCCTCTTCCAAATCCAGAAGCGAGGACAAGGCTCCCAGCAACATGCGCTGATCCTCCGCTATTACAATTGTAATCATTCGCGAGCCTCCTCCTTTATCGGACGTTTTACTACTTGCGGAACGGTAATGGCAAGCTCCAAACCTCTACTCGATTTCAGCGACAGGCTGCCGTTGACAAATTCCAGCCGCTCATTCATCCCTCTCAGACCGTTTCCTCTAAAATAGCCCGGACGAATATCCATGCCAATTCCGTCGTCCGCGACTGTAACCGTCAATTCCGTCGAAGATGAAACAAAAGCGATCGTACAGCGAGTCGCCTTGCTATGCTTGACCACATTGGTTACGGCTTCCTTAAGGCACATGCTAAGCACGTTTTCCGTCAGCAAATTAGTCGCCGTCACCCTGTAATCGCCTTGAACCTCCAACTCGATGCCCGCCGCTCCAAGAATTTGCGAAACGCGGTGCATTTCTTCGTCCAGCCTCGCCCCGCGCATTTGCGTTACCATTTCTCTAACTTCCTTCAAGGCGGTACGGGCCGTTTGCTGAATATCTCTAATTTCCGCCCGCGCACGTTCCGGCTGCTTGTCTACAAGCTTGCCTGCCAAATCGCTTTTTAGCCCGATCAACGAAAGCTTTTGCCCAAGCGTGTCATGCAAATCGCGGGCGATCCGCTGACGCTCCTCCTGCTTGACTAAATCCGCAATTCGTTTGTTCGCATCCTCCAGCTGTCCTTCGAGCTGGCCTTGCTTCTTCTGGTTGTACGTATTAAACGGCAGCAAAATGACAACGATCAAGCTGATCAAAATAAACGGAAATTGGGTAAAAAACAATTGGTTTTGCGTAGCGAACCCATAGTTGACCGTAATGAACGTACTCGCCAAATGGATCGCGTACAACGTAAAAAATCCGGCACGATTTTGAATATTGCCAATAAAAAACGCAAGAAAAATGGAGAAATAAACATAGCTGAACAACAGCGTCATCGCAATAGAAATTAAAATTTGTACGCTGGTCCAGAAATAGACAAGCCATCCTTTGGAAACAAAGGACAGCCTGTAGCATACAAAAAACAAAATGACGATGACAATGCCGGAAATCACCTCAGGAGTTGAGGAGGACCGGAATATAAAATAAAACGGAAGAATACAGAATACGACCCATACGTACGGGCTAAGCCCTGTATTCCGATGAAAAATTTGATACCATTTATTCATTGGGCGTCCGTCCTTTGCCGCATTGCGCCGATTCCGTTCCCGTCATAGACGAGCCGGCGATGCGGCAGCGATTTCCTCCAGTTTACCATAAGAGGCTTCAGCTTGCTTTAAGCGGGTCTCTCCCCGACGGCTTTGCGCCGGACGATTTAAACTGGCGCAGACGCTCCTTCGCCGACCTAAAGCTGACGAAACGTTTGCCCTCCTCATCCCATAGGCGGAACTTCAACGACTCCAAGCTTTCACGAATCGTTATCGTCGTCGCTTTGTGCAATGGCGGAGTGGATTCATGAGCGTTTTCCAAATAATAATTCGGCACCTTCGGGCTTAAATGATGAACGTGATGGAACCCGATATTGCCAGTGAGCCACTGCAACAATTTCGGCAATTTATAATAGGAGCTGCCATCAACGGCCGCTTTCACATAGCTCCATTCCTCTTCATGCTCAAAATAAGAATCTTCAAATTGATGCTGCACATAAAACAGCCATATGCCAAGCATCGCGGAAATATAAAATACAGGGCCTTGAACGAGCAAGAAAGCTTTCCAGCCAAGCGCCCAGCACATCAACGCATACAAACCTACAATCAGCAAGTTCATGACATACGTATTGATGCGTTCCTTACGCCGCGCTCCCTTGCGGTTAAAGCGATATTGAAACACAAACACAAAGATCGGTCCCAGCCCGAACATAACAAGCGGATGACGGTATGCACGGTATGACAGCTTCTGAAGCCAATGCAACGACGCGTATTCCTCAATGGTCAAAATCCACAAATCGCCTACTCCGCGCTTGTCGAGATTGCTGCTGGTCGCATGATGAATGGCATGTGCGTTTTTCCATTGTTGATAGGGCACTAAGGTCAGCACACCCGTAAGGATGCCTACGATATCGTTGGCCCGCTTGCTTTTGAAGAAGGAGCCATGGCAGCAGTCGTGAAAAATGATAAACGTCCGGATGACAAAAAAAGCGGCCGGCACGGCAAAAGCAAGCGTCAGCCAATACGAAACGGAAAGGCTTGCATAAGCGGCGAACCAAAATAAAAACAGGGGCGCGAGCGTGTTGATCATCTGCCTGATGCTCACTCGCAGCTCTGACTTCTCAAAGGGAGAAACGCTTTTTTTCAACTGGGCTTGTTTGGGATCGATCATGTTGGCTTCCTCCTGGAACGTTCGTATCGGGCAAAAGAAATGGACAGTACTCCACCTCTCTAGCCTACTCTACATCCATTGTAAAAAATCCGAGAGCCGCCTCACAGTCATAAACGTCAAGTCGCCTATATGACATTTGTCATATAGGCGACTTTCTCATCATGTAGGGGTATAGCAAAATAAGTCCGGCGATATACAAAAATACCGCAAAAAAGGCGGGCAATAAATGCAAGAAGTCGATGTAGCCAATTCCGTAATGAACGCTAAGTCCGGCATAGAAGCCTGGAGCCCCGCCGATCAGCAGCGTCCACCAAAGCCAGCGCCGCCCTTCTCCAATTCCCCATAAAGCAATAATAAGAATCGCAAGCGCATCGCATAGCAATGCTCCTCCAAATCCGGCTCTGTCGTGCGCGATAAGCGAAATTAAGTTGGGATTCGCCTCATTCAGCTGCCCCGGAGCCGTTCCCAAAAAGGCGAGGTCGGCATCTACAAACACATTTGTAACGCCCACTCCAGCTATAGCAACACCGCCTGCAACAAGCGCAAAGCCTAGAGCGACAAAACAAAGCTGGCCCCACATCGCAAGACGCCACGTCCGATCATTTCGCAAATTGACCGGCTCACGGCTTGGACGATCCTCCGCTTTTCGAAGGAATAGAATAAACATCGGCAGCAGAACTGCCGAAGCGAGTGCATGGAATGGATCGAAGTAACCGTAACCTAAATAAAGAAAAAAGCTGGAAAACCCGACCGCGCATGAAGTGACAAGCGCCGTCCTTGCCCAGTGCTGCCCGTAGCGCGCTCCGTATTTGGCAAGCTGATAATAAAGGATTCCAATTGAAATCATCGTTCCGGCAAGCGTGATGCGGTCATGCGACATAAAGTGGAGCAAATGATGGTTTACTCGGTGAATCTCTTCGGTTGTCATACCCAAAAAATCGAGATCGTACGAAAGCAACACTTTTGTTGCGCCGATCCACCAAGCCAGCAAACCGCCCAGTATCATTCCGACGCCAAGCAGGCACATCCAGCCCCAATTACGCCAAAACGGAATCGGCTCTGGAAGAGGCTCGTGCTTCACCGTTTCATAGATGACGGCTTCGTTAATCCGTTTGGGCAAGCCGGGGCCGGCGTACACTAGTCCGCTGTGCAGCATAATCAAATCGGCGCTTGCACGCAGCATTTGGAGGGCGTCCAGCGGCTCGTGAACTCCAGCTCCCGCCTTAATGACGAAATCCGTCCCCTTGAGCTGACGGATGAGAGCGGTTTTGCCCAGCGAGGCTTCAAGCCCGTTTTTGCCTGTTTGAACGGGAAGCGCAACAACGTCGCTTCTGTCTGCGACGTTGATTGCTGAGTTTGACTCATCGACGTCCCTCGTCTTCCCCTTATAGGCTTTCCCATTGCCGTAGCTTCGTAAAGCGCCGGTGAATTCGCCGATAACGGCTCCTTTGCATACCGACAGCTCCGGCATCAACAGCCAATTTCGGAGCAGCTCCTCTTCCAAATCCAAAGGAACGTAAAGGAAAAATGGCAGCCCGGAAGCCGCTTCTTCTATCCGCGGCAGCCCCCGGCATATATCCTCAATTTCCGCCCATGGCCGTCCGCCGGAAGCGACATCTACATAAAAGCCTGAAGCGCCCGCCGCGCTTAAGGTAAGAGCCATCTCTTCTAATTGGCCAATCGCCTCTTCTGGGGAGGCGTCTGGCAAAGGAGCAAGCCGGATAAATTGCGGAAGGGCGTGCCCGGCGGTTTTCACCCTTTCGGCTATAGCGGCTAAGCCGTCATTTTCGAAATAAGAGGGGTAAAGGATCGTTTCATCGCGAACGGACCGGACGATAGGAGAATCGCAGCGGATCTGCTGCACGGTAACTGGCCCCAGTTCCATAAAGCCGAAGCCGAACTGGGCAAGCGCCCGCTGCGCGACTCCTCCTGGGTCGACGCCGCCAGACAAGCCGACCGGAGTTGTGAGCTCAAGCCCCGCAATGCTTCTATGCAGAAGCGACGAAGACTCCATATGGCCTAAAGTGCGTATGACAAAAGAGCCGCCCGGAAGGCGGCTGATGGCGCCCATGGCACCAAGCGTAAAAGCCCGGCTGACCCGCGAGGGCAGCCGGAACAGCATAGGACGAAACAGCGTCTGATAGGACCAATCCGGCATCGGTTAAGCTCCTCTTTGCATCAAGGTGGGCAAAGCCAATAAGGTTATCCCGTTCCGATTACGCGGGTTAAACCTAAATCGCCCAGTTCCCCTTGCGGAATACAGGCACAACCGTACCGTCGTCCTTAATGCCGTCAATATCCATTTCGGCGGAGCCGATCATAAAGTCATTGTGCGTAATGCTGGAGTTGACGCCGTTAGCTTCAAGCTCCTCAGGCGTCATCGTTTTGCCGCCTTCGATGTTGAAAGCGTAGCCGCTGCCGATCGCCAAATGGTTGGAAGCATTTTCGTCGAACAAAGTGTTGTAGAACAAAATGCCGGACTCGGAAATCGGCGATTCATGCGGCACAAGAGCAACCTCGCCCAAATAGTGAGCGCCGTCGTCTACTTCGATCAGCTTGTTCAAAATTTCCTCGCCAACTTCCGCTTCCGCCTTCACAATACGTCCATTTTCAAACGTCAGCTTGAAATTGTCGATAATGTTGCCGCCGTAGCTAAGCGGCTTCGTGCTGGATACGTACCCGTTTGTTCCGTTTTTTTGCGGCACGGTAAACACTTCTTCCGTCGGCATATTGGCCATAAAGGAGAACCCTTTTTGATTGGTGCTGCCTGCTGCCACCCAAATGTGCTTATCCGGCAGCTCCACGGTCAAATCAGTGCCCGGAGCCGTATAATGCAGACTGCGGAAATGGTTTTGATTCAGCACTTCCGCTTTTTGATGGAGCGTATCGTTATGATCTACCCATGCTTGCACCGGATTTTCGGAATGCAGCCTTACGGAATCAAAAATCGCTTTCCACAACGAATTTACCGCTTCGCTTTCGGAGACGTCCGGGAACACCTTTTTCGCCCATTCCGTACCGGCTGCCGCTACAACCGTCCAGCTCACCTTATCCGATTGAATCGCTCTGCGGAACTCTTTGAGGCCTTGGCCCGACGCCTTTTGGAAAGCGGAAATACGATCCGAAGGAATGCCTTTCAGCAAATCCGGGCTGGAGGAAGTGATGGAAATAAAGGCAGCGCCCTTTTCCACAAATTCATTGCGCTTTGCTGTCTCCCATTCTGGAAAATGGCTGAATACTTCGTCGGACGCTTTTTCGTATTTCATGCGGGACAGCTTTTCGTCGATCCATTCCACATGTACGTTGGAAGCTCCCGCCTCATATGCCTTCTCTGCAATCAGACGCACCAAAGGAGCAATCTCGATAGAAGCACCGTTCACGTACACCTCTTGACCTTCCTGAATATTGACGCCCGTACGGACGATAAGCTCCGCGTATTTGGCGAAATAAGTTTCCATGTTTGTGCTCATATGTACATCCCCTTAACGGATTAGTTTAGGATCAGCGGCGTTCATTCGTTTAACCGCTGCCGCTTAAGTATACCATTCTGGCCGCTTCCATTTCATCTATAACAAATTTGCGAAGCTCGGCTGGCTCCAACACCTCGATTCCCGACCCAAAGCTCATCACAATTTCGCAAGCCGAATCAAGCGTTTCAAACTGTACGGCCGCTTCTATCCAGCCGCTGTCGCCTGAGGCCATCGACACGACCGATACAAATCTTTCGGCTGACAGTCTTTTTATGAGCTGCTCCTTCACCCGCAGTTGGGCCGGATAGCGAGGCAGCTGCTCTTTAAATTGCTGGATCGATTGCTCCCAATAAGCAGCCAAATCGAATGTTTCAGGACGTTCAATACGCCTCTCCTTCATCTCCGCATCAAGCAGCCTCGATATTCGAAATGTTCTTAGCTCCCCATTCTCTACTGCCGCTACTAAATACCATATGCTGCGTTTCACTACCAATCCTAATGGATGAACGAATCGTTCCGTCTTGGTCCCTTCCCGCTCATAGATGATTTTCAGCTCTTGTTCGTTCCAAACCGCCTCTTGAACGGCTGGCAACAGCGAGTGTCCGCTCTGGTTGGTGACAGCCGGATTCCCGCGCCACCCCGCTCCATCGATATGAAGTTTGTCCCGGGTCGACTTCGCATCGGTGCGGGCAGCCTCCGACGCTGCCGCAAACAGCTTTCTGATCGCGGATTCCAGCGGCTTCTGAACGCCCAGCTCGCTCATCGGCGTATCTTGGGAGACCAGCAGCAAAGCGGTCAACTCATCGGCGCCAAGCCCGGTCATGCCGCTCCGGTATCCGTCAGCCAGCAGCCAGCCGCCCCTATTCCCTCGCTCCGCATATACAGGAATACCGGATGCGCTCAGCTCTTCCATGTCGCGAACAATCGTCCTCTCCGTCACTTCCAGTCTTTCCGCCAGTTGTTTGGACGTAAGCTTGCGCTCCGCTTGCAGCAGCATAACGATAGACACGAGCCTGCTTGCTCGCATGCGCAACCCTCCTTTAATGTATTCGATTTATTTATATTAAATTATATCCTTGTTATATGACAATCTTTGTCGTATTAGGTGGCCTAACTTATCATCCGTTCACGGTTTCCCCGCCGTTCAAATGCAAAATTTGCCCTGTCATGTAACTGGAATCGTCGCAAGCCAAATAAACGTACGCCGCTGCCAATTCATGAGGCTGCCCTGCTCTGCCCATTGGCGTATCCGTCCCAAAGACGGAAACGGCTTGCGGGTCGAACGATGCCGGGATAAGCGGCGTCCAAATCGGTCCGGGAGCGACTCCGTTAACGCGAACGCCTTGTCCTGCCAGATTGGCGGCAAGCGCCCGTGTAAAGGAAACGACCGCCCCTTTTGTCGCCGAATAGTCAATGAGCGTAGGATTGCCTTTGTATGCGGTAATAGACGCTGTATTAATAATAGCGCTCCCCTGCTTTAAATGAGGCATAGCCGCTGCCGTTACATAAAACATGCCAAACACATTTGTACGGAATGTGGCTTCGAGTTGAATGGAAGTGATGTCCTCCAGCTTCTGCCTAACATGCTGTTCCGCCGCATTGTTGACGAGAATATCCAGCTTCCCGTACTCCTCGATAACTGCGCCTAAGGCGATTTTGGCAAACGCCTCCGAGCCGATGTCCCCGCTGACAAGCCGACATGCAGCCCCCAGCTTTTCAACCATTTGTTTAGTCTCGTTCGCATCTTCATGTTCATCTTTATAGACAATGCAAATAGAGGCACCCTCCTTGGCAAAAGCGACCGCAACGGCTCTGCCGATGCCGCTGTCCCCGCCAGTAATAAGCGCTACCTTCCCTTCCAGCTTCGAAGCCGCTTTATATCGGCCGTTATCGAAAATGGGCCGCGGGCTCATCTCCGACTCCAACCCCGGCTGCCTCTCTTGATTTTGCGGCGGAAAGGCTTGGCGCTGTTGTCCCGGTTGTTTTTGCATCTTTTTCTGGCTCCTTATCCTTAAGCGTTTATGCACCCTACTACTGTTTCCCACAGCATCGTGCGCCATTCCGCTATCCCACAGCCCTATCCGGGTTCAAGCCACGTAAAGATATGCTGACAATGGAGCTCATTTCTAACCTATTTGTTTAGTTAGTCCACACTCTTTTTGATCAGACCTTGTACTATATAAATAAAATATTTTGCAGGTTAAGCCTAAAAAACAGACGATGAAAGGAGTGAACATTTTGTCACAAGCCAACATTCCTAATATAACTCCTTCGATAACAGTGTCTCGGGACGACGCAATCAATTTATTACTTTCCTCCATCGCAATGGAAGAGCTTGGAATGAGCCATATTATCAATGCGGAGGGTGAAAAAATTCAATTTGTATTGGGGACATTGCCGGGTATTACCGGACCATCCGCAACGATCAGCGATATTTTAAATGTGAATACGAGCGTCCAGGATATGCTGAAAACGTCGGTGCAAAAAGACTTAGTGCTATCTAACAAGCTGGAAAACATATTAAGCTCACCAAGTTTGACCGGACCAACAGGACCAACCGGTCCAACGGGACCATCCGGCGGCCCGACAGGACCAACGGGAGCTACAGGCGCTACGGGCGCTACCGGAGCTACTGGTGCCACTGGAGATACTGGTGATACAGGAGCCACTGGCGCCACGGGCGCTACTGGAGATACCGGGGCTACTGGAGCTACTGGTGCCACTGGAGATACTGGTGATACAGGAGCCACGGGCTCTACTGGGGCTACGGGCGCTACCGGAGCTACGGGGGCCACCGGAGCCACGGGCTCTACTGGAGCCACGGGGGCCACTGGAGCCACTGGAGATACAGGTTCAACTGGTGCCACGGGACCGCAATTAACAAATTCCGCACATGTATACAACCTTACACCTATAGTAACAACAATTGTAAATCAGCCTATTGCAATCAGTAATAACGGCGTTATATCCGGAACGGATATCTCTCACGTTCCCGGTTCTCCAGATATTCTACTAGCAGGCGGACACACTTATTTCATAACGCATTCTGTTAATATGGTAAACAACACTGCCCCTGTTATCTTTCTTACACTCAATGGGGTCCCCGTTCCGGGTTCTGGGTATGAAGCGGCTGTCGAAATTGTCCAGGTAGACACCTATTCCGTCATAGTCACAACAGCAGCAGGAGGGCCAAGCATACTCAATCTTGTTGCAGCTACAGTTACAACCGTATTTATAACGGAACCTTCCCCCCCACAAACCGCTAATGTCAGTATTTCAATCATCGAATTATTCTAGAACGGGCCATTGTAAAATGGGATCAAGAGCATGTCATTTAGCTATGACATCACCTTGATCCCAAAAAATAAAAAAAAGCCGCAATTTGCACGGCAATTTTCAAATCCATTATTTTGTCCCGTACATCCACCATCATTTAACTTTCCCCGTACATACGCCTCCCCTAATTACCGGAAATTCGCTTGAACGTCGCTTCATCGCTAATCACAAACAGCCTAGCGTCTGGCGGTATAGGCTTATCGAGCTGACGGTTGATGCCCAGATCATTGCGATCCGCAAGCAAAGTGGCGCCTTGCTCCAGCAATCCTTTGAAAGCATCTCCATACGAACGCCATAAAGGGTTTACCGGCACTTCATAAATATCGTCGCCATATTGCCTGCTGATCAGTTGGCGGAACACGTCCGAATTGCCTTCCTGCATGGCGGAGCGAACGGCAAGCCGGGAGATCGCATCATGCGAAAGCACAAACTCGTTAACCTGAACATGACGAAAATTTGTTATATGCTTTTCCTGGACAATTTCTACCGTCGTATGCACCTGCGGCGCTATCCTTTCAATACTGGAGGCGATTAGCAAAGACTTGCCGTCGACGAGCGACGACTCGTCAATTCTTGCATCGGCAAATATAATAGCCGCACTTGCTTTATGAATCATCGCTTTATTCAAAACCTCATCTTCGGAAGGGTCGCCGCTTACAAAATGAACGGACGGCAGATGCTCCATCGGATGACTTTTCGACTCGTCGATAATGACGATGCTCATTTTAGGACGATGCGACAAAATTTCCTCTACAGCCGTCTGCGCTTTTTTGCTCCAGTTAATGATGACGATGTGGTTTTCGCCATGGTAGCTCAACTTCCCTTCACCTCTCATACGCTGAATGATAGAAATCGAATCTATGACTTTACCGATGACAAGAGTTAGCAGACCAATCCCAAAAAAATAGAGGAAAATCGTAAATAGTTTCCCTCCATGGTTTTAGCGAAATAATCCCCGTAGCCAACTGTCGCCATCGTCGTCAGCACCCAATACAACGCATTAAACCAATTCCCGAATGTGTCCGGTTCAAGCGCATAGGCAACCGTTGAACTGAAAGTGACGAAGATAAAAATCCAGATGGCAATCGTCTTTTTCCTTAAGCCCACCAGCTTGGTCGATAGCAGACGAATCAAATGCATATAGACGCCCCTCTGACTTAAATAATTAAACTGCTGATCGCAAACGAAAAGCCCAAATATACCGCAAGCAACATAATGCCAACCGCAATATTGCCTTTAAGAAGCTGCTCAGAAACGTTGAAGCTAGGCGTCAGCCATTCAAAAATCCAATAAGCGGCAATCAAGCAAACGTAGCCGATCGCAAACCAGAGCATCATGAACCAGATCGATGAATTTGTATAAGCCGCTACTCCCAAAATCAAAGCTGTCGAAATAAACTTGCCTCCAAGCGCAAGCCCCACCGCAATATTACCTTTCTTCAATTCCTCCATGTCCTTAAACGGCGTCATTAAACTAAACACAAACATGCCGAGCAATTGAAGTACAATAATGACAGCTACACTAACCACTATATTTATAACAACCGTCAATCCGCCCACCCCCGAAATTTCGAAAAAACTAAATCGTAATCGTAATAATCATGGATTTCTTCCAAATGCACCGTCGCCGTTTTTCCTTTTGAAAGTCGTTCGTATCTGGCGTCATCCACCAATTGCTTCACGCGGTTGCCCGAGGGCAGCTCCACAACAGCGAAATGGCGAGTCTCCCCTTTATATGTCGTTTTATATAGACCTACCAGATCAATCTCCGTTGTAATGGTTAATTTCAATTTATCCATATCAGCAACGGCGGACTTTTTATCTTTATACGTTTTAATCGTTTTCCAAGCTGTCGTCCAAACCCGTGTTCGTTCCTTCGAATCCGAAGTAACTTCGGCCCCTTTGAACTGTAGCGCCCATACTTTGTCTCCTACGGCGTACTTCTGGTCGTTAAGTAGAAATTCGCGTTCCGGCATAATAAAAATCTCATCCCCGATTATGTTATCAACCTTGCTTTGAACCACTTGATAATCGTAAGGAACGTCATCAACGTAGGAACGCGATTGTTCTAGAAATGAATAGGATGAAGAAGTCCGGAACACCGAATCGGTATCGGAAGAGCAGCCAGTCAAGGCGAGAGCTATCGTTAAGGCTGCTGCGGCAGCCAGCCCCCATTTTTGAGGCTTCTTGTTGCTGCGGACATTAGCTTGTCTGCTAAATGGATACATCTATTTCACTCCAATCGCGATAAAATGACTGGCATTGCCCGTAATAAGGCCACCACCTCTGCCAAGAAGACCGCACGGTTCTCCGTTTATAACGAACATGCCCGTCAACAAATGCAATAAACCATGGGTCGTTTGGATTTGCGCCAACTTAGCCCGCTTTTGATAAATGACGGGGAACAGTTCGCTTGTATCATATCCATCTCTATCTTCCAACTCCAGCGAGCCGGAGGGATCAAATAAGCGCACGGAACCGCCCTCGCGTCCAAACATCGATTTGGATACGAAGTTTCCTTCGAATACGGCTTTATTGTACGTCGGAAGCATGTATTTTTCGATGGCCTCTCTCTCATTTTCGCTGTATAACTGCCCTAGCTCATACAATCCCCATACTGCCGCAAGCAGCCCTTTGGACTGGAGCAAAATGCTGTGCGGCGGGTTAAACAGCGACAACCGCTCCGTTTCAATGGAATACGCAAGCGCCTCCCCTCCGTCGTCAACCGCCATCCATTCCTTCGGATAAAGAGCGAACATTCTTTTAATCTCCCTGCCTTCGCTATCCCGCAAAACGCCTTCGTCTACGTATAACTCTAGACAATCGCGGCAAACGACATTTAGACCGCTATGGCGGACAAGCGCTTCAATCGTCCCGGAGTCCTCCAAATGCTCGCCGTAAGCGACACATGCCGCCGTATCCGGCATTTCTTTCGACCACGCTTCGGCAATTCGCTCCTTCATTGCTCGATTAGGCGAATCGAGTGCTACCTGATCGCAAAGCCAAGGAGTGGCAATTGAAGCTTCGACATAACCGGTTGGCGTATCTGCATTCAACTCCAGCAATTTAATAGCTCCGTCGTTGTCGATGGCAAAATCGAATCTGGCATAGCGGCTGATCGGTTCGTTATCCGGAATCGGCAATTGATCCAACATCGGCCACAAAATGTCCGGAATTCCAATCAGCTCATACAAACCATGATGACGATGAACGTAACGTGCGGTCCGCTCAAGAATGGCCCAAAGCTTAGAGGACGCTTGCACAAGCTCTTCATATGTATCCCTGTTCATCGCTACCACTTGATCGATCCAATACGGTTCTTCTCCAATATCGGCCCAGCCAAAACCCAGTTGTTGCAACGCTTTTATTCGCTCATCACGGTTCGGATCCGGCTCGGATACGACCTCAAAGGTATGCCTCATCCGCCGAACCCGCCACCTGAGCTGCTGGACGCCGAAGAACTGCTTTTACCTGAGCTCATACTGCTAGATTTGCCGCCAATGCCTCCCGGCTTAGAGGAGGTGGAACGGTCTTTCACAGCAGGCGCCGAGGTTGAACCCGTCTTGGAACTTGAACCGTTCGTCTGGCCTTTGACGGCTGGTGCTACAACCTTTTTGTTTTGAAAATAGTCGCTTGTATACGACATCGGCACATACGCAGCTTTTGAACTGCTGTAAAAAGAAGGGCGATGTTCATGCCACTTTTTGGACGAATAGGAGCGGCCCACGCTAAACAGCATGTGGTAGAGAAGCAGATCATCCCAGCCGAAGCTGGAGCCGGGTTTGCTAACAGTTGCCCCGCCAGTCGCTTCCTCTGCTCCATTAACGCCCTCTTCTTCCTCCCCGCTTATCCCCGAGAACGGAAGCTCCCAATCCGCAACAGGATCAAAGTAAGCTTTTACTTCCTCGGTCGTCCATGAGATCAGTTTCGGCTCCTCTTCGCCCCCGTATTCTACTTCCGTTGCAAAAGCGTTTGTTCCAAAAATAACGTTTGCCAGCAAAGCCGCCCCAAGCGTAGTAGACAGCACCTTTAGCGGCTTCCCGTTCGTACCAACCATTCTTGCTATCGAATTACGACTTTTATCATCTTGCTTCAATGTGATTGCCGCCTTTCGGTTATGAAAATCAAGCTCTCATTGCGACGAGGAGAAGCTCCAGCCGATTCGTATCGAGATTTAGCCTGCCCTCCACCGTTTCATATTCCTTGCCGCCTACGACAATATAATTGACATGATCCAGTGCGGCCACCATATTCGCCGACCAATTGCGCACTTCAATTTCTCGAAGCCCGTCGCCGACTTTTTCTAGCAATACAACAGCTAACTCCCCTTGTTCCAAACGTTTTTCCACCCTCTCGGTCTTTAATGTGCCTAAATTATAACGTACTACGTGCAAAATGAGCAGATGTTTCCAAAAAAACCGTCTCCCGGAAACCTTCGGTTCGGGAAACGGCTCTATGGCGTAATCTATTCTTTTTCCGCTTTGACTTCGACCACTATGCTCTCGATTAACTCGCCATTTACGAAGGGCAGCAGCCTCCATAGTCCGGGTTCCTCAATCATCATGCTGCTCGGTACGCTTCCGTCATTGCCGATGGAATCGGATCGAAACAGCTCCATCATATCGCTCGTGCCTTGCTTGACGGCCATTACACGAAAGTTTGCGTCCCGTTCCTGAATCGGCATGGGTAAAAACCACATATATTTGTTCGTTTTCCCAGCTACAAAACCGGGATTTATGAAGGCGATTCGGTCGGGCACCCCAGTTACACGATATGACGCCGGGATCTCTCCAGCCTTTCCCTCCGCACTCCTTGTAAGGGTAAACACAGAACTTGGCTTCCAATCCGGCTCGCCAACATTAAGCTGAACGATAGCATGCAGCTCATTATCGACCCATACTTCAAACCGCCAAAGGCCCTCGAGCGGCAGAGCAAAGCTTGGCGTAAACCGATGCAAACCGCTGTAGCCAGAGCTAGGTCCTTTTATTTGCACGGAGGACATAGCCGTAACGTTTTGTCCGGTTGCCTCATGAGTGGCGGTAATTCTTATTCCTTTATCTATAAACGTTTCAATGGGATCGGTGAAATGAAAAAGATAGCCGAACGACTTGCCCGCAATTAAACCCGGATCGGCAAAAACCTGCATAACTAGCTTATCGTTTTCGTAATAAGATGCATCAGTCATGGACGGAGGCTGTCCAGCGTCCTGCCCGCCTTGCTTCAACATTCCCGGAACAAACATTGCCAAAAGAATAACCATACAAATAGAAATGCCGGACAATGCGGCTATCCGGACCGTTTTTTTGCTCTCGCTTGAATTCGTCCGTAGTCTCACTTTACGTTTCAATTCCTCCGTGAACCCCGACTCCTGAAAAGGAGACTCCTTTAACCGGCTTTCCCAGTCCTGTTTAAAATGCTGATCCATCATTCCTCCTCCTCCTCCCGTATCTTCTGCATTCGATCAGCCATGTTTCCCTTCGCCCGGAACAATCTCGACTTCACCGTCCCGAGGGACAGCCCCAGCGTGCGCGCGATTTCCATCATAGACAGGTCGTAGTGATAGGCCAACACAAGCACCTCGCGATGCTTGACGGGGAGCGACATGACTGTTGCCCAAATATCGTTTGCATGAGCTCTGTTCATCGCCGCCTGCTCCGCCGAAAACTCGGTGGCCCCTCCTTCGTCCCTGTCCCCATGCTGATGAGCACCAAAAAGGACGACCTTGCGAAAAAACGCGCTTCTCAAATAATTAAGCGACTTGTTGCGGGTAATGCTGAGCAGCCAGCTTTTGACGCTGGATTCACCCCTAAATGTATAAAGCCGGTTATAGGCAATCAAAAAGACATCTTGGGAAATGTCGTCCGCCATCTCTCTTCTGCGCGTCAGAAAATAGGCGAAGTTCCATACATCTTCCCCGTATTCCGTCATCAACTCTTCCAAAACGGCGGATCGGTCGAAGCCGGGAGCCAGATAGTGCATAAAATGTTTTTCCACCACTTCTCACCTCTACTTATTTGACCCTTTAGCCCGCCAAAAGGTTCCCTTTTTATCCGACATAACGGTTCTTACTATGCGTCTTCTAGTTAGAGTTGCTCCTCCGAGCTGCTTGTTCTCTCGTTTAAACTTTGTGCGCCGAGGTTACTCCCATTATAAAAGACGGGAGGTCTGCCGAATGTCATGTCAGGAAAAAAAGCGGTTTAAATGGTTGATCGCCGCCATCCTCATTTTTTTGCTGCTTTATTTGATCCATCTGAACCGCCATCTGCTCCAGCCTGCCTTGACTGTGCTGAATGCTGTATTTTGGCCATTTGCCGTTACAGGGGTGTTGTACTATTTGCTTAGACCCCTTGTCAACGGCCTTGAACGATTCAAAATGCCGAGAGCGGCCGCGGTGCTGCTTGTCTTTTTTTGTGCCGCATTGCTGATCGCGGTTCTCGTATGGTCGGCCGGCCCTTTTGTCCGGGATCAGTTTGAAAGCTTTATAGAGGAAATTCCAAACATGGCCGCATTTGCGGCGGACAGCTTCGATTCGTTAAAAAAGGAATCCAACTCCCTTTCCCCGCCTATTAGAGAAGCAATACCGGATATGCGGGGCGAAATGGGATCGGCATGGAAACGGTATGCGGGATCCGTAGCGAACAGCGTCATGCAAGCTATCGGATGGATAAGCAATATGCTGCTCGTCCTCAGCCTTGTACCGTTTATTCTTTATTACGCGCTAAAAGACGGCAGCCTTCTTGCACCAAAGCTGGCGAGGCTTGCTCCCCTTCGCTACCAGCGCCATCTTCCGGAGCTTTTGTCCGAGCTAGACGACACGTTGTCTTCGTTTATTTTAGGCAAAGCGCTCGTAAGCCTCGTCGCGGGCGTACTCCTGCTAGGCGCTTATCTCGCCATAGGACTGGACTTTGCGCTAGTGCTTGCCATCATCGGCATGGCGGCCAATATCGTGCCTTTTTTTGGACCGGTCATCGGAGCGGTGCCGGCTGTCATCGTGGCGTTGTTTCAAGATCCTATGAAAGCCTTATATGTCGTCATCGCTACCATTGCCATTCAGCAAATTGAAGGAAATCTCATTTCCCCGCAAATCATGGGCCGAACGATGAACATTCATCCCGTTACGGTCATTGTTCTTATTTTGGCGGCGGGGAGCTTCTCCGGTCTGCTCGGCGTGCTGCTCGCCGTTCCCTTGTATGCGGTGGCCAAAGTTATGCTGAGTCATGCCTTCAAGCTTTATCGCGCCAATGAAAAGGGAGGCGTCACACCCTAAAAAGGAGACGGTGGAACCTTAAAAATGGAGACGGTATGATCTCAGAAATATTAGATTTTCCGAATGCATGGGGGATGGATGGAAATGGGGCCGGTAATTGCGAAAGGGACCACTAGACTAGCCAGGGAGCGCCAATTGGAGACTCCAGTTGTGCCACATACCACTATATGTGTCCGAGTGTGCCGATTGGAGAGTTTAGTTGCTTCAAAAACCACTAATTTGCAAATTAGTGTAGCTAAAAAAGCGGACCAAGCGACTCACCCGCCCTTAGGCAAGATGATTTACTTAGTCCGCATAGTTGCAGCTTCTAACAAAACCGTTTCCGCAGTGATCAAACAAGAATCAACGGCCTAACCTACAATAGAAGCTCCAGCCATTGCTCTTTCGTAATGGGGCCGAAATAATAGGCCAAATCCAGCTCTTCCGTTAGCTCTTTAAGCGAAGCCGCGTCATAACGCGTACCCGCAAGCTTTTGCTCCACTTCCGCACGGTCGCCGCGGCCGAAATAATCGCCGAAAATGGCGGCCTCCGCTATAACGCCGTCTTCCACCTGGAGCCGAACGTCGAACGTGCCGACGCCTTCGATCCGTTTCTTTTGCTGTACATTGAAGGCGGGCGATCTGCCGTAGTTCCACTCCCAGGAGCGGTATCTTTCATCCGCCAGCTTGCGAACCTTTTCCCAATCCTGCTCGGTCAGCTCGTAAACGGGAACTTCTTCCGCCCCTTCGAAAATAGACGCAAGCAGCGTTTGCCGGAATTGCTCCACCGTCATCGGCTCTGCAAGAAACTCGGAAATGTTGGCTACACGGCTGCGAATCGACTTGGTCGATTTGGAGACGTACTTCTCGGCATTCACTTTAAGCGCAGACACGACGTTTTCAATCTCGCTGTCAAACAGAAGCGTGCCATGACTGAACATTTTGCCTTTCGTATGAAACTGCGCATTGCCGGAAATTTTCCTCTCGCCGACCTGCAAGTCGTTGCGCCCGGTCAATTCCGCTTCTACGCCTAATTTCTTAAGCGCTCGAACGACCGGCTCCGTAAACTTCTTGAAATTGTGAAACGACCCGCCGTCATCCCGCATAATAAAGCTGAAATTCAAATTGCCAAGATCGTGGTAAACCGCCCCGCCGCCAGACAGCCTCCGCACGACATGCAGCTTGTTTTGCTCCACATATTCGGCATTAACCTCTTCTGCTGTATTTTGATTTTTCCCTATAATAATGGACGGCTCGTTAATGTAAAAAAGCAAATAGTCATCCTCGCCAGGCAAGGATCGCAATATATATTCCTCCAGTGCCAGGTTTAGCGCCGGATCGGTTATTCCGTTGTTGCTGACAAAACGCATCGGGCAGTCCTCCTAAGCAAACAAGTATGTTGATATTAAAAGTATACCTCTCCAGCCAAGCGGCATTCAACTTCTGAGCAGGAGAGCGGCAATTAGAGTTCAAGATTAACAATCCTTGAAAGGCAAGACGCTTTCGGCGCTTCTTGGCATTCTTCTCCAAACGGGGGTAAAATGGACATGAAACCTATATGAAAGGGAAGGAAACATTTCTATGGACTATCGGCGATTAGGCGGGAGCGGGTTGAAGGTTTCCGTACTCGGACTTGGAACAAATGCTTTCGGCAAACGCTCAGACGAGCAAGCCTCGATTCGGATTATTCACAGCGCTCTGGATGCGGGGGTCAACTTCCTCGATACGGCCAACATTTATGCGGGAACGGAATCGGAGAGAATAATTGGAGAAGCGTTAGCGGGACGCAGGCACGAGGCTGTGCTGACGACCAAAGCGGGTTTGCCCCGTGGAACGGGAGTTTATGAGCGCGGATCGTCCAGACGCCATCTGATGGCGGAACTGGAAGGGAGCCTGCGGCGTCTAAAAACGGATTATGTCGACCTATTCCAAATTCATACGTTCGACCCTGAAACTCCTCTGGAGGAAACGCTGCGGACGCTAGACGATATGGTTCGTTCCGGCAAAGTCCGTTATATTGGCGCCTCCAATTATTACGCATGGGAGCTCATGAAAGCGATCGGAATAAGCGACCAGCTTGGGCTAAACCGCTACATTTCGATGCAAACGAGCTATTCGCTGGCGGATCGGACGCCGGAGCGCGAGCTCATTCCAATGTGCCTGGATCAAGGAATCGGCATCATCCCTTATTTCCCGCTAGCGGGCGGTATTTTGACCGGCAAATATTCCACCCCAACCGATCAGCCGGAAGGCTCGCGAGCGGAAACGGATCCATCGTTTAACAGGTTTTTAGACGAAAGAACGATTTCTCTGTCAAAACAAGTGAACGACTTGGCAACGGAGCTAGGCTGCACGGCGAGCGTCTTGTCGTTGGCATGGCTGCTGGCCCAGCCTGCGGTATCGACCGTGATCGCGGGAGCTACGCGGGCAGAGCAGCTTGAAAGCAACCTCGCAGCGCTTGAGCTGAAGCTTGACGCTAATACTTTAGCCAAGCTGGATGAGATTAGCGCGCCATTCAAGCAGAGAGAGCCTTTTGCGATTTACCGGCTTTCCTAATTTTTAGATTAAGTTTTAAAAAAGCGCCAAACACCCTTCCGGTGAACATAGGAAAACCACCTTGGTGATGAATCCCATGAGAGCTGCAAGGGTGCTTGGCAATGCAATAATGCAAAAAGCTGGCATCCACGAAGACCGATGCCAGCTTAAGCCAAACTACGCTAATTTCTGAATTAGTTTACTGGATCAACATTTTTTAATGTATCGCTAGTATACAAAGTAACATTCCCTGCGGCGGTTAGTGCAGGGCCGATTTTAGTTATATATCCCCAAGCACCGTCAGGTTGAGTGTCGGTTGCCAAAGATTTGCCGGATACAATCCCTACTAATCTAGTTGTCGTATAAGCGTCAAATACAATGCCCCCGCTGTCGCCGCCGTCCACAACTCCTCCAGTTGCTTTGTATATAACAATAATATTAGAAAGAGTAATACTGCCATAAGTAACGCTGCCGTTCGTATTGCTTACATTTCCGCATGTGACATTCGTTGTGTTGCCTGACTTGCATAGCAGCTGATTCGCCAATACGTTTGACGTGGTCGTATATTTATTCCCATATTCTGCATTGAGAACATTATTGTAATAATACTGATTAGTAATTTTTTTGTTTTTGTTGGTCAACAGAATGATTCCAACATCGGTGCCTCCGTTCGTGTACGCCGAATAGTGCTGCGTTCCAATGTTGGCTCCACCTTGATACGCTGTACCGCCTATATTGGTCAAGCAGTGGCCTGCCGTAATTAAAAACTCTCTAGTGTCTTTCGTAGCTGTGCCAGTCGTACTACAGCCGGGCGAAGTGATTTGTATGCCGCCGCCCAAAGCAGTAAATTCATCGGTTCTAAGTTTTGCCGGCTCACTCTTTACGCCTGCTTCCACTTTCAGCAGCCCCCCGTATTCCGCAAGCAAGCCGGAGATTGAGTCTTCCTGCTTAAACATTACAGGCTGAGTAATTGAAAGGATAACTTTTTGATCCTTTATGCTAGAGTTGACTACAGCATTCAAACTAGAAAAATTAGGATGACTGCTCTTTAACTTTGCAAGAATGCTCTCTTGAAGCGCAATAAGGTCTCCCTTTGAATATTTCACATTTTCCACAGACAGCAAATGTGCAGGAACAACCTGTTTTAAATCGTTTATAAACGATGCAACTGTATCGTCCCATTTCGCTACGGCTACTACAAATTTAAACTCCGCCTCATTATCAATATAAATTTCTCCGTAGCTATGAAACCCTTCCGTGTCGCCAAAATACTTTTCAACAATAGTAAAAATGGAATCCAAATATTGCTTCTCATACTTCAATTGGTTTTGTTGTTTAGGATCTAATGGAAGCTCGCTCCCAATCTCTTTGCTGCTCTCTCCTAAACTATCGTTCTGTGCAAACACAGTAGTTTGGAACACCATTAAAGCGATTAAAATGACCGTTACCCACATTTTTTTCATCGTTATGCCCCTCCCCGTTCATGTTAAATATGAACAATTGCAAGTATTTAACCGTCGGCTCATTACAAATATGGTTTAAGTAAATCCAATACAGCTGTTGTTAATTTTGCAGCACAAAAAAAAGTAAGAGCATCTCTCCTTTCCAGTTGAGAAGCTCTTACTTTTGATATGAATAAAGCATAATTTGTAATATTTTTCACTCTAAGTTGTTTGCTTTACTCTAACAAAGTAAAGAACACTCAACGTTATGGTTTGTTGAAAAAGACGGAAGACCCTTTATTTAACTGGGGTCAAGCAGCCTAAATACAAACAAACCTCAATTATAAGACGCCATTACTTGGAAAATAGTTACATATATTTTTAGAAAAAATATTTTTAAACTTCGTCCGCCGGATAACGGATGCCGACTTGACGGCGCGCCTCATCCAAAATTTCCATCGTAATCAGGGACACTTCATGTGTATTGACGGCCGACTCCCGGCGCCCTTCTTTTAGCAGCGTAATAAATTCATCCAGCTCATAATACATCGTCTGCTCGATCGTCGGCCTCGACACGTCCTCCGTATGACCGTCTCTCATTTGAAGCTCGATGCGGTTCGGCTCGCTAATTTTTTGAATGACCAAGCTGCCTTTTTCACCTTGAATTTCGTTCGGAAGAGAGGAATTCGTTATTTTGGAATGGATCGTCACCGCTTCCATCGACTCATAGCCGAGCACAACGCTTCCTTCCCCGTCAACGCCGGTTTCCAACAGGAAGCCCTGCGCCTTGACGCTCTGCGGCCTTCCAAACAGCGCCACCGCCGGATAAATACAATAAATGCCGATATCCATCAGAGAACCGTTTGACAATTCCGGCTTAAACGTATTCAAAATGACGCCTTCTTTGTACGAGTCATAGCGCGATGAATATTGGCAGAAACCCGCAAAATAACGGCGAACCGGGCCGATTCGCTCCAAGTTGTCCTTCATGGCTCCAAAACCTGGCATAAGCGTCGATTTGACGGCTTCCATCAACAGCGTGTCCGTCCGCTTCGCCGTTTCTATCATCTCTCTTAGCTCCCGGGCATTGGACGCAATCGGCTTCTCGCACAGCACATGAATGCCGTTATTCATCGCCGCAATGGCGTGAGCCGCATGGAAGCTGTTCGGGCTTGCGATATAAACGGCGTCAATTTCTCCGCTTTTAAACATTTCCTCCAAATCGGTGTACCGATGGGGAACTTCATATTTTTCCGCAAATTCGCGAGCAGTCTGCTCCGTTCGGGAATAAACCGCTGACAGTTGGAAAGCTTCATGAAGCTGGGCGGCCGCAAGAAAGCGGTCTGTAATCCAGTTTGTGCCAATAAAGCCAAATCGTATCATTTCGTTTGCAGCTCCTTTAGTTTTGACAAAAGCAAATCTAGTATATTATATTGGGCGTTAATGCCAAGCCTATCAATTCGGGAGGTACAACATTTGAATAATTGGATCTTATTTATTCCGTCTATCATGGCCTATATCGCCATCCTGGCACAGTATTGGAGACAATCGGATGCGAGAGGCGGCATCTGGTTCGGCGTAACTTTGCCGAAGGAAGCGATGGCCGACAAGCGGCTTGCCGCGCTTCGGGCGGAATACCGCAAAAGCTATCTTTGGTACGGCGCTTTCGCGCTTGCAGCTCTGCTCCCTATGCTTTGGATGGGCGAGTTTGTAGCGCTGGCCTTGTTTTATTTCTTGCTGTGGCTCATCATGCTCATCTACACCTCAACAGTACCATTTAAACGAATCCATCACAAGACAGTCAAGTTAAAGCGGGAGCAAGGATGGTTTGTCGGGGAAAAGCGGTACGTCTCTATCGAAAAGGAGCTTGCCCATTACATGGCGATGTGGCCGTGGTCCCCGTATTGGTTTGCCGTTCCGGCTCTATTGTGTGTTCCGTTTATCGTGCTGTCCATTCAAAACGGAAGCCCGCTGCTTCGACTGACAGGAATCGCAGCGTTGCTTATGACAGGAGTGACGCTGCTCATTTCCTTAACGTTTACACACGGAAAGCCGCGCGCATACAGCCGGAACCCCGTGCCGAACGAGGCCATCCGCAATGCGGCAAGATGGTACTGGTCCATTTTTTGGCTGCTGCTCGCCATCTTCGAAGTGATAAACGCCTTTATCGCGTACAGGCTGCTGTCCGAAGGAACGATGATCAACGCCAATCTATGGCTCGGCGGCATCGCGATGGTTTCCGTTGTGCCAATGCTCGGCATTTATTTTGTTCATAACCGGATCCGGGACTTGGAATACCGATATGGCGGCACCGACGGCAAAGGCTATTATGCGGACAACGACCTGCATTGGCGGCATGGGTTGCATTATTTTAATCCGGCCGATACGTCCATTATGGTGCCAAAGCGCGTAGGCATCGGTCGAGCGCTCAACATGGCGACCAAAGGCGGCAAAGCAGTGCTTGCTGGGACCATCGTGTTTGCCGCAGCCGTTACGATTCCAGCCGCAGCCATGATCGTCCGTGCGGACTCGACTCCGCCCACGATGCAAATTAACGGGGAGAGTGGCATAGTCAGCATTGAAAACACGGAATACGCTATTAGCTTCAAGCGGGAAGACGTGCTTGAGATTACGCTGGAGGACACCGTTCCGACTGGCTTTCGCCAAAACGGAATAGCGACCTCCGCGTATGCCAGAGGCAGCTTTAAGCTGACCGAGCTAGGTCCTGCGAAGCTGTACGTGTTCAAAAAGGCTCCTCCCTTCATACTCATTAAGCTGAAAGAGCAATATGTCGTATACAATGATGAGGATTCCGCAACAACAAAAGCTCTCTATAACGAGCTTAAATCGCTAACGGGAAAATAGGAATTGGCAGTGGACTAACCCGATATGAGCTAGTAGAGCAGCTTCATTGCAAAAAAGGCCGGTTAAGCAAAGAGGGCATCCCCTCGCTTAACCGGCCTTCCCTATAGGCGGCGCATTCCTCACCAGCCTATTCCTCCTCATCATCGCCGAGCAATTGCTGCAGCAGCCGTTCGCGATGATTTAAAAATTGTCTGGTGACGGCGACATGATCCGTCTCCTCCCAAGTCGTCGTCCGAATTCCGGACGGTGTTAGCTCATAGATGACCGATTCCGGATAAGCGAGCATGATGGGCGAATGCGTCGCTATAATAAATTGCGAATCGTCCCGAATCAAATCATGCATTCTTGCCAGAAAAGCCATTTGCCGCGACGGAGACAACGCCGCCTCCGGCTCGTCCAGCAGGTACAGCCCCTTCCCGCCAAACCGATGCAGAAACGTAGCAAAAAACGATTCTCCATGCGATTGCTTATGCAGCGATTTGCCGCCATAGGAAGTGATAATTGGAGGGCCAAATGCGAATTCGCGGTCCATCTCGTCAATATTGGTTGCCAAGTTATAATAGCTCTCCGCTCGGAAGAAAAAACCGTCCTTCGGCCTTTTGGTTCCCCTTACCGGCTTGATATATTGATGTAAATCAGAATGCGTCTCTTCCGTCTGGAAGGAGAAGTTGATCGTCCCGCCTTCGGCGTTGAACCCCAAAGCGACCGCGATCGCTTCCATTAGCGTCGACTTTCCCGTCCCATTTTCCCCGACGATGTACGTCACCTTTGGATGAAAGCTAAGCTCCTCCAGTTCCCGAACCGCTTGCAGGCTGAACGGATACTGCTCGAATGAAGGCACCTCGTCCCGCAGCAGAGCTATTTTTCTTAAAAAACCTCCCGGCTCATGAATCGACATTGCCCTTCCTTCACCCTTTCCACTTCCCGCCTTGCAGCTGCTTCCATACGGTCTTGTTGCTGTATTGCTTCTCCGAGCTTATATCTTGGCCGAACCATGGCGGAGCGGCAAACGAATGGGCTTCTTCAACCGATTCGAACTCCACTTCGAGCACAGCCAGCTGCACTTGATCGTATAAGTCGATTTCGACGGTTCTTCCTTGCCACAACGCCGTTATCCGGTTTTTGGTCAACGGCTCATACCCGAAGGCGGACGCCACCTGACTGTAAATCCCCTCCGACACCCCATATTCCACCTCTTCGCGCACCAATCCATTTCCCTTTTTAAAAGTATGCGTGTAGCTGATTTCTCCCGTCGTTAAATCTTCGATCCGGCGAATGCGCAGCTCCTCATTATCGTCCATAGCCAAATAAGTCTGTTCAATTCGCTGCTCGGACCGCACAACCAGTTCCCCTTCTGCGATCAAATGTTCAGGATATTGCGGCAGCAAATATTTTTTTTCGATTTCCATCGCCATGTCTCATCCATTCCCCTCTAGTTACATTTGTTCTTCCAAACTATCAAAATCGCGGCAACGAATCAACCTTTCCTCCCCTTGGCGAAAATAACCCCTTCTTGGCGCCTTCTCCTGCTACAATGATAAAGAAGCTGGGACGAGACGAATGTCGTGTATGAAAATACGCTGTACATATGCATAAATCTTTTAAACGGACGAAATAAGGAGGATACGCGATGCAGGGGACAACAACGATTCGCAAGGCGCTTACGATTGCAGGTTCGGACAGCGGCGGAGGAGCGGGCATACAAGCCGATCTCAAAACCTTTCAAGAGCTTGGCGTCTACGGAATGTCCGCCGTTACTGCCATTACCGCCCAAAATACGCTAGGCGTTCACGCCGTTTTCCCTGCCGGGGCTTCGGCCGTCGCCGCGCAGCTTAACGCTATCGGAGACGATCTTCCTCCCGATGCCGTAAAAACGGGAATGCTGGTCGATGCGGAAGTAATCGAAACCGTCGCTGATGCCGCCGCCAAATTCGGATGGCGAAACATCGTCATCGATCCTGTCATGATCGCCAAAGGGGGAACTTCACTGCTGGCGAGCAAAGCATTATCCGCCCTTATTGACCATCTCCTGCCTCTATCCGCCGTCATTACGCCCAATCTCCCGGAAGCGGAACTATTGGCGGGGATGAGCATCGCCACCTTAAGCGATCGCGAAGAGGCTGCCAAACGGCTGCTGCAGATGGGGACGGGCGGCGTCATTTTGAAGGGGGGCCATGACAGCTCAACAAAAGACTCCGCGGTCGATTTGCTTTATGACGGAAGCCGCTATTACTACGTAGAAAGCAAACGGATCGATACGGCGCATACCCATGGGACGGGATGTACGTTTTCAGCGGCGGTTGCGGCCGAGCTTGCCAAAGGCGCTTCTCTTCTTGAGGCTATGCATACGGCCAAAGCTTTTATTCAAGCGGCGATCGAGCACAGTCTAGGCTTTGGCAAAGGGCACGGACCAACAAATCATTTCGCCTACAAAGGATTGGAAAAATTGGATTGAGCCTCGCTGCAAACGCAAGATGACCTGCAACCTTTGAACGGAGGAGGCCGTCTAGTGATTCGACTTCATGAGATTAAGGAGAGACGAGCATGATCAACAACAAGAAGCTTTTCAAAACAATGACCGCTCTGACCATCGCGTTGTCCTTGTTTGCCGCAGGCTGTTCTAACGGCAAAGGTTCGGACGCAGAGAGCAGCGCAGCCCCAAGCGCTAGCGCGGGCACAAGCACCGAGCCGTCCGGATCCCCGGAAGCGACCGTTTCGCCTTCCGCTTCCGCGACTGCCGAACCCTCGGCTACGCCAGAAGCGAGTGCAGAGCCAAGCGCAGCGCCTTCGGAGTCAGCCGCAGCGACGGACAAACCCGCCGTCAAGCCGTCGGAGAAACCGACAACGGAGCCGTCCAAAAAACCGACCGCGAAACCGTCCGAAAAACCTCCTGCCGCCAAGCCAAAACCGACCGACAAACCGGCCGCAGGCAAGCCGAGCGCCAAGCCAAGTGAAAAGCCTAGCGTAAAACCGTCGACTAAGCCGAGCGAAAAACCAAAGCCGACTCCTAAGCCGGATCCGGAGGGCGCAATCAAAACGTCGGATATCGTAGACAAAATTTTAGCGGATGTTCAACTCCCCGCGCTTCTCTCCGTTACAGGCGATGCGGTAGAGGATTGGTATTATTTCAAAGCGAGCGACTACATATCCGAAGGCAGCTTCAATCAAGCGATGATGAATACAAAAGCGACGGAACTCGTAGTCGTCAAGCTTAAATCCGAGAAACATTACGATGCCGTCAAAGAAGGACTGACGAAGCGGGCCGAAGACATTATTGATATTTTCTCAAGATATTTGCCGGACCAATATGAGGACGCTAAAAATTATCAAATTTTACGCAACGGCAACTATGTGCTGCTTTCCATCTCCCATGATCAGGAAGCCGTCAAAAAAGCGTTCGAAAGCTTTTTTAAATAACGGCTTTGGAACTATCGCACCCAAAAAGCTTTTAACAAACAGAAGGAGCTGCCCCGGCAGGCCGTAATGACGGCGCGCTGATGGCAGCTCCTTCCCCTTTATTCATATTTCTCCCCGGCGTAAAATTCCGTAATGTCGCGAATGAGCATAAACGTATCTCCATTCGTCAACGAATTGGTGTTTTTAATTTCCGCTACGCTCGATTTCGAAATCCAACCGCGCTGGAGCAGTTCTCCTACAGCCGTCTCCTCACTCGTCCTTATCCCCGTCATGGCACAAAGGGCATACGCCGCTTTATCCAAAGAGAGCAGCCTTCCTTCTTTATTCACCAGCTTTGTCGCTCCCGGACTGCCCTGAAAATGACCCGGATGCGACTCCCGAAGCTTTTGCATCATATTGAGAAATTGAGCTTCATCCGCCGCTCCGTTTAAATCCCATTTATTGTTGCCGTAGCCGCCGATCGTCATATTCATGCTCACGGCAGCTAACAACCCTTTGTACGCCTTATGTTTCGTATAATGCGGCTTGCTTTTGACATGCATGTCTAGGTCCATGCCTTGCTTCGTCAGCATCATGCGCAAAGCGACGATTTTCTGTTCCGAACGGGACAATTCTCTAAGCGAAATCCCCTCCGATATAGCCAGCTTTACTGCCGCTCCAGCCGCTTCCCCGGTCGCCATCCCAAGCGGTATAACACGAGCGCTGCCATGGGGAAGCGAATCAAAGCTGGCGGAGCGGCCAACGACAAGCAAGCCGTCTATTTGCTTCGGCACCAAAGCGCGGAAAGGAACACCGTATTGCAGCGGGGACATCATAATCGAACCTGAATCGTCCACGCCTAACCTCTGAATGTCGACATCATAGGAGCCATAAGCGATCGCGTCCCAAAAATCTTTATTTTGCATCAAATCAGCCATCGACAGCCGGTATTCCCCAACCATATGACGGGACTCCCGGATATACAGCTCCGGAGCTACGCCCGCATATTCCAGCTTCTCCAGCTCTTTAAATTTGCCCTTTAGAAATGCTGTGATGCGCGGCGCCTCCCGCTCTCCGATCTCGTAGCCTTCCTTCACTGATGCCGGGTCCAAAGGATCGATCCCAAACAAATGCATGGCATTGATCAAAATAGTGCCGTCATTTTGCCGCCCGATATTGAGCCCGCGCATGCCAACCCGCTTCGGATCGGAGGACTCGTACAACTTAGCGTCCAAAAAGCCCCATGCGCTCATCTTGTCTATGCCCGTATCTTCCCGTTTGCCGAAAGAACGCCAAATCTCCTCCGTTACTCCGCTAAGCTTGAATACTAGCGTTACCGCCATCCGCGCATCCGGCTGCCCCAAATCTTCGCGTCCCGTCGTAAAAGGTACGCCCGCCAAAGCGGCCACATCGGCATCTTGTGTAGCATCTATAATCGCTTTGGCTACCGCCTCTCGATGAAGCCCCTCTTTATCCACAATATCCATGCCGACAACGGTGTGCCCATCCATTTTGGGTCTCATCGATTGCACCTTCACCAGAAGATCGATATTAGGCTCGGCCTCCACCAGCCGGTGAAACTGGGCCGCTGCCGTCTGAACATCGATTGAGGTCCCCTCCAGTTCATCGTACCATTCCTGAAAAATCCCTTTATTTAAAAAAGCATGTTTGCCAGGCACAAGCGATTTGGCCGGAGAATAATTCAAATCAAGCGAATTCAACCATCCTAAAGTAATAAGTCCGCCAAGCCGATCTCGCTGTTTCCCGTCTACAAGCAAAACTTTCAGTCCATTTCGCGCCGCCGACACCGCTGCCGCAACGCCTTCGGGATCGGTCCCGGCGACAATGACGTCGTATTGTTCCCTTAGTGTTTCCTTGGACTCAAGCTGCGGCAACGGCTCCGCCGGCGGCAGTTGAACACCGGAATAGCTGCTTCTCCAGCCCCAATACACGGCGACTGCAAGCAAACAAACGGCGATAGCGGCGGCCCAAATTCCTTTCCGATTCCGATGCGACAAATTCGTCCACCCCCGCCATGATTTGCTGATATTATTCTACAAAGCGCCATAAATATCTTCCGCGTCGGTTGGTAAAATTAAGTAAATGGACAAATCGAGCATCATCTTATTTTTACTTTATTTTCTACATGACATGTCCAACCTGTTATATAATTAGGTTCGTTCCACTTAAACAAAGAATGAATAGGAGAATCGGAATGGATATCATACAATTGCCTTTGGCGCTTATCGATGAAGATAAGGATCAGCCAAGATACCAGTTCGACGAAGAAGCGCTGCAGGAGCTTATGCGAAGCATAGAGGAACTGGGGCTGCTTTCCCCCATTAAAGTAAGAACAGCGGACAACGGCCGCTACAAAATCATATACGGCAATCGCCGCTACAAAGCAAGCCAAAGACTGGGCCTTCATGCCATCCCTTGCATCGTCTCCGATCTAACGAACGAGATGGATATTTATTTGGAGCAAATTGCGGAAAACTTAACTCGCGAAGGCTTTTCGCCAATTGAGGAAGCGGAAGCGTTCGACAAGCTGATGAACGATAACCGGTTCCGCAGCTCGATCAAATTTTTGTCCGCCAAGCTCGGCAAGCCGGAAAACTATATCAAAAACAAATGCGAACTGTTGAAATTCAGCAACGCGGTCAAAAAGCTTATTGTCGGCGGAACGGAAATCCGGAAGGACAAGCTGACCGAAGATCAGTTAATGCCATTAAAAGACTTGCCGATGGAGCATCGCGATCCCATCGCCCTTATTGCCGCAAGAGATGAGCTTCCCGTTAGTGACGTGAAAAAAATAGCCAAGCTGTTTAAGGACAAAACGATCTCGGAGAGCACAAAAGAAAAGCTTTTGCTGAAAACGGGTCCGGGGCTAATCGAAACATGGTCGGTCTACGAGCAGAACCGTAAAGAAAGAGTAAAAGCGGAGCAAGCGAGAGCTGAAGCGGCAGAGGCTCGGCAAAAGGCTGAGGCTAGCGCCGGACAGAAGACGGAGGCCAGCCAAAAGGCTGACGCCACCGCCAGTCAGAAGACGGAGCCTCTGCAAACAAGCAGCGAAGCGCCCTCCGCCTCAGCCTCTGCACCGGGCTCCTTTGGTGTATCCGGAGCGCCTGAAGGGCGGGCAGAATCGGGTTCCGGGCGGTCGGAGCAAGCCACATCGGAACGCTCCACCTCCGCTCCTTCCGAAGCGAGCCTCGCCGCTTTGCTAGAGCAATGGAACCATCAGTTGGCGAGGCAACAACAATTGTCCCAGTCGATTGCGGAGCTTATCCAGTCGCCCGGCGGACAAGCGCAGCTATTTCCGCATGAAATGGACGATGCCATCTTACAGCTCGAAAGCTTGCTGGCTTTGTGGAAAGGGCTGCGCCAGTCGTCCTTTTAACGAAAAGCCGCTTCTCTTCTTAAGCCTTATTGCGCTAAGTGTTTGATTGGGTTGCCGTTTTTTTCATTTCAATGGATCCCTCTTTACCCGCCCTTTTTCTTTTCATTTTGTAGGCAAAATATAAGTTAAACAAGGCGAGAACAAAAAACAGAAGATATAGGTTGCTGTATATGCTTGACTGATCCATCGAACCGGCGATTGGATTGACAAGGGGCAGTGCGTCGAACTCCACCAGTTTCGTCATAGCTGCCCCGCTTAATGCAATCGATAGAAAGTTAGATAAGCTGTAAACGCCCATGCCGATCCCCGCATGCTCTCGATCTAGGGAAGCCGACACCCAATTAGCGGTAGCGGGCTGCATCAGAATATAACCAGCCTGCGTCAAAATGAGGCTCAAGGACACTCCCCAATAGGCGTACCCTGCAAGGGTCGATAACGAAAGGAAACCGATGCCGAGCAATATGGCGGCAATCCTTAGCACGTAATGATTGCCCTTTCGGTCAGCCAGCTTCCCTCCATACTTCCCCAGCACTGCCGCAACGACAGCGCCCGGAGCCATCAGCAAGCCAATCCACTGTCCTTCCAGCCCATACGCCTTGGAAAGCAGCAGCGGCGTAATGAGAAATACTCCAAAATTCATCACCGTATTTAATCCCCCCACGAGCAAGCCGAAACGATACGAAGAGGAACGAAATAACGGCAACGGCACAAACGGGTTTTTTGCTTTTTTCTCACGGATAACAAAGATGACAAAACCAATCAAGCTCCCAATAAGCAGCAGCGGATTTAGCAACGTAACGGACAACATAAGTCCGGTCACAGAAGCCGCGAGCAGTCCGGCGCCGGGGAAGTCCATTTTCTCTGATTTTTTCGCTCCTTGATCAGGCAGCCATCTCATAATAAGCGGCAGCATAACCAGAACCAATACTGAAAAAAGAAACATAAACCGCCAGTGCAAATACCCTGTAATCACTCCACCAACAACCGGCCCTACCGCTCCTGCAAGTGCCATCGTGGAAGCCATCGTGCCTAGCGCCTTTCCCCGGCGCTCCGCATCCACATAAAATACCGGAACAAGCATCGCCAGCGATGGAATGGAAGACACGCCTATTCCTTGAATGACCCGGCCGACCATTAATAGTGGAAAAGAAGGCGAAACCATACAGATGGCCGAACCGGCTGAAAACAAGATAACTCCAAATATGGCCAGCTTCTTAACGCCGTAAATATCGGCCAGCTTTCCGTAAATCGGGGCGCCCAGCGCCGAAATAATGCCGGACATCGTAATCAGCCAGCCGGCTGTAGATGTGTTCACCCCAAAATAAGCGGCCATTTCCGGCAAAGCCAGATTTAACATATAGCTATTCATGATGGCAAACGGCGCCATGCAGCAAAACAACAAAACGATGCGATTTTGCTTGGCGATGGATAAACGTCTATCTTCCATATCCGCCAATCCTCCTTTTCAAATACAGCTTTTTTACACCGCCAGAAGCGGTCCGTACTTCGAATTGTACAGTTGAATACAAATAATGTTAAATGTATATTAGTTTATATAATCATAAGTTTGAGCTTATGAAATGGGGGCGGCGATCGGTGGATTTGCTTCAGCTGAAATATTTTCAAAAGGTGGCGCAGCTTAAACATTTGACGAAAGCGGCCGAGGAGCTTTATATTACGCAGCCTGCATTAAGCCAGACGATTTCGCGGCTGGAGCGCGATTTGGGCGTCAGCCTGTTCGACCGCGAGGGCAGACAAATTCGTCTTAACGAATATGGAGAAGCCTTTTTGAAAAAGGTGGATATAGCGCTGAACACGCTGGAAGAGGGGAAACGGGAGCTTCGAGATATGGCCGGGCTGGAAAAAGGAACGGTGTCGATCGATTCCAGCTCACTGCCTTATTTTCCAGAGGCGATTAACGCTTTCCGCGCTTCTTTCCCGGATGTTCGTTTTCGCGTATCGCAAGTTTCCACAAGGGAGGCAAAAGAAGAGCTGCTTGAAAACGGAGGCATCGACCTATGTATTTCATGCTCGCCGGTGAAGCGTAAAGGAATCGTGAACTATCCTATCGTGGACGAAAACATATTTTTTGCCGTTCCTCTCTCCCATCGGCTGGCCGACCGGCAAAGCATTAAATTAAGCGAAGTGGCCGAAGAGCCTTTTATGAGTTTCAAAAAAGGGCATTCGTTCCGGGAGCAGACCGATGAACTGTGCCAGCTTGCAGGCTTCGAGCCAAATATCATTTGCGAGGTCGACGATCTAAATACGATGAAACAGCTGATGAAATCGGGGATCGGGGTCGCTTTTTGGCTGGAATCGTTAATCGACACGGACTGTGACTATCGCCCCTTGTCTATTGAAGAGCCCGTCAGCATTAGAACCTACTATTTATCGTGGACGGAAAAACGTTATTTGTCCCTCGCTTCGCGTTCGTTCCGCGACTGGTTGATGGAGCATTTCCACGGGACAAAATCGTCATGACTCCAGCCTGTCCAAACTCTCCCTGATCAAAAGAAAAAATCCTTGGCCGACCTCACGGCAACCAAGGATTTTTCCCAATAAAAGATGAGGAGCTGAAGGTCGCAATCGCATTCCATCGCCCTAAATCTCCTTAATGACTCATCATCGCCGGATCTGGATTGCTCGCACCGGCAGCGCCCTCCTCCTCCTGCCGCTTCGGTTTGCGCAGCAAAAGAGTCAGCGCCACTCCCGCGATAACGAGGCACGCGGACAGGAAAAACGTATCGCCGTACCCTGCAACGACGGCTTGCAATGGATTTGCGTTCGCTTCTGCGCTTGCGGAATGAAGGGCAATTTGCGATGTTAAATATCCCGTCAAACCCGCGGCCGCAAATGAGACGACAACTTGCTGAGCGGCAGTCGTCAGCGGTGTGATCCGGCTCACCAAATGGCGCGGCACGGAGCTAAGTACATGCGTGTTAAGCGGCATCATGGAGAAGCCCATGCCAAGGCCCATCAAACAGAGGCACAGCAGCAAAATCCAAAGTGAAGTATCCACCGATATGCCGGACAAAATAAACAACGCGGCAGCTACGGTAGCTAGACCAGCGAACGCTAACGGGCGTGCGCCGATTTTGTCATACAGCCGGCCGCTAATAGGCATCCCGATACTTGCGCATAACGCATACGGCATCATAATCCAGCCCGCTTCAAGCGCCGTATAACGCATGACGCCTTGCAAATAAAGCGGTACGATAAGCAATGCGCCAAACATCGCAAGTTGAACAATCCAGGTCAAGATGATGCTTCGTGTAAAATCAGACGACTTGAACGCTTTTAATTCCAGCAGCGGCTGCTTTTGCGCCAATTCCACAAAAATAAAGAGAACAAGTGCAATACCGCCAATCGTCAAACCTATAAGGGTAGAAGTCGAGGACCAACTGGTACCGCCTTCGCTAACGCCGAATGCCAACATGGAGAAAGCGATTGGAGCGAGACACATGCCGATGACGTCCAAATGCGGCGCCCTTTGACGCCCTCCTTTTGGCAAATACTTATATCCTAGAATAAGAGCGAGAATGCCAATCGGCAAATTGATCATAAAAATCCAGTGCCAGCTCACGGAATCGATGAGCCAACCAGAAAGCACCGGACCGAAAGCCGGAGCCGCCAGCATCGGTATGCCGAGTACGCCCATAATGGAGCCGCGGCGCTCCGGAGGCGCAAGTTTAAACACCATGGCCATCCCAATCGGGCCTACCATGCCGCCTCCCAATCCTTGAATGATACGAAAAATAATGAGCTGCTCCGGCGTCTGCGCGATACCGCATAGGATGGAGCCTAAGGTGAACAAGGCAATCGTAATCATAAAAATTCGTTTAGCCCCGAATCTGTCGGTCATCCAGCCTGCAAGCGGAATAACGGCTGCTAAAGCGAGCGTATAGCCGGTAATCGTCCATTGAATCGTCTTCAAGTCGGTATCGAAATAGTCGACAAGCTGCGGAATGGCATTATTGACGACAGTGCTGTCCAAAATAACCATAATCATGCCGACTACGATGGCGATCAGCGGCGGTAAAATCGTTTTGATCGAAAAAGATTCCCCGCTTGCCTGCATTGATTTTGTTCCGTTAGGAGCTGACATAAATCCCTGCTTTCCGCTCAATGAGCATTGTTTTAGAATGGATGGATGTCCCTCAAGCTTGCGGGCTTTCGTACAAATTCGCAGGCAATGCCTGCACGAATGGCGACCAATGGCTCGTCGTATAAAGATGGAGCCGGTGCATCGCACGAGTGCACGCCGTATATAGAAGCTTTCGGTCGTTTTCCTTTCCATAGGACGCAGGTGAACAGTCGTAAACCAAAACAGCGTCAAACTCGACGCCTTTAGCCAGATAGACGGGAAGGATCATGACTCCTTTTTCAAAACTTGGCGTTTCCTTCGTTATAAGCTGCGTGGCTTCGTCCCATTCATTGCGCAACGATTCGTAGACGGTCCGGCTTTCAGCGGCAGTTTTGGTTATGACGGCAATGGAATCGAAGCCTTCAGCCTTAAGAGCGGCAATATCGGCCAACATTCCCGCATTGCGCTTATCGGAGTTCTCCGCTTTGATCAGAAGCGGCTTTGGACCTCTTCTTTCAAAAGGCTTTATTTCCTCTCCATTAGCGAGCATCGCTCTCGTAAATTCAACAATCTCTTTTGTTGAGCGGTAGCTTCGTGCAAGGGAGATCAGCTTCGTTTCCTCTGCCCCATAAAGGCGGACTAGCGGCGAATCGAAAGCAGTTAAGCTTGTTGCCCCCGCAAAAATCGCCTGCCCGTAATCACCTAGCACCGTCATGCGGGCACGGGGAAACAGCTTTTTCAAATATTCATATTGAAACGCCGAATAATCTTGGCCTTCGTCAACGAAGACGTACCGGATTTCCGTATTTGTCCTTACTCCCTCGATCAGTTCTTTCATATACAAATACGGAGTCGCATCCTCATGGAACAATTCATTCCGCAGCAGCGCTTCCTTCGTTTGCTTGCAAACTTCATCCCATAGCGGGGGAATGGCGGCTCCGTTTGTTTTTTCCCGATAATCGGCTTCGTTGCCAAACAATTGGCCGTATATGCCTTTTACATCGACAAATTGAAATTTTTTCACGCTTTTCCTAAGCGGTTTAAAGCTTTCTTTCACTACCCTTCGAAGAAGCAGCTCCTCTTCCTTCTGGGCGAAAGAAAAGTCTCCCTCATCCTCCCGGCGCTTCTTGCTCAATTTCTCGTAAACGACGGCGTAATTTTCTGCTAGATCAAACAACTCTCTATCCCTATGCAATATCCCGAAAACGTCTGCATACTGCTCCGAGTCGAGATAACTCAGCTCCTCCTGTACCCACGGCGCTCCGCGCTCCATCCGCTCCAGCAAAGCCAGTTCATCCAACAGCCATTGTTGCAGGGATTCAATCCGATGGAACAAGGGCAAAGCGGTGTCATAGCTGTAAAATTGGGCCTCTATTCGCTCAGCTCCAATTAGTTTGCGGTCTCGATACCAAATATCGTGAAACCGCATGCCTTCCCGCCCTAACCACACTCCATAATTTTGCAAAGCCCGCAGATAAACCTCGGAAGCCTTATACTCGATTCCCTTCAGGCGTGCCTCATATCCCGTCTTTCCTTGCGCGGTCAGCACAAATTCGGTTTGGTCAAAAAGATCCTGCGGCGCAAGAGTAGAACCTAGCCAATGATCGAGATACTCCTGAAAAGTCGTCTGCTGCATATTTTCTTCGCCAAGCTCGGGCAGAACGGTCGAAATATAACTCGCGAACATCGGATTCGGCGAAAAAAGCACGATTTGATCCGCCTTAATGGTCTGCCGATGTTTGTACAGCAAATATGCTACCCGCTGCAAAGCTGCGGAAGTTTTGCCGCTGCCGGCCGCTCCTTGCACAATGAGCATTCGGCTTTTGTCATCGCGGATAATGGCGTTTTGCTCCTTCTGGATGGTGGCCACGATGTTTTTCATTTGCGAGTCTGCGCCTTTACCGAGAACCTCCTGAAGCAATTCGTCTCCAATTGTATCGCTGGCGTCAAACATGCTGCGAATGTGTCCGTTCCCGATTTGAAATTGGCGCTTCAGCTCCATCGCCCCAGCTATCTGTCCGATTGGCGTCTCATAGGACGCCGGACCTGGGGAACAGTCGTAGTACATGCTTGCAATCGGCGAACGCCAATCGTAAATGAGAAAGCTTAGTCCATCCTCATCCACAAAGGAGGATACGCCGATATAAATCCGCTCGCTGGAGTCCAACCCCTTTTCTTGAAAATCGATCCGGCCAAAATAGGGCGACGGCAGCAAACGATTCATGTTTTTCCATTGCTGCGTCATCAGCTTCTGACCGCGCTCCCGTTCAGCCAATACGGCCGACTGCTGGTTTATCGTATAGAAGGTTTCTTCGAAGTCCTCTTGCGTGCTTGTATTAATCGTTACCTCTTCCCAAAATCGCTTACGGATGTCCGCAGCTTGATTACGCAGTCCGGCTACTTCCGGCTCCAGCTCGTCGATTCTCGCCTGCAGCTTTTCTTTAACTCGTTCCAACTGCTCCTGTTCCTGCCGCCAATGTTTGGGTTCCATGTCCCTTTGAACACACTCCTTATGACCGTTTTTTGGGATAAAAAAGTGCGTTGACAAATCAAAGCTAAAGGTATACAATTAAAGTGGGAATAAAACTGAATAACTCTTTTTCTTTAAAAAGTCAATCGCGCTACTGATTATATCATAGCGTTATTTTTCGTTCAATACGTTTTTTGGGGTATGCAAAAGATGAGGTTGTTCCAACAGCATAGATTTTTGATTTCGGCAGCAGTACGGTAAGCCGTCTTAGAAAAAAACCGTTCCTTTCGTAAATGGAATGATCATCCACCATTTACGAAAGGAACGGTTTTTTTTGTACATCGTATAGATCATGGTTAATGATCGCTTTTGCCAGCGGCGGGCGGAACAGCTTCTATCCGAAAATGCTAACGCGGCTATCGTGGAAAGGCTACCCATGTTTTGTAATGAAAATGAAACATTACATTCATCACGTCTTAATGAAAGGGGCATATAATAGAACTCGACCCCCTTTTTTAAAATATAAACTTTTGACCCGCTGCCCGTTGCCGCGGGTCCCTTTTTTTATCCGTCTTCTTTTTTTCCGTTTGAAACGTCGGCAGCCTTGGCTTTCGGCAAGCTGTTCTTCTCTTGCCGCCTTTTTTTCTTCGATCGGCCCCGCTACTGTGTTGGATACAGGCGAATACTGCTTAATATTTCCGAATATAATAGTGCCTTCATTTCTTTCAATTCGAACCCCGCAGCACCAGCTTGGCATACGATCATCCGCTTTCTCGTTAATCTCGCAAACACTTTAAATAGTATATGCATGCGAGAGTAGAGACGAATTGGCTTTTCCACCGCTTTGCGGCGCCCTTTTTAAACGACCTGGCATAGGCTCTCATGCTGAATGGCGCTAACCCTCCAAATTCATTGGACGGCAATGCTCCCTCAAACTATCCCTCTCCAATCAAGTCGACCACTACAATTTCGGGGCGATTGAACAATCGCTGCGGAATGATGCTGTTGCCGAGGCCCCGACTAACAATTAAGGTGCTATCCCCTAACGTATGCGAACCTTGCGAGAGGTCCGGCCAGAAGCCTTGTTCCGGAGAATAAACCCCGCCTACAAACGGAATGCGGAATTGTCCTCCATGCGCATGGCCTGCCAGACTGAGATCGATTTCGTAATCGGCATAAACCTGAAACAGCTCCGGCCGATGCGACAGCAGCACCGTATAGGCCTCCGCCTCCTCGCCTTCCAAGCCGCCTAACGCTTGATCGAGATGTTTAGATATTTTAGCAACATCCCCATCCTCAATCTGGTCAAACACGGGATCGTCCACTCCGGCCAGCTCAATCCTTCCATCGCCAAGCGGCAAGCTTACCGAAACATTTTGCAAAATATGAATGCCAGCCTCCCGCAGCTTTTGTTCAAGTGCCGGGTAGTCCGGAGCAAAATATTCATGATTGCCTCTGGCAAAATAAACGGGAGCAATCTCCGCAACGCCCTTCATCATCTTGTAGCTGGCGTCCGCATTGTAGTGAGTACTGTCGACTAAATCGCCGGTTACGACGATGATATCGGGCTTCAGCTTCTGTACCTTGCGGATGAGCGGCCGCTGATCCCGTCCAAACTCCTTGCTTTGCAAATCGGATAAATGGACGATTCGATACCTCTCAAATCCTGAGGGCAGCTTGCTCGAGCTTAACTTATAGGCAGTCGTGCCGATTGAATTGTTTTCCGTGTACAAAAAAAGAAGAAGCACTGCAATTGAAACCGGTATATAAATGAAAAACCAACGTTTCGTCCTGCTCATAATGTCCCCCCCCCCCCTCGCTCTTCTTTGCACCCATCTGCTGCATCCCGCTGCCATCGGGAACCGTTATCCGTTTGACGGTTCACTTCCCCGCTTGTCACTTTGCGCTTGTCTCCGTTCAGCTTCCGGTACAGCCTTCACTCTCAGTTACCGCCTTCCCCTCTCAACCGCTGAAGCGAAAAGTTCCACGATTGCCAGTGGCGTTTCGTCTCCGCCGCATCGTTGTAGCCCTCTATAATCTCATCCAGCCTTCCAAGCTCTGGATAGTTCTCGCGAAACTTAAATATAGCGGGGGCCGCATCGGCGGATAACATGCTTAAATAATCAAAATCCATTTTGCCCGTTTCCTCATACCGTTCTATATTGTTGTTTGCAATCCGCAAATCCAAGTTGACATAGTTCATTATAACGTACGCTATAATCATACATGCAACATAAACCTTCGCCAAAGAGAACCATTGATACCAAATGCGAACCAGCGCAACCGCCATCAGCACGCCAAGCAAAATCATAACGCCATGCACGAGAAGCCGAAGCTGCGTATAGCCATATGCTTCCTCATAAAGCGACAGACGACTGTACGCGGAGATAAGCATTACAACCGTACATCCGACCAGGAGGCTGAGCAAAAGCTTCCGAAAACGCTGCATCCCCGTTCCTGACGGCTCAATGTAATGCAGTCCCACTATTAACAATCCAATATTGAGGAGCGCAATAGCGACCAGCTCCGCAAAGCCTTGACGGGCATAATCGGCATAATACGTCCCTTCGGGCAAAATGCCTTCCGCCGCTCCAAACAAATACGTAAATTGAATGGCCGCAAACAAAACATAAACCACGTTGATGCAAATAAATACGGTGGCCGCTGTGACGGGATCAAGCCCTCCGCTTTTCTTAACCTCCGGCAACACCGCCCCTTGCGGCGACGCAAAAGCCTGCGGGAATGCAGATGCTTGCGCCTTCTGTTCATGTACAGCATTTCGGCTGCGGAACAGCAAACCCCATATATAGCAAAACGTATACAACGCAATAAATCCGCCGAATATAACCCGAACCAAAACGTCTCCGAAAAGGTCTTCATCCATAAAAAGCGGAATGGAATTCAGCCACGAACTGAAAATCCCATCGGCGGAGGCAAGCAGGAGCACAACAACAATTAGAATAGGAGCGGCAATGAGCAACCCCATTCCAACCTTGCCTGCACCCGCTCTCGTCTTGTTGTCGCCTATTCTCAGCCAGCCTCCCAGCATCTCAAACGGCACTCGCAAATGAGACATCGGCACAATCATCCATTGTTTCATATGTTCATAGAGAAATCGGAGCCGATGCCATGGCTGCGAGCCTCCTCTTGTAATGAGCATCGTCTGAGCGACTATTAAGCCGAATAGAACGAACAAGTTAAAAAATTGGAAAATATGATTGTCAAAAAAAGCATAGGCCAGCGAGATCATGCCGATCGGACCAAGCAGCAGCCACCCCGTTTTCGATTGTCCCTTCCATCGGTCGAATCCTCCGATTCTCCCTTTCACCGCATAAAAAAACAAGCCGTAAAAAACGATAACAAACAGCGGAATGGATATGCCCGGCGCTCTGCCGACCAGCAAATATTGCCCGATCAGCCCGAACAAGATCGCCGATATCCCCATCATGTCGTAACGTTTCTGCCAAGGCGCCGCGTCTCTCATTCCAAAGCACTCCTTTGTGTTCACGTTGATTTTATTGTAACCTAGAAAATAAGAACAAAAAGTGCAATTTTAAAACGATTAATTTCATATTTTCTGAATGAAAGAAGGCCTATGGCATGAAAGTTCGCAGACATTACTTTTTGCTGCGGGAAGCGTATCCCGAAGCCCGAAACGGAGAGCCCATCGAGGTGACGACTTCCGAGCTCGCGGAGACGCTGGACTGCACACAGCGCAACATGGTTCTGTTGCTAAGAAGAATGGAGCAGGAGGGCTGGATTGTATGGACGCCGAAGCGCGGACGGGGCAATCGTTCTTTGCTCCTGTTCAAGGAACCGCTGGAATCGTTGCTGCTGGAGGAAGCGGAGGAGCTTGCGCTTAGAGGAAATTTGCAGGCCGCTTTGGAGCTGTTGCAGCAAAAAGGGGCGGGAACTGCGGCGATGGGCCAGTTTCAACAGCGTCTAACCGGTCAGTTTGGTTTCCGAAGCGAGCTTGAGGGAACCCGCCGGAAGGATATGCTTCGTTTTCCACTGCCCGGCACCATCGGCACCCTTGACCCTGTGGGCATTCATTATATCGGGGAATCTCATCTCGTGAACCAGCTCTACGACAGTTTGGTCCGCATGGATGTAAAAGGCGGCGACGTTCTCCCCCATTTGGCCCATGCTTGGGAAACGAACGAGGAGCGAACGGAATGGACCTTTTATTTGCGTAAAGGAGTCTTCTTTCATCATGGCCGCGAAATGACGTCCTCCGATGTCAAATATACGCTCGAAAGATTGCAAAAACGGGTGCCTAGCGGGCTGTACAGCTGGGTATACAATGCCATTGAGGGGATGGAAACGCCGGATGAAACGACAGTGCGCATCCGGTTGAAGGAGCGAAACGAGGCGTTCCTCTCCTTCTTGTCAACCAACCGTTCCTCCATTGTGCCAAAAGATATTTGCGAAACCGAAGGAGAGGCGTTCGGTTCGGCGCAAGGAATGACGGTCGGAACCGGGCCGTTCCGCCTTCTTTCGGGAGGACAAGGCATTTGGATACTGGAAGCTTTCCCGAACTACTTTAAGGAGAGGCCGTTTCTGGATCGGGTAGAGGTGTGGACGATGCCCGCCGAGCCGGGGCAAATGGAGAAGGAAAAGGAAGAGTGGCGCCAATTTCAAGTAATGCACAACGTCCGTCTTACGGGCATGGCCGGCAGACAGTGGCAGCAGGTGCGGCAATCCGGCACCACTTGCAAATTTATTACCGTTAATGAACTCAAAGGTGGGCCGCTCGTCAGCCACAAGCTCCGCGAAGCGCTGAATGCGGCCATTAACCGTACCGAGCTGCTTCGTCTTTTGTCAGGCGACGTCATCGAAAGCGCGGACAGCTTTTGGCCAAGCCGTAAGAGCGAGCAATCAAATAATTCCGGGGGCGGCAGCAAACCAGGAACAATACGGCATGTCAGCAAAGACTCCTTGAAGGAGATGGGATACAACGGCGAAGCTTTGGTGCTGCTGACCATCCCTCAGTATGGAAACGATGCCGCCATGATCAAAAACTTGCTTGAAAAAGCCGGCTTCACCATCGAAATTCGGCTGGTCGAGGTCGAGCAGTTAAAAGGGAGCGTCCGCATGGAAGCCGATCTTCTGCTGTTCGCCGTTATGCTGGATGAGCATCGCGAGCTTCGGCTGATCGACCTGTTCAAAAACATGCGCCATCGCATGGAGCCATCCGTTCGGGAACAGCTTGAGGAGTCGATCCGCCGCTTGCTGGCAGAGCCGAACCCCGATACTCGTGCGGGGCTGTTCGTTCAAATGGAAGAGCGGCTGACGGCGCGCCATTCCCTTCTCTTTTTGTACCGCAAACATTTAAAAACGGCTTTCCATCCCTCCGTACAAGGCATTTCGCTGGAATCGCTTGGGTGGGTCCGGTTTCGGGATCTTTGGTTCCGTTAATGTTTTTGGAACAATTTGCTGCACATCTTCGTATTTTCCTATCATTCTACTTACTTGCTACAGGAGGTTTAGCACATGTTCAACTTCGGATCAGATCCTGCTTTCGAGGGGAGCGGCGGGGGCTTTTTCGGCTTTGTTACTACGATCTTTCCAATCATGTTCATCATCGTGTTTATTATTGTTATGGGAGGAATCCTTTACACCACCACCAATCATCTCCGTAATACTCGTGCAAAAGAGGAGAGTTCCTACGCCAAAATTGTCGGCAAACGAATGGAAGTCCGTAATGGTGCGAACCTGCATCAAAACCAAAACGGACTGGGCCAAATGAACTCGTCCTCCCGCACGTACTATTACATTACGCTTGAATTCGACGATGGTACCCGAAGAGAATATTTAGACGTAAAAGGGCTGTACGGCCTCGTCGTCGAAGGCGATTCCGGCTACGCCGCAACAAAAAGGCAATGGATTGTCGCCTTTGAACGAAGCGCCGTCTAACTCGCAGCCTTTAAGCCCGCCCCATTAACATGGGGCGATTTTCTTTTCCATGCAAAAGCTGGAGTGGCAATCGACATATTCGCCGAAACGTTCGATTTCATAGAAGCCTTGGCTGCTGTAAAAGGCAACCGACTCCACTTGCGGCGCTCCCGTCTCAAGCCTCATAACCGCGCACCCAAGATGGCCGGCCCGCTGCTCCAGCCAGTGGAACAACGACTTGGCGATCCCTTTTCTTCTCATGTCCGGCTCAACGAAAAATCGCTTCAGCTCCACCATGCTCGCTTCAAGCCTCCGAATGCCGCCGCAGCCAACGGGAACTCCGTCCCAGTAAGCGACGGCAAACACCATCTCCTCCGTCTTCGGATCGGAGAAATCGACCGAAAAGATTTCCTCGGCAGGATATATGCCCTCCAAATACCGGTCCAGCTTGGCAATCAAATAGGCCAAATCGGCGCTAGCAGAAGGAACTTCTTTAATGACTAGCTTGCTCATATCCATCTCCTTCCCTTTTAACCAAGCGGACGCTTCATTTGCTCTTCGAACCAATCCCAGCCAAGGCCGACTTGCTCCGGCTTGTGGGAGTCCGATCCGTATACGCAAGCAATATCCCGTTTTCTGCACTCCGCCAAAAACCATTCCGGCACGTAAGGTTTTCCGCAGGTGGCTACCCGCAATCCGGCTGCGTTAACGTCGATGCCGACCCCGCTCTTTTGCAGCAGCGGCAAAATGTTTTCCAATCTGCGGCGAATAAGCGATTCGTCGATTGGAGGCAAAGCCCCGCTAAACTTTTCAATGAGGTTAATATGCCCGATTCGTTTGCGCATAGGCAATCGCGCCGCCCATTCAATAGCCGCTTCTACATGGTTGTAATACTCTTCCGCGACCCGATTCATCGAGCCGTAATGAGCCAGCAGATGGCGGTTGAAGTCATCCGGCGTATAATCGATGCAGCGCGTCCCGCCAACGCCGGGCAAATAATGCACCGAATACACCACATCTTCAAGCTCGTCTTGCACCTTGTCCAAAATAGCCTCCGTAAAATCAAGCTGCCCCGGCAAATAATCAAATTCAATACCGACGGCAACTTCCAGCCGTCCCTCGTATTTCCGCCTCATCTCTTTCGCATAGTCCAAATAAAGAGGCAGCTCTTCCATCGGCATAGCCAGCTCCTTGAACAGCTTCTCGTCAGGAATAAGCCCCTCCGGCAAGGGAGGATGCTCGCTTATCGTATAACGCTGGAAGCCCAGCTCTATGGCGCGCTCTAAGTACAGTTCCTGCTCCGCATCGCTGCCGTGGTAACAAAAACGAGTGTGCGTATGCCCGTCCCATTTCAACATTCCCATCCACTCTCCTTTATCCTCTATCGCTGTAATCCAAGTTCTATTTCTATAGAGTACCATCCCTCAGGCCCGCTGGTAAATTGCCTCGAACAAGCTCGAATACCCTCCTTAAAAAAATCTGCATATTTTTTACACTTTTTTTGCCAAAAAAAGAGGATTTTTCGGATTAGCTGTCGAATAGGAGGGGTCGAGTCTTTATTGGAAGATTTAGGAGGAGCGGAGCTTTATGAAGTGGTTGTCAAAAAGATTTACGGTTATGGTCATCCCGGATGCAAACGCGTCCGTTAAACGTTATCCGATATCCGGATTATGGTTTGCGCTGGTTCCGGCCGTTATTTTGCTGCTCGCCATATGCTCCGCCCTATTCATATCCTTATTTTCGAACAATGCTGGCACCGTCCGGGATTTAAAAAGCAAGCTTTCGGCAATGGAAGCCGGGCATATCGATGAATTAAAAACAAAAGAAGACACGATTGCCGCACTCGAAGCCGATCTCTCCACCCTGTCTAATGAAGCCAAGGGAGTGGAAGACAAGCTAGCGGCCATTTCACAGTTGGAGCTGGAACTAAAAGAAATTGCCGGCATCGAAAAGACGACCGTGCGCGTTTCAAGCGGAAGCGAAGACGGCGGAGGGCAAGGCGGGCAAGAATTTAATCTGGAAGACGATACCTTGGAACCGGGTGCGAAAGAGACCATTCAGCAATTTCAAAACCTGTCCGCCCAAATGGATGCCTTGGCGCCAAGCCTAGACTCCACCATCAAGGCGCTTCACAACTATAGGCAGCTGCTTCGTATTACCCCGACTATTTGGCCGGCCGATTCGCGTAAAATTACGTCTACCTTCGGCGTACGAAGCGATCCTTTTACCGGAAGATCGTCGCTGCATTCCGGCCTTGATCTTGGAGGCAACCGCGGCGATGCCATTTATGCGGCGGCAGACGGCGTAATCACGTTGTCGGAGAACACGTATCCTCATGGCAACAACATCATCATCGACCATGGACGGGGCATTGAGACCCGGTATCTCCATCTGAACGAGCGGCTCGTCAAGGTGGGCGACAAAGTGAAAAAAGGACAGCTTATCGGGGAGCTTGGCAATACCGGCCGAAGCACAGGCCCCCATCTCCATTACGAGGTTATCGTAGGCGGCGTGCACGTCGATCCTATGCCCTACATAAAAGAAGACAGAAAGGAACCGTGATTCCATGTTCAAAAGCAAATTAGGCGGGCCCAAAATCAATCCCGACTCCACAGATACGTTGATTGGCGAAGGCACCGTCTTCGAGGGTAAAATCAAATCCGAGGCCGGCATTCGCGTCGAGGGTACCATTATCGGCGATATCGTTTCCTCCGGCGACGTCATTATTGGAGAAAGCGGCTCGGCCAAGTCTAACGTAACGGCTCGCGATCTCGTACTCGCAGGGCAATTGAACGGCAATGCGGAAATACGCGGCAAGCTGACGATTTGCGCTACCGGAGTGCTGAACGGGAATATTTCCGCGCAATCGCTTATTATTGAAGCCGGAGGCGTCTTCAACGGCAGCAGTAAAATGACCGAAAGCAAAGTCTCTACGCCCCAAGCGGCAAATGAAATGAAAGCGGCTCAATAATACGAAAAAAACGAACCGGCAAACGGAGATTGACTCCGCTTCATCGGTTCGTTTCTTTTTTCAAAACCTTTATATTGGGATAACACTCTCTTCACAGTCACCAGCTACACTAAAGCTAGTTCGATCCACGCCCCGGCTAGCCCGGTTAGGAGGAATTAGGCCATGAAAAAGCTGACGATCAAAAATGTTTGTCTCCTCTTGCTTGCAGCCGCTACTCTGTATGGCGGCATTACAAACCCTCCCGCTCCCATCGAAGATTTGGAGTCCCCGGTCGCCTCCGATGCGGCCTTCATTCATGCACAAACCCCCTCCCCAGCGATTTCTCCTGCCGGGCGTTTTGAAACGACGTCGCTTCCTTTATCCAACGCTCCCAAGCGATAAGTGATTAAGAGCCTACTCCCTTATGCAGAGGGCGACTGCCGTTTCTGCCCCGAACAGCTTCCAGAAGAGCCCGCACTCCGGCAAAAGTGACGACCAGGTAACAAGCGAGTGCGGCTAGCGGGAATAGCGAAAGCTCCGCAAGCGTGCGCCCCTCATACGTTTGCCATCCCATAGCCAGCAAGCCGAACAAAAAGGCGACGCCCGATACATGAACAACCAGCCGTTTTCCCATTTCCGACATCGAGCCCTGCACAGCAAGCCATGCAATGAACGGCAGCGCCTGTAGAGCATGAAAGCCCATGCCATGAAGCCAAATTAGATTGCCTTCGAGGCCGATATACCGTCCCTGATTGGCGCCAATCCAAAATCCGACCATAAACGAGGCAAAGATAGCAATCATCGCATACCTCAAAGCTGTAATGACAGTCGGCTGCAATTGGTAAGTCCGTTTGCGGAAAAACTGCGCCCCGAGAAACACGTAGAAAACGACGAGCAGCATGGCATCCGTGCCGAAAGCGTTAGCTATAGCAATATCAAATGCCGATCCATCTTCCACAAAACGTGGATTGACTCCCCTGTAATTTTGTACCGTCTCCGCAAAATAGGCGAACAATCCGAGCGCGATATACGACCAGCGGAACACCGCTCTCCCTATCCTGCCAAGTCCCGATAACGGAATAATGGCTGCTGTCGATATGAGGAAAAGACCAAGCGCTGCGTTAAAGGAGGCCGCTTTAACCAGGCCTTTCCCCGGAAACTCCTCCACTCCGTACACAAGAACTCCTACTCCGCACAAAACAGCTAATACGAACCCCAATATCCCTGTCCATACGAGCCACTTTTCCCCTTTGAACCATAACGAACGATCCATTTTTATCACCTTTTCCTGTAGAATTGTTACTTTTACTCTACAGTTAAATATGGAAATTGATGACAGTCATGAGCCGTATTTCAACATCCTTCCTTAGTACCTCGGCCTACCCGACCTTAGTCTTGGCTTTTACAGAATAGTTGGCCTTTCATGAGGAGAAGGCAGCAAAATAGATGAGGGGCAGAGGAAAGCTGAGGCGATTTGAAAGATGGTCCGCTATCCTCCATAATGAAGGTAGCCCCCTGTATAGGATTCGAAACGAGAGGAGTGGGAAGATGTCCTTTAGCGGAGACCATCAAAAGCAAGCCCCATGCGATTTCACGATAGAAGTTATAGGTGAGGGGAGTGTGGCGGCAATCCCTGATCGGACCGCCATTACAGTAGGAGTAGTCACGGAGGGAGCGGAAGTTCAGCCCGTACAAGCGGAAAATGCGAAAACAGCCGCCTCTATCATTGAAGCCTTGCTGAAGCTCGGCATTCCGCGCGAGCAAATCCAGACCAAGCTGTATTCCATCGATCCGCAATACGATTATGTAGACGGCAAGCAAACGTTCCGGGGATACCGGTCGACCCATCTGCTCGGCGTTACGCTCAGTGGAACGGATCAAGCCGGCCTTGTCATAGATACCGCAGTAGCGAGCGGAGCCAATTCGGTATCCGACATTACTTTTGCCGCATCCAATGAAGCGCTGCTCCAAGGAGAGGCACTTTCAGCTGCCGTTCGAAACGCCGCGGCCAAGGCCAAAAGCATTGCCGATGCGATGGGCGTCGCCTTGTCTTCCGTACCGTGCCAGGTGCAGGAAATTTCGCAAGACGGTGCGCCCATCCGGTTTAAAGCGGCGATGGCTGCGGGAGATTTTGGCTCGCCGGTTGAGCCCGGTCAGTTGACTTTTAAAGCGGCGGTTCGTGTCGTATATATGTTTGCCTGATACAGCTTGCCTGCATCCAGTTCCGGGTAATCGTACAGCCCTCCCGTGTAGAGGACTTCCATATCAGAATGCTGCCGGAAATCATCCGGAGTGACGAGCGCAGTCGGCTTGGAATCCCATAGCTTCACTCCACCTTGCAGAAGCGCTTCCGCTACAAACTGGGAGCAAAAATACGCGTTGTCGATTTTTAAATCCCGATTGAGCAAAACGCCGAGCAAACCGATATAGTTGTACGCAAAGCTCGCCTTGTTGCGCTCAATGACCTTAATCGCGTCGGCAACCGCCGCCTTTTGCTCCGCCGTCACTTCCAAACGCAGCACTTTGCAGCTCGTTTTCCGAAAATGGCGGTAAGTGCCTTCATAAACATCTTCTTGGACGAAACCCGCGTTTAGCGGGTTTCTCGCCGTTCTGCGGCCAAAGCTGTATAGTTCATTAAGCTCCGCGTCAAACGCCAGCGTGGCGTGATTGTACGGCGCTTTTGTAAAGAGTTTAAACATTCTCGTAACCATCGTTCCCGTGTGGGACAGCAATACGTACAAGTAAGCCTTATTGGGTTGTGGATTGGCATCAGCATTGACGTTCATATGAGCAGCCATCATGCCCTTCACCTCTTCGCTTTAGTGGAAACCGACTTGTTGTCTTGTCTTGCTTCCACTATAGCAACGGCGGAATAGACCGAATAGTACCAACTCTTCTTAGTACCAGCCCAAACAAATGCTTTTATTGAAATAGCCTATCTCCGTAAAGCATTGGTGCTGACGACGCCATAACGAGACAGCAGCTTTCTTCCGATCCAAGCCACGCCCCGATCCGTCAAAAACCCCATCAGCCCAAGGCTGATTAGACCGACAAAAATCCAATCGGTGCGGAAAAACAGCCGCGAATTCCAAATTAAATAACCGACGCCTTCGTTCGCCGCAATCATTTCGGCTCCGATAATCGCCATAAACGACGTGCCCATTGCAAGTCTAATGCCCGTAAACATATAAGGAACTGTCGAAGGAACGATGACATGAAGCACAATTTGCCACTCCGAAGCGCCCATGCTTCTAGCCGAACGAATTTTATCCTCCTCCACCGATAAAACGCCTGTCAGCGTGTTGAGCGTCACGATAAAAAACGTCGCGTACAAGATCAGGGCGACTTTGGACGTTTCCCCGATGCCGAACCAAACGAGAAACAGCGTAATAAAAGCGATCGGCGGAATAAAACGGATAAAATTCAGAAACGGCTCCGCTACCGCGCGAATCGGTCCTACCTTCCCGATAATGAGCCCTGCAGGAATCGCTATGAGGCTGCCAAGCGTCCATCCCGTAAGTACGCGAAACGAGCTGATTCCGATATAATGCAGCAGCGTCCCGTCTTGAAGCAGCTCATATCCTCCTTGCGCCGTGTAGAGAGGACCCGGCAAAATTTCCGGCCCGTACAACAGCGATAGAAGATGCCATACTATAAGTCCTACCAGTATAAATAGCGCGTGCAAGCCCGCTTTTTTCCATTTTTCGCTCATCGCGTTTCCCCCTCCCTCTAACGATCAAGCGTCCCTCTAATGATCAAAATGAGCTTGAATCCGGTTGTACAACTCCTGAAATGCAGGCGAAGCCAGCTCACGCGGATAACCCATCGGCACCTCATAAATATGCGTAATGTTGGAGGAAGGGCCAGGCGACATAATCCCGATTCGGCCGCCAAGCAGCAGCGCCTCCTGTATATCGTGCGTCACGAAAATAACGGTTTTGTCCGTGCTGCGCCAAATGTTTACAAGCTCCTTCTGCATCGTTCGCCTCGTCATCGCATCAAGCGCTCCAAACGGCTCATCCATAAGCAAAATAGCCGGGTCGTTGGCGAGTACGCGAGCAAGCTGCACACGCTGCTTCATCCCGCCGGACAGCTCGCGCGGAAATTTGCCTTCATGGCCGGATAAACCGACAAGCGCAATGTAGCGATCCGATATGACGCGGCGCTCCGGGGAGGGAACGCGCTTCATGCGGAGTCCGAATTCCACGTTTTCTCTAACGGTAAGCCAAGGGAACAACGAGGAATCCGCCCCTTGAAACACGACCGCGCGATCCTTTCCGGGACGCTCCACCTCATCGTCCCCCACTCGCACCTGTCCCGACGTTTTGGAAACAAAGCCGGCTATGAGCCCTAGAAGCGTCGACTTGCCGCATCCGCTTGGCCCAAGCAGAACAAAAAACTCACCGCTTTTGACCGCCAAATCCACGTCCTGAATAATATAGTGCAAATCACCGCCGCCCGCAGACTGCTGCGAGTAACTTTTGTTCAGCCGTTCAATCCGAATGTCGTTGCGCTTCGCCGTCGCTCCCATGACTCATTCCCCCTGCTTCAATTCGATTACACGATCCGGAAACGCCTCCCGAAGGGGATCGAGATTTAGCTTGTCGGTTAATTCAAAATCTTTTTCGATAATGCCGTTATCCACCATATAAAGCTTCTGTCCGGCAAGTCCGTCGAGCGCCTTTTGCGTAAAGCCGATTTTCCAAGGGTTTTTCGGCAAATCCTTCAGCGTCGCTTCCCTCGGCTGCTTCACTTCCTTAAACAAAATGTCCGCCGTTTCGTCCGGATGTTCCTGCGCATAACGGGACGCCTCATCCACCGCCTTCAGAAAAGCGATAACACCATCTCTGTTCTTCTGAATCAGATCATTCGTGGTGACAAAACCTTGGCCGAGACGAACGGGGGTTTGCGACATATCGGTAAGCGCGTAAGCCTCCTCCAGAGCGCCGAACTTTTCGTTCAAAACGGCTCCGTAAACCCATGCCCCATCGATTTCTCCTTTTTTGAGCGCCACATACGCTTCGTCAAATCCGCCTTGCCCAATCAGCTCCACATCCTTCAAAGCGACTCCATTCTCCGCCAAATAAACGTCCCAAAGATAAGGAATAAAAGTGCCGCGCGAGAAGCTCAGCTTTTTCCCCTTTAGCTCGGCGGCGCTGTCAATCTCCTTGCGCACGTACAGCTTCCATTCCGAAGCGCTTAGATCGGTCGCGGTACCAGAGGAGGCAATAATGGAATAGTCGCCTTTGCTTACGGCGTTCAAAAGCGGAAAGTCGGCACCGAACGCTACGTCCACCCCTTTAATAAAGAGGGCGTTTACTCCTTCGGCGGGAGTCGCAAAGGTGACAAGCTCCGCATCGATTCCGTATTTTTCAAAAATGCCCTTGTTTTTCGCTACCTGAAAAACGGGGTTCGTTGTAATGTCCGCTATTCTCAGCTTCAACTCTGCGCCTTGCTTCTCCCCGCTGGCGCAGCCCGCCAGCAATATGCTTGTGGCTGCAAGAGCAAGCAGCCATAACCCCAACTGTTTTACGCTAACCTTCCGCATCGCGTCCATCCCCTTCCTGTTGCCCCGTCTCATCGCTTCTTGCCACGCATAATGCGCCTTCGCCGTAAACGGCCGTACCTTCCACTTCAACCGCCGTCAGCGCTCCGCGCGGCGCCGCCCCCGGCAATCGGTAATCGGCAACATCGATAGGCGCGATCTCTGTCTCTTCCGGCCGCTCCAATTGCGGAACCCACTCGTACGGCACGCGGTAAGCCCGGTATACGAGATTGGAGTTGCGCTTGTTTTTATAGGGGGAGATATGCTCCCATACAAGCTCATGCTCAGCCGTCACCTCGAATATTCGGCCGTCCGCCCCTTCGGTAATAAGCGTATTGCCGTTCAGCAAGCGCTGCGCCGAGCTAATATAAGGGCTGTAGAACCGGTAGGAGTCCAGCGGCGCGACAAACCCCGCTTCCGTCGGCGTGTACTGCCATTCAATCTCAAGCGTAACCGGATTGATTTCAAGAATTCGGGAATGATCTCGCCGCGCATTTTTGAGCCCGTCGGGCGATTCCGGATTTGGCAGGCCATACCCGGCCCAGCCGCCGTTGTCGAATACGAGCAGGTTGCCCTCGCCAGGCAATCCTTTAGGAATGAGGTGAGCGTGATGCTGACCGATAATCCAGCCGATATGTTTGGTTGCCTCGTCCTTATAGGTCGGCCCTAGCTTCCATACGATGCGGCCCGTTTTTTTATCGATAATGGCTATAATGTTCGTTTCGCGAGCGTCCCAAATGATGTTGTCGGGGTGAAACCGCTCATCTCCCGCATCATAAAATTTATTAGGCCCTAGCACCGAGGCGGAATTAATATGCATCCAATCTCCTGCATTTGCGCCGAAAAAGCGAGTATTCGGATCGCGGTACAGCGCCGCCTTGGCGTCATCGTCAAAGCCCAATTCCTCGAAGTGATCGCTGCATACCCATTCCCATACGACATTCCCTTCCCAGTCGACCTCGATGATCGCGTCGTCTAGCAGCTCCTTGTCGGAAATTTCGGGACGGCTCACATTTTTGTGAGTTAGCAAAAGGGTATGGCCTGAATCCGTCTTGGGCTCTTGGCCCGGAACGTAATAACCGACCGGATTGCCTTCGCGCTGGTAGTCGTGATGCTGCCTCGCCATCCATTGTGCCGGGTGTCCGGGGTCCTCGATCCACTCGTACCGATCAAATTTCCAAACAACCCGTCCCTCCCAATCGACTTGCACCAGGTTCAGTTCGTCCTGAAAGCCGTACTTCGGATCGCGCTCCGCCGTACTTCCCAGCACATAGCCGCCGGGCAGCAGCTTGTTTGGAAAACCGCGCAGCCCTTTCCACAAATGAACCTCCCGGCCGTTCATGTCGATGAGCAGCGCCCCCGTGTCCGCCGCCTGATAGAGCGTATAGCCGCTCCATGCCTTTTGCGGGTTATAAACCGTCGTTCCCGTTGGATAAATAGTTGGATGTCCCATGTTGATTTCTCCTCTCGCCTCGTTAATAAGATACAAACCGGTTTGTTCGGCCCGCAGAATAGTCCGCTGTCCCCTTAGCAACGGAGGGCAGCTCTTGCTCATGCTCCTCCGCCGCATAAGCCAAAACCGCATCCGAAAACTTCTCTACATTTCGAATCATTTTTTGATAAAACCGAATTTGCTGGCGCAGCTCCTCTTCCTCAAAACCTTCGAATAATGCGCCTGTCATATACGCTCCGACATGACGGGTTTCATTCAGCAGTTCCCGTCCTTTATTCGTAATGGCCAGCTCAACCGTTCTGCGGTCTTCCGGACTTCTTACCCGCACTGCGTAACCGCCGTCCTCCAGCTTGTCGCACAACGCGGTAACCGCTCCCGACGTAAAGTCCAGCTGCTCCGCAAGCTCGCCCAGCCGTTGATTGCCTTGTTGATGAATGGAATTGAGAATGAGCAGCCCGGGGAGGGAAACTCCCTGGATCGCAATTTTGTCCCGCTCCTTCACAAATCGCCTGACCAGCTTCCGAAACAGCCAATCGGCCTCCTCCAGCAAATTCCCTGTACTATTGTCCATGCCGCTCCTTTCCGTTCTCCCCTTTGTAGGAATGCAAAAAAGGCTCCCGGATTCCCCATACGCGTTGGCGTACAGAGAGCAGGAGCCTTTGGAGATCCAATCGGCACTATTTTAAATTTAAGATGGTGAACGTTCATTTAATGGTTGTTCATTTAATGACTGTTCACGTATCGTTGACGCTAAGATTAAACCAATTATTCTTACCTGTCAAGTATGAATTAAAAATAAAAAACTCGCTCTCCTCCACGTATGAACGCGGCGGCCAGAGCGAGTCTGTACATCGGCTATTATTTTATAATTTTCACACGATCCTCAATCGAAGAAAATTGCTTTTCCCCAGCAGGAGCGACCGGCTTGCCGAACGGCATTTGCGCCAGCAGTCTCCAGCTCGAAGGGATGTTCCACTCCGCCTTTACTTTATCGTCAATAAGCGGATTATAATGCTGGAGCGTTGCGCCAAAACCTTCTTGCTCAAGCGAAGTCCAAATGACGTATTGCAGCATGCCGTTTGACTGGTTCGACCAAACCGGGAAGTTGTCGGCATAAGCCGCAAATTGCTTCTGCAACCCTTCTACTACCGCTTGATCCTCGAAAAAGAGGACAGTGCCATATCCGGCGCCAAAAGCGTCCATTTTTTGCTCAGTTGAAGCAAATTGATCCTCCGGCACGATCGCTTTCAACGTTTCCGTCGTCAATCCCCACACTTTTTTGTGCTGATCTCCCAGCAAAACAACGACGCGTGCGCTTTGCGAATTAAACGCCGAAGGCGTATGCTTAACCGCATGTTCGATGACCTCTTGGATTCGTTCGTCAGAAACGACAGCTTCGCTGCTTATCGCATATACAGACCTTCTGTTTTGCACCGCTCCGTAAAAATCGCCTGTCCCCGCTTGAATATTAGTACCTGTCATCTTTCCTCTTCCCTTCGAAAATAGAGTGGATCCATCTCAATCATACTGATGTATTTTGTTCCATTTGCTCGTCTGCCATACGAAAAACCCGTTTGCTCCATTAACCGATTAAACCGTCAGCTTCACTTTAACGCCGTTAGGGTCTTTCAGCCACCAATCGCCGCCCGATCGTTCCGCCGACACACCTGCTCCGACTGCGCCCTGCACCGTTTTCTCCAGCTCCTCTTCCCCTGCAAGCACAATCGTAAAGTAATCCAGCCCCGTTCCATTCGCCGGAATTGGCGGCGCGCCCGGGCCCGCCCAAATGTTCAAGCCGATATGATGATGGTATCGACCCGCACCAATAAATAAGGCGCCCATCTGCTTCTTCCAATCCGCCTCGACATCAAAGCCAAGGGCATCGCAATAAAAATGTTTCGATTTATGAAGGTCGCTCACATGAAGGTGGACATGCCCGATTACGGTTGCGGGAGCAAGCCCTTGCCACTGGCTGCCCGCTGCTTCGGTTAGCAGCCCGTCCCAATCAATTGGGTCGGTCGACATTTTTACGAAACCTTGAGTATCGTACTCCCATTCCTCTCTTGGCCGGTCGCGGTATATTTCGATGCCGTTCCCGTCGGGGTCGGAAATGTACAGCGCCTCGCTCACCAAATGGTCGGCCTGACCGATAGAGATGCCTTTGTCCATCAGCCTTCTGAGCGACAAGCCCAAATCTTTGCGCGTAGGAACCAGAATAGCGAAGTGATATAAGCCGCTAAACGTTCTTTGCGGCACGATATAGGCGTCGGGCACTTCCTCCAGCACGAGCAGCACCGTTCCGCCATCCGCCGTTAATTCGGCCGTATTGCCGGACTGGCTTTTAACCTTGAAACCGACCACTTCCTCGTAAAAAGCAAGCGACCTCTTCAAATCGCTAATTTTTAATTTCACTTCCCCTAAACGGGTAGCGGGATGCAGTTTATATGTCATGTCGTTCCACCTCATTATTGTAGTGTTACTTACTATTTGTAATTAAGTATATATTCAATATTATCTATAGTCAAGTGGGAAAATAGAGACGGGCCGACATCAAACAAAGGGCTAACGAATTGGCTTCGTTAACCCTTTGTATTTAAACCGTGGACCATTGCGCTAGCGGCTCAATCCAGCAATGCGGCAATTGCCGATAAGTTGGGTGCGAAGCCGACAAACACTTCGCCTTTTACAACAAGCGTAGGAACCGTTTGCTTGCCCGTCAGATCCCATACTTCCCTTCTGTACTCCTCGCTTTCCTCGCATTTCTTTTCCTCGAAGGAGATTCCCCGTTCTTGAAAATACTGCTTGGCATGGGCGCAATCGCTGCAAGTAGGTATTGTGTATATCGTAATGGCCGCTTTGTCCGTCATCTATAATCCCTCTTCTCTCAGTTTACTTTTGCCCGCTGCAGACGCAGCGCGTTTAATACAACCGATACGGAACTGAGTGCCATAGCCGCTCCGGCTACCCAAGGGGCGAGCAAGCCGATTGCCGCAATCGGGATGCCCAGCGTGTTGTAGCCAAGCGCCCAGAACAGATTTTGTTTGATGTTGGACATCGTTTTGCGGCTCATGACGATCGCATCGGGAATGCTGGACAAATCGCCGCGCATAAGAGTGACATCGGCAGCTTCCATCGCGATGTCGGTACCCGTGCCAATCGCCATGCCCACATCCGCCGTAGCAAGAGCTGGAGCGTCGTTAATGCCGTCGCCGACCATCGCCACTTTTTTGCCGAGCGCCTGAAGCTTCTTCACTTCCTCCGCTTTGCCTTCCGGCAATACTTCCGCCAGCACACGGTCGATGCCGACTTTGGCCGCGATTGCTTTAGCCGTTCTAACGTTGTCGCCAGTAATCATGATTACCTCGATTCCCATAGCCTTCAAACGAGCGATGGCTGCAGGGGACGATTCTTTAATCGTGTCGGCTACCGCTACCATACCAGCGTATTTCCCGTCGATAGCAACCAGCATAGCCGTTTTGCCCGAGCTTTCCAGAGAGGACATTTCTTCGTAAGCAGCAGATGCGTTTACTCCGTTTTGGTCAAGCAGCTTTCTTGTGCCGACCAGAAGCTTACGGCCTTCCACTGTCGCTTTGATACCGTAGCCTGGAATTGCTTCGAATGATTCAGCTTGCGGCAATGCGATTTCTCTTTCTTCAATGCCCGCTACAATCGCTTCCGCCAGCGGATGCTCCGAACCTTTTTCCGCCGATCCAACCAGCCTTAGGAATGTTTCTTCCTGGATATCCGAAGTGATGACGTCGGTCAATTCCGGCTTGCCTTTTGTAACTGTACCCGTTTTGTCCAAAATGATCGTATTTATACGGTGAGTGCCTTCCAAATGCTCGCCGCCTTTAAACAGCACCCCTAGCTCAGCCGCACGGCCGGAACCTGCCATAATCGATGTCGGTGTAGCTAGACCGAGTGCGCAAGGGCAAGCAATAACGAGAATGGCGATTGCTTTTTCAAGCGACTCCGCAAAATCGCCAGGGGTGATGAAGAAATACCATACAGCAAAAGCGATAACCGCAATACCTACAACGATAGGGACAAAGATGCCGGAAATGACGTCCGCTACTCTTTGAATAGGGGCTTTGGAACCTTGAGCGTCCTCAACCACCTTAATGATTTGGGAAAGAGCTGTATCTTTACCGACTTTAGTAGCTGTCATGCGCAAAAGACCGTTTTTATTAATAGTGGCGCCGATTAAGGTGTCGCCAGGGTTTTTCGTAACCGGGATGCTTTCGCCCGTCAGCATGGATTCGTCTACGGATGAGCTTCCTTCGAGCACTTGACCGTCAACAGGAATTTTTTCGCCTGGTTTAACGACTACAACGTCGCCGGTCACAACTTCTTCAACTGGAATGGTTACCTCTGCTCCGTCGCGAATGACTAGAGCAGTTTTGGCTTGCAAGCTCATAAGCGATTTGATTGCTTCCGAAGTGCGCCCTTTTGCCAACGTTTCGAACAGTTTGCCCATAACAACCAAAGTGATCAGCACGGCGCTTGTTTCATAATAAAGGGATGGGCCGTGGTGTGCGGAAGCTCCAGCTAGCGACCATTCGATAGTTAAATACAGGCTGTAGAAGTAAGCCGCCGATGTTCCAAGCGCCACGAGCACATCCATGTTCGCGCTGCGGTTGCGAAGCGCTTTGTATGCTCCAGCGTAAAACGGCGCGCCTACATAAAATTGAACCGGTGTAGCTAGGAGAAGCTGGAACCAAGGATTCATAAATAAATCCGGCACGTACATCCAAGAAGTAAACGAGAAGTGACCGACCATGCTCCACAATAGCGGGAGCGAAAGCAGTGCCGAGAAGAGAAGAGTGAGCTTATGGCGCTTCACTTCTTTGGAGCGGTGCTCCTGCGTGCGCTTCTCTTCTTGCTTCAAAGCCGCCTCATAGCCGAGCTGCTTCACTTTCTTTTGCATTTCCTCGACGCTCACTTCTAATGGGGAAAAAGTGACGCTGGCCGTCTCCATCGCAAAATTTACGCTTGCCTGCGAAATGCCCGGCATTTTGTTCAAACCCTTTTCAATCCGGCTTGCGCAGGCCGCACATGTCATACCCGAAATATCAAATGTGATTTGACCGTTGTCTTTTGAAAGGTGAGTCGCTTCGCTCATTATTTTCAGCTCCTAAGTTTCATTCGATTTAGTTTTGCTGTTTTATTTAAAAGGGGGTGGGCCGGACGTTCATTTTCTTTAGTATTGGAGAGAAGCTAGCAAGTATGCTTGTTATGCATTTTTTGCTCTTGCTCCTTTCGTATCCCGGCTTCCTGTGTGCTCTTCATGTCTATACTATACCCCCCTACCCTATATTTGTCTAGCCCTTTTTGAGTATTTTTGTAAAAAATTTTATAAAGGAATTTGAAGATCAATTCAACAGGATGGTTATTATATTGAACAGCGGCAATAATCTTCGAAAAACCTCAGTGATAATCCCAAGTACAAAGCAACCAACTTTACAAGCAAAACAAAAAAGCCAATCGCCGAATTTTTACGACGACTGGCTTGAATGACCGAAGCATATTAATACTGTTGCATTGAAATGTTAATCGCGCTCCGCCTTCCGCAAATAGACGCGCCAGCTTGTGCACCATTCATTCGGGTCATCGAAGGACGACTCGTCGATTCGGTGTACGGTGCTTGCGTGTGGAGCTGTTTTCACGATTTCCGGATTGGTATACGCTTCATGGGAAATATGCTCCAAAGCGGCGATATATTCATCCAGATCGGTTTTGGAATAGGATTCTGTCGGCTCAAGCGTAAACGGCTGTTTGACGATGTAAGGATGATGGCTGGTCCAATAATGAAGGCCGAAATCGCACATCCGCCGCGTCACGTCTTCCGTTGTCACGCCCGTCTCCTTCGCCATCTGCTCCCAGCTGTAGCGTACCTGCTCCAGACGCATTCCTTGTACGTAAGGAGCGCTCGCTCCACGAATTTTAGTAATGTTATGGTACAAGTAGTTGTTGTTGAGAACCGCTGTTTTGGCGACGTCCACCAGTCCGTCAGCGCCTAGAGCGCGAATCCATGCGTAGGAACGAAGCACCGTTTGAGCTACGCCATGGAAGGAACGGACTTTGCCGATGCTGCGCTCTTGATCCCAGCGGAACGTGTAACGTCCGTTTTCTTCCTCGACAAATGGACCAGGAAGGAACGGCTTCAGCTTTTCAACAACGCCGAGCGCTCCCGTAGCAGGACCTCCGCACATATGCGGCGCCGCAAACGTTTTGTGAAGATTGAAGAAGCTCATATCGAATCCCGCTTCTTTGGCGCGAGCAATGCCGAGCAAGCCGTTCGCATTCGCCTGATCGTAGAAGCAAATGCCGCCCGCCTCATGGACGATATCGGTAAACTCGCGGATACGCGGGTTAAAGATGCCGGTGTCCTCCGGGTTCGCCACAACGAAACCTGCGGTGCGCTCCGAAACGGCCGCTTTCAGCTTTTCGATATCCGGGAAGCCGTTTTCGTCTGGGTAAAGCGTAATGATTTTGTATCCTTTGACAGCTGCCGTAGCGGCTTGAGATGGATGGGAGAAAATCGTCGTGATGATTTCGTCGCGCTGGTCGCCTTCTCCGTTCGCATCATGGTACGCTCTTACGATGGAAGCCATCGCAAACAGCGCTTGCGTCCCGCTGCTCGGCTGGAAGCTGAATGCATCCATACCCGAAATTTCGCGCATGGCGAGATCCATGCGATGGTAAATTTCGAGCATGCCTTGTACGGTGCTTTCGTCTTGAAGCGGATGAATATCCGCCACTTTATCGGTACGTATCAAAAACTCGTTGATACGCGGAATATATTTCATCGTACAGGTACCTTGGCCAATTTCGACGTTAAAGTCGGAGCCGAGCGTCTCCTGAGAGATTCGCAAGTAATGGCGAAGCACTTTCGCTTGACCGATTTCCGGCAGCTTCGCGGCAGTTGCTCTGCGCATGGAAGCCGGAATAGCCGATACGCCGTCGCCAACCGCAGCCGCGATTTCCGGTTCTGCTTCCGGCACCTCTACGCCGCGCTCGCCAGGCTGATGAAGTTCAAAGATGACTGGCTCATCCCATTTCGCTTGATGGAAAGCTCTCACTTTATGCTCTCTGCGTATCAATTTCATCGCAAACTCTCCTCCCTCTCTAGGCCTTGGCTACAAGCCGCGCAAGCGCGGCCGCCAGACGGTCGATGTCCTCTTGGAAAATGACTTCGGTGACGCAGTACAACGCACATTCGCCAAGCTGCGGAAAGTCGCCGGACAAATCTTTGCCTCCAAAGATGCCCTCTTGCAGCAAACCTTCGTTCAACTCGCGCACCGTCTTGCCGGTACCGCCAAAGTCGACAACAAACTCTTTAAAGAAAGAACCTTCGAATCGAATCGATACGCCGGGAATTTCCGCAAGCTTCTTAGCGGCGTATTGAGATTTTTGCAAAATGGTGGTGCCGAGCTCTTCCATCCCGCGAGGCCCCATTAAAGCGAGGTATACGCCGGCGACGATTCCCCAAAGCGCGGTTTGCGTTCCGACGGACTCTTTGCCTTTTTCCCGTTTGGCAAACGAAGTCCGCTCATAAGCAACGTCGCCAAAGCCGTATTCGCCTTCAACTGCCGTTGGGGCGATACCGAACAGACGGGACGGATATTCCATCACATATCTTTCTTCGTCTCTAGTAGCGATAAATCCGGCTTGACCGCCGCCATAGTTCATGCGAATGCCAAGCGGCTGCAAGTCGCCGCAGACGATATCCGCGCCATATGCGCTTGGCGGAGCGAGTACGCCGAGAGAGCTGGGATCAACGCCAACGACGCACTCGGCGCCGCGCGAATGAGCCAGATCAGCGATAAGCTGACCGTTAGCCTCAATAAGGCCAAGATACCCCGGATTTTCAAAATAAACGGCAGCTATGTCATCCGATAGCTTTCCTTGCAAATCGACGAGGTCCATCGCCCCGCTCTCCGGGTCGAATCCGACTGTCGCCACTTCGACTTCGGGGGAGCAATAGTTTTTAATGATGAGCAGCTTATCCGGCGAGATCGACTCGGCAACCAGCACCTTATTGCGCCCCGTCATCCGAGATGCCATACGCAGAGCGGTTGAAGCCGCTTGAGCCCAGTCGAACGTAGGAACGTTCACAACGTCCATGTCCACGAGTTCCGCCATTAAGCTCTGATATTCGAACAACGCTTGGAATCTTCCGTGATCCTCATACGGCTCTCCCGCATAGGCTGTCACAAACTCCGAACGCTGGCTAATTTCATCGCAAACGGCCGGGATAAAATGCTGCCAGCAGCCGGCGCCGAGGAAGCTGACCGCTTCCTTGGCACTCGTATTGCGGGAGACTGTTTTTTCAATATGCCGTTGCAGCTCATACTCTGTCAGTGCCGGCGGCAAATCCATCGCTTGCGGGAGCCGCAAATGATCGGGAACCCCGCTGTACAATTGCTCGATATCTTGAACTCCAATGATGCGGAGCATTTCGTCACGCACTTCTGGAACGGTATTCGGAATATAAGGATGAGCAGCTTTGGGTCTACGAGTCATGCCAATCGCCTCCTGTATCTCATTCGTTAATTTTTGGGTCTAGGCGCTTAAGCCAAACCTCCGCCGTCTACGACTAGCACGGAGCCGGTCACCCACTGCGACATATCGCTAGCCAAGAAGAGGACGGCGTTGGCGATATCTTGAGGCGTGCCTAGTCTTGCAAGCGGACGGTCGGCGGAAGAAACGAGGAACGATTTTTCTTCCAGCTGCAGCTGTCTGGCTTCGTCGCGCAGCAGCGGCGTATCCGTATCTCCCGGGCAAACGCAGTTGACGCGGATGTTGTCCCCGCCGTGGTCGATCGCCATCGCTTTCGTCAAATTGACCATTCCGGCTTTGGCTGCGCAATAAGCGGCTGCTTTGTCTCCGCCCTTAAGCCCCCAGCCGGAGCCCGTGTTCACAATACTTCCGCCGCCGCCCTCGGCCATTATCGGAATAATGTGCTTGGAGAGCAGAAACGCTCCTTTCAGCGTGACATCCATCACGAGATCCCAATCTCTCTCGTCCGTGTCCACAACCGTCTTTCTCCGAATGACGCCGGCGTTGTTGAACAAGATGTCGACGCGTCCAAACGTCTCGCGTATAGCGGCAACTGTCGTTTCACAATCAGATGGGGATGTCACATTGCAGCGGAAGCTTGTCGCTTCCCCACCGGAAGCGACAATGGCCGCAGCCGCAGCTTGGCCTTGCTCCTCGTTAATATCGAGGATCGCCACTTTCGCGCCAAAGCGGGCAAACGTCTGTGCGGCGGCCAATCCGATGCCGGAGGCGCCTCCCGTTACGACGGCTACTTTTCCTTTTATATTGAATACCTCATCGATTCCAAAAGAAGATACTGTCGTCATGCCGGTTATTCCCCTTTCGCACTCAATTTGCGGCCCAACACGGCCGGTGAAATTTCTTCTGCATGATATGGCTTCAACTGCAAGCCGAACTTGAACGGCTCCGGCTTCACTTGATACGGCGGCAATTGGCCGGGACCGCAGCTGTTGCTGCCAAGGCCAAGATGCTTCCAATCCAAATTCCAAGATATAAAGTCTCTTTCTTTCAACTCGTATCTATGTTTGGCTGCGTCTAAATCTTCAGTCGTATACGGATGGGCGCTGAAATTGATTTCCGTCGACACTCCGGCAGCCATAAGCCCCGTTCCGCGGTCGTCGTGCAGTGTAACCCAGCGTACATCGGTCCGGTTGCCGTTTTCCTGAGGGAAGATGTACGGGAACTCAAGCTCTTTCACCGTACTGCGATAAACGCCGACCGAGCTTGCCCGTTTGCTGTCCGCATAGCTTTCGCCCGGACCACGTCCATACCAAGCCGCTTGACGCAGCTCGAGCGGCACTTCCAGTTGCCAACCGATACGCGGCAGCATGTCCGGCAGTTTGCCTTCAGGCGTCCCGCTTGTTTCAATCGTCACAAGCCCATCCTTGCGAATTCGGTAAACCGTTTTGCAGCGGAAGCCCCAATCGTATACAGGCGGCGCGATTCTCAGCTCAAAAGCAACGGCCAGTTCCCCGTTCTCCTCCGACACTTCCCAGCTATCTACGCGGGTTTGCAGTCGATCCAGATGGGATTTTCTCCATTCCTTCACCACGTACATGTCGTTGTCGATAGCCGCTCTCCAAAATTGCAGCTTTGGACCGCGATGCAATAATGAAGTCCCTTCATAAGTCCACTCGGCGAGCAGAGCTGAAGGTAGATCAAAGGCAAGCGAGAAGCGGTCTCCTTCTATTTGAAGTAGGTTCCCGGACTCGGAATAAGAAAGCGGCGCAAAGTTATCCAGGCTTCCATTTTCCGTTCCCGAAAGCAGCGAGCGGCTAGTCTCAGATTTATCTTCCAGAGCCAACTTCCATTGTTCGGCGGAAAGCTCATGGCCTCTACCCGCCCATGGCTGATCCGCCGCTAGCGTAATGCTTACCGACAGCCAAGCCTCTCCGTCCGCAGCGGCGAGTGAGCTAGCGTCAAAAGGAATGACGATTGTGCCGGCCGAGCCAGGCTCTATAGACGGTACAAGCACGCTTCCGCTTTGCTTCAAAACGCCGTCCTTCCCTGACGCGCCATTTTGCTTAATCGACCAAGCCAGCGAAACATGCTCCAGCGAAAGGAAATCGTAGCGGTTGCGAAGTTCGACTTCCGCAGCACCGCCTTCATTTTTAAGCAAAGTCATAGTGACGGGCTCAATCGTCTTTTTAAATTCCAGCAGTCCCGGGGACGGCGTCCGGTCCGGCAATATAAGTCCATCTAGACAAAAATTGCTGTTGTTCGGCTCATCGCCGAAGTCTCCGCCGTACGCATAATAAGCCGTTCCGTCCTCGCGGTATTGCAGAAGACCGTGATCGATCCACTCCCATACAAACGCGCCTTGCAGCCTCTCACTGCCCCGGAACGCCTCTTCGTACTCCTGAAAGCCGCCCGGGCCGTTGCCCATGGCATGCGCGTATTCGCAAAGGATATGCGGCTTAGTCAGCTCCCGATTGCTCCCGAAGCCGATCATCTTCTCCACAGAAGAGTACATCGTGCTGTATACGTCGCACGCTTCCGCTTCTTTATCTCCTTCGTAGTGAATAAGACGGGTAGGATCGGCGTTTTTGGCCCATGCGCTCATCGCGCGCTGGTTGCAGCCGTAGCCTGACTCGTTGCCAAGCGACCACATAATGATGGATGCGTGGTTTTTGTCCCGCAGCACCATTCGCTCCATCCGGTCAACATAAGCCGCTTCCCATGCCGGATCGTCGCTCAGCATATGCGGCTTGTCAATCAGCTCAACGCCGTGACACTCCAAATCGGTTTCATCCATCACGTATAGGCCGTATTCGTCGCACAAATCGTAGAAACGCGGATCGTTCGGGTAATGCGCGGTCCGAACCGCATTGATGTTGTGCTGCTTCATCATGAGTACGTCTTGTTTCATCATTTCATAAGGAACGTATCGGCCAAGCTCCGGATGATGATCGTGACGGTTAACGCCTTTCAGCCTGATGGCCTTGCCGTTAACAAGCATCAGCCCTCCGCTCACTTCAACCTTGCGGAAGCCGACCCGGCACGGAATAACTTCCAGCACCTCTCCGCCTTCCGTCCGCAATGTCATAAGAAGCATATATAAATGCGGCTCCTCCGCCGACCATTTGCGCGGGGAAGAGATCGTTATTTTCTCGTTTAAACGTACTGCGCTGTCTCCATCCATTGAAAAAGCTTCGCTTTGCCAAGCAGCCGTCTCCCGTCCGCTCCACATTTCAGAAAGACGGTATTCGATTCTGTAGATGCCCGCTGGACGGTCTCCTTTAAGCTTCGCAATCACTTCCGAAGCAACGGATAGTTCGGCATTGACAAAGTCTTCAGCAAAATCAGTACGGACTGTAAAATCCCGAATATGCGCCTCGGAACGTGCCATTATGGACACATCGCGGAAGATGCCGCTTAGCCACCACATATCCTGGTCTTCGATGTAGCTTCCGTCCGACCATTGATAAACTTTGACGGACAGCGAATTGCGACCTTCGCGCAAATGCTCGGTAATATCGAATTCGGAAGGAAGCCTGCTTCCTTGGCTGTATCCGACAAACTCCCCGTTCACCCAAACGTGATAAGCGCTATCGACGCCTTCAAAGCGGAGCGTCACCCGTTTGCTGAGCCAAGAAGCGGGAAGAGCAAACTCCTTCCGGTAGCAGCCGGTCGGATTGTCGCTCGGCACACGCGGAGGATCGATTGGGAATGGATAATAGAGATCGGTGTAATGCGGTTTACCATATCCTTGCAGCTGCCAATGGCCCGGCACTTGAATCGCGTCCCAGTTCCCGGCATCGTAGCCGTCGGCTTCGAAACCTGCCGGAGCTTTGTCCGGCGAAGTTGCGTAATGAAATTTCCACGTACCATTCAACAATCTGAACCATGGCGATTCGCCCCGGTCGTAAGTCATCGCGGACGAAGCGTCCGGATAAGGAACGAAATAGGAACGTCCCGCCTCGCGGCCCTTCTCCAATACGTCCAAACGCTGCCAATCCGGCAACGATACAGCTTTGTCATTACTCATGTTGTATGGCCTCCTGTCTCTTTATCCTGTAATAGCGGTCGCACGAACCGATAGTAATAAACGTAACCGATGAGCAGCATGACGCCCGTTAAAGCAAACGGAAGCGCTGCATGACCCCCGGCCAGCAAAAAACCTGTAGTATAGGTAGCCCCCGCCGAACCGACGCTTCGGAACACGGAGCGCATTCCCGCGAACAAATTGCGGTCCTTCTCGGGCAGAGCGGACATCGACTGGCTGTCGATCATGTTGCTGAGCATCGTGAAGCCGCCGCCTCGAACAAGAAGCAAAACCGCAAACGCGGCAACGGGAAGCTGAAGGCTGAGTATAAATGCAAGAAGCGCCCCGCCAAAATACATCCATTTAAACGGCTTTGCGATGCCGAATTTCTCCAGCACCCATGGCGTAAGCAGCGAAGCGAAAAATAATACAAGTCCGTTAACGGTAAGCAACAGCGAGATGGAAGAGTCGTCCCAGCCCAAACGCTGCTTGGCAATGACATTGTTAAAGCCGCCAATTAGCGCAAAGCTTATGCCGCTAAGCAGCATATAAAACGCCAGCGTCCACACCGCTTTGCTTGGCCGTCCCCGCACTGCTTTTGCAGGCTTCCCGGTATGAGGAGAAGCCACTGCTTCAGCAGCCTGCACACCTTCCTCGGAAGGAGCGAGCTTATTTCGTCCGTTCCGCGCTGCTCCGCGTGTCTCTTTTGGAAGCCACAACGCCCGAATCAAGCCAAGCCCGATAAAGACGGCCGATGCGCACCATAATACCGGCTTATAAGGGGAACCCTCCCCACCGGAGGAGATCCACTCCGGAATTAACCCGGCAAGCAGCGTCCCGCCGCCAACAAACATCGTAAAAACAGCGAACATCAGACTGAATACCTGCGTTTCCTCCCGCCTGGACCGGCTATAGGAGAAGAGCAGCGGAACTTCGGTCGTCTCGATGCAGGCAAATCCGATGGATACCATGATCTGCGCGCAATAAAAATGGATAAGTTCATCCCCGGCTGAAAAGAGGTACACTCCGCTCCCGATCAGCAGCACTCCGCTTACTAAAATCGGCTTGCGTCCGATCCGATTCGCCAGCATGCTGAGCGGGATCGCCAAAGCGCCAAGAACTAAAATGCCTGTAGAAGCAATCGCTCCTATTTTCGCTTCGCCAATCCCCATAGCAAGCAGATGATAATTTAAAACAAGCGTATATAGGCCGATGCCGATGCCGTACAGCGCTTCGCTAAGCAGAAACCTGCGAGCGCCGGGGCTTATATCCAGCACATCTTTTAAGTAAACACCCATGATGACAGACCTTCTTTAGCTCAAAACTCCGGCTGCCGACACCTCGGCCATAGCCGGTTTCCCGGCATTCGCTGCCGATTGCCTCGTACGGACGGTACCGTTACCCTTTAATTCCCGAACCCGTAACGCCCTCGACAATATACCGCTGTGCCACAAAGAAAATAATGAGCGGCGGAATACAAATCAGCGTAGTCACAGCCATAATGCCTTCCATATCGACCCCGTACATGCCCCGGAATTGGGCGAGTCCTAGTGTAAGCGTATAATTGCTTTGGTCGTTCAAGAAAATGAGCGGCCCCAAATAGTCGTTCCAGCTATTGAGGAAATGGAATACGCCTACTAGAATAAGAGCCGGCGTCATAAGCGGCGTAATAATCCGGAAGAAGATTTGCATCGGATTTGCGCCGTCTATTTTGGCCGCATCTTCTAGCTCTACCGGAATCGTCATCAAAAACTGCCGCAGCAAAAAGATAAAGAACGGTGCGCCGAACCAAGCCGGCACGATGAGCGGCTTAAGCGTATTGATCCAGCCCAAATAGTTGAACTCCATATACTGCGGGATCATCGTTACTTCCCACGGAATCATCATCGTTGCAAGCAAAATAATAAATAGCGTATCTCTGCCCTTAAACTTGAATCTCGCAAATCCATATGCGACAAGCGCGGAGGACAGGAGCTGTCCGATTAACGAGACGATCGTGACGATAAGAGAATTTTTCAGGAACAGATTAAACGGCTGCGACTGCCAGGCTTTCCCGAAGTTGTCGAAATTCCAGACGGACGGAATCCATTTTGGCGGGAACAAATACAGCTCCGTCGGCGACTTCACCGAGGTGGTGAGCATCCAGAAAAACGGTGCCAGAAACAATACGGACAGGAGCGCCAGCACGGTGTAAGATATCGCTTTTTTCATGTGCATCCCCCTCATTTCGCCCGTTTCTTTTTGCCGTTATTTTTGACTTCGCCCTCGTAGTACACCCACATGCTGGAGGATTTGAATACAACCATCGTCAAGGCGAGTACAATAATGAACATAAACCAGGCGTTCGCCGAAGCGTAGCCCATCTTGGCATATTTAAAGGCGTTCTCATACATATACATCGCGTAAAAATAAGTCGAATTCATCGGCCCGCCGCCCGTAAGCACTAGAGCCAACGTCAGTTGCTGGAACGCCGCAATAATCGTCGTTATGAGATTAAACAATAAGGTCGGGCTGATCATCGGCAGCGTAATTTTGAAAAACTGCCGCACTTTGCCTGCTCCGTCAATCGAGGAGGCTTCGTACAGTTCCTTCGGTATCGTCTTCAGTCCGGCCAAGAAAATAAGCATCATCGTTCCTTGACCCCATAGGCTTGCAATTACGATTGCAATTGGGCCCCATGTGGTGCTTTGCAGCCAATCCGGTCCTTCTATGCCGATCAAAGACAAGAAATAGTTTAAAATTCCGTATTCGCCGCTGAACACCCAAGCCCAAATCATTGAAAGCGCGACGCCCGAAATAACGGAAGGCAAATAGAATACGGTACGGAAAAATGATTTGCCTCTCATCTTCTGGTTAAGAAGCATGGCAAGCGCCAGAGCGATGAGCAAATTAAGCGGTACAAAAAAGGCCGCAAACTTGAGAGTCACCATGAGCGAAGTCCAGAACATGGGATCTACTGTGAACATTTCGATATAATTTTGAAAACCTATAAATCTAACTTCGCCTACTATCGGCCAATCAAAAAAGCTGATCACAAGCGAGAAAATAAGCGGCCCCAGCGTAAACGCGAACAACCCGATGATCCATGGGAAAATAAAGAGGTAGGGGGTTGCCCTACCCCACTTTATTTTTCTCCGAGGCTTCGCGATGGGTTTGGGGACGATAGCTGTTTCATTTGCGTTCATGTCCATTCCCCTTTCCTTGCGCTATCCTACTTTATAAATTTCTCCGAATCTTTCACCGCTTTGTTCAGCATCGCTTGCGGGTCGTTGCCCAGCATGATCGCTTCTACCGCTACGGAAAGATTACGGTTGATTTGGCTCCAGTTCGGATGAAGCAGGAAAGCCGGTCCGTTCGACGAGCGCTCAAGCATCGTGTAGAACGGTTTGTACAAAGCGTCGTTTTTCAATCCTTTTTCCTCTACGATGCTAATGCGGACAGGCAAGTCAGCCGTTCTCATTTTGATCGCCTCTTCCGATACGTAGAACTTCACAAACTCCCAAGCTTCTTGCTTATGCTTCGAATCTTTGGCGATGGATACGGCAGATTGGGCCAGAACCCCTTTGACCGGCTTGCCTGCAAAAGTAGGAGGCTCTACCGTTCCTACGTCGATGCCAGCTTCCTTAAACCCTTCAAGCGGCCAAATCCCGCTTTCCCACATTGCAATTTTGCCTGCTTTGAAAATGTCTTCTCCGCTCTGCTGGTTTTTGCCGCCGACGAGAACGCCGTAGCCTTCTTTCACCGCATTGCCGAGGACGCCAATGGCTTCCGCTGTTTCTTTGCTGTTCATAAAACCTTCGATTTGTTTGCCGTCGTCGCTAATGAAGCTGCTGCCGTTGCTCCATACAAATCCTTGAAGATCGTAGGTGTCGTTTTCGGAGCGAATGCCGATGCCGTATTGCTTCTTGCTCTTGTCGGTCAGCTTCTGCGCGGCTGCCTTCATATCGTCCCAAGTCCATCCGTCTTGCGGATGCGGAACTCCAGCTTCGTCAAACATTTTTTTGTTGTAGTAAAATACCCGTGTCGTAAAACCTGCAGGAAGGCCGTACAGCGCTCCTCCCACTTTGTTGTAGGCGAACAAGCCTGGGTAGAAATCGTCGATTTGAAGTGTCGCATCGCCTTCCACGAAGCTGTCAAGCGGCTCCAAGGAATTGTGGTATGTCGGGAAATCCCACATATACATCACGTCAGGCGGGTTGCTTGCGCCAAAGCCTGCTGCAAGCTTCTGGTCGAAGCCGTCGCCGTAAGGCTCGACTTGCACTTTGATGCCTGGATTTTTTTCTTCAAACTTTTTCGCAATGTCTTGCTGAATTTTCAGCGCGTCGCCCGTATCCCATGTCGCGAAGCGAACGGTCACTTTCTCGCCGCTGCCGGAAGAGCCGCTGCCTTGGTCAGTGCTTCCCGTACCATTCTGATCCTTGCTTCCTTCCGATTTGCCTCCATTGCTGCTGCATGCCGACAACGTTAGAGCGACAAGCATCACAATGGCCATAAGGAGTATTGCGGATTTTTTCATTTCGAATTCCCCCTGCTCTGGTGTAGGATCGTATGTGAGTCCAAAATAATTGAACCGCTTTCATTGTACATTCCATGAAAGCGGTTCAAAAACGGTTTGGCGTTCGCCGTTTGAAGTTTGTTTGTTTGATTTGACGTTATTTTTAGAAAATTTCGTATTTTTGTAGGTTAGCGTTCTCCTTTTTGTTGTCCCCGATACTGACTAGGCGTAACTCCGCTGGAACGCTTGAACCATTTGCTAAAATATTTGCCGTCAATGAGGCCGATATGCTCCGCGATATCCTGCTGCGTCAGCTCCGTATGGGCAAGCATGTCTTTGGCTGCTTTAAGCCGCATCCGATATATAAAATCGACGAAGTTTTCTCCCGTCACCTTTTTGAACAGAGTGCTGAAATGGCTGCGGCTAAGGCCGACCCGATCCGCCACATCGCTGACGGACCACGGATATTTCAAATCGCGCGAGACGATGCCTACCGCTTTTTTCAACGATTCCGGCCAAGATTCCGCATGAATGCCGTAATTGCGGTCCCGCTCCGCCTTGGCGTGCAGCGACTTGACTGTACGCAGCCAAGACTCCTTGCCGCTTTGCGGCCCTTCCTTGTACCAGCGCAGCCCTGCGTCTTCGCTCAGTCTCTCCATCAGCATAGCGTCGAGCTCCGCTTTCCATTCGCGGGTAAACATTAAGAAGCATCGCCCTCCGCCGCAGGGAAGCGTAACAAACCTTTCGTGTTTGGGCAGCCCGCGAAGCCATTCATCGAGTCCATGGTCGTTCAGCAGCAAATACAAATAATGATCGCCGCTGAGCCAGCTCCACTCCCCGTTTAATCGGCGGTCAAGCTGCCCCGCAAATTCCTCTTCGTTGCGTGCGCCGTAAACCCATGCGCAGAAAGAGTCTTCCCAGCGTCCGCCCCTCTCTTCCTCCGTTTCCGGCTTAGCCGCTATGCGCGAAGAAAGCTCCTCGCGGAAGCTTCCCAGCAGACGGCTCATCTCCTCATCCTCAAAGGCCGTTTTCAGCAAATATCCGGACACGCCAAGCTGTATTCCTTGCTGCGCGTATTCAAAGTCCCGGTGGCAGCTGAGCAGCAAAATTTTGGTTTCGGGTGCGATTTCTTTAATTTTGCTCGACAGCTCAATGCCATTCATCTCCGGCATGACGATATCCGTAATGACGACCTCCGGACGATGCTCCAGGAAGCACTCCCAAGCTTTGCGGCCGTTCGGTGCATCCGCTACCACTTCCATTTTGAACTCCGACCAATTAACCGTGGCTCTAAGACCTTTGCGAACAATGCTTTCGTCGTCGGCAATCAATACTTTGATACATTCATTCATGGTGAGACGCCTCCTTCTTGGGCCATCGAATCGTAATTTCGGTTCCTCCGTCCAAAGCCGGGTCAATCGACAAGCCATATTGCGGGCCAAAATGAAGCTTAAATTTCTGATCGACATTTGCGACGCCCAGGCCGCCCCTCGATTGCCGCTTGCCTTCCGGGCTAAGCAGCGTTTTTCTTCGCTCTTCCGGTATGCCCCTTCCGTTGTCCGTTAAGGCAAGAACAAGCAGCTCCGTTTCCTCACGAAGCACAAGCCGGATAGTTCCTTCTCCATCCTCAAAACCATGGAAAAATATATTTTCAAATAAAGGCTGAAGGCTCATTCTCGGAATGAGGCATCCCATCGCCTCTTCATCCGCCTCTACCTCATAAACGAACATATCGCCGTAACGGATGCGCTGGATTTCAAGGAAATGGGAGATCATCGCAAGCTCTCTCTCCACCGTCACCAGTTCCTGCGTAATATCGAGATTGCCCTCCAGCACCATCGTCAAATGGTACAGCATTTTGCGGATTTCCTCGTTGCCTTGCAGCCTCGCCTTCCACTGAATGGAGTTCAGCGTGTTGAACAGCAGATGCGGATTGATTTGATAATGAATCGCCCTCAGCTCCGCTTCTTTTTTCTGCTGCTCGGTTCTGGTCACCTCGTCCACCAACGTTTGAATTTGCCCAAGCATGCTGTTGAAGCTTCTTCCCAGCACGCCCAGCTCATCGTCCGAATCTATATCCATCCGCGTTTGCAGCTTGCCCGCTCCAGCCTTGTGCATGGAATCTTTCAACCGCTTAATGCGCGAAGTGAACCATGAAGCAAGCACAAAACCTAAGATGAGAGCGAGAAGCACGGAAAAAGCGATGCCGACTACTGTATAGGAACGAATAACATCGGTCGATTGGAAAAACGTTTTGTAAGGCAGTCGAGCTTCGATTACCCAGTTATTTTCTTCGAGCGGCTCCGTCCACACGATATCGTCAGGAAGAGGTTCATGCTCACCCTGAGATTCATAGACGATGTTGCCCTCCCCGTCCCGTATGACCAAATAAGCGTTCATATCCCGCTCAAAAATTTGCAATTGTTCGAAAATATCGACCGCATTCATCTCGATCAAAATACGGCTGTCCTTCAGCGGTCCCTGCTGGTTGCGGATCGGAACGACGAGTCCCATCACTTTGGGCGCCTTGTCCGGGTAAGAAGTGGAGTAATGGCGCGGTTCATAAAGACCCGCCCAATATTGCCCTTTGAAGGTTGGGCTAATCGCCTTCCACCAGTTTTCCTTTTGCAGCCGATCCGACTGAAGAGAACCTTCCCCGTAATAGTAGCCGGACTTGGTAACAATAAAAACTCCGGCATGAGCTTCTGTTTGAAGCGCTTTCAAAAAGTCTTCCAAATTATTTTCTTCTTGTATTTCGGAATAAGTTTTAGGCACTTCTTCCGTAATGACGCTTTTGGTCGGGTCAAGCAAATAGGAATGAATGTATTCGGCCGTCAGGCGCATTTGCTTCAATTGCACATCGATCTGGTGCTGCAGCTGTGTCACCGCATTTTGCCCATAGTTGCCGAACTGGCCGTTCAGCAAATCGGATGACGTGCGATAGGACATAAAGCCAAGCGCCAGCAGCGGAATGATCGCCACAACCAAAAAGAAGCTTAATAGCTTGAAACGAATGCTTTTTCTCGGCGATTGAAGTCCATTCCGAATCCAGTTCAGGTTCGGCCTCTCCAAGCTATCGTCTCCCTCCGGGGCAAATACGCTTATGTACCAGAAGTGTATCACGGTCAAGTTTTCCGTTCAAAGTAAAAAAATGGTGAAAGGAAACTCTTCCTCAAAAATGAGATAGCCCCGCCTCATTGCTGAGGCAGGGAATTTTCACCGAATGCTATACATACTCGTTGGCTAAAATAAGAAATACGCTGGACGTCCAAGTAAAAGCGCGGTCTCTTAAGCCTTCTCCGGTAAGGGCGTTGTAGTTTTCCGCCATTCCGCTGCGGTGGGCCATAGCGCAGAAGCGTTCTGCCGCTGTTTTGGCAAGTTCCTTTTCCCCGGCGCTGGCGAGTCCGTCTGCGAGCAGCATCATAACGGGCGCCCAGATCGGGCCGCGCCAGTAACCGTCTTTATGATAGAAGGAGCTTCCTACGCTTTCCGTAGCAAAACCGTTTTCCGTCAGAAAACGGCCTTCTTCCTGCAAGCCTTGCAACAGGTAGCGGTACAGGTCCTCCGGCAACCGTTTGCCAAGCACAATGGGCATATAAAGAAGCAGGCTGTCTCCTCCTTCTTCCAATCGCTCGCCGCGAACCCAAGCGTCAAGCGAATTGCCGTTCCAAAACCTTTGGACCGACAGTTCCAGCAGCTGTTTCGCCGAGCTTTGCCAATGTTCCGCATCGTCATCCTTGCCCAGCTTCTTAGCGATTATCGCGAGCGTCTCGCACTGAAGAACAAGAAAGGCGCAAAGATCCGGCGTTTCAATCGGGCCGCCATAGCGGAACACGGTGCTGTTGTCCCAGCCGCTATCGTTGCCGTGCTGATATTCGGGAATGCCGTTGCCGTTGTCGTCCCGCTGCACGAACCACCACTTCGTCCATTTGCCAAGCGGCTCGTATACTTCCGCCAATTGCTCGTTTCCAATCCAATCGGAACGATCCATCATCCATCTCAGCGTCCACCCGTGAATCGGAGGTTTGCAGCAGTTCCAAAGCTCAAACTTGTCGTTTATAAAATCGGGCAGCGCTCCGCTTTCATCCTGCGCATCAAAAAAGATCATAAACTGATCCCAAGCTAGCTTAGGATTGGACCGGACAAGCGCCATCGCATTGAAGCAGTGATCCCAGCTCCAAATGTTCGTCATCCAGTTTTTCGACATATACATCGCTTCTCTAGTCAGCTTGCCTCGTTTGGGAACGACACAAGACCATGTAATGTAAGCCGCAAGCTCGCGGGATGGATTCCATTCTTCTCGTGCGCTCGGCAGCGTGCGGTCCAGCCAGCTTTCGAACTCTGCCCGGATTCCAGCTTTCGTTTCCTCAATTGAACCCGTTTGGGTCGGGGCAGGACGTGTGGTCCAAAACTGCTCCAAAGTCGCTTCCGCAACCCCAGTTTCTAAGTCCCGGTGAAGAACGGCTGTTACATACTCGCATTTGGTCCCGTTCCACGGATAGTCAACCCGGATCGCGCCTTGACGGCACTCCGCCATAAATCTTGATTCCGTCGTAAAATGGTTAATTTCCCAGCGCCCGTCCGCCATCGGCGAAGCGTAGTCGTAGTTTCCGCAAACGAGTTTTAGTCGAATATCGACTCCTTTGGAATATAGCTGCATGGTGCCTTCTCCGGCAATACAGCATTCCGCAAAGGCTGGAGCACCGGGTGCTGTCACCGTCAAGCGGACCGCCTCTGGAGATGTTGTTGTTTCGAAATCTATCGTTTCTCCGTTTTGAATAAGCTCCAGCAGAAAAACGGCACCCAGACGGTCGTCCCCGCCATGGACTGAACGAATATATAAGCCTTTTTCCAGTTTTCCTTGACCGCTAAGCGGCGAAATGACAAGAAAGGAACCATACCGGCTATAAGGAACTATGTTGATATCGAATGTTAGCATTCCGCATCCCCCTTTTTTGCCTGGCCCACGGCTTGGCTCTGATTCGCTATGCCTGAACCTGACTCTCTACCCTTAGTTTAGAGGAAAAAGGGCTCCCGGCAGACTCGCATCAGTCGCCGTTCTGTCGCCATTTTGTCAGCGTGGGGGCGGAATTTGCGGTTGATTCGTCTTTTTGTTTTGATAGATTCGTCTTTTTGTTTGCGTTCGTATTCTAAGAACGTGCCTCGCTTGACGTTAGCCGCTCCGACAACGCCGTCCGCCAAGCGCAAAAGGCAAACACAACGCCAATCACTCCCATAAGCAAAACCCCAGCCATAACAGCCCCTTGAATAGTGCCCCATTCAGCAGCTACTCCAAAAGCGAGCGTCGTGAGCAAAATAAGGACAGCTTCCACAAACCCGTTGACACTGCCGATTCGGCCCATTAACTCTACCGGAATATGATTTTGGTAATACGTAGCGAAGCCCGCATTAGCAAAAGCTTGGAAAAAGGCGAGGACAAAAAATCCGCCAGCGGCCGCTCCAAAAGAAGAGGAGAACGCATAAACGGCGTAACCGCCGCACACGCCCAGCACTCCAAGCGCCATCATTCGCGACACGGAAACCTTCTTCGCAAGCAGCGCATTGACGCCAGCTCCTGCAATAATTCCGACGCCCGCCACGCTAACCAAAACGCCGTATTCCCCCTCTGTCAGCCCAAGAACCACCTTTGCAAACGCCGCTTCCAGCGAATCCACTGCCGACGCCATGACCATCATCACACTGCCGAAGAGGAAACAAACCGCCCATATATACGGATGCATCCGGTAAAAGGCAAATACGTCCCGCCAATCTCTCTTCACCGTTTCCGCTGTAATTCGCTCTTCCGAAATTCGCTCCTCCGTCCCATCGGCAGCTACACCAGGCTTAAAGCTTGGCAAAGCCAGCGTAATCAAGCCCGAAACCAGCATCGCTGCGGCATTAATATAAATAGCGATTTCAGCTGACCCCGCAAGCACGAGCAAACCCGCGATAGCCGGACCAATCAAAAACGCTCCCGAACCAATTAGAGCATGGATAGAATTAAACCTCACCCTTTGAGCGGGAGAAATGAGTTCCGCCGTATAAGCGACCGATGCAGGGCCAAACACATTGCCTCCCATATGGATAAAAAAAACAAGCAAATAGATGTACCACAAGGAATCGTATAGAGGCAGCATAGCGATCAAAATCGCTCTCACTACATCTAAAATAACCATTAGCTTGCGCTTATCTACTCGATCGATAAAGCTTCCCGACCACACATTAGTGAAAAAAGCCGATATAGGCTTGATCATATACAGCACGGATACAGCCAGCGCAGATTTCGTCATGTCCAGCACCATCAAATTTAAGGCGATAAAATAAATCCATCCTCCTACCGAGGACAGTCCAATACCCGCGAGCAAGATGGAAGGGTTTCTCCACGCTTGCATCCACGACTTCAGCCTCTTCTTATCCAGCTCATTATTACTCGCTATACCTTTGCCTTTGTTCGACCGTTTTCTAAAAACCATGCTGCCAGCACCTCTCTCGATGAATAGTTACAGAAACAAAAAAATCCCACCCCCAAGACCCAAGTCTTGGGGGCGAGATTATTCATCGCGGTGCCACCCCATATTCGCCGTTTCGTCGCCGAACCAGCCTCTTCAAGTACGCCGCTGTCGCCATTGCGAATAGGGTTATACTCTATCTCAGTAACGGGAGCTCCCGTCGTACTATCCTAAAGCCTTGCGGCCGATTCCGATACGCTGCTCAGAGGCTTGGTTCAACGGGACGCCCTTTGCTCCTTTTCACCAACCGGAGCTCTCTGGAAAAGACCGTATCCATTTACTCTTCTCATCATTGCATTTGCATTACTCTACCAGATTAGTGCGCCCTGTGTAAATCACTTTATTTGATTGCGCGAAGACGGGTCGCTTGAAACATCCCAACAACCGCCCCCGGGGCCAGACGAGCTAGTCCTGGCAAAACGCTCGCAAGCAGCGGGGAGCTGAGCAGGCTTTGGGCGAAAACACCCCACTTCAAAGGCCCAGCGAACTCTGCGGAAATGGCGGCGCTGTACCCCCTCTCCAAGTCGGCGATCGTACAGTCCCCTTTCAATAAGCGATCGGCATACATCGCGCAAAGCTCGGAGGACCGTAACGCCATGGACATGCCGTCGCCGCAAAGGGGCGGAATTCGGCAAATCGCGTCTCCGACCAGCGGCCCGCTTTTCCATGGAACAGGATTCGGGCTTATCCGAACTGGAGAAACAGCCGCAGCCGTCTCATGCAAAGGCTTCATGCTATCCAGCCGCTCCTTCAAGCGGGGATGCCGATTAGCCGCTTCTTCCAGCATTGCAATAACGCTTTGCCCCCCTTTCGGAAGCTCCCTTTTGTCGAGCAGCGCGGCCACATTGACCCGTCCGTCCTCAATCGCGTTCAAACCCGCGTAGCCGCCGCGAAAAAAGTACAGCTCTACGATGCCCTCAATCGCAGCGCTCTCCGCCCCGTTTCGTTTGTAACGGGCTAGCGTCGATTCAGGATCGACATCGTCCCCCTTTGTATCGAAGTCCGACTCTCGTTTGCCCGCGTATTCAAAATGCATTTTGACGCCAACGAGACCTTGGGCAACCGAATCTCTTCTTTGTGTTTTGTTTCCGCTATAACGGCTTTGAGAAAGAAACGGAGGACGGAAGCTTGCTTGCCCCTCCCGTTGCAGTCCCCCATCCGTCATCAAGCTTCCAGATGTCCCAAGCGATGGCCCGCCTGTCCCTCCGCAGGCCGAAATAACAAGGCGGGCTCTAAGCTGCTCCACTTGCTGTCCATTTCGCAAATAAACGATGTATCCTTGCTCGTCCCTTTCCAAAGCAACGGCCGTTTCTCCCTGCCGCAACTGAGCGCCCGCACTCAACGCTGCATGATGGAGAGACGAGTCGAGGCGGTACCGACTTAAACCAAACCCGGGGGCCGGAAGCGTAAATCGGATCGCGTTCCCGCCCCGCATATAAATAGCGGCGTTTGCGATCAAGCTTGGAGAAAGAGGCTTGATTTCCTCCAGCAGCCCAATCCGGCTCAGCGTATCTTGTGATTCTGGGGAAAGAAATTCACCGCACACCTTATGTTTAGGGAAGCGATGACGATCCACGAGCAGCGTATCCCAGCCTTTTTCCGCCAGCAATTTCGCCGTCGCACTTCCCGCAACTCCCGCTCCCAAAACAATAACATCATGCATCCTCGCCATTGCTTATCCCTCCGTGATGCCTTTATCCGAATTCTTTTCCTTCCGAATCGTTACCGCATACCGGAACAGAGGGCGCCATGAATAATTAAAACCAGTCAGACCCATGTTTTTGGCAAGCGCCCTCCACTCTTCCGACCGAAAACCTTTCGCTACGGACAACGGCCCGTCATGCCGTATATAAGGATTGCGGGAAAGCAGCCTGGTCGCCAGCCATACCGCTATCCAAGCGAGCCAGTGCCTATGAATATCGTTGATGACCACTCCGAAGCGGGAGACGTCCAACATGCGGCGAATCGCAGCCTCCAATTCCTCGCCCGAAAAATGATGCAAAAACTGCGTGCCCGTCACCACATCGACGCTTTCCCCCTCCAGCTCGAACAAATCCCCTTGGCACACGCGAACGCGGGACTCGTTCCAGTAGTAGAGGCCAGCCTCCTTCACCGCTTCCTTCGTCAAATCGACTAACGTAATATGCAGCCGAACTCCCTCACGATCCGCCCATTTCAGCAGCTTCCCATTAATGTCTCCCGATCCCGCTCCAACGTCCAGCACCGAAAGCGATTTCGGGCAGCCCAACCACCTCCAAATCTGCTTAACGCCATAAAGTGTCGGAGAAGCGGCACCGAACAGCCAGTTCAATCTGCGTAAGTGAGCGAGTGCCTCCCTAAGCTTCGGTCCCCCTTGCGACGTATCATCCATCAGCTCAAGCCTCTTGCTTCGGTTTTGAAGTGTTTTAGGCATAGGCATCCGTCTCCGGCAGCACCGCATCCCGGCGGGCGGAAGTCCGTTTTGAATCCACTTCCGGCACATAAGCGATTCCGATCATTTCTGCTGTCACGCCCGGACCAAACGCCAAAGCGACCCCTTCGCGGCATGGCTCGCCCTGCTCCCTAAGCGATTTTTTCATCTCGTTCATGACAAACAAAATAGTCGCGGAAGACATATTTCCATAGTTGCGCAGTATTGTCCGGCTTGCATCCGTCTGCCCATCGCTTAGAGCAAACGTTTCTTGCAAAATATCGACTATTCCTCTGCCCCCAGGATGAATGGCCCATATTTCCGGCTTTGCCCCTCCGTCGAGCAGCCGCTCCACCTCTTCTGGCACATAAGCTCCAATCAACCGCGGAATAGCCGTCGACAAATAAAGATCAAAGCCGTAATTGCCGACTTCCCAAATCATTTCCCCCGCGCTGTCCGGCAACAGAACCGATCGCTCTTCCCCCAGCAAAAAGACGTCCCGGTCTCCGTCCCGAACAGTGCCAACTACGCATGACGAAGCCCCGTCGCCAAAAAAGGACGCCCCGTACAACGCCTCCCTGTCTGCGGAAGATTGAATATGCAGTGTACAGAGCTCGACGCAAACGACAAGCACTTTTGCATCCGGACGCCCCGCAATAAGCTGCTTGGACAAACAGACCGCTTTCAGCCCTGCGGCGCAGCCAAGAAAAGTAAGCGGAATACGAGTAACGGCGGGGTTTAAATCCAGTTCTCCAATAAGAGCGGTGTCGAGTCCGGGGAGGAATTGTCCCGTGCAGCTTACCGTAATGAGATGAGTGATTTCGGACGCTGCCGTTCCGCTATCTCGCAGCGCTGAGCGAGCAGCCTCGGATGCAAGCGGAACGGATTCCCTCTTGTAGACAGCCATTCGCTCGCTAGTTGTAGGTACGCTCTTCGTCGCCACTGTCCCATTGCCAGAATGAGCATCTATTTCGCTACTTGCGGAAGTTGGAAAGTAGCGGCAAGACGATGCGGGCTCCAGCAAGTTCGGCTCGCAGGTATAGCGGCTTTCAACTCCGCACTGCTTGAAAATCCGCTTCGCCCAGCGGCTGGAATCCGTATGGCCTCCTTCCGCGAGCGCCTCCACCAGCCTGCGCGAAGTATCTTCCTGATTCATTCGGTATGGCGGCACGGCCGTCCCTAGCCCCAGTATCGCAATAACGGATTCCTTCGTCCCCAATATGATCATCCTCTCCATATTCTTGTCCACTTCTTAAAAAACCTCATTTCAGACAAGCCTTGATTATGTAAAGTCTATTCCGCCGCATCGCCTATTATGAGACCCGCACAAAAAAGCTCTGCCCCTTGTCTAAAGACAAGAAGCAGAGCTTCATAAACTGGATGTGCTATTTTATTTCGATTTTCCGATTGGCTCAAGCGGCTCACAGCGTCCGGAGACGCTCGCAGCGCCAGCCGTAGGAGCGGCCCAACGAACGGCGTTGCTGATCACCTTTTGCACTTCCGGTTGATGGTATACCGGGAACGTTTCGTGGCCCGGACGGAAATAGAACAACTTGCCTTTGCCTCGGCGGTAGCAGCAGCCGCTGCGGAACACTTCTCCGCCTTCAAACCAAGAAATAAACACCAGCTCGTCTGGAGCCGGAATTTCAAAGCGCTCGCCGTACATTTCCTCAACCGGAATTTCGAAATAGTCGCCGAGTCCTTCCGCAATCGGATGCCCGCTTTCAATGACCCAAATGCGCTCGCGCTCGCCGTCATCGCGCCATTTCAGCGTGCCGGTTTTCGTGCCCAGCAGACGCTCGAACGGCTTCGAAGCATGACCGGAGTGTAGGACGATAAAACCCATTCCGTCGAGAACGCGCTCCCGAACCTTTTCAACGATGTCGTCGCTCACTTCTCCATGTGCAAGATGTCCCCACCATAGGAGAACATCGGTGTTGGCCAATACTTCGTCGGTTAATCCATGCTCCGGCTCATCTAGTGTCGCCGTTCTTACTTCCACGTCTTCCCCTTCCGCCAAAAAATCACCGATTGCGTTATGAATTCCTCGCGGATATATGCTTGCTACCAGCTCGTTTTGCTTCTCGTGCCGATACTCATTCCATACTGTTACTCGAATTGTCATTATCATAACCTCCATTAATGGACTCACCATCAGTATAGAATGTGCTACAATAATCGAAAATGAGAAATGAAGACCCTTTTTGTACAATACCGACTTTTTCATAAAAGGATTTGAACGCCCATGCTAAAAATGAACATCGAGATTGTGCCCAAAATGACGCTGATGGGATTCGTATCCTACAAGGCCCCATGGATTCATTTTCACCGCAATACGGATGAGCATATTTTGTACATTATTAAGAGCGGCGAGCTTCATTTGAAGGAAAACGGAAACGAATACGTGCTGAGACGAGGAGACATGCTGCTGCTAGAGCCCGGTCTCGACCATGTCGGCACAAAAAAGGCTAGCTGCGACTATTATTATTTCCATTTCAAGCATCCCGGCATGGAAGGCGATTCGGAGCAAAACCCCATTGAAATCGCTAAAAGAATGCTGCTGGAGGAAGATACGGAGCATCAGACGGAGAAGGGATATTTTTTCCCAAAGCATCATACGCTAAGCGACAAAAACAGCCTGCACCAAACGATGCACGCCATGAACGAGCTATTGCTGCTGTACCGCCGCAAGCATTACAATCGGGGGCTGACTGCGCTTCGTTTTGCCGAGATGCTGATTGAGCTTTCGCGCGACTATTTTATGCACACGCTTAAAGCGAAAGGCGGAACAGGCTCCAAAGCGGCCGCCAAAGTCCACTCGCTGCTCGATTACATTCATCGGCACTACACGGAGAAAATTGACAGTTCCCTCCTTGAGCGGGAGTTTGAGTCCAACTACGATTATTTAAACCGGATTTTCAAAAAGACGACGGGATATACGATTACGCGATATGTCAATAAAGTCCGCATTCAGCACGCTCAGGAGCTGATTCAGGCGACGCACATGAACTTTGGCGAAATCGGATATTTAGTCGGACTCGGCGACCCTTATTATTTCAGCAAGGTGTTTAAGCAGTTTACCGGGCTGTCGCCCGTGCTTTACTACAAAAAGGTGCGCGACTTGGGAATTTAGCCTGTTAAAAGCGGCGGAGTTTTAGTGGTTTGTGGCACAACTAAATGCCCCGCAGGGGGCGTTTCCTCTGGTTTAGTGGTTTTTGGCACAACTAAATGCCCCACAAGGGGCGTTTCCGCTGGTTTAGTGGTTTCTGGCACAACTAAATGCCCCACAAGGGGCGTTTCCGCTGGTTTAGTGGTTTTTGGCACAACTAAATGCCCCACAAGGGGCGTTTCCGCTGGTTTAGTGGTTTTTGGCACAACTAAATACCCCACAGGGGGCGTTTCCGCTGGTTTAGTGGTTTATGTCTGTCCATTACCCTTCGTCTATGCTCCCACATATACGCTGCGGCTAACCAATCCATATCAAAGACAGCTCAAATCGCTAGTACAGTAGTCTCCACAAATAAAAAGTGGCGTATGCTTGCCAGCCGACCCAACCTTCGGACAGCTTCAGCAGCTCCGCCTTCGACGGTTTGCGATCCATGCCGAGCTGAAACTTGATGGCATTATGCAAGCCAACGTCATCGATAGGAAAAGCATCCGGCAATAGAAGGCAGCGCATAATGGCATAGTTCGCCGTCCATGGACCGATGCCCCGCATACCGGTCAGCAGCTTCTCTGCTTCTTTTAAGCCGCCAGCTTCACGCAAACGAGGCTTAGTCAGCGCTCCCGATGCAACGGCCTGAGCTGCCCCGATTAAATATTCGCATTTTTTAACCGTCATGCGGAGCGGCTCCATTTCGACTGGTGTCAAAGCGGCAATCCTCTCCGGCTCAGGAAAAAGCCAATGGATTCCCCCGTCCGATTCAACCGCCTTCCCGTAGCTTTCCACAAATCTTCTTTTGAGCGTATAAGCGTACGCCAAGTTGATCTGCTGCCCGATAATTCCCCAGCATAGAGACTCAAATAAATCCGGGATGCCCATCAGCCTAAGGCCCCTGAACTGAACGGCAGGTTCCTTCAAAAGCGGGTCCTCGGCTGCCATTTCGTAAAAAGGGGACAAGTCCCGCTCCAAATCAAACCATTCTTTCACATAAGCCACGGCCTCAGCTTTTAACTCCTCAGATATACTACCGCCAACCTCCCCGCCCTTCAACTCCAAGAGCAGGCTGCCCCTCTCCTTCCCGCTTACTTTCATAACAGCCCTTTGCCCGCCCACCAACAACGCTTTATAGACCGAACTTCCCTTTATTTTATCCCCTTTCGTCCGCTCTCCTTCTACAAATTCCCCTTCTACACGATACATGCATTCATTTGCGGAACGCAGCAAATAACTCACATTTTGCTCAAAGCTGAACGAGTCCGGCGTTTTGATTTCTATATATGGTACATTCATTATCATGGCTCCCCTCTACTACAGCCCATCACTTCATTCTTTAGTTATAACATAATTGCCCGTTCTCTCCTCTTTTCGAATCTTGCTTTTTCATTCCGGAGCACGGCCAAGTCGAGCTACAAGCTACCCACGCTTCCCTTCCTGCAAAATAAAACCCATTCCGTCCGTCAAGACGAAATGGGTTAATTTAGACGTCGATTGACTCCTACCTGCTACTAAGCCACATCCACTCTATCGATCTTACGGAAGCTCAAATAAGTGAGCAGCAGTCCGAGAAGTCCAAGCGAAATAGGAATCGCGATGATCGAGCTTAATGTAAAGCCCATATTGTTGGAACATACGACCATAACGATAAAAATAGAGCTGAGAATAGTTGCGGTACCCGACTTTTTGATCATGCCAATCGCTAGCGGGAGAAGGCTCATGCCCGCACTGGCAAAAGCATTTGTTAGAATAAACGCCCCTTGCTTAAGCAGCAGCTCCGTAGTAATGACATCGTCGATATACTGAAAATGAGAGTTGAACGCGATTATGATACCGCTGATCAGCACATTGGCTAAAATGATATTAACGACCGCCCATACGAACACAATGCTCAGTTTGGACCAAATCAGCTTTTTCCGGCTTATAGGATAAGCAAACAGCACCGACATCGTTTTGTCGCGGAATTCGCTAATGATCAAACTCGCAACCATCGCAGAAGCGTAAATAATAAATGTCGCACGAATTAGCGTATCGATTAATCCAAACATTTCGCTATAGCTTACAAAAACAGGGGCCTCTTCGATTGGGCCCTCTACCAAATAAATGGGCAACAATAATAAAGCGATAATACCGTAGGCCAAAAATCCGCCCCAAATGAATTTGGACAATTTCCCTTTTTTAAGCTCCAGTTTAATAAGATGCAGCATTTTTACCACCTCCGCGAGTAAGTTCCAGGAAATATTGTTCCAAAGAATGATGACGACGGCTAATGGACTCTAACGGCACATCGTTTAAAATCAATCCTTTGGACAACTCCTCCACTGTAACAGAACTTTCGTAGACGCGAATCATATTGCCGTCAAGCAGCTTGAAATTACGCAGATGGAGACGGTCTTCGAGCACGAATGCCGCTAGCTTGGTGTTAGACGATACGATTTCGATATAATCCGTATTGGAGCGGCGTATATTTTCCATTGTCACTTCCTGCAGCATTCGGCCTTGATCGATAACGCCAATCGTATCCGCCACTTGCTCCACCTCCGCCAGCAAATGGCTGGAGATGAGCAGGGTCATGCCGTATTCGTCGCGCATTCTGCGGAACAGAATCCGCATTTCCTGAATGCCTTCAGGGTCCAGACCATTAATCGGCTCATCGAGCAAAAGCAGCTCCGGTCTCGTCATAATCGCCCTTGCGATGCCAAGCCTTTGCTTCATCCCTAGCGAAAACTGTTTGACCGGCTTTTTTTCAATTCCTCTAAGCTGAACGGCGTCCAGCGCTTCGCGTATGGAACTCGCCTTATAATGGCCCATATATTCGCCGTGCAGCTCCAAATTTTGCACCGCTGTCAGTTTATCGTAAAAGACCGGCGTCTCAATCATATGCCCGATCCGTTTAAGCGGCTCGATCGATTCCGGCAGCAGCCGCTCGCCGAACAGCTCAATTTCCCCGCCTGTCGGCTTGACCAGATTCAACAGCATTTTCATAAGGGTCGATTTACCCGCCCCATTTGGTCCAAGAAAACCGTAAATCTCACCTTTTCGTACTCTCATATCGACGTTCGATACAACGTCCGCTTGGCTATAACTTTTGCTCAGCAGCCGTGTTCGGATTATGTCCGTCATGATTTCACTCTCCCGCTTGAATTTGTGTATACCGTTATATTAGCGCGGGACTCTCTCTTCTTTCTTTCTTAAATCTTACTTAATTCTTACTTTGCCAGCCGTGTAGGCCGTGTTTGCTTCACGCAGCGATAAAGTAAAGCATGTTCGGACATGAGGAACGCTATGCAGCTCCAGCGTCCCGCCGAGCTTCTCCGCTAACCTCTTTGCAATCGTTAAGCCGAGTCCGCTGCCCTGCACCTTGCGGTTTCTCGAATCTTCGAGCGTATACAACCTTTCAAAAACAAAAGACTGCTCGGAATACGGAATACCGGGCCCGCGATCTACTACCTCGAAGAGAATGGAAGACTCCTGCTTCCTCACCGTTAATCCTAAGTAACGGCCGGAAGTACCGTAACGAATGGCGTTGGACAATAAATTGTCGAGAATGCGGGACAACGCTTCCTCGTTTGCATAGATGGGGAACGGCAGATCGGGGATGTCGATATCGACCTCGCAGCCTCCTGCCGCGAGCAAATCGTAATATTCCAAAATACGCCGGCGCGCCAGCTCTCCCGCATCCAGCATCGCAAGCGGCATTTCCGCATCATCCGCCTCCAGCTTGGACAAATCAAAAAAGGCGTTCATTAGGTCGAGTACTTCCAACGCTTTTTTATGAATTTGGCCCAGCAGCCGCAAACGTTCTTCCTCTGTCATGTCTGAACTGTTTTCTAAAATTTCCGCATAGCCGAGAATAACGGTCAACGGCGTTTTTAAATCATGGGATACGTTGGAAAGCATTTTGCGCATAGCTTGTTTTGTCGCCTCGTAATCGGCAGCGGACTTGCCCGCCAAATCAACCCACTCGTTCGCCGCACGTGCAAGCTCCCTCACTTCGCTTTGCCCCGTCACCACTTTCACCCGTTCTCCGCTAGGGGCAGACAAAGCGGCAAGCTCATCCAGCTTTGCGCGAATATAATGCATATGCTTTAACGTTTCCCGATGGGCAAGCCTTTCGCGAATATAAATAGCCGCAAACAACAAAATAAGGCCAAACGCCAGCCATAGCACGTTAGCCTTCCCCCAGTCTGTAGCCGATTCCCCACAACGTTCGTATGTAGCGGGGGGCCGACGGATCGTCTTCAATTTTTTCTCTTAGCCTTCTCATATGTACATTTATTACATTTTCGTCACCGTAATACTCTTCGTTCCACACCAATTGATAGAGCATAGCTTTGGTGTATACCCTCGTTGGATTTTGGAGAAACAGCTTCAAGATATGAAATTCCTTAGCCGTCAGTTTAATCTCTTCGCCTCGTTTGGTGACGGTAAAATTGTCGGGATCGAGAGCAAGCTCCCCTTTTGTGAGCAAAACGTTAGAGGGTGAAGCAACTGAAGACTCGGGGGCAGCGGGAGCAGATTCGGACGCATATTGCGTCGCCCGGCGAATCGACGCGCTTACGCGCGCCGACAGCTCCAATAGCGAAAAAGGTTTGGCGATGTAGTCGTCCGCACCGAATCTAAGCCCTAGTGCTTTGTCTACCTCGCCATCCTTTGCCGATATAATGAGGATGGGCACCCGGCTCCGTTCCCGAATTCGCTGCAGCAGGTCCAGGCCGTTTACGTGCGGCAGCATCAGATCGAGCAGAACCAAATCGTATTCGCCTTCCGCAAATACGTCTAGCGCCTCCCCGCCATCTTGCACCGTCGTCATCCGATAACCCTCTTTGGACAAATAACCTTCCACCATTTCACTTATGGAAGCATCGTCTTCAATTAGCAGCAAATGGCCAGACATCGCCCCTTCTCCCTTCCTATCTCTTCTTAAATACGAGCAGCAACAACGTAATTAGCGTAAAACCGATCAAGGCCAGAAATGGAATCGTCACAAAGCCAAACCAATTAATATAGGACGAATTGCAAGGCACCCCTTGCGTACACGGCCTGATCTCTGCGAAACCCGGAACCTTCTGAACCATATAGTGGTACGTAGAAACTAACATGCCGAATATCGAAAGCGGCAGCACATATTTACGAATGCGATGATCGTCATAAAAAGCCGCAATGCCAAGTATGACGCTGAGCGGATACATCAGAATGCGCTGATACCAGCAAAGCTCGCACGGAATAAACCCGGCCACTTCGCTGAAATAAAGGCTGCCCAGCGTCGCAACAACCGCGACGAGCCAAGCAAAGTACAACACGTTGCGCCTCATAAACTCCATCGCTTTCCCCTCCTACTTGAGCTTAAGCTCGATAGCCGATTTAATGGTATCGTAGTTGAACGGGTCAGCAATGACGATATCGCCGATCATAAGAGTCGGAGTTTGCTGAATGCCGAATTGCTTAACAAGAATCTCATCCAAATTGACGAGCTTGCCCGCTTCTTCAGTAGCCATCGTTTCTTTAAGCTGCTTTTCATCCAAGTCCGGAACAGCCGATTTCGCTACTTCCATAATCTTTTCTTCCGTTACCCAAAGGCCGTCGTGATCCACTTGCGGCTGGGCATCATAAAGCTTTTTGTGGAAATCCCAAAATTGATCCGGATGAAGCTTCAACATGGATTCGCTCGCCAGAGCAGCTAGCTTTGATTCTTCTCCATGGAACAATACGTTGATGTATGAAAAGTTCGCTTTGCCGGTGTCGATGTAATCCGCTTTCAGCTTAGGCCATACCGTCTCTCCCCAAGCTTTGCAAGACGGGCATTTGTAGTCGCCGAATTCTACGATTTTTACTTTGGCATTAGCATCGCCCATAAGAGGCTGAGCTACCGTTTCAGGTGCGCTCTCCAGTTCAACGTTTTCTTCCGCTTTCTTGTTGGATTGTTGATTAATGAGAAATAACGCTACTCCAATGACAATAATGATTGCTGTATACAGCACAAAATAACGAGAGCCGCCAGACTTGGCGCTTTTTTTGGATGACATGAGTTCGAACCACCTTATTTTTAGTTTTGATAACGCATACTATTTCAACCATATCATATCGAGTCTACTTCCTCTATAGCATTTGATTCGGTATTTCGCACAATTTTGAAAACGAAAGAATGAGGTGGATGGATCTAAAAAAGAGTATTTAAAATAGGAGAATGGAGCCGCCGATGATGCGTATTCGGTTAAGGTGTTTGAAAGAGACTGAAGGGAACTGAAAAAAGAAGTGAATGAGGCTGAAATGTCCTATCATTTCGGAGAAATAAAGCGAATGCTATTGGTAGAGCAAAGTCGTTTCGGAAGGTAAAGCGCAAGAGCCGGAAAGCTCCGGTCTTGCGCTCTTTTTGTATACAATTAGCTGTGAAAATCGAGGCCGGAGACTACGGCTTTTACGTAACCCGTGCGGATAACGAAATCGCCGAAATGCTCTTTTTTCTTACGATCTTTGGCATAGTGATGAAGAATTGGAGTCAGTGTGTCCAAAATTTCTTCTTCGCCTACGTTTTCCTTATACAACTTGCTGAGACGATCGCCGGAGAAGCCAGCGCCCATGTACATGTTGTATTTGCCTAACGATTTGCCGATAAACGAAATTTCGCCAAGCGCAGGACGAGCGCAGCCGTTCGGGCAGCCTGTCATCCGAATGTTGATTTCATCATCGCGAAGCCCAGCTTCGATCAACACCGGCTCCAGCTTGTCGATCAGCGACGGCAAGTAACGCTCTGCCTCCGCCATTGCAAGACCGCATGTAGGAAGCGAGACGCAGGACAACGAGCTGCGGCGTACGGCGGCCAACTGATCGCCTTCCGTAATGCCGTATTTGTCCAGCAGTTCAATCACTTTTGCCTTTTTGGCTGTTGTAACGCCCGCAATGACCAGATTTTGGTTCGCGGTGAGGCGATAGTCGCCCGTATGAATTTTTGCGATTTCGCGAAGGCCAGTCATTAATTGGCAGCCTTCTTGGTCGACGATCCGTCCGCTATTAATGTAGAAGGTCAAGTTCCAGCGGCCTTTTTTGTCTTTCACCCAGCCGTAGCGGTCGCCGCTGCTTTCGAAATGGAACGGGCGAGCCGGCTCGAGATCCCAGCCCAGACGCTCCTGAAGCTCAGCCACAAACCAGTCGAGACCATGACGGTCGATTGTATATTTGAAACGAGCGTATTTTCGTACGGAACGATTGCCGTAATCGCGCTGGATCGTAATCGTTTTTTCCGCAAGATCAACCGCTTGCTCCGGTTTTACAAAGCCGATGACCCGGCCAAGCTGCGGATACGTATTCGTATCGCCGTGCGTCATGCCCATGCCGCCGCCGACGGTTACGTTGTAGCCAACAAGCTTGCCCTTTTCCACGATGGCAATGTAGCCAAGGTCTTGCGAATAAACGTCCACATCATTGGATGGAGGAACCGCGATGCCGATTTTGAACTTCCGCGGCAAATACACATGTCCGTAAATCGGTTCAACCGGATCGACGCCTTCCACCTTCGCCACTTCCGTGCTGTCGACGACCTTTTCTCCGTCAAGCCAAATCTCATGATAAGCAGGGGTACGGGGAGCAAGATGCTTCGTAATCTGCTGCGACAGCTCGAACGCCTCCGTATGAACCTCAGACTGCTCCGGATTCGGGTTGCACATGACGTTGCGGTTTACGTCGCCGCAGGCGGCAAGCGTAGTGAGCAGCGTATCGTTAATTTCCTTAATCGTTTCTTTCAAGTTCCATTTCAACACGCCGTGCAGTTGGAAAGCCTGTCTCGTCGTAATTCTGAGGGTGCCGCTGCCATACTTTTGAGCAAGATCGTCAATGACTAGCCATTGCTCCGGAGTCACCACTCCGCCCGGAGAAACAATGCGCAGCATGAATTGATAGTATGGCTCAAGCTTTTGCTTCTGGCGCTCGTTCCGCACGTCGCGATCGTCTTGCATATAGCTGCCGTGGAATTTCAACAATCGGTTATCCAATTCCGTCAGGCCGCCCGTAATTCGGTTTTCAATCGATTCTACAAGAGAACCGCGCAAATAATTGCTCTCTACCTTTAAATGTTCAACGTCGCTCGGCGGTCCGCCGATCGGCTCTACTTTATGATGCCCTTTCGCCATTGCTGCAGGCTCCCTTCTATGCGCTGTCCGCGCAAACGCAATCTATAGACAATTAATATACATCCCGCTGATAGCGCTGCTGCGATTGCAGATCGGCCAAATAAGCTTTCGCCGCTTCCGCATCCAATCCGCCTTGCTTCTCGATAATGGTCAGAAGAGCGTTATGCACGTCATGCGCCATATGCTTTTCGTCGCCGCACACGTAAACATGAGCGCCTTCTTGCAGCCAAGCGTAAACTTCAACCGCGTGCTTCAGCAAATGATGCTGAACGTAATCCTTTTCTTTCGAATCGCGGGAGAACGCTACATTCAGCTTGGTAAGGACGCCGTCCTTATGCATGCGTTGCCAATCGGTCTGATAAAGGAAGTCCGTCACATAATGGCGGTCTCCGTAGAACAGCCATGTTTTCCCTTCGGAGCCAAGCTCCTCGCGCTCTTCCAAAAATGCGCGGAACGGAGCGACGCCTGTGCCCGGTCCGATCATAATGACCGGCGTTTCCGGGTTGGCCGGCAGCTTGAAGTTCGGATTTTGCTGAATAAAGATCGGCAGCGTATCTCCTTCTTCCAGACGCTCGGACACTTGCACCGAACAAACGCCGCCGCGCTTCCGGCCATGCGTTTCATACTCCACCTTGCGGATGGTCAGATGCACTTCATCCTGATGGGCCTGGAAGCTGCTCGCGATGGAATACAAACGCGGAGGCAGCTTGCGCAAAATCGAAACCAGTTCCGAAGCGTTTAGCTTCCATGGTCCAAAGTCCTGCAGCAAATCAAGCAAATCTCTTCCACTCGCATAAGCTCTAAGCTCATCTTTATTTTCAGGCTTTACAAGCTCCGCCAGCTTGGCGTTGCCGCTGAAAGGCAATGCCTTCTCCAGCAGCGGCTTGGTCAGCACCGTAATTTCAACTTGACGCAGCAAGGCGATACGAAGAGTTTCTTCGCCGCTTCCTGTCACAACCTTCTCCTCTGGCGACCAATTCATAGCTGAAATAATACCGTCGACCAAAGCAGGATCATTCGACGGATAAATGCCTACGCAATCGCCCGGCTCATAGGAGAGGCCGGAACCTTCCAAGGACAGCTCCAAATGGCGGGTTTCGCGGTCAGAACCTCTTCCGTTCAAATTAATGGTCGTCAATACTTCCGCCTGGAACGGATTGGAACGCGAATATTCCGACTCCGCAGATGCCGAAGCGGCAGCCGTCGTCGCGGCGGAAATGTTCGCTGAGCCGCCTGCGGCAGCTGCGGATGTTGTTGCTCCGGCGTTCAATGCGCCGATGACGCTTGCGAACCAGCCCGTTGCAGGAGCTTCAAAGTCGAGATCGCAATCTACGCGCTCGGCAAGACGCTCCGCTCCAAGCTCGGCCAGACGCTCGTCGAAATCTCTGCCCGTTTTGCAGAAAAATTCGTACGAAGTGTCGCCAAGCGCAAGCACGGAAAATTTGAGGCCGTCCAGCTTCGGCGCGCGTTTGCTGTACAGAAATTCATGGAACGTCAACGCGTTGTCCGGCGGATCGCCTTCGCCATGCGTACTCGCTACAATAAACAAATGCGCCGTTTTCTTAAGCCCGTTTGTTTTGTAAGCGTTCATAGCGGACAACGTAATGTCGAAGCCCTGCTCCTTCAGCTTGTCGGCCAGTCTTCCCGCAAGCCGCTGGGAATTGCCCGTCTGGGAGCCAAAAAGAATCGTCGCTTCACGCGGAGCCGCTGGCACGATTACCGCAGGCTGAGCCGCATGCTCCAGAACGGGAGCTGCCAGCTGCGCGCTAGCGGCCGTTTCGTAAGAAGCCGGTCCCGTCCGGTAAAAAGTCAAATATCCGCCGAGCCATTGAACTTGTGTTTCCGTCAAAGTAGGCAGCAGTTTGTTAATCAGCTCCGCCTGTTCCTCTGTAAACGGACTGTTCGTCACCTTAAGTTGCAACAACATCCACCTCGCATCGAATCTAGCTCATTTTAATTCCAAGCGTACCACTATGGTTTTATCTGCTCTAAAGCTACCACAGTCCGCCTTAAACGGTCAATAAATTACAATGTTTTCAGTCTATAAGAAGTTTTGAATCAAATAATGAGCTTTACTTATAGAAATTGATTCTCAATGAGAATGGTCCTAAACCTTACCAATTATCCGTTAAAAGTACCTGATTTCATGGGAAAAGCTGTCGAATTTCAATAAAAAAAGTCCTCCACCCTCTTATGCCAAGAGAGCGGAAGACTTTCCCTTTCATTTTCCACAACTGCTTATAAAGAATGCTCTATTCAACCGCAATCGTTTCCCGCAAAGCAGAGGCGAATCTCCTTTGCCCGATAAACGAGCCGCCTTACCCTTCCGCCATGCTGTAGCGCTGCTGATGCAGCCATTCGATATCGCCGCTTAGCACTTGCATCGGATTCGGGCCGAACCATTCCAGAGACGCATAACAATCCATGCCGTTCATATGCTCCAGCAGCATTCCATAATCAAGGAATCCAGCGTGGAGCGGAACCATCCCTTCGCGATTGCCCGATGCGGAATAAATATTGGCGGGTTGGAACAAATGAACGCGGCTTGCGGAATCGATATTTTTAAAATGGAAATGCTCCACCCATGGCTCCAGCACATGATACGTATGAAGCAGATCGCCGCCAAATTCCCATGCGTGCAGAACGTCAAAGTTCAGCCGCAGCCGGTCTTGCCCGATGTCCGACAACAGTGTAAGAGTCGACTCCAAGTTGTCCGCAAGCGTAGCAGGATGCGTCTCCACGACCAGCTGCATGCCATGGGCTGCGCATTGATCGCATAGCTTTCGTAGTCTCTCCGTATACGCCGCACGCTGCGATTCGCTCACGTCAAGGCTGCCCAAATTTCCCGCAAATGTACGAATCCGCCGAGTGCCGAGCCAGTCCGCAAGCCGAATCAGCCTGTCGCATTTATGTACCGATTCGCGGAAGGCCGCATCCGAGTCGATGGCCAAATAGTCGCTGAGCATCGCAACGGCCATGCCGTCCTCTTTCATCTCGCTTAGCTGCCGCTCCGTGCTTGAACGTTCATTTTGATACAACCCTTCCGCATGAACGCCCCACATCTCGATGCCGTCGAACGACTTTTGCTTCATAAAACGTACCAGTCCCGAAAAAGAAATCAATTGATGCCGGAACGAAATGGTGCATAACGAATATTTCATCGAGCCGCCTCCCATGCCGTATACAAATGGTAAAGCTCACGTTTGATTTTGGTTTCGGTTTCGTTCATTTCGCCGAGCTTGCTAAGCAGAGACGGAAGCAGCTTGGCATCGCCCGTCATCGCCATTTTCATCCCCATATATTGAACGTTGTGGAACCCCTTAACGACTTCCTCCACCAGATCGCAATACGATTCGAACGACTCATCGCTCTCTCCCGACTGTTCTATAAAATACATGAGCGCATGCTCATAGCTGTACTTTCGAATGGCCAGCACGGGAAGCTGCTTAACGGCACTCGCCATCATGGAAATATCCATGCCGTTTTCTCCTCTAGCCATCTCTCCTAGAAGCAAGCCAAGCCGCTCTGTCAGTTCATTTTCCCATTTGAACACATGTGCAAAATAATCTTTAACCGCTTCCGGAGCAGCCTCCTTAAGCTGCCCGGCATCCACTACAAAGCCGCCGCCAAACGTGTTGTTCACAAACGCATGCCGGACCTTCTCTTTGTCCACCATGCCGCGCCATCTAAAATCGGCGTCAATCATATGCCACTCGTCGGCCCGCTCCGTCTTCTCCAAAATGAGAAAATGGGGGAACGGCTTCTGGTGAAACTTATTTTCCCTCTCTGGCATGAGCGACATGTCGATTTGCGCGATAACAAACCGGCCGTCCTTCCCTTCCTCAACAAGCTCCACAAGCGTTTCCCAATTGGCTTCAGGCGATTTTTCGAAATCGTACCACACTTGAACGGGAGGGCCGAACAGCTTTTCGTACCATTCGTAGTAGTGGCTGTGATCGAGATCATGCTGGTAATAAGTCACTTCTCCACGATCCGTTACATCAAAAGGGGCATCCCACAAACCTATATAAAACGGACGATAATCTATCCGGCTTTTTTCTCTTATCACTTCGCACAAGCAGCTGACGATACAATGGACCTTGATGCTGACTTCTTCTGCTATCGCCAACTGGCTCACCCGCTTTCCCCGACTCGGACGGCTTCATTTCCCGCAGCTGACGGCACAGGCTCAAGGCTCTCCATAAAATCGAGCAATGAACCAACCGTAGCGAACGTCCGCGGGTCGATTTGATCGTCCGGCACTTGCAATTGCAATTCGATTTCTATAAATACGATTAATTGCACAATCATAATGGAATCCAAACATAAATCCTCGTTCAACCGAAGATGGTCGTCCAAAGCGGGACAATCCAGTTTAAACTTCCCTTGGACAAGTCCCAACAGCTCTATTCTCAGCGCCTCGCGGCTCCTCTTCACGTTAAATCCCTTCCCTCTCCAGCAGTTTGCGGCTAATTTTGCCTGACGGCATTTTCGGAATATGATTCACGATCTTCACATCCGTAGGAGCTTTATACGGCGGCAATTGGCTAAGGCACCATGCGCGAACTCGTTCTGCCGTCACCGTTTCGTCGGCCACTACTCTCGCTTTAACCATTTCACCCGTAGATGGATGCTGCCCCCGGAAAACAACAACTTCCTGCACTCCATCCAGCTGCCCGATGACTCCTTCAACCTCAACCGGCATCACTTTCAGCCCCGAAACATTGATCAAATCGTCGATTCTGCCCAAAAAGCGCAGCCTTCCGCTCTCCGACCTGCATCCCAAATCGCCCGTTGCGATCTCTCCAAGTCCGTCGATGAAAAACTTCAGCTCAGCAGGCTCCGCTTCGGCGGGAATGGCCATATGCGGCAGCGGCAAGCCGATATCGTCATAGCTTTCCATGCCTGGCGCAAGGCTGGCGCAGCCCGCCTCCGTACAGCCGTATTGCTGCATCAGCAGCTTCGTTTTCCCATTCAGCCAGCTGTATAATGCCGGAGACATCGGCGCACCCGAGCTGATGATGGCGTTTAATGAAACGCCCGCATGTTCTAATAGCGGAATCAGGCTTTGCAAAAGCGAAGGCACACTATAAATCAGATGATTGGGATGAACTCTTAGCAATTGTAAAATGGCCTTCGGATTTTTGTTGACGCACACAACCGGCTGCACTCCGCGTTCAATGGCTGCGAATACGCCTGTGATCAGTCCGAAGGAATGGGTGACGGAAGCTAAAATAACCGGCGTCGCCTCCGCCTGACCGCTTGCAACAATCATCTCGTTGTAGCCCGCAATCTCAATCCCGATCTCGTCCCAAGTTCTGCCGATCAGCTTAGGCTCTCCCGTCGTTCCGGAGCTGTATTGATAGAGGGAAGGCTGTTTCCCAACAGGTTCGTTCCCCGCATTCAAAGCGATATAGCGATTGTCCGCCCCATAAAACAATCCGCGGCATTGCGCGCGAGTCGCAAGAGCAAGAGCGGTTTCCTGCGGCGTTTCCCCAAAGAGCAGCAACACCGATCCGCCTCCCTGACGGATATAATAAGCCATCGCCACAACAAAAGCGGCGTCCGGCGAGCAGATCGCGTAGCAGGCATGCTCCGCTCCCGCTTCGCCAAACGGCTCGGCTTGCCCGAAGCGGCCCAGCCGCAGCTCGAATTCCGCTTTGGACAGCGATTCATGATCCACTGCAAACATCCAAATCTCTCCTTGTTTCTATCGAATTGCGGCGAAGCACCTCATAAAGCGGATTCGGCACTGAACGAGGTTGTACGGCAACTCCGCCAAACAGCCTTTTTTGCGCCAGCGGTTCAATGACGCATTCCGGCTGGAACCATTGAAGCTGGCGTATACGTTCCTTTAATCCCTCATCCGCCCGTTGCTCGTAGGCGATGAGCTCCTCCGCCACGATTTGCCACAACTCCTGCTCGCTGCATTCACTGCGGTCGGCCGCGTCCATAATCAAGTAACCCATATTCATAAACCAAAGGGCATCCATCAGCATTTCCGACAAATCCTTAAGGCTCGCCATCTCAAAAAAGTCGTTTGGCCGAGCATCCTTATAAGCCGGATGAAGGTCGCCAAACTCCGGCAGCAGCTCAGGCGAAGTCAAAAAAGAACCGACATATTCCACGCCCTCATGGAAATCGCGCAGCGCAACCCGCTCAGGCCAGCCGTTTCGATGAATTAGAATCATGTTTTGGCTGTGCGACTCCAGTACAAGACCTTGGGCGGCGAGCAGATGCACAACCGGGATGATACAAACTTGTATAAATCTGCGGAACCAGCGGTCAAAGCCGTAAGCCCGCTCCCATGGCGCCATGAATGGGCTTCCGTCCGCTTCTTTGCAAGCCAGCATGTAGAAAGGTACCGCTTCTTCGCCCGCTTTAAGATATTTACCCGTATTTTCCCGCCACATCGAGCCTAGCGCTCCTTGGGCCGGCGTATAAGAGATGCCCGCATATTCATGAAGAATAACAAGTCCGGCTTCCTGCAAGTAACGGTCTTGGTCCACTACTTTTTGCAGCCAGCCGGAGACAGCTGATGCCGTCGTAACGGAGTGATCCGTCAAGTGCCGGATCGACGATGTGTTGACGATACCGAGCGACAGCTTTAAGTCATTGCGATTCTGCCTGCTGCCAGTTAGCGTCCGGATCGACTGCTGCGGAATAAAAGCATCAGAGCCAAAACCAAGCGGAACAAGCCGTTTGGTTTTTAAGTCATCCAGCCGCTCCGTCGATATTTTATTGTCCCATTGCCACGGGTGAACGGGCATCATCGCATACAATGCCAGATCAAGGCCTTGTTCCTCTAGTATCGCGCGGAAACGGGCCAAATCAGCTTCGTCCAATTGCCTCTCCAAAAAGCCGTCCCAATTGTCGGCATCTCTTGCTCCCCAGTTTGTATCCGCATATAGCGCGGCTATCCAAAAGGCGCGGAGCTGCGGCTGAAATTCCGGACCGTAGACTTTGTTGTCCTGTAAATTGAATCCAATACGCGACTTGTAACAGGGATGGTACGGATGTCCGTCCGGCGACAAGCTTTCCAGCTCCGCAAGGCTCCTCCCGAACAACGGCTCTCTGCGCTCTCTTACCGCGACGACCGATTGCGCGTCCTTTTTGACCGTTTCCTCCAGCTCTTGAATAAAGGTCGCTTTAACCGAAGCCGGATGCCCCGTATTCATGGCGGCAATCGTCTCTTCGATAAAAAGCGCTAGGCTGGACGCTTCCTCCCGGTAGGCGGAAGACCGTCTTATAACCGGCTCATCGCCCGACAGGCGGAACATTGCGAAGGAGAAACGAATTTCCGCTTTGCATTCGTAAAATACCTTTTCCCCGGATACACTTCTGCCCTCCAACGTCCAGATGCCGCTTCCAGCCTCTGTACAGCCGCTTCGTTCCACATGCTCATTAAATTGGGACGCAGGCACCGGCTTCAGCACGCCCTCGAATACGAGCGCTTCAATCGTTTTGCGAAAAACGGTTCTGCGGGCGACAATCCCGGCATCGATTGTCCCTTGTACGGCTATCAACCTAAATTCACCTCTCGATCATCTTTATGCTTTGACGGCGAGATGCTGCGTCGCCCTCTCTTTTCTCCATTTGACGGTAACGAGCCGTGCTTTGCGGACAACTTCCATATTGGGCAGTGCCGTATAAAGCGGATTGTCCATATCGACATAAACGGCTTGCTCCAGCTCGGCTTCCAGTTCGTCTACATCGTGGAGCCTTGTAAGCAAGTTTGCTTTGCAACGGAATGTTTTCCGCGAAAGCCAGCCTGTAATCCAGTTGAAATGCTGCGTTTGCGGCGATGCGAGCTGCTCCAGTTCCGAATATAGCTCCAGCAGCAAAACTCGTTCATCGGCAAGGCCCGAGAGGCCAAACGATTGAATCAGCCCCAGCATATGATTGACGATCAAATAATAGCCGAATCTCTCCTCCGCCAAGGCGTCGTCATATACATTGACGCTATCGAGAATACCGGGCACGAGTTGTTCCAGCCTGCCAACACGCGAGCGCGCATAGTAATAGCCTTGACTGTCCCGGTAATACAGGACGGCTGGATAACCGCTTTCGTCCAGCTTAACCACACAATTTTGCAAATGAGCCTCCAGCGCAATTCCGTACTCCGCATACAGCCAAACAAGCGGCCGAATCGAAATAGCTAAATAACGGCGGAACCATTCCACTGCCGCTTCCGTCATCGTTTGTCCTTCGGCGGTAGCGATCCGCTCGGCGATATTAGCCAGCAGCGTCTGCGAGCCCGGGATAGGAAGCTGAGTGAAAGAAGCCATCACATGCACTCTTTCCGCCTCTTCGCCGATAAACGGATTTTCCCGAATAAGCAGCTCGAAGCCAGACTGCTCCTCCGGCGATTCGCCGACCGTCATATAAGCCGAATCCTTTATAAAGCGGAATTGAGGGAACCGTTCCTTCATCTTCGGTTCAATGGCGCTTACAAGCCGGGTTGCCTCAAGTGCCGAATCCAGTTCCTCCCGCTTATTGAGACGCAGAGAATTTGTAATTTTGACCCGCAGCGACAATTTGTACATGTATTCAGATTCTGGATCGTAAAGGGTGCGAATAGAGGAGGTTGGGTAAAATAGCCCTCCGCAAGGGCCAAGATGCACCAGCTTGCCGCTTTGCATCCATTGCTTCACGCGATCCTGGTGCAGCAGATCGTCCGCCTGAACGGGATGAACGGGAATAAGCTCATACTCTGGAGAGTTCAAATAAGGCAAGAGCCTCTCCACGCTTTCACCTGCCGCATAGCAGCTCCTCAGCAGCTCCTTCTCAATAAGATCGGATGCCCGCTTTGGCCATTCCGACTTATGTTGAGCAAGCTCGATATGGACGGCAAAATAATGCAGAGCGAAGCTCCCTTTGGTTTCGGGGGAATACATCCCGTGTCTCCATTCGGGAAATCCTTGCCTGCTTTTGGGAGTCGGATGGAAGCCATGGCCGAACAACAGCGACTGCTCCGAGTGAAGGAAGGTCAAATCCGGGCTGTACAGCTCCTCGCCGTCGCCGAATCTTGCGCTGAGGCAAGCTTCCAGAACCGTTTGGCTTTGGAGAGCGCGAACTAACAGCTCAGAGGAGCCGTTCCCGCCATATAGGGCATGCAGCTCTTGCGCCAATAAAGCAAACAAAGTTGCGCCAAAGATAGGCGCGGGGGGCGATTGTCCGGTACGGCAGCAAATAGGGAGTTCGAATTGATGCCTTCCCGTAGAGGATTTGTAAATTGCCGAAGCAAAAATAGATATTCCTTGCGATGCCAGCGGTATTTCCAACAAAGCTTTAGAATCGCCCAGCTCATAGCCAGGATGCCATATTCCTTTGCCAGTCTCACGCAAATAACAATTGAGGAAGCTTGTGACGGCCGCTTGTTCCGCTAAGGTTTTGGCGTCAGCCATTTTATTGCCTCCCACTAATTAATAATGATTCTCAGTATCAATATTATAGCGGGAACTCATTATTGGCGACATAGACGAAATTGCCTTCCGATATGGATTTTTTCGCTAATTCGCGCTCCTTTTGTAAAAAAAGCTTCTATGTCGTTGGAAAGGTTTAAATCCCCCCTCCATGACATAGAAGCTTTAAAGTTGTTTATTTCATTGACGCCAGCCAATTTGACAACGTATCGATTTCCGCCGCGGTGAGCTGATCCTTGTAAGGCGGCATGCCGCCGCCTCCGCCCGAAATTTTCGATTTAATTTGTTCGGCGGACAATTTGCCCCCTACCTTCTGCAAATTTGGCCCAACTCCGCCTGCGAGATCCACGGCATGGCAGCCAACGCAGCTTTTTTTGTAGATTGCTTCCGCGGCTGCTGCATCCACCGTTCCGCCGCCCGCATTTGCGCTGCCATTGCCGCTTTCATTTGTTGTCCCTTTATTCATTCCCGTTTCCTTTTTCTCCGCCTTATTCCCTCCGCCGCAAGCGGATAGAGAAACGGCCAGCACCATTGTCGCCACGACCATCAGCCATTTGGAATACCGCATAAGAGATGCCCCTTTTTTGATTGGAATAGGATATATATCCCTTCATACGATGCCCTATTCAAATGTCCCTATGCGGCGTAAGAAATCTCTTTCTACGAGCTTAGACAGGCCTTTATTCGTCGTTACGTTTAAATTGAACATTCGTTAATTCAAACTTGACTTGCTGAAGCAGCTGCGCCTCATATTGTTCGCTTAGAAAAGTAAAATGACGGAAAGGGGACTGTCCTTCCATCTCCACAACATACAGCGCCGTTCCCGAAACCCCCGTTCCCCCGCCTAAATATACCGCCGCCGCAAGCTCCTCTTTCCCGTCGCCGTCGTAATCGCTCACCCGCAGATCGGTATGTTCGCCAACTGACCAATCCTTGTCCATCCTTTGTTCGCCGGAGCTTGTTTTCAAAACAACGCCGCCGTCGTTTGCTCCATATAAATAGATACTTTTTCCCGGAACTGTCGCTAGCAGAAATGTCGAGGCATCATATTGTTGGGTTGCCGTCAAGGCACGGCTCGTATTCGACAACGCTTGTCCTTCTTCAACTGCCTCCACTTCTAAAGCCAGCTTGCTTCCGATTTTAATCATAGGGCCTTTTTCCCCAGAAGTTTCGATAGGCTCAAACTCGGCATACCCGTTTACTTCATAGTGGGCCGCAGGAAAAGCGACATGAGCTTTTTTCCCGATGCTAAGCAATTTAGTTTTGTCTATCTCATAAGCTCCGTCGCTGACAAATTCCTCTTTTAAAGGTTTGTTCCTGTATAGAATTGTGGATCTCCCAGGCTGATTTCTATAAGACGGAAACCCATACGTGTCCGACATTTCAAGAATAGGAAAATAAAACGGAGACTCCGTGTGAAAAATGGTTACCGATTTGCGTTCGCCCACATATTCCAGCTCGGCAATGAGCTTTACGGTATCGCCTTCCTTATAACTTTCCTTCTCCGTATAAATCCGGTAAACAAAATCTTCGCTCGCAACCGCAGCCTCGTTGCCTGCTGTACGAATCCAAAAGACATAAACAATAATTACGGCTCCCAAAAGAGCCGCTCCTGTCCAGACCCATTTTTTCATTGCGGCCACCCCCTCATCCTTTAACGCATGATTGGAAAAAAATGTTTCGATTGCAACATCCCTTCTCGTTTACACTTCGATCCGTTTTAGGTACCATAGGAGGAGTTCATTTTTAGCAAGCGGGGGCGGTCGTATGGGAATTGGAATTTTGCTGTTTATATTGGCGGGCGTCGCCGAAATCGGCGGCGGCTATTTGGTTTGGCTCTGGCTGAGAGAAGGAAAGTCGATCTATTTGGGCGCGCTGGGCGGAGTAGCTCTTGTTCTGTACGGAGTTGTGGCGGCGCTGCAAACATTCCCGACTTTCGGCAGAGTGTACGCGGCTTATGGGGGCGTATTTATCGTCATGGCTGTGTTGTGGGGATGGCTCGTCGACAAAAAAACGCCGGATGTTCAGGATTGGATCGGCGCGGCTATCTGCATAGTCGGAGTATTCGTTATGCTTTATCCGCGTTCTTAGCGGGAGTTGGAAGTCATCGTTCCGAAGCTGCGGGCGACTAAGGGCGACGAAAAACTTTTAAAAAGAAGCTTGTCAAAACCGCTCGAATTATGCTAAGATACTTCTTGTGTCTAAGACACATCTAAGTGTAGTGGAGCTGTGGTGTAGAGGCCTAACATGCCTGCCTGTCACGCAGGAGACCGCGGGTTCGAATCCCGTCAGCTCCGCCATTTGAATTTAATTGCCGGAGAGGCAATTTTTATAGAAACAGCTAAAGAGAGCAGCGATGCTGCTCTTTTTTTGCATATGTACAAGGAGTGTGACGATATGGTTCTGCGCGGCCGATTCGCTCCAACCCCTTCCGGGCTGCTACATATCGGCAATGCCTTCAGCGCTCTTGCGGCTTGGCTTCAAATCCGCAAGTCCGGCGGTCAGTTTGTGCTGCGCATCGAAGATATTGACAAGACCCGCTCCCGCCCTGCTTTTGCCGAGCAGCAGCAGGACGATTTAGCTTGGCTGGGCATCGACTGGGATGAAGGCCCGCGTATGGGTGGGCCATATTCTCCCTATATTCAAAGCGAACGAGAAGAGCTTTATGAGGCGGCACTCGCTGAGCTTCGCAACCGGAACAGCCTCTACCCTTGCTATTGCAGCCGAAGCGAACTCTCCTCTATAGCAAGCGCGCCGCATGGGCTTTCTTCCGAAGGCCCGGCGTATCCGGGCTTTTGCCGTCATTTAACTCTAGCGGAGCGGTCGGCAAAAGAAATGCAAAAATCGCCCGCGCTCCGGTTCATCATGCCGCCTCAGCCCATTTCGTTTATCGACGGCCTGTTCGGCCCGATGCGCTATGACGGCGACGCCCTTGGCGATTTTGTCATTAAGCGGGCGGACGGCCAGTTCAGCTACCAGCTTGCGGTTACCGTCGACGATGCGGCGATGGGCATTACGCATGTGCTGCGCGGATCGGATCTGCTCGACTCTACGCCGCGCCAGCTAGCACTCTATGAAGCGCTTGGCCTTCAGGCCCCGAGCTTCACTCATGTGCCGGTTGTGACCGATGCGGCTGGAAAGCGCTTGTCCAAACGGGACAAGTCGCTTACGCTATCTTCTCTTAAAGAAGCCGGAGTCCGCCCGGAGCGGATCGTTGGCGCGATTGCTTATATGGCCGGATGGAACGGCAAGCTGGAACCCGTCTCCGCGGCGGACTTGGCCGCTTCCCCCGATCTTTTTGCCTCAACCCATATGGAAGTTCAACTCACGGAAGATGTATTGAGCTGGATCATGGCTACGTAAATGATGGGCGATTCGGCAATTGCGGAGTTGTCCGTAATCACTGAGTTATCCTTAAACACACGGTGATCTTTAATTGCAGACAGTTATCCTTAGCTATACAGTTATCTTTAGACACAGTTATCTCTAGACACAATTATCCTAAGATATACAGTTATCCTTAATCCAAGAATTATCCTTAGTCGCCGAATACTTTTACATGAAATTTCCGGGTACGAGGGCCGTCAAATTCGCAAAAATAGATGCCCTGCCATGTGCCAAGCACCAATTTCCCTTTATGAATAAGCACTGTTTGGCTGGTTCCCGTCGTAATGGTTTTTAGGTGGGCCGCTGTATTGCCCTCTGCATGTCTGTCCTTCGGATGATCCCATGGATAAATCTCATCCAGCCTGCGAAGAACGTCCCGGACGACATCGGGATCGGCATTTTCGTTAATGGCGATTCCCGCTGTAGTATGAGGGCAATACACAATAGCATACCCTTCTTGAACTCCGCTTTCCTCCACAGCCTGCTTCACTGTAGATGTGACTTCAATCATTCCGTCGCGTTGTCCCGTCGTTAACCGATATTGTTGAACCGTCATGACAACGTCTCCCATCTCGTCCACATCTCACGCGGGTTAAGCTCGTAAATTTCCTGTTCGCGGAACATAAACTGGTGCATAATAAACTCCCGTCGCAAAGTCGCAAAATCTTCATGATAAAGTTTAATAAACTCGTTAAGCTCCTTTTCGCTATACGCTTTCCCTTTTTCCAGCCCTGCTGCCATATGCTCCAGCACAATCAGCTTTTTCTTCAATTGGCTAGGGATATGCTTAAGCTTGCCTTCAGCCGTAATAAAGTTGCGGATAACGGATGCGCGCAGCGCCTCATGCTTCTCCTCCATGTTTTCTCCTCCAATTCCTGCGCTGCGATAGATGAGTTCTTCCGTCGCTTTAGCGCTATTTTTAATAAAATAATCGTTCAGGCTGAAAAAAATCGTGTTTTTATCCCTTCTTTCATTAATAAGACTGGCTTCTCTCAGCTTTGCCGCATGATGCGTAATCGTTGCGGGCGCAACGGACAGCTTCTCCGCAAGCTCGATGCCGCTCCGTTCTCCTGCCGCTAGCAAAATCAGCATTTTAACTCGTGTCGCATCGGACAATGCCTTGTGGTATCGAACTACCTTATCCAATTGCATTGGCGTTGGGCAACCTCCTTTAATAGATTAGACAATTAACTAATTAGATGATCATTGAATTTAATTTATTCGATTCTCTTCAAACTGTCAAGAAAGAATCCGTTGCGTTAGTTGGAAAATTTTAGTTAGAATAATGGGTGGAGGGGATATATTGATTTTAGCAACTATGGATGAGAAGTATTATGAAAGCTTAAGTGCTGAAGAACTTGGGACCGCTTGTTTTGCGCCGATTATTCGGGCCTATAAGGAAGCGGAAACAAACGGGGACGATTTTGTGGAAACCGTTTTTAACGGACTTAGTCAGGGGCAGCAGCAGTTGTTTCCCATTTGGGCACTTTACGTGCACATTCGGAAGTCCGAAACAGAGTTTTATTGGTGGAGCGCTTATTTTATGGCTCGGCCATTGCGATGGAGGGGCGTCTTTGGCGGCCTGCGGTTTTTCGGAGATACCGCTACGCTTGCAGTACTGGAGAAAATGGAGACGGAGTTGAAGGCGAGAAACCATCCCCGCAGTTTGGATCGGTTCGATGTGGCGTATGGCGATCTTGAACAAGATGCCGAGCTGGACGCTGTTATGAAAGGCTTATACGGCAAATTGCTAGATGCTTTGCCTTATACGATAGAGATTATTAGCTCTTCTATACGGAACAAGCATGAGCAGTTCCTTGAGCTTGTTTAAGGAGAAAACTTTCTACTTCAACGTGATGGGAATCACTTGATCCACTATTCTGCTAGAGTGACTTTCTGCCCAACTAGGTAGTGATGCTAGAAACCACTAGACCGGCGGGCGTGGCACTTTGGCGGCATTTAGTTGTACCAGAAACCACTAGACCGGCGGGCGTGGCGCTTTGGCGGCATTTAGTTGTGTCAGAAACCACTAGACCGGCGGGCGTGGCGCTTTGGAGGCATTTAGTTGTGTCAGAAACCACTAGACCGGCGGGCGTGGCGCTTTGGAGGCATTTAGTTGTGTCAGAAACCACTAGACCGGCGGGCGTGGTACTTTGAAGGCATTTAGTTGTGTCAGAAACCACTAGACCGGCGGGCGTGGTACTTTGGCGGCATTTAGTTGTGTCAGAAACCACTAGACCGGCGGGCGTGGTACTTTGAAGGCATTTAGTTGTGTCAGAAACCACTAGACCGGTGGGCGTGGCACTTTGGCGGCATTTAGTTGTGTCAGAAACCACTAGACCGGCGGGCGTGGCGCTTTGGAGGCATTTAGTTGTGTCAGAGACAACTAGCGTCTCAACGTAAAAAAGGAGGGGCATCCCCCTCCTTTTTTACGCTCTACTGAAGAGTAACAATGGCTGATCCGCTACGAATCTGCTGCCATTCCTCTTACTCTATTCAATTAATATACTTCAAACTCAAACAAAGAATAGCCGTAAGCCGTTCCGCGTTCAGTTCCATGTACGCGGACATATTTGGCGTTGGTTGCGCTGAATGTCACATCGTCCGTTGCGCCATTGCCGCTAGTAGTCGTATAAACGGTCGTCCAATTTGTCGGTGTGCCGCTGTCGTTGGACACTTGGATCGTATAAGACTTGGCATATGCCGCTTCCCAAGTCAGCTTCACTCGACTCACACTTTGGCTGGAGCCCAAGTTAACGTAAATCCACTGCGGATCAATCCCCTCTAGGCTGGCCCATCTAGTCGTGCCGCTGCCATCGACCGCCTTGCTGCCTTCAAATCCCGTTGTTTCCACGGAGCTAACTACCGTCGTTTTGTTCAGAGCCAAATTCACCGGATTTGGCGTTGGTGTCGGTGTTGGTGTTGGTGTCGCAGTTGGTGTCGGCGTCGGTGTTGGTGTTTGAGTAGGCGTCGGTGTTGCAGTCGCGCCTCCGCCGTACACTTCGAAATCAAACAAGGAGTAACCGTAAGCCGTTCCTCTCGCCGTTCCATGAACGCGTACATACTTGGCGTTTTGCGCTGCAAACGTAATGTCGTCAACGCCTCCGTTGCCTGAAGTTGTCGTGAATACCGTCGTCCAATTCGTTGGCGTTCCGCTGTCATTGGAAAGCTGGATCGTGTAAGAAGAGGCATAAGCCGCTTCCCAGTTCAGTTTAACTTTATTGACGGATTGCGATGAACCGAGATTGACGTAAATCCATTGAGGGTCTACCCCTTCCACACTTGCCCATCTCGTTGCGCTGTTTCCGTCGAACGCTTTGGAAGCCTCAAAACCTGTGCCCTCAGTCGAACTGGCCGTACCGGCTTTGTTCAGCGCCAAATTAGTACCGCTGCCCGGATTTGATGCCTGCGTTGTAGCGCTCGCCGTGTTGCTGTTGCCGGACACATTGCCTGCAGCGTCAGCCGCTCTAACTGTGTAGCTGTAAGCTGTGCTTGCATTTAGGCCCGAGTCGCTGTAGGACAGGCCAGTTGCCGTTCCAACTTGAGTGCCGCCTCTGAAAATGTGGTAGCCCGTCACTCCCACATTGTCGGTGGAAGCGTTCCACGACAAGTTGATGCCGCTGCTGGAAATAGCCGTTGCCGTAAGACCGGATGGAGCAGTAGGAGCCTGAGTATCAGCCGCCGCAGCAGTTGGCTTCCACCAGTTGCCCGTGATGAACAGCATCGTCATCAAGTTGTAGGAGTCGCTGAAATAGTTTTCTTTTTTGTTTTTCATCCAATCCCAGCCGGAGTTGACCCAAGCTTGGTTGCCGCTGCTGGCCGTGCCCGCCGCGATGAACGGGGATACGAATACAGCCGTTGCATAACCGCCGATCGTCGTTCCGTTCAATTGGTAACCGTCTCTAATATTAGCGGGAGTATTAGTCGCTTTTCCTTTGATCCAAGTTGCAATTTTGTCGGAAATCGTTTTGCCGCGCGTATCGCCGTACATCGCGTAGTCCATAACGATGCGCAAAGGCACCCGGCTTGCGTTGTAGTAGTAAGCGTTCGTTTGCTGAAACTCGTTCAAATACCATTCCGGAGCCGGCTCAGGCGGGTTATTGACGACAAAGTCGGAAATGAGGCCCGTAGTCGAGGAATAGTTGTTGCTGACTGTCGTGTAAACGCTGTACAAATTGTTAATGACGTTAATCCAAGTTTGGTCGCCTGTAAATTCATAGAATGCGCGCAAGTGGGAGAGCATCCAGTCCGACGGACGGGTAGCTAATGAGCTTTTGGAATCCCAGTCGCCCAAATTCAAACGGTTGTTCGTTGTCACATAGCTGGCTTTAATTCCTTGTGTAATCATTTTTTGAGCTTCGGCCAAGTAGTTGACCGTTCCGTTCGAACCCCATTGCTTGTGCGCTAGCAGCAAGGAATAAGCGATATCGAGGTCGCCGTCAGTGGCGGAGCCGAAATGACCTTGAGCGGCTGCCGCATCCGCAACGACCCAGCCCATCAAGTTCGAGTTGCCGGAGCTTTTGAAAGCGCGTGCTGTTTTGAACAGGCCGTTGTAAATCGTTTGTGCGTTAGCATCGTGGCCCGCCATTAAAGCCGTAATGATCATGCCGTAGCCTTGACCCTCAGATGTACCAAGCGGGATAAAGCCTTCCGGTTCGCCTGTAATTTCACCTTTGACATAGTAGCCGCCAGGCAGAGAAGTAAGATCGTTTTTCAAATACTTCCCTTTCCAGTAATCATAGTAGGAAGCAACGGCGGTGTTCATGGCCGCTTGAGTTGCATTGTTTGGCTTAATAATGCCGGGATAGCTTACAGCTTGCGGGAAAGGCATTTGCTCGCCTGCGGCATGGACGGTCCCCTTTTGTTGGGACGGCACGGCGATGACCGTGGACAAAAGAACTAGACAAAGCAATGTCATAAGACTTGGTTTCAACCATGTTCGACCGGAATGAAATGGAAATGAATGCACAATAACGCCTCCTTTGGATTAGGTAAGAACGACGAAACGATCCTCCTTCTCTTAAAATTTAAGCGCTTTAACTTTAGGGGTAAAAAAAATGAGGGGAAATCATGATGTGCTAATAAAATAGCATATCTTTCTCCCCATGGAAATACCCTTTTGCAAAAATTATTCAAAAATTAATATAGACGAAGGACGGCTGGCCCAATAAGAAAAATAGCCGAATTAACGTCTAAACACGGTAATGCTGACGCCGGGAGCCACTTCAATTTGCTCCTTTTCTACAAAGCCGAAGCCTCTATACAGCGCTTTTGCCGGCTCATTTCGAGCCCCCGTACTGACGCTAACCGCCCTATCCCCCGCCGCATAATCCAGCACATAAGCGAGCAGCCGCTTCGCAATTCCTCTTCGAAAATAATTCGGATGGACAACCATCCGGCAAATATCGACTGTACCCTCTTCAAGCTCGTATGAAATGAATCCGGCTAGCGCTCCACTTTCCATAAATCCAATAAAGGTTTCTCCGCTTGCGCTAATGGTCTCCGGCGTATCCCTAAGCGGCGGAATATCGGCAAAACCGATCATTTCCGCCTCTACTCGGTATGCAGGTATTTGCACTTCCCACATTCGCTTCGCTATATCCAAATCCTTATGGTTCAATAACGTAATCATAGTTGTCTCACCCGCTGTTTATTTTGTATGCATACTACCAAAGATCGATTCCTTTTCTCAAAAGACCGTTGCCTCCTTTAATCGACAACATGAGCCTCATCATCAGCAGCAAATTAAAAAGGGTCACTTTGTTTTGCAAGGATAACCGACAATAATGAATCGCCTTTTCTCGATCCAGCCGGTGCAAGTAGCTCAGCGTAAAATATTTGCATGAAATGCCCATATTAATATTGCGAATGCATCTTTCCTTGCCCGCAAACCGCTCCGACTGCTCGACAAGCGTCCGCAAATGCGTCCGCACCTTGACCGATTTTAAGCCCAGCGCTTCGAACTTGTCCATTAATTCTTTGTTCTGGTAGAGAGAATCGGGATCGAGCTTCCACCTGTCGCAAAAAAAGTAGACGCTATCTGGAGATAACGTATAAACGGAATGGGGCTTCGTAATAAGCGCAATTTTGTACCTATCGAAAAATCGGATCAGGAAAGTTGTATCCTCTCCCAAATAAAACTCCTCGTTAATGAGCCCAACCTCATCCAGCAGCTTCCGGGGAAAGATCATCGTATTGAGCTGAAAAAAATTGCGCGTATGCGATAAAAACTGCTCAAACAAACGATCATTATACACGATAGCTTCGCCGGATACCGAATTGATAGTCCTCATTTTGGCAAGCCATTTCTGCTCGACTTTGTTGTCAAAATTATGGATCACGTTCTCTCCGTGACGCTCTACCCACAAGGCAAAGCTGATTTCGGCGCCGGAGGTGGCTAATGTATGCAAGCTATCCCGCAAATGAAACGGAAACCATATGTCGTCCGAGTCGAGAAACGCCAGCTTCTCCCCTTTGGCCGCGAGCATTCCGCAATTGCGTGCGCCGCCTGGGCCTTTGGCACGGTCGTTCAGCACATAACGAATCCGCGAGTCCGAAACAGAGAAAGCCTCAACAATCTCTTTCGTTCGATCCGTACTTCGGTCGTCTATCACAATAAGCTCCCAATTGTCGTAGGTTTGCTCAATGACCGATCGGATCGCCTCTGAGATAACCCCTCCTCTGTTGTATGCGGGCATTATGATGCTGATAAGCGGCTGTTCGTTCATAATTTTCTTCCTTCCCCGTCTGGATTGGCCAACCTGAATTCCAGATCCGGCAACTGCCGTCCTATTCCGACTTCCTTATCTAGAATTATATTACATTTATGCTAGATTCGTATATTAAATAGAAGGGGGAAATTCGTATGGAGAAGGCCAATGACGAGACGCCAAGCTTCCGGGATCTCTATGAGATGGGAATATCAGAGCATATTTATAGGTTTTACCTATATCCTTATTGATTTATGTTGATAAAACGAGAGAGCTTGTACTATATTTATAAGGATCTTCATACCAACCAATCGAGGTCTTGCCATGAAAAAGAAACCGCTAGAAAAAACAAACCGATTTGCAAAACCGCTTTTCCGAATTACAATCAGCCGGAAGCTGCTTGCCGGATTTATCGCTGTCCTGCTCATCCTTGCTTCAACCCTTTCCGTTAGCTACTCCCAAATCTCCAAAGTGGATAAGGAGTATACAAGGTTGCTTGACGATACCGGGTATCAGCTGATTCTCGTACAGCAGCTTAATGTGCAGGTCAAAAAAGAACAAGCCGGACTCAGCGGCTATTTGCTGCAAGGCAGCGAAGCTCAGCTCCAGGATTTCACAGACGCTCATAACGAATACAAAAGACTAAGCAGAGCGTTGGAAGAAGTCATCGTCCAGCCCGAAGCTTTAGCGATGCTGCAAGCGCTGATCAAGCTTGAAAACGAATATTATCATGTCGCCAATAATGCCATTTCGCTCACCATTCAAAACAAGCGGAAGGAATCGCTGGAGATGCTCGTTACGAAAGGATCGGCCATCATCGAACAATTCGACCAAAAGGCCGACGAGATGGTGCTGCTTCAGCAAAACAAGCTTGAAGAAGGCAAAAAAATGTCGCATGAAGAAGCGGAAGCTACCAAAAGATTTGTTTTGTTTATGGGAGCCGCCGCCGTCGTCATCAGCATGTTTGTGTCCTGGTTTGTCGGAAGGATCATCTCACGTCCAATCGTGAAAATTGCAGAGGCCGCAGGAAACATCGCGGCGGGCGATTTATCTGGAAATTCGCTATCCGTCCGCAATCGGGACGAAGTCGGCGATCTTGCCGAATCGTTCAACCAAATGTCCATGCAATTGCGCGAGCTGATCCGGCATGTCGGCTCAAGCGCGGAGCAGGTTGCCGCTTCCGCCCAACAATTAACGGCTACGAGCGAGCAAGCAGCGTACGCGTCAGAGCAAATTGCCGAAACGATGCAGCAGGTTGCCATGGATGCCGATAACGGTTTCCAGCACATCACGCAAGCGTCCCATACCGTCCAAGACATATCCAGCGGCGCTTCGCTTATGGCAGATCGTGCGCAGCAGGTTTCAAACACAGCCACCGACGCTTATGAAAAAGCGGTGGAGGGCGGACAAGCCATCCAAACAGCCATCGATCAAATGAGCTCCATTCACGATACGGTAGATGGATTATCGGCTCAAATCAACGGTCTTGGCGAAAGATCCGCTCAAATTAAAACCATTGTGAGCGCCATATCGGATATCGCCAAACAAACGAATATTTTATCGCTCAACGCCGGAATAGAAGCCGCGCGGGCGGGAGACCACGGCCGCGGATTTCTGGTTGTGGCAAGTGAAATCCGGAAGCTGGCGGAGCAGTCCTCCTCCTCGGCCGGACAAATTGGAGAGCTGGTTGCCGCAATTCGCGAAGAAACCGAGCTTGCCGTTCGCACGATGGGAACCGCAACCCGCGAGGTCGCATCCGGCATCGAAGCCGTCCATTCCGCCGGTACGGCTTTTGTCCAAATTCAAACGTTCGCGGGCGCCGTCAACGAACAGATTCAGGACGTTTCCGCCTCCTCCACAGGGATGGCATCGGGAGCGGAGGGAATGGTTCATGGCATGAAAGCCGTTACCGGCGCGTCGCAATCAACCGTTACAGGCGCTCAAACGGTATCCGCATCGACGGAGGAGCAGCTCGCCTCTATGGAGGAGATAGCCGCGTCGGCTAAATCGTTGTCGCATTTAGCTGAAGAGCTTCAGACGCAAATCGAGAAATTTAAAGTGTAAGTATATTTCCGTTTTTTAAGGGCTGTCTCTCACATCAGCATGGAGTTTGCTGCGGAGGGATAGCCCTTCTTTTGAGTTTTCCGGATGGAGCCCCGCTGGCTACACCAGATCCTTTTTTAAATAGTAGTGGGTAAAGCCTCCAACATTTTCAATAGAGCCGTAAACGGAAAAACCTAGCTTTTGATAAAAGTCCAGCGCCTGAAAGCTTAAAGTGTCTACTTTGATAAAATCGCAGTTCCATTCTCGCGCAATCTGTTCGGCCTTCTCCATCAGCTCACTGCCGTAGCCCGAGCCGCGCGTCTCCTCTTCCAAATATAAAATATGGACTTCCATCCAGTTCCGGCATACCTCGCCAAGCAATCCGCCCGCTACTTTCCCCGTATCATCTTTCAAGATGAATTGAACTTCGCGGTAACGATCATTAAGCTCCGCCGGAAAATGGCGTCTATTAAACGCAATTAAGCCATTTCTGACCGCCAATTTCGCCTCTTCGGTAAAATCTTCTACGATGTGCATCTCCATTTTTGAGTTCTCCTTTTATAGCGCTTAGCTCAAAACTCGCTGAAACGCTTGATATACGGTCTGTTTGGGCGTGGTGTCGTATACGGCAAACACCGCTTTTTTGAATGCTCCGGCATATTTCGGGCTCTCCAGCACTTCGCGGAACAAAGCGGCTATTTCACTGGGTTCATTTTTAAAAACGCCGCAGCCGCATGCTCCGAGCACGATCGTTTCGTGACGATGAGCAAGCGCGACAGAAAATATCTTTTCAATTCTCCGTCTCATCACCTCTCCAATGCGGCCTGCATTATGCGGCTCGCGAGCCCTTACGACTCCGGCGTTATGATTCCATTTGCGCAATGGCCGGATATAGCCCCGAGGAGCGAGCCAAACTTTCTTCCTGCGCTCTAGTGCCATTCAAAAAACCTCCGCCGGGATTTTTTGCCGATGCAAAATTAAGGCCGCATACCGCTCCTTCTCCCGACGCCGCCAAACGGCTGGCCGCTTCCAGCGTCGTTTCACCCGTGAGCTCGATGACCGTTTGCTCCCCATGCTTAACGAAATCCGTTTGCAGCATCGCGTCGGACTGCTCTGGACGGTACAGCCTGGATGCCGCAACCGCCTCGCTCTGTAGGATAGAAATGTCTACCCTCTCATTTCGTCTGTTCCGCTAAGCCCCCTCTTGCAGCACTTCCATTGTATGTTCCACAACAAGCTTGCCCGTTAATCTATCCATTGTTCTCCCCCGGCTCTCTATCTTTTAAATACTATCTTACTTAATTCCTCTCAGATTCCCAACCAACCATTTCATTTAAACTAAAAAATCCGTCCCTTGGTGAGGGACGGTTCAAGATCCGAGCTGGCAATTCGCCGGGCCCATTCTCCAGCCGTTAAGAAGGGACGGCGACAGCCGATTCCTTCGTCGTGCCGATATAAAGCTCTTTCATGACGGAATCGATCGGGAGCGGTTCAATGGACATATCCAAAATGCCGTAGGTTTCGTTAAAGAGGCTAATAAATTGCTTCAGCGGCAGGATGCCAACATCGATTTCCATTTCAACCTCGCATTCGCCGATTCTGTTCAGCAGCGTGACACCGGGCATCATCTTCTCCGGAAACGGCAAATCCGTCGTCAGCTTGACCGTCTTTTTATCCCCCAGTCGTCCTCTAAGCTCGTTTAACGTATTGTCGAACACAATTTCTCCGTGATTGATGACAACTACTCTTTCTGCCAGCGTTTCCACATCATCCAGATCATGAGTCGTCAAAATAAAGGTAACCCCTTGTTTATTCATATCCTTAATAAATTCGCGGATCGTCTCTTTTGCGATAACGTCAAGCCCAATCGTCGGCTCATCCAAAAAGACTAGCTCCGGTCCATGCAGCATCGCCATCATAAACTCGCATTTCATTCGTTCCCCTAACGACAATTGCCGGGTCGGTTTGCGCATAATGCTGCTAACATCAAGCAAAGCGGTGAGCCTCTCCAGCCTTTCGGCATACACCCCGTCGGGCACTCCATAAATCGCTTTGTTCATATAAAAAGAGTCCGCCGGAGGAATATCCCAAAGCAACTGCGACTTCTGCCCAAAAACGGCGCCAATGCGTCTCACGTATTCGTTTCTCTGCTTCCATGGCGTCAAACCGAGCGCCTTTACTTCGCCCGAGGTCGGATGCAGCACACCGGACAACATTTTGAGCGTAGTCGACTTCCCGGCCCCGTTGGGCCCTAGAAAAGCGACCATTTCCCCTTGCCTTATAGTCAAAGAAATGTCCTTTACCGCCTGAACCTCTTTCATCGGACGTTTGAACAAGTTAATCAACGTTTCTTTTACTGTGTGGCCGCGCTCATGCGTCATGTACGTTTTGGTTAAATGTTTAATTTCTATCATCTCTCGAATCCCCCTCTTATCCCCCTGCACTCGTATAACCCCTCAGCATGTGATGCCAGTACCAGATGCCAGCCAGCAAAAACACTGTCGCAGCACCCGCCGCCCCCCACGATTCCAGACTCGCTCTTCCGAGCAAAGCGGATGCCGGGTAAAATGCGATGACTCCGACAGGAATAACGTAGGTCAATAATTGCTGAAAGCTCTTGGCGTAAATCGTGCCGGGATACAGGCCGAAATGGGTTGCGGAATCGAAAATATCATACACCCTGCTGCTGCCAACCCAGCGGAACAGCAAGCCGGACATAAACAAAGAAAAGCCGCACAGCACCGAGAGCGAAGCAAGAAACAACACGGAAAATTGCAGCCATTCGCCCAGCTCAGGAGCCGGTATGCCGCTCATCGCCATTCCGAACAGCGCCGCCCCGCTAAGCAGCCGTCCAAAATCTTCAGGATCAAAACCGCTCATCATCGTCATAAACAAAGTCGAACGCGGCTTCAGCAGCAGCAAATCGAACGTTCCTTCCCGAACAAGACGAAGCGTCGTCCCTACCATGCCAAAAAACAGCGGGAACGCAACCCCTTTGGCCAGGCCAAAAATGCCTTGAATAAGCAGCACCTCATAAAGCGTCCATCCCGGAAAGGATACGCCCGAGCGATAAACGAGCAGTGTCAGCAAAGGAACAAGCAAGTCGCCCGCAATCATTAAAATTAGACTGAGAAAAAAGTGGCTGCGGTAAGCGGTCTGCTCGGCCAACTTGGTACGCATCACCGCACCGATGCATAGCAAATACCCCCTCATACCCCCACCCCCGAAAATCGTCTCATCGCGAGGCGGTAGAGCAACAGCATCAACCCAAATGCCAACGCGGTCGCTGCCGCTTGAACACCAACAATTGCGGGTACGGACATCGACATGCCGGCAAGCTCATATTCGCCGATATACACTCTTGTAGGGACGTATGTGATGAACTGAAACGGCAGGTAAAAGAGCAGCTTTTGCGTCCACTCCGGGAAAAAGGTTAGCGGAATAAACACTCCTGCGCTAATATCTTTAAATAGCAAAAACACTTGCCGCACTCCATCCGCGCGAACGAGCCAAAACGCGGTTAAGCCGACACAGTAGTTGATGATAAAGTTCATTATAAAACTTAAGGCGATCGAGACAATCGCCCATAGCGGCTGCGCCGGAGCCAACTTAATGCCGAATACAAAGATGAACAGGAAAAAGACCGGGGCCGATTCTATAGCGAAGCCGAGCGATCGGTGACCCAGCTTTTGCGCGAGCGCATATACCCAATGAGACATAGGTCTAAGGGCAAACGTAACGAATTTCCCTGTGCGAACAAGCATTTGCAAATTCCAGTCGGCCGAGTCGTAAATGATGTAATTGATGACCGTGGCTATGCCAAAGTAAGCCAACATTTGATCAAGCGTAAAGCCGTTAATTTGCCCGCCGTCCCCGTAAACCGATTGCCATATGAAATATTGCGTCAAAAAATAAACCGGGCCTACAAACAAAGAAACCGCCATGTGGGAGCGGTAAACGAGCCATTCTTTGTACGTTGCAAATCCTATAGCTTGTACAGATCCGACCACCCTGCCAATCGCCACTCCATTCACCCCAACGCGCTTTTTCGACCTATTCTACGTCTTTCCCTCCAGCGCGTCTATCATCAGCTTTAATTTCCATTGCTTAGTGAAATAAATCTATTATTTGTATCATTAAAATAGATTCCTTTTTTCCCGATTCTTGTTATGATATGTAGATGCAAGTCATTTTTTGCCGAAATAATGTAAAACTCAATAGAACTATTTACAGTAAAAGGCGGGACTTCAGAGTTCAAATTTCCAATTCCATTTCCAAATTTTAAAAGAGGGATCGCATCATGAAACGATAACTTTTAATTCGTGCAGCCTCTGTCACTCTTAAAAGGTTGACAATTTTAACAAATATCATTATGATAATATCAATTAGACAATATTGAAACTCCATCCATCGAATCACAACCCATCATGAATTAAAACAGCGAGGAGAGTGGACATTCTGATTTATTTAAACGGAACGGAAATTCAGTTTAATGTGTTCCCGAACGGGGAAACGCTGGTGAACGGAGAGCAATTGCTGAGCCTCGCCAACGAGAGCAATACGATCAGCTTTAAATACGAGTCGGACGGCGATTTGATTAAGCTGATGTTCGTCAAACGATTTTTGGACGATCACAGCTACTCCGCCTCCCTGCTCATCTATTATATGCCCTATAGCCGAATGGACCGGGTGGAAGGCTCCTCCGTCTTTACGCTAAAATATACAGCCCAATTTATAAACGGGCTTGGCTTCCACAAGGTGACGGTTATCGAGCCGCATTCCGATGTCGCAACGGCTTTGCTCGATAGAAGCGACGCCCTCTATCCTTCCATTCATTTAATCGGCGAAGTCGTGCGTGAAACCGGCTTTAACCCCGAGGAAGACTACTTGTTTTTCCCTGATGCGGGAGCGCAGAAACGGTATAGCAAAGTAAAGGGCTTCAAGCAGCTCGTCGGTTTCAAAGTACGTGATTTTGCGACCGGTCAAATTCAAAAGCTCGATATTGTAGGCGATGTGGAACGACGCGGCTTCAAAGCGATTATTGTGGACGACTTATGTTCCTACGGCGGCACCTTCCTGCTGAGCGCAGAGAAGCTGAAAGAAATCGGCGCCTCGGAGGTGTACCTCTTGGTAGGTCACTGCGAAAAATCGGTGCACGAAGGAAAAATTCCGCAGACGAATTTGCTGGATCGCATTTTTACGACGGACACCATTTTGGAAGAAACAAATTTAACCAACTTAACGATTTACAAAATAGGAGGAATTCAGCTATGACAACCACGCCATTTGTCTATCCTGCCACTTTGCTTTGCGATTTCTATAAGGTCAGCCACAAAAACCAGTATCCAAAAGGAACCGAGCTTGTCTATTCGACTTGGACGGCCCGCACGAGCCGCCTTGCCGATGTAGAGCATGTAGTCGCCTTTGGCTTCCAAGCTTTTGCAAAGGAATATTTGATCCGTTATTTCAACGAGCATTTTTTCAACAGGGCAAAAGAGGACGTTATCGCGGAATACAAAAGGGTGCTCCGCTACACGCTGGGAGAAACGGATCCCGACGCCAGCCATATCGAACAGCTTCATGACCTGGGCTATTTGCCTATTAAAATTAAAGCCGTCAAAGAAGGCACGCTCGTTCCGATTAAAGTGCCGATGCTGACGATTGAAAATACGAAACCTGAGTTTTTTTGGCTAACCAACTATTTGGAGACGCTCATGTCGTGCCAGCTATGGATGCCTGCGACAAGCGCCACCATCGCCTTCGAATACCGCAAGCTGCTGGAACGCTTTGCCCTTGAGACGAACGGCGACGCGTCGATTGTCCCTTTCCAAGGCCACGACTTTTCGATGCGCGGCATGAGCTCGCTGGAAGCCGCCAAAGGAAGCGGCGCCGGACATTTGCTCTCGTTTACAGGAACGGATACGATTCCGGCTATCCTTTATTTAGAGGATTACTACAACGCAAACGTCGAAAACGAGCTGGTCGGCACGTCGATTCCCGCTACAGAGCACAGCGTCATGTGCGCCCACGGCCGGGATGAGATGGCTTCGTACCGCTATTTGATCAAAGAGGTATATCCAAACGGCTTCGTGTCGATCGTATCGGACACTTGGGATTTGTGGAGCGTGCTCGATGTCGTCATTCGCGGGCTGAAGGAAGATATTTTGAGCCGGGATGGGAAGGTCGTCATTCGCCCCGACAGCGGAGACCCCGTCACCATTCTGTGCGGCGATCCCGATTCGGATCATGAGTTTGAGCGCAAGGGCGTTATCGAAGTGCTGTGGGATATTTTTGGCGGCACGCTTACAGATAAAGGCTACAAGCAGCTCGACAGCCATATCGGCGCCATCTATGGGGATGCGATCACTATCGATCGTTGCCGCGAAATTTGCGAGAAGCTCGCTGCGAAAGGGTTCGCCTCGACCAATATGGTTTACGGCATCGGCTCGTTCACTTACCAATACAATACGCGGGACACATTCGGCTTTGCGCTGAAATCGACCTTTACCGTCGTGAACGGCGAAGAGCGGAAAATTTTTAAAGATCCAAAAACGGACAGCAACAAAATGAAAAAATCGCAAACCGGCTTGGTTAAAGTCATCGACCAAAACGGCACGCTGCAATACATCGACAACCTAAGCCTTGCGCAATACGGCGAGTTTGCGGATACCGATTTGCTGGAAGACATTTTTGTCGACGGTGGTATCGTCCGGGAGCAAAGCCTGAGTGAAATACGTACGGCCCTGCTCGGCAAACTATAACGAACACTCAAATCCGGAGGAAGCTATGACCTATCAAAATGAACCTGAACCTCATTATTCCACCAGCCGATACCGTACACCTGACGGCGCACCCTCCGATATCGTCATGTTTACTATAACGTCTACGGAAAAGACCGGACCCAAAAAGGCGTTGCCCGACAGAGAGCTCAAAGTGATGCTGATCCGGCGGAAAAAATGGCCTTTCGAAGGGAAATGGGCGCTGCCCGGCGGATTTACAAAGGAAACGGAAACGGTGCAGCAATGCGCCAAGCGGGAGCTGTTTGAGGAAACCGGAGTGGACGGCGTTCACTTGGAGCTGCTTGGCGTATACAGCTCGCCGGGACGCGACCCTAGAGGATGGATGATTGCCCACGCCTTCTTCGCTTTGGTCAATGAAGAGGAGCTTGCCTCGCGGAAGGCATCCGAGGAAGCGGCGGAAGTAATTCTGATGCCTGTGAGCGAAGCTCTTAAGGCCGATTTGGCCTTTGACCATAGCCTTATTTTGCAAGAGGCGCTGGAGCGAGTCCGCTATCAAATGCTGACAACGACGATCGCGAGGGCGTTTCTGCCTGAGCAGTTCACGATTAGCGAGCTGTACCAAGTCATTCGCACCGTCGTGCCCGCTTTCGAAGAAAGCAATTTCATTCGCAAAGTGACGTCGACCCAAAGCCGCAAAGGCATTTTGGAAGAAGCGATCGATGAGGAGGGCAAGCCGCTCCAGTCCAACCGCTATTCCCAAAGGCCCGCGCAGCTGTATCGATTTACCGACTATACACCTCAGCTTTCCATTTACGGTTAGCCAAAAAAAAAGAACCTCCTATCGTTCTCACGAACGGTTGGAGGTTCTTCTCTGCTATCGGTTATTCCCTATTATGATTTAAACTGGTAGGTCCAAAACCGTTCCTTGCCATAGCGCTCCTTCAACTGCTCATCCGTAAGCTGCTCCTTGCCAAGCAGTTCAGCCGCTTGGAACTGAGATTGATGTGACTTAATAGATGCCATTTTCTGATCCAGCACATCGCGGATATCGACTACGATATCCGGCTCGCCAAGCTCCTTCTTCACATTTTTGGAAAAGGCGATACAGTGAATCGGCGGCCTCTCAGCCTCCGGCACTTGGCTAACCGCTCGAACAACTGCTGCGCCGCAAGCATCATGATCGGGATGAACGCTGTAGCCCGGGTAAAACGTCAGCACAGTAGAAGGACGCAGCTCTTCCAATAGACCCCCAATAACCCGATCCAGCAGCTCTGGGTCCTCAAACTCAATGGTTTTGTCATGGAAGCCAAGCATCCGCAAATCTTGAATGCCGATCGCCGCACAGGAAGCCTCCAGCTCTTTCTTCCGAATGACCGGCAAGGTGACCCGGCTTGCGAATGGAGGAATGCCCATATTCCGCCCCATCTCCCCTAAAGTCAAACAGGCGAAAGTAACTACGGCACCCTCCCGAATTTCTTTGGCCAGCGTTCCCGACATGCCGAAAGCCTCGTCGTCAGGATGCGGCAACACTACGAGAATACGACGTTCCGCCATCTATCCTTCTCCTTTCCTTAAAAGGGCTTAAGGCTTAGCTGCAAGGATACGATCAGCTTGCCTTCGCTGTTGTGACCCGCCAAAATAAGTGAGTCCTCCCCGTGATCTTCCCCATGGGTCAGCCCTTCCGAATAAACCCAGCCCGTCTCCATCTTAAGTCCAATTCGATAAGGCCCGTCTCCAGAAATAATCCCGCGGGAATAACGAATGAGCGCATTGGTTATAAAAGTGGCGGCGGGATGCTTGGAGCTGTCCAAATGAGCCGCATAAGCTCCCGTCGTCATTTCCAAATGAATATACAAATCCCGGTCCTGCAAGCTGTCCAAACGCCGCTGTACCTCTTCCGGACTAATAAGCTGCATCCTGCTCCCTCCTCCTTTTCTTTTCACCTTACAGGAAAATGAGTGCTCTTGCAAAAAAGACGGGAACCGCCTTGCCCGAAGCCACCGTTTCCCCGTTTAAGCGAGATCGTCGCTAACGAATCAAATCCAGCAGTTGCTCGAGGCGGCTAATTTCATAACGCGGCACAATGCCCGTGGAGTTGACTTTCCCATGCGGATTGAACCAGCAAGTGTCTATTCCGGCATTGAGCCCGCCCTGAATGTCGGAGGTTAAGGAATCGCCGACCATCAGCATCCGGCTGCGATCGGAATGGCCGAGCTTTTGCAGCGCATAATCGAAAATAAGCGGGTTAGGCTTTTGCGCCCCAGCATCTTCGGAAACGACGATATGTTCAAACGCATTCGCTAGAGGCGAGCGGCCGATTCGGCTATGCTGCACTTCCCTGATGCCGTTTGTAATAATAGCGAGTTTAAGCCCTTTGGCCCTTAGCTCGTTGCATAATGAATGCGCGCCCTCGATCATAAACGACCCTTCCCCCAAATAGCGCAAATAGGAGGAGCTGAACTCATCCGCCGTCCAGTGGAGCTCTAGTCTATGCTCGGCTATAAGCCTTGCAAATCTTTCGGTGCGGAGCTTGGCGAGGCCGATGAGCCCCTTTTCGTAATCGAGCCAAAGCTGCCCGTTAATGGTACGGTAACCTTCCGTCAAATGAGGAGAAACGGTTAAACCGGCCTCTTCAAAAGCGCTTTGGAGGGCAAACGCCTCCGCTTTGGCATAATCGTACAGCGTATCGTCCGCATCAAATAAAATAAGCTCGTAAGTCATGTAAGGTCTCCTTTTTGGGCGATGATGAAGAAACGATGCTCCACGCTGTGGAAGCATCCCTGCCGCTCTATTTGTTCCTGCAGGAGACATAAGCGGCTATAACATGTTTCAACCGAAAATCCGGGAAATTCCCATTCAATCACTTTGGCAAAATAAACAAATGCCTCCACATCGCTGAAGGTCAGCAGAGGGTAGGCCTCCTTGCCCTCCACGATAGTCATGCCCGCTTGAACGAGCTGCCCCGCCGTGCGTTGCAAATGAAAATCCGAATCTGTCAGCGTGCCGCCGCCATCAAGTACAAACTTAGACAGCTCTCTGTTATTGGCCCCGCCCACTTGTTGAGTAACAAAAAGGCCTCCCGGCTTCAAAATGCGCGCGACCTCTTCTGCACAAAAGGATTCATGCCGATTGATCACAAGGTCAAAGAAATCATTTTCGAAAGGCAATTGCTCATCCCCAAAAACTTGGCGAAATTCGATGCCATGACTGGGCAAAAGGTTGCGGCATAGCTCTGCGTTCGGCACATAGGATTCCGTTGCATAGGTTCTGCCCCTCGGAGGATTCAGCGATAGCAAAAATTCGCCGCCTCCCGTGCCCATATCCAGCATGACGGTCGATTCGCCGCTCATATAGTTTAAAACGGATTCGCGATAGTCCCAAGGAACAGAGGCCTCTTTCATCCGGGACGAAATAAGGGAAAAGTCCCAACCTTTAAACGACTTCCGCTCGCTCTCCAGCCAGCGCTCTTTTAATTTTGCATATTTCAACATAAACCCTCCCGCAAAGTAGAAGTAGATTTTCTCTTGTTTCTCTTATGCGTTTAGGCGCAGCCGACTGATAACAAGTCGTTTATGCCCGGCACAATCTGTTATCAGATTGGTTCAACTGCGCCGAGCGGTTACCGAATTTGACCACCATACGTTCACTCTCCTTTGAAAATGAAAAAATAATAGATTTTCCTCTAATTATCGACAAAACCATACAAAATCACTTAAAGACAACAAATAGTTATTTTTGTAAAATGTAGAAAGACATTGGCAGAAACGACGAACTTCACCAAACTATGTACAAAAATATAAGATGCACGCGCCAAAAGCGCAACTGCCGTCGAAAAAACCGAGGAGTGAATGGAGATTGATGAAAAACAGAAATGTACGCATGGTTCGAATTTACTCAATTGCGTACCAAACGCTGGTGACGCTGATGCGGATCCTGTTCGGCTTTGGCTGGTTTATGGCCGGTCTGACCAAAATTACGGGAAAAGCGGGAGAAACCTCATGGTTCCAACATCCCGGAGAGTTTTTGACCCAATATTTAAGCGCTTCCTTAATGAAACCTCAAGTGCCGCATTTCTACAAAATATTTATTGAGCACTTCTGTCTGGACTGGGTCATGTCCTTTAATTACATCATCCCTATCGTCCAAATGACCGTCGGCATTTTACTAATATTAGGCGTATGGATTTTGCCGCTAGTGCTGATCACCATGTTTATGCACATCAACTTTATATTGTCGGGCAATATGAACCTGCTTAGCCTGACCCTGTATACAAGCGCTTTCGGTATTCTCATGAACTTAAAGAAAGCGCATACGATCAGCGTTCCCCGGCTCATCTCCCGCTTGATGAGAAACAAGGGAGACAAAAGCAAAGCCTCATCCGTACTGCCGGATCACCCCGTGTTAAGTCCGCAAAAGGTCGCAGAACTGTAAGCTAAGTCGTGGCTCTCATTTACGGCTGAGCCGGTATAGCAGAGGTCCAACCCCAAAAGAACGCGTCCCGATCCCATGCCGCTTTGCCGCCATGCAGCTTTTTAAACGCTTTTTTAACCTCTTTGTCAATGGACACGTTCCCTTTTTCATTTACATAAAGAAACGCGTCGCCGTAATGAGCTCGAATATGCTCCACAGCCGCCTCTTGGTACAATATGCCCGCTTGCCGCATCTCTTGGAACATCCAAGCCGCAATTTCATTTATTTGCTCATTCATTATGACGCACTCCCGTTCATTCTTCATTTTTTCATCCATCATAACACAATTGCCCGCCTTTCATCCCTCGTCGCAGTTGCATCATTGGTCCATTAAGCAAATAGCCGCCCGGCAGCCGGACGGCTATTTCTTATGTTCTGAGCGGATAGACCAGCTCAATTCCTTCCTCGGCGGCTAGACTCTCGTATAACTTATAGTTGTGATCAGCTCCGACGATACATAGAATGCGTTTGCCAGGATGACGCTTGACTGCGTTTTTAATCCTTTGAATCATAATGAGATGTCTGCATTCCCACCGAAAGATATGCGCCTCAGGATTTATCCGCTCCATCCATTCATACATCGCTTTAGTTATGCTGTCATACTCCGCTGAATTGAGCGGTATAGGACCTATCCCGCATGTGGATAGCTGCTTTTGCTCCCACTCCGTCCTCTCCAACTCCAGCTTGTTTCTTAGCTCCCCTTCAATTGCAAGGAAAGGATCAAAATCCATCCAAACATCTAGTTCCAACCAATCAATCGGCACAAATTCAATACCTTGTTTCTCGCATAAAGGAATAATTAATTCGCCGTATTCGCTGGCAGGCTCGCCCACGCACCCTTTAAACAAACCCTCCTGTTGGTACCGCTCCCAGCTTTCGGGCAGCATCTCGCCGCACAAAACATCCGGTTTAAATTCCAATATGAGTTCCTCTATAAACTCCAGAGTCAATCCAATTCGTTTCCTTCTTTCATTATCGTGCGTCACTCCCAAAATGCCAATCGTCGTCATTTGGTACACCTCGCCAATTAATTAGATATTCATTTAATTAGGTATATATTAAATTAAATACTAATAAAAACAGTATCCATTTGTCAACGCCGATGAGGTCATTACGCGATTCATTATGCTCCATACCTCTCTCAAGAACTTGGTTGGTTTATTTCGTTTTGAGATCGGCATCCTCAGTAAACTCTTGAAATTGAAGGGCCCTCAAATGAGGATTATGGCTCATAACGGCCTGCACATTCGAGATCGTATCCGGCTCCTCCGGCACCTCTTGTTTTCGATAGAGCAGCATCCATCTTGAAAAGGCCATCGCTTCAAAAGCGTTCAGCTCTTCCTGCGGGATACGATTCTGTTCCAGATAAGCGGTGCAAAATAGTTCGGCAAAGGGCTCCGGCAAATAGACCTTTTTCAAAAACAGCGACCACGCGAAGTCGTATCTGGAATCGCCCCATTGAACGGTTGTCCAATCGATAACAGTTACGCGGCCTTCTTTTTCTACCAAATTAAGTGGATGGAAATCGCCGTGAATTAAACATTTGTGCAGGAACGGATGTTTTTCGATCAGCGGATCAAGCAGCTTTTGAAGATCGGGATGATTTTCAATTCCTTCAAAATAGTAGGCCATAAAATCATAGGAAGGCACATTAATACCGCAGCCTCTCAACGATTCTGCATCCGTTCTATGAATATCGGATAATATCTTTGCGAGCAAATTCATTTTATCCGGGTCCAGTTGCAGAACCGGCTGACCGTCAAAGGAAGCGAGCAAGCTTTCGGTCCCGTCTGCGCGCACGCCCCAAGCCAGCGGCTCGGAAACCGGCAATCCTCTCTCGTGCAAGGCTTGCAACAGTGCAAACTGAAACCCGGTATCCGTCCTATAGTGCCGATTCCATATTTTAATCACATAACTTTCTTCAGGTCCTGTCACCTTCGCCACTTCCGCTTCGTAGCCTTGATTCATGGAATGGACCGACAGCTCCCGCTCCTGCCGGATGACCCGATCAAACCCGCTGCCCTTCGCTTTCCAATCCCAATCATTAAGAGAAAAGTCCATCTGGTCCCCATCCTCTCGCCGGACACATGCAACGTTGAAACCGGCATTATTTGCTCTTTTATTGTAAATGACCGGGAGGCACGTCTCTTCTCGAATCTTGCTCAACTAAAAAAGCCGGCTCTCACTTGAGAACCGGCTTCCCTATTATAAATGATTCAGCTTATCCGGGTTGCGAACAAAATAAATCCGGCGGAGCAAGCCTTCCTCCACATGCAGAAGCACTACCGTTTCGATTTCCGCGCCCGTATAGAACACGACTCCCGGCTGGCCGTTCACGTTTTTAAGCTCGAATCGCATTTGCCCATCCTGCTGCGACGCTTTGCGCAGAAGTCCAAAAATAAACTTCAAAATGGCGTCTCTCGATACAATAGGATGAATCGCGGCAACAACCTTCCCTCCGCCATCGGAGACGAGCATCACGTCTTCGGCAAGCATAGACACGACCTCATCCACATGGTTATGCTCCAGCGCCGTCAAAAATCGGCCGACCCACTGTGCATTGCCTGCTTCGGGCTGAATCTTCTCTTCCACGGCGAAACCCATTTTCCCTTTGGCGCGGCTGAGCAGCTTGCGGCAATTGGCTTCGCTTTTGCCCACAATTTCCGCGATATCGGTGTAGTCGAAGCTTAGCGCCTCGCGCAGCACAAGCACGGCTCTTTCGGCCGGGGACAGCTTCTCCAGCAGCACCAGCATGGCGTAGGACAGCAGCTCTCCGCGCTCGACCGCCTCATAGGCATCCTCCTGCCCCGTATAAATCGGCTCGGGAAGCCATTCCCCGACATAGCGCTCTCTCTTGTTCCGGGCGGACTTCAGCATATCCCGGCAGCGGTTGGCCGTCATTTTGCACAAATACGCTTTGGGCTCCGTCAGCCGCTCCGGATTTACATCAAACACCTTCACAATACGTCCTGTACGGCATCTTCCGCATCGGAAGCCGAACCTGTCATTTGATAAGCCAGTGAAAAAAGAAGCCCTTTGTACTGTTCATACCAATCCCGCATGCCGCCACTTCCATTCTTGAAAGCCTGTTTGATAGCTTATTGCAAGCTGGCCGAGTTCCATGTAAACGTCCGCAGCCGCGCGCCTAATCGCCCTGTCATAATCATATCGACTCCCCATTGCCGTGTCCACGCCATTCCTTGACCTGGCCCCAGGCCTATGCAGAAAAAATCCATAAACCGCTTATGCTCCGGTGCCGGCTGGCCGGTCAGATCGGCCATCATAACCTTGGCGAGCCTTGCCGCCTGTCCGGTCGCTTCTTTGCATGTTTTTCCATCGGCCAATCCGCTAACCGGATCGATAATGCGCGCGCAGTCCCCAATGCTGTATAGGGCATCCGCATGCCGGACTCGATAGCAGGCATCGACAAGGATATGATCGTCAGGCGTTAGAGGCAGGCCCATTTCCTTAAGCTTCGGGTTTGGCAGCAAACCTAACGTCCAGACGCATAAGCCGGTTCGCGCTGTGTTGCCATTCGACAAAGCCAAGCTCCCGTTCTTTTCATGCACAATTTTAGTCCGGTGAACAACGGCAATGCCTTTTGCAGCCAAAGCGCGCTCCAGCTTCACCCCAACCTTGGCGGGACCTTCCGGAAACAGCCGCTCGCCTGCATTATACAATTGAATGCGGACGGCATTCGGGTCCAGTCCCATTCCCTCCGCGTCTTTCCGCACATAATAAGCCAGCTCCGCCGCCGTTTCAATACCGCTAATGCCCGCTCCCCCTATCGCAATGGTCAGCAAACGCTGCCGCTCCTGCGGGTCGGACTGTTGGACGGCTTCTAGCAAGTTGGCCTTCCAAGTCTCCTTTATTTGTTTAGCCGCCTCCAGACTGGCCAGCGCGATACCGCCGGCGGAAGCTTCGGGCTTACGGACGATGCTGCCCGCCGCCACGACGGCGGCGTCATACTTGAGGGAATGCCGTCCCCCTTGCGCGTCCTCATAAAACAACCTTTTTTCCTGCGACTCTATCGAAGTGACGCCGCCCGTTACCATTTCAACCCCCGCCGGGAAAAGCTTAGCCAGCGGTACCCGAATCTCATCGTTTGTGACAGCGGGCTTAAACAGCAGCACTTTGCGGAAATGGTACGGATTTTTGTCTATGAGCACCAGCCGAAGCGGACGGCTGCCCCCTTGATCCTTATACGCTTTTTTAATGGCCTTAACTGCGTTAATTCCGGCATAACCTCCGCCAATGACGACACATGTCCATTGCTTCATGTCCTTCACTCCCTATCTCGTTTGCCCCTATAACGAGATAGCCCCTATTGTTGTGACAATCTGCTTTTGCGAAAAAGAAGGAGAGCTTGCGGAATGACGAGCCAGAAGCCGGAGAGCGGGACGAAAACAAGTCCGATGATGCTGAACATCAGCAGGTGAATAGCGACAAATCGCGGAATGGGCCGTCCTTTCGTCCTCTCTACAAAGCGGATCAGGCAGGCATACATATATATGGCGAACCCAAACATTAAAAACCAAAAGGCGTTTCCCCGGTCCAAATGAGCGCCGACCGCCCCGAACAAGCCGTCCCTCCAAATATCCACAAGCGGCTGCCAAAATAGAATCGCCCCAATTACTGTATGAAGCGCCGCCGTCCAAGCCAGCATAGCTCCGCTGTTCAGCTTCCTAATCATGCCGAACTCTCCTCTCCGCGATCTTTTTAATGGATTTCAGCATCATGCGCCGGATGAGCGCACTAAACGGATATATGCATGCCCAATACAAACCGAACTTCAGCCGGGCCGCGGAGTCGACGGCGCTTACTCTCGTTTCCGTACAAAGCAGCGTAGTTCCGCTTGGCTGATCGCGAAGAAGGAATTGCATCACCGACTTCACCGCTTTCGGATTATGGAAGTTCAGGAAACGTTCGGGGGAATCCAGCTTGAACGGTGCATTGCCCGCAAGTTTCCAGAACTCGCCGGCTACGCCAAGGACAAGCTCCTCCGCAGGCCGCTCCTCTAATACCAAAAACCCGTAATGAACCATGCTTTTCAAAAAAGCGGGCGATTCGGCAGGAGCAAGTCTCCTGCCCTCCCACTTTCTTTTGCCGAGTACAAAAGAAGGCAGCAATCGAATCGCAAACAAAATCCGCATAAACGGGATGTCTTCGCCCCGCAGCTCGCATACGGCGCGAAATACTTCTTCGCGAGGCGCACGAATGACAATTTCGTGATATTCGCCGAACTGGTACTCCGGCATATACCGATCGATCATCAGCATAAAATCTCTCCTTCAGCTCCAATTACTACGATATCGTAATACATAAGCAAAAATAACCGCTCTTTCTCAATCAGTAATATCGATTTTCCCGCTAGCTGGAGGGGACGATTTCGCCCGATGGCTCGCTCTCGCCCTTCGAACGGCTGAGCGATTCGGCTTCGCTCCGGCCTCCTCACCTTCTTCGGCTAGCGCCGCATCGATGACGGCGCGCAAGCCATAAAGAGCTTCTCGGCGCATCGCCCGAAAGTGAGCCTTCGCTTTGGACGGAGTCCGCCGCTCCGGCTCTCCGCTATGCCATTCGAGCAAAACCTCCAGCAGCGAGGCGACCGTCTCACGCCTCATCTTTTTTCCTCCACCGCGCTTAAGGACTCGCGTTCCCCAAACCGGATCGACAGCTTCGCCTCGTTAAACCGCGCCCCCTCGATCGGGCGTCCGAACAAAACGCGCGGCAACAGCACCTTGCGCTTGTAACGTCCTGCCTGTACCGTAAGCTCATCGCCTTTCTGACTGAGCTGAAGCTCTTCCTTCTGGACAAAAGGCAGTGCAAGGTCAAGAAAATAGATGCCGCTCTCCTTGCGAACTTCCTGCACATGGCCTACATAATGGACGCCAGACGCCGGGAGCTCGGCGAAAGCGGCTTCTCCCATTTTTGCCAACATCGGCAGTCCCAGCACTTCCGAAGGCTGCATCGGGATTCGGATAATAGGCAAAGGGCTGAAGCTTTCCTGAATTTCCTGCTCATATTTGGCCTGAATCTCGCGCCATTCTCTCCAGTAGCCCTTTCCCGCTTCCGGCGGCAAAACACGGTTGACGATAATAGTGTCGGTATTGAAGCCAAACAGGTTCAAATAAGTGAACGCCCGGCGAGCCTCCGCCACAACCATTTTTTCAGGGATGGTCACTAAACGGATCGACGTAATATCCTTATCCAGCAGAAGCAATTGCAGGTCCTCAAGCTCCTTCACAAACGATTCTATCGTGTCCATCACACCTTCGTCCGGCAATTCCATGCCGCCAGTAACGAACTTTGCTACGGGACGAACGAGTTTAACGAGCCTTCGCTCATATGGGAAAATTTTCTCCACCCACCAGCTCAGCACATTGGGATAACTAAGGAGCCGGAGCGTCTCGCCCGTCGGCGCGCAATCTACGACGATGGCGTCAAACTCGCCGCTATGAGCATACCGCTTAATTTGCAACAAGCTGAACATCTCTTCCATTCCGGGAAATACAAGCATTTCCTCCGTCGACACATCGTTCAGCTTAGCCCAGCTCATCATGCTCGTCAGCCAGCTTTGAACCGCTCCCCAATGCTTCTCGGTCTCGCGCATGCTGTCCACTTCGAGCCCCCATAGCCGGTCGGCAATTTGAACAGGCTCGCTTCCAAGCGCAAAGTCGAAAGAATCCGACAAGCTATGCGCCGCATCCGTACTGAGCACCAGCGTACGCAGTCCCTCTGAAGCGAGCTGAACGGCAGTTGCTGCCGCCACACTTGTTTTCCCCACTCCGCCTTTTCCCGTGTACACCACAATTCTCATTCCCTGTTCCTCCCCGGTTTACAATCGATTTTGGACATACTACGATTTCGTAGTATTTAGTTAAAAAAAGAGCTCAGGCTGCGTACGATCGCTCTAATCCTCAATTTGAATCGTTCGCAGCGCTTTACTCGGCTTGCCCTTTTCCGTTTTGCCGTCTTGTTGAATGGCTTTGCCCACTTTGACCGCGAGCGTCACAAACTGGGCCAGTTCCTCATCGGTCAGCGCCTTCTGCACTCTGGCGATGGTGGATTCCATAACGGCTTTTACTTGTGCCGCAAGCTCCTTCCCTTCCGCTGTCAGACGCACCCTAATGATTCGCTGATCCTGCTCCGACTGCCTCCGGTCGATCATTCCTTTGCGCACGAGCCGCTTCGAGAGACTCGTAACCGTACTGAGTGGAGCGCCAAGCAGCTCAGCCCATTCCGACATCGTCAAATCCCCGTAAAAATGAAGCAGCACAAGCGCCGAAACTTCCGAGCTGTTCATCGACTTCTCCAGCTCTCTCGCCTCGGGGAATACATGAAAGGGCCGCAAGCCGTTTTTGACAAACAGCTCCAGCATTTGTTCCATCACGAGCTGTTTCCTCCAAAACTTGAAATGATTTCTTGCTCTCATAATATTACGATTTCGAAGTAAATGCAACCGACAGCAAAAAAAGAGAGGTGGATGCCCCTCTTTCCCGTCTTTCTATCGTCTTACTTTTCGACTGCCGCTCTCAACAAAATGCTAACCGCTTCCGCTCTCGTCGCAGAGGCATGAGGATGGAACCGGTTCCCTTCTTTGCCTTGCAAAATGCCCGCTTCGCGGATCGCCGCCACCTCGTCTCGCGCCCATGACGGGATATCTCCATCATCGGAAAATCCGGTGGAAGCCGAAGCAATCGGCGAGGGGCCAAAAGCTTTAGCCACCATAACCGCCATTTCGGTCCGTGTGATGACATCGTTCGGACGGAAGGTGCCGTCGCCGTACCCGCTAATATAGCCGGCCTGCAAAGCTTGCGCTACTGCCCCCTTCGCCCATGCCCCTATTTTCGCGGAATCGGCAAAAGGAAGCTCAGTATTCGCTGCCTCTGCAGCGCCATTATGTTTGTTCAGCGCATTCATCAGCAGTACGGTAAATTCAGAGCGAGTCACATCGCGATCAGGCCTGAACGTGCCGTCCGGATATCCGCTCGCAATGCCATCTTTTACAGCTTGATGAATAGACGCTTCCGCCCAATGTCCGGCAATATCGCTCCATTCCGGCTGCTGGCCCGTTTCATCCTTGCTTGCCGCAAATACGGCAAACTTCGTGAAGTGATCCACTTTGATTGCAATCCGATTGCCGCTTATGATTCCGCCCTTTACTTCGATCCAGCGTTTCTCCGCTTCATCGTAATAGAATACGGCAGCTGTTTCCGTATTCTCCAGCTTAGCGGGATCAAAAGTTAACGTAATCGAAACCGCCGGTTGGAAGTTAGCTTGGAAGCTTTTTAACAGCTCATACACTCCGCTTAAGAGCGCATCGTCTTCGGCTAAAAGCCGCTCAGGAGCCGTTACCCTTTCAATCGTCAGTTGAAATGGCGCTTTTGCCGTTTGAACCGGAATAGAAACGAAGATTCTGTCGTCAAGACTCACTTCCCCGGAAGACCCGGCAGGAATGGATAATTTTCCATTCGTCGATCTAACAACGCCGGGAGGCGGGATGACAACAGGTGGAGCTGCGTTCACTGTAACCGTGTAGGTCACTTTTGTCGTGCCGTCCTGCGCGGTCACAATAACCTTTTTCCCTGTCGCAAGAGTGGTTGCCACTGTAGTTCCGTCGGCATCGTATACTTCAAACGTCGCTTCTTCCGCTGGAGTAATTGCCGCTTTCAACGCAGCAAGCGTTGTTCCGCTTGGAATGCTAACAATCGTTTCGTTCGCCGTGCCGCCCGTGCTGACCGTTCCAATCGAAGAACGCAATGTAGCCTCTTGGTTAGGGGCCACAGTGACCGTAACCGTCCAGCTCTGCACGCTGCCATCCGCGGCCTCCACCGTCCAGACTATCGGATTTGTAAAATCGTTGGCCGTTGTACCGCTAATTTGCGCGGTAGTCCCCACCTTCGCCGCAGCATCCGGAGATACGGTAAAGCTCGCCACTAGTTGCCCCAGCTCAGTGCCGTAAGGAACAGTAACCGTTACCGTTCGCGCAGCCCTATCGATAACCGCCGCCTGAACCTGTTCTGGAATGCTGTAGTCGATCAACTCTTTTGCACCGCTTGCCACGGACACTGTGTAAGTCGTTTTGGCTATCAAATCTTGAGCGGTTACCACCACAAGTTTCCCATTCTCAACCTCAGTAGCCGCTGTTACGCCGTCTGCCTCATAAATGTCGAACGTTGCACCCGCAGCAGGGGTAATCGCGGCTTTAAGCTCGGCCACCGACGTACCGATGGTCACTTTCGTCAAGCTTTCGTTTGCCGTTCCTCCCGCGCTGACTACGCCAATCGAAGAAGCGATCGTTGCCGCAGCGCTGGCCGGCAGCCACTTCACATACAAAGTGGCATGCGCCGGAAAGGCGGCAAAATCGCCCGGTCTATAGCTGCTCCCGCTTCCGTCCGCCGCCGTATTCCATCCGTCAAACAGAGCGGCCGCTTTTACAAACCCATGCGTTCCCGAATGAATAGCGGCTGCCGTCCCCGGTACAAAAGATTGCAATCCCGGCACGCTCCCCCCGGCATGTCCATTGCCATCGTAGCTGATGAAAGCCTGAGCGCCTCTCAAGTAAGGATATCCGCCGTTGTAAGCCGGATCGATTCCCCAAATCGTGGTGAAGTCCCACGCTCCCAAGCCCCCGTCATCATAGGTTGCCAAGTTTTGCATTTCCTCCGTCGTTTTGCCTGTGCCCCCGTCCGAGACGGATTGTTCCGTTGCCTCCGTATCGTAAAAACTATTTGTCACCACTGCCGATCCAGGCGAATAGTTGTCTCCGATGAGGCCCCCCCAAATGCTGACATAATCTTTCATTCGCAGGCTTCCCGAAGCATAGCTGTTCTCAATTATGCTTGAGTCGGTAAGCAAACCGACCAAACCGCCGACTATATGGTTTCCAAACACTTTGGCGCTGGAATAACTGTTTTGAATCGTTGCATAGCTATTTAAGCCGGCCAGACCGCCCACGTAGGTGCTTGCTCTGACTTCCCCGGATGAGTAGCTGCCATTTATGATGCCATTATTGTTGGTACCTACGAGACCTCCTACTTGAGTGCTTCCGCTCACCTTGCTGGCAGAATGGCTATCGTGAATGTCTCCATAACTATTGTAGCCTACGAGACCACCCGCATTTTTACCCTCTGCCTCTCCGGATGCATAGCTGCTATAAACTTTTCCGGAGTTGTTGCCAGCTAATACGCCAATATACTCAATTCCCCTCACTTTTACAAAAGAATAGCTGTTGCGAACTTCTCCATACTGAGCCCCAATTAAGCCGCCCACAGAAAAATTGCCGGACACTATTCCTGAAACGGAGCTGTTTATTACGTTCCCGTAATTGACAGCGGTCAATGCTCCGACGTAATAGTCGCCTTTTACATGAACCCCTGTTAACCTCACGTTTTGGACTGTCGCCCTCATTCCGATGCTGGCGAACAATCCAGTGTGATTTCCCCGGTCCACTTTGAGGCCCGAAATTTCAAATCCGTTGCCATCCAGATGGCCTTCAAAGAAATTTGTATTAGTTCCAATCGGCTCCCAGCCCGCACCCTCTGCATAGCTGCTTAGATCGATAGAGCTATTGAGCTTAAAATAAAGATTTTGTCCCAAATACGAGCCGCGAATAGCGTTAAACTGTTCAGCCGTTTCAATTAAATAAGGGTCAGCGGATGTTCCGCTTCCCGAAAAGGTTGCGCCATTCGCTGCCGTATGGCCGCCGAACCCGAGTAAGCTTGCCGGCATACCCCCTACTATTAATAGAATGGCTAGTCCGATGTGGACTAATCTGTTTTTCATTTTCACGTTATCTGCCTCCCGAACGGTTTGTTCCTCCTTCATTCTAGCCCCCTCCAATAAAAGAAAAATAAAAGACTATGCCGGAGAAGGAGCAAAACCCGCATAGCGTCGCGCTTTTGCGGGTTTTGGGAAAGCTTCGTTTTTTTCACGGACAAGCCTATTTTTCTCTCAAATCATCCTCAATAATAGCCAGCAGCTGATGATCCTCCCAGTTTCCGTTAATCTTTACGTTTTTCCTGGATATGCCCTCCTTCGCAAACCCGGCCTTCAGCAGCACCTGAGTGGATGCTCCGTTATGCGGCATTACTCCCGCCTCGATTCTGTGCAGGCCAAGCTGCTCGAACGCATGCCGGACGACCAGCTTTACGGCTTCCGTCATATAACCTTTGCCATTATGCTCCCGATCCAAAAAGTAGCCGATCCAGCATCCTTGAAGATTGTCCCGTACAACCTCTGATAGAATAACCTCGCCGATGACGGCATCCGTTTGTTTCAAACAAACGAGATAGAAATAGCCCCGGTCATCTTCTGCCAACTTATGCAACTCCCTGATCCGTTCCTCTTGCCCTTGTACAGTATAAAAGGAATCGTCCCTAAGCCCGGTAAACGATTGAAAAAAATCGCGGTTTGCGGCCTCCAGCTCCAGAAGCGATGAAGCATCCTTTAGTTGTACCGCTCTAACTGCAATTCTCTCTCCGTCCATTCTCATCTTGAATCTCCTCCTTATTTTTGAAAACACAAAAAACACCGCAAGCCAAGCCGCCTGTGGTGTGTACATCATTATATATGCCACCACAGGCATGCGACCCGTGGTGATAGTAACCGTCACCAACATCCATGAACGGAAAATCCGCTCACGAAATCATCGTCGCCAATATCCAATTTTGGGCACACCTCTCCCGCTTTTTGCGGAGGCGAAAAAAATAGCCTGCGCATGCCCAATGCCTTTGGATAACGACTTCAATGACTTCTTTTTCAATTCTGTTCCCTCCCTTCCGTAAAAATTCCACGCTGCACTAGTAAAAGCGGCGTCTTTTCTAGTATAACAAACGATCAGCTCGAACTCCAATCGCCGATAGAATGACAAGTCACCCTTCTAACCGAGCTTTAAATCTTTGCGCCAGTGCTCTGTTACTAAAAGCTGATTGGACAAAATTTGCTCTTTGGACTCTAAGAGAACAAAGCCGCTTTTGGAGTAGAGTTCCCTCGCCCGTACTAGCTTGCTGCCGGTTTCCAACACAATGGTCTCGCAACCGCTATCTCGGCAAAAGAGGGTCGCAAGCTCCAACAATCTTTTTCCATATCCTTGTCCCGCCAACTCCGGATCGATCAAAAACCATCTCAACCGAGCCTCCGCCGCCGCGATACGCTGAATGGCGATAGAGCCTTTTAGGCGTTCGCCTTTTTCAATAACCCATAGCTGATCGTTACCTGGCTCGAATGAAAGAACAAATTGCCGGACCCCCTCTTCTACAAACCTTTTAAAAGAGAGATCATATTGATGCTCCCGCCGATAAAAGTCATAATGAGACTCTATTACATATCGCTCTTCCCCCAGCCTGAAAGGACGTATAATGGTTGTTATCTCTCCGCTCAAGTAAATATCCCTCCGTTTCATCTTTATTTAGTTCGAATTTTAATGCCTGAAACCCTTCCTTGTTACCAATATTTGAAAATCATTGTGTATAAGCTTTATAATCATAGCTGCTGCAAGTTGAACCATTTCAATAAGAGGGGGAAATTTCGTGACAATCGTAGAGACGCCAAGGCTGCTGCTTAGAAAGTTCAGGCAGGAGGATGCCGCTTCCTTGCATCCGATTTTCTCCGATGCCGAGACGATGGCGTTTTACCCGGCCCCGTTTGATTGGGAGAAGACAGAGCACTGGATTGAAAAAAATCAAAACCGGTATATCCATGACGGTTACGGATTATGGGCGATGTGCCTGAAAGAAACGGGCGAAGTCATTGGAGATTGCGGATTGATTAAACAGCAAGTAGACGACAAAGAAGAAACGGAAATCGGCTACCATCTCCATAAAAAATATTGGTCGCAAGGGTTGGCAACGGAAGCGGCCAAGGCATGCCGCGATTATGGGTTTTATACATTGGGGCTGGCCAAATTGATCAGCATCATTGACCCTGAGCATTCCGCTTCCATTCGTGTAGCCGAGAGGATCGGTCTCACTTTTGAGAAACAAGCTTTTATTTTCGACAGGTTGCATTCCATCTATTCCGTTTATCGGAATCAACATTAGACAGAATGTTTCGACAACTGTAAACTATAAAAACAGTTTCTACGTCGAAAGGGTTGATCCTCGTGAAGGTTATTCCAAATACTTTAGAAACCGATAGGTTGTTGTTGAGGCGCTACAAAAAGGAAGATGCGGAGGCGGTATTCGAGGCTGCCGGACGACGCGAAATTGCCGAAACGACCGTCTCGATCCCTCATCCTTACCCGAGAGAAACCGCCGACTGGTGGGTTTCATTCGCGAACGAGAACTTTGAGCAAGGCAAAGCCTATGAATGGGGATTGTTCAAAAAGGAATCGCCGAACGTCTATGTCGGCAACTGCGGGTTTGTCAGCGTGTCGGCGGAGCACCGGAACGGAGAGCTCGGCTATTTTATCCATTCCGACTATTGGAATGCCGGTTACGCAACCGAAGCTTGCCAAGCGATAGTCGAATTTGGATTTAACATTTTAGGCCTTGAAAGAATTAAGGGCAGGTGCTTTGCCAGAAACATCGGCTCCAAAAAAGTAATGGAGAAAGCGGGACTGCTCGTAGAAGGGCTCGCAAAACATGAAGTGCTGAAATGGGGAACGTTTGAGGATGTCTGGCATTTAGCAGTCATTCGCTCGGAGTGGCAGCGGCAGCAATGAAAGTCACAATAACAAGAACTAAACTTCTGCATTAACAAAGAGGGGAAGCGCATGCTCCCCCTCTTTGTTAATTTATGCGATTACTTTTTTTCCATTACGGCAAAATAGTTTTCTTCGAAGTCCGCAAAATTGAACACTCGGCCGCCAGGCAGTTCTACGATGTCGCCGACTGTCGTCTTTTTCTCCGTCAAATGGCTGTGCAGCTCATCAAACTTATCCGAGAAGAACATGAGGGAAGGCGTACCTAGGTTCATGCCCGGATTCATTTTCGCTACAAACTCCTTGCTGTGCAAAATGATGCTGGTAGCTGCGTCTTTGGAAGGAGCAACCTCAATCCATCTGAAGCCTTGGCCGTTATCCTCTTCCGCAACAACCGCAAATCCCATAATCTCCGTCCAAAACTTCACAGCTTCGTCTTGATTATTGACATAAACCATAATCTGACCAACCTTGTTAATCATCGTAATGCACTCCCTTTTATATAATCGTTTCTAAAACATGCTTGTACCAATATTTCCATTATAGTGAATTCCGATACGACAAAACAGTCCTTTTCTAAAAGACATCCACTGTATCACAAGCTCATCCTAACCTTCCAGCAGCCGTCCGTTATCATGCCACTGCCCATACATTTTATTTTCTTTAGTATGAGCAATAAGTTTATCTAATCGGCTGTTATAGAGCTCCGGCTGGTTCCTAAAGCTTTGGATATTGTCGATCCGAATTCTTTTGTAAAGGGCAGGGAAAGCTACAAAGTTTTCATAAACTTCAATATCTTCCATCAGCCTTTGCAGTATATCTTTATCGATTTGAAAAGCGTCCGGGTCCATATCGGGAAGCCGCTTTCTTCCTTCATCCGTCATGAGCCCCACTCTTTCGAGCCGGCGGACACGTTCTTTGTTCAATTCGGTCCAGTTGCTTTTTTTGCTTCTAGGAGACAGTCTTTGCCCTTGCTCTGTTTCGGATATTTTCTTTTTCACGCCGTCGATCCATCCAAAGCACAAAGCTTCTTCCACCACATCCAAATAAAGCAACGTATTCGGTTTTGGCTTCACGCTTACGACGACCCAGCAACACTTTTCCGTCTTGCTGTTGTCCCGCAGCCAAGCTCTCAGCTCTTCCCTCGTTTTTGCTTCAATGAGATTTTCAACTTCCATTGCGTTACGCAATCTCCTTCCCAAAACCATATAGTCACTACATTTATTATAAAAAAAGAAGTATGACAACAGCATGTCACACTTCTCTCCGGTTGTCCCACTCCAGATTTCCCTGTTGGACGCTAATTATTAATCTGATCAATTATCATGTCATCATACCCAGCCAATCGTAATTTCACTGCCACGGTAAAACTCAACAACGTAATGATTAGGACAATAAATATAAGTGTTAAAATCCACTGCCAATACATCATCGATGGCATCCATTACGTTTAACCATTTTGTTTCTAGAACAGGATGATCACCGTCCCAAATGATAAAAACAGGAAGCTCCACATCCATTTTTAAAACATTCAAAGCAGTCACTACTTCAGCAGCATTGTTTACATGGTACTGGTTCGGAATTTTAGACCAATTGAATTTCCCCCAAGCTGTGAAACAGTAGGCATCTGACAACTCTTCGCTCATCTTATCGCTTGTTTGATCGGACAAAACGATAGTGCCCTCTCCTAAAGCCTCCACGCACTCCTCAAGTAAGCTGGAATAAGCGGGCTTTTGTTTGGACTTCATTTTGTGCAAAAGCTGCTCTATCCTCCACTTTCTATCTCCGCTTTGTTGCATGCTTTCACCCTTCGCTCTCCTATAAAAAAAGCTCCAAAACATCATCCGGAGCCCCTTTACTTACCTCTTGCAATATCCGTTCTGAGATTAGTCAACCGATGCCAAAAAAATCCACTGCCGTCGCCGTCGTTTCCTTAGCGACCTCCACTTCGGATTTGCCGGTACAACGAGCAACAGTCTCAACAATATGACGCAGAAATGCAGGCTCGTTCCGTCCATCCGCCGGCTTGTTCTTTAAGTCTCGCGGAGTTAAAAACGGCGCATCGGTCTCGATCATCAGCCTATCGGAGGGGATCATTCGAACAAGCTCCCTCAAATGTTTGCCCCTGCGTTCATCGCAGATCCATCCGGTAATGCCGATATAAAAGCCCATTTCGAGATAGGTCTTAAGCTCATGCAACGTCCCCGTAAAACAATGGACAACCGCTTTTTGCACCGCATGCTCCTTAACAATGGCAACAAAATCCGAAAAGGCTTCGCGCTCATGAAGAAACAGCGGCAAATTCAGCTTATTCGCCAATTGAATTTGCTCGATAAACCATTTGCGCTGTACGTCCCGCGGGGAAAAATCACGGTTATAGTCCAAACCGCACTCCCCGATGGCTGCCACCTGCGGCAAAGCCGCGAGCTGCTCCAGCTTCGCAATCGTGTCCTCATTTCCATTTTTTGCATCATGAGGATGAATACCCGCTGTAGAATATAGTTTTCCGGGGTAACGTCCGGCATAATGGGCAGCTTCTGTGCTGCTCCTGAGGCTTGTTCCTGTCAAAATAAGCGGCGAAACGCCGTTCGCCAACGCTCTTTCCACGACCTGCTCACGATCATAATGAAAGGAGCGATGCATCAAATTAACGCCGATATCCACAATTGAATCTTTCATGTTCATATACTCCTTATTCTCTTTCTTTCGAGCCCGCGACCGAACAGCTTGTGGGCGGCACACGGTCTGCTAACCACACCTCATTGCCCGCATAATAAAAAACAACCCCCTGCTGCACAGCATTTGCGGTGTCTACCTCCAGCATAACCAATTCCCCTCTGCGGCTGCCCGCAAGCGTGGCGAAATGGGTGCCCTCCGACAAGTGAACATACTTCCGGCTCATAGGTCGCAGTCCATCCTTTAATATCGCTGGCAGCGCGTCTTTGTTCGTGCCGTGATAGAGGGTCGCCGGAGGCTGAGCGGGAGCATACTGGACTTTGTCGTGACTATGACCATACTTCGCTCTTATTCGGTCTCCCTCGATTTCAAAGCGCTGCTTATCCGAATTGCTGACGACCAGTTCGATATGCTCCTGTTGCACCCACGACCATCTAGGCTGGGCCTGGATCGCTTTCAGCATCGTACTGAGCTGGCACGATCCGTCCGCAGAGTCCAGAACAACGCCAAAGGCTTCGGGGGTGTGACGAAGCAGCTTCGTCATCAATTTGCTTAAGCTTTTTTCTCTGTCATGATCTAATCTATTTTTCACGATTTTCTCTTCCTTTGCAGCTTCTGCCGAGTAATGATTTTCCTCATTATAACCTCGCCCGAAGGTCTGCGAACGGGATTGTTTGCTTTAACCCAAACGTTACGATCAATCGTTAATGATTCGCTAAACCGCCGTTCCTTCTCCCACCCTCAACTCATACAATCGAAGCGTGACTTCATCCAAACGCTCCTTAATTAAAATGGCATCGGAATAGGCCGCAGGAATAGAAGAATAGCCATAATAGATTCCAGCAAGGCCTCCGGCAATGGCCCCAATTGTATCGGAGTCCAAGCGCTTAAAAAAAGCACGGCTCCCTTTTGCCTACTCGATGCTTTTTAACGATTCAATCATATGGATCCGGCTCACCTTTCTTCTAAGGGGCAGATTGGACAAGAGAGTGAGCAGCAGCGCCATGGCAATAGATAACAGAATGGAGGATGCGGTCAATTGGTCCGGAATTTGCTGATGCGTGCTGGACAACGCCTCCACAACATTCCCGTACATAAAACTGCCGATAGGAAAAGCAACGATAACGGCAACTACGGTTAAAAGAATATTTTCCAAAAAGATCAGCCTATTTATTTTACTTTTCGGGAAGCCCAGCACTTTAAGAGTCGCAAGCTCGCGATTTCTTTCATAAATGTTGATCGAAGAGATGGTATAAATCGCCCCAAAGGAAAGGATAACGGCGCTAATCATAAACATGATAAAGATAAAGCTGTTTTGCTTTAAAATATACTGAGCCGACTCCTCCAAATCGCTCTTATCCGAGATAGACTCCACTGAAGCATTCCGTTCAAAAGAGCTGCGAAGGCTTGCCAGTTCCATAGAGTCGTCCCCTTTCATCAAAAGTGAGGTTGGGTTGTAATCCAAACCAAAGCTTTTTAAATAATCGGTTGTGATATAAAAGGACGGTTTGGAATATTGAGTCGTTATTTTGAGAACCTTCATTTGGACGGTCTTTTGATTTAGCTCCGGCGCCGAAAACCGGACGTCAATCATATCCCCTTCTGAAATGTGAAAAGAATCGGCATAAGACTTCGGAACCAGTGCCCCATTGTTTTCTAAGGGGATTTTATCTTTCCGCGTGTCAAAAAAATGAAGCAGGTTGTTCTCTCTTTCCGTCACGATTAAGGTCGCTTTTTCGGATTCGTCACCTTTTATAAATTCAATAGGGTAAGAGGATAGCGAGTAGCTGTTTTGCACACCGGCCGGCAGCTGCGATGGAATCTGCCCCGTACCCATTTTATAATCCACCCTCAAATCGTAGGTATAGACCTCTTTTGTTTGATTCGCTACCTTTTGCAAAGCCGTCTGGGTGCCAAACGCCGTTATTAACAAAACCGTGCTGACGACAACCCCAACCGAGCTTGCAAAAGCCTTTTGTTTGTTTAAAAAAATATTTCTCATAATAATCTTGTAGCTGTAGGGTAGGCGGTTCCATACTCCCGGCACGGTTTCGACCCGTATTTTCTTCATCGCTTTAGGCGGTTTGGGCCTGAGCGCTTGAGCCGCACGTTCCTTCAAAATCGCTCTGCCGCTTAGGTAGCAGGACAACATTCCAAAGACGCTAGAGATGATGATTGGGGGAAGGATAGAATAAGCCGAAAGTGAAAAATGAATACCCGGCAGCGAGTACGCATTAGCGTTAGACTCCACGATCAACGGAATAAACACAAAAGCGGCAATCGCAAAGCCTACTATCGAGCCGATGATACCAACGAGTACAGGGTATCCCATGTAATGAAGCATGATGCTTCTATTGTTTACTCCCAACGCCTTCATAATGCCGATTTGATTCCTTTGAGAGTCTATCATCCGCGACAGAGTAAGGAATAAAATGATGGCTTCGATAAAAAACAGCAGCAGCGGGATGACGAAGCTCATCCCTTTGTTGTTTTGAATCGTGGCGGTTAGCTGCGAATAGCTGAACGTGCGTTCTTTGCTTATTTGGCTTAAGTATGCAAGCCGCTCTGAATTTTTCTCGATAGCTTCGCCTAGTCGGCCGATATCGTAGCCTTCTTTTGCATCAACTATAATTTCATTGTAAGTGAAGTCGCCGGCGATATCCGGGATGGCCCCTTCCGCTATGTAGGCTATTCCGTAGGTTAGATGGTCTTGCGTATCGTTCTTCTTAGCGTGTTCAACGTTTTCGCCGAGGCCGCTTATCGTGAAGGTTAACTCCTTTTGGTTCGCGCCTATGCGGATTTGATCGCCGATTGTAAGCTCATGCTCATTGGCATAACGGGAATCTAGCAGCATTTCTTCTTTGTTCGAAGGAAGGCGGCCTTCCAGGATGGCGGTTGTATTAATTTCATTTTGTTCAGGAATCGAATGAACCTTGAGGGTCGCTTTATCATTGTCAAAAGAGTGCGCGGCATCAAAGGTGTAGCGTCCTTCTATTCTGTGTACTCCTTCCGTTATGCCTTCCGCTGCGCTTAAATCGGCCACTTCCTGTTTGGAAATTTGACTGTAGTAAACATGTAGGTCGCTCAAATTATGCTCTTTAAAATAGGCCTTTGTGTAAGCGCTCAAATTATCACTCAAAGTGACAAGTCCCGTGTAGAAAAAGGCGCCTACTGCGATAACGAGCACAAAAGCTAAAAATTGTCCGGCGGACTGTTTGATATCCCTCAGCAGTTTAATAAGCAGCTTCATCTTCACCACTCGATCCCTTCAACGCTTTGTTTATGTTTATTGATTGTGACGCTTTCGATTTTTCCGCTTTTGACTTTAATAATTTTGTCGGCCATAGGGGCGATGGCGGAATTGTGGGTGACCAGCACTACGCATTTTTTTGTCTCCCTATTCAAATCCTGGAGCAGCTTGAGGACAGACTTGCCTGTCACGTAATCCAGAGCGCCAGTCGGCTCATCGCAGAGCAACAGAAGCGGATTTTTCGCCACCGCTCTCGCGATAGCGACTCGCTGCTGCTCTCCTCCTGAGAGCTGGGACGGGAAGTTATAAATTCGTTCGGCCAGACCGACTTGCTGCAAAATGTTTTTTGCATCTAAATGGTCCTTGCATACCTCGGCGGCAAATTCCACATTTTCGAGTGCGTTTAAATTCGGGATGAGATTGTAAAATTGAAAAACAAACCCAATCTTTTCGCCGCGATAGCGGGTTAGCTCTTTTTCGTTCCATTTGGTAATTTCTTGATCGCCGACGAAAACCTCGCCGCCTGAGGCCGTATCCATCCCGCCAAGCAGATGTAGAATCGTACTTTTCCCGGCGCCGCTCGCCCCCAAAATGACAACAAACTCGCCTTCCGCTATCGAAAAGCTGGCGCCATTAAGCGCCATAATCGGTACCTCTCCTACCTTGTATTGTTTTGAGACATTTTTGAATTCGATCAGCTTGATCACCGTTCCATCTCCTCTAGTTTGACTGGTAACTTCCTCCATATTGTTAAATTAAATACTAAAGAAAATAAATGGAGTTACACCGTGCAGGCGATGTATTTTCGTGTCGGTCCTGGGACGGAGAGCACTCTAACTATTTAAAGAGCAATGGTCAGCAAAAAAAGAGCGGCCTTGATAGGCCGCTCCCGTTACGAATTTATACTTATAATGATTAGGCAAAATTAAATTTTAACCTCTTCAGGCGTTCTGCGCAGCTTCCAACCTTGCGCCCGGCGGCGCTCCTCCCAGAACGGCGGTAAATGCCGCCGCTTGCGAGCAGCTCCATATGCGTGCCGCTCTGCACCGCCTTACCGTCGTCAATGACGACGATGTGGTCGGCACGTCTCACGGTATGCAGTCGATGCGCGATAATGACGACCGTTTTGTCGCGGGCCAATTGCTCGAACGCCTCTTGGATGTATGTTTGATTCAACCAAACGATAAACTCTTTCTCTCTATCTGTTACTGCTAAGTCTGACCCACTTAGTGCCAGTATCTCCAGAAGCACTGCTAGTGGCTGTATTGGACATAGAGAGTGACTCAACATTTTTTTCACCGCTATTGTCAAGTAACCCTATTGTGTTTTCCATACAGACGATCACCTCGTTCCTATTCCGTAAAAATGATATCCTTATAGGCTTAATACTGATCATAAAGCTGTACAAAGTAAGAATAATGCAACATGAAATATTCTATGGGGACCAGGCAACTACGTGGAACCTAACGATTTTGTTAATTTAAGGGTAAATTGTCGGGGGTACAGAGAAAAACAATAACAGACATTGAAGCTGCAACTAGACATTGGTGGTGTATACGATAACACCAAGTTCACCCAACTAATATAGTAAACCTTAGAAAGTGCAGAAGTAAAAATAAATGCATTTGCACTTAATTTATTATTAAATAAAGAGCCCAGGCGTGATCTACACCTGAGCCCCCCTCAATAAAGCTAAACTTATCTCCTCTACTCCCTAGCCAGCCATACATTACTTTACAAGCTCTATACATAATCCATCTAAAGCGAGCCTACCACACCTCATTTTCTAACCATCAATACGACCGACTCCACATGACTCGTCTGAGGAAACATATCCACCGGTTGAACCCATTCCAGTTGATACCCGTTTCCAAGAAGCACTTTGCAGTCCTTCGCAAGTGTCGAAGGATTGCACGAAACGTACACGAGCCGCTTCGGCTTAGCTTGAGCGATCGCTTGCAAGAGCGGCAGCTCGCATCCCGTACGCGGCGGGTCAACGACTACGACGTCCGGGCGTACGCCTTGCTCAACCCACTGGGGAAGCAGTTCCTCTGCTCGTCCTTCGAAAAAGCGCGTATTCGTAATGCCGCTCGTATCCGCATTGCTTCGAGCATCCCGCACCGCTTCAGGAATCAGCTCAATGCCCCGTACCTCACGAGCTTCCGGTGCCAGCCACATCCCAATTGTACCCGTGCCGCAATAAGCATCGACTACAAGCTCTTTACCCGTCAAAGACGCAGCTTCTTTCGCTGCATCGTACAACTTCACTGTTTGCTCGGGATTAAGCTGAAAAAACGCCCTTGGCGACAAAGAAAATCGAACATCGCCTAACGTCTCGTTCAACCGCTCGTCTCCCCATAACACTGTCGTGCGCTCTCCGAAAATAAGCGGCGATTTGCCTTTATTCACGTTCTGCGCAATGGTCTTCACCATTGGCAGCTTCTCCCGGATTCGCTGAACAAACCGTCTCGCATCCGGCAGCTTGTCCATATCTAAAATAAGCGTAAGCTGAACATGGCCTGTCGCTTGAGCAACCCGAGCAACTACAGTTCGAACCGCCCCCTGACGGGTACGTTCGTTGTATATCGCAATGTCCAGTTCCGCAAGCACCTCTTTTGTGCCTTCCATCACTTCATTCACGACAGGATGCTGCACCTCGCATCCGCTTATATCAACAAGCTTATGTGTCCCCGCCGAATAAAGTCCCGTAATGATGTCGTCGCCTTGTTTCCCAGCTTGAAGCTGCGCCTTGTTGCGGTAGCCCCAAGGGTTCTCCATTCCGAGAATAGGGCGCATGGGAAGCTCCTCAATTCCAGCATAGCGCTGGAACGCCTCTCGTACGATCTCTTCCTTCGCGGCGAGCTGCGCTTCATAATTCATATGCTGAAGCTGACAACCGCCGCACTCTTCATATACCGGACATGGAGGTTCAGCCCGATCGGGCGATTTCTTCTCAATCTCTACAAGAGATGCATTCAAATAGCCCGATTCTGCTTTTGTCACATTGGCTTTGACTACCTCTCCCGGCAAAGCCCCTTCTACAAAGACCGCCTTCCGCTTGTAGTAGCCAACGCCCTCTCCATTAATGCCGATTCGTTTAATCGTCACGATAATCCGGTCGCCTTGCTTTACATCCTCGGCAGTCCCTTTCGCCGGGCCCTTGCTCCAAGCACCGGCTCTTCCATCTTGGCGCTTATTCCGCTCCGTAGCGGGACGGCCTGTCCCTGCATTTTGTCCAGCAACGGGGCGGCTTTTTCCTGCATTATGCTCGGTAACCGGACGGCTCGCCTCCGCATTTTGTCCTGTAGCGGAGCGCCCCTTCCCTGCATTTCGCTCTGCAACAACACGACCCGTCCCGGCATTCTTCTCGCCTGCGGAACGCCCTTTTCCACCCTTTTGCCCAGCAAAAGAACGCTCGCTCGACGGACTACCTCCGCCAGCTTTTGCCTTCGCAAAAGGCTGCTTCTTCTCCATTTGCCCCTTCTTCTCCCCGCCAAAAGAAGAGCGTCCCTTCCCATCGCGTCGCCCTTCCGGCTGACTCACCCGCTCACCGCTCCGGTTTTGCTCATTCCGCTCAGTCCGTTCTGTCTTTTTCATCATGTCATTCCCTCTCCGTTTCCACGCATATTAGCTCCACTATACCATAGCGGGGCGCTTTTTACCCAGCGGCATCTTCCCCCAGCCAATCGTCTAGGGGAGCAAGCTTTGCTATAATAGAAGAAGCAACTTTTTGGAATCATATTTTCCTCATAAACAACCAGCAAACCAGGAGGACTACGGCATGTTTTTAAAAAAGAAAAAAACCGCGCCAGCAACTGGAAAACGCGGACTTTATATGACACGTATATACGACGTTTCACCCGAACAGCTCTTTCAATGGTTCACCCAAGGAGAACATATGAAACACTGGTGGGGCCCAAGAGGCTACGAAATGACCATCCTCTCCCAAACGCTTGAGCCCGGAGGCTTTATTCATTACAAGCAGCTATCGCCGGACGGTCTCCTCACGTATGGGAAATTTTCATATAAAGAAATTGAAAGCCCCGGCAAGCTCGTCTATACCAGCTCCTTTGCAGATGAAACGGGACGCCCTATACGTGCTTATTTCAGCAAGGATTGGCCTCTCGAAATATTGAATACCGTAACGTTTGATGAGTACGAGGGCAAAACAAAACTAACACTGCACGGGACGGCGCATGACGCCAAAAAAGCCGAAGTGCGCATTTTCGAAGCGATGAGCGACCATTTGAAAAAAGGCTTCACCGAAACATTCGACCTGCTTAACGAATATATTCAAAAGCATCAATAAAAAAAGGCGTGGCGCCGAACCATGCAAACAAGCAGCATCGTTCGGCGCCACGCCTTTTTTCGCTATTAAACTAAGCTTCCATTACATAAGCCAGCAGAAGTGCAGCTGTATTCTCTACTGCATCCGCATGAGTACGCTCCATGCCATGAGAAGCATCTACACCCGGACCAATCAACGCCGCACGAATATTGTTGCCGCCGCGCAAAGCGGCCGATGCATCGGAGCCATACTGCGGATAGATGTCAACCGCATGCGGCAACTCCTCGCGCTTCGCCAAATCGATCATTTTGGAAGTCATGCCGTAATCGTATGGTCCCGAGGAATCCTTCGCACAGATGGACACCTTCTTTTCCGAGCCGGACAAGTCGTCCCCAAGCGCGCCCATATCGACCGCCACTAGTTCGGTGATGTCGCTTGGAACATAGGCGCAGCCATGGCCTACTTCCTCATATGTAGAAATAAGCAGCTTGATCGTATAAGCCGGTTTTTTCCCTTCGCGAGCAAACCATTCCAGTATGCCCATCAGCGATGCTACGCTTGCTTTGTCGTCCAAATGTCTGGACTTAATCCAGCCGTTTGAGAAAATGCGCGTCCGTGGATCCCATGAAATGAAGTCGCCAACTGAGATGCCCAGCGCTTCCGTCTCTTCTTTGCTTTCCACCGACTCGTCAATCCGAATTTGCATATCGGCCTCTTCCAACTTCATCTCTTGTATATTGCGATACACGTGAACCGACGGCTTAGTGGTCAATACCGTTCCGTCATATTTCTTTCCGTCACGCGTATGAATGACGCAATATTCGCCTTCTACTGTAAACATGGCGTATCCGCCAATGGACGTAAACCGGATCATTCCGTTTGGTTTAATCGAACGTACCATAGCCCCTAAAGTGTCCACATGGGCGGAAATGCCTATGACCTTATCGGCACGCTCGCCGGGAATGGTAATGATTCCTGTCCCTTTTGGCGTTTGCTCCATCGTAAATCCTAACGCTTCCACCTCTTTATTCAGGTGTTTCATAATATCCATGCAATAGCCGCTTGGACTTGGGATGCCAAGGAGCTCTTTCAATTGGCTCACCATATACTCGCGATTCAACTTCGGTTTCAAGGCTGTAGACATTGTGATGCACTCCTTTTGTTTCAAAATCGTATAATCCCCCTTATGTTATCATGTCGGCTCGTTGCATGCATTCGCACAATGTATTTATATTCGATCATTATCGACAATTATCAACTATAAACGACAGCTGATATCGACATTTTTACATTATTGTTAAAAATTACCCCTATTATCACATAAATCTCCCCCTTCCGCTCGCCCTAGGTTCGACTCATGATGGAAATAGCTACACCGAAGTAGCTGCACCAAACCAACTATTAGACGGAAAAGGAGGGCAAATGATACGAAACCGGAAGGGGACCGGTACCCTGTTATTTTAAAACGCTTCAAGTTTGTCATTGTATTTTCGTAACCGCTGTCATTTCTGTTTTCTCCTCAACACAACGGACAATTCGTTCATCTTCTGTCCAATAGGAACGCGCGGAGGCATATGCAATCGATGGCATGTGTCAAGCCTTGCAGCCAAGCCGTTCCCTGAATGACCCCTTACTGTTTACGCTTCTTATTCGGTTCAACTTTTATTCCAGCCTTTAGGTTCCAAATGATCGCTTAACGATCTCCTTTTGACGTTCTGTTCGTTATAGTGAACTACTTGTACCACTAAGCGCATGCCCGTCATGTCGCTACTTTCAACTTTGACAATTGAGGTGATAAGGTGTATTTCTCTGTTCGTAAAAAAGAACTTAAAACGATGTTTATACTTTTTTTAACTTTGACTTTATTGCTAAGCCCTTTTGTAAGCGCTACCGAAATTTATGCCAATGAAGGCGACGCTGCGGCTCAAACAGAAGCAACTTCTGCTGCTCCGGAAAACACAGAAGAGCCTTCAACAGAAACTCCCCCAGCAACTACTGAGCTAACCGACAATACGGCGAGTGCAGTTCTCCCTGCTGCCCCACAAAATTTCGCCGTGGATCCATCTTCGATTACAGCTACAAGCGCAACTCTTAATTGGGCTACCCATCCCGATCAATCCAAAATTGACATCTGGTATGATGGCGAATCCGGAAATCATTTGGCAATCGGATCAAACGGCAGTGTAACGCTGGAAAATTTGGCGCCTAACACTACCTATAAGCTCTATTCGACTTGGTATGTAAGACCGTATACAAGCAGCCGCGATTTCAAAAGCGATTATGCGGAGTTTACAACTTTAGACGGTACAGCTACCGGTCAGCCAATCGGCAATACTAAAGCGTCGAATATTCAAGTCGTTTCAGCCACGCATAATACAGCAACGATTACTTTTGACCCTGCTCATAAACTCGATAATTATTGGGTGTGGAATCCTTCTAATGTCCCTTTGGGCAAAGATCCTTATGTGTTTTACACACAGGATGGCGGGAATACGATTGAAGGGTTAAAAGAGAACACTACTTATACTTTCATTCTGGGTCCGAACCAAGTACAATATGCTGCCCTGACCCCAGAACAAAAAAGTGAAACTTTCACATTTACGACTACCGAGGATACAAGCGAATATAAAGAGGCTCCTCTCACTCCGCCTCTCAATATTCGAATTACCGAGATTTCCAATACCGGCGTTACGGTAAAATTTACGGGAAGCCCCGACTCTGGCGGTTATGACTTCTATGTTAACGGCGGTTATGGCGGCGGTATTTACGACGGCTCGGGCAGAGACACCTTTACCTACAATTTCCCGGGTGGAGTTGCGCCAGCTGCAGGCACCTCGTTTTCGTTTATGGTAGGCTCGCAGGCGGTCGGCAAAAATCCGGTTAACTCTGCGCCGCTAACCATTAAATGGGGACAGCTTGCCGCTCCTAAAGACCTTCAAATCATTACGTCCAGCAGGACGACAGCTACACTCGGCTGGGCACCAACTCCGGGCGCAACAAGCTATGATATTTACAGGGACGATACGCTCATCGGTACAAGCGATTCCAATCGCTTTGTGGTAGAAGGACTCACTGAGGGACAAACGTACAGCTATACCGTCTCCGCGAAAAATGTTTTGTGGCAATCGCCGCAAAGCGCAGCTGCTACCTCCACTCCTGGCGCCGATTTCACTAACTTTACTTATTACGGCTCATGGATGGTTTACAGCCGTGAATATCTCCCAACGGATGTTGACTTCTCGCAAATCACGCATATCAACTACGCCTTCTTCGATCTGTGCTGGCGTAAAGCCGGTTCCAAAGGAGCCGCTTGTCAAAATCCCGAAATTCCAATTATGTCCGACTACGTATACGATGGTGAAATGATTCTTGGAGACCAAGAAGTCGATTTAAACAACTTGGCTATGTTTAAAACCATTAAAGAAAACAATCCGCATCTCAAAGTAATGGCTTCTGTAGGCGGCTGGACTTATTCCAATTTCTTCTCTAATATGGCTGCGTCGGAGGTTACCCGCCGTGCGTTTGCTAATTCCGTCGTCAAATATTTGCGCGAATTTAAACTGGACGGTTTGGATATCGACTGGGAGTATCCGATTGAAGGCGGAGAAGACGATACGAACCATTCTCCTGACGATACCGTTAACTTTACAAAACTAATGAAAACGGTGCGTGAAACGTTGGATGCGGCAGGCTCTGCCGACGGCAAATATTATTTGCTTACCATCGCTTCTGGGCAAGGCGACAACTTTGTTGTCAATGCCGACCTCAAAAACTCCGTGCATTATTTGGACATGATCAACATTATGAGCTATGACCTTAGCGGTCACTGGGAGTTTTTTGGCTACCATAACTCACCGCTCTATCAAGATCCAAACAATACAAGACGCAATGCGAAACGCGCCAATGTTAGAGGAGGCCTGCTTGGCCATCTGAATGGCGGAGTCCCTCCTTACAAGCTGAACTTAGGCATTCCGTACTACGGAAAAGGATGGGTTGGTTGCGATGCAAACGGACAGTATCAAGCATGTGATCCAGTAACTCCTCCAGGAACATGGGAGGGAGATCAAGGCCTATTTGACTTCACTGATCTGCAAGAGAACAAGATCAACAAAGACGGCCACGTTCGTTACTGGAATCCATATTCAAAAATATCTTATCTCTACAATCAGGAAACTGGTTTCTTCTACACGTACAACGACGAAACTACAATGATGTACACCAGCTCGCTAGCCAAAACGCTAAATCTCGCCGGCGTCATGAGCTGGGAAATTAGCGCCGACCGCAACAAAACGTTGACGACGCAGCTCATCAAAGATTTGCCAATCCATGGCGACTATAATGAAAATGCTCTTAAGGCGCCAGTCGCAAATGGAGTTGCCGAGGACCATGACTCCGTCTTGATTACATGGAATGCAGTGGAAGGCGCTTCGGAATACGAAGTGTTTGCAGACTATATCTACCTGGGCACGACTACCGAAACGAAGTACAGCATTGGCGGACTTTACGCAGCAACAGACCGTGTCATTACTGTACTTTCCGTGAGAAAGGACGGGGACGTGATAACGGAGGTTTCCCCGGCAAGCAATCCGGTTACCGTACGGACTGCGGCATTGGCGTCGCCAGGAGACCTTAAAGTGTCGAATATCGGCATTGATCAACTTTCGGTGAAATGGAATGCTACGCCTGGCGCCACTGGATACGAGGTTTATCTCAATAACACGCTAGCCGGTTATACGGAAAACCTTTCCTATTCCTGGACCGGACTATCGGAGGGTACTCGATATACGATTAAAGTGGTCGCCTTGCAGAAAAATGGAGCTACAGTTGTTTCCACGTCCAGCCCTGCTTTGCTTGATGCGACAACTGCCTTACTCTATGTACCGCCTGTATATGCTAATCCGGGTCAAGGCCAAAACGAGCTGGATTCCACTTACACGAATGCTGGCGGCAAATGGGCGATTTCGATCTTGAAGGATGCTGCGCTCAAAACGATTGCGGCTTCCAAAGAAGATACCTTTAAAGTAACCGTAGCTAAAGAAGCTCTACAAACTGAGGTGACTATTCCAAAAGAGGTCATTGCAGCCCTTGCTTCCAAAGGCGAAAATGCGGAGCTCGCTATCATTTGGAACAATGTTACCTATATCGTACCGGTTCACGCTCTTCCGAAAAACGGCGATATTCAAATCACGCTTGCGCCGCCTAGCTCCGCCGATGCGGAAGCGCTTGAGAAGCTGGCGAAGGACAACGGTTTGACGACTCTGATCAAGCCGCTTGACTTCAAAATTTCACAGCGTACAGCGGACAACAAGTGGGAAGAAGTCGTAGACTTTGACGATAACACGCTTACTCGTATCTTTACGCTGGACGGTAAGAACGTCGATCCATCCAAAGCAACAGGTGTCGTCTATTTGCCGGGATCAAAAGAATTCCGCCCAGTACCGACCCTCTTCACGAAAAACGCTGACGGTACCGTTACGGCAGAATTGAAACGTAATGGCAACAGCATCTATTCAATCGTTCAATCTAACGTCACCTACATCGATGTGAAAGCAGAATGGGCAAAAGAAGCGATTGCCAGAGCAACGGCGAAGCTGCTGCTGTCCGACGAAGCTGACGGAACGTTTGGCGCAAGCAACGACATTAGCCGCGCCGAGTTCGTATCAGCGATTGTAAAAGGTCTTGGCATCTTGCCGCTTGCCGGCTCGGCTCCATTCGCTGATGTAGCAGCAGGCTCCGATTTCGCGGGCGACATTGCCGCAGCCAAGGCTTTGGGTCTAATCAAAGGCAAATCAGCCACATCCTTTGACCCTAACGGCACAATCAGCCGCCAAGACATCGCTATCGTTCTCACCAACGTTCTTGCGCATCTAGGCGAAGAAACAGATGCCGACTCGGCTGCTCTAGAAGCGTTCGCCGATTCCAACAAGATCGCATCCTATGCTAAATCTGCGGTTGCCCTTGTTGTAGATCAAGGCATCATGAACGGCAAGTCCGGTTCCAAGTTTGATCCTAAAGCCAACGTGACCAAAGCCCAAGCGGCGGTCATTCTGATCCGTCTTCTCGACGCTCAGAAGCTGGATTAAATTATAAGATCATTTAAGGGTATTAAATTCTAGTTCAATAAAATCATTTTTTGTATCGCAAGTACGTCATAAAGGCCGTTTCTCCGCTCTTGCCGAGAAACGGCCTTTTACGTCTAACTTCCGTGACCCCCGGTGTTATTACCAAAACTACCTTAACTTAATAATCTGATTACGTATTCAGAACATTCCCGAACCGCCTCATGCAGTTCATCTAACTCTACACACCGTTTTTCTATCAACGGATTTTCCCAGTCTAAATTTTTAATGACAAACACCGCAAATTCTTTCCAATACCAGCCAACGTCAATAATATACATGTCATCAGAATATGCGACTTGAAAAATATCTTCTTGATCCAAAAATTGCGTTCCATCATAAGTGACAATCCCAGGTGAAAAATCAATTTCATCGAACATTAATTAAAACTTCTCCTTATCACATACATCCAATCATTTTCAATAGCATCTTTTCTAACCTCATCCTTACTCGCTACCATCAAGATTTTGACGGCAGCTCAGACTGCTCGAAATTTTTAATCCTTTATGTATGCCTCAAATTCTCGGGCTGCTTCCTTAGGTAGAAATTGCTTTGGTATTTCGTAAAAAATGTCATTAACTTGAACTTCAGTTCCATTCACAAACATGCTTTTATCTTTACCCCACATAGAAACAGTAAGTAATTTACCATTTTTTTCAGTTTCAAACACATCATCTTGCTTGTAATTATAAAAAGGTGCCCCTTTAAATAAAAAAGTCGAGTCAATGACACTCGTTGGCTCGACTTCATACATGTTCCTACTCCTTCTTTTCTCCAACTAACCCAGCTCCAAAAGCCCCAGCTCCAAACACATCGCCACCGCTAACGTTTTCACATTGTTCGTTCCGAACCGAATCGCAATTCGCTCGGCGTCCAAAGTTTCAATAACGCCCGCGCCAAACACCTTGTGCTGAACCGCCGCGCCAACAGCCAGCTCAGCCCGGCTCTTCACGGCATTCGGATTAATCCACGCTTTCGCCTCGCGCGAAGCCTTTATCCCGTTCGCCGTATCCGAGCCTGAAGCCGATTGAAATCGCGATTTCCCTCGCCCATCTACACTGATTACTCCCGAGCTTTTAGCTCCAGAACCTGCTGCCCGCGAGCCTTTTCCGCTCATGCTCGCCGAGCTAGCGCCGCCGTTGCCCGCAGCTCCCGCACCCGTCCGACGCCGATCCTTCCCCTCCGGGTCCACAATATCGCGCACCGCCGTCATAAAGGCTGACTCCGTCGTAGACTCGCCGTCTCTTTGCTGATAAGTGACCATCTCCAGCGTTTTCCGCGCCCGCGTCATCCCCACGTAAAACAGCCGGACCGCTTCCTCCATAAGCGGAGCCGCCCCATCCGCTCCGCGCTTGCCATCTTCCGAAGCCGGTATGATGCCGTCGATCAGGTCCACCATATATACATGGTCAAACTCAAGCCCTTTCGCACTGTGAAAAGTGGAAAACGTAACGGCGTTTTGCCCTTTGCGCGATTTGGCCCCTTTCAGCACTTTCTCCAAATATTTGAGGCGAGCGGCAAAGTCTGCCATCGTTTCCAGCCCCTCCGCAATATCCTCCAGCGTGTTCAATATGCCGATCAAATAATCCCTGCGAAAGCCGAGCCGCTCGCACATTTTTTCAAGCGATTTCTCATACCCCAACCGGGAGCGTATTACCCGTATCGCATGGCGCGGCGGCATGCCGTTCATTTCACGGAACGTTTCTTTCGCCTCCGCCAATAGCTTTTTCTGATACTCCTGCAACTGAACAAACTGAAGCAAATTGTCAAAAACGGACTCCCCGTTGTCGATGCTCTTCAGCGCAGCCATCTGATGCTTGCTAATATAGCCGTTGAACTTCAAATGAATGTTTTCCAAAATATCCGCTCTTTTGTCCGTATAGGACATGCGCATAAAATTTAAGATATCCTCAATCACCCAGTGAGAGAAAAAGCGGTTGTCCGCATCCTTCATATAAAAGGGAATGCCCGCCCGGTCGAATTCGTTCATCAGAGCAATTGATGACGCATTGTTCCTATACAAAACGGCAACTTCGGTCAATTCCTCCAATTTGGCGATTTGACGCGCCGTATATTTGGCCTGCTCCCGGTAATCCGCGAGCGTTTTGAAGGCGATCGGCTTTCCGGCCTTGTTGCGCGTAAACATATTCTTCGGATACCGGTTCAAGTTTCGTTTAATAAAAAGGTTTGCCGTCTTCACAATTTCCGGAGAAGATCGATAATTTTGCTCCATAAACAACGTTACGGCATCGGGATATGTTTCTTTAAAGCTGAGCAAATATGAAGGCTCCGCCCCGCGCCAGCTGTAGATAGACTGATCGTCATCCGCCACGACGCACAAGTTGCGGTGGCCCTTCGCTAGCTTTTCAATGATCGCATGCTGCACAAGGGAAGTATCTTGGCTCTCGTCGGTCAGCACATAATCGTAGCGCCGCTGATACCTTCGCAGCATTGCCTCATCCTTCTCCAGCACCTCATTAGCCACGGTGAGCATATCGTCAAAATCGATCAGCAGCTTCGCCGTGCCTGTCCGCTTGAACCGCTCGTATTCGCTCAAAATCTGCGCAGCCTGAGGAACATCCGTTTTCACTTCGGACCATCTCTCCGGCGGAATCATTTTATTTTTAATATAGCTAATATAAGTAGTCAGCTCGTCCATACCGTCATCCGTTGCATTTTCGCGGGTAATCTCTTTAACCAAATTTCTTAAAATGATCCGTTTATGCAAAGGGAGCGCCTTTCCGCCCGGTTCATCTTCCCCTTCCTGCTCCTCCGCTTCCACCTGACCCTCGATAATTTCGTACGGCGTACCCGTCTTATGAAAATGAATCCTCGACACCTCAAACGCTAAACTGTGAATGGTGGAAAAATCAACCGGCGGCAGCTGCGGGAACAAACGGCCGAACCGCTCCTTCATATCTTTAGCAGAGGCTCTGCTGAACGTAACTGCCTTGATCCGGGCAGGATCGACTCCCATTTCTTCAATTAAAAACCCGATCCGCATAATCATCGTTGTCGTTTTCCCCGACCCCGGAGAGGCCAGCAATAACAGCGGCCCTTTTGTATGGCCTGCCGCCCTCGCCTGCACCTCGTTCAGCTCGATGCCAAGCTCCGTTCGTTTGCGATTCAAAAAGCTGTCCAACTGGCTGCTCATCTTTTTTCTTATCCTTTCCGTCCTGTAACTGCTATGATAGAAGTATAACATATTTTATAGTATTCCTTGACGGGAATATTCTTAGTGGGGTATATTAAATTCATGAACACAACGTTAAACGCTTTAGCCGAGCCAAATCGTCTCAAAATTGTGGAGCTGCTTCGAAACGGCCCCCTGACTGTAGGCGACATTGCCGAACGTTTGGCACTCAACCAGCCGCAAGCGTCCAAACATTTAAAATACCTTAGCGAAGCAGGGCTTGTCGAGGTGCAGCCAGTTGCCAACAAAAGGTTTTACAAGCTGCGCACCGAACCGTTCCAAGAAATGGACAACTGGCTGGACTCCTTCCGTCAAATGTGGGAGGACCGTTTCGATCGTATCGACGAATATTTAAAGAAACTGCAAGACAACAACAACCAAACGTAGGCTCTATCCTTTTAAAGGAGGATTTTTGAACGATGTCGACTGTCAATTCCGCTGAAGGGCAAGGTCTGGCTATTACTCGTGTATTCAATGCCCCTCTTGCGCTCGTATTCGAGATTTTTTCAAAAAGCGAGCACTTGCAAAACTGGTTTGGTCCTAAGGGAGCTGACCTCCATATCGTGAAGCATGAGTTCGAGCCCGGCGGCACATACCTCTATAACATGAGCGGACCAGACGGTGGGCTGATGTGGGGCAAATTCGAATACAAAGAAATTGTTCCGAAGGAGAAGATTGTTTATATTTCCGCGTTTTCTGACGAGGAAGGCAATATCGTACGCGCTCCGTTCAGCGCTTTATGGCCGCTAGAAATTTATAATACGGTCAGCTTTAAAACGGTGGATGGAGGAACGGAACTAACGATGACCGGAATTCCGTACTCCGCTACGGAGGAAGAGAATGCTTTCTTCGAATCTTTCAAATCGAACGTGCAACAAGGCTACGCCGGCATGATGAGCGTTCTGGAAAACTACTTGGCGGAAGTCCAAGTCTAATCAACAGCACAGCAAAAAAGCCGACAGCCGGGAATGAGCGTTTGTTCCCGAATGATCGGCTTTTTTATTCTTCCTCTTTACTTGTTTGTATCGTCATCCGCAATGCTTTTTTCCATTGCCGCTTGCTCCGCGCTAAGCCAAACCACATCCGAATCCGCGCCGCCCATCAAATAACGCTGGACCTCTTCTGGCTTTGTCGTCTCCAAAATAATTTTTTGATGATCGAGCACGACGATCGCAGGCGTTTCGGTTATATTAAGTATTTTCGCATAATCATATTTATGATTGTTTTCCATCAGGCTCACCAAATGAAACTGATTAATGTTCATGGCCCTCCGGGCTTCCGCAGAATCCAGCGACTTTAGCAATTGGTATGGAAAAGACGGGTCTCCCGCCTCTTTTTCGTCCCAAAAAATATAAATGCTAAAGTACCCTTTCTCCTTCGCAGCCATTTCGACGATCATCATGTCTTTATCCTGCCATAGCAGAATCGATGCACAAACGAATAGGATCAGAGCTATGGCCTTCCCTCTTTTCATATCCCACCTCCAGCCTTTGATTGTCCATCTCGCGCATACGGTTGCACGGCTGTCGTCTCTCAATCTATTAACACTCCTACCTGCAAAAAGGTAGCACTTCCTCTCTTAAACAATTCTGTAATACAAAGCGATCCAGATAGGTTATAATGGCAATAGGATATCCATACATGATCTACCAAATCTATTCTGACACATGTCCTATCAAGGGGGCTGCAAGAACGATGCAAGGCAAGATTATCCTCCTGTCCGGCGCTGACTTTTACACACTATCGCCCGAGCTGCAGAAAGAAATTTACGAGGAGTTTTACCAGCTTGTTTATTCTCCCATTATTTTTATGGTGAAGGATCATGCCACAACCGAAGACATCATTCAAATTTCCTTTTTGAAAATCATCCGTAGCAACCCTCGCGCAAGTACAGAAGCCCAATTAAAAGCATGGATTAAAGTCGTTGTTCGAAATATGGTCTATAATTATTTTAGAAAAACGAAAAAAAGCCGCAACGATGTCGACTCTGACAGTGTCTATATAAATGAAAGCGTGGAATTCTCCACTGAATCCGCCTCTCTCGAGCAAGAAGTCGAGATTAAGCTGATGACGGAAACCATCAGTGAATGTCTAGACGAATTGAGACCGGAATACCGCGCTTTAATCGAGCTCCGATGGAAAAAGGAGCTTAGCTACAGAGAGATCGCGACAGAGCTGGAAACGACAGAAGATCGGGTGAAATATAAGCTGTATAGGGCGAGAGAAGCTATGAAAAAAATTTTTACCAAGAGATGGGGTGATTCCAATCGATAAGGAAGATTTTGAGCGAGTGTTTGACCAAGCCTTCGAAGAAAGCGTCAAAAATCATCGCTTCATCCCAGATTCCGGTCCTTCATGGATCAAAGTCCAGAAGCTTCTCCAGCACAGGGCCAGAAGAAGAAAGCGGTTGAAGGTATTGCCTTATGTAGCAGCGTCTTTTGTACTGGGCGCTGTGCTGTTCGGAACACCTACCGCAACGGATGCTTTCAATCCTATTTTCAAGGCCGTTACTTCCATTAAAGATGGCGTCGTACGGATTGTATTCGGCAGCAGCGTAGGAAACGAGGGTACTGCAACAAAAGCGAAAACTTCGCCTCCGCCGGATGCTGCTCTTACAGGCAATTCACCTGGATCGGATGTGGCCCCTGCTTCTTCCGCGCCCTTAGTAGAAGCGAAATTCAGCACTTGGGAGGAAGCGGCAGCAGAGCTTGGTTATCCGAAATTAAAATTTCAAAATGTGCCGAGTGGTTTCCAACTGGATAAAGTCCGGGTCCTGTATTCGGCAAACAGCAAAAAAGCAAACACGGCCATTCTGCACTACAAAGGCGAGGATAACAAGTTTTATAACGTCATAATGCGGCTGCTTCATCGAAATGAAGTTTTGACGTCCGGCGGCAATATCGGCAAAACCCAATTTAAGACCGTGCTAGTTAACGGAATTGAAGCGTACATGTTTACGACCGCAGACGGACACAGCAGTCTAGAGCTTATTAAAGACAACTTGTACGTATCCATCACCGGAACTCTCTCCGGAAAAGACATCGTAGAAACAGCCAGCGGGCTTAAATAAAAGAAATGGCGGAGACTCATAGGAGCCCCGCCATTTTTCTACTATTAGAATATTTCTTATTGAGCCAGGAACGATGACGAATATTCGATAACCGACTCCGTCGTGCCGTTATGCGTCGCGTAATGAGTCACCTTTGCGCGGAAATAATAGCCGCTCTCCGTATATTTGGTTGAGGTTTTTACAAGAGCGCTGGTGTTCCAATCGAATAGATCCTTCACTGTACCCACATTGATCCAAGCGCTTCCCGTCCACTTTTGAAGCTGTACGCTTGCCCCAATCGTAGATACGACCACTTTTGTCGTTGTTGTTGCCGTAATGGTAACGGTTTGGTCTTTGTTGTCAACTGTCGAAATGGCAGAAGTATATAAATAAGTATACCCGGTGTAAACTGCTTTCGGTTTAAAGACAAGAGGCGGAGGAGAAGTTTTTGGAATCGTCGTATTTGCTGCCGTTGCCAGTTGCGGTACCATCATCAAAACGATTGCCAACATCAAACTCATCCATACTTTTGCACTACGTCTTTCCTTTGTCATTCTAACCAATCCCTTCGGCTATGTAATAGTGTTTCCATATAGTTAAACGCATAAATAATTAATATAGTTTCTTATTTTTCTCATAATTATAATATATTTCTAACGAAACAAGAAAGCGCTTTCTTTTATTAATGCTACTTAGGCCAAAAAAAGAACCCTATCTCGCAAATTATGCAAGATTAAGGTTCTTTCTTTTTTAAAATACACAAGCCTGCCAAACCTAGCAATCCTAGTTTCTTACTCACCTAACCATACTTAATTTGCAACTTATTGACTATAGCTGCTATTGCTTCTTACCTACATGCTATTAGTCGTCATTGTCGTTGTCGTTGTCGTCGTCGTCATCTTGGTCATCTTGATCGTCGTCATCGTCTTGATCGTCATCGTTGTCGTCATATTGGTCGTCATCGTCTTGATCGTCCAAGTCTTTATCCGTATCGACGATTTTCCCTGTCAACGCGTCCACGTCCACCTCGGCCGTGCCGCCGGCAATCGTCAGCTTCACTTCATAAACCAGACGTCCGTCATCACGGTCGCTCTTCACTTTTACAACAGTGCCGTTGACATGAGCGGCGGCAATTTTACCGGCTAGATCAGCAGTAATTGTTGCTTGCCCACTTGCTTTATTGCTTACTCCACTGTTTGAAGCGCTTGCCTGATTGCTTGCTTTGCTGCTGCTTTGGCCGCTAGTCGTCCCATTAGCGGAGCCCTCTGCTGCTTTGCCAGGCTGTGCCGCCACCGCTGCGGAAGACGATTCCGTTAGAGCCGGGCGGTCATCGTCATCATCGCTTTGATCATCACGGTCATCGATCCGCGAACCTAGTACCGCACCCGTAACGGCGTCGATCCAGACGTCATAGTCCACACGGTCTTTTGTTTCAATTTCGACCTCGTAATATACACGGCCGGTTGCCTTCTCCAAATCCACATCCTCAACTTTGCCTGCCACTACTTTAAGCGCTGCTGCTTTCGCTTTTTCCGTTCCGATGTATGCCGTTTGTTTTGCCCCGCTTTGTGCGGACACGGTTTTGACTGCGCTCGCCCCCAGCACCCCGCCAGCCAACACCGCTATCGAAAGAACTCCAACCCCAACCATACGTTTCATCTTCATTTTCTTTTGCCTCCTCCATGTATTGTCTTGCTTGTTCTAAATATAACTGTCTCAAATGAGAGCAGCTTGAGAGAAAGATTAGAATTTGATGATAAAAAGATTGGAAAGATTGGAGTTCCATCACATTCATTCAAAAATCAATCGTCGTCCGCATCATCCGTTTCGTTATCCGCGTCGTCGTCTTGATCCTCATCCCATGTAACGGACATGATCGCCCCGGAAATCGCATTGACTTGCACAACGGCTTCTTTGCCTTCCGCCGTCTCTATCTCGACCAAATAATCGTCGCCTTGTCCCCGCTCGACTTTGACGACCGCTCCTTTGACATGCTGGGATGCTCGTTTTCCGGCTTCCTGAGCGGTTAAGAGCGACGGCTTCTCCGAACCTTTTGGCGTAGCCCCCGGTTTCTTGCTGCCTTCGGGCGTTGGTTTTGCTCCACTTGAAGGCTTGGGCGTGGCTGACGGCTTTGGCGTAGCAGTCGGCTCCCCAGTGGCGGTGGAGTCCGGCGAAGGCGTTGCTCCCGGTGTCCCCGGACTGCCGGAAGGCCAAGCCTCAAGCCGGTTCACCGACTTAATCGTTCCATCCTCGCCATCCGCTACGATCGCATACAAACCGGATGACGTTTTTAATTCAATATAATAGTTTTCCCCTTTCAAAACGACACCGAGCACATCTCCGGGATATTGCTCCAGCACGGAGTCCACGACCTTTTCCTCCGCCATAACGGTGTCCGCATCCCATGGCTCCCAAACGATGACCGCCGCCACCAGCGCGCTGGCTGCCATAACGGACAAGGTAAGAGCAATTCTTTTTCCTATTGTCATTCCGGCCACCTCGACTTCCTCATTTCGTTGTCGCTAGTATAACCGGCTAAGATTAGAATCGGGTGAGAATCTCTCCCTGTAACCTTCATTGCTCCGTCATTGCCCCTTTCCTGCAGGCAGAACGAGCGTGACCGTCGTGCCTACGCCGACTTCACTGTCCAGCTTGATCTGAACGCCGATGGCATCCGCAATTTCCTTCGCCAGTGAAAGTCCGAGTCCGGCGCCGCCAGGACCTTCCTGCCGTCCTCGAGCTTCATCCACCCGGTAAAAGCGGTCGAACACTTTCTCCAGCTCTTCCTTTGCCATACCGATCCCCTTGTCCTGGATCGTAAGCAAAGCTTGTTCTTCCTTCAACGATACCGTTACAGCTATCGCTTCCCCGCTATATTTGCGCGCATTGTCCAAAAAGATAAACAGCAGCTGCTTCAGCTTGTTTTCATCCGTAATCGCGAGTACCCGCTTCGCTTGCGCCGCAACGCTAACCTCTCGCCCATAAGCGCGTGTAATGGCTTTAGCTGAATCAGCGGCGAGCGCTCCGAGATCAACCTCGTTCAGCACGACGTTCCACTGCTCCCCCTGCTTGGCAAGAAGCAGCAATTGCTCCGTCATCTCTTTCATCCGTACCGCTTCCGAATGGATCGCATGAAGCGATTCGTCGACAATTTCCGGCTTCTCCTTGCCCCGTCTCATTAGAAGCTTGGCGTAGCTTTCAATAACGGTAAGCGGCGTTCTCAGCTCATGCGATGCATCGGAAACAAATCTTTTTTGCTTATCAAAATTGCTTTCGAGCAGTCCGATCATCCCGTTGAACGTCTCGCCCATTTCATACAGTTCATCCTTCGACTCCCGCTCATGCTCCAGCCTCTTGAAATGGCCGCTGCGCTGAATATCTCTCATTGTGGCGGTCATAGCCGTAATCGGCTTCATAATGATATTGGCCAGCAATCTGCTGGACAATACGACTGGGACAAGAGCGGCAGCCGTTACCAAAATAAGCACGTTCCGCAGCACTTTTAAATGCTCCATCGTTGGCATCAAGCTTTCCGTTAGTTGAATGTTCAACACTTCTCCGTCGTTCCAAATGACAGGAACGGACACATGCGCAAAGCTAATGTTGTCTACCGTAAGCTTCGCGACTCGCAATTCAGGAGAATAGACCGCTTTGATTCCGCTTTGACCTTGGAAAGACGGAGATGTAACGGTTGAAATGATGCGTCTGTCCTCTTTCTCCCCTCCCTCGGCTTTCCCTCCTGCATTTGCGGCTACAATCCGAATCAGCCCATCCAGCGGAACATAAGCGCGCAGCAAATCAGCGGTCGCGATTTTCCCCGCCGCATCCCGCATTCCTTTGGCCGTTGCCTCCGCTTTCGCCTCTGTAGCCTCAAGCTGGCTTCGAATCGATAAAGTGCTGAACAAATAATAAATCGAAGCGTTCATAACAATAAGCAAAACAGCAAATAATACGGACGAATAAAGATGGATTTTGCTCGTCAGCTTCATACGGTTTCTTTCAGCACGTAGCCGATTCCGCGTACCGTATGAATCAATTCGGGCCCGGAACCGCAGTCGATTTTTTTGCGCACATAACGGATATAGACATCCACCACATTCGTATCTCCAAAATAATCGTACCCCCACACCGCCTGCACAATTTGTTCGCGGTTTAGCACCTGCCGTTTATTTTTGAGCAAATAAACAAGCAGATCGAATTCCCTTGGCGTCAATTCAATGGAAGCATCCCCGCGCAACACTTCACGCGTGCTTTCGTTCAACTTAAGATCCGATGCCGTCAGCCATTCCGCCTCCTCCACTGCCGCCGGAACGGAGCTTGCCGCAGGACGCAGACGAAGCGCAGCCCGAACCCGCGCAAGCAGCTCCTCGATTTGAAACGGCTTCGTCACATAATCGTTCGCTCCTTGATCAAGCCCCGCCACTTTATCTTCCACCGATCCTTTTGCCGTCAGCAAAATGACCGGAACTCCCGTATCGGTTTGCCGAATGCGGCGAAGCAGCTCAAATCCGCTCATTCCCGGCAGCATCACATCAAGCAAAATAAGATCCCAAGAACCTCCACGAAACTTCTCCAGCGCATCGATACCGTTTCCAGCAGCGGCTGTCTTGTAGCCTTCGCATTCCAGCTCGATTTCTAGCAGTCTTGCAATTTTAGCTTCATCTTCTACTATTAATATCGATTCGTTCAACGCATGTACCTCCGCCCTCTTCATATGCCGTTATCGTACCATATTTGGAGAAGGATTTTCCAAATGAATAAAGCCGGCGCCTTCAAACTCCGGCACCGGCTTTACCTTTTGCGCGCAACGACTAACACATCCATCGATCTTGCTCCCGCCATGACAGCTCCCATCACGGGACCGCTTCCCCATGGGCGAAGACTCTGGCGCTTCGGCTGGCCAAGCACGAGCTGCGAGCAGCCCAGCCGCATCGCAGAAGCGACAATTTCATGGCCAATATCCCGCGGACCAGAAGATTCCTCCACCATAAAAGTGCCGCCGAGCCGTTCCGCGAGCGATTTCACCGCCTGGATTCGGGCAGCCGACCGCTCGTCGCGCCCTCCGGAGGCTGGCTCGATATAAACCGCATACCAGGACGCCTTGAGCCGATGCGCAATGCGGAAGCCCCGCCGGATAAGCCGTTCCGCTTGATCGTTAAGCGAAACGAAAACGCCAATCGTCTCCTTGCGGCGCCAAGGTCCGCGCAACGAGCCCTTCCGCTCCCACGACTCCAGTCTTTCGTCCACGTCGTCTGCAATTTCCCGCAGCGCCAGCTCCCGCAGTGCAATCAAATTCCCCTCACGGAAAAAATGCTGCAACGACTGTTCTACTTTATTAAGGGCATAAACCTTCCCGTCCCGAAGCCGCTGGCGCAGCGCTCCCGGCGATACGTCGATCAGCTCCACCTCATCCGCACCGATCAAAACGCTATCGGGCACCGTTTCCCGTACCCGCACGCCCGTCACGCCTTCCACCGCATCGTTTAAACTTTCCAAATGCTGAACGTTCATGGTAGAGATGACGGAAATGCCTGCGGCAAGCAGCTCCTGCACATCCTCATACCTCTTTTTGTTGCTTGAGCCCGGTACATTTGTATGTGCCAGCTCGTCTACAAGCGCCACCTCTGGCCGCTGGCGGATAATCGCATCCAGATCCATCTCGCGCAGTATCGTTCCCCGATATTCCGTTTCCTTTAAAGGAATTTTGGTCAGCCCGCCGAGCTGCTCCTCCGTCTCTTTGCGCCCGTGCGTCTCCAGCAATCCGATGACGACATCGACCCCTTGCGCAAGCAAGCTGTTCCCTTCGCGAAGCATCGCATACGTTTTGCCGACTCCCGGAGCGGCGCCGATATATACTTTAAATCTTCCCCGGCGAATCGCTTCGGTTTTCTTTTCAATTTCCACTGGACTTAGCCGCCGGTACGGCTTCCCTCTATCCTCGGCCGAAGTAAATTTGGCGGGCAAAATCCTCTCTCCTTCCAGCTCCGCCCGATCCGCTACCACGAACAGATCGATTCCTTTCAGCTTTCGCAGCAGCCCGTGAATAACCGATCCCTTCCAAAACTCCTGCCAAACGGTTTGTTTGGAATGGCCTAGCACGATGCGGGTTACCTGCTGCGACATCGCATGGCGAAGCAGCTGCTCCGGCAGCTTTCGACGTGAAATCAGCGGCAGCTCTTGGAACGAAGCGTCCAGCTTGTGACATAGCTTTTTCATCGCTTGGCGGAACGCTTCTGCATCTTTGGACAATTTGACCCCTTTTTTCACAAAAGCCGCCACAACCAAATCTCCGTTCAGCCTCTTGGCAATTTGCTGACCGCGGCGCACATAAATCGAGCCGTTCCAGTGAAATTGAGCAGATACCAATATACGTTCCGCGACGCCGGACGGACCTTCCAGCCCCTCTTCCTCCCGATGCCGCTCCAGCGATTCGTTAACCCCTTCGGCCATAAGCCGCAGCGCTATTTCACGAAGAACCGCCAAATTCCCTCTCCGGTACAACGAGGAGTGAAAGTTCTGCCCCATGCTGCCGTCCGAGAGACGCTTCAGCATCGTTTCCGGCGAAACGTCGATGAGGCGCACTTCATCCGCTTTCTCCAGCACATCGTCCGGCACCGTTTCCGCTGCGTCAAGGTCGAACCTCTGCTTAACCAGTTGGCGTGCGCCTTCCAAATCGTAGACATTGACGGTGACGATCACGCTTATTCCATGCGACTGCAAATAGCCGATATCCTCAAGCCTGGTGGCCCAAGCAGCTCCCGGCCGGTTGCGATGGGCAAGACCGTCGGTCAGCACCACTTCCGGGTTGCGGGCGATGATCGCGTCGAGATCCAAATCTTTTTTTTCGATGCTTCCGCTATTCCACTTGAGGCTAGCGATTCTTTCCAACCCTTGAAGCTGCTGTACCGTTTCCGGCCTGCGCGACGTCGATACCGCGCAATAAACGACATCCACGCCCCGGCGCATGAGCGCATGGCCTTCGCGAAGCATATGGTACGTTTTCCCGGAGCCGCTGAACGCACCGATATAAACGCTAAGTTTGCCACGGTGCAAATCGCGGATGGAGCGCAGCAGCTCCTCCGGCGTTCGGCGACGGTATTCGTTCATTACCCTTCTCTCCTCTCAGAGCAGCGATGCCCTGACGATTCCACTGTTTAAGCGGACCGGCAGGGCTGCTTTCCTTTTTTATGAAGCGTTTGTTTGGGCCAGAAGGTCTTTATTTAGCAAAAGCACGTTGACAACAGGTTCGCCGAACAAGCCCAGCTCTCTGCCCCTCGTATGTTCCCGGACCAAACTTTCCAGCTCTTCCTTGGATACGCCTGTTTCTTTACTGATCCGCGAAATTTGCGCCTCGGCGGCCTTTACGCTAATATGCGGGTCGAGGCCAGACCCGGAGTTCGTAATAAGGTCGATTGGCAGCTGGTCGATTGGCACATCCGGATTATTTTGTTTCCATGCTTCAATTGACGCCTGCGTGCGGGCCAGCATATCGGGATTGGATGGTGCATAGTTGGGCGTGCCGGAACCGTTCGCCGCGTAATCAATGCTGGAGACCCGTCCATGGAACAAGCCTGGACCCGCAAACGACTGACCAATCAGCTCAGAGCCGATAACGTCGCCGTTTTCGTTATAAATTAAGCTGCCATCCGCTTTATGCGGCATCGCCACTTGCGCAATGCCAGTCACCGCAAGGTTGTACAAAACCCCGCAAACCAGCATCAGCACAAGACTTAGACGTATAGTGATCGATATCATATATTAAAACTCCCTTTCTTAACTCCCGCTTCCGTCTCTAGCGGCTGCGTTCAAATCAGCCAACCTTCACGCTACACCCACAAATTACACCCACAAATGGACGATCAAATCAATCGCTTTAATGCCGGCAAAAGGAACAACCACTCCACCCGCTCCGTATATGAGCAAGTTGCGGCTCAGCAGCTTGGAGGAAGACATCGGCTTATAGGCGACTCCTCTCATTGCAAGCGGAATGAGCAGCGGAATGACAACGGCGTTAAAGATAAGCGCCGACAAAATAGCGGACTCCGGCGAACCGAGCTTCATTATGTTAATGGCGTTCATTTCCGGAATGGCAATCATAAACATGGCGGGAATAATCGCAAAATATTTCGCGATATCGTTGGCGATACTGAATGTCGTCAGCGCTCCCCTTGTCATCAACAGCTGCTTGCCGATCGACACCACCTCGATAATTTTCGACGGGTCCGAATCCAAATCGACCATGTTGGCCGCTTCCTTCGCCGCAACCGTGCCGCTGTTCATCGCGATGCCTACGTCGGCTTGCGCCAGCGCCGGAGCGTCGTTCGTACCGTCCCCCGTCATGGCAACCAGCTTGCCTTCCGCCTGCTCCTTGCGGATAACGGCGATTTTATCCTCCGGCTTGCTCTCCGCAATAAACTCATCGACGCCCGCTTCTTTCGCAATGGTCGCCGCCGTCAGCGGATTGTCGCCTGTACACATGACCGTCTTGATGCCCATCTCGCGCATTTGCTGGAATCTTTCCCGCATGCCGGGCTTTACCGTATCCTTCAAATAAATGATGCCATAAACGCGGTTGTCGACCGCAACCGCCAGCGGCGTACCGCCTTGCGTCGCAACGGCATCCGCATTTTGCTTCAGACTGGCCGGAACGCTTCCACCGGCAGCTTCGACCCAAGCGCGCACCGCTTCAACGGCGCCTTTACGCACCTTGCGTCCATCCGCAAGATCGAGACCGCTCATCCGCGTCTCCGCTTTAAATTCGACGATACCCGCACCATCCGCAAGCGATTCGTCGGCCTGTACGGCAAGCTTCTTGTTCAGCTCCAGCACGGAACGGCCTTCCGGCGTCTCGTCTTTCAACGAGCATACGCCTGCCCAGCTTGCCAATTCCTTCGGGGTCACGCCTTCGACGGGAATAAACTCCGCCGCCATCCGGTTGCCGAACGTAATTGTACCCGTTTTGTCCAAAATAATGGTGTTAATGTCCCCCGCCGCTTCAACAGCTTTGCCCGACATCGCCAGCACGTTGAATTGAGTGACGCGGTCCATACCGGCAATACCGATGGCGGACAGCAGGCCGCCGATCGTAGTCGGAATCAAGCAGACCAACAGCGCGATTAGAACGGGTATTTCAATCGTAATGCCCAAATATTTCGCTAAGTAAGGCAGTGTCACAACTACAATTAGAAAAATAATCGTCAAGCTGACCAGTACGGTCGTCAGCGCAATTTCGTTAGGCGTCTTTTGGCGCTTGGCGCCCTCGACCAGCGAAATCATCCGATCCAAAAAGGAATCGCCGGGATCGCTAGTGACGCGAATTTTAATGTGGTCGCTGACGACTCTAGTGCCGCCCGTCACGGAGCTGAAATCGCCGCCCGCTTCTTTAATAACAGGAGCAGATTCCCCAGTAATCGCCGATTCGTCTACCGAAGCGAGCCCTTCGATCACTTCGCCGTCCGCCGGAATCAGCTCACCCTGATCGACTGCAACGATGTCACCTTTACGGAGCGTATGGGATGGAACCTTTTCAATATGAGAGCCGACCAGCTTGCGGGCCTGCATTTCCTTTTTGGCGCTTTTGAGCGAGTCGGCCTGCGCTTTGCCTCTTCCTTCCGCCAGTGCTTCCGCAAAGTTGGCGAACAGTATCGTCAGCAGCAAAATGATCGACACGACGATGTTAAACCAGGCTTCGACTGTGGACGGTCCGAACGCATTCGGAGCAAACGACAGGATCAGCGTAATGACAAAGCCGATTTCCACCACAAACATGATAGGGTTTTTGATCATAACTCGTGGATCGAGCTTCACAAATGATTCTATAATCGCTTTTCTGGCGATAGGCCCTGTCAGCATAGATTGTTTTTTATTCATCAACGAGTCTTCCTCTCTTTTCTTTAAACGATGGCGTTACGGCTTCAACGTCAGATACTCCGCGATTGGGCCAAGCACGATGGCCGGGAAGAAGGTAAGCGCTCCGACAATAAGAACCGTACCAACAAACAACGTAGCAAAAAGCGCATTATCGGTACGGAAAGTACCGGTCGATTCCGGCACCGCCTTTTTGGCTAGCAGAGATCCCGCAACCGCGAGCAGCGTAACAAGAGCAAAATAGCGTCCGACGAACATCACAATGCCCGTTGAAATATTCCAGAACGGCGTATTGTCGCCGAGCCCCTCAAAGCCGGAGCCGTTATTCGCGGCCGAGGAAGTAAATTCGTAAAGCGCCTGCGTCAAGCCGTGGAAGCCGGGATTGGAAATCGTATCCGGGTAGAGCATGAGCGCAATCGCCGTCGGGATAAGGATAAGAATCGGCTGAACGAGCAGCGTGGCCGCAATCAGCTTCATTTCTTTTCCTTCGATTTTTTTGCCCAAAAATTCCGGCGTCCGTCCTACCATAAGTCCTGCCAAAAATACGGCGATAATGGCGTACATCAACACATTCATAAATCCGGCGCCGATGCCGCCGTAAATGGTATTGAGCATCATATTGGCCAGTGGTACTAGTCCGCCAAGCGGCGTTAACGTGTCGTGCATCGTATTGACGGCGCCCGTCTCGGCTGCCGTAGTGACGACGCTGTAAATGGAGGAACCTGTCACCCCAAAGCGGGCTTCCTTACCCTCCATGCTGCCTTGCGAGACATCTACTCCAAGCGCGTTGAGCGCTGGATTGCCCGCATTTTCCGCCATAAGCGATAGGGCCGTCATGATCACAAACATGATGCCCATCGCCCAGAACAATACGCTGCCCTGTTTCTTATTGCCAACCATCTTTCCATAAGTAAAAGGAAGGGCGGTTGTGACGAGCAGCATCAGAAGCATTTGGAGCATGTTAGAAATGTTCGTCGGGTTTTCGAACGGATGCGCCGAATTGACGCCAAAAAATCCGCCGCCGTTATTGCCAAGCTCCTTAATTGCGAGGAATGAGGCGACCGGGCCCCTTGCGATCGTTTGCTCCGCGCCTTCCAGCGTCGTTGCGGTCGCCGAAGATTCCATCGTTTGCGGCACGCCTTGCGTTACGAAAATGAGCGCCGTTACAAAAGCGATTGGCAGCAGCACCCGGGTAAGCGCACGAACCAAATCGACAAAAAAGTTGCCGAGCGGCTTGCCCGCAAGACCGCGAATAAAGGCGATGACAGCAGCGAGTGTAGTCGCCGGAGCCGTAAACATCAGGAAGACGATAGCGATCATCTGAGCCAAATAGGATAAGCCGCTTTCGCCGCTGTAATGCTGCAAGTTCGTATTTGTAATAAAGCTTATGGCCGTATTAAAAGCGAGCGTCGGCTCCATCGGTCCGATATCGCTCGGATTAAGCGGAAGCAAATGCTGAAATCTGAAAAGCGCATAAACGATGATAAGCATAAACACATTAGTGCAAAGCAGCGCGAACACGTATTGCTTCCAGCTTTGATTGATATTTTTAATGCCGCTAAGGGCCATAATCGGCTTCTCCAGCCAACCAAAGGCCTTGTCTACTCCGGAAGGCGCATAATCAAACGCCCTCGCTATATATAAGCCGACCGGCTTCGCCAAAAGCACGACGATGAGCAGCAGCACGGCTATCGAAACCATTCCCAGCATAGTCAATTCCGTTCCCTCGTTTCGTTAAAATTGCTCCGGATTTTGAAGCACGTACAACAAATAAAGAAAAACCGCTGCAAGCAAGGAGTACAACACGATCATTTTTTGTCCCTCCCGCTATCCGTTTCTTTGGCGGACCAAGTGGCAAGACCCCACATGGCGGCCACAAGCGCCACCAGCAATGCAGCCATAGCTAAATCTAACATTCCGCTTCCTCCTTCCGGTTTTCCTCGTCTTCCTCCAGCAGTTCCTCCGCTTTTAACGTTTCGTGCAGCAATTGATCCGCTCCGAGATGCCGGTACAAGCCCGGTATGCTCGCGCTTTGCGTCACCACGATAATCCGGCCCAATACAAAAGGGCGAATCAGCTTTAAATATCTGCAAATGAGGGGGACAGAGTCGTCAAATAAATATACATTTCCGATCGATCCCATTTTCAATGGACAGTCGGCCGCTTTTGTATCGAGCCTCACGAACCGGTTAATGCCGAATCCTTCGTGGATTCTCTTCTGCCTGGCGCTGTTGACAACGGCCGCGACGGGCAATCCTCGCGAGAGCAGCAGCTTCACAAATTGGCGCGCCGGTTCGTTCGGCGCATAAACAAGCGTTAACAGGGGGCCGTTCATCTCATTCTCCTTTTGGGTGATATAGGCCAAATGGGCATAAAAAAAGAAGCCTGCGAAGGAGGGTCCTTCGCGGCTTCTTCTAGCGGCATAACGAAAAAGCTTCGTTCATGCCGAAGAGCTGCAATTGGCCTCTCTCGATTCCGCTTACGAGGTTAGCTGTCGGATTCGGGCGTGAGAGTCGCCCTACCGGATCTTCTAAAGATCCGGATTCACCCCATGATTTCTAGTTCGAAATCGATTGGTTCCCCCGCTTTCTGCATACGCAGAAACTCAGCGTTTTACGTGCATATTCCTATTTTAGACAACAAAAAACCACAGAGGCTAATGCCCCTGCGGCCGTCAACTGCTCACGATCACAAGTCGCACCCTCTCTCAAAACAACGCTTACGAGGTTAGCTGTCGGATTCGGGCGGTGAGAGTCGCCCTACGCTTGCTTAGGCCCTTCCATGGCAGCGGCCGCAAGCGATTCACCCCTGCATGCCTCCATCGCGGCTCTCACACCGGAAAGAAGCTTGCTGTTGGGTCCCCCGTTTTTCCTTTCTGGAAAACTCAGCGATTCAAAAGTTGCATTTACGTAAATCATTCATAAATCATAATCGAATCTTACTCCTGCTGCTGGAAAGTGTAAAGGCGGCGAAAAAGCATCTTTGAACCGTTTTACATATGCTGTCATCGGAATTAGCGTTTACAATGGCCGTTCTCTAAGAAATACTCTTCTTTTCTCAGCCGATCTCGTTTTTTCCCATTTTGCGCAAAGAATGGGCCGACGCTTTCATACGCGGACTCTTTGTTTGTTCTGTGTGTGCTCTTTACGTGCTCTATGTGGGTTGTATGTGCACTCTATGCAGGCTCAATGCCAGCGGCTGCGACTAATCGGCGTCTTTTCTTCATACGCTGGGGGTAAAGACTTTGTAGTCGGGGAAGTGGGAAAATGGTGGAAACAAGCCGTAGGGAACCGGACAGGCCGAACATTCTTGTGCTTCTTGTAGATGAAGAAAGGTATCCACCCGTGTATGAAAACGAAGAAATAAAAGAATGGCGCCGACGCAACTTGACCGCACAAAACGGTCTTAGACAGCATGCGGTCGAATTTCGCAGACATTATATTGGAAGCTCCGCCTGCTCTCCCAGCCGTGCTACTCTATTTACCGGACATTATCCATCGCTGCATGGCGTCAGCCAAACGACGGGCATCGCCAAGGAGCCTTTCGACTCCGACATGTTTTGGCTTGATCGGAACACGGTGCCGACGATGGGAGACTACTTCCGCGAGGGCGGCTATCAAACGCATTACAGAGGAAAATGGCATATTTCCTATCCAGACATTATCAATCCGGGCACGCATGACTCGATCCCAAGCTACGACACCTTCTCAGGCGTACCCAATCCTAAGTTGGAACGGCTTTACCAAAGTGCAAACCGCCTTGACGGCTATGGCTTCTCCGGCTGGATCGGCCCCGAGCCGCATGGGAAAAATCCGCGGAACTCGGCCTCTTCTGCCGGATTCGGTGTGAGCGGAAGAGACCCGTTTTTTGCGGCGGAGACGGTGGAGCTTTTAACGGCGCTCGATTTGCAAAAGAAACAGGACCAAGCAGCTAAGCCATGGCTAGTCGTCTGTTCTTTAGTCAATCCGCATGATATTGTGCTGTATGGCTCGCTGACGGAGCGGATGGCTGCGTTCCGCTTCCAAGTGGATCCGGATGTTCCAGACGTTGCCCCTCCTCCCACTCTATATGAATCGCTGCAAACAAAACCGCGCTGCCAGGCCAGTTACAGGGATACCTATCCTAAGGCGCTGCAGCCGATTTGGAATCAGCCGTTTTACCGGCGGCTGTATTATCAATTGCAAAAAAATGCAGACCAGCAAATGGCGAAAGTCATTGACGCGCTCGCCCGCACTTCTTTCTACGACGATACGATTGTTGTATTTGCATCCGATCATGGAGATTTGCTAGGAGCGCATGGTCATCTGTTCCAAAAGTTTTATTGCGCATACGAGGAGTTTTTGCATGTGCCTATCCTTTTTCACAACAAGCGGCTTTTCCCTGGACACTCATTCGTCGATTCGCTGACGAGCCACATCGATCTTGTGCCTACGCTGCTCGGGCTGGCGGGGATCGACGCGGAGTCTATTCGAGAACGGCTAAAGGGGACGTTCAGCGAAGCCCGCAAGCTTGTAGGCCGCGATCTTTCGCCTTGGCTGCTGGATAGGAGTGCTCAGCCGATTCCGAACGAGCCTATTTATTTTATGACGGACGATGATGTGACGAGGGGCCAGCATCAGGTCAGTCCGTTCGGCGTGCCATACGCCTCTGTCGTGCAGCCGAACCGAATTGAAACCGTCATAGCCCCAATTCCCCGCAATGGGAAAACTCAGCTTTGGAAATATTCGCGATACTTCGCCGGAGATTCAAATGACGGTGGAGAAGGGATACCGGATGAATATGAATTGTACAATTTGTCGGAAGATCCTTTGGAAGTCTTCAATTTGGCACATAGCGCTCATGCTTCGCCGGAGACGATGAAGGTTCAAAAATCGATGATGCGGGTATTGGAGGCTCAGAGGAAACAAAAAAGGCTGCTTCCCGAGCAGCCTGGCATTAGCTAGTTTTTAAGAGGGGATCTGTTGCTACAGGATAATGGATTCCGTTGCTTTAATTGCATTAAGCTTTATTTTGCCAATACTCGCTTTCTCCAGACGGGAATCGATATCCGGCGTCTCGCTATATAAAGGTGGATGGTGGATAGCCTTGTAGTGAATCGGGACCAGCACTCCTGCTCCGAGCACAACGGCAGCCGAAACCGCCTGCTCCGGCGTCAGACAAATGGGCTCTCCGCTAGGCGTCAAACCCGGATATTCCATAATGGCGCCGTTAACCGGCAGACAAGCGGCGTCAATCGGGCCATATTTGGAGGCAATCTTCCACCAGTGGCCATGCCAAAGCGTATCCCCGCCATGGAATACCGTTTTCCCGCCGCTCTTCACAACCCAGGATACTTGCGGGTGACCCAGTCCGTCCACGGCAGGTGCCGCAATCGCCGTAATCCCGTTAGCGAGCTCCAAAGAAGCTCCCAGCTTTACTCCCGTAACGGTCGACAAGCCGCTCTTGCGGGCGGTCTCAGCCGCTTCCTCCGGGACATAAACCGGGATATCCGCGCCGAATGCTCTCGCAATCGCTTCAGGGTCAAAGTGGTCCTCATGCAAATGAGTGATCAGCACAGCATCCGCCCCTCCGAAATGATCTAGCGGGTACATAGGCTCCTTCGAGCCGCCGAATTGCTCCAAAATGCGGGATACAGGATCAATCAGCACAGCGCCCTGTTCATTTTCCAAACGTATCCCAGCCCACGGCAATCGTTGCAGCTTCATCTGTTGTCATCCTCCTTACTACATTTTCTAAATTTATCCTTTTATGTTATAAGCATATCAAAAGCTCAAATCCCCGCAAGCTTTATTTCAAAAGTAATCAAAAAAAAGGACGCCCCTCATTGTTGGGAGGGATCGTCCTTTCATTACTTTATTCGTTGTTAGATGCTGATGCTTCTGCACATCCGGAGCATTTTCTTTCTTGCCGCTATCCCCTTCTAAGCCGGCCTGTAAACAGCAGCAGCATGAATGAAATGACAATCATTCCAATCGTCCAAGCCCATGCCATTGTAGTGTGTCCAGCGTCAACGGCAACGTAAATGGCGGTCGGAATCGTCTGCGTCTTGCCGGGGATATTGCCCGCAATCATAAGCGTGGCGCCGAATTCGCCCAAAGCGCGGGCAAATCCCAAAATAAACGCCGTGAGCAGAGAGCGGTAAGCAAGCGGAAGAGTAATGAGCCGGAAGACGGCCCAGGCTCCGGCACCCGCCGAACGGGCAGACTCCTCCAGCTCTTTGTCAACGGAATCGAAGCCGACTTTCATCGTCTGATACACAAGTGGAAACGCCACGACGATGGCGGCGATGCCCGCCGCCGCCGGGGAAAACAATACGGGGGAGGAAAACAGCCATTCCGCCGCCTTCCCCAAAGGGCTTCTTCTGCCCAATGCCACCAGCAAAAGAAATCCGACTACAGTAGGAGGCAGCACAAGCGGAAGCATAAACAGCGTCTCCACAAGCGCCTGTCCCCGGAATGTGTGCCGGGACATCCAAAGCGCCGCCGCAACTCCAAGCACTGTGGCAATTAGGCTGGCCAGCAAGGCGATTTGAAGCGACAGCAGGACGGGAGGCCAGAACGATTGCCAATCTAGATCCATCGCTTATTTCGGCGCTCCGAAGCCGTATTTTGCAAATACGCCCTGCGCTTCTTCGCCTTGAAGATAGTCGTATAGCGCCTTCGCTTCCGTCTGATGCTTCGATGCTTTTACAATGCCAATCGGGTAAAGAATAGGAGAATAGCTCGCCGCATCTACCTGAAAAGCAATTTGTACGGCATCGGAAGACAAAGCGTCCGTTTTATAAACAAAACCGGCATCTACGTTGCCTGTTTCTACATATTGAAGCACCTGCTTCACGTCTTTCGCCTGCACAGATTTCGGCTGCAGCTTGTCCCACAGCCCTGCCTTCTTGAGCGCTTCCTCCGCATATTTGCCCGCAGGAACGCTTTCCGGAATGCCGATCGCAATTTTGGCTACCGTATCTTGCAGCAAATCTTCATTGGAAGCGATTTTTAGCGCGCTATCCTTAGGAGAAACAACAACCAGTTCATTCGACAGCAGGTTGACCCGGTTGTCTTTCTCCACGAGCCCCTTTTCCACTAAAGCATCCATATTTTTTAAAGCGGCAGAAATAAACAAGTCGGCAGGAGCTCCCTGCTCGATCTGCTGCTGCAAAGCGCCGGATGCGCCGTAGTTGAACAGCAGCGTCACTCCTTCGTTCTGCGCTTCGTATTTCTCCTTCAGCTCGTTCAGAGCCTCCGTCAAACTTGCGGCAGCCGATACAGTCAGTTCTACTGCGACAACGTCATTTGCGTTCGCCGCATCTTTGCCCGCTTCATTTGATCCGCAAGCGCTCATGACCATCAGCATGCACACAAGCAGAATTGAAATCATACCATTTTTAACAAACTTCATTTCAAGTCTCCTTCTTTCATTATATTTAGATATAACTAGACATAAGTAGAATTGTATTATACGAATGATAAGCGAATCTGTAAATAGAAACAAAGCCCGACTTTGCCTTACTTCGATATGCTACAATAGCATTAGTTTTATTTTGGATTATTGCTTTTTGGAGGGTATGTCATCTCAATGGATATTTCCTATACAGCGGAAGAAATCGCAAAGCTGCTCAAAATTTCAAAGCTAACGGTTTACGATTTAATAAAAAAGGGAGAGCTGCCATCCTACCGGGTAGGCAAGCAGATGAGGGTGGACGCTTCCGATTTGGAGGCTTACAAGCAGCGGCACAAAGCAGCGGCAGCAGCCGAGCGTCAGGCTCCGACTGTTTCTGCGGAGGCGGCGGTGTCCGCTCCAGCTTCTTTGACGCCCGGAGGGCAGGTTATGCCCGCTTCCGCTTCGGTTGCAGCGGCGTCTGTTGGGCATGCTGCATCTACGGCGCCACAGGGGCAGAATTTAAGAAGAAACGGAAGCATTGTCATCACGGGGCAGGATATGAGTCTCGATATTTTGGCCAGACATTTGGAGAGCAGGCTGCCCGGTGTCCGTTTCCTTCGTTCCTATGACGGCAGTCTCGACAGCTTGGTTGGCATGTATAGAGGCGAATCCGATATCGTCAGCACCCATCTGCTCGACGGAGACACGGGTGAATACAATCTTCCTTATATCCGCAAGCTGCTGATCGGCTCTTCGTATCTGGTCGTTCGTTTGCTGACTCGTTCGGCGGGACTTTACGTGCAGAAGGGCAATCCTTTGGGGCTCGCGGGATGGGCGGATTTGAACAAGCAGGGGCTTCGCCTCGCCAATCGGGAACGTGGAGCCGGAGCAAGAGTGCTGCTGGACGAGCAGCTCCGCCTTCACGGCATTCGCCGGGAAAGCTTGATCGGCTATGACGCAGAACATAGCAATCATTTGTCCGTGGCGGCCAAAGTCGCTTCGGGAGAAGCCGATATTGGGGTAGGCACAGCCCGAGCGGCGGCTATCGTTGAGCGGATCGATTATATCCCTCTTGTAGAGGAGCATTATGATCTGGTCGTGTTGAAAAAGCCGGAAAATGCCGCATGGATCGAAGCCATGCTGGATGTTTTAAAGTCGGACCAGTTTGCGCGGGAGCTAGGAGCTTTGTCGGGGTACGATCTCTCGTCTACGGGGCATATTTTATATGAATGTTAGCCGCATGGAAACTCTTTACAACCCCTGTTTCCCTCATTATAATAACGGTAAGTTGAAGCTTTTTAGCGTCGGGGTATGGCGCAGCCTGGTAGCGCGCACCCTTGGGGTGGGTGAGGTCGCACGTTCGAATCGTGTTACTCCGATAGTTTTACCAACAGACACGTTTTACCTAGAAAAGACCACTCCTTAAATGTATCGACTACATTTAAGGAGTGGTCTTTAATCAATGTTACAGGGTGTTTAACATCATCACGTTTCAACAACACTTAACTCCACATCGTACTTCCTGCCCTGTTTTATAAACTTTGCCAATAAACTCCCTTCTGTCTCAACAAAAATATACGCTCCTTTATGTGAGTGGTTAGAATTCCAACGATTCACACTAAACTTTTCAATTTCTGATCCGAAAATACCCCGTTTATAAATATCTAAAAACCCATCCGTTATTGTTTCTGATGAAGATTGGCATGCAAACTCTAAATTCGAATCCCAAAATGTGAAAAAAACACAATTTCTAATTATCCCCGTAACTTCACCATCATCATTTAATGTTGCATAAAAATAAAATCCTGCAATCTCTACTTGACTATTCCTTTTTACTAAAGCTGTCGGAGCCACATACGGACGTTCAAGGTATACATATTCGCCGTGCTGCTTACAAAATGTAATCGTTATTGATATTCCTACCGAACTTTCTGGAAATGCCCTCTGAGCCTCTTTAATACCTTCTTCGGTTAAAAAATCATCTTCCCCAAACCAAACGTAACCTTTCTCTAATGAATACTCTCTTATTCCACCTATGTCAGCTAAAAAAAATTCATCATTCGGAATCAAGTGCTCTCCAATATGAATCATTCTCCACTTCCCTATTATCCATTAAAGATATGTAGAATTTCATTCCCATACTTCTCAAACTTGCCCGGACCAAAGCCCTTTACATTTAACAGTTCTCCTTCTGTGCGTGGATACTTAGTTATCATTTCTTCCATCTCCGCGTTGTTGAAAATGAAATACGCCTTAATGTTTTCCGCTCTTGAAGTTTGAAGTCTGTAAGCCGTCAGTTCCTCACGCAGCTGCTGTTCACCTTTCCGCTGGTATTCTTCGTTTGAAAGCTGATACTTGGCTTCCATATCTATTTCTAAAGGACTATCTAATTTGACAAGCAACTCCGCAATTTCAAACATTTCTTTCTCAGCAAGATCATACAAATTAGCCTTATCATTCTGGTACTTCTCAAGAGTAGCCTTGATCTGGTCAAACTTAATGAGCATTCTCTCAATTGCCGCCGGACATTTGTATTTTTTGATTATTGTCTTGGCATTTGCCATTACAACAAGAGAAATGATAGGCATATTATTAATATTCAACTCTTTTGAAAGTACGTGCTTAAGCACATCGACATGTCGGTTATTCTGTGTAATTGGACTGTAGATGCCTTCCTTAAACTCTTTTCCGTATCTATTTTTCATAATTCGTACAAAATTTCCGTCTTGATCGATTGAAATATTCCCGCTCAATTTCTTCGTTTCCAGAATGCAAGTGAATTTATTGGAAATCACAACAAAATCCAATTGCGCGACATAACCTTCATATTCCAGCCTTACGTCATGTAAACATATTATCGGTAGGAACGAATTCTTTAGTTCGAAATAAACATTATTCTCTCCATCTATCCCATACTTGAGAAACTTTATATCTCTTTCAATGTTATCCTTCTTTTCACTGTCAACGATCCTCTCAAGAAGTTCATTGAGGGAAGACAGTTGATTATTAACTTTAGAAAAGTCCTTTATAAAAACTGGGCTTTGAATAGTTCGCTTTTGACCGAATAGCTTATTGAATATAGACATATATAAATCCCCTTAAATATTGATAGTGGATAGTTCAATTTACACTGTTCAATAGTAATATTATACCATATGCTCCCATAAGAAAACTCCCTTCTGTGTGGCCGTTACAAAAGTGTAAGACTGTAAGCTGATGTCGGAACTCTTGCGGCATCAGCTTATTTAGAGCTAACTAGACTCGATCTTCATTGTAGAATCGAATATATTCGTATCTATGACCTCTTTAATCGAACGGATATTATAAGGGGAGAGTGTTTCTATCTTTAAGTGAGAAAAGAAACTCTTCGTGTTGGCATTGTTTCATGAAAAATGCACCCCCAAAATTTCATCGGTTTAACCCATAAGGTTCCAATGTCTATTCTAAGGGGTGCATTTCACAGCGGAATGGTTACTTCTCATATGCAGACCATCTCTTTACTTCATAAACTTCGAAAACAAGCCGCTAATTCGCTGAGCGTACTCCTCTACGTTAAGATTGGCCTGATCTAGCTTCCGATACCCGCTTTTAATGAAGTCAAGCAGCCAGGAAGGGATTCTTTTGCCCTCGAGACTAGGATAAAACATATCGTACGCCCACATGAGATGCTCCCACCTGCGGTCGTCCCCTTCCAGCGCATATTCGGAGACGTCCAGAACTTTACCTCGTCCGTTTTGGACAATGACATTTTTTAAATGAATGTCGCGCGGGTTAAGCCCTCTATCTCTAGCCATCCTCCGTGCTTCCTCCACATCGACAATGACCTGCCGCGGCACCGGAATTCCTTGAAGCAGACAATCCAGAAGCGTAGGACCCGGCTCATAGCTAATGACCAAATAGTTTCTGCCTTCGCCATAGCAGACCGGAAAATAGGGAATACCCTCAAGTCTGCGGTATACTTCCCTCTCTCTTTCAATTTTATGAAGCGCTCGCTCCGTATATATTTTATAAGCATACTCAGGTGCCGGATCGTATACGAAAACAGCCGCGTCCGTTCCCAGCCCCACACAATGCAAGCCTTCCGCATAGCCGAACAAGCTGACCTCTTCATTTTCCTCGTTGCCCTCTACCTTAATGCGCTCAATGGCGCCTTCTGCTATTTTCCAATTCGATGTCATGCCGGCCCCTCTCCTCTCTCTTTCATATCTATATATACGCCGAAGAAGCCGAAAGTAATCATGGTTGTCCAACAAATTTGCTCTAATCGGTTTAAAAGAAACGCAAAACGTTTAATAGCTTTCTAAGAGGCGCACAGCCTTTATGATTTCAATAGCCAAAGGAGAGATAGCTATGCCAAAAGAACATTCAGCTACAGGAGTTGTCGTCGGAGCTTTAGTGGGAGGAGCCGTCGGGGCAATTGCAGCCCTGCTTCTTGCGCCCAAGTCGGGACAGCAGCTTAGAGCCGATATTGGAAGGCAGCTTCATGTCCTCGGCGACAATGCCAAAACTTTTGCAACAAACGTATGCTCCCAAACCAAACAAGTGGTCGGCAGCGTTGGCACGCATACAAAAGAATGGGCGGAAAGCGTGTCCGAACATACAAAGGACAGCACGCAAGCAGCCGTCGAAGGGATTAAGGCCGATGTCAATTCTATGGCACCAACGGAACAAGACATGGTCAAGCTGGGCAAAGAAATGGAGGCCATGCCTACCGCTCCGGAGGTCAAAGGAAAAGGCCAGGTTCCTGATCCAGCTCAATAAAAGCAATATTGAAGGGCTTCTTCCATAGCCGTCAGGCCATTGGAGCGGCCCTTCTTTTGCGTCGGCTAAGGAAGGACTTGCGCTTAAATCCCTCTTCTATGCAAATTGCATCGGAATTGCGAACCATACCACTACTATCCACGCCACCCGCTCTCTGGAAGTAGAAAAAGAGACGGGGGACGTCTCTTCGAGTTTTTACACAAACCACTAAATCAGTGGAAACGCCGCTTTCGGGCATTTAGTTGTTTCACAAACCACAAATATGGCGGAAACGCCCCCTTAGGAGCTTTTAGTTGTTCCACAAACCACTAACCCGGGGGAAACGTCCCTTTCGGAGCTTTTAGTTGTGCCACAAACCACTAATTCAGCGGAAACGCCCCATTCGGGGCATTTAGTTGTGCTACAAACCACTAATCTGGCGGAAGCTCCCCTTTCGGCACTTTTAGTTGTTTCACAAACCACTAATTCAGCGCAAACGCCCCTTTCGGAGCTTTTAGTTGTGCCACAAACCACTAATCCAGCGGAACGCCCCATTCGGGGCATTAAGTTGTGCCACGAACCACTAAATTCGGCCGCTCCGGCCAATACAGCCGAAAAGCCGCAGCCGGGGCTTACGGCAGCCCGAGCCTACGGCAATCGCGCCCACTGCAACCGTCGCCTACGGCAAACTTCAAGCCGCTACCCGTCCCGCTCTCCTTCGGCTAGCAGCGCTTTCAGCTTTTCGATGGCTCGGCGCTGGATGCGGGAGACGCTCATCTGCGAAATGCCCAGCCGCTCCGCCACATCCCTCTGCGGGAGCCCAATCGTATAAACCAAATCGAGCACCGTCCGCTCCTGCTCCTTCAGTTGGCCGAACGCGTCCCGCAAATCCATACGCCCCTCAAGCGAATGCAGCTCGCTCTCTTCGGCGGCAATCATATCGCCAACGGTCGCGGCGCTCTCTCCTTCCGCCGACAGCGGCGTGTCGAGGGATACGTATTGATACATCTCTCTCGAAGTCAGCACTTCTATCGTCTCTTCTACGGAAAGCTCCAGACGCTCCGCAATGTCCTCCACTTTGGGAGATCGGCCAAGCCGCACGGTCAACTCGTCTATTGTCTTTTGAACAAGGAGCCCTTTCTCCTTGATCCGCCTTGGCACTTGAATGTACCAGGACTTGTCCCGCAAAAAGTTTTTGAGATGGCCGACCACGCTTTTCATCGCATATCCTTCGAACGGGATTCCTTTATCGGCATCGAATTGCTTGAACAGCCTAAGCATCGACATCTGACCGGTCTGGAACAGATCCTCATAGAGGTCGGGCCTGCTTCTCGACATCTTTGCGGCGGCCATTCGAACGATAGGCTCATAATGCAGAAGAAGCGCCGTTGCGCTGTCGTTGCATTGCTCCATTCTGTACTTCTCCATAAGCTCCGCCGTCTGCTGCGGATTTAATTGCGAGGGATTCGCACTCATACCATTTCCTCGTTTCTGCTCATGCGCTTGATGAGTACGACCTCCGTGCCGTTTTCGGTCCGCACGAGGACGTCATCCATTAAAGCCTGCATCATAAAAATGCCAAGCCCTCCGACGGCAAGCTCAGACAATGGCGTCTCCCCCATAACCGGCAATGGCCCCCGAGCCTCTTCCTTATGCTCAAAGCTGCTTCCAAAATCTTTGACGGAAATATGCAGTTCCCTTTGATCCCACAAAAAGGACAATTGAACCACTCCTTCCGCAAATCCTCTATACGCGTGCAAAATAGCGTTTGTACAGGCTTCGGTAACCGCTACTTTCATATCCTCAATTTCCTCAAAAGAAAAACCGGCCTTGCTCGCAACGGCGTACAAAGCGGCCCTTACAATGTCCAGATGGTCCGATCTTGCCGGAATCGTTAAAACGACGGGTGTATGGCTCATCTTCCACGTTCCTTCCCTTCACTTAAAATTATAGCTTAATTTTGCTTCAATCGGTTCCATATCCGAATTGAAGAGGCAATGCCATCGGCAATGGCGCCAGCTACCCCCGCTCCGGGGACTCCCGCCTCTTCCTTGCGGGCAGCTTGCAAGCTGCCGCTTTTGATACGGGCCGCAGCTCCTGCCGCAGCCTGCCTAACCGATTGTGTAAGCGTGTGGGCGGCGCTCCCGATTTCTTTGACCGTATGGAACAGAGTATCGAGTTCTTTCATTTTTTTCTGTGCGTCCAAAGCGATATCATTCGTATTTTGCACGACCCTCCGCGCCTCCGAGGTCATCTCCCTCATCTCCGACCTTAGCTCGGACATCGTCCGTTTCGCGTCCTCGATTGCGGTACCCATCAGCTTAAGCATTTTGAACAGTTTATAAAATAGAACAATAATCGCCAACGTCACGGCAACGATGCATATGCCAATCAACCATTCCATTGCGCTGCTCCCTCCTTCGCGAATCTCTTAAATCGGTATTACCCCAGGCCTTAAGCTTTGAAACAGGGAGCCCGCCCGCCGCATACCTTCCCCTATCTCCGAGCGATATGAACAGGCTCATGTTATACTAGAGGAAGGGATCATAGACAGACACATAAATAGTTTCATAGAAAGGAAGGAAGGAACCATGCCTGCACTGCGCAACTTCAGCATCCGGTTCAAGATCGCACTTGGCTATCTTCTTATTCTTTGCAGTCTTGGGGCGGCCGTCGTCATCGTGTCCGAGCGAATCGGAACGCTGCAAAATGAAATTGAAAATATTACCTCCAAAGATTTGAAAATTATGACCTACATCACCTCCATCCGCTATAACGTCATGAGCATGGAATCAAGCCAGCGAGGTTATGTCATAACAGGGAACGAGTCCTACTTGGAACCATACGCCTTAGGAAAGTCGGAATGGAGGAGCAACTATGACAACTTGTTTGGAATACTAGCCGCCGATGCTTCCATGCACCAAGATTTAGCAACGATTAAGGAAACGATCGAGCATTGGATTGAAACGGCCGGCGAGCCGACTATTGAAATGAAAAAGCTGAATAAAACGGATGAATTAATCGACTTTTTCGGTCGGGATTCAGGGAAAGCGGATATCGACCAGCTCAGGGCGACGTTAGAGTCGCTAAGAGTTAAACATTTGAATGCCAGCACCGCTTATATTGAAGAGCTCGACAAACGCAACCAATGGCTGCTGGTAGGACTGATCGGATTGCTTGTGGCTGTCGCCATCTTTTCTTTTTTCATTGTCGCTTTTGTTTCCAATGCCATCGTCAGGACGATCCGTCAAGTTTCCGAAACGATCAGCGAAATTGCCGATTCCAAAGGGGATTTGACCAAACGGATTCAGGTGCAGTCCCGCGACGAAATTAAAGAGCTGGCGGATGCGACCAACGTTCTTCTGGAAAGCTTGGAGTCGCAATCCTGGGTGCAAAAAAATGTAGCGGAAGTCGCCACGATGAATCAAGGCATCAACAGCCTGGCGAAGCTGTCCTCTATGTTTCTGAGCAGAGTTGCCCCTATGATTGGCGCATCCTACGGAGCTTTCTATTACCGGGCGGGTACGGGAGACAAGCTGCGGCTAAATAAGCTGGCCGCCTATGCAGCTATGGAAGGCGTGAATGCAAAGGACAGCTTCCGCTTCGGGGAAGGACTTGTCGGCCAATGTGCAATGGACAAGCGTCCTTTTTTGCTCAATCAGCCGGAAGACTATAAAGGAAATATTACATCCGGCTTTGCCGAGATGAAGCCCCTCAGCGTGCTGATCGTGCCCGTTGAGTTTGAGGGGAAGGTCGTCGCGGTTATGGAATTTGCGTCAATGGAGCCTTTTACAACGCAGCATCTTAAGCTGCTCGAAGCTATCGAAGAATATTTCGGCGTCACGCTCGACAATACGGCAGGCCGCATGGAAGTGGAGCGGCTGCTTGGCGAATCTCAGGCGCTTACAGAAGAGCTGCAAGCCCAAACGGAGGAATTGCAGGCTCAGTCCGAGGAGCTTCAAATGCAGCAGGAAGAGATGCGCATGACGACAGAGCATCTGGAAGAACAAAATCTGTTCGCCGAGCAGAAAACAAAAGAGCTTGAGCAAGCCAAAGCGGAGCTGGAAGACTATGCCGAGAAGCTGAAGGAAAGCGCGGAGTACAAAACGAACTTTCTTGCCAATATGTCGCATGAGCTTCGAACGCCGCTGAACAGCATTTTGATCCTGTCGCAAATGCTCTACGAAAACGAAAACAAATCGCTCTCCGAGGATGAAGAAAGCTACGCACGCGTCATTCATTCCTCCGGCAAAGATTTGCTGACGCTTATAGACGATATTTTGGACCTGTCTAAAATCGAAGCGGGCAAAATCGAAATCGTCATCGACGAGCTTAGCGTTTCGGAAATTCCGGAAATTTTGGCGCTCGTCTTTAACCCTGTGGCGGACAAAAAAGGCGTTCCGTTTCTGGTGGAAATTCAGCCGGAACTGCGCCCGATTTTAAAAACCGATGGACAGCGGCTCCAGCAAATTTTAAAAAATCTGCTTTCCAATGCTTTCAAATTTACGGACAGCGGAACCGTCACGCTCAAGCTGCATAAAGCGGACCCTGCGGTCATTGCGAAGCGGCTGCCGAATGCTGATCCGGCGGGTATGCTGGCCTTCTCCGTCATTGATACAGGCATCGGCATTCCGAAGGACAAGCAGGAGCTCATTTTTGAGGCGTTCCAGCAGGTGGACGGCAAAACAAACCGCGTCTACGGCGGAACGGGACTCGGCCTTTCGATTTGCAGCGAGTTCGCTCAGCTTCTTGGCGGATGCATCGTCGTCGACAGCGAGCTGCACAAGGGCAGCACCTTTACGCTGTATGTGCCGCTGGAGCTTCAAGAAGCGCAGCGCGAGATAAGTCAGGCTACCCTGGAAGCTGCCGTTGCGGCGCAGATGGACAAAGCCGCTTACAGCAACGAGTCAATTAGCGAAGAAGTGCCTCCCGCTCCAACGTCTTTCGCTGCACTAGAGGTTGCGGCAGCTATAAGCGAAGAAACCATGCTGCGCGGCAAAAAGGTGCTGCTTGTTGAAGACGACGCGCGCAACGTGTTCGCTGTGGTCAATGCTTTGGAGTCCAAAGGCCTTCATGTGACGGTAGCGCATAACGGCCAGCAATGTTTGGAGATCGTTCATACGGAAACCGACTTTGACCTCGTGCTGATGGACATTATGATGCCGATTATGGACGGCTTCGAAACGACTCGCGCGCTCAGACAGCACCCGATGATGAAGGACAAGCCGATTATCGCCCTCACGGCCAAAGCGATGAAAAGCGATCAAGAGAGCTGCCTCGCGGCCGGAGCATCGGATTACATCAGCAAGCCGATTCAAATGGAACAGCTTTTCTCCCTGATGAGGGTGTGGCTCACTAAGCAGGTGGATCATTCATGAGCGAAGATTGGATAACGAACGACGGGAGCCCTTTGACGGATCCCATTGACGGAACCGAAAGGCTTGGGGAAACGGAAGAGCTTGAAATCGATTTGCTGTTGGAGGCGATCTTCCGGGTAAGAGGATACGATTTCCGAAACTACCTGCGCTCTTCCCTGCGCCGGCGCATCCGCAACCGGATTGTGCAGGATAAGCTGCCCACGATAACGGCGCTGTTGGAAAAAGTTTTGCATGAGGAAGGCTATATGGATAGGCTGCTTGAAGATTTTTCGATAAAAGTGACGGAAATGTTTAGGGACCCCGATTTTTTCCTTGCCTTCCGTGAAAAAGTGGTTCCCGAGCTGCGAAAGCATTCTGAAATTCGGATTTGGCATGCGGGCTGCGCTACGGGAGAAGAGGTTTATTCTATGGCCATTTTGCTGCAGGAGGTTGATTTGCTGGACCGATCCATCCTGTATGCCACCGATATGAGCCAAGAAGCGATTGAGCAAGCCAAAGAGGGCCGATTCCCGCTTAAACGGATGCAAGCTTATACGCGCAATTATTTGCAAGCGGGCGGCACGCGCGAGTTTTCGGCTTATTATTCTACAGATCATACGCATGCCTATTTTCATCCCGATATGAAGCTCCGTATGATGTTTGCGCAGCACAATTTGGCGACGGACGGTTCTTTCAACGAGTTTCACGTCATTCTGTGCCGCAACGTGCTGATCTACTTCAGTGCGGAGCTGCAAAGCCGGGTTCACGGCATCTTGCTGGACAGTCTTCCGCAAGGGGGAATCCTTGCACTCGGAAGCAAGGAATCGCTGCTGTCAGACCATAAAGCGAGACTAGAGGATTATTGTGCGGAAGAGCGGATTTTTCGCAAAATGGCGCAAGGCCCCGACTTTGACCCTTTTGCCTAACATGCAAAAAAGACAGCGAATCGCATTCGCTGTCTTTTTATTTTGAGGAAATGCCGCTAGCTGCGGTATTTAGTCAGGCGTACTTCTGTCTTCCCTTCGCCGGAACTCATTTCCACTTTGTCCATTAGCGCCTCCATTAAATAGAGGCCGAGGCCGCCGACGCGCAGCTCCGACCGATCCCCGCCCTCGATAGCAGCCGCGGAGTCTCTGGCCGCTTCATGGTCGAAAGACGCCCCATAATTAACGACGCTAACGGTCAGCGCCGATTCGGACGGCTCGAAAGCAATATCGATCACGTCCGCCCCGCTCTCCATTCTATGAAGAACGGCGTTGCTGCAAGCTTCCGAAGCCGCTACTTTCAAATCTTCGATTTCCTCAAACGAAAAGCCAAGCTTGGTCGCCACGCCAAGCAAACAGATTCTTACTACATCGATATAATCCGCATCTGCGGGAATTTGTAAATGGATCGTCTTCATGCCTCGGACCCGGCACCTTCATTCAAATAGCCGGACAGGCCTGTCAGGTCGAACAACCGACGAACGGACGCCGGAATATGACGCACATAGAAGGGGGCGTTTAAGCTGTCTCTCGTTTTGATAATCGATACAATAATGCCGATCCCCGTGCTGTCAATGTAAGAAAGACCGGCCAGATCAAGCACTAGCGCAAGATCGGCGCGTCTGAGTACAGGCTCCAGCGCGCTTTGCAGCTGCGGCACGACCGAAAGATCGAGCTCGCCGCTCAGCTTCAACGTATGCTCGTCGTCCTTTTCCAAATGTTCTATGCCAAAAGGTTCAATCTTCCTCATCACAGTCACTCCGCTCCCCATCATTTCTATCCATCCTATCAATAGATTTTGAATAAAACAAGATTTCTACTTCCTCTATTAAGCCGTTGCCATATGAAAATAACTAACATAAACAGGGTTGCCCGCCTCATCCAAAAACAGCTTGAGCACCGCTTCTCCTCGCTGAAACACAATGCCGTCGTCTGCTATAAAGTCTGGCTCCCCAAGCCGCTCTTTCAGCGCCTTTTCCGTCATCGGCAGGGACACGCCGTCAATAATCAGCCTTTTGGCTAGCGGAATATCGACATATTGCAGTTGCTCTTCCAAAAAGCTGATTTGGAAAGAAGAGTAGCGATAGATGCTCATCTCCGTCCAAATGGGGTCTTGTTCAATGGAATCCGGCTTGCCGAAACGCTCTATGACGCTCTCAGGCGTATCGTACAAGGTGATGCCTTCGACACTATCCAGCGTTAACGGCGCAACCTCGCTAGCTCCAGCAGTCTCCGCCTTATGCTCCGGCTCGCCTGGAGCCTCTACTTGTTGAAGCCCGGCTTCATCGGGAACTGCTGCGGTTTCATGCTCAACTATGACGACTTCCGGCTCCAGAACAGCGGCCTCCCGCTCCCATCCCGGCTGCACGATGGCTTCCTCCTGCTGTAGCACGGCTCTTTCGACGACCGCCCTCTGCTTGTCCGCATTCGGCAGCTCGGTTAACCCGGGCGTCTGCCTCCCGTCTGCCATATGGAGATTAAGCGCGCCGCTCAGCAGCATTGCGATGATGAGAATAAGCTTCATACGAACACCCTCCTGCCTAGTGTAAGCTATCAAGGTTCCTATGATCATGTATAAACCATTCTGTATCTTTTGAAACATTTCTTTTGCTTAGAAAATGTTCTTTTTTTACTTCAAGGCAATCCGAACGAGACAGATATCGTCTCGCTGCTGAAATTGTTCTTCCGGCGCCAGCAATCGGTTCACAATGTCCGTAGCGGACGATGTGCCTTGCGTTCCTCTGACGGCATCCGCAATCCGCCCATGCTTCTCCTCGTCATCTCCGTTTGCCATGGAATCAAGCAATCCGTCGGTATATAGGGCAATCGATGTGCCGGGTTCATATGGGAGAATGCCTTTGCTCACTTTAATCTGGTTAAACAGGCCGATGGCCGGTCCGCTGCGCACCAGCTCCGCCGTATGCTGCTTGGAGATGACAATGCCCGGCGGATGGCCTGCATTGACATACTCAATCGTCCGGCTCTCCGTATCAATCAACACAAAAATAGCCGTAAAATAATAATTAATAAGCTCATTCGGACGGTACAGCTGGCCCATATACCGGTTTAGCTCCCGAATGACTTCCTCCGGATCGGTAATTCGCATAATCATGTCTTTTAGAACAGAAGAGATGAACATGCAGACAAGCGAAGAAGAAATGCCATGGCCCATCATATCGAGCAAAATAACGCCATAACGGTTGCGGTCGATGCGAAACCATGCATAATAGTCGCCTGCCAGCTCGAAGGACGGACGGTATTCCGCCTCAATGGAAATACGTTCGTTTTCGATCGGCTGGCTAAGCACGCTTCGCTGAACTTGCTTGGCCAACTCCAGCTCGTACCGAATCCGCTTGTCTCTCTCTTTGTGCCAGTCCTTCTCATATTTGAGCCTGAGAGCGGATCGAATACGAGCCAGCAATTCCAGCTTGTTAATGGGCTTCATGACATAATCGGTGGCGCCGGCATCGAGCGCTTCCGCAAGCTTCATAGAATCCCCTACCGCCGTTACAAAAATAATAGGAACATCGCGGTATCTGTTTTCCGCCAAAATGCGCCTGCACGCTTCCAAACCGTCGATGCCCGGCATCATCATATCCAACAAAATTAAATCAACCGGCTCTTCCCCGCGGCATTCGGAGTCGAGATGCAATATATCGTAAAGCTCGCGGGCCGATGAGGCGATCCGCAAGTCGGCATATCCTTCCTTGCTCAGTATCGTCTTTATAATCATCTGGTTCGTCACATTATCGTCTACGATTATAATACTCACCGAATGGCCCTCCTATGACTTGTTGCTAGAGTCTATAGCAATAGCCTACCCTTGCGGGCAGGCTATTTCAACCTTATTTGTACGGAGGCTGATTATTCGTATGATAATACATGTATGGGTGATAGTAGATATCTCTATCAAAATCCTCGTCCCCGTATTCGCGTCCTCCCCAAGCAATAACAACGATGGCGTCGCGATCCATCTCTTCCTCAAGGCGCTCCGCCTCGGTTTTTGAAATGCCTAGCGACCTCATCTTCGCCCTCAGCTCGTCGCCGGTTGAACGGAACAAGTTCGCAATCGTGGTGCCGAGCCCTTGCTCAAACACGCCGATTTCTTCCGCATCGGTTCGCTCGGCGAGCCGCTTCGTCCTTGTTTTATCATGGGTTAATACGAAAATTCGATCCTCTAAATACCCTTCGTCTCTAAACTGCCTGAACTGGCGCTGCACTTCCTCTGCCGTTCTTACCGTATGCACTTTGGTCACTTCCGTATTGATGTTTGTCATAAATATTCCCTCCCGTTATTTTGGTTCGTTAGATCCTCAAACCAACATTCATCTGCCTAAATGACTCGGATCACACTTTTTTCCTTCCCAATATGAGAGAAGCCAAAAACAAGATGATAAAAATAACGAACAACACTTTGGCTATTCCCGCCATAGCAGAAGCAATGCCCATGAATCCGAATACTCCCGCCACGATAGCGAGCAGGAAGAACATAAACGCCCATCCTAGCATAGGACTCACCACCTTTCTCCTGTCCAACGGCCTCGCCGTCTTGCTACTACTTAACCGTCTTGCTTCTGGATGAAACAGGCAGGACAAAAGAAGATGCCTTCTTCATAAAGAGCTTTCTTTTATTAAGAGCTTCTATAAGAGCGTCTATTGCAGCAAATAAGGTACAGATTAAAGAGATTCAAAGCGGAACCGCAAGGGTAATAGAGGATACCTACAATTGGAAGGAGAGGAATACAATGAACAGCAATTCCCCTAACCGCAATATTGAAATTGAAGAACGCCATGTGCAGAAAAAATCGGACTCCAGCCAAGTGCTATCTACTCTAATCAAATACACCGCATATCTCGTCATCTTTTTCGGTGCTTTATATTTCCTAGTACGATATGTGTTCCCTATTTTCTAAAAAGGGGACGGCAACAGGAGGAGCTTTTTCCGGCAGTGCCGGGGAAGCTTCTTTTTTTGTGCGGGTTGGTGGTTAGTGCAGGTTGATGTGGATTGGTGCAGGCTAGTGTGTGCTGAGCGAGGGACGCTGTTCATATCATTAACAACTTAGTATTGTTTCAAAGGAAGGTATAAGGGATTTAGACTCTACGATCACTACACGAGAGAGCAAGCCATCGTTGCGAAATGAAATTAACAACGTCAAAACCTCCCTCCCCGCTTGCCGCGGAGAGGGAGGTTTTTTTATCTATGTGCAACCACCTTTTTATTGTGCAACCGCGTCATCCGACGTTTCTGGAACGAGGCTCTCCTCGGTTGTCTCAGGCACCATCGCATCCTCAGCCGGTGCTGAAGGCTCCGACGTTACGGCAGGCGAATTGTTGCCATTGGTGGCACCGTTCGTTCCATTGTTGCAAGCTGCCGCGCTGAATATCATAGCCGCACATAAGGTGGCCGTCAACAATACCTTAGTCGTTTTTTGTCTATTCTTCATTAGCTTCATCATCGATTGTTCCTCCTGAACATTTTGGTTTTTAAAAGGCTTGGCAGGATCGTCTCCTATCCCTTCTTAACCCCCTCTTACCTTCATGAAACAGACCGATAAATGAGAAATTGCTCAGAATGTGACAGTGCCTTGCTCTCTTTGAGCAATGCGATTCAAGAGTAATCTATAATAATAATTTTATTTAAATAATAATGTAAAGTATATTAAATATTAAAAGTAATAATTAATTATTAGTTTAAACCTCTCCTTAAAATTAACCCCCCTGCCCCTTCTTAAAGGCAAGCCATTAGTCACTGGCAACAGCTACTCGGCCCGATTGAATTTCATTTTAATATTAATTAATAGATCGAATAACCTATCATTTTATGTAAATATATAATCCTCACTACCTCCATTACTTAAAATTTAGGTATTCCTTCCTGACGATCAAAAATGAAAATCGCCCGCGTTGTATGGGTTCCAAAAATAGCAAAAATAATTGATTTTATATCGATTCTATGGAATTATATTTATATGGCATAATTTGTCGATTTTGGTCATAGTGGGATGTTGCCCCCCTCAACAGGTTCATCCCTATTTAATAGATAGCGAAGGAGACGATACGGAGATGCTCAAGAAGAAAAAAGTTCAGAAGTATTTATCTGTATTCTTAGTAATAGTTATACTTCTCTCACTATTTCCTCAACGACCTATTACTAATGTGGTAGAAGCTGCTGTAGTAGGCGGCTCAGGTTCTATACCATCTGGAGGTACGACAGGTAAAGGCGGGGGTGTTAACCTAACTGCTGCTTACCGAGTAGGATTAGTTTCTGAAACACTATCTGAAAAAGATAAATTTGAAGTAGGCATGGATAATCGTGCTGTCGAAGCTAAGTTGCGTGAGCATTACAGTAATCACTTCCCTAAAATGAGCAATTCCGTCATATTTGCTCCAGCAGCCAATTATAGATCTGATGCTGGATTAGCTTGGTATTCAGCTAGTTCTGGAGAAATGAACTACGCTGAAAAAGATGCCAACTACATGGCAGGAAAAATAAGGAAAATTGATAGCGATCATATTAGAAGAGAACCTAATTTTTATAATGAGCTTATTAAAATAGCTCCTTATGATGGTCAGGCAAGTAATCTTAAAAAGTTAGGAAATAAAGTATGGAAAAATATTATCAACTGGTCTCCTAGTTGTACGAACTCATGTGCTAAATTCGCATCCTCTACTTGGAATTACATTCTAAAAGATCATTATCTTATAGAAGAAAGAATACGAGAATATACGAAAGACTCTCAAGCTAGCGGTAATCCTCGACAAAAGTATGAAGCACGTTTGAGCTATTTGGATTTATTAATTTCTTTATACGTGTTAGCACCTAAAGAAGAAGCTGACTATATAGCGGGCGAGATAGACAGGTATATAAGTGATATTAATCTCGATACTAATCCTCTACTATTAGCTATAGATACAGTATCTAGATTTTACACACCGAAGGAAAAATTTAATTTTTTGTTTATCCCTAGCATAGACTTTGTTCTATGGGCACATGGAGCAACTCCAAAAAACGATTTAAGGGAACCTACCTTTGATTCGGGATCTATTAAGAGTAATACAAAGGATCTTATCAAACTCTCTGCGGATAGATCTATAGCCGAGTTGCCGAGCAGGTCCAGAACTACCAAGAGATATGATGAAAATAATGCTTATTCGTATGGTTACAATGGTGTAACAGGATATACTTTCAGTACCGCTTCTAATAAAGGTGTTTGGTCTGGTAGAGGCAGTGTTGATTCCGGTATTATGGAAGCCTTAAAGTTTGACGATGCTGGGAAATTCTATGGATTTATGATTACAGGAGGCCCACAAAATAAAATAGATACTATTATAGATAAGGGAAAATGCGAGTGTTCCCAAAAAGTATCTCTTACAATGGATAATTTAGCTGCCCCTAAAACCCATAAAGTAGATACTCCTAAAATAAATAAGAAAATAAATATGGCTATAGAAATTGATCAAACAGATGAAGTAATAAAAAACTGGGAAAAATTCGTAAACTCTGCAACTGGAAGATCAGATTTCAAGTTAAAAGTAGTGCTTTATAGAAATTATAGGGAGGGTGGGAATGGGGATCCTGCTAAATGGTCAGTTGTATCTCCAGCACCAGCACATAGTAAAGAAATCGATATAAAGGATACTAAAGTACTTATAGATTATTTAAAAGGAACTAAGTCCATCTATACGGATGATTTAATGAATTATCCAATGAAAGAACCGGATAAGGTAACCTTTGCGTACAATGCCAGCATAATTGTGAGCTGGACAGAAAATGGAGTAAGAGATCAAATTACTTGTGCAAGTTTATTAAAGCAATCACCTGAAATAACTTTTTTAAGAGACAAGCCAGAACCAGAAACAGGTGAGTATACTTCGTCTCCAGAATTTTGGTCAGAGATTAAACAAGGTACACCTTCTATGACTGGGACAGGATCTAATGAATCGTTTGAAGCTATGTCAGGAACTCCTACAAATAGAAGTTTATACTTTGCTTCTGGCGGTTCGGAATTTATTGTAGATGTGGCGGTAGAATATGTTCCAGAGGTTAAATCCACTAGGAAGTATAGAGTACTTTATGAAGGTGGAGTACCTAGTGAGTTTAAAATCGGGGATCAAGCTAAAAATTATACCGTTCCTTCTCCAAATGGTGCATCTTCATCCCGTTTAGTTGTTAACGGACATAGTGGCGGAGAAGTTACCGCTACTTGGACCGGACCTCTACCGTATATAGGCTCTGTAACGTGGTCCGATCATACCGTTAAAATAGACAATAGATGGAGCTATAATGCTTATAATGCAGCTAAATCTCAAGCAAATGCATGGGCCGCCGCTGTAAATGGATTTACAATAACTCACACAGCTGCCAGCGATAAAGTTACTAGGAGATTTAACAGTTGGGGTGCAAAAATAGAAGATGATATAAAAAACGAGCCTGGTGGTACAGCAAATCCAGGACAGCCTTATATAGCTCCTACTAAAACAAGTTCAGGTCAAGCCTATATACCTGCGAGCGGCACAAACGGATCTGATGGGACTTATACTATAACGGTTACGGGTAAATTACCGGCCAAAATTATAGACGGTCCTTCTTCCACTTATGATCTTCCTCCAATAGAGGATACTTGGAAGCAAACGATCACCTATGACTACACAAAAATTACAAAAGCTAAAGTGTGGAAAATAGAACAATCTAAAGTCGATGGAATGACTCGACTTGTAGGAACAGATAAAATTACGGCTAAAATAGTACAAGGCGATCCCACCGTTTTTTATAATATAGCTGATCCTAATCGATTAGAAAATCATGCAAGTGAGGAAGGCAGACTGAGATATTCGGTGGAGCCTGATCAACATGATACTGTATTGTGGAATATGGGACCTAGAACCAATAAAGATGATGGAAATGGTCATAATGGTTTAATAGGTCATTTTGGTCAAGGTTCTTCATGGGCTACGGGAAATCAATATACGAATGGAAGTTATTCCGATGTTCCAGACTATCACATGAATAATTCTACTGCCAAAGATAAAAATTCTGTAGAACATACGATGTTCGAAACAAAACGAAAGCTCCCATTAGAAGTAACAGCTATTTCTGATTTTATAGTTCTACAGACATCTTCTGGAGATCAGTCAGTCATGTATTTTGAAAAGACTGTTAAGGGGCAAAAGCCGCAACTAAAAGTAGATATACCTAAGACTCCATTTGAAACTCAATGGACAAACAACAAGAACTCAGCTGCTGAATGGGCAGCAAACCATATAAATATTGGATCTTATAATGGTAAATACCTCAATCCAAACATCAAATATTCTGGTTACAAAAGTAGCAATTTAGTTACTATTTTTGATACTCTGCCGGCAGGTATAGATAAGCCTGCCCGTCCTAATAAGTCTTTACGATTAGTAAATACTACTGATGTTAATCCTATTGTAACTAATCCTAACGGTTTATACGTAACAGGCACTTCTACAGTCTTCTATAAGAACGTTATAAACAAAGGTACTGGCGTTAGTGCATACTCTACTGCAGTAGATTCGGAATATGGAGCAGCTGGGGAATCGTTTATGAGTACTTATTCAGATTCTCATGCTAAAGTAAATGATATCGTCCTTCATAATCCGGTCTCTACAGAAAAATCTATCGTAATACCTTTAAATTCATCAAGAGATCAAAGAACCAATGCATCAAAAGCGGTTGGCGGCAATCTACAACAGCCTACTACTGAGTATGAAAAAATATTAAATCCTAACTATAGACAAAATATACTCTCTAATGGTTCTGCAGAATTTATCAATAATAATGGATCTGTAGCCGGGTGGAAAACGTGGACTTCGTCTCCAGCAGAAGATGTATCATTCACTCATGAATCCGGTACTCAATGGGTAATGTCTGGGGATAAATCTTTCGAAATATCTACAAAACCTCAGAAAGACCACATCGGAGTCTATTATAAAGATGTAGTCGTGAAACCAAATACAAATTATAAATTTTCTGGTGATATTAGTTGCCATCGCTGTGAGGGTTATTTCTATTTAGACATCTATGACTCTGCGGGAAAAATAGTTTCTTCTCCTGCTAGCACTATAGTATCTAATACTGGAACTAAAACGAATAAAGTTATAACTATTACCACTCCTGCTAACGTATCTAAGTTAAGAGTGCACATCGTTAAAGGTAAAACAGTAGGTACTGATACAACCAATAACGAGCATGTATTTGCTGATGATTTATCATTGCAGAACATGTCTTTACAAGAATTTATTCCGATGGACCCGATTTATGGCATGGCTATGGTACTTAATCCCGACTATAGTACTGCACCTAAGGAAAATAACTTTGCCTACACTGGAAGTATGCAAACCTTTACGGCACCTAAAACGGGAACATACACAATACAGGCTTGGGGGGCACAAGGCGGTAGCGCTAACGGTGACAATGGAGGTAAAGGTGGATTCTCTACCGGTACAATAAACCTAACAGCCGGTGAGGTATTAGAAGTTTACGTAGGAGGAACTACAACTACCGGTACTGGCGGGTGGAATGGCGGAGGATCTGCTGGAAGTCAGGCTAAAGGCGGTGGCGGTGCTTCTGACGTTCGAAAGCTATCTGGAAATAAAACAGAATCAATCGTTTTTGAATGGAAGAATACGACTTCAGTAAACACTAATTACGATAATATGCTTTACACTGATTCATTCAATCATACTGCCTCTCCTTCTGATGTAATAGAAATAAAAGTAAAAAATAATTCGACAAATACTAGTGGTCAAGTATTTTTCTCTACGACTACTACTGGTTGGCAAGAAGCACTAAGTAAGCATTTTGCCATGACAACTCAAGATTCAGATTACAAGGTATATAGAATACCCATTGGGGAAATTAGCACGTGGACTGGCACTATAAGTCAATTGAGATTTGACTTGGCTAACGGTACAAACATTAGTACGGTTGATATAGAATATTTAAGATTATTAAAGACAAATCAATCTGAAAAGAGAATTATAGTCGCTGGCGGCGGCGGCGGCGGTCAAGCAGGTAAAGGTGGTGCCGGCGGCGGTTTAACCGGATTAAAAGGATTAAAGCAGTGTTGTGGTACTGAAGGATTTGGGGGAACTCAAACAGCTGGCGGTACTGGAGGAAGTCAAGGCTCCCTAGGTCAAGGAGGCAACGGTGTAACTGGAACAGACGGTTACTCTGGCGGTGGCGGCGGTGGCGGTTACTACGGTGGTGGCGGTGCTAGTACTGACCATTCATACGTTGATGACGGCGGTGGCGGTGGTGGATCTGGTTACATCGGTGGAGTAGCAAACGGCTCTACATTAGATGGAGATCAATCAATGCCAAACCCACTAGGAGGAAATCAAACTGGTCAGTCAGGAAATGGCTATGTTAGAATATTTTCTCCGGCAGGAGCTACTGGTCCTCAGTATATTGAAGAGGAAACGGTTCTCGATTCTGGATTATCTTCTCCACCAGAGAGTGCTTATATCCTTAACCCTATAGTAAATAATCCTTCAGATCCCGTTAACGTTCCCGGGTTAGGCTCTTACAGCCCTGGTAATTTTATCAATCTAGATTACGGATTCCAAATCTATTTCCCTAATAACGGAGACTTCTATGGTAATGGTGCTTGGGGTATTCCTCAGGTAACGGCTACGAGAGGTAAGGGTTTTATAGATAATATGGATACTACGGAGTGGACTCAATCTAAAGCTGTTAAATTTGATTTCAATGTTATTTACCAGAATCAAATGCATGCGGCGGGAGAATGGATAGATTTACCGGTAAGCTGTAATGCTTTTAACTGTACTTATGATTTTTATGTACCTTTAGGGAATAGAGAAGCAATAAGTGCTAAAGTCGAGTTTAAAGCTATAGCGATAAATGGTAGCTATTTAGAACCTACAGCCCAACCGACTAACAAAATAAGAGACTCCGCTTTGCGTGCTTTGCATAGTGCTTTAAAGGGGTACAATATTGACGTTGTGGGTAGAATTGGTAACTTTGTAATCGAGGATACTGGGGATTTTAGATTCTCTAATTTATTCAAGAAACCTTTAGTGCCTACACAGTGGATTGTTCCAAACATTGTAAAGAAAGTAAATCCAAAAGAACAAAATATAATCGTAGGAGATAAAATAGATATTAGAGGATTACCAGTAAAAGCAGATCATAACTATCTTAATACTTACGGTACTGTACCTCATCTAGATAAAAATCCTATGGCTCTACCCCTTTCTCCAGAGAAGAACAATATCGCCGCTTTGAGAAAACAACCAATGAGACTGGGTTATAAAGTGTTCTCTGATTTTCAAACGATAGGAAACTATTATAACAGCGTTCAAATTATTCCTTATTATTATGCTTTAAACTTGAAGAATGGAAGTATTAAAGAAGTAGATGTTTATATGGACGTTAATGGTAAATACAAGCCTATCAATAAACACGGACATGCAGTTCCCGGATGGGATCCTACTACTATTCATCAATTTGTTTATAGCTTGGATTGGAATAATGAGAGCGGTAGAAGAAACTATCACACACAGGAAGCAAGCATTACGGATAAAGTCATGAATTTCGCTAACACATCTGCCCCTGGGGAACCTAAATCAATGCTCCAACCTTATGGTAATCAATATGCTTTTGGTACTGCTCAAATCTTATATCTGACTGGAAGAAATAGAACTTTTATGGGATCTACCAGGACATATGGAGAAGACAAAAATCCAGGAAATAAGTTACAAGAAGAGACCTATCAAATGCAAGCTCAGAGATGGCATATTACGTATAGTTTGCCCTCTTCTGCAATTGTAGTTGAAAAAGGAAAAGCTCCATCTCAAGGCAATATAGATGCTTTTAGGAATAATAACACTGTTATATTGATGGCTGCTGATATTAAGTCTATTGGAGATACCTATGCGTTACAATATGGATCACTTAGTCAAAACACTCCCATCAAAATAGCAGGTACAGAATGGCCTATCACATCTATTCCATTCCCAGTGATAAATGTTTATTCTGCTAATAAATCTTCTGCTGATGACCTTGAAATTTCTGGAACGCACTAAGCCTTCGGATTGAGGGTAGTTAGACTACCCTCGATCTATTTTACTAAACATAATCAATAAACTAAGTCAATATTTTGTAAAATTAACCACAGATCAACCTAAAGGAGATATATTTGAATGATGAAAAAGTTTATCGTAGGTATTACAGTTATCTCTATGTTACTTGCCTCCTCTCCTGTCTTGGCATCGGCTAAGAATCAACCATCCGACTGGGCAAAAGCTGAAGTCAGTGCCTCTATTAAGGCAGGATTAGTACCGAGTAATCTTCAATCCGATTATCAGAAGCCTATTACTCGTGGCGAGTTTGCACAACTTCTAGTTCAATCCATGTTTGCTAATTTCAAAAATATTAATAGTCATTATAAATATTGGACTTTAGAAGACTTTAACAAAAAGGTAGAAGTAGTTACGGGATTTACAGACACGGATAAAGATTATGTAAAAGTAGCGTTTGCTCTAGGAGCGATTAATGGAGTTTCTGAAACTAAATTTAAACCAAATGATTTAATCACTAGGCAAGAAGCTGCAACAATGCTGGCTAATACTATCCACATGCAAACAGGCTTCTCCTATAGAAAGAATACTAAAGAGTACGGATATTCTGACTTTGATAAAATAGCTTCTTGGGCTAAACCTGCTGTTATGTTAGTACATAGTGCTGAAATTATGGAAGGTACTGGTGGAAAGTTTGACTATAGTGGCAAATATACAAGAGAACAGTCAATAACTACTTTAAAGAGGATTTATAATAGACAGTCTATTAGTCAGGTGGCTTTCCGCGGGAATATTCTTAGTCTTTTTGCTTCTGATGAATTATCCTTTATTGTAACGAAAAATTCTGTAAAGGTTAAATTTGATGAGTCATCCAGTGCAAATAATAGTATTGTTTCGGACTTTAGAGACGAGTGGAGAACTTACAAAGAAACGAAAGATCAAGAGTTTAGTCCGCCCAAAGGTGCAATTATTTACGGATTTCAACAAGTTACTGAAAGTAGAAGCACTAAACCACTTTTAGAGAAAACTTTTGCAGGTAAATCTGTAAAAATAGATTATGGCTATATGGTCATGTCTACTTATAATAAGGATAGTCTTATTGAATTTAAATTTAAAAAGATGGCAGGTTATGCCTCTTTAGTTGCTGGGTATACTTATGGATTCCCTGAAGTAGCTGTTACTCCGAAAGAGATTAAGTAAGCTACTTATTGGGAATAAAACATGGAAAAACCTCCCTCTCCGCTTACGGCAGAGAAGGAGGTTTTTTGCTCTACTTGCAACAATTTGATTTATTGAGCAGCCGGGTTATCCAATGCTTCCAAAACAATGATCTCCTCCGAAGCTTCAGGCATGAAACAGCTAGCTTCAGAAAAAACTTCTCAACATAAGCCTAAGCTCCCTCCTCGAATCTGACAAAGCACTGTCTCTATCCCTTTGGAATAATTTTCAATTTTATGAACATGCTAAAGGTAATGCCGTGTTTGAAACGGCTATATTTGAGCAACTCGATCCAGGAGGATTTTATGAAAAAGAACATGATTACTGCGGCCTTGCTTCTATTGTCGCTGTCTCTCATCCTTGCTTTTGCGAAGGGGGAAGAAAATAAAGAACCTGGGGGCATTCTCGTCCCGATTGTCAACGCCAAAGGGGAAGAAATCGGCAGCGCCCGCCTTACTCAGCAAGGCAAAAAGGTGCTGCTTGACGTGGAGGCAAAAGGATTACCGCCGGGCACACACGGTATCCACTTCCACAATGTCGGCAAATGCGATCCACCCGATTTCAAAACGGCGGGTGATCATTTTAACCCCACTGTCAAACAGCATGGTTTTAAAAATCCAAAGGGCTTTCACAGCGGAGACTTGCCTAACATTGTCGTCAAGGAAGATGGAACGGTTCAAGCCAAGCTGGAAAGCGCCGTCGTCTCTCTGGAGCGCGGCAAGCCCAACTCCCTGCTGAAAGAAGGCGGAGCTGCCATTGTCATTCACGAGAAGGCGGACGATTACGTCACCGATCCTTCCGGAAATTCGGGCAGCCGCATCGCTTGCGGGATTATTTCTTAATCAAGTTCAACTAGAAACTTAAAAGACTTAAAAAAGCTGCCGCAAAAGGATTGCTCCTCCGCGACAGCTTTCTTTGATTGTATAGGGTGACTTCCTGCTGCCTCTTTCGCTGAATCAGCTTAGCTGTCTGTTTGTCTGTCTTGTGTGTCTTGTCTGCTTCCGCACTTTACTTATGTTGCGAGTTTAATCGTTTAACCCTATTAACTGCTTTTCAATCCCCATCGCGATTTCCCAAGTGCCAGAGCCGTTATTGCTTATGACATGAGCTCTCGCCCTAGACTTCACATATACGGAGGAGCGCATAGCGACACCGGGATCGCCGCCCATTACAAAATATTTGAAAATGGCGCCCTCCCGCACAACGATCCATACCCCATAACCATAGTGTATCGATTCGTCGCTTTGAGCCTTGGAGGCCAGCATCGTTTCCGTCATATCCCGGGAGAGCAGCCGATGATTCAACAAAGCTTCCCAAAATAGATCCATATCCTGCACAGTTGTATAAGCTCCTCCATCGGGGCCGCCTACAATCGGAAGGTCATACCAATTGACCCGCCAGCCAGCGTCCGACTCTATATAGCCAAGCGCTGTTCTCTCCGGCAGCCGATCCAGCGGGAAATAGCCGGAATCCCTCATCCCGCAAACCTCGACAATATACTTTTCCACATAGGACTGAAAGCTTATGCCCGATACTTGCTCCACAACGAGACCAAGCAAAATGTAGCCGGAGTTGCAATAACTAAACTTCTCTCCAGGGGCAAATGTCATCGGCCTATGCTGAAATAAAGGGAGAAAATCTTGGACGGTACGAATCGAATAATTCGGCACCTCTTTCCATAAAGCGCTGAAATCATCCATCGTTTCTTCGTCAAAATAATCGGGAACGCCCGAAGTATGGCATAGCAGATGATGGATACGAATCGATGGATCAAACAGCGGAAACTTCTCGTCTACACAGTCCTTCAGCAGCGTATCGAAGGTTAGAGCTCCTCGCTCCACAAGCTGGCAAATGGCCACCGCCGTAAAGATTTTGCAGCCGGAGGCGATTCCAAACCTCGTGTCCGGCCCATTTCCGATTTTGTCGCTCCGATTGGCATAGCCATACCCTTTTTCAAAGGCTTCTCCCGTCCCATCCAGTACGCTCACTGCTCCTGTAAAGGGATAGCCGGACTGACCGTCGTAACGGTTCACAATGGTTTCAATCTGTTCTCTTAAGCTCATCCTCTAATCACGTCCAAATCCGGCGGCATGCGATGACGAGTCGCCTGCTCAAAGCCGTAGGCTAATTTAATAAGAATGGGTTCGCTATAAGCGCCGCCTGAAAAAATAACGCCCATTGGCCCTTTTGTTGAATCTCCGTCGGCATCCAGCACTCCAATTTCCACATAACCAGCCGGAACACAGACAAGCGGGTAGCCCATTCGTGCCGCCATATAATTGCCATGAACATCTCCCGGCAGCAAAAGCGCATCCAGCCTGTAATGCTCCAGCAGAAAGTCGATTCCTTCCCTGCGCCCCTTTTCCCGATACGTGTGCTGCAAAGAGGTATATTCCTCTTCCGTCATTCCGTCAGCTTCGGATTGAACAAAAAAGTTTTGGCCATATTTCAAAGCCCGCTCCTTATGCTTTTCGTTATAGTCAATCAACTCGTCTAATGAGTGTACGGATGCGCTCGGGCCCAGCTTACATAAGTAACGGTTCAACCCCTGTTTGAATTCGTGGCAAATAGCGGCTTGATTCCAGTTGTTTTCGTCCAAGGGCATTGGAATGGAATCCACAATCGTGACGCCTTCGTTACGAAGAGCCGCGATCGCTCCCTCCATTACGGCAAGCCTTTCTTCATCCAAATGACCGTAAAAATCGCGCGGAATGCCAATTCGGGCATGCTGTAAATAGTCGGCATCCAAAAACGGCGTATAATCGCGATAAGCTTTATTTTCACTGGCAGCCGTAACTTCATCGTCCGGATCGACGCCCGTCAATGCTCCGAGCACAATAGCCGCATCCGTTACGGTTCTCGCTAGCGGCCCCGGCGTATCCTGACTGTACGAAATGGGAATGACACCGCTGCGGCTCACCAATCCGACAGTGGGTTTAATGCCGACAAGGGCATGCTGGTTCGCAGGCCCAACGATGGACCCCGCCGTTTCCGTCCCAATTGCGGCCGCACACAAACTGGTGGCGGCAGCGGCAGCTGAACCGGAGCTGGAACCGCTCACGAACACTTCCCCCGGCCCGTACGGATTAAGCACCTGCCCCCCGCGCGAGCTGAAGCCGGAAGGCATCCGGTTCGACATAAAATTGGACCATTCCGTCATATTGGTTTTCCCCAGCAGCACAGCTCCCGCTTCCCGCAGCTTCGCCGCGACAAAGGAATCTTGTGCCGCAATAGAATGTTCCAGCGCCAGCGAACCGGCGCTTGTATGCATAGAATCGCCCGTATCGATATTGTCTTTCAAAAGAATCGGGATGCCATGAAGAGGCCCACGGCTTCCTGTTTCCTTCCGTTCCACATCTAGTTCCCGAGCAACCGCCAGAGCGTCCGGGTTCATCTCCAATACCGCGTTAATGATCGGATTGATCAGCCCAATCCGCTCCAAATAAGCCTCCACCAGCTGCTCCGAGCTAAATAACCCGTCTTCCATAGCCGATTGCAGGCTGCTTATATCCGCTTCCGATATCCAGTCCTTTAAAGAAACGACCATCTCGTTCACTCCTATATCCAACTCCTAAGCCAAACGTTTACATATAGGATTAATTTAACATACCGCTTCACAGGCCCGATACGGAAAGTTTAATTATAGTGAACTGTATGCGAGGCCGTCCTCCCTCTCCTGCTGTTCCAACTCTGCCCTTAGCAAAAAGGAATGTCTCGCTCCCGATGTAAACATCACATGATTGGCGCCAAGCTGGCGGTATATCGTCGGTACCGGCACGGATTTGTCGCGCTCAACCGATTGAATGACAAACACGGATTGTGCGGTCCAAGAGCGGCAAATGAGCAGGTATTGGCATAAAATCGGTAGCGACTTTTCAAACAAATATATACGTCCTACCGGAACGGCAGGCGCCAGATCGCCTTCGCCGTCATGTTGACGTACCATCGCGATTTGCTCTACTCCTTGCTCTTGCATATAAACCATTTGCTCTAGCGTATGAGCCAGTCCAAGCACGGGAATTCCCGCCTGCAAAAGACCTTCCATAAAGGTTCTTCCCGCCTCGTCCGGAGCGGACAGAACGACATGTTTAGGTTGATTCAACGGTTAGGCCCCTCCTGATCACGGCGCTTTATCCAAGCGCTTGCGTCATAATTATTTGCCACATCATATACGCTATGGAGATAAACCGTAAACCTGATTTAAAGGCGAATAGCGGCCGTCGGAAGCGGTAAAACCATACTTTGCAGAAGCAATGATTGGTTTTCTGGAAAAAGCTTCACCACGCTCCTATTTGCACGTTGATTGGTACCATTGCGATATGGAATTCGAAGAAAATATGGCCTTCCCCAGCCAAGATCGCGTTTAAACGCTTCTCAACCGTTGTAACAGGCAATTTTGAGGATAATCCGTTTATTTACAAACCGCTTTTTGGCTTTGTAAGATGAGGTCATGACTTGAGCTGCTTAAACATCGAGGGGGGTCTATCTGTGGAGCAACCTAATTCAACGGAGCACATACTCGTCTGTGTCAGCTACGGACCAAATGCAACGCGGCTCATCCAGCGCGGGGCGAAGCTCGCCTCCGTATGGAACGCGCCGCTGACGGTTGTCACCGTCGAGCCGGAAGGAGCCGGGCAAATCGACGATTACCGCCAGCTCGACCATGTTCTATGGCGATCGCTGGCCGAAGACAACGGCGCCGAATTTCTCATCGCAAGAGGCCCCGCCTCCCGTGCCGCTCATGCGGTCATTGGGATCGCCATCGAGAAGCGGGCGACACAAATCGTTGTCGGCGAGTCCGCCCGAAGCCGCTGGGAGGAACTGACGAAGGGGTCGTTCCTTCAAGCCATTTTGCATCAGCTAAGCTCAGTTGAAATTCATGTTGTGCCCATTCGAAAAGAACCGTTTGATCAGTCGCCGGAATTTGAAACGGGTGTGCCCGCTTGGCTGGTTCAGAAGGAAAATCGGCTTGTACTCTCTTTTCAGAAACAATCGGATATTCAACTGGAGGGCCTCTTCTACAAACGAACGAATACCGATTTTGACAACGGCATTTTTCAAATGAGGCGCGGTCAGCAGCTGCTGTTGTACCGAGTAAAGGACGGCATCGTCACCGACCAAATTCGATAACGGCGATAGCAGCAGTTAAACGAGGGAGTCCCCACTCTCTTCCAGCAGCAGATCAAAAAAAGCTTTGTGGGCTTTCGATTGCCATTTGTTCCTGTGAGAGCAGATTTGCGCATAAAACGAAAGCGGCGTTCCGGGAGCATCCAGAACGGTCATCTTCCCCTCTCGAAGCAGACCCGCTACGCTCAATCTCGGCATCAAGCTGATACCCAGTCCGCTAACGACGCATTGTTTCATCGCTTCCATGCTTGTAAATTCCATATAGTTGCTATCGTTCATCCCTATCTCGTTCAAATAGCTTTGGAAGGAACGGCGAAGCGAGCAGTTTTTTTCGCTGAAAATCAGGCATTCCCCCCGCAGTTCATCCACCCGTTTGCCTTCCAGATGAGTTCCCCCGACAAAAAAGACGGGTTCCTCGAAAAGCACATGCACCGAAAGCCGGGCATCGCTCACAAGCGGCTCCATCGTAATCGAAATATCCAAATCCCCGCTATGCAGCCTCTCCCTGAGCGGAATACAGTTGTCGTTAAGAAGCGACAGCGTGACGTCGGGGTATCTTTTTTTGTACTGTGATAAAATAGGCCCCAGCTTGTACACGGTCATGGTCTCCGAAGCGCCGACACGAAGCTCCCCGCGAATCGCACCTCCATCCTCGGAAATTTGCTTGATTTTCGCATAGGTATTCAGTAGCTCTGCCGCATAAGGATACAGCTCTATCCCTCCAGCCGTTAACACAATTCGTTTGCCCAAGCGGTCAAACAGCGGATAGCCGATCCCTTCTTCCAATTGCTGAATATGGGAAGTAATCGTCGCCTGTGAATATTGCAGCGCTTGAGCCGCTTTCGTAAAGCTGCCCAAGTCGGCCGTCATTTTGAACGTTTGAAAATGGCGAATGTCCATCGTTTTTCCCCTCTTTGATATCAGAAATACTGAATCTATATTTCAGATGTTTCAATTTTACTAATCGATGTTTCTATCCTATCATGTTCAATAATGCAAAACAAAAAAAGGAGAGAGACGCGATGAAAAAAATTTGCCTGCTGCTGCCTCATGGATTTGAAGCGGTGGAAGCGAGCGTTTTTACCGATGTAATGGGTTGGAATCAAGAGGAGGGCGACGGGACGACGGAGCTGATTACAGTAGGCATTCGCAGCCAAGTGAAATGCACATGGAATTTTACGGTTTTGCCGGAGAAGCAGCTGTCCGAAGTGACCGTCAACGAATTCGACGCATTGGCATTGCCGGGAGGTTTTGAATCGGCCGGGTTTTACGAGGATGCTTATCATGAGGATGTTTTAGCATTTATAAAAGAATTCGATAGACAAGGGAAATGGATCGCTTCCGTGTGCGTTGGGGCGCTGCCGATTGGCAAAAGCGGCGTGCTTGCAGGAAGATACGCGACAACCTACAACCTGAACGGCCGAGTAAGGCAGCAGACACTTGCCGAAATGGGAGCGCATGTTATTCCCGATAAGCCGATTGTCGTCGACCGCAACATCATTACCTCGTACAACCCGTCGACCGGCTTTGACGTAGCTTTCACTTTGCTTGAGAAGCTCACCACACCCGAAAATGCGCATCACGTAAAAACGTTGATGGGATTTGCCCAATAATCCTTTTCGACATCATTCTCCAGTGCCCGCCCAAATGTGAAATTTTGTTTTCCCCTGCAACATCGGTTCTTCTGGAAGCGTAGTAGTCATAAAAGATAGATCATTTGGGGTGAATTGATTTGGAACTCTATTTTAAAGATCGAATCTTCTATCAGGGGCAGACGGACATATTAAATGAAAGCGGAGAAACAGTAGGCATTCTAGATTTGGACAGCAGAATGACATCCTCTATTTCCGTGTATTGCAACAATTCGACTCTTCAATGCTCGGGAAAATTCCGCTTTCTTAGCGGCAAATGGGAGGTGCTCGGTCCGGAAGGAGAGGAGCTGGGCTTGCTGCGTGCCCGCTTTTCCTTATTCAGCAAACGGTTTGAATACGATGCGGGCACCCGAGGATTGTTCACCATTGAATCGCCAGCCTTCTCGCAAAGTTATAAGATCGAGGACATCGGCGAAAGAGAAGCCGCCACTTTCCAAAAGGTGAACGGCTGGCTCCAAGCCGGCGCCTTCCGCCTTCAAAACCATTCCAATGTACTCGGCAGCTTTGAATTAGTGGCGATCATTATCGGCATTAACAACATCGAAGGACATCAATCGGCCGCGACCACCTCATAAACAATGAGACCCCCCGCTTCCTTAGCGGAGGGTCTTGTTTCGTCTTCTAAACGGGAAGACGGTCTATAAAATCACTGGCGAGCCGGAGCTGCTTGTCAGCATAATCCAAATCGCCGTAACCTCTTAAAGCGTAATCCAGGTTGCCGAGCGTAGACATCAGCAGACGGGCGGCTATCGCAAAAGAAAAGGCTTCGGCTCTCCCTTCCGCCTGTGCCTTATTTTTTGCATAACGAAAAACAGGCTGCCCGGGGCCCTCGAACAAGGCTAAATTAGCGACAAAAGAGGCTCGATCCCAATAGGCCGGCATTTTGCAAACATCTTCAAAATCCAGCCACAGCCAGCCTTCGGGACCAGCCAGCAAATTGCGGGCATGAGCGTCCCCATGACAAGGAGTAAGCTCCGTCCCGCCCCCTCTCATCCTGTCATTCACTCTGTCGAATCGATCCAGTAAATGACGAATACGGAAATCGCTCTGCTCTCTCAACCTGCTCGCCGACCTTTCGGTTTTCTCCCATATGCCCAGCTCCGGCAATTGTCCGGGAAATCCCTTTAACGCCGTGGACAAAGCATCGACGAGATTCACAGCTTCCTGTGGAGTAAGCGGGGAGAGTGGCGCTACAGGAACAAACGTCCATAACGTCATCCAGCTGCCACCCACCTCATGGGGCACTGCATACTCCCGATTGGCAGGCAGCAGCACCGGCACTCCCTTTGCATGTAAATAGTTCGCTGCTTCCAGCTCGCGGGAAGCGAGCCGGTACATCTCCGCGTCATTCTCCTCCGACCCTCCAATTGCTAGACGTGCCACAACCGGATGAGGAAATAAATGGACGATTAAATGGCCGCCTTGACTAAGTACGACCGGAGACACTTTCCCCATACCCAAACTTTCCGCTTTCACCACCACTTCGGCTACCCACTCCTTGATGTGGCCCATCCCGCATCCCCCTGCTTCCTTTTCTCTAATCATAACGCGGGTAATAGGCGCCATGCAGGTACAAAATGGTTTAAGGTGAACGTTCCATCCTCCCTTGAAGAATTCAGGCACCTCTCATAAATGAGAGACTTTAGCGCAAATAAAAAGACATCTTAACGATATCCGCTAAGATGTCTATCATCTCGAAATATAGTTCACCCTATCAAAAAGCGATAAAACTAAACTTTTGCACCCACTGCCGAGTGAACCGGAGCGGTACGCCGCTCTCCCAACCTGTAAAACCAGATCGAGCCCAGCGTAATGGCTGCCACGATAACGAATAAGGCTTGTCCGCCATAATGTTGGAGCAGCATGCCGCCAAGCCACGGACCAAGAAAATGGCCCATATTCGTAAACGTCTGCGCTCCAAAATAGGTCCCTCTCATCTTATCCGGAGCCAAACGATCGACGATGAGCGAGCCGGCCGGGAAGGTCAAAATTTCTCCCCAAGTAAAAACAAGCATGGACACCAGCAGCATCCACCAGTTTCCGCTAAAGGCAAAGCCAACGTTCCCTATCGCGTAAAACACACTTCCGAGTATAATCGCAGTCATTGGCGAGCGGCTCTCCGCCCATTTGGAAAACGGAATTTGGAATACGATAACAACAATCGCATTGGCGCTCATCATCCAAGCGAATAGGGTGACTCCATTGCCAAACTCGCTGCCAATGTACTGAGAAAGGGTAGATGTCATCTGCGAATAACCGATTGCGCTAACGATCCCGCCAATAATAAAGTAACGAAATGCGCTGTCCTTGCGGATGACGTTCCATGATTGCCGCATCGTCACCGGCTCTTTTTTCTCTCCTTCGATTTTGTGTATGCCGAATTTTTTCAGAAGCAGATGAAGGATTACGCCATAACATAAGTAGATGCAGCCGGTAATGATCCACGGCAGGCGTCCGTTCATGTTGGCAAACAAAGTGCCGAGCAACGGACCGACGGAAACACCGACATTGATCGCCATATACCTGAGCGAATAAACGGAATACCGCTTCTCCTTCTCCGTCAAATCCGCCATAAGCGCCTGAGATACCGGCTCGTAGAAGGAGCGGCATAAGCCGTTCACCGCATTAAGCAAAGCGAACAAAATCGGAATGCCGGTAAAAGCAAAGCCAAGAAACACAAATCCCCACATATAGATGGCGGTCAGCATAACGACCCGGCGTCCGAATCGATCCGACAAATGCCCTCCGAAAAAACCCCCCAGCATGCCGGCCAGCGACCCGATTCCAACCGTAACGCCTATCATCGTAGCGCTCATATCAGTAGCGACTAGCAAATAGATGGCGAGAAACGGCAAGCTCATGGAACTTGCAATACGGGCAAAAACAGTGCCGGCCAGCAGCACATTTACAATGGGATGGAATTGCCGGACATCACCAAAAAAACGACTGATCATCGAACCCCTTCTTTCTCTCGCTGTAAACTAGCATGCAGGAACCCGATGACGGTAGTATGAAGTTACCCGTGTGTCGGGTAAACCGTGCACAAAAAATGAAACGTTTCTCTACTTAAATTTTTACTCGGTTAACAACCTTTTATAAAGTTTAATTACACTAAAGTGCATTCCCTCGTGATATAGGCCAAAGCTCAAAAACTGCTCGGGGCTATCCAGCGTGACGCCCTTTGACGTCGTATACGGCGGAGTCTTTTCCTGAAGCCGGAGGGACAAGGCGTCCTTTATTCTACCGATTTGTCCGGCGAGCAACCCTTCCAATTCCGGCAAAGTCGGTGTAGGGGAAGACAACTCTCCAGCTGTGAGCGGGGAGGTGCCAAATTCGAATCTTTCTTTAAAACCGTCGGGAAGCTGCTGCGGGAGTCCGATGTATTGAAACGCGAACCTCTCCAGCACCACATAAATATGGCCCAAATTCCAGCGGATCGAGTTGCGGAATCCGTCAGGAATGAGATCGGCCTCCCCTTCCGTCAAACCGCTCGCCGCCTCCAGCGTTTGCTTTCGAACAAATTCAAGATGCGTGAACAAATAGTGATCCATCTTTCCCCACTCCTATTCTCTTTTTTGGGATATAAAAAGAACCTTTATGGTGGAAGGTTCCTTTAAACGGAGTAAATTCATCTTGCAGCCCAATCCTGTTGAGCCCTGGATCAAACTGTTATTCCATTTCTCTCATGAAGCGTATGCCCATTATACCCGACGCCCTATAGCCGGACAATATCAATCCAAGCACGATTAAACCGCTAATCATCCCCTCCTGACATGATGAAAGAAGAGTATGCGCTTACTTTTTCTTTCTGGCTCTAGAGTAAATCGCAAACCCAAGCGCCGCTATCACAATTAAGGTTATGGAGAGGACGACGACGGGACTCAAGCCCTGATTGGTATGATTTTGATCGTCAGCGACTGGATAAACGGCAATTTCTTTTCCTTTCAAAAAAGCGAGCTCAGCGGTGGCATTATTCTTTTCAACCGAAGGCGAACATAAGGGGTTTTCCCATACTTCTCCCATAGATTTCAGAAAAAACAAATATTCGGAGCCTGCCTCGCCAGGGCCGTTTAAATTACCCCAGGATGCATTTTCGGTAACGGTCAGCCGTTCCTCTGTTACCCCTTTATAGCTCGATATGACCTTTACTTCCATTATGTTGTTCTGATTGCTTATAGTCGCCTTTGTTACCTTCGCCAGTACGACTCCCTCGTACTTTGCGTAGCTTTCTTCGATCGTACCCGGCTCCACGCAGCTCAATGCCGCCGCTTTACCCTGCTGTAGAAGAACGGAAAGAAGCATCGTTAACGCCATGAACAAAACCACTTTTTTCATTTGAACACCCCTTTTCACGCTAGACGACTCTCCCAATAGGAAAGGTTGCATGGACAATCATTAAATGTCGAATTCACGGCGGAAAATAGCGGCTTCTGTATAAAATAATCGTAAAAGAAGCGCTTGGCAGGATGCCAAACGCTTCTTGGTACGCGTTTTTAAACGCGTTGTCTACCTTATTTTTTTGAAGTGGAATTCGCCCAAGGCGAAGGCAGTACAGAAATAGAGTTTCTTGCAGCCTGATTTTGCGAGCTGGAGCTGCTGCCATTTTGTCTATCTGGATGCGGCTTTCGATTTTGACGAGGAGAGCCCGAGCCGCCCATTTCCGGCTTGCTTCCACCGTTTGGCTTGTAAGAGTTTGACGATGGGCGCGACTTATTCCCAGCTTGAGGTTTGACACCGCTTGACGGCTTTCCTCCGCTTACCGGTTTCCCTGCCGCCGGTTGATTTCTCCTCCGGTTGCCGGATGCCGGCCTCGATGATTTTGCTCCCTCCGACGATGGCTTTGAAGCTTCTGCAGCGCTCACGCCCTTCATGGGATACGGATGCTCCTGAACGACGGGAACCTTTTTCCTAATGAGCTTCTCAATATCTTTTAAATATGGCAGCTCATCGCTCTCGCAAAAGGATATAGCCTCTCCGCTGTTGCCCGCCCGGCCCGTCCGGCCGATTCGGTGCACATACGTCTCCGGTATATTCGGAAGGTTGAAGTTGAACACATGCGAAAGCTCTTCCACATCAATGCCTCTGGCCGCAATATCCGTTGCGACTAGGACGCGAATCGTTCCATTTTTGAACTGATTCAGCGCATTTTGCCGGGAGTTTTGCGACTTGTCTCCATGAATGGCCTGAGCGGCAATGTTGTGCTTGTTCAGCACGCGAGAGACGCGGTCCGCACCATGTTTGGTTCGGGTGAATACCAGCGCGGAGGTAATTTTTTGGTCTTGCAGCAGATCGATCAGCAAAGCTGGCTTGTTATCCTTATCTACCAAATAAACGGACTGGCTGATCCGGTCAACGGTCGACGAAACAGGCGTAATTTCTACTTTTACCGGATTTACGAGCAGCGAATTGGCGAGCTGCGCAATTTCAGGCGGCATCGTCGCAGAGAAAAACAAGGTTTGCTTCTTCTCCGGCAGTTTGGCAATAATCCGTTTGACATCGTGAATAAAGCCCATATCCAGCATCCGGTCGGCTTCATCGAGCACGAGCACCTCGACCGCCCGCAAATCCACGAGCTTCTGATTCATCAAGTCCATCAGCCTGCCCGGCGTGGCGATTAAAATATCGGTGCCTTTCGCAAGCGCCCGCTCTTGCCCGTGCTGCGAAACACCGCCCACAATAGCGAGGCAGCTCAACGACGTAAACTGGCTGTACGCCTGAATGTTGTCCGAAATTTGCAGGGCCAGCTCGCGAGTCGGGGACAAAATCAAAGCGCGGATAGGGCCTTTCGCTCTGGAGCTGCCCCCTCTTTTGCTCAATAGCTGGATGATCGGCAAAGAAAAAGCAGCCGTTTTGCCCGTTCCCGTCTGAGCGCAGCCCAGCAGGTCCTGCCCCTTCAGCACGGAAGGAATGGCTTGCTCTTGAATTGGCGTTGGCGATTGGTAATTTTCTTTTGCCAAAGCTTTTAAAAGTTCAGGTATAAGATGAAGGTCTTGAAATGTCGTCATTACAGTTCTCCTATTTCATAACGTTAATCATTAAGTTGAAAGCGCGTAGCGTCTAAGGATAACACAAATAAGCGAAAAAGAGTAGGAATTCGCCAAAGCGGCCCGTTTTCTCCATTTTTTAAGGGGTGTTTTCGCTTTTCAAAAATAAAAGAGCCTCGATTTAGAAACGAGACTCTTGTACCGACTATTCGGCTGCAGCTCCTTTTGCAGTCCTTCCCGAGGACATGATGCGGAGAACGGCTCGCTCCAGCTCTTCGGGGCCGTTTGCCCGATTGTAAAGGCCAAGAAAGGCTGAGGTCGCCTCCGGGCTTGCAGCTATAAGCAGATTTCCTGATCTTTGCTCTGGAGTAAACGGATTGTTTTTCGTAAGGCCGCAGGCCATATGGAAATGAAACGTCATTTTATGCTCCAGCAGCCCATCGTATCGCTCGGCCATTTCTCCCCAGCTCGCGTTCCAATCCTGAGTGCCAGTTAATACTCCGGTCAAAATACGAGTGCCGTAAAGAGCGTCCTGCATCCCTTGCCCGACCGCAGGATCTTTAAACGTAACGGCGTCGCCTACAAGCGCCCAGCCCGGCCCCATTCCTTGATGCCAATCGTTGTCGTAACCGAGCAGCCCTCTCACCGATCCTTCCAGCTTAGCTTCTTGGAGCCTTGCCGGCAGCGGCGTATCGGCTAGTCCCTCATCCACGACAGCCCGCATCGCCTCCTCTGGCGAAGCTTTGAAGCGTGCCATCCACTCCTCGTCAGCGAGCGGAAACATGACTCCGATGACATGGAGACCGTCGCTGGTCGGGAACACAATGCTGATTTTGTCGCCCATTTTGTAAAGCTCCGCATGGCTTTCGCCGCTTTGTTTGTAATTTGAAAAATAGGCGACGTAGGATGCAAAGTCGGTCGGTACCGCCATTTTGCATGCGCTGCCCACCAGACTGCGAATTTTGGAATTTCTTCCGTCAGCGCCGACGACAAGGCTAGCATAATAGGTTTCTTTCTCTCCGTCCCGGGTCGTGCCCGTCACTCCGATAACCTTCTCCCCGTCCTTGACGACATCCGTTACGCGGAATCCTTCCAAAGCAGTCACGCCCGGCTGCCCGGAAGCGTGTTTGAACAAAATGTCGTCCAAATGAATCCGCCGAATGCACAAACATTCCGTCTCCCCGGCCGACTCCGGGAAATGGCCGTCAATGACGGCATCCTCGAATTGAATGTAAGCCCGCTTGTACGTCGGAGTGTCTGTCTTCAGCAACTGATCCAGCACTCCCATTTCTCTTAGCATCGCTAGTGAATTGTTAAAGAAATTGTGGGTCGACAGCGTATCGCTCGGAAACGTGCTTTTGTCAAGCAACAGCACCTCATACCCCACTTTGGAAAGTTCATACGCCAGTGCCGACCCAGCTACTCTCGCCCCGACTATGATGACATCGTAATGCTTCTTCATGATTGTAACGCCCCCTTGGATCCATTTCCTTTTATTGTAATAGAGGACAAAGGCGGCATGTAGTGACCGGATGTCATTGTTTTTGTCATGCCTGTCACTTTGGGGCTAGACCTGCATGCAATTGCCGGTTAAATGTCATGTCTGTCACTTTGAGGGCTGGACCTGCGGTCGCCGGGCAAAAGAAACTGTTGGGTTAGGGTTGTGAAGGCGCCAACAGCGGCAGCTCAATGGTGAGTAAGCAGCCCATTGGAGAGCCATTCTCCCCCTCCGCTGCCTTGATGGTTACGGAACCGCCAAGCAGTTCGAACCGCTCTTCCATAGAGGTTAACCCGAAGCCGCGAGAGCTGTCGGTATCAAACGGCTCCCCGTCATTGATGAGCCGGAACCGCAGTGTCTCCCCGCTCAAATGCACCGAAAACCAGAACCGGCTGCATCGGCCGTGCTTGATCCCATTGGTCAGCCCTTCCTGCAAGGCATGGCAAATAGAATGCTCCGCCAGCTTGCCTAGAGGCAGCTCGGGCGAGAGCGTAAGATCGGCATAAATGCGCACCTCCATCGTGTCTTCCGCATACTGGATCAGCTCTCTCAAGGACTCCTCCAGCGTCAGCGTCGGAGGTTCTTCCGCCTTAAGCAGCCGAACGGTGCGGCGAATGTCGTCCAGCCCTTTGCGCACCAGTCCGCTCAGCAAATCCAGCTTCTCCTCCGGAATGGCTCCTTCCCTTACCGCCACCGTTTTGGTCGCTTCAAGCTGAACAATCGCGGCCGTTAGCGTATGTCCCACCACATCATGCATCTCGTAAGCGATCCGGCTGCGCTCCTCCAGCACAGATATTTCCGCAAGCGATTCCGCTTTCTCGCGCATGGTCACCGACAATCTCCGATTGGCCTGGGCAAGCTCCGAGGTACGTGTCTCCACAAGCTGCTCCAAATTGCGATGAAACTGCTCCAGCTCCTTGTTTTTTTCCACAAGCTGGGCCGCATTCAGGTCCGACTCCGCATGAAGCCTCCTTACACTGCTGACGATAACCATTGCCATACTCACCATAAATAGAAGCAGGCCGTTAGCCATGAGGCCTTCCACTACTCTAAACAAATATCTGTTGATTCTTTGCCAGCTGTTCACCTCAACCGGAAACATCGCAAACGACAAGGCGGATACAAAACAAATCGCCAATACCCAAAAGCCGCGAAGAAGCCATATCCGCTCCCCTCTTCGTTCCGGCTGGCGGGGATAGCGAAACAAGGCATACGATATAATGAGAACCCCTATAACAGCTACGACTACCATATATTCGGTCATCATTTTCCAATAGAGGGAAGGCTCCCACACTCCGGCAATCAAAGCGGCAACAAAAAGGAGGATGGAAAGCCAGCTGCCCGCTCGAATAAGTGGTTTCCCCGCCATGCCAAGCGCTTCGCCGTAAAAGCCGAAAAAAGCAAACGCCGCGACAGGCATCAATATTTCCTTCCAATAATAAATTGCGCTTACATCCACAAACCATTGCAGCAATCTGCAAGAAAAAAAGAGCGACAGCCCCACCATAAACGCCATAAGCATAAACCAGCCGTAAAGCCTGATGCGGCGCCGGATAAACATCGCCAGAGCGACGACGCCCGCCGCCAAATAAAGAGCGGCAAACAGGAGATAGCCAATTTCCGCCTGCATAATGGCATACAGAACTTGATCGGGTTCCCCCGCTATAATAAGATCGCTGCCGATAAAAGGTTGTCCTTCCCATTCCGACCGAATAAGAATAGACTTGCCTTCATCCGACTGGTTTATGGCTACTGGGTGCAAAACATTTCTAAAGCTCAATCGTTTCATAGACTCGCTGTTAAAGCTGTATGCGATTTTTTCACCAATCTGTACCTCGAACTGAGTCATTCCTGAAAAAAATAAATAGGGACTGTGCCAATTAATATCGGGCATATCCCGGCGCAGCCATACCGTGCCTTTGTATCCAGCCAAGCTGCTTTTGACCTCGTTGTCAAAAGGGGTCCAAGCCCCTTGGGATGGAACTTCCGATCCGAATGCGACCTCCCAATATTTCACGAATACCGTAAGCTGATTGCGCTCCGGAGCAACAAAATTAGGACGCTCCACCAGCATCGCTGGCAGGAAGGTGCCTAGCACAATTGCACAAGTGAGCAGCCATAGAGGCAAAGAAAAGCGGTTAATGGAACGGGACATCATCACACTCCCCTTCGCGCTATTGCGGCTCATCGAGCATAAATTCCTTCATGAGAAGAACGGCTTCCCTTCTATCGCTCGTGCCCAATTTGTTGTAAATGACGCTGATATAGTTGCGAACGGTCCCGTCGCTCATAAAAAGAGTGCTTGAGATTTGACGGTTGGAGTACCCTTCTATCATCAGAAGCATGATTTTCCGCTCGCGCTCGGTAAAAGAGCAGCCTTGCTTCCTTAGCTTGGCTTCATCGAACTGATCCGCCCTATCGGTCGAAAGCAGCGACAGCTTCGCCGCCAGCTTGGAAGCGATTGCCGCCGGAAGCATTACGCCGCCGTTTATCGCCTCCCGAATCGTTTGAATGATTTGTTTGGCTGGCATATCCTTAAGCAAAAAACCGTCCGCCCCGCCTGCCATCGCATCCACAATAAATCGCTCATCCGCAAATGTCGTCAGCATGAGCACAATGGTATCCGGCAAATCGCGCTTAATCCGCTTCATTGATTCTATTCCGTCCATCACCGGCATTTTGATATCCATCAACACCACATTCGGCTTGTATTCCTTCGCCTGCTTCCATGCATCCATGCCATTGTCGCAAACGCAAGCGATGACCAGCTCCTCCTCCGTTTGGAGGATCGTTTGCAGCCCCTCGCGCAGCAGCCTCTGGTCGTCCACAATCATGATCGATATCATTCCGCCGCCATCCTTTACTCCCGCCTAATGCGGATTTCTTCTGCAATTCATATACAAATTCAATCAAATTTTACCACCCGCTCACAAAAGCGTATAGAGCCTAGCAAACCTTCGTGACATTTATGACAAAAGTAATGACAGAACGCAGGCCGGCATTCGCTGCGGGCTTCTGCCGCTCCGCTTAGGCCGGGGTTTCCGAGGCATGTATATGCGAATAAGCTGGTAAGAACAGCAATTGGATTCGGGCAAGGGGGGAGCTCGCTTGGACATCTGGAAGCACGACTATGAAGAGCTCATTTTTCTGCAAAATCGTTCCATCGGCTTCAAAGCCATCATCGCCATACACAATACGAAGCTTGGGCCTGCACTTGGAGGCTGCCGCATGAAGCGGTACGCCAGCGAAGCCGATGCCGTTTGCGATGCTATTCGTCTGGCACAAGGAATGACGTACAAATCGGCTATCTCCGGCATTCCTTACGGCGGGGGCAAGGCGGTTATTTTGGAGCAGCCGGGGCAAGGAACCAGAGAGCAGTTGTTCCGGGAATTAGGGCGAGAGCTGCAAAAGCTGAACGGCCTGTATATAACGGGGCTCGATCTGGGATCGACGGTTCAAGACATGAATTTTGTGAAGGAAGAAACGTCTTACGTGACGGATGTGACGGGTTCGCTTGGGGCGGTAAACGATTTGACGGCGACAATGACCGCTTATGGGGTTTACCTTGGCATCAAAGCGTCGCTGAAACAAACGACCGGCTCCGAATCGCTGCAAAACCGTGTTGTAGCCGTCCAAGGTTTAGGAAAAGTAGGTTATCGCCTATGCCGATATTTGCATGCGGATGGAGCAAAATTGATCGTGGCGGATATCGATCCGGGGAGAAATTTACTTGCGGAGAAAGAATTTAATGCCGCCATATGCGCGGCGGACGATCTGCTCTATGTCCCGTGCGACGTGCTTGCTCCTTGCGCGCTGGGCGGCATTTTGGACGATGCGGCGGTTGCCAAGCTGGACTGCTCGATCATCGCAGGCGCCGCTAACAATCAGCTGGCGGAAGAGCGAATCGGGGAAAAGCTGCATAGACGAGGCATTCGGTACGCGCCCGATTACGTCATCAACGCGGGCGGAATCATTGTGACGGCCGCCGAGCTGGAGGGTGCAGATGCTGCAAAAGCGAAACGGGATGTGGAGCGCATTTACAGCAATTTGCAGCATGTCTATGCAGAGGCGGAGAAGCACGGTCTGTCGGCCGCAGCCGCGGCGAACGAGATTACGAGGGAGCTTCTTCGGAAGTAGTCCGGCCGCGGGAGCCTCGAACTGCTTTCTGAAGCATCCAGCAGCAATGACTAGAACGCCTATTTTGAGGGAGCCGAACGGGAAGCACGCGCGGCGAGCGCAAGCGCTCCTTTTAATCCGGCGAACTCACTAAGCGCAGGTTTTACGATGTAATGCTCGATACCGTCAGTCAAAGCATCATGTTGAACATATCCGTTCTGCAGCTTCCGCACCTCTTCCCTTACAGGCGGGAAGAGGTGTTCCCGTTCATCCACTCCTCCGCCAAACATAATCATTTCAGGCGACAAAACCCCGCCTTCAATAGCACCAAAAATCGTCGTCATTCGCCTTTCCCCCGTTCCGTTAAAAATGCATCTATTTCCGCCCTGCTTGGAATCGAAGATTGCGCTCCAGCTCTTGTTACCGCTATGGCTGCCGCCGCTGAGGCGAATACGAGAGCATCCTTAGCCCCCGTTCCTTCCGCGAGGACTCCGGCATAAGCGCCAATAAACGTATCGCCTGCCGCCGTCGTATCGGTCGGTTTTATCGGAAAAGCGGGCACAAACATGCGATCCCCTTGAGAACTAGCGTAAAAGCATCCCTGCTCGCCCAGTGTTACTATGACGTTGTCTGCCCCTTTGCCAAGCATCCAATCTGCCGCTTTGGAGGCGCTGTCCGCGCTGTTCACCTCCATGCCTGCCACGACGGACGCTTCCGTTTCGTTCACGATGAGCGTATCCAGCAGCGGGAAAATATGATCCGGCAGCTCGCGCGCCGGAGCCGGATTCAAGAAGCTGCGGACTCCAGCCGCCTTCGCTTGATGCAGCACGGATAGCGTGGTGTCCCATGGAATTTCATTTTGCAAAAGCACGGCATAAACGCCCTCTCCCTGTAAGGCGGTTGCCGCATCGGCTGCCGTCAGCTCTCCATTGGCGCCCGCGGATAACACAATCGTATTTTCCCCGTCTTCGTTGACGGAAATAAAAGCGATTCCCGACGATCCCTCTTTCCGTATGACAGAGGATACGTCGACACCGCAATCCGCAAGCGAAGTCGCTAACGTCTCGCCAAACGGGTCCAGCCCTACAGCCCCAACCATTGCGCATTCCGCCCCCGCTCTCGCGGCGGCAACCGCTTGATTCGCCCCTTTGCCGCCTGGCACAAAAACCGTGCCGCTGCTCGCAACCGTCTCTCCCGGCAGAGGAAATCGTTTAACTCCGCTAACCATATCCATATTTAAACTGCCGACCACTACGAGCTTATTCAATTTGCCCTCTCCTCCATCCATAGCCTAACTCTTGTTTTTATTATATCGATTTGGGCCACTCATTTCCCATCCCTTCAAGTGACAATACTGTAAGGTGAATGCAAGGCAGATCGATGGCGCTGCTCCCCGTTCCCCGGTAAAGTGGTTTTATCAGGTTGAAAGAGGTGCGGAACCGTTGAACATCAGTCCCAACATGTTATGGCTATACAAAACGGCGGTGCTTACCGTTCTGATTTGCACAATGGCGATTGAATCGCCTTTTGGCCGCGTTCAAGTTGCTGGAGCGGACGGTGGACAAGCTGAGCCAACAGCAGACAGCACACAAGACGGGCAAGCAGCAGGCACTGTACAAGCCAAACAAACTTCAGCTCAATTGCCCATTAAAAAGCTATCTGTTTTTAAGAAAAAGCTGGATGAATCCGTGCCGAGATGGCAAGCGCTCTATGGAGTTCCCGGCGTTTCCATTGGCCTTATCCAGGATGGACAGTTCACAGAAACACTGCATTACGGCTACTCGGACAAAAAGAATAAAATGCCCATTGAGGACGGCACGCTTTTCCAAGTCGGCTCCATATCTGAAAGCTTGACCGCATGGGGAGTTTTGCGGCTGGCGGAGCAAGGTTTGCTGTCGCTTGACGATCCCGTCGAGACTTATTTGTCTCGCTGGCAATTGCCCGGTTCGCCGTTTGACCATAATGAAGTCACTCTTGGCAGGCTGCTTAGCCATATGGCCGGATTGCCCTCTCACCGAGGTTATCCCGGTACTCTTTTTCACAGGCCTATGCAATCAATTGAACAATCTTTGTCTGGCGAAGGAAGCTTTAATCAAAAAGTAGAAATTGCGGACGAGCCGGGAACTGAAGCGATTCATTCCGGGGCTGGCTACACGATTTTGCAGCTTGTCATTGAGGAAGTGACGGGAGTCCCATTTGAACAATACATGGCGGAGCAAGTGCTGCAGCCTCTCGGCATGTCATCCAGCACCTTTTGGCAGGAGCCGCTTGATTCGAGATTATCCAAATCATATGGCTTTTTCGGGCAGGAGCTGCCGGGATACCGCTTTACGGAGTCGGCCGCTGCCGGTTTGCAAACGACGGCCTCCGATATGATGACCTTTATGCTGGCCTCAATGGGGTCGGTGACGGACAACAGACCTGACTTGTTTACGGGAGAACTGCGGGATAGTGCTGAGCGGGGTTTGCTTACAGAACAATTTCTAGTTGTGGAGCAGGATCTGTTTGCGACTGAACTGCCCGATCAGCGGACTTTGATGTACCGTTCGGGAGATAATCGTGGATGGCATGCATATTACGGCTTTATTCCGAGCGAGGGCGACGGTATTGTCATTTTGACCAACAGCGACTATGGAGTTGATTTAAGGCAGGATGTTTATCATGCATGGGTAGAATATCAAACGGGACAAATGCCGGAAAACTACGAATATATTGTCCAAAAAAGAAAGTGGAACTCCGCGCTAAACTTGATCGTCGGCGCAAGCCTAGGGCTATATGTATTAGTGGCAGGCATTCGGATCAGCAACGGTACAAGAAAGTTTTTGTTCCGTCATCAAGAGGCCGGATATTTCAAATTCCTCATAAGAAGCGTCTGTCTGATCATCACCGGATTGCTGCTCGTATACGCCTCTTATGTATGGTCTATTATTAATTTGCACATGGGCGTAAATACGCTTGTTTTGCTCGCTCTTGCTTGGCATGCAGCGTTTCTCGCAACAGGCTTTTTTCCTAAAAAAAAGCGTAAGGCTGGTCCGTTGCTTTTCCAATCGAAGCAACTTGATTAGGATAGGCTAGCTTTTGTAAGTGAGGGGCGAGTTTACGAGTGCCGATAGTGCCCAAAATGAGGGGCAGACCGCCAGAGACCACTAAATTGAGTGGGAAGAGGCACCTTTGGCACATTTAGTTGTGCCACAAACCACTAGGCCGCGCGGAAAGCACCATTTGGCACATTTAGCTGTGCCACAAACCACTAGACCGCGCGGGAAGCACCATTTGGCACATTTAATTGTGCCAAAAACCACTAGACCGCGCGGGAAGCGCCCTTTGGCACATTTAGTTGTGCCACAAACCACTAGGCCGCACGGGAAGCGCCCTTTGGCACATTTAGTTGTGCCAGAAACCACTAGACCGCGCGGGAAGCGCCCTTTGGCACATTTAGCTGTGCCAGAAACCACTAGACCGCACGGGGAGCGCCTTTCGGCACATTTAGCTGTGCCAGAAACCACTAGACCGCACGGGAAGCACCATTTGGCACATTTAGTTGTGCCAGAAACCACTAGACCGCGCGGAAAGCGCCTTTCGGCACATTTAATTGTGCCACAAACCACTAGACCGCGCGGGAAGCACCATTCGGCACATTTAGCTGTGCCAGAAACCACTAGACCGCGCGGGAAGCACCATTTGGCACATTTAATTGTGCCAGAAACCACTAGACCGCGCGGAAAGCGCCTTCCGGCACATTTAATTGTGCCACAAACCACTAATCTGCGGGGCCTGCTCTTTGCGCAGATGGCCTCCGTTAGCCTACAGTAGAAAGCGGGTAAAGAATACCCGTTCAGTCCCTTCTCTTGTAGGAGCGAAAATGGATTATACCGAACACGGCAAATCCAACTACGCCAATTGGGACGGCGATGTATCCCCACGGGAACGACGAAGCCTTTTTCTCAGGGGGCAGAAGGTTGGTCTCGGCTCCATATGTTCCATTCTCAATCACTAATCCGCCTCTTCCTTCATCCGTAACCGCTTCTGACGCCTGCTTTAGAGAAATCGGCGGAGATTTTGCCGATTGATGAAGTTCCCTCAAAAATTCAAGCTGCTCTCCTGCAGCCGCCTCTTCCTTCATTAAGGAACAAAGCGGATTTTCCCAGCTTCCATCTTCATTTTTCTCTAAAAAATAAACGTAACGCTTGCCCTCAACACTTAATCCCCAGCTCACGTTTTCTTTTACCTTTATCGTTTTCTTTTCCAATCCCTTAAAGTTTTCTAAAATGGTCAGTTGGACGATTCGGTGATCGCGGCGGGTTTTAATCTTGTCGACACTCGCCAGAGCCACCCCATCATAATCGTCATAAGCTTTTTGAATCGGCGGAGGCTCCATACATTTTAAGGCATCGGCCTCAGTTGACAGCAGCAAACCTAAAACAAACAAAGCCATCATCAATAACGCCGTCCATTTTGGCATCTATTCCCACACTCCTCTCCCAATCGACGGAAAAAGGAGATCAAAGGTTGCTTACTACTCCCCACAGCCCCCTTGCTAGCACACTAATGCGGTTCATCGCATTCATTTCATTTAAAGCGGTTCATTTAAAACGGTTCATTCATTAACCACAATAAATCCACTAAAATAACTCTAAATAAGGGAGCCTCGCTCTAATTTCGCCAAATCCCCTGCTGCTTCCGCAAAAGCACAATTTGTCCGCTATGATACGCGTCATGCAGCACCCAAGCCGCTAGCTCCCAACAGGTCGTTGAAGAACCGTATGGCTTCTCCAAATCGCTTTCGGACAGCCCGGCTATAGCTTGATGCAGCTCTGCTGACAGACGATGAACATCTTCGCATTCAGCCCTCCATTCATCCTCCGACTCCTGAGCTTCCTCTGCAATAAAGGTTTGGGCATTTTCGTCCGCCTGGCCTACCGCTTCTCCTGCCAACCGCTGCAAAACGCGCTTATTGTAATAATTCATATGACGTACCGTCTCCCATATGGAGTTCCCGCCTCCCGCAGGCTTCCACGCGGCCTGTTGCGCCGATAAACCATCCAGTGTCGCGGACAGCGGCACAATCCACTCTTCCTTATCCCAACAAAACTCTCTTTGCAGCAAAAGCATCTCCGTCCGGCTCATTCCCATCATCATCGCTCCTTTTAATATGTAACTAGCTAATCAAGGTTTTAAGAGTTACAATTACATTCAAAAGGTAGCATAAGCAAATTTAAAAAGCAACCACCTAAATTAGTTTAGATAGTTACATATATGGAGGAATATAAATTGGCCGAGCTATGGATCGATTATGCAAACAGCTTGCATCATGACTGGAAGGGAGATGGAGAGCAGGACGATCGCTTGCAATCGAGCGAGTGGCGGGCTGCCTTCCTACAACGACAACAGCTTGTCGCGCCGCCTATCCCCCCCACAGTAGAAGAACTGGAAGACATGACTTTTTTTCGCAGCGATTTGCGACGGTTTGCTCAAGAGCTTGCCGAAGGAGGCGATGTATCCGCAGCAATGATCGAGTGTATGAACGCTCGACTCCAGCGGAGCGCCGTAGTGCGGAAAATGATCCTTCATGAGGCCTCTGTTCAAATGGAACTTATACCGGTAAATGTCTCTTGGGAAAATGTATTGTCTGAAGTGGCTTCCAGTTTTGCCGTCACACTTCAAGACGGTTTAGTAAGCCGCATACGCATATGCGGCAACAGCAACTGCAACTGGGTTTTTCTCGACGATACGCGCAACCGTTCCAAAAAGTTTTGCGACGATAAGCTATGCGGCAATTTGATGAAAGTTCGCCGCTTTCGCGAAAGAAAAAAGAGCGACTCCCATTCATTCCAGAACGAACAACGAAAGGAATTTTAACGGTCTTTTTCATCTCAAACCGCTAGTGTTGCCTGCCCCTCCCCGTCAGGTATAATGATCCATAAGAGGTGATTTTCGGATGAGTGAACTGAGGCCAAACGAAGTGGAGTTAGCGCGCAAACTGCAAGAAGCTCAGTCTATAACTGTTTTTACGGGAGCAGGAATCAGTACGGCAAGCGGCATTCCGGATTTCCGGTCGCGGGGCGGTCTCTATGATCTGGAGCTTCCGGTCGAACGAATTGTGGCGGAATCTTTTTTCTACCAAAAGCCCAAGCTGTTCTGGACGCATTTTAAATCGATTTTTCATTTTCAAAATATCGGAAACTATAAGCCTAATGACGGGCATATCTTTTTGCGGGAGCTAGAGCAGGCCGGGAAGCAGGTAACGATTGTGACGCAAAATGTCGACGGCTTGCACCGGAGGGCGGGCAGCGGGCATGTGCTGGAAGTTCACGGTACGCTGCAAACGGCACATTGTCCAAAATGCCGCCGCACCTACGAATTCGAGCATTTAATAAAAGAGGAAATTCCTCGCTGCGAGCAGGACGACTTTATTTTGAAGCCGGATGTCGTGTTGTTCGAGGGCAGCGTTAAACATTTGGAGGAGGCTTTCGCCGCGGCCGCTCATGCGGATTTATTTTTGGCGTTGGGCACCTCGTTAAATGTTTACCCTGTTAAAGAACTGCCCCGCTATGCAAAGGGCGGCCTCGGCAAAGCGATCATCAATCGTGAGCCCACTGATATGGACGGCTTGTTCGACGCCGTGATTCATGACGATATTGTAGATGTGTTCTCTCGCATAAGGAGGTTCGTTCTTTGATTCGTACGCTTGCTGTTACACATGATATGGAAGTGCTGGCGGATGTTCCGCTAAACGAGCTAACCTCTAGCCATATTAGATGGTATTGGGTCGACTTCAACGTGCCCACTGAAGAGGAAGCTAAGCTGTTGGAAACTCATTTTCATTTTCACCCGCTTGCTGTAGAGGATTGTTATCATTTGCTGCAAAGGCCGAAGCTGGATCACTATGAGAACGAGCATTTTTTCGTGCTGCATGCCATTAATCCAATGACGCTGGCAGCCGAAGAAGTAGACTTGTTTCTAGGCGCCAACTCGGTCGTCACGTTTCATTTCAACTATTCCAGAGAAATTGAGGATGCCTGGAGCAAAGTGCTGAAGCAGAAAAAATGTGCGGAGAAGGGCCCCCTTTACGCCGCTTATTTGGTGATGGACAAGCTCGTGGATCAATATTTCCCATGCGTCTATCAAATGGAGGAAGAGCTGAACGATATTGAAAACAACGTCAGTTCGGATACGATTCAAAAGATGATGGACGATATTTTCGACATTCGCTCCAAGCTGCTGAAATTGCGGCGCACCATTATGCCGATGCGGGACTTGCTTTACCGCGTTATGAATTCAGAGCGTATGGAAGAGATGGACTCGCTTCGGGTTTATTTTACGGATATCCACGATCATCTGCTCAAACTGTCGGAGATGGTCGAGTCGAGCCGGGAGATGACCTCTGATCTTCGCGACAACTATTTGTCCGTCAATTCAAACCGGATGAATACCATTATGAAAACATTGACGGTGATGACCGCTATTTTTATCCCGCTTACCTTTATTGCGAGCATATACGGCATGAACTTTGAAAATATTCCGGAGCTGTCGTGGAAATACGGCTACTTCGGCGTTCTCGGCGTGATGGTGACGGTCGGAAGTATTTTGCTGATGTATTTTATTAAAAAGGGCTGGTTTAAGTAGAAGTAATTGGAGTCTATCGAAAATGAACCGCCTTTCAAAAGAGTGGCGTATGCCAACCTCTATCATAAGAGACGGCATACGCCGCTTCGATTCAAGCCGCAAATACGGCAATACACCACTTCCCAACCACTGATACGGCAATATACGCTACTTCCATTCAACCACTGTTAGTCAAATGGCTCCTCTCAAACTTTCGTTGCTGGCGTCCATACAAACCAGCGAACGCAGCGGCAATCGCCATAAAAATAGTGCTGGATGCCACTCCAAATTGCAAGCCGTACCGTTCAACGGCCACACCTCCAACGATAGGACCAATGATTTGTCCCGCGGCAAAAAAGGCTGTAGCCAGGCTCAAACATGCCGCATACAAGTGGTGCGGGACATGACGACGAAGAAGTGCGGTTGTCATCAGCGGCGGGGTAATAAAGGAGACCAGCCCAATGATGGCGGCTCCAAGTACCGTAAATAGCATGTGGTTGGTAGTTACTCCGAGTACACCGATCGTCCCCAAGGTTAAGCCCGACGCAAGCGTATACCCGCTCGGCCAGCGGTCAATCGCTTTTCCTCCAATCCATCCGTTAAACAAACCCGCAAATCCGATTCCGGACCAGATCAACCCGGCATAGAGGGACGGAATTCCTTTGCTCACCAGATAAGGAATCAAATACGTGAAATAGATGATGTACCCTGAGCCGAAGAAGAAATAAGAAGCGATTAGAAACAACATCCTCTTTGGATGCAGCAATAGACGGTATACCGTTTCGCTTTTTTTGTCATGCGGCTTCTTCGATTCGGTCCCCACGGCCCCCGAAGGCCGTTTCCCACTGCCTCTTTTTCTAGTAACGAACTCGAAACCAATCGCGGCAATGACCCCGAATACGCCCATGGCCATCCAGGCATATCGCCACCCCTGCAAATGCGAAGAATCAATCGTAAGTGGGGCAAATAGACCCGTCACGAGGATGCCGGCAGATCCACCCAGCCAGATAAGTCCCGATGCCGCTCCCCGTTCCTCCGGTTTAACAGCATCCATCGCAATGGAGAGGACTAAAACGGTAGCAAAGGCTGACAACAACCCGATAACGAACCGCCATAGTCCAAGTGGAATGAAATGATGACTAAATGCCGAGCCGATTAAGGTCAATCCGAGCAACATGCACGTCATCCGGTTAATGAAAGGTTTGCGGTCTGGAAACCGCGAGATTAAAGGAGACAGGCACAAGGTCCCCACCAAATAACCGATAAAGTTGACTGTGCCGAGTATACCAAGCTCTCCATAGCTCCCCCCGATCGCCCTCTGTATTCCAGGCAGAAACATGCCGTAAGAGAGCCGGGAAAATCCGAGTATGACGACAAACAATAACGATGCCCATAAAGTAATCCAATTCCACGCGGGTTTTGTAAACATATCCCCATCTACCCCCAAAATAATAAGCTGACCCTATTGTAAAATCACAGTATTGTTTTGTAAAATTGAATAATATGAATAAATAATTCGAATAAAATGAATGAAGGTGATGGGAAAATGGATCTTCGAGCTTTAAAAACTTTTGAGGCTTGCGTACGTCTTGGACATTTTCTGAAAGCCGCTGAAGAGCTTCAATATGCTCCCTCTACCGTAACGCTTCAGATTCAGCGTCTCGAAGCGGATTTGGGCGTTGCGTTATTCGTGCGCGATGGAAAACGCGTCATCGTGACCGAAGCCGGCCGATGGCTCCATCATGAGGCCTCGACTTTACTGAAATCGGTTGGAGCCATGAGGCAGACCGTCTCGGATATTGCTGCCGGAGATAACGGCTCGGTCCGCTTCGCCGCTATTGAGCCCGCCGCAAGCCAACGGCTAGCGACCGTTGTCGCTGACTTTTGCAAAACTCGACCGAAAGTGGAGTTAACTATGGAAGTAGGCGGCAGCAGGTCAATCGCAGAGAGAGTTCGGGCCGGCGAACTGGAATTTGGCGTTTGCTCTCCTCCCCCTTCTAAGCTCATGCTGGAATTTGAGCCGCTGATCGAGGAAAGACTAGGGGTTCTGCTACACAAGAACCACCCCTTAGCCGATCAAGATAACATCACAGCGAGCGATCTCGCGGGGTTAACCGTTTTAGTAAAAGAACCGACTTGCATGTATCGAAAGCTTTGGGAAACAACGATAGATGAAGCTGGGCAAAACCTATCCTCTTCTATGGAGGTTGGAAGCTTTTTTGTTATTCAACAAATGGTTAAGGCAGAGTTCGGTGTCGGGATTGTCCCGATGTACAGCGGCCTGGAGGAGGAAGGCTCCGTGGTCATAAAGCCTATAGCCGACCTGAATCCCGTCATCCAGATAGGCATTGTTTACAGAGACAAAAACCTTCTTGGCAGGGCAGCCTTATTGTTAATGGAAGCCATTAGAGGCGGCCTTTCGTGTGCCGAATTTTATGCTGCCAGTGGGATGATTAGGGGCTCTAGCCATCGGCCTTATTAAAATGTGAACTGACTAACGTTATCCCCTGAAACCAAAAAATCCGCGATTTTCGCGGACTTTAAGGGGCTAATTTTTTGTTTATTTTCTACTCAGCCTTTATCCTTCTTGCAAAACAATCTCCGCTTCATAGCCTAGCTGTTCACAAAGCTTGTGAATACGGCGCATGTCTTGTGTGCTGGTAATCCACTCGCAACCTAGGGATGATGCCTCGTTAGCGGCCCATTGCAGAATATAGACCAGGGCATCCGCATGGGGTTCCTTCGTGGCAAAATCCTCTAGCACCAGATTCCCGCCGCGAACTGAAGCACGCACGTATGCCCAGTGCTGGTCGGCAAAGCTGCGGGCGACAAAACGTGTCCCGTCATCCGACTGATCCTGCGTGGATAGAGCTTGCAGCCATTTGCTATAAGCGCCGGGCCCTGTCGGAGTTTTCGGGTTCCCCCATTCCAGGGAATCGGCGGCCAACTTCCGCCATTCCTCATCCCCAGTTACTGGCTTCCACTGCTCGCTATGGGAAGAGTCTTGGAGGACAGGCTTGAACCGGACTTGCCAGGTGCGTTCCCCTGCTCTGATGCCTGCAGCATGAAGCAGTTCAGATACGGTAACTACTGCAAGACCTTTGGCATGTGTGTGATGTACAAGCGACTTAACGGCCTGCGGCGTCTCTTTGGCGATTTCATTGGCATGAAATATTAAAATCGCCCCATTGACCAGCTCAGGGATCACCCGCTCCACAAGCTGCGCGCTTGGCGGTCCCGACCAATCGACGGTATCCACCCCTTCAATGAGCAAATAGTTCCACTCCCGCAGCCATTCCAAATTATCCTCCCGATAAGAGGCGTAAGGAAAACGCAGCATGGTAGGAACCGATCTTCCCGTTGCTTCTTGATAAGCCAGCTCAGCCAGCTTCAGCTCTTCAAAAAATACATCTTTGGTCACATCTGCCATTCTGCGGTGATGGTAGGTATGCGTTGTAAGCTCGTGGCCTCTTGCTATCATTTCTCTTGCCTTCTGCGGGTACCGATCGAACCACTCGCCTGTTAAAAAAAACGTCCCTCGCGCACCGCCCTGCTCTAAGGCATCGAGCCATGCGTCTATTGGAATTCTCATCGGACCGTCATCAAACGTAAAGGCACAGTGAGCAACCTCTGGATTGCCGCGAGTAATGACTAAGTTTGTCATTCTAAATCTCCCCTCTGTGGCATCCTTACACCACGATACCACTTGACCTTATTGTAAAATCCCGTGTTTGTTTTGTAAAATTGAATAAAATGAATAAATAATTCGAATTTATTAAATCAAAGTTTAGTTGATTACACTAAAAAAGGGCGGAAGCTGCTGCTTCCACCCTTTCTTTTGAAAGATTAAGGACTAATAAAGAGATAAGTGCCTAGGCTGCCAACTTCAACATTGGACAGGTCTGTAATGGACGCCTCACTGAAGGCAGCCGCTAAAGAATCGCCAAGCTCGGTATCGCTAAGTTCCGTTGTCATTCTGACAACCACTGGCTCTTCCGGCGCTGCTTTTAGAAGATTGGCTACTTTCGCGGTCATTTCTACGGAAGAGTCCACTTCCAAATCGTTGACCGTGTAATAGTCTTTAGTGCCGTCCGCAGCTTCAAACTCCGCTAGCCCGCTATCTACCCAATAATCCTTGTCGAGATAGAAATTGAGGGATTCTGCCGTCTCATCGCTAGAGCCATAGAGTAAAAACGGAATGCCGGAATTCGTTTCATTGTTTGTGGCATCTACATGAACCCAGCCGTTGCTCAGCTTGACCTTGTTCCAGGCATGAGGCACACCGCTCATATTTCCGGTTACGACGATCGATTCCAAGCCGGCGAGGTCGCTCAACATTTTGTAAGTAGCTGCGTACGATGCGCATACCCCTACCTTTTTGACCATAATGCCATAAACGTTAAACGAATCGTTGAACTCGGGACCAACGGACTCAAAGTTGTTTTTCTCCGCGCTTTCCAATGCCGCATCGTCATACTTCGTATTGTCGTTTAAATATTGATAAAGAGCTAAATGCTTATCCTCATCCGTCATATCTGACTTGAAGATCGTTGTAACCAGACTGCCTGCTTCCTCCACAATCTCCTGCTGCATGTCTACTATTTTATCCTGTTCATATTCATAACCAACGTACAATGTAAGCGTGCCGTAATCGTAGCCAAACTCTTTAACTCCTAAAATTAATGCGTTCTGATATAAAACTTTTCTGAACACATCCGTTAATGTTTCGAAGTTTTGCGCGTCTGGAAAAGCCTTCAATGAAATGGCTTCCTCACCGGCTATGAGATTCAAAGCCAAATATTCTTCCAAAGCGGAATCTGCATTAACGGGAACGTCGGATACGACTTTAGGAACGGGGACTCCAGCCGCATTCCCTTCATCCACTTTTTTCTGTGTATTATTTTTTTGATCCGCTACAATTGCACCTGAGTCGGACGGCACCGCATCTGCTTCAATAATAGTCGGAACGGTTGGAGCCGGAACATAATCGGTCGTATTTTGCGGTGGTACATAACCATTGGTTTCTTCCACGCTGCTTTTTCCTAACGACGCGAGTTCCTCTGTTGTAATTTTGCCTACATCAAAATAGCTGATAAACGCAGTACCCTCTATCGTCAGTTTAATCGAAGTCTCATAATTTTCAGCAGGGGTAACGCCTTCCGTATGGTAGATGATTTTCCTGTCCACAACAGAACCGTCGAGATATTTAATGGGAGTTGTTTTCGGCAGGTCATGAACGGTCGGGTGATTTTCGTAGAGGAGGTCTTCCGCCATTTCCGTCGGAATTCTATTGGAAATTGGAAGCGTCTCTACCGCTTTACTGAACCCGGATTCCTTATCTCCGGCCACTGCGGTAACGTAGTACTCTCCTTCTACACTTCCGTTCATGTAACTGACTAGTTCCACACCGTCGTCAAATCTGGAAATGCCTAGTCCACCTTCACCATCATCCATAAAATCATTAAATTCCGTTTCTTTTATCTCAGCTATTAGCGTAGGATCAAGCCCGACATATCCTTCCTCTGCGCCGCTCAAAGGATGGTTGATCTCATCTAGGCTCGGTATGCGGCGCTCATAAACGCGGTAGCTTTCCGCTCCCTCTACTTTATCCCAGGTCAGTTTAAACATCCCTGATGGACTGATTTCATAGTTCAGATTCGGAACAGGTACATCTGATTTAACCGTAAACGGAATAATTAACGGCTTATCCAGTTTAGTTGGAACCGTCGCATCCAAATCATAGTTAATGCGAATATAATAAATCGGCGCGCCGCCCCACACATCTCCACTTCTTTCGCTCATTGTTTTGGTATGCATGACACCGAATCCCGGCTGTATAGGCAATATGGTTTTACCATCACGTTGTTCCGGCCAGGTATTGTCAATTATACGGCTCTCTGGCAATGCTTTGCTGTCGGTGTGCACGGATACAATATCTTTAACGGATTCCGCAGCGCCTCTCACATCGGAGTTAAACTCAAAAATAAATTCATGGTCCTGAGCCACATTGTAAAGAGGCATAATCGATTTTTCTTTTTCACTGCCGTACTTCTTTTTGAGTTCCAAAACCGTTGTATCGGATGCTAGAACAACCGATTCGGTTTTCTCTTTCTTTTGACCGTCGTTGGTGACGGCTGCTTCGTTGCCACTTTTACATGCTGTCAAAAAAGCGCTTAATACTAGTAGCACAACCAAAAGCTTCTTCACTTCATACACCTCTCCAGCACTGTTTAGTAGAGTCATAGATTGTCATTTAAAGAATATTTGTAAATAATACCTAAATAACACTAGCATATTAGACCTATTTTTTCAAAGCTTTTTCCAATTCTAAAGAACTATATTTTGTGATAATGATAGTAAATTGTTCTAAGTTCTTCTTTTTACATATAGGGAGGGCGTTATTTTTAGATTAATAACTTATTAAAAATCTCAGATTGAGTATTGATAGTCCGCCATTGTGTGTAGACTCGAAAGTGGAAAAATTGAAAAAATAAAAAACAGCTTAACTATGGCTGTAACTCACCATAATTAAACTGCTGTTTTATTCCTTTTAAAAATTGTATCAAGTATTCTTGTTTATAACCAAAACGATTCAGACTTCAAGTATTGAATGGTGCTGCGGGCAGGCTTTCAATAAGCCGAAATTCTAAGGGCACTACATTCCAGGTTACTACTCTGTAGATAAGTTTGCGCCCAAGGACGCTTACTCCTCAATATTAAACCTCTGCCTTCTATTGAATAGACCACAATACAGGCAACTGATTTGCATTGTAGTCTTGTTGGCTTGCGGAATTATAACCCTTACAGGTCTATTACAAAAAATTTCATGACCTTTATTAAAGCTTCTCATTTGGTTTTAAAAACACCGCTTCTCTATTCTTAATGAACTTTTTAAAATCCTCATTGTCCCAAAAACCTGTATTATTATTCACATAGATAGTATCGTTTAATCTAATTAAATAGACTGTATCACCATTAAATTCAAAAACGCAGTTAGTATCAATCTTATCCATGATTTCAAAAACGATAGTTAACATATTAACCATGGCATTCTCCCAATCAAAGGACTTATTAAGTCTAAAGTTTAAACCTTGTCTATCATTAAATTCATCCCTAAAGTACTCCGACTCGTAACCATAAAGCGAATCAGTATTATCCATTAATGCTAATGAAAACCCAATCCTGTCGTATGTTTCTGTTACTTGAATCCCTGTTGATATCTTTTCTACTTTGCTTACATCCAGCGTTACACCTAATTTCCCCATCTCAATAATAATATCATTATTAGATAGCTGGATTTCCTCTAACATAAATGAATACTCAAGTGCCATACTTATAACCACCTCATTGTTATGGAAGTAAGTGAATTATCGTTTTATCTTTAGTTATCACGATAACTTCATCTAAATTCTTTACAGGCCAATCATTAAATTGCTTTTTTAGTTCATTTATATCTCCATCCCAGTCTCCAAGATTGAGAACAACTCTTCTAGTTTGGCCTTCTCTTATTTTTTTCTTCTCAATTTGTGAAGCGATAGCACGTGGACTTGTCTCACCTTTAGGTGAATAACAATCAAATATTGTACCCTTGATTAAATAATCAGGATCTTTATGAGTGTCCGATATTTTTGGATTCTGTTCAACATCGTATCCGTTTTTTGATAAAATCTCGGCTGCTTCGTTCTCTCGAGATAATGAACGTTTAGTTTCATTGTCCATATTTTCTCTTATTGTAGTTTTGTAACCTCTCGGCTGGGCACTTGGATTAGGAGCGTTTTCTGGATTTGTTACCTCCCCAGGATTTCCCCATTGGCCACCACCTTCTGCTTGACTTGGAGTTTTCCCTAATTCCTCCCCATCCCGATTCTTCCGTTTATTCTCCGTCGTCCCCTGGACTTCGTTCATCAGATCATGTTTAGGAGGAATCGCATTGGTTTGGGACTTGTCGTTCGCTCTCGGTGCACCAGGAGCTTTAACGCCTCCTTGCCTGAATCCTTTTATCGGCAGGGATCCTTTTTCACCTTGAAATATAAATTCTGCCTCTACGATATCGAGTCCTTCCATCGATAATCGATATAACAAACCAAACAAATCTGCATCATGTTTATCCGTTTTTCCTATAATGCCTTCCAGTTCTTTTCTGGATATATCACCATTGTTCTCATGTAGAATATCCAATATTTTTATAATGTCCTTAATGTCGATGTCCCTGGGCCATTCCCGCAAAATCTGATCCACAAACTCCATCTCACGTATGGTCAAACCTTCTAATTGCTCTTGATTAACGATACCACGGTATATACTCCCTATCCAATCGTCTATGGCCATTCCATCTAAATAATGATTGAAATCGGGCATCTTGCCCTTCCCTAATATCTCTTCTACATCCGTTTCCGAAATTTCCCCATTGCCCCCTCGCAGCTTTTCAATCAGCTTCCGAGCTTCCTCATCGGTAATAAACCCTCCGCCATATTCAACTAACAAATCACGAATAACATCGTTTTCTGCCTTTATTTTTTCAATTCGCTCATTCAGCGGATCTAGCATATTCTGTTCTTTTAGCCAAAGAGTTAGCGCACTAAATCCATCTTCCACATAATCGAAGAAACTCTTTCCCTTGCCATCTTTTATGTCCTCAGCACGATCGACTGCGGTTGACTCTGCTTCGCTATACTTTTGAATAGCCATGCGCAAAAGCTGCTCTATCCGAAATAATCGCTGATCCAGATCATAAAGCCGTCCGGCTGCACGACTTAGCCTCTGCCTTAGCCCTCGCCGCGCCAAAATAGCTTCATCCACATAAGATTGCATGCGGCCTAGCGCTTCTAGATGGTTGCCGATTCTCTTTCGGATCGTGCTTAATCCTTCAAGTATCTTGGTCAACATGGCCAGATTGATCTCAAATTGTGACAACCTATCCCTTCCTCCCCGCCCATTTTTATTAAAAGACCTACTTCATCTTCATTGTCTAGGTACTCCAATATACAATTTCCCGAAACATCTTTATTTTCTACCCAGCTTTAACTCTACCAGCTTATTTTAATCAAAAAATCATCCCCTAAAGTTTCAATAACAAACTCCCCACTTTTGATGTTTTCAGAGGCTGATCCATAAATAGTTACGTCAGGGAAGTTGGAGGAAACGGACTGCCATAGCTCCATAACGGACTTAGAACTTTTTTTCGAACCGATCTTTACATAGTTGGAGCCGACACGCACATCATAAATGGAGTCTAAGCTAACAAAAATTTTCCCTCTGTAAGAGATGCCTTTAGCTTCAGCAGCAAAATCCAACAAGCGCTTCATTGTCACTATGGACTGCTCTCTCGTATAGGGCTTGTCAGGCTCCATGCCAGCCGCATTGCCTTGAAAGATTTTGGCATTATACGTAATATCAGCGGATACTTTGGCCCAACTAGGTATGACCGAATAATCGATATATGGAGCTTTCTCATAGGATATCCCATCGAGCTTTAGAGACCTCATTAGGTTCCCCATCATGACGACCGCTTCTTTTCTACCTATGTTTCTATCAGGTTTAAACTCCAACTCGCTTATGCCGTTAACTATACCGAACTTATACACATGGTATACATCCACTTCAGTTGTATCCTTAAAGAGGTGCTCATTCATCGCTTTATCAATCTGCCCCGTACCTCCAGCCAACTCAACTAATACGCTGTAAACTAAAGAGGCATATTCTGATCTAGTAATCTTCGTTTTGTAGTTACCTTGCAAACCCTCTGGCACTAACCCCGCTTCGATCATAAAGGCTACATCACTAGCAGCCCAGGTTGAAGGCTGGTCAGAAAAATTAGCCCCATTAACTCTAGTCAATTCATATTTGCTTGTCATAAAAAACAAAAGAACAGCAGATAAAATAAGAACCAGAAATCTTGTTCGTTTCATGCACTCCAATTCCCTTCTAGTCATTTATCCTACTTAAAAGTGTGCACATGCAGAAAAGCAGAAAGGAGCTAAACAGCTCCTCCCTACTTCTCAATGTTTAGTGCGTTCCTGAAATATCCAAGTCATCCGATGACGACTTATTAGAGGAATACACCCCTATCACCGGATATGGAATACTCGTAAGCGGCCAAGAGGTTCCGGCCAAATTCAAAGTCCCATTGCCATTCGGTGCCTTATATTGCAGCGTGTAAGTATCGCCAACAGATAAAATATCCGCTGCCATAATAAGCACTCCGGTATTTTTTCTAAAAGCATCAATGTTCGCTTGGCTAGCCGGCTGCCCATGTTTGACAGCTACTGCGGAAGACGGCAGAGACAGAGTATAGTGCCACCTCTGAGCCTGCATAGCATACTCCAGACTGGACAACACATTCCCTGGGTTTTTACTCTCGCTATAAGTCGCATCTTGTCCAATATAGGTTCTATTGCGACCTGTCAACTTCATAAATTGAGAGCTGCCGTACATATAGTTTCCATATGGTTCAGCTGCTTTGCCCGTCGCCCCATCTCCTCCGCTTTCTGCAAAGAGCGCTGCTATCCGGTTCGTTAAATCCGCTTCTGCAATGGTTACATTCCGTCGTTTTTGCTGTTCTTCCCAATTCAAAGTCACCGGATTTGAGTGTACAGATGACGAATTCCATCCTGGCTGAACAGCTCCATGCTTGTTAATCGGCTTATACGTCCCGTTGACCTTCATATGAATGTCTACAGGGGTGATAGCGCCATTTTGCAGATTTAAATGATAGTAATAAGGCGTGATCTGTAGGTTGCTATAGTAGTTGCCCATTGTCTGAATATCTGAGAAGACGCCATAGCCCAAACGAAGCGGCTGTCTCTTCAACGCATTAATATTGTTCTTATCAGGGGTTAACGGAAATGGTATTGGACTTCGATCCATGTGCCCCATCAATCCCCAAGTATTGAGATAGTCGGTTGCCGAGGATACTCCCTCCCCCCGTATATTTACCGTATCTCCAACAATATTGAGTTGAATATTAGGGTTGACGCGCTTTACAACATTAGGAACGAGCCATTGCGTAGGCTCCAAAGGCTTTTTGAACAAATTCGAAAATCTGAAATCGCCCGTATCCTCTATCGCCATATTCCCGATTCGGCCTACAACGTCAATATCATACTTTTTAAGCGTGCTGTGTTTTGCCGCGTACTTTTTGGGAATATCGTACCTGACTTTATTCGTTGGCGTATCGTTATCTTCAAATAAAGAATTGATAGCCTCACTCTTCCATTCAACCGTAGCGCTTATCTGTTCTCGGTTTGCTAGAGGCGCATAAAAGTCAAAATTAATTTGTGATACCTCGAGCGGAATCCATTCATCTGCTTTATACAACTTGTTATTGTAAATGACATTGAACCCAAATTTCACATGTTTGGATTTCGTCCATTCTGTTGTATCCATATCGTTTTTAAATCCCTTGCCCCTGATCTCCGTTGTTTGAGACCATCCCCATTGACCGTTACCGTAAAAGTCGCCTGTATTAGGGAAATAGAGTTGGAATTCATAATCAAGCAATATAAATTTACCAGGGCTAAATCCTCCTGCCGGAGCATTTGGGTTAACGGTGATTGCCTTTAGGATGTAAGCATCCGAAGGCGGAGAAGTATCCGAACCGCCAACTACCGTCGTAATGATCTTTGTGGGTTGACCAACCTGATCCAGTGCGGGAGCTGTAATTAAAATCTTACCATTCCCCGACTGCACACCGCTTTGCATAGAACCATTTTGCACGCCGCCAATGTAGCCCGATCCACCTCCGCCGCCGGAGTCGTCAGGATCGTTATGGGACGGGTAGTCGCTGCCTCCTGCTCCACCGCCATACCAACCTCCGCCACCGCCGCCGCCGCCAGAGTTAGATCCTTCATGGTTGCTTCCGCCTTGACCAAATGTGCCAGAACCTCCGTAGTTGGATCCGCCCATTCCTCCACCACTCTGTGTGCCGCCAGTGCCGGGAGTTCCATAGCTGTCTTCTCCAGTACCTCCCGTTTCTCCACCGCCAGCTCCACCTAATCTGCCATTGCTAGGACCTCCACCTCCGCCGGCTACAATGATCCTATGGTTTAAAGTATCTCCTCCGCGCCGTACATCTGATGCTCCGCCGCCAGACTCGCTCTCTCTGCCATGACCGGAGCCTCCGCCATTATATCCAGTAGCTCCGCCGACGTAGATATGCAGTATTTCTCCGGCATTAAGAGCAACCGTACCTTTAGAATAACCGCCTTTGCCGCCAGCCCCATGAGTACTGCCTTGAGCTCCCCATACTTCGAATGTGTAAGTTCCCGTTCCGGGAGCGGTAAAGGTTTGTGGCCCATTTGTATATTCAAAGGTTTTATCGGTTACAGGCGCTGCCGGCTGATAATCCGGGTTCGCAACTTCTTGCGTTACAGCAACGGGATCTACTGCAACAAATTCTTGCACATCCGTCCTGCTTAACTTTAAATCGTCAGCGAACATATGATCATTCCAAGTTCCTGAATCGCTCGCAGAGTTCCCCTTAACAATATGAATTCTAGCTCTGGTTACATTAGCAGTTGTATTGAAGTCCATTTTTAAAGTTTGAGCGGAGGATGTGCTAGTGACAGAGCCTCCACTAATTCCACTCTGTACTCCATTACCATTGCTATCATATAAGTCTATATAGAAGTAACCATTACATCGATGACAGCTTATTTTTCCTTCAAAAGCATATTCCGCATTAGGACGCACTTGAATATCTTTGTAATAAACACCTACATAATTGGTGCCTCTACCGCCAGGATTATTTGTTGTATTAATTTCGAATGACTTCTTTCCGTTAATAAGCCACTCGTCTTCCCCCCTGTGCGTAAAGTTAACTCCAGTACTTTGGTTAGCCCATGTGTTCCACCCGGCTACCGTCCCGTTAACATTAACGATTTCGGCATCCGGATTTGGAATAATATTTTGTCGGTAATTAGGATTCAGGATTCGCTCATACTCAGCTACTCCTTCTCGCTTATTGCCTCCAATAGCTTTTGACTCTGGTACACGCTGATCCAATCGATCCGGCAAAGATTTTACTAAAGCATTTTGCACCGACACAGGATTATGAATGACTACATCGTTTACCTTTGAATGAATAGGAGAATACGGTGCATTGTAGGATAAGCCGTATTCATTGAAAATACCGTCCATCTGTACGGGATATGCTGTAGGAAGAGTTTCAGGATTGTCGTTTATCACATTTCTATAGAACACACTCGAGAAACCTGTCGTATACTCTCCGTTTGGCAATGTATTAGGAATATCAAGTCCCGGTTCCATTATTCTGAGCGATTCAGCCGGACGAGCAGGCCTATTTCGTCCGGCAGGGACCGTATCAAATATTGTAGTTACAGTACTTCCGCCAGTCGGGGAATATTTGTACTGTGGTACGCCGTATAAACCATTGTAAGAACCGACTTTAATCGTATCCTGCTGATTCCATTTAGCCGCTGACAACGGATTGTTAGTCCACATCGTATCAAAATCGGTTTTCTCTACTTCTAAATTTTCCGTTGTCTTAGCTGTATTGGACGTTTTCTGGAAGTACATGACGGATTGATCTCCGGAAGAAGTTTGGAGAATCAGAAAGTCGGATATAGCCGTTACGTTGACCGGTGCATTTTTTCTCTCATTAAATATATCCTGCTCAATCACATCACCGCTTGTAATACTATTAGAAATGCAATTATCTACATCGCCCTCCTTATAGATGACTGCATCATGCTGAGTAGGCTGTTCAGAATATCGGAGTCGACCGTCAGCGCTTGTGTTGTTTTCAGCACGGTTATAAAACCAGTTAGGATTACCTTGCCTGATGCCAGCTGTAACTTCGCTCGTATTTACTAAAGTGGCCATCCCGGTCACCTTGGATCTTTCAATCTTCCACACTATAGCCTTATCGATTTTCATATAGTCAAATGTGACTGTTTGCTCCCAATTCTCTTCGTAAGGGCCTACGGAATGTTTGGAATGACCGTTTTGTATCCATCTGTACTTTACACCAGGAATAGGGTTGCCTCTGCTGTCGTAGCCTTTTGTATAGCTACCGGTTTCCGGAGTAACAGACTCGGTAAATGGTACATCGCACATATCAACAACGGTTCTTGGCGCTGGTGCAGGAGGAGGCGAATCATTTTGCCAGCCGCCTTCCAATCTGTCCAATGCATGCCCATTTGTCACTGCATTAAATACCGATTTATAAGTACGCTTTTGAGAAAATTTGGGCACATATTCAACCTGTACGTCGACGATAAATTCAGAACCGCCCGCCGCAAAATATAAGCTGCGAGTGGTAGGTGTACCTGACATAGCGTCAAAAGCTTCATTAGAACTCGTACCGGCCGTTTGAGGAGAACCTTCTTTTATTTCCGAATAATATTTAGGTACACTAAAGAACATTCCTTCATCGACTTTTGGTTTCATCGGTCTGAACCATGTTAGAACAGTAGAATTTTTATCGAAAACACACACGATTTCTACGGGTAGATTGGCCTCATCCGTAGCTAGCACTCGTACACGAGCATTGTATTTAAAACTGACGGTTTTACCCTCTGGGATAGGATAATTGGTTAAATCATCTTCAAAGATGAGTTTGCTCGCCGCCCCGCCCTTCATATACTTGATTAACTGAGCACCTTCCATAATGGCCGTTGTAGCTTCGTTTTTCGTCTTGTCTAACACAAATTTACTATCTTTAGAAGTCCAATTAGCAGCCGTTCCGTTATTGGCTATATCCTTCAAATCTTCATTATCTGGTCTCCACAGCTCAACATGGATTTGAAAGTTACTTTTGCCCTTGACCCACTCTTCCCACTCTTTTAGATCCTCTTCACCTTGTTGAAAGTCGATTTGCATGCCTATCTTTTTCCCTATTACCTCGTTATCCGGCGGCACTTCTCCTTCAAGATCGGTTTTATTAGGTATGGTAGCTGTTGTATCGCATTTACATGTAGCAAACCCATAGACGGCAACGATTTGAGTACCGCCTACATAAACTGGCGGGTCACGATCGGTTAAAGCCGGGCCACTATTTCTCACCCAACCAGGAGCTCCGGTTTCTTTGGAACAGTTTCTTTCAACTGGATCTCTGATTCTATCGACATAAGAACACTTTAATACGTATGTTTTGCCGTTCTGAACTATGGTTTTATCTAGTTTAATGCCTTTTCCATCCTTGGTTTTATCCTCCGAATATCTCCAAGCAGGCCACATCCCTGCCTCATACCTAGTATCATATGGGGGACCGTATTTCCCAACTATAGTTCTCTCCGAAACGATATTTTTGCTTTGATCATCCTCAAAAACTGATTTAACCTTTAGTGGGTAAGATCCGTAAAAATCTACAGTCACATCATAATAGTTACGAAAATAACTTTTATCAGCCCAATCCTGTGCCCGGTATATTCCTCTTTGATTATATGGAGTATCACCACGTGAAGTTCCGTTGTTAACCAGCTGTGTAAATTCATCTATGAATTCTCTGTAGTCTCCGTTTATAACACGGAATATTGTATTCATATAAACGGTTTGTCCGTCTTTCCAGTTCATAAATTGCTTATGCCCTGAAAGTTTCGTTTCGAATTCAGCTTTAGAAATTGTAAACTTCGATACCAAAACCTCATTAGAACAACCCTTCCACCAATGGTAAGAACATTCTACGGTATCTGTCACATTCCACAATTTATTTAAATCTCCATTATTGTCATACACATCAATTCTAAGATAATCTTCTGATTCCCCCATTAAAGGAGCGCATTGAGCATAGTCCGGATGATTCGAAGCTTTTTTTTGCAAACCGTCTGATATTATTCGATTAGGATTATTGGTCACTTTGTTGCAAGTTTCATCCGCTCTAAAAACAAAAGCTTTAGTACCATATCTTATTTTACTGCTTGCTTTCTTATTAGGCGTAACAAACACAAGCTCACCATCATCAAACCAAGCGCCCGTTCTGTAGGGTTTACCGTCTTTAGATTTATTAACATCCTCATCTCCAGTTGCAGCTTCTACATCTAATTTAGGGCCAAATGGAAAGCTAGTCATTAAAATTAAAAATACTAATAACAGCATCCTCAGTTGCTTCACATACACGCCTCCTTGAACAAGTTTCATTAGTGCGTAAATAAGCTATATGAAGACTAATTAGTTGCCGGCCGGACATCGCTTACTTTGAAATCTCATAAAAATAACTATCTAGATAAAACATATTCTCGAATTGTCGTAAACCGTAGTCAGGACTGAATGTATCACTAGCAACTACCGACTCCAGAGATACAAGAGCATAGCCTTCGTACCAAACGTTTTTCTGCATCTTATAGGAGTCGGATGATCCGGTTGCATCCCAGTTGTCTAACAATGTTTGCGAGGTATCTTCCGCAGAAATGATCTTAAACTTAAACCGGGTAGGAACCCACAACAAGTCTCCTGATTCAAAAAATGTAGTCAGTTCAGGATCAGCGTAACCTTTAACAATAACTTTATTTTTCTTGACCCAATCTACATATCTATCAATCGCTGCTCTATGCCCATCTCTTCGATAAGAATTTTTAGTGATCGTCCCGGAAGCATTCTTCATAAATACATTAGTTAAAGCCTCTTTAGAAACCGTTCTGTAATCAACATTAAGTTGAGCCTCGTACCAATTGCGGACTTTTCCTCCAATAGCATCTGCATACTCTTTAAAAACTTCAAGATCCTTAGGTTCAACAAAAGACCTGCTTCTTTTTTTACCGTAGAAAGAATAGAACTTCGTCTTCTCCAGGTCCGTCAAACGCATCCAGTTGGCATCCCAAGTTTTGCTGTACTCACGTCCCCATGGATCAAGCTTAACTCCTCCGGCAGCGATCTTTGCTTGATATTTAACATCCGTTACCTTAACTGAATGAGCAGGATCATCCCATTCCACTTTAGAACCTAGCACTTCGCTCACAAAACGAAGAGGCACCATCGTACGCCCTTCATACTTTTCAGCAGCTGTATCCAGTTCTTGCTTCACTCCGTCTACCGTTACGGTTTTGGATCCGATGGACATACGAATTTGTTTGGAGCCAAAGGTAAGAATAGCTGTGTTTGTTTTCTCATCCCATTTAACTGTGGCTCCAAGCTTTTCGCTAACGAAGCGTACCGGAACCATCGTGCGGCCGTCGGTGTTAATATACGGTTCCGTATCTGGAAACTTAACTTTTTGACCGTTTACGACTACTGGAATGATACGCAAATCCTTCCCCGGTACGGCTGATGCCACCCCAGCTATTGATCCGCCAGCCATCATTGCAACTGCTAAAAGAGATACTATTGTTTTCTTGACCATCATCTCATTCTCTCCTCTTATCTATTTGATTTGGCTCTCAATATATGTATTGAAACTATTTACAAAATGGAATAAAGCTTCCAATTTAAAGATTACCACATTTTTACTTTATATTAAACCACGTTTCGACATATTAAGAGACTTTTTTACTAGATTTCCAAAAAAGTGCATAGGCCGATTGGTAGATATACACTGACATCTTTCATGTTGTGTTTAAAGGTCAATTAGTCACTTGGAAAATAAAAATGAGCCATCTATGATCGTAAGCGATCGTAATTGGCTCCTTCGGTATGATCTGCGTAACGATGTCTAGATAATCAAGCTAAATTATAATTTCATCAGTAACCGGTTTATAAGAAAATTATATAATCGTTTTCCAGAAATAGAATCCATCTCTTATTTTTGCGTAATCAAATATTATTGTTAAGAATGTAATTCTGTTTTAAAATAGCAATAGTTTTCTATTACCGACTTGGACTTTTTGTTTTTTCTTAACAAAAGAATGGGGAGACAATCATTTGGGAGCGATATTAGATTCCGCGGCGATTATTGTTAGTATTGGAGGTATTTATTTTGGTGCTTGGTTTGGTACAAAAATGGCTAATAAACAAAAAGAAGCCGAGCAGTTAAAAGCTGATCAAGAAACCAAGAAAGCATATCTTCACATATTAAATGATGAGATAAGAAATAATAAAAAACTTTTGCAAAGTATGAAATCGTATCAAACCAGAAATCCTGCAATTGAAAATGCTTTTGATCCCATATTAGTAGGCTCCACACATCTCCAGTCTGAAGCGTGGAATCTATTGGTTGCCTCAAAGGTTTTTGCTATGTTGACTGGTAAACAACAAATTAATTATCAGTTAGCTAATAATGCGGCCAAAGAAGTCGCTAGAATCGTTCAGATGGAAGTAGCTGAATGGAAAAGAATCTATGCATTTTATGAATTCAGTGACAGAAACATGGGGCTCTATAATATATCTGAATTAGACTTAAAGACTTATGAACAAATTAATAGGCATTTAGAAAAGACGATTTCTGATAACTTAAGAATTATTAAAATGGTTTGCGAAAAAATTTCAAACAATTGGGATGATAATATAGTGATAGAGCAATAATGCAATACTTTATTGATATCATGCAACCGGAGTTCTAAACTTAAAAGATGCGAAGGGAGGTATACTCTATGAATCTTCAACTAAGCTTAGATGCACCTAAATGGCTTGATGCTCGAACTATAATTTTTGCCCCTACCAGTAGTTACGTATATGGAACACAAACTGATAACTCTGATAAAGTATATGGGGGTCTGTATACCTCCTGGGGTGCGGGCTGCCGATGACTTGAAAGTCACTCCCTAAGGCTAGTTATTAATTGATAATCGTCATTTTAATAAACTGTTGATTTATATCAATAGATCCGTTCTTGACGTTTAGGTATAGGATAATAAAAAATGAATTTTTGGCATGCAAAAAAAGGCTCGTTCCTTTTCATCAATTCAAGTTGGAATAAGTCTTTAGTAAACAGTTATAAATTCCCTTCCTCATAGGGATAGTTCAATAATGCTAAATTTTCTTTTGTCATGTACCATGATCGATATTCATCCAAATCATTGCTGATAAGTAGAGACCCTTTAATTCTTTTAAATAATGGATAAGAAGAATCATCCTCTAAAATCAAATCAAAGTCGTTCATATTCAGTATTTTTTCAATTACTTCCAGTAACTTTAACCATTCTAAATCAAATGTACGCGTTATAAAATGAATACTAATAAAAACATTCGTATCTATACCATAAGACTCGAGAATCGCTTCCCGATCACGTTCTGTATAGTCTTCTTCATCCTCTAAATCAATACGTATTGAAAAATATGTGCATCCGACATTCACACATTTAGCATAGGATCTATTCCATGCCTCCGCTTCATAATCAATTAATTCTACAAATAATACTTAAGTGTTTTTGTATTTAACATAACGATCTTTCATCTCATGATTCATATTTCCAAATGAGTATTCAATGACATCATGGAAATTTAAAGCGACACTTTTCAATTCATAAACGTATGTTTGTGGATTTTGCAAAAAAAATCTCGGAAGATTATGTAGAGCTCTTATTGTTAGATGTATTTTGTTTCTATCCACTAATAATTTTGGCTTCAATAACTGTGTTAATTCCAAAACCAAATCATTCATCAAGCTTATAATCACTATGCCCTCTTTGGTATTATGGACGTTTTTAATATAAGTATTAATTTGCTGTTCAATTTCAAGAAATGAATCAAATCGAGTGTCATACCATTTCCCTATATTCTTTCTTTTTTTGCATAATTCACTGAAGTCTCTTAGTAATTGCTCATCATCCTTGGTGTATGCAGTGTCACTCATTCTCATGAGTATTCTTTGCCACATAGCAACATGTATCTTTAATGTTTTTCTATAATTAAATTTCCATATTTCACTGTATGCTCGACCTTTTTCTGCTACAAACCCTATATATAATATTTCAGCATAAACATTATTTTTCTTCAAAATATCCTCACTTCTTTCAAATATCATTACTCGTTTTATTAAGTCTAGTACTTTAACGAAGTAGTAGCTTTAATATGTATGGTGTTGTTTTTCTATAGTTATGTACGTTGTTTGTGACAAAGAAATTGCCCCACCCAGTTTTATAATCCAGTTTCATAGTCTTCTATTAGATGTGACCAGTATCCATCAAGATCCTTTATTGCTACGGGATCAATTTGCTCATACAACTTACGTAACTCTCGCGCATATTCTTTTTCGTTGTATTCACTTTTTTGTTTCATTTCCATTGCTAATTCATGCCTTATTAATTCAAACAAAAAAAATGTTCTTAAGTTTTTATTTAGCATATAAATTGGTGGATTATGATGGGATGAATTAATAAAAAGTCCATCACTACCCCTTTTTAAGTAAAGTCCGTTCAGGTCAAGTATACCGTAACATGAATAATGACCAATATGAATAAATTCTTCACCTTCAATTAATGTTTTTTTAAAAGCATCCCTTCCATAGAATACAAAATTATCATAATTCTCTGGTACTCCAATGGATACCATAAAGTCAGCATCGTCATGACTTATACCAAGTCTCACCAATTCGTTATAATCATAGTCTCGTAATTCAGAATCATAATACTCTCGAATTTCGTAAATATCAAATTCAAGTTTCATACTCTCACTCCTCCTTTAACTTTTCAAGCTCTTTAGCTAATTCAGCATTTCCTCGATTTCTTGAATTCGGGTCCCCATACTCAACGCTGTAGGTTACTTCAGCATCAGGAAATGGTGAGGCAAGTAGTTCTTTACAATTATGTCCACCAAGGATACAAGGTTCCCTTTCAGTCTATACACGATGAACAACATACGTCTGTCCATTCTTTTCCGCGAGGATTATGTTCTCATATAGAACTATTTAAAATAGGATTGTTTTTCACTCTTCGGCTACCCGTTTAATGATTAAAAAAAAAGACTTTCCGAATAAACCATTCGCAAAGTCACTGTATTCAAACCTATTACTCAACTTATCTAGTAGAACATCGATAATATCCAATTGTAACTAGGCCACGGCTACAATATAACTGGACTTTTAATTTTTGACGTTTTCAGAACAATCATTTATCCGATTCCTGCAAAACAATCACAAAATAAACGGCTTAAAAGTATCATTCGGATTCAAGAGATAATTCCTTATACTTATTTCTAACCAGTTCAATATATTCTTCTAAATACTCAACTTCATGTTCATTTAAACTATCTTGATAGTTAATTTTGTCTGATAGTTCTAAAATTCTTTTTATATTTTTAATATCTAATTCAGTAAATGGAACACTATGTCTCATCATTAATTGGGTTATTAATGAAACGGAAAGAATACTATTAGTATTATCAGCAATTATATATTCATAGAAAGATTGATGACAGATACCAGCAGACTGCTCATAAGTATGTTCGTGCACTGTAACCTCAAAATAAAAACTATCCGTTATTAAATATTGTAGTTCAAAAAAATTTATGCTCATTTAATTTCCTCCCCCTTTGGTTTTGTAGATAACTTCTATTTCTATATTCTGATATGTTTCTTTAAATTGTCTAATAACTTCATTACAACTTGGGCAACAATCTAAATCAGTATACAATGTTATTTTTCCAACCGCATCTCTTTTATTGCCCAAGGACGTGGCTATCTCGTTGAGAATTTTAAATTCGGTGTCCTTACTTCTATCCCATGCCCCGTCACCGTCAACAATATTTTCTTTGTTAACCTTTAATGTAGTAAATACCTTATCATTTATTAATGGCTCAATAGAAATATCTTGTATTTTTCCCCTGGCAGTTGAATCCTCAATATCTTCCATTTTACTTATACCGCTATGAGCATAATAATCTTTCTTATTTAAACCTTCTATATTAACCTCAGCATATCCAAAATTGTATTTACCTCTTAGTTTACTGGGCAGATTTTTTTTCATTTCCTTTACTTTATTTATTAATGCCGCATCCGATACTTCCTCTAACTTTCGAGATGTAATTGTGACTTCTCCAACTTTCTTGTGAGGAGGAACATCAGGAGCATTTACCTTCGGAACCTTTAAAGCAGGAATAAACAGCCCTGCAAATCCCATCACATTGCCCACATGCTCCTTGGAGCCAGGGTCTTTCGGGAAGAGCGCTCCATCAATGACACCCAGTAAACCCGAGGATAAATAGTTTGCAAAATGGTAAACCGACTCATTTTTCTTGTTATTCCGCTCTACCATTCCTTGATAAAATCCGTACGGAATCCCTAGTGTCATATGATTCAGAAAATCCCCAAACGAATCATCGGATTTGATTGCACGCTCTCTATGAGCATCAAACATATCCACAAATATGCCCTTAAAGCTATCTATCGTTTCTACAAATCCATCTACTGCTGCTTTCCCTTCATTTTTTATCGCTTTCCAGCCTTCTGTCCAAAATATATCATTAAAATATTTCCAACCAGGCTTTTCGTTACTTTTATCCCCTTTACCCGGCTGAGCAGAAACGGCTTGAACCGCTTGTACCTGCCCTATTCGTTCAGCATACCACTGCAAAGAGGTAAACGTCACTTTTCCCATCACGCCAAATCCAGCTATCTGTTGAGGGGTTAGCTTAGCTCCGGGCCTTGGGGTTGCTTTCCATCGGTCACTAGGTGGAGCTAAAGGATTACCGCTGCTAAAATGAGCCCGCCTTTCAATAGCTGCCTCTGTAAGCTCGTATTGCTCAATGCCATATTTCACAAAAGACTGCACTTCCCGCAGCTTGCTATGCAGCTCATGCATTTTATTCGTCGCTTGATATAACCGCGATCCTATATTCCGACGAGAAGCAATTGCAGAATCGACATAAGTGGACCTTATCCCGCTTGTAATCGATGAAGATTTGAGGACACTTCTATCCAAGCCCGCTTGCCCTTGCCGAACGCGGCTAATATCCACATAGATGTTAGCCATGTGTAAACCTCCCAGAAACCTCGATCACGGTTCAGTTGTAGGTAGGTCTTTAGATGTAAGTTTTAAACCATGTTCTTCAAATCTAGCACAATTTTCCTATAGAGGAAATGTTTTTTTGAGCTTCTGCTAGCGGCTGATTCATCAAAAAAAAGACTTTGCGAACAAACCCATTCGCAAAGCCTTTTCATCCAAATCTATTTCTAAGCCTATTCAAGCTATTCATAAATCTATTCAAAATTCTATTCACAAATCTATTCTAAAACCAATCCTTCAGCCTTACTTAGCAAAACTATGATGTCCAATCGTGACAATGACATCAAGGTTATCCCAAAACTCGCCTTTGGACACCTTCGGGTTAAAGAAATAAACGGCGTTTTTCACGTTGTTTTTGCCATTGAGTGCATCTTTGGCAGCCCGCATGACGCTGGCGTTCGGTTTGCTCTTGTCCAGCATTCCGTTATGCGCAGGAGGGAACTGCCTACCGGAGTAGATAACGCCTTTAATCGTGTCCGGGAACCGTGGGTCTTTCACGCGGTTCAAAATGACATTCGCTACGCCCAATTGGCCCTCGTATGACTCGTTGCCGGATTCGATTTGAGTAATTTTAGCCAGCAGCGTCAAATCTTCATTCGTAAACGGCTTCGCTTTGTGGTCAAAAATGGACGGCATCACAACTCTTAGCTTAGTGCCCGGTTTAATAACGTCTTTCGCGTCCCGCTCATTGCGATCGAGCAGCTTCGCTTTGCTTTTGCCCGTCTCCTTGCTAATTTCAGCTAGGCCATACTCCTCGGTAACAACCGCAGGCGCTACTGTCTTTAACTCAACCGTATCTTCTTTATCGTTCCACTTCACGGTCGCATGCAGCATTTCAGCCATCTCGCGCAGATTAACATACAAATGCCCGCCAACTACTAGGGGCGTCTGATCCGTCACATAGCGCTCTTCGTTAAAATAGACGACCGGCACCTCGTTGCTCAGCACAATCGTATCTCCAAGCTTTGTATGTAGGGTAGCTTCTTCCGTCTTTTTGTCCCATTTCAACTTGGCTCCAAACAACTTGGACATGCTCGAAACGGTAACTATAACTTTCTCATCCAGCTTCCGCACCGGTTCGTTCATCTTCACAGCTTTCCCGTCAAGCTCTATTATGACGCCCTTAGCCACTGCCGCCGTCTCTTCCTTGGCTGCAGCAACCGATAGCGGCATGGCGCAGAGCAAAAGCATCGCGCATAACGCGAACAGCAACCTCTGCCCTCTTCGCTTGGTTGTTCTGATCATGATTACCTCCCAGTCATCTCGTAAATCAATTGATTCCACTGTCATTCATGCTCTTCGGAGATTATACCACAGCTCTAAGCGCTTTCAGCATTAACGTTTTCACAGAATTGACCATTTATTTCGCGCATAAACTGTTTGTTCACCTAATTTTCAAATTTTTACACCCCTTTGGGGCCGCTCCGAAAACAGAAAAAAGCTGAACTTAGCGATTCAGAATCGCTAGAGCAGCTCTTTCTTAGAGGTTAATTAAAGTGTAAAAAGCACGAGCTATATTTACTTAGTTTCCTTAAGAATAAAGCTTTACCCATTCCTGAAGCTCAATTACAAATGACTCGCGAGCAGACTGAGGCTCCACGATTTCCGCCGCAGGACCGTACTGGCGCAGCCAGCGTAGAAATTCGTTTTCGTTATTGACGGTCACTTCGAATATTAAGCTGCCGTCCTTTTTGTCCTTCATTTTTGGACGAACAAACAGCTCCTCCTCTTTTATGGAACGAGCCACTTCAGGGCTAAATCGAACCTTAAACGTCACATGGCTGTCGCTTTGCTCGCCGGACCAGGTATGTTTAAGATGTTTTTTAAGGCTGAAGCCGCTTTTGTCAAATAGGTCGTCCGTCAGCTCCACTTCGTTAAAGCGGCTAATTCGAAACGTTCTAACTTTTTCTGTGCTGTGGCAATAACCAATTAAGGAGAACCGCTGCTCCCCAGGAACAAGATAGTACGGATCGATCCGGCGCTCTGTCGTTTCTTCACTGGACTGGGCATGGTAAACGGCATTAATGGATTTCTGTTCAAGAATGGCTTTCACTACTTTATGCAAAAGATTGGGGCTCTCTTTCCGGTAGGCGGGAGTTCCCACTTGAATAATTCCGGTAATATCGGCTATTAGGTTATGTTTTTTGGATTTTTCGCGGCGGTGCGTCGCCAATATTTTATCGTATGCGGTATCGAAGCCGGGCGGCAGCTTGTCCCTATCGATGACAGACGGGAGAAGGGAAACGACGAGCGACTCTTGTTCGGTAAAATTAAGGGGATGCATAAAAAACTTGCTGTTAAAACGATACCCCGTCCCTTTCCCATCGCTCGTTATAGGCGCAAAAAGTGCGAGCGTATCAATATCCCGGTATATAGCGCGGACATTTGCATCATATTTAAGCGCAAGCTCAGCCGCCGAAATGCCCGGATTGGCTTGAATAGCATTCATAATATTAAAGAGGCGAACTACTTTATCCGTCATATGAATGAGTCTCCTTCCTATTTTAAAGAACGCTGATTCTATCGCACCTGGATAGTTTGTTAGAACGGTAATTCGACAACGCTGCCTGTTTACCCTTTTCACCCAGTCCCATTTCCATAGATGCGCTGCACTTTTACCTCTAATGAAATAAAAAGCCCCATGCGTGCAAAAACGCATAAGGCATGCTTGAGAAGCTCTACCGTCTCAAAGCTTTAGGTTACTTTCTATTCTACTCCCTTTAAGTCTACGCTCAAAAGCTCCCTACAGGCTTTCAGCCGGCGCTGCCGCGCGATCTAATTCCTCCAGCTTCCTTTCCTCCGGATCATCGAACAAGCCTAAACTTAAATATCTCTCCCCTGTATCCGGGGCGATACAAAGCACACGCTTTCCCGCTCCCAGCCTGCGAGCAACTTGAATGCCCGCCCATACGGCTGCGCCGGAGGAAGGACCGGCCAAGATGCCTTCCAGCTGAGCCAAATCGCGGGCCGTCTGCCATGCGGCTTCGTCGTCGATTTGCAAAACTTCGTCGATGACCCCTTGATTCAAAATAGGAGGAACAAATCCGGGACTAGTGCCCGGAATTTTATGCGGACCCGGCTCTCCTCCGGAGAAGAGGACAGGGGAGTTTTTCGACTCCACGGCATAAACCTGCACCCCAGGCAGAAGCTCCTTCAGCTTCTCTCCCGTACCGGTAATCGTGCCGCCCGTTCCTGCCGTAGCCACAAACGCGTCGAGCTCTCCCTCCATCTGTTCCCATATTTCAATCGCCGTTGTTGTCCGATGAATACCCGGATTCGCTATATTTTCGAATTGATTGGGAATATAGCTGTTTGGAATCTTCTCTTTTAACTCATTAGCGATCCGAACGCCGCCTTCAACACCTTCATCAGCCGGAAACAAAATGACTTCCGCGCCATACGCTTTGAGCAAGCTGATCCGCTCCCGGGACATGGAATCCGGCATAATGAGAATAGAGCGATAGCCCTTCACAGCGGCATTCATCGCGAGGCCGATTCCCGTATTTCCGCTCGTCACTTCAATAATGGTATGGCCCGGCTGCAAGTCGCCCCGGCGCTCCGCTTCGGCAATCATATTGCGCGCAGCCCGGTCTTTTACGCTTCCGCTGGGATTATAAGCCTCCAGCTTTACAAACAGTTCAGCATCGTCCGCCGCTGTCAGCCGATTGATCCGAATCACGGGCGTATTTCCAATCAGCTCCTCTATACTGCTTGCCACAAATGCTCTTCCTGCCGGCATCTCGATCCCTCCCGCATCTTCTTTCCATCTACCCGCACTTCGCGAATTGTTATGCAAAATGGCAGCTCACCGCATGCTCGCTATCCACCTGCCGCAATTCCGGGCTTTCCACTCGGCAGCGCGGCTTAGCAGATCTGCATCGGCTATAAAAAGAGCAGCCCTCCATAAGACCGTGCGAACTGACAGAAGCTTCTCCTTGTAAAACGATTCGCTCCCGCCCCTCGCCTCGCAGATTGCCGGGGGCCGCCGACACTAGAGCCTGCGTATACGGATGAAGCGGCTGTTCATACAGCTTTGAGACTTCGGCCAGCTCTACAATTTTCCCGCTGTACATCACCGCTACTCTATCGCTCATATAGTGAACGACATTCAAATCATGAGAAATAAACAAATAGGTGAGCGAGTCATGCTCTTGAAGCTCCTTCAGCAAATTCAAAATTTGTGATTGCACGGACACGTCGAGTGCGGATACAGGTTCGTCTAGCACGACAAATTGCGGGCTCAGCATTAACGCGCGGGCGATGCCAATTCGCTGCCTCTGGCCTCCACTCAGCTCGCGGGGAAACCTTCTCGCGAACGAAGGGCCAAGACCGACGCGGCTCATCATCGCTTCCACCCGCTCGCGCCTTTCCGCTCCCCGGCCCAAACGGTGAATGCGCAGCGGTTCTTCGATAAGCTCCGCAACGCGATGCTGAGGATTAAGCGACGTATACGGGTCTTGAAAAACATACTGGATATGCTTGCGCATCTCCTTCGCTTTGTTCCCCCGTAGTCCGCCTATCTCCTCTCCCCCGAATCTGATTGTGCCCGAAGTAGCGGGAAGGAGTCCCGCCGCCATTTGCCCCGTGGTCGATTTCCCGCTGCCGCTCTCGCCTACCAGCCCAAGCGTCTCGCCTCTGCGAATAGTAAGAGAAACCCCGTCGACGGCGCGAATCGTCTCTTTCCTTCGCCATTCTCCTTGGCGGGCATATAACTTTCGAAGTTGATCGATCACAACTATAGCTTCAACGGCTGACATGGGCGATGGCTCCTTCTTCTGCTACGGCCAAACAGCTCGCCGTATGATTCGAACTGACTTTGACCTGCAATGGGATTTCGGCGAAGCAGCGTTCTACGGCATGAGCGCACCGGGAGCTGTAAGAACAGCCCGAACCCCTCTCATCCAGCGCAGGCACCGTTCCCGGAATGGAAAACAATCGCTTGTTCTTTTTGGCTGGGGTCGGAATTGATTCCAGCAGGGCGATGGTATAGGGATGACGCGGATGGCGAAAAATGCTCGCCGCGGGCCCTTCCTCGACCACTCGTCCGGCATACATCACCGCAACTCGGTTGCACACCTCAGAAACGACGCCTAAATCATGCGAGATCAGGATGATCGTCATTCCTGTTTCCTTCTGGATCTGCTGCAACAAATCTAAAATTTGCAGTTGAATCGTAGCATCAAGCGCCGTCGTCGCTTCGTCGGCAATGAGCAGTCCTGGCGAGCAGGATACCGCCATCGCGATCATGACGCGCTGCCGCATTCCGCCCGACAGCTGATGCGGATACGCCTTGAGACAAGCGGCCGGATCAGGCAAGCCCACTTTCTCCAGCAACCCTGCCGCCCGCTCTGTCGCCTCTTTCCGGGACAATGGCATATGAAGCCTAAGCATTTCCACCAGTTGCCGCCCAATGGTTAAAGAAGGGTTAAGGGATGTCATCGGATCTTGAAATACCATGGCAAGCTCCTTCCCTCTAAGCCGGCGTAACTCCTCCCCGGAAGCTTGCCCCAGCGCCTTCTCCCTGTAGACGATTTCTCCTTCCCTTATTCGCAAAGCGGGAGGCAATAAGCCGGCAATCGCTAAGGACAATACGCTTTTCCCGCAGCCAGATTCCCCCACTATGCCAAGAACGTCGCCAGGATACACCGAGAGCGACACTGCTTCCAGCACAGGAAGCGGGCCGCGAGACGACTTTACGCCAACATGCAAATCCTTTATTTCTAGAAGCGGCTTCATCGGCTTTCTCTCCAGTCGCGAATGCCATCGCCCAGCAAATTAAAAGCGAGCACGGTAATCGTGATCATGACGCCGGGAGCGAGCGTAAACCAGGGAGCTTTGCTCATATAGCTTTGCGACTCGTTCAGCATTCTTCCCCAGCTCGGATCGGGAGGCTGGACGCCCAGCCCCAAATAGCTTAACGCCGCTTCCACCAAAATCGAAGTGGAGAACGTGAGCGTTGCCGTCACGATAATCGGAGAGAGCGCATTGGGAGCGATATGTCGGGCGATGATTGTCAAATGCCCTGCCCCAAGCCCTTTTGCCGCTTTGACGAACTCGGACTCTTTTAGCTGTAGAAAGCTGCTCCTGCTGACGCGGGCAAAGGCCGGAATCGACAGCACGCCGATCGCGATCATCGTTTGAAACAAACTGGGATGGAACAGAGTAACCAGCAATAGAGCGAGCAATATACCCGGAAAAGCCATCAGCGCATCGATTCCCCTCATCAGCAGCTCATCCGCCCATTTCCCCAAGTAGCCCGCCACCGCTCCAATTGCAACTCCACCAACTAGGCCGATGGCGACCGACACCGCTCCCACCGCAAAAGCGGTCTTCGTCCCCTCCATAATCCGGCTCAAAATATCCCGCCCAAAATTGTCCGTCCCCAACCAATTGAACAGCGACGGCCCTTTCAGCCGATTGGCAATATTCATCTCGTTGACATCGTAGGGTATAAACACCAAGCTGGTCAGCCATATGGCCAAAAGAAAGGAAACCAAACCGCCGCCGAGCCAAAAGGTAATCCCTCTTGTTTTCCTCACTTTTTGATCATCCTTACTTTAGTCTGATTTTCGGATCCAGCCATCGATAAGACAAATCCACCAGAAAGTTAACCGTAATAACCGTTAACGCGATAAAAAACACCAGCCCCTGCACAAGCGGATAGTCCCGATTGCCGATCGCTGTAATGAGCAGACTGCCAAGTCCGGGCAGCGTAAACACCTGCTCAATAACGAGACTTCCCGCCAGCACCTCCCCAAAATTCATTCCAGCCACCGTAATGACGGGGATGAGCGCATTTTTCAGCACATGGTTCGTGTAGACGTGGAATTCGGGAAGCCCTTTGCTGTATGCGGTACGCACATAGTCCATATTCAACTGCTCCAAAAGGGTCGTGCGCAAATAACGAACCAAAATCGCGATTTGCGGGATCGCAATAGCGACTGCTGGCAATATGAGCGAGCCCAGAGCTTGCCACGGGTCCTCCGACCAAGGCACAAACCGGCTCACCGCAACCCATTTCAGCGCAAGGCCGAACACAAGTATGAACATGATTCCGGTCCAAAAAGAAGGAATCGCCAGCCCAAGCTGTGTGCCAATCGAAACAATAAGATCGACTAACTTCCCTCTCCCTCTCGCGGCTGCGATGCCAAGCGGTATGGCGACCGCTATCGTAATGGCGAAGGATAGGAAAGCAAGCGACACCGTCACGGGAACGCGGTCCACGATCAAGCCGAGTACAGGCTGCGAATAACGGAGCGATTCTCCCAGCTCAAAACGCGTCAGGTCGCCAAGCCAATGCCAAAACTGCTCCAGCAGCGGCTTATCCGCTCCCAGCTTGGCAAGCAGCGTCGCGATTTGCTCCTCCGATGCTTCCGTTCCTAATATGGCAAGCGCCGGATTGCCCGGAATGACGCGAAACGCGAAAAAGGTAAGCAGGACAACAAACACCATCGTCAGAAGAAGCGTGCCCAAACGCTGTATGACATACATGTGATCACTTCCTTATTGGATACGGTGCCAAATCGAGGAGGGGCCGCCTATCCATCCCGCTACTCCGTAAAATACACCGTCGACAAATCTTGAACGTAGATCGGATATTGCTTGTATCCGGCCAGCTTTTTGTCCAGTGCGACGTTCAGGTTCGGGTCCATAATATAGAGAGCCGCGGCATCCTGCGTCAGAATGGTTTGAGCCTTTTTGTACAGATCGACCCGTTTGGCTAGATCAAGCTCGGTTAACGCTTCTTTTAAAGTGGCATCGAACTGCGGATTGTTGTAATTAAAAAAGTTGTTCGACGCATCGGAAATATATTTGCTTAAAATATCATGCGGATTCAGCTTACCGTCCAGACCGATAATTGTCGTGTCGTAGTCCCGGCCTTTGTATATCCGCTCCAGCCAGACCGCCCATTCCACAGGCTCAATTTTCACCTCAATGCCGACTTTGGAAAGCTGTGCGGCAATGACTTGAGCCGTATCGACATGGAACTGATAGTTGGAAGGGACGGACAACGTAGTGGAAAATCCGTCCTTCAGCCCCGCTTCGGCAAGCAGGCTCTTCGCCTTCTCCACGTCGTAGGCATAGGTATTCTCCAGCCCTTCCTGGAAGTATTGCTTGAAAATCGGGCTTAAGTTCGAGCCCAGTTTCGTTCCTTTTCCAAAAGCGACCGCTTCGATAATTTCGTCCTTGTTCACCGCGTAATTGATCGCCTGACGAACTTTAATATCGTTGAAAGGCTCCCTCGCAATATTGAAGGTCAGCAGCTGAACGAGATTTTGCGGCGCGCTAATGCTTTGGAACTCCGGACCAAGCTGCTCCAGCCTTTCCGTTCCAATTCTCGGATAAATATGCGCCTCCCCCGACTTCAGGGCGAGCAAAGCCGCTTCCGCATCGGTAATAATCCGGAACTCGACTTGATCGAGCTTAGGCACATCTTGGACGTAGTAGTCCGCAAACTTGGCAATGACCAGCTTCTGGCCAGGCACATATTCCACAAACTTGAACGGCCCCGTGCCGATTGGCGTTTTGTTGCTGTCCTCGTAGCCTTTTGGAATAATGGCGGAAGTGAGCGAGGTCAAGAACGACGTATTGTTCTCTTTCAGCTTAATGACGACCGTCGCCGCATCAGGAGTTTCAACTGCATCCACACTTGCGAATGCGGGCGAAAGCGGCTTGCCGCTGTCTTTGCCAGCGAGACGGTCATAGGAATATTTCACATCCTCAGCCGTGAGGTTCGCACCATTATGAAACTTGACGCCTTGGCGAAGTTTAAACGTGTAGGTCAGTCCGTCTTCCGAAACCACGTAGGATTCCGCAATTGCCGGATACACTTCTCCTTTGTCATTTGGCTTAAGCAGCCCTTCAAATACGTTGAACAGCATTTCAGAAGTGCCCGCCGCCACCGCCAAATGAGGGTCTAGAAAATCAATGTCCTGCGGAACAATAACGACAATATTGCCTCCTTCAATCGGGTTTCCCGGCGCGGGGGGGGTGGTATTCGCTCCTTCTTCAGTACCGTCCGGCTTAGCCGGCTCGTTCGTGCTGCTGCAAGCGGATATTATCGCAACGATTAGTGCCATTAGGGCGATTAGGGTCATTTTGAACCAGCGGCTGCGATTAAGTTTTTGTTTCATCTTCATTCTCCTCGTCCATCCTGTAGTAAGTGCGGTATTGCTTCTATAGAAGGTACGACATGTTTGTAGCTCAGCTCCTCGATGCCGTATGTTCCGAAGCGGTTGATCAGCACGGCTTCCATTCCGACCCCGGCGCTGCCGAGCACATCGTCGTAGTAATTGTCTCCGACATACAGGCACTCCTTGGCCGATCGTCCCGCAAGCTGAAGCGCCCGCTGGAAAATTTCTTTGGTCGGCTTCTCGGCCCCAATCTCGGAGGAAATGACAATGTGGTCAAAATAGTGCAGCAGCTCGCCCTCCGCAAGCACGCTTCTCGCCGACGCATCCCAATTGCTAATAAGGCCAACACCGATCGCCCTGCGCTTCAACTGCTCCAGAACCGCCCCAGTGAACGGAAATGGCAGCCATCTCTGCCTATGAGAAAGCTGAATCTCCCCCATACGCGCCCATTGCCGTTGTAAATCAAAATGCAAACCCAGCTCGTAATTCAGCATGCCAAGGTACCATGGCATAAAAGCCGATACCCCTTTGCCAAGCGCTCCGGGGTAGTCCCTCATGAACTTTTTGTCCATTGCATGATAAGCTCTCTCTACCCGTTCCAACGTCATGGATACGCCATTTTCCTGAAGAAACTGCCTGTAGACCTCTTCCCTTGGCTGATAAACAAGCGTGTACCCCAGATCAAACCAGATGTAGGATTTGTTCATGAGCGGTCACCTTTTTGTACAATGGGCAGCCAAATCGCCGAAGGATATCGTCCGTCATGGTAGATCGTTTGGGTCGCGGTCACAAAGTCGGATTCCGTCACCTCGCCGGGCTTTTTGAACACATTGGGGTGGCGGTCGTAGGTAGGGAACAGCGAGCTTGTTACATCTATGCGAATGGAGTGCCCTTTTTGAAAAATGATAGCGGTAGAGCCAAGAGAAATGACGTACTCCAGCACTTCACCCGGAGAAATTGGCTTAGGATGCTCTAGCGAATGGCGGTAGCTGGCTCTGACGATCCCTTCCGCCACATTGTAGGCATTCCCGTTCGGATGCACATCGACGAGCTTGACGACAAAGTCGGTATCTTCGGCTGTAGTAGACGCATACAGGATTGCTTGAATGTCCCCCGCCACCTCGATCTCCTCTTGAAGTTGATCTGAAGTGTAGACGAGCACATCGTTTCTGACCTCAATGGGCAGCTGGTTTTTGGGACCCATGGGAGTGAGCTCAGGTACGGCGCCGGATCGTCCTCCAATGGCAGGAACAGGGATCGAAGGATGATAGACGAACAAGTCGGGATGTTCATCGCCCGGCCTCTCCTCGCTTATTGTCCCGTCTCCATTAATGGAATTGGCTTTTCTTTCACTGTGCAAATAAAAGGGGGTCGGCACAGCCTCAGGCGGAGGCCACTCATTTGCTTCTTTCCAAGTCCCGCTTCCCATCAGAAAATATTGCACAGGAGGCGTCCCCTCCCACTTCTCCACCTCTCCCTTCAGCCATTTGCCGAACCATTGTAGCTGCAATTCGTCTATTCGGTTTGCCGCATGCGGGCCAAAGTCCAGTTCACCGACGTAACGAGACCACGGCATATGATGCCAAGGCTCGATATAGAGATACTGGTGCTCTCTCGCCTGGCTGGTTGCTCCCCTCTCACGGATCGAAACGAAATTTTCAATCGTCCCGTCCAAAAACAGGTCGTACCAGCCGCCAATATGGAGAGCGGGTACTTCAATGGCGTTGTATCTATCTTTAAGAGAGGTAGATGTCCAATACGAATCTCTTGCGGGATGCTCTAGCCATTCCCGGTAATAAGGAGCAAGCTCCTCGGGAATGGCCGGGCTATCCTTTAGCGGCAAAGAGCGATATACGCGATGAATATTCGTCATATGGGCCGCCAGTTCGGATGCTTGGTCGGGCCGGCTTTTGCGAAGCGCCGCATCTTGAGCCACAAACAAAACCCAAGACTGCATACATGCAAGTGCGAATGCTCCATTCCGGTAAACCCCGCCTTGGTACGTGTCTGAGCCTGTCATAGCAGGTGCGATACAAACCAGATGCGGCGGTTTGCTTAGTGCCGCTTGCCACTGAGCTGCTCCTACATAAGAGAAGCCGTACATGCCTACCTTGGGCAAAGCATACGGAAGGGAGGCAGCCCATTCCACCGTATCGTATCCGTCATCTCTCTCAGATTGGTGCGGAATAAACTCGCCTTCGGACTTCCATCGTCCCCGTGTGTCTTGAACGACGACCACATAACCATGCTGGGCGTACCAAGTTGGATGCCCATAGTTCATCGTTTGCGCATCCTCTTTGTTGTAGGGTGTGCGCATAAGCAGCACAGGCCAGCGCCCCGAGCCCGCCGGGCGGTAAATATCTGCGCGTAATCGGATGCCGTCGCGCATCGGTACGGGAACATCCTTTTCGACGAGGATTTCGTTCAGAGGTACTCTGCTTGTCATAGCTGATTCAGCCTCTCCCCTATTCGGTCATGTTTTTTGGGAATAAAAAAGGAGATGCAGAGTTCTAATCCCGTGCAAGGGGTAGAAGCTACATCTCCGGTAGACCGGTCAATTTAACTTGATGAGGTGAAGAAAATATATTCTTTGTTATCCCATGAGTTTACTTGGTTTAACGAACATAGTAGCACAGGATTGAAAATACTGTCAATGAGGTATTTTTTGAAGGAGGTGGGAAGAAGGTAGAGGCTCTAGTGGGAGGGAAGGTTTTTGTTTCAGATGTGAGGTTTGTCTGGTTCTCTTGATCTGATCAATTTTACATATCAATGTATGCCCTCATCGTATGCGATGCGAATAGGGCTTTCTTGCCAATGGGGCAATTCTGTTTGTTTCAACCAGCCAATGCATCCCTCTTGGGGTGCAATCCGGCATTTTTCCTGTTCGGCAAAGTCAATAGCATTTTAATCCACACATCCCGTAGAAGTGCAACTATATCCTCAATTAATCCACCAATGTTGGTGATATTTCAATCCACACAAACCGTAAGGAGTGCGACGCTGTCACCAAGATACGATGCCCCTCCGACGGTTATTTCAATCCACACATCCCTCGCGGGATGCGACAGTCAGACCACGCAAGATACGGGCCACAGCGCCGATTTCAATCCACACATCCCTCACGGGATGCGACAAACCTACTTCACTCACGATTTTTAGACCAAAAATTTCAATCCACACATCCCTCACGGGATGCGACGTTGTTCTATCGGGAGTGTGATTCGGCGGGATCGAATTTCAATCCACACATCCCTCACGGGATGCGACACGCCATTTGACTTTTTGCGTTTGGCAGTTGAAATTTCAATCCACACATCCCTCACGGGATGCGACACGTGAATCTCTTGAGCTGGCACGTGCTGAAATGATTTCAATCCACACATCCCTCACGGGATGCGACTACTTCTCAGAGGATCGAAATCCCGGTAATGATGATTTCAATCCACACATCCCTCACGGGATGCGACTGGCATCCCCAAAATACATCTTGTCACCTGCACATTTCAATCCACACATCCCTCACGGGATGCGACGAGTTTATCCGAGAGCGGAGATGTCGAGCTCATCATTTCAATCCACACATCCCTCACGGGATGCGACAGTCCGAGCGCCTTCGATACTTCCGCCAAACCTTATTTCAATCCACACATCCCTCACGGGATGCGACTTTTGCTTACAACTTTTATTGGCCTATTATCAGATTTCAATCCACACATCCCTCACGGGATGCGACGAGGGCGACACCGTCCTATCGGTGTCGGAGATTAATTTCAATCCACACATCCCTCACGGGATGCGACCTTGTTTAGGAGGTAGCGCGACTATGGGATTTTGGATTTCAATCCACACATCCCTCACGGGATGCGACGGAGCCGCTTGCTCTATCAAATCCAACCCCTCAATTTCAATCCACACATCCCTCACGGGATGCGACACATTTGAGCCTTCGAAACTGTGATATTGTGTAAATTTCAATCCACACATCCCTCACGGGATGCGACTTAAAGCTGCCGACTCTTCCCCTGTTACAACAGATTTCAATCCACACATCCCTCACGGGATGCGACTGGCATCCTTCGCCCAGTGTCCGGCAATGTCCGTATTTCAATCCACACATCCCTCACGGGATGCGACTTGCCTGCTGCCCCGGCCTCAGTACAAATAGCGGATTTCAATCCACACATCCCTCACGGGATGCGACCGCTATAGAAAGTCATGTAACCCACTTAGTAATATTTCAATCCACACATCCCTCACGGGATGCGACTCTTCCCGTAGCATTTGTCCTCCAAGATGGACAAATTTCAATCCACACATCCCTCACGGGATGCGACGGACGCGCATGGCGAGCGCCCCCCAAAGACTAAATTTCAATCCACACATCCCTCACGGGATGCGACGCTTCTCGTTCAACAATTGGAGTTTGTAATTTAATTTCAATCCACACATCCCTCACGGGATGCGACCTATGGCGGCGAGCTGCCGAGGCTGTTTCTTTTGATTTCAATCCACACATCCCTCACGGGATGCGACATGCCGTACTTGACCAACCACATACGGAGCCCCGATTTCAATCCACACATCCCTCACGGGATGCGACTTGTAGTTTTAAAATATGCATATCGTCGAAAATATTTCAATCCACACATCCCTCACGGGATGCGACATACAAACTCGACATGCAAGGTAAGTACATTTGATTTCAATCCACACATCCCTCACGGGATGCGACAATAAGGGTAGACGCTTACGGACTAGTAGTAAGTATTTCAATCCACACATCCCTCACGGGATGCGACAGATAAAATAATGGCTTGTGAGTGGTGAGCTGAATTTCAATCCACACATCCCTCACGGGATGCGACAGGGGCTTGCGCCCCGTTGATTACATCAATTCCGATTTCAATCCACACATCCCTCACGGGATGCGACGACTTTCAAACTGATAGACTGTGTGATTTTGGCATTTCAATCCACACATCCCTCACGGGATGCGACAGCCAATTTTGGCCAAATCGGGCCAAAATATGCGCCCATTTATCCAAAAATAGCCTCAAACAACGACCAAACTGTAAAAAAACGGCCCCTTGCTCCGTCAAAACACAAATCCACCTTAAAAATCTGGTGCGAATCCCCTAGGGAAATCATGTTCACTTCACATTCGCACCAACTATTCGCACTATAAAATAAGAGGGCCCTCTAAATCAAGAGATTCTTTTACGCCGATGTGTTCGACCTTGCTTTTGTAGTTGTTGCCTAACTGATAAAAGCGTAAGCTATCCTGCTTCACATCGATAATCTCTTTTAGCTCCAGCTTCAAAGAAGCAAACTGAGCCGCATCCACAATGCACTCAAAGACCGAGTTTTGGACGCGCTGACCATAGTTTTGACAAGCCTTAGAGACCAGCCTAAGCCTCTTTTGCCCTCCATCGCTTTTTGTACTCACATCATAAGTAATTAATACGAGCATTAACTACACCTACTTCCATAAAAAAGGAGGGTACTCATCCAGATCATCGCGCAAATATCGTGCCAATAGCAAAGCCTGTGCATGAGGAACTAGCCCCCAGGTTATTTTCTCCCCGAGAAACGGATGTGTGATATGTTCTTGTTTCTTCGTTTGCCAAGCATGCAGAAACTTCTTTCGCCCTTCTTCCTTCAAAAGCACAGCACCGTTCTCCTGCTTATAAAAATCATCCCGATCCAGCACCTTTTTATTAATGAGGGACAAAACAAATCTATCCGCAAAAACGCCACGAAGCTCTTCCATCACATCCAGTGCAAGCGAAATCCTTCCGGGCCGATCCCTATGCAAAAAGCCGACATAAGAATCTAGCCCCACACCCTCCAGCGCGGCCGCCACGTCTTTGGCTAATAGAGAATACGCTAGAGACAACAGCGCATTGACGGGATCAAGCGGCGGTCTTCTGGAGCGCCCACGGAAGTAAAAGTCTTCCTTCTGCTGCAAAATCATCGAATCAAACTTTTTGTTATACACAACAGAAGCTTGTCCTTCCAAACCTCTCAGCCGTTCCAAATCCTCGCAATCTCTCACTTCGATCATAATGGCCGACAATTGTCCAGAAGCTTCCTTAAACCGCTCTACATCAATTCGAAGCGGATAATCTCTTGTCATCCTCTCCAGCATCCATTTGTGGTTGTATATTTTCCCTACAATAAAATTCCGCGCCATTTTGGCCGATTGTCCTTCGTCGTCTGACAGGCGATATTGCCTTTTTCGCAAAAGAACATTTCCATTGCTTTCGCCAATCACCCGCGCACTAAATCGGCCGTTCATCGTGAGGAACACCAAAGAGATATTGCGCTCCGCACAATATCCCATTAACTTTGGACTGGCACCTCTATAGCCAAAAGCGACAATCGACTCTAAATTATGCAGCGGCATTCTCGCAAACTTTTCTTGCTCCTTCAAGAGAACGATATTATCTCCATCAAGCGACAAATAGACATCCGGCTGAGTAATGTACAGAGTATTCAGCAGCTTCTTCATTCTTTTATTTTCCCTTCAACATAACTTTTGACAGTCCGCTTATTCATAAGTTCGGGCAAACATATGGACTGAAGAGAGCAATTGTCGCAGAACTTCCCTGTCTTTACTTTAGGAGTATGTCCCCGCTTATAATAATCCCGCATTTCGGCAAAAGTCGATTTTACCTTCTCCCTTAAGGCTGTAGTAATCGGAACCTCGACTCTATGCTTAATTTCATTATAGTAGAAATATCCGACCTCAATTTCGCATGCCAGCATCTCTTCTAGACACATCGCCTGTGCGGCTAATTGCAGCAAATCCTCGTCGCCTTGCTTTGGTTTGCCTCGCTTGTACTCTACTGGGTAAGCCAAATACTTGCCTTCAGCCCCATGAAGAGAAACGCCAAAATCGCTGCGAATAAACTCGACCACATCGCATTTCCCCGAAATGCCGAGCGTACGGGAGTAAATGGACATTCCTCGTGCAATAAGCTTATCGCCCCGTTTCTCCCTTACAAAGGGATTATCCGCTTTCTTATGCAAATAATCCCCTTCAATGGTTTTTACATTTTCCGCCCATTGCTGTTCGATATGAATAATAGCCCACTGCCGCTTGCAAAATTGAAAATGCTGAATGCCCGACAGCATCAAAAAGTCTTCTTCCTTATAGTCCATCCAACTCTTCAGCTTTCAAGCCTTCCAAAGGAAGAGCATTGAATTCGTAATGCTCAAACGCTTTAGGCTCGGCATCAAGTCTCTCAACCAGCAACGAGCGGTGAACTTTAGCCGAAGAATATTGACCCAATTTGGAGCTATGCTCCCACCAAAATACTTTATGAACTTCCATGCTGCCTTCCGGTCTTGCGGAAGAAGCGTCATTTTCAAACAAGCTGACAAGAGCCTGCTTAAACTTCTGTGCATCATCGTTCGTAAATCCTGTTTTTTCCGCAAGCTGCGTATTAATACTTCCATAGAACACATAGACTCCGGAATCGACGCGATGCTTCATCCCCATAGTGTCGGAGCCTCTATCTTTGCCGGGCTCGGAGTTTACGCTTTTCGTTATTTGCAAGCTGGTAATATCAATAGGATCAAGGCTTGTAGCCGCATGAATCGACACGGGCCCTCTTACTCCAACAGATACGCCTGCCCCTTTATCCGCTTTGAAAGCAAATACTTGGCCGAAGCTTCTGACATCCAGCCATTCTTGACAAGCAATGCGAGCAAATTCATCGCTCGAACCCGTTTTTGACTTTAAAATTTTCTCAAGCTCTGCGTTTGCATCTGCCCGCTCTCTCAGGCTTCCATACGAATCCGATTTGCGATCATTGGACTGGACGAAAATCGACTCCCCCATATCCTGAAGCCGGTTGCGAATTTTGCGCTTAATGGCCACATCTGAAATCTCTCCGTAGCCGTCGAAATTTTGCCGAGGCCGATTGCCATTGAGAGGATCGCCGTTCGGATTAGCCTTGGAAACAGATATAACTACAGCAAAATCTATTTTATGATCTAAAGTCGTCATCGATATCGCTCCTTATTCGTTATTGGAATCAACTGCGTCTTCGTTCTTCTCTTTCTTTTGATAAAGCTCATGTCTTTGGCTGTAAAAACCTAGCAAATACAAGCCGGTCAAAGACTGATTATTGAATTTATCAATAGGCATACGCGAACCGATTTCATCGATGATTTTATTCAAATCAAGCGCTTTTCTGCCGAGTCGGGCTTGATAAGGCTGCAAGCTCTTTTGAATGGTGTTCCAGGTTCTTTCCGGATGTTTGGAAAACTCGTTCATATAGCGAATCGCGTTAGTCGCCCGGTTTTCTTCCGGTCCAAGAGCACGCCGCTCAAGCACGTCGGCCACCGCCAGCAAACGTCCAAAGAGATAATTGCGATCATCCGTTCCAGTATCTAAAGCCACACCCTTCTCCTCCTTTTTGTTAATGACTGCACAAGCTATACTAAGCGTCTTCTCCCATTCCCATCTGTCCATAGACACCGGATTTGAGGCACGCTGCATGACGCTTCTTTCAATATCGAGCGGCACTGGTCGTTTGTCGATAATGCATGGCAGCATGCGTTCCATCAGCCCTTTGACGATTTTGTCGCCAGCTTTTGGCCCATAGGCGGCAAAGGCAATGTCTTTAGTGGCAGGCGCCCCGTAAAATTGCACAAATTCACCATCGCTATCTTTTCGATAACGATGAAGCCAAGCGCATGTAGAATGCCATTTGATCAAACGGTCAAAATAAAAATGCTTGTCCAAATTGCGGTAATACAATACCGCCATGCGGCCCGTCGTTGCGGAATCCAGCACCATAATGTTGACGTTCGATTTGGATTCCGCCGATAACTTGTTGGCATATCCGCTAAAAGCTTTTTTGACCTCTTCCATGATCTCACGGTTGGTGAAAGCTTCCCTCTTTTTGTCCACTTTCGCATTCGGCGTGATCGAAAAAAGGTCTTCCGTCGGCTCCGGAACTTCCGGCTCGCGGTTGCCCCACACGAGAAACACCCGTTGATCCATAATCTTCGCTTGGCGGTTAATGAGCCACTTCAAAGCATTATGAGCCTTTTGGGAAACCTCATAGCTAATGCTTGCTGCATCGCCGCTTTCCGTGAAACGCCCCCTAAACGTAAAACCGCTCGTATCGTTTGCGGAAATGAGCTTTGCCTTGTCTGCCGCATTTCTAATTTTATTCGCATGTTTGTCCGTACTTGGACGCAGCTCTCCCGTTACATAACAATAGTCCTCTTCCCCTAACTGCTGGCTATAGTAACGAATAAATGAGTCGTACATGTTCGGGTCTTTCCATACTTTTTCCAAAACAAGGCTGGGAGAATAGACATTAAACCGGATAAAAGCGCTGTCCAGATCACCCGTTATGGCAGAATAAATAGCTGGCTTCACTCCATATTTTTCTTCGTGAGACTTGTCCCATTTTTGAATCAACTGGTTGTCCTGATCGACATAAAGAATTTTGAACTCTACCAAATCCTGAATAAGTTTCCCTTTGCTTAAATAACGGTAAATGCTCCTTACCTTATCGTTGGCATAAGGCGAATTTGCCCAGCTTTCAAGCTGCTTAATATAGTAAGAAAAAGGCTCTTCCTTTTTAATTTCTCCGCCATATGCGACAAAATCTCCCGCAACATAACTTAATTTGTCATGCAGTGGATACGGAGCGATTTTGGAACCGGCTCGGCTGGAGGAATCTTCGGTACAAGGAATGAGCGTGCTGGAATCGGCTTTGTTGACGATAACTTCGGCATAATGAAACTCGCCGTCTAAGGTTATATCTACTTCGATATGCGCATTCTGTGTCGTGTGCGCCACTGGAAGCAGCGTAAACTCTTGGTCGTTATACTTTCTTTCGTTGACACCAACTTGTCCTAAGTTGGCCTGATAGGTTTCATATAAATTAAACAGCCAGCTCATCCATGGTCCCCCCTTCCCAAGTACTCGTCCAACCGCTCTGCCGACTCTACGTTGGATTGATCAAACGGCTTAGGCTTCATTTCCGAAATGACGCGAACTTGAGAGCAATCTTCCGGCCTGTGGAATGTGATGTAACCATCACTCATGACATAGTTGCACAAACGAACTTCCATTTGGTCTCTGCCTGTCTCATCAGGATAATTTATGCCATGAACCATATTTCCGAGATGGATATCGCCATAATTGTCGTAGAACCCCTCACCTTCGCCAAATACGCACGGTTCCACATATGCCTGACATTCCCGCGTTCCTAAAAAAATATCTCTTCGTCCGCCTGCGAGCAGCGAGCGCTTCATAATATTGTGGTGTTTGTGCTCGTTGCGATCAAAGGCCATGTCCGGGCGATTTTCGTTAAATTCGAAATACGCTCTAACTTGATAAGACACGTCCCGCAAATACGTATAGTTGGCTAGAGTATTGCCGCCGCCGTAATCGATCGGTCGAACTCCCTTGGATTCCATTCGAATCGGCTTCATCACTCTGACAGCATCGATATAAATAATGAGCGTTGGCTTCCAGTAGATCGATTCCGCTATCCCTTTCAAAGCTTGATACGTTGGCACTTGGTAGGACAGCTTCTCACCGCCTAGCTTCGTCAACGGATCGGTGAAAAGGGCGTAGTCGCCCTCGACCGTAAATTCGATTGAATTCCTTCTCATAGCTTCACCTCCTCTCAAATGGGACCGACTCTAGTACAATTTCAAACCAAATTCACTTTCATTCTCGACATCCAGCCCAAACTCGTCGTTGTACGCACCCTCCGTAAGCGCTAGTACCCGACCCTCCAACAAAGAAACTAAACCGTTATTGCCCGCCAATTGATTCAATTCATGCGGAAACAAATTGATCGTGTATTGTTGCGCTTCACGCAAGGCTTGCGACATTTCTTTCATGCCGCTTTCCCCGCTGAGACGGGCAATAATATCTGCTCCCTTGTCGCCATACGGCACAATGACGGGCTTGGCCAAACTGTCGATGACTTGAAACTGCTCCGCCGCAGTCCGGTAGCTCTGAACTAAAAAGAGCGGCACTTCTTTTCCACTATCCTGTTTATATGCCTCCAGATACGTGTTGTCGGCGCGGCTGCCCATCAGCCATTTGGTCATCTCCGTTCCGTATTGCCGCACATGATAATTCAAGTTAAGCTTCAGCGCTGAATAATATTTTCTAAAATAGTTCTGAATCGCCTCCACGGACAAAAGATGACCGCCATGGCAAGATCCATCTCTTTTTAAATCGAGGAGCATCATGGCCGTTAACTTCTTGCCGACCTGGATCTCCTTAAGATGAGTCAGATTCTCCTCCTCGTGATCAATCATATAGACCTGCCGAATATCCCATCGCCCATGACGATTGCATCTGCCGGCTGCTTGAGCTACCGAATCTAAACCCGCCAATGACCGAACCACGCATCCGAAACTGACGTCAACACCAGCCTCAATGAGTTGTGTGCTAATACAAACGACCTTTTCGTCTTTGTCCAAATGTGTCCGGATCAAGTCCAACATCGTTTGCCGATGAGCGGCGCACATGGAAGTACTTAAGTGGTAGACCGGAATAGACAACGAGGACAACTGGCGATAGAGCCGTTTGACCACCGCCTTCGTATTCAAGACCACAAGAACGCTGCCCGACTCTTCCAGCTTATCCTCTACGAATTGAGCCAGCTTCTCCGTATCAAATGTTTCCCCCGTTGCCCTGTCTACCAGTTCCACCCGTTTAAAAGCATCGATAACTTGATCCAGCTTCTCGATTATTTCCGCCTGAGGTGCTATGTCCAATTTGTATTCCACAAAACTGAGCTCGGGCTGCGTCGCCGTACACAGCAGCAGGCTGGAATGGCCATAAGCCTTAAGAAAGTTAAGAGCTTGATTGAATAAGGATACACAAGAAACAGGCACCTTCTGAACCTCATCGAACACAATAACGGACTCGCTCAAATTGTGGAGCCTTCTAGTATTCCGACTCCCTTTGGCGTAGAACACATTCAGAAACTGCACCATCGTTGTAAAAATAACCGGCGAATCCCAATTATCCTTCGCAAGTTTCAGCTTTTGCCCAATGGTCATGAGTCCGTCTTCGTCCTCGTCGTCATCCTCTTCTTTCCACACAACATTAGAATGATGCTCCAAAACATGCTCGTCGTCCTTAACGATGTTTCTAATTTCCTGAGCATTTTGCTCAATGATGGTTGTGAACGGAATGACGTAAATAATGCGCTTTTTTCCATCCTTTATAGCGTGTTTCAGGGCATATCTAAAGCTGGCAAGCGTCTTCCCGCCCCCGGTCGGAATCGACAAAGCGTAAATGCCGGAAGGATAAAGCTCCGCAAACTGCTCGCATCTCTCGGACATCTCCTTGCGCAAAGCCGGAATAGCTGAGCCGTTGTTCGATTGGGACTGGAGAGAGTCAAGCTTGAGCATCAGTTTGTCGTAATAGTCTTGAAAAAGAGCCCCATGATCAAGCTCCGGTTCAACCGATTTATTTTCCTCAAACAACCGGGTATTTGTACGATCCGCATCAATTAAAGCGCTGAATACATACTTGCTTAGAAATTGGCATTTGCTCTCATCGGAGCCTTCAAAAGGCTTTAAGAGGAAAGCCTCTAGCTCCTCGACCGCTTTTTGCACATATCGGTCAAATTCATCTTTGTCCATGACATACTGGAAGAACCGCTCGACTGCGGAGTGATACTCCTCAATACCCTTGCCCTTTTCTTTCAGCGCCCGGTTTAAATACCCCGATTCCAGCTCTGGGCTTAAAAAATCATGCAAATAGGAGTGGTGAGAAAAAACTGCGTTCCCTACAATCTCCGCCAAAATCCAGGTGTAACGGTCAGGCTTGCCTTGATGGTAAAGATCGAACAGCAGCTTTCCCCCTGCCGTTGAATGATCAACACTGCCTCGCTTGGACGGAGAACCGGGGTTATGGACGGCGTTATGCAAATACTTTTTGAACTCCTCCGTGTATTTGCCTAGATCATGAAGCAAACCCCCAAGACCCGCGATATGCTTCACGCCAATTTTGGCACCGATCTCTTCGGCCAGCCCTTTAACCCCCAGTAAATGCTCCTTCACCGTTTGAATCGCTTTATCGCTTTCTCTGATATGGGCTATAAAATCATCCATTTCGATACTCCTTCTAATTGAACTTAGTTTGTATAGGTTACAAAATGGATTATGAACGATCTTTGTGACAGCATTCGTCACGAATGTGAGTTCGTATTTTTAAAAACTAGGAATATAGTCTCGACCACTCTTCTAGCTGACTTTTAAAAGAATCGCGGACAGACTGAGGCTCCAATATTTCGGCGGCCGAACCGTACTGACGAAGCCAGCGCAGAAACTCGTTATCGTTATTGACCGTCACCTCGAATATCAAGCTGCCATCCTTTTTCTCTTTCATTCGGGGGCGGACAAATAGCTCTTCCTCTTTTATATAACGAGCCACCTCAGGACTGAAGCGCACCTTAAACGTCACAAGGCGATCGCTTTGTTCGATGGACCAAGTATGTTTGAGATGTTTTTTAATGTTAAAGCCGCTTTTATCAAACGTTTCATTGGTCAGTTCCACCTGGTTGAACCGGCTGACTCGGAACGTCCTAATCTTCCCTTTGTTGCGGCAATAGCCGATTAAATAGAAACGCTGCTCCCTTGGAACAAGGTAATATGGATCGATTTGACGTGCTGTCGTTTCGTTGCGGGACTGGGTATGGTAAACGGCGTTAATCGTTTTCTTCTCTAGGATGGCTTTGATAACGGTATGTAGGAAGTTGGGGCTTTCTTTGCGGTAGGCGGGAGTTCCCATTTGGATCATATCCGTAATGTCGGTAATGAGATTGCTTCTTTTCGATTGTTCGTTTTGGTGTGAAGCCATAATTTTATCGTATGCGGTGTCAAAGCCGGGCGGCAGCTTATCTCGGTCGATGACAGAGGGGAGAAGAGAAACAACAAGGGCTTCCTGATCGGTGAAATTAAGGGGATTCATAAAAAATTTGCTTATAAAACGATACCCCGTCCCCCTCCCTTCGCTCGTAATAGGCGAAAAAAGAGAAAGCGTATCGATATCTCGATAGATGGAGCGCACACTTACCTCGTACTTGAGGGCAAGGTCGGAGGCAGCAATACCCGGATTGGCTTGAATAGCATTCATAATGTTAAAGAGGCGAACTATTTTATCCGTCATATGAATCTCCTTCCTAGTCGTTAGAATGGCCGATTCTGTCGTCAATATAGTCTGTTGGAACTAGAATTCGACACGATCCCATAATTACCCTCTTTATCCAACATTATTTTTTTGTTGGATTGAAGGGGGAAGGGAAAAGCCTTGCTCGGTGGGTTGAGCAAGGCTTTTAGGGGGTTCGATGTGGGGGGAAGACGGATAGCTTTTCCTAGAAATAAAAAACCGCTTGAAGTTTAGTCTACACACTCCATAAGGAGTGCGACTAAATCTCAAATCGAACACAGTGAATATATTGAATTTCAATCCACACACTCCAGAGGAGTGCGACTAAGGATATGGATGGTTTTGGCCGCGCACTAATGATTTCAATCCACACACTCCAGAGGAGTGCGACTGTTCCTGCCAGCGACATTCCACGTTGGCAAAGAATTTCAATCCACACACTCCAGAGGAGTGCGACTTTCTCTCTCCTCTTATGTAATTAGCAGGACGAATTTCAATCCACACACTCCAGAGGAGTGCGACACAAGTATAGAGATTAATTTCTGCTTAAAACCAATTTCAATCCACACACTCCAGAGGAGTGCGACAGGTGGTCGTGGCACTAAAGTACCAACATTTAGTATTTCAATCCACACACTCCAGAGGAGTGCGACACCTCATAGACTTTAAAATCGGCGTCATATCAAATTTCAATCCACACACTCCAGAGGAGTGCGACTTGATGTGATAATAAAAACTGATTGAAGCAGGTATTTCAATCCACACACTCCAGAGGAGTGCGACAATCTGGATTGACCAACTAGGCGCGGATGAATTAATTTCAATCCACACACTCCAGAGGAGTGCGACTCGGCAACATGGCCGTCCTTAATGAGGCCGAAGTATTTCAATCCACACACTCCAGAGGAGTGCGACAGTCATCAACTACATATTGACGGGGGTCCACATAAATTTCAATCCACACACTCCAGAGGAGTGCGACTTGCCCTCCACGTCTTCACATTCGTCACATAGGATTTCAATCCACACACTCCAGAGGAGTGCGACGCCAACGCCCACAGGGGCGCGATGAATTTGCATATTTCAATCCACACACTCCAGAGGAGTTCGACTCTGTAGGCATTTCAATTCCTCCTGAATATTCCGAATTTCAATCCACACACTCCAGAGGAGTGCGACTTTTCTTGCCAGTCGGTTCAATAATACCGTCAAAATTTCAATCCACACACTCCAGAGGAGTGCGACCTGTCAAACATTGAAACTACCATCAAAAGTGGCATTTCAATCCACACACTCCAGAGGAGTGCGACAATTGAGTACAAGCCGGAAGACTGGGTTATTCTTATTTCAATCCACACACTCCAGAGGAGTGCGACTGAGGATGTTTTCAAGGACATCAAACGAAAGCGGATTTCAATCCACACACTCCAGAGGAGTGCGACTTGCTCTCTGTCTTTACTTTTGGACTTAACAATCGATTTCAATCCACACACTCCAGAGGAGTGCGACGCTGCTAACAAACACTCCTTGTGTTTCAAGCTCCATTTCAATCCACACACTCCAGAGGAGTGCGACTCAGAAGAAATAGCTTTACTTGATTTGTTTGGAATTTCAATCCACACACTCCAGAGGAGTGCGACGGGGATGATAGCACGGCTCCCATCGGCATAGTGATTTCAATCCACACACTCCAGAGGAGTGCGACTGGGTTTTTCAAATGCACAGGCCGATAGTATTTTATTTCAATCCACACACTCCAGAGGAGTGCGACCCGTACTCATTCGGGAGACATAGGCGAAGTAGTATTTCAATCCACACACTCCAGAGGAGTGCGACATCAAACTTCATGCGGGCGCTGATATATGGCTTATTTCAATCCACACACTCCAGAGGAGTGCGACTGTGTGGAGACGGAACGATGATGCCACAGAAGAGATTTCAATCCACACACTCCAGAGGAGTGCGACTACCATATAGTTGTTGATGATGTTGAGGCGTAATTTCAATCCACACACTCCAGAGGAGTGCGACTTTTGATACATTTAATCAATCATGCTGATGATCCAATTTCAATCCACACACTCCAGAGGAGTGCGACTGTATCCGATCTCGCTGGTTATAACGTTTACATATTTCAATCCACACACTCCAGAGGAGTGCGACATTGTTTTAAGTCAATAACATGCCTGCACTTAGATTTCAATCCACACACTCCAGAGGAGTGCGACCTTCACCCACCCAAGGTTCAATCCGATTATGATATTTCAATCCACACACTCCAGAGGAGTGCGACTTCGCAGCACCTAGAGGAGTGGATACACCTTTGAATTTCAATCCACACACTCCAGAGGAGTGCGACGCTACCAGAAGACTTGCTTGAGCAACGTGCGAAGATTTCAATCCACACACTCCAGAGGAGTGCGACGCCTGGCGCTGAGGTGTATGCCTGCGCCACAAAATTTCAATCCACACACTCCAGAGGAGTGCGACAAGGGCTACTAGATTGACAACCGTTTTACCGTTATTTCAATCCACACACTCCAGAGGAGTGCGACCAGATCCGATATGCCAGGTCAATTAAAAACGGAATTTCAATCCACACACTCCAGAGGAGTGCGACCAGGTCTGTTCTGTATTCCATGGCAACTATGCTATTTCAATCCACACACTCCAGAGGAGTGCGACCAGGCAATGTACCGTTTAAAACATAGTAATTCATTTCAATCCACACACTCCAGAGGAGTGCGACAAGGGCATCACACCCATATCAGTTATCCGCGAAATTTCAATCCACACACTCCAGAGGAGTGCGACCCGTCACCGGCTGCCCATCCGTTCTCCATAATCATTTCAATCCACACACTCCAGAGGAGTGCGACCTCCAAAGCCCAAAAGAGGAAGACCCCCAAAGCCTATTTCAATCCACACACTCCAGAGGAGTGCGACCGGGGATACAGTATGACATGGAATGGATACAAACATTTCAATCCACACACTCCAGAGGAGTGCGACGTCGATGTCTTTTCGCTCATAGTAATGCACGCCATTTCAATCCACACACTCCAGAGGAGTGCGACAGGCGCATAAGCCAGCCGAAGCGCCGAAAAAAGAAATTTCAATCCACACACTCCAGAGGAGTGCGACTTTACGCGACATCGAACTTCTCGATTGCAGCGAAATTTCAATCCACACACTCCAGAGGAGTGCGACGACGCCAACATGGGTAGAGCTGGAGCATTTGCTCATTTCAATCCACACACTCCAGAGGAGTGCGACTTGACATTTTGGGGACGTATAGGATCGATGGCATTTCAATCCACACACTCCAGAGGAGTGCGACAGATGTGATGGTACAATCTAGTTAAGTTTAATAATTTCAATCCACACACTCCAGAGGAGTGCGACGAGTTCAATGCGTCTTGCAAAAGAGATGGCTAAATTTCAATCCACACACTCCAGAGGAGTGCGACACAACCGCTGTAGGCTATTTACTCGGCCCATGTATTTCAATCCACACACTCCAGAGGAGTGCGACTGCCGAACTGGACCTTCCCGAGTTGCGATTAGGATTTCAATCCACACACTCCAGAGGAGTGCGACATTGGCGGAGGAAACTCCGCCTATTCAATCTATAATTTCAATCCACACACTCCAGAGGAGTGCGACAAAACCTAAACCTAATTTGTATAAAAAATTCCCTAATTTCAATCCACACACTCCAGAGGAGTGCGACCATATGGCATCCAAGGAGTCCGGCTTCCTTGCCTATTTCAATCCACACACTCCAGAGGAGTGCGACAAACCATTCCACCAATTGTATAAGCGATCTCGTATTTCAATCCACACACTCCAGAGGAGTGCGACGCTAGGGTACGCCGTAACATAGCCAATCAAGGTATTTCAATCCACACACTCCAGAGGAGTGCGACATATTCCGGGCAAGGTATGCGAGGTAGTTTCCGATTTCAATCCACACACTCCAGAGGAGTGCGACGTTAAAGGAACTCCGTTCCAATACAGCACTTGGATTTCAATCCACACACTCCAGAGGAGTGCGACCACGGATACGACAGAAATTCCACTAGACATGATTATTTCAATCCACACACTCCAGAGGAGTGCGACATGGACAGTTATTAAATTAATTTTTGGATCAATAATTTCAATCCACACACTCCAGAGGAGTGCGACCAGGATGGTTTTTATGTCGATCCAGCCGTCCGGATTTCAATCCACACACTCCAGAGGAGTGCGACTCTTTAAATAAGAAATGTTTCGGTTAGAATTATATATTTCAATCCACACACTCCAGAGGAGTGCGACCCAGTCCCAATATTCACTCCCCGAAATCAAAGAGATTTCAATCCACACACTCCAGAGGAGTGCGACCTGTGCGAGCCATACGCTCCGCTAATTCAGCGGATTTCAATCCACACACTCCAGAGGAGTGCGACTTGGACAAGCGCGGATCCATTTTAAAATCTTCTGATTTCAATCCACACACTCCAGAGGAGTGCGACCTCCAGGGTTCGCCATGACATATTCAAGAGCTAATTTCAATCCACACACTCCAGAGGAGTGCGACCTCCACACGCAAATCAATGTCCGCAGCTGATTCAATTTCAATCCACACACTCCAGAGGAGTGCGACCTTTTTTGATTATAACGACGCCATTCGGATCAAATTTCAATCCACACACTCCAGAGGAGTGCGACCCGGTATTCACGCCATTTGGCGACGACACATATATTTCAATCCACACACTCCAGAGGAGTGCGACAGCGATTTTGTGACAAAATCACGCTAAAACCATAAAAAACTACAGTAAATCAAACACTGTTACAAATAAATCATAGCTCATAAATGGCTACAGCCATTAATAGGCCCTCTTTTAAACGATTTTCCCGGTGCGAATCCCCCTAGGAATTCATGTTCGCTCCACATTCGCACCAACCGTTAACCCCACTAATGAACTGTCTCCGAGCTATCACTTGCCCTCCCCCAAACCATACCACAAACCCGTCCGCCCCCGCATCCGTTTTCCCCTATAAAAATAAAAATCTTCCACTCGCAAAATAAAGAGGCATATAATAGTTCCTATCAAACAAGAAACGAGGCGAATTCAGTGACACGCTCCTTCTATGCGCTATTAGTCAGTCAAACGTCGACGAACCTTGGATTTGCCTTGTACACCATGTTGGTTGTTTTTCATTTGTACAACGGAACCGATTCGGCTGCACTGGCAGCGGCCGTTCCTTTTATTAGCGTTCTCACCCGTATGGTCAGCAGCATTGTTCTGCCATCCTTTTCGAATCGCTTCAAGCTGTCGCGACTGCTCCTGTTTTCGCAAATTAGCCAGCTAGCACTGCTCGGCGTTCTCTACTATCTGCTTCTGATAGAACTAAACACCGTATCCATGATCCTCATTTTTGCGGTGCTGGGCGTCATTTCGTTTTTTAGCGGCATGTTTACGCCTATCAAATCGTCCATCGTCAAACAAATTGTGCCGGAGCACAGCCGGGTGAAAGCCAACAGCTTGCTGGCGAGCGTCGATCAGACTTTCCTGTTTGCGGGATGGACGTTCGGCGGGATGGTTCTGGCCTTTTTCGGAAAACAACCCACTCTCCTGATGACAGTCCTATTCCTCCTGTTGTCCGTGGTTTGCCTACTCTTTATAAAAGGGGAAAGCTCCGCACCCATTCAAGCCAAAGAAAGCGCCATGGCCGCACTCACCAGCGGATGGAAGTATCTTTTCAGCCACAAAGGGCTGCGCGTGCTAATTAGCATGGATATCGTCGAATCGTTTTTCGGAACGATCTGGATCGGAGCCGTCACTTTGGCCTTTGTGCAGGAGGCGCTTGGACAAGATGAAACTTGGTGGGGATATATTAATGGCGGCTTCTATTTCGGGACGATTTTAGGAGGAGTTCTCGTTTACCGGATGTCCAAAATGATGCAAGGACGCTTGTCCCTCTTTATGGTGGTGGGTTCAGCCGCTTTTGGTCTGCTTACATTCGCTTATGGTTTTATGACCGTGCCTTGGATCGCTCTCGTACTCATTATTTTAATGGGGCCCTTCTATCAAATGAGGGATTTGACCCAAGAGACGATGTTCCAAAACAGCGCCGACGAACAAACGCTCACCAAAATTTTGGCGGCGAAATCAGCCCTGTCCAACTTTATTTACGTCATTTCCATTATTAGCATCGGCGTTCTTACTGATTTAATAGGCGCTCGGCTTATTTATATTGTCTCGGGCGGCCTGCTTTTTATCACAGCACTTATAGCCTACCACCATCTCCGCATTCGCAAAAAGGGCCTTTCGCTTGAGCAAGAGTATAGAAATCTGAACGAAACGATACCCGGCTAAAAAGAAAAGGATACGCTGCAGTGCGTATCCTCTTTTTTTGTTATTTTTTCAACTCATATTTTAATTCAATATGCTTATTGTTTAGGAAAAATGAATAATTCACCTTCAAAATGTCCCCTTCACGCCCAATCACCTTAAGTCCGTCCCAGTCGCGAAACTCTATAGACTGTTTGTCCAGAGACTGATAGATTTCCCAATCCTTTTTTTCCAAAAGCGTCTCCGCTAAGTTGGTGCTTTTGAGCGTTTTCCGATTTACAAGCGTCAGCCAACCCGTCAAATGCGGACGAACGACCATATATTCGTCATCGTACCATTCCACCTGGAACGAAGTATCGTCATATCCGGTTAATTTCTTCAAATCATGCTTCGCTGCGACGGCTCCCTTCCGATCGATTTCATATAAAGTGGAACCATCCATCAGCAAAGCATTTTTCCCTGCCGACAAGTCTATAGAGCGAGCTCCATGATTGCCGAAATACACTTTCGTTTCCAGCGTAACTTTGTTGCTCGACAGCACTATTTTGAAAATATTCGTATGGATATGCGGCTCCCCATAATTATCGTAAACTTTGACCACTTCGACATTAGGGGACAACGCTTCCACCGTCAGCTCACCAAGATCCAATACTTCGGCTTTGGTATCTCCAAGCAGCTTGGCAGGGGCTCCGTTCGACGCCTTAAACAGCTTGCCGTTCTTCCTCTCTACCCAATATGCCTGTCCAGCCTTCTCAGTGAACACGTACTTCTCCGCAAAAGTCAGATGAACGCGTCTCTCTTTCGCTATCCAATCCACCTGAGCGCCAAGCTTCTCGGTCACAAAACGTGCGGGAACATAAACGACTCCCTTGATGTTTTGCGGTACTTCTTTAAGCGTGTAAGGCTTGCCGTTTACCGTCGACTGTTTCGTCCCCAGCTTCATCTCAATTTGGACCGTCGGACTATTGAGCAAAATACGCTTCCCTTCCGCTACCCAAGTCGTACTGGTTTTCATGACGGTTCCAACTTCTCTTAAAGGCAAATAAACGGTACCGTTTTGCAGCAAAGGCTCGTTTTTGAATGGCAGCGAATTATGGCTGTCTCCGTTAATGGTAACCGACACAGGCTTAGCTTTAGCGCTAACTTCCTCTTGGAACGAAGGTAACGTGAGAATTAATAGTGCCGCTGCAAGTACAACTTTTGTCCAACCTGTTTTCCTAGTCATCTCCTGTAGCCTCCATCTCTTGTAAGTTCGAGTTCATTAATTGGACGGCAACTTATTGGAAAATGTTTCTTAACATTTCCTCATTCTTCATTTTGGAATCCCGTTATTTCAACTGAAATAGTTCCGGCAGTGATTCCCATTGGTCTTCAATCCAGTGCATCTCTTCCACAAACCGCGCCAATGATTCACGCAGCTCGCTTTGCTCCCGAACTTCCGTACGCAGCCACCAAATCGATTCAATTAAATAGATGAGACGGAAAGCACGCGCAAGGATGTCTGGCGATATAAATCTGTGCTCCCCGTATCCCGCCATAAAAGAGTGAACATTTGCGAGCTGCAATTGTCCATTTTTTAACGCCCCGGACAAAACGCATCTTGCCAAATCTATTTCAGGATAAGCGACCGCCATCCGGTCAAAATCGACAATTCCGGCTACGCCCCGCGTTTGCAGAACCAAGTTGTCCACCCACAAATCCCAATGCAGCCATCCTACCGGAGACGAATCAAATTGGCGAAAATCTAGCGAATTCACAATCTTCTCTGACCGCTGAAGCCATTCCAATACCGTTTCGTCGCTTGCCTCCTGCGCTTTCTCTTTATTTGTTCTCCACTCGTCGAAATAAGCATCCGGGTCCGGCTTCCAAGCCTGCTCCTCCAGTGGTGCCGCCGTCTCCAGCCATTGGTGCATTCGTCCCGTTGCTTTGCCTAGACTGTACATCTGCTCCTCGTTCATGCACCCGGCCTTCACCGTATACCCGTCTATCCAATTCTGCAACGTATAATAGGAGCCTTTTGCTGTGGACAATAGGTGTTGCCCTTGAGAAGTGTAAATGGCTGAGCAAGGAACGCCCGCTTCGTGAAGTCCCTGTTGAAACTTCAAAGTGCGGTCAATACCGGCTCTTCTATCGGGATGAAACTGCAAGCTGTAACGATTTGGATGGTAAAACTTCAAAAATAGCGGTCCGCGATTGGTTTCGAGTTTCCATTTTACATTTAAAAATCCTTTGTCTATCGGAAGAGCCTCCAGGACGGATAGGGAGAACCGTTTTGCTAGATCCTGTGCAATTTCTTCAGCCAGCCTCTCGCGCAGGTCATCCTGATTTTCATTCGACACGCTTCGCTCATCCTTTCGAATGGTGGAATCTTTTTGGAGGTAGCCTTTGAAACAAAAAACATCCCACGCGGCCAAAGAGCCTTAAGGATGTTCCCTTTTTGTAGCCACTTTATTGTTCATTGGCCCGAACTAGTTGTTAAACAGGAAGATCCACAAGATCGGCACCACCCAAAGAAGCGGGATTAAACCAGCAATGACTGCACCTTTGAAGCTCCTTCTATGATAGAAAGCCCAGCTCGAAATGACGGATACTAATAAAACAATGGGATAAACCCATACATAAATAATCATCGACATAACGGGCAGGTTGGTAAAAATATCAGGGGAGGTAAACATCATAAACGACATTAAGGCTGTGATGAACCAAAAGATCGTAAATACGGCGTATCCTGTCTGAGTTAGAATTAATAGCAACGCCACTTTTCCATTTTTCACTTTTTGCGGGCTCCTTTTTTTGGTTGTGGTGGTTTTTTTCAAAGGATGCTTAATGCTCTAACATTTTATTAATTCACTTACTTGCAGGAGACTGGAAAACAGGCCAAATGACAGAGGTTCTTGCTCAAAAGAATAGGTGTTTTTCTTCTTCACATATTATTGACGAGTTAATGATTATGAAAAGGGGATGTCATAAAAATGACATTCCCTTTGTTTTGATGTGGTTGTAGTATGGAGAAAAAATCATCGAAGTTGGCACGATCATTTTCCACTAGAAAATATGATACTTTCTTTTTCATCATAAATGACTATATGAGAGGAGTTCCTTTTCACTCCCTTTTCTGATTCTCTAGAATAGGGAATAATAACACCTTTTCCTTCTAACTTTTTTCGGACGCTGCTGCCATCATTTAAAACAACTTCAATTGTAGACGCTGATTTTATCAGCTCTTCGTCATTGATATAAACGGCAATAAACGGATTGCTACCGGTCGCTACTCCTGATGTAAAAACAGGAGGAAGATTCCCATCAAGGTAACTTGCATTAGCCATTTGATCTTGAATAACCCCATCTTTATCTTTATATAGCATGTGATATCCAAAGGCCATATCATCCTTATATAGTACTACGGTAAGATCTCCAATCTTCTCTCTTACGACCTCTTTGATTTTATTATCAACTATATATGATTTTACTTCATCATCAGTCAAGGGTGTAATCACAGCAGGAATGGATCTTGAGCAACCGCTCATTATTAATATTACCAATACAAATATAAGCACTGATAGTTTTATTTTCATTATTAACTCCTCCATTATTACCAAATGTGGCCATGAATAAGATTTTTCATGGCCACATACTATCATTTTTTATACTATATTTAGTAGAAATCTATAGTTGATTGAGGTCGATAAATGATTTTTTGTCCATTCTTTGTGATATAGATATCCGCAGTATCAGTTATATCTGCATCAGTCACTTGACCGAAAGGGGTGGACCAGGTCACCTCATTTTTATATCTCGTCACAGTCAATTTCCAGTAATCACCACCCGAATAGGGTAGTGAAGTCCAAGAAGTTATATTTCCAAATTTTTTCCCATTAAGGTAGGGATCCAATATTTATGTTTTAGCCCGTAAAAATCCAATACTTTTATTTCAATCTACACACTCCGCAAGGAGTGCGACATCGATCCATCTTCATCCATGAAATCCAACTCAATTTCAATCCACACACTCCGCAAGGAGTGCGACTTAATCATACAAGGCCCTGAGGGACAAAAGCTTATTTCAATCCACACACTCCGCAAGGAGTGCGACACACAAGCACAAAAGCTTGTCTGGTTTAATGAGATTTCAATCCACACACTCCGCAGGAGTGCGACCAGCACCGCCATGGTTTTTTCCCACCGTTGCCTATTTCAATCCACACACTCCGCAGGAGTGCGACACCTACTGATTGTCAATGGTGACAAGACAGTAAATTTCAATCCACACACTCCGCAGGAGTGCGACAATGGAGTTCATACAGGCAAAGATCAGTGAGCTGATTTCAATCCACACACTCCGCTGGAGTGCGACACCTCGATAAGGGAGCGACTAAACATGACAAAAATTTCAATCCACACACTCTGCAGGAGTGCGACATCGATGAAGCTCTGATAGTGGATCAAATGGCTATTTCAATCCACACACTCCGCAGGAGTGCGACGATGAGTCCCTTGCAGAGATTTATAACCAACTCAAATTTCAATCCACACACTCCGCAGGAGTGCGACCCGTTGCTGGCGGCTTTTTTCTTTGCCTATAAACATTTCAATCCACACACTCCGCAGGAGTGCGACGTATGTGGTTGGTCAAGTACCGTCGGTGCCAAAATTTCAATCCACACATTCCGCAGGAGTGCGACTCGGCTCCAGACCGAGACAACCGTTCCATTCCGATTTCAATCCACACACTCCGCAGGAGTGCGACGTTGTGTTTAAAGTCGTGAGATTGCCATTGCCAATTTCAATCCACACACTCCGCAGGAGTGCGACGCTATGACGTCGTGTTGATCGCGCAGCATGATCATTTCAATCCACACACTCCGCAGGAGTGCGACTATGACGATTGCTTTTACAATGGCAAAGGGGGGAATTTCAATCCACACACTCCGCAAGGAGTGCGACGGATTCAAAATTATGCCCATTGTGCTGTTCTTCGAATTTCAATCCACACACTCCGCAAGGAGTGCGACTTCGCGGACGTATGGGAACTCGCTTGAAGATCGCATTTCAATCCACACACTCCGCAAGGAGTGCGACGTCTATATATGACCACTCAGGCTGCTGCTTAGTATTTCAATCCACACACTCCGCAAGGAGTGCGACTGGCGATCCGGCGGCAAACTTCTGCCCATAAATAATTTCAATCCACACACTCCGCAAGGAGTGCGACCGGGTACATGGAATATGACGACGGAAGTGGGTGATTTCAATCCACACACTCCGCAAGGAGTGCGACGTGGAGTCGGCTTTTTTTCGGGTGTCTTGCCCCCATTTCAATCCACACACTCCGCAAGGAGTGCGACCTTAAACCCGACAAGTCCGCTATGGTCTTCTGCATTTCAATCCACACACTCCGCAAGGAGTGCGACTTGTAGTTTTAAAATATGCATATCGTCGAAAATATTTCAATCCACACACTCCGCAAGGAGTGCGACCCGGGATCGAATCGGTTTCAGCAAAGTTGAAACTATTTCAATCCACACACTCCGCAAGGAGTGCGACTTAGTACTGCCTTTACCACAATTGGCGACATTATCATTTCAATCCACACACTCCGCAAGGAGTGCGACCCTTTAAAAATTGTTCAGCAATATCCTTTGAGTCATTTCAATCCACACACTCCGCAAGGAGTGCGACATAGGTGTTATCACTTGACCAAAAATTAAGCCTGATTTCAATCCACACACTCCGCAAGGAGTGCGACAGGTTTAAATAAATAAAAGAATCAAGCAAGGAGAGATTTCAATCCACACACTCCGCAAGGAGTGCGACACCAATTCGTTGTAACGCAACCCCACCAACCAAATTTCAATCCACACACTCCGCAAGGAGTGCGACAGCGATTTTATGACAAAATCGCCCCAAAACTATAACAAATTCAAAAGAAATCGTACACTTTTGAATCAAAAGCCACTTCTCCAACGATTAAAGCGCCCATAAAACCGCCTAAACGCCCTTTTTCCTGGTGCGAATCCCCCTGCATTTTCATGTGAGCTTCACATTCGCACTCGCATTCGCACACCCCACTCACCTTGCATCACTAGCCATAACTATTCTCTTCCCAGTTTACATTACACTCAATAAACTGTCATTATCTGTATCTCACTTCAACAGCCAGCAAGCCCCTCTCCCGACCACAAAGCCACAAAAAAACAGCAGCTCCAAACCCACTCTCGGGCTTAAAGCTGCCGTTCTCATTCACTAACTAGTCACTATCTGGCTATCTTATTTAAAAACGATAAAATAAATCACCGCGGCCAAAACGAACCGATAAACCGCGAACCATTCCAAGCGTAAACGCTTAATGAGGTTAAGGAACGTTACAACGGCAATCATCGCTACAATAAATGCAGTGACGAAACCGATCAAGAACAGAACCAGGTCGTCTGAAGTCAAATAGTCGCGTGCGTCATAAAGGTCAAGAATAGTTGCGCCCAGCATGACCGGCACCGAAATAATAAACGTAAAGTCAGCCGCCGCTTTCTGGCTTGTCCCGAGCAGCAAACCGCCGGAAATCGTCGCACCGGATCTGGAGAAGCCCGGCCACAGCGCCAAACATTGGAACAACCCGATGCCAAAAGCCTGCTTGTACGTAATATCATCCGTTTCTTCCGCCGTGACTGTACGCTTGACCCTCGACGCAACAATCAATAGAATACCGCCGAGCACCAAGCTGATTAATACAGGCAGCGTACCGAACAACGTCCCTTTAATGAAGTCTTTTAGAAGCAAATACACCACAAGTGCCGGAATCATGGCCAGAAACATATGGGTGGCATTCAGCTTTTTCTTAGCCGAAAAATTGAACTTAAGCATGTCCTTCAAAATACTCATATACCGTTTCCAATACAGAATCAGTACGGCCATAACGGCTCCCAGCTGAATGACGATTTTAAACGTTTTGGCGGCCTCGCCCTCAAAATTAAGCAAATCCCCGGCCAAAATCAAATGTCCCGTCGACGATACAGGCAAAAATTCCGTTAACCCTTCGATAATCCCCAATATAATAGCATTAATAAAATCTTGCATAGGTTCAAAATCCGCCTTCCCGAAGCAATCTAGAGCATCAGCCTAAGCTGGCCACACCCTTTACTAGTTTAAAATAAAACCATACTCAGAAGCAATCGAATCGAGTTGCAATCTCTCTATTCAATCTTACAAGTTTGTCACCTTATTTATTCCTATTTTCCCACCATCTTATAACAAAAGAAAAAGAAGAGCGCCGAAGCACTCTCTTCCTCCCATACTTCTATTCAAGTTTAGATTACCATGTGATCCAGCCACCGGTACGTCGATGCTTGCCCAACAGCTCGTATTTCTCAGCTCGGAGCAGTCTCTTCATTTTCGTTCTAAACAACCGATAACTTGATCTTTTTACCTCTGTGCACTCTTTGTCGAAGTGAACCGCTTTTAGCCCTTTACGAACCTCTCTTAGCTTTTCTCTTCGAGGGTTCTTGCCACCCAGCTTTCTCGCCCAACTATGATGATCGGCTCCCGCTAGAAGCAGCATGTCTTGCTTTTCCATCTTCATCCCCGTTGCGCCGGGTTAGATTATGGCATTTAGCCATTAGAATCGACACAACTAATAGAAGAAGATTTTCGGATTGAACACATTGAACAAGCTCAAATGCTCAGTTCCCCCTTAGCGAGTATGCCCGTATCGTACCATTTTTTAATACCGTTTAATAGAGGTTGAGTAAATGGAAAATATATCTCTGGAACATAAGAAGAAGAGCCCCAAACAAACAGGGACTCTTTCGTAAGTGCATCTCACAAACTATTTCAACGGAACAAAAACCTCTCCCGCTGCTGTTTTTTCACCTGCCGCATGATCCGTGGAAGCTTCTAAAATATGGCCGTATGCCCAGTGGCTCTTCGGCACATCCCTCCACTTTGGTTCAGCGCCAGTTAACGGACCTCTGTCCAGCAAACCGTTGAAGACAACCGCAGCTTCGGCTCGCGACACCTTTTTGTTCGGGCGGAACGTACCGTCCTTGTACCCGTTTACGATTCCGGCAGCTTGCGCTTTTGCGATAAAAGCTTGAGCCCAATGCCCTTCCGTATCTGCAAAGCCTTTGCCGCTTCCCTCGCTGCCAAGGTCAACGAGTCTGGACGCCACGCTTGCCAGCTCCGCTCTGCTTACCTTTGCCTCCGGTCTAAAGCTGCCGTCCGGATACCCGACCATTAGCCCCATTGCCGTCGCTTTCACGATGGCCGCTTTTGCCCAGTGCGTTGTTTTAACATCTGTATAAGCCCCTACTGGCTGCTTCTCCTCTTTATCGAACAAACGTGCCAATATGGATGCCAGCTCCGCTCGGGTCAAGCCATTTTCTGGCCTGAACTCTCCATTTGGATATCCTGACAAATAAGCTTTATGAGCCGAGCCATTCGGCGAAGAAGACTTCCAACCTTCGATATGAACGATAGCAAAGGTGCTGAATTTGTTGACGGTAAATTGGAGGCCTCGTTGCCCCTTGCCGTCATACGGAACCACTTCTCCTTTTATCAACTCTTTTGTGCCATCGCTATGCTCAATGTATACACCCAGTTCCTTCAGCTCAGCTTCGCTCAGCGTATGGTCGCCGAGCGGCAGAACGAGTGTCACCTGACGGCTTTGCATATTGGTTTCGATTGTCATTGGACGGCCGACTATGGAAACCTGCTCTTCTCCCGCTGCCGCCTTAACCGCCTGCTCAAGAATCGCTCTGCGCTCTACTTCCTTGCGCTCCGACTCTTGCTTGATCGGCACAAGACGGAAATAAAAATCTTGCGAAGCGCCTTGCAGAGAAGCTATCGGTATCATGATTCTAGCATTTCGGGTTTGAAGCTCTAAATTTACCTTGTTTTTGGCCAGCAGTTCCGCTGATGCTTTCGGTATCGATACATTCAGCTCCGCCACTTCATCCTTCGAATCGGGAATAACGATGACCGCCGAATCCGATCCGGCCGCTTTCAACTGGTCGACCGTCTTGCCCGCTTGCTCGGCATTAAAGACGACATTGTCCCTCTTCTGTCCGTTTGGAAGAGTCGTACGCTCGATAACGGCAGTGGAGACAACCGAGCCGCTATCCGCTTTTCCATCCTCCACATTAACCGTAATCTTCTCCGGTTGCGGCGTCGAAACTCCGCCGCCGCTGCTGCCGCCTGGAGACGGCCACTTCGCAAACAACGTTGTATTGGACGTACCCATAGCAAATGTGCTGCCGCCCGTATAGCCGGTTCCCGTTCCGTCCGCCTTCGTATTCCAGCCTGAGAAGGTGAAGCCGGTTTTCGCTAGAGTGCCCGAATTGTCATGCACATGAACAGTCGCTCCCGGCTCATAATACACGCCTCCGGCCGGAATACTTCCTTCCGTACTGCCGTTTCCGTCGTAGGTTACGCTGTATGCGGCGTCAACCAGCTTGCGCACGCGATGATTGTCATTGTCCGCAATGTACACATTCCCGTTGCTGTCCGTCGCCACTCCAATAGGAGTATTCAAATCCGCTTGAATGGCCGGTATGCCTTCGCCCGAATACGATTCATTCCCCGATCCGGCATAAGTAAGAATGCTTCCGGTCTCCCCATTCACTACCCTGATCCGGTCGTTTTCGGTATCGGCTATCAGCAGGTTGCCGCTCGAATCGAGCGCAAGACCTTCCGGCTTGTCCAATTGCGCTGCTGTTGCAGGCCCGCCGTCGCCGGAGAAGCCGGGTTCTCCGATCCCCGCGACTGTACTAACCAGCCCCGTCGCCCCGTCTACTTTTCGAATCCGGTCATTTTCATAATCTGCAATATACATATTCCCGTTGTCATCGATTACAATTCCGCGAGGATAATCAAACTGGGCTTCCGTAGCCGGTCTGCCGTCTCCCGCATATCCATGATCCCCGTTTCCGGCTACGGTGCTGATGATCCCTTCGCTGTTCACCTTGCGAATGGCGGAATTGAAAGTGTCGACAATATACAAGTTTCCATCCCGGTCCAGCGCCACACCTGAAGGTCCGTCTATTCCGGCATCCGTAGCTGGACCGCCGTCTCCCATATAATCGAACTGTCCCGATCCTGCGACCGTGCTAATCGTTCCCGTTGCGGCATCAACCATACGAACTCGTCCATTTTCACTATCCGCAATATATACATTGCCTTGAACGTCGACAACGATTCCGCGGGGACTATTCAATTGCGCTTCTGTCGCCGGTCCATCGTCTCCCGAATAACCTTCCTCTCCGTTGCCGGCAATCGTATTTATGATCCCGGTAACAGGGTTGAATTTGCGAACAACATGATTGCGAGTATCCGATATATAGACATTGCCCCTGTCGTCCACAAAGAGGTATTCCGGATCTCTCAGCTGAGCCATTACTCCCGCTCCTCCATCGCCAGAATATCCTCTGCCTCCTTTGCCAACAATCGAAATGATGGTTTTCGGCATATCCGTCACAATCTGCATCACAGCAAACTCGATATCTGCCATTTGATCCGACGACACTTTCAACGTTGCCTTATAAGTTCCTGCTGGAAGCCCATCGACAGCCGTAACCGTAAAATGGGCAAAAGGGATCGAATCGTTCAAAGTGGATGAAGTAAGCGGCGTTATCGTAAACAGATCGGCATCCTCGCCGCTGATCGAAACGGCAACGCCAGTCAGCTCTCCCCTCCCCATTTGGGTCAATTGAACCGTCTTCGTTTCTTGAGTACCCGAAGCGTAGCCGATCGGAAGCGGATTCAGCCCTACGCCAGCCAATTCACCCAACGAATAGTCTTGAAGAGTATACGTCATGACGGTTGGTACGCTCCAATTCGAATGATTCAGAGAAGCCAAATAAAGCTTGCCGTCCTCGGCCACCAATTTATTTGAAAATGCATATCTATCCGTAAAGCCGGAACTGCCTACAAGCGCCCAACCAGTCGGAAATGCAGGTGAAATGCCAACAAATCTCATGACTGAGGCTTCGTCAAAGTCTTGCATATTTCGGTATGCGACATAGGGTACCCCGTTATCCACAGCAAGCGACACATCTTTCACTTCACTGTTCGCCAAACCGGGGACGCCGACCATCTCCCATTTCGCTTCTTCCGGTGCCAATCTGCTGTTATATTTCATAACCGCAAGTGTAGGGGAGCCGTTATCATCTTCAAAAGTATACGCTACATAATAAACTCCGGATTCGACGGACATCGAAACTTCCAGAGCTTTATGATCTGTAAAGCCTGCATCCCCGATTGTCGCCCAGTCGCCGTAACGGTCCGCTTTTTTCACCGTCACTTTTCCGTCCGCATCTCCATCGCTGTAAGCCACTACCGGATATCCGCTGCCGTTGACATAAAGCGAGATTTGAGATGCATCACCGGAAAACTGATCAGAAGGCTCGCTTTTCCAAACATCATCGGCAGGCTCATAGAATCGAATAAAACCTTTTCCATCCTCCTGATAAGAAATGATCAAAGATCCATCATTGGAAGATATAGATACATTATCTACGGCACCGCTTGTAATCCCGGTTTGACCAAGCCGCCGCCAATCAGGTGTCCCGCTTCCATCATCCACGTACGACATGACCACAACCTGGCTGTTCTGATTTGCGTCTTGTTCCACAAAGGCAACATATGGCTGCCCACTTTCCACATAAAGCGAAGTATCGGCAGCCGCTTCTTCCGAAAAGCCGGGACGACCAACAAGCTCCCATCCCGATGGATGGCCCCCCGACACTCCTGTATATTTCATTACCGTTACTTTTCCCGCCAATAAATAATCGCTAAAAGCTATATAAGGAACTCCATCCTCCACAAAAAAGGAAGAATGATTGACCACGTCTTCCGTAAATCCGGGAGGCCCCAAGCTTTCCCATCCGGTCGAAGATGCAGCATAGGCCTTGGTTCCGCCGCCTGCCATCCATCCCGGTAAACCGCTAATAAAAATAAGCATAGCCAAAATCACAATACCGGATTTTTTCCATACTTTACTCATCAACATACCTCCTTGTTGTAAAAAACATTCATGAATTTTGACTGATTTCGACTTAATTCTACAAAAATTCACTGAACAAACACTGAACGTCCCTTGCATTTGCAAATGTTTTGCCGGCTTCATTTTATATACTAATTATATATTTATGTTGAATAAATAGCCGAGGTTGACTATAATAACGTCAAACAGACTTTAAACCTATAGATATAAGCTGGAACAAAAGGAGAGAGCCTCTTTGACGACAATGACATCCGAGAATACAAATTCATCCCCTCTTACAGATATTACGATTATTGGCGGAGGCCCGGCAGGCATGTTCGCCGCGTTTTATGCCGGTATGCGCCAAGCCAGCGCCAAAATTATCGACAGCATGCCCCAGCTCGGCGGTCAGCCGATGGCGCTTTACCCCGAAAAATACATTTACGATATCGCCGGATTTCCGAAAGTGACCGCAGCCCAGCTCACGAATCAATTAATGGAGCAAATGAGTTTGTTTCCCACCCAGGTTTGCCTAGAGGAGAAGGTGCTTCAAGTCATCAAACATGATGAGCGTCATTTTGAAATCGTGACGGAAAAAGGGGTTCACTTCAGCAAAGCCGTTATTATTACAGGCGGAGTTGGGGCGTTCGAGCCTCGCCGTCTGGAGCTTGAGAATGCAGCCCGATATGAAGGAAGCAGCCTCCACTATTTCGTGAAAGACTTGAACCATTACAAAGGAAAAAAGGTGGTTATTAACGGAGGCGGAGATTCGGCCGTCGATTGGGCGCTGATGCTGGAGCCGATTGCGGAGGAAGTAACCCTCGTTCATAGGCGGGACAAGTTCCGCGCGCATGAGCATAGTGTAGAGAAGCTGATGCAGTCCAAGGTGAACATCGTCACTCCTGCGGAAATAGCCGAATTGCATGGAGACGACAACGGGGGGCTTAATGGCGTAACCGTCACTTTTGCCAAAACGAATGAAGGGAAAACGATCCCCTGCGATGCGCTTATTGTCAATTTTGGTTTCGTTTCCTCGATTGGCCCTATTTCTGAATGGGGGCTCGATATCCAAAACGGTTCGATCGTCGTCGATACCCGGATGGAGACGTCGATTCCCGGCATTTTTGCCGCTGGAGACATTACAACTTATCCCGGCAAACTTAAGCTGATCGCGGTCGGCTTCGGAGAAGCCCCAACTGCCGCCAATAACGCCAAAGTTTATATCGACCCCTCCGCCAAGCTGTCTCCGGGCCATAGCAGCCACATGAAGCTGTAAAGCACTTTCCTAGGCGGCCCGTTAAAATAAAAAAAACCAATGAGATTTTCCGCCAGAAAATCTCATTGGTTTTTTCTTTTTTTAATGGAATAGGTGCATCTTTGTCCGCCTTTGGCCAGACATTCCGTTCGGGATACATCCGCGTCCCCCAGCAAAGCTTCAAACAGTTCCAGCTCGCATTGGCAAGCATGCTGGTATTGGGTGGCCACCTGCTCAATCGGGCAATTATGCTCCTTCAGCAAAAACTCCTCTTCGCTTAGCTGCTCCAATTCCACCATATAGCCGTTTTCGTTTTGGATAGCTGCGAGTGCGGACACCCGGTCGGCCATATGCTGCCCTTTCATGCTTTCATCGTATTTCTTCAACATTTTATGTTTACGGCCGTCAAACAATCGTTCAACCGCTTCCTCGCCGAAATGATCTTCAAGCTCATGAAGCAGCTCCAGCGTCAAAGCATGGTACTTGCGGGGAAAGAAGCCTTCCGCTTGTTCTGTCAGCGTATAGACCGACGTCGGTCTGCCCATCGATTGCCTAATTGTCTTTGGAACAATGAGATTGTCCCGCTCCAGCGATTGAATATGTCTACGGACGGCCATAACGGTAATTCCCAGCTCTTCCGTCAAGTCTTTAGTGCTAAGCGCCCCTTTTGTCTTGAGAAGCTGAAGGATATATTCTCTTGTGGATAGCTGTCCTTGGTCTGTTTTGGTCATTCATCCTCACCGTCCGCCAATGTGTCATCATCATAAATCGTTCCGCGCCGTTCTTTAAGCCACTTCTATCATACCATGTTCAAAGCCGATGCGCGTCCCCGAACATACATTCATGTTTTATTATACTATTATATATAATATGTCCGATATTGCCACTCGGTAACTTTTAACTGATCGGTTCGCCGCAGAGGCGTTCCTTTTTTCAACTCGCAGACATGTCTGCGAAATCCTCTTCCCGCCCATATTTTAAACTTATTATATATATATGTTGATTAAATAGCGAAAATCCGTTATGATGAAAAAGAAGAAACTAAAACCCGATTGAAGCGGAGGAATCGACTATGACTCATCAACTGCCATCGTTGCCTTATGCTCCTAATGCTTTGGAGCCTCATATTGATGAACTGACAATGACGATCCATCACGGACGCCATCATAACGCCTATGTAACCAACCTGAATGCCGCATTGGAAAATGCCCCTGAATTTCAAGGCAAATCGGTCGAAGAGCTAATTGCAAACCTTGACTCACTGCCGGAATCGATCCGCACAGCGGTTCGCAACAACGGCGGAGGCCATGCCAACCACAGCTTGTTCTGGGAAACCATTGGCCCGAATGCCGGAGGCGCGCCAACCGGAGCGCTTGCAGAAGCAATCGAACGTGAGCTTGGCGGCTTCGAAGCTCTTAAAGCGGAATTCGCTAAAGCGGCAACAACCCGTTTCGGCAGCGGCTGGGCCTTCCTAGCGGTAGTGAACGGCAAATTAAAAGTATACAGCTTGCCAAACCAGGACAGCCCGGTTATGGAAGGCGAAATTCCTCTGCTCGGCCTTGACGTTTGGGAACATGCCTACTACTTGAACTATCAAAACAAACGTCCCGACTACATTGCCGCGTTCTGGAACATTGTCAATTGGAACGAAGTTGGCAACCGTTACGAAGCTGCCGTTAAATAAGTTTTTGCGAAATTAAATTTCCACTTGCATATAAGGACTACAGCTTAAAGAAATTCCTCACACAAACAAAGGGATCGCTTCGCCAACCGGCGAATAAGCGATCCCTTTGTTTTGCAGCCTCCATTGATTAGCCCTCCTTTATCGGGATATTTCGTCAGTTTCCGCCAACCCCCTCCTCGTACGATGTCAATTTCGCTCACACCCAATCTTAATATAAGGACTATAGTCCTGAAATATTTAATATCCGAAAACACTCCAATACAACAGTATAATAAACAAAATATACCATCTAATATATTTACAAGGGAGCAAATGGATTATATGATAGAGGTGGAAGAAATTAGGTTGATATAAGATACACTATTATAAAGGAGAAATTTTATATGAAGTTAAAATTAATAAAATGGTCGTTAGCCTTTTCATTAGGATTGGCGTCTGTGTCTTTAAGCCCAGTTAGCGCTTCTGCGGGTCTACTCAACAATGGAGGATTTGAAACTTATGTATCAGGTTCGACAGCCAGTGATTGGTATTTTGATTCTGAAGGCTATCCAGCCACTTATACATCGGAGATCGTTACAACCCCAGTGTCTGAAGGCATGTTTGCTCATAGGCTTTCTCAAGATGGAGTAACAAAGCTCGGGCAATCCCTATCCATAGACAGCAAATCTAAAACAGGTCTTCTTGTTGGCGGGCAAAAAGTAAGGCTCTCGTTTGATGCCAATATCCTGTCCATGGTAGCGGCTGATTTAACTCCCTCCATCAAATTTTGGGCAACGGACGGCACTTATCTAGGGAAGCTGGGCAAAGCCTTTACAACTCCGACCACCGGATATAGTTTGTTGCAGATTGATATTGAAGTCCCGGCAGGCACTTCAAAATATTCCATAGAATTTGAATCCGAGATCACAGCAGATGGAGGCTACTATAATCTATACATCGACAATGTTCATTTGAGAATTCTTGACAAAACTGAGGATACAGCAAAAGTTGGCGTAGTAGGAGGAAACCTGAAATTTAGTACAGCTTCAGGGTCATTCTGGGATGTCAGACTAAATAACGATTCGACTCCACTAAATTCTTCTATGACCACGACGGCCAACATTATTGATGATCGGGCAACTGGAGACGGATGGTCTATGAAAATCTATGCAACAGACTTCCTTAGCGAAAACTTGTCCGATCCTACAACTAACGGCACAGGAACATTTGTATTAAGAATACCGGTTTCCAGCACTCTTAAACTAGAAACTTCCAGTGTAGTGCATTCGGCAGGTCAGGCTATAGATCCCGTAAACGGTCCAATCGCTAACAGCTTTACGGTAAACAACTCGAGCCAAACCGTAGTAAGCGCACAGCCAGGTTTCGGTATGGGGGCTTATAAAGTTCCAATCACTTATACTCTGACTTTGCCTAAAACTTTAGAAATCGTAAGTCAAACAGGGACAGGAAGCAAATTTAAAGTTGGCGACTTTGTAGGTACTCGTTCAGGTTTTTACACCGCTACGCTTAACTACACAGTAGGAACGGGTCTATAAAGTAAAGCTTCAAAAAAAATGACGGTGCGAAGGAGTGATCCTTGCACCGTCATTTTTTGGTTTTGGCGCGCGCTCATCTATAAGCTGGTATTGCCCGTATCCCTCACTTGATAGCTGGCTCCCGGATGGTGAATCCCTTTTGTATAGGCCACCTGCTTCAAAATGTTATTCGAGAAATAGGAGTCCGCGCATGTGCTCAGCGTAATGTTTCGGTTGTGCCCTTTGCCGTCAAAAAAGTTGTTGTATATTCTAAAGTTGGCCGCTCTTTCGTAAACGAGCAAATTCGACCGGTTAAAGGTGTTGTCGAAGAGCGCCGTGCTGTTGCAGCCGCTAAAAATAATGCCGCTCGGAGAATTAAACGTATTGCCGCGGCAAATGTCGCCGATCGACAATTCCCAGCCATCCTCCCAATCGATATCGCATGCCGGCATTCGCTTGCCGTTTCGAGAGAACGTATTGTTCTCAATGACCCAGCCCCTTCCACCCGTCATTGCAAAGCCGCAGCTGTTGTTGTCTTCAATCGTGCAATTGCGGATAAAGCAATCGACAGGCATGAGGAAGGAGCGAAGCATAGCGACCGCGTTAAAATCATTATCTTGACTGGAAGGCAAGTTTTCCTGGTAAATAACGATTTTGGCATAATATGCGCCCGCAGGCTTGTCATACACATAAAATTGCATTCTGTGCATATGCGCCTCGATAAAATAATAGTCTTGATCATACCAGTAAATGCTGTACAGTCTGGATCTCAAATGAGGGTAGTTAAAGTAGCCTTGCGTATAGCCAAGAGTGTAATTGTCACCCAAAGCGGATACATTCAAATAATTAATGTTCCTAAAGGTCGCCGTCAGCACGCTATCATCGTTAAATCCGGTAACGGGATCGATCTGGCCCGCTTGCCAGTTCGTTCGACTCGGATGTCTGCCAGGCTGATCCGTTCCTCGAAAATTGTTCGCCGTAATGTTGAAGCCGGGCGATTTGCTGATCGTGCAATTTTCCAGCCCGGATTTGTACGCTTGGTCGAACGTTACGCTAATGCAGGTTTCATGGGCATCCCCTACTTGCGCGACGGATTCATTTTCACCGTACAAATGCATATTTACGATTTTCGTATGAGACACATTGGCGAAACGAATCATGACATAGCCCGTTGGGCTGAGACTGTTGGGCGCAATCCGAACGGTTGCGCCGCTGAAATCGATAACCATATAGGTGGGGAGAAGAAGCGTTCTCGCTTCGGGGGTAACTAAATATTCGCCTAATGGAAACACCACTTTTTTGTAGCCGTTCAGATGGGCGTAATCCATTGCGGCTTGAATGCCGTTAGTGGTGCTCATTGCGTGGGTCCCATCGTTATGAATGCCATAGTTTTGAATAGGAACTTCATAAACCTCCGAAGGGGCGATGGTTATGCCGGCGGCCGCAACGACGGTGACGACAAAACTTTTGGAATACGTTTTGGAATAGTCGTAAGCGGTAATGGTCGATTGGCCTGCGGCGATCCCTTTCAACACTCCGAAATTGACGGTGCATACTTCCGGATTCGACGATTCCCAAACGACGATATTGTCATTGTATACATCAAAGGGCAGCGTAGTGGCGAGCGCCGAAAAGCTTTCTCCCACCTCCAAAGTCGGGACGGTCCAATTGAGCGAAATGCCGGAGATGACTCGCGTCGAGGCCGGTGGAGGAGTCGTATTGGCGCCAACCTTCACCCTAACGAATTTTTGATGAATTTGCCCATTCACTATCGATTTGACCGCAACTTCCGTCTCACCGTTATGAATGCCGGTCAACAATCCGGACGGACTTACCGTCACGTAACCGTCATTGCCGGTTTCGAAGCTGTTTTCGAGCAATGGAGTATAGTGCGAAGGACTGGCGACTACTGTAATCAACCGGCTTTCCCCCGTATTCAGAGCGACTTCTCCAGGAAGAACGGATACCGAATAAAGCGGCTCATTTTGTTTCAGCGCTTCATATTTAGACAGCACCTCTTCGTTCGTCAGAACCCGATTGTAGATGGAAAACGATTGAATCGTGGCAGGCGTTGTATTCAGCGCAATCTGATTTCGTCTAATAAAGAGCGGACCTGCGCTGAGAAGATTGGCATAGCTGGCGAAATCGGCAGCTTTCAGTTTTATGGCACTTGGCCGTCCGTTAATAAGCATGTCGGCTTCCCCATTAGGATGGAATCTCACCGTCACAACATTAAGCTCATTAAGCGGATTAAGAGTATCGATAATATTGCGATTGCCTCCCGGATTTACAAACCAGAAAAACAGATCGCCAAACGCTTTTTTCGTCTGATCTGCCGCTATATATTGATAAGTGGAAGACGCAGAGTTGCCCCTTACATAAGCTCTTAAGGTGGAAGATTCATTTCGGAAAAGGATGCCGTTCACGTCATAAGCCGCAAATTCGAACGTCGCTCCTTGCTCATTGAATTTAACGAGCTCTTGGAAAGCCGGCGTATGGAGCGGCACGGAAATATAGTCGTTCGTCTCCAAAGTAAGACCACGCTGATCCAGCCAGCCGTCGCTTCCCGAATGAGAGACGTTGACTAGCGTACACGGTATTTGCTGCACCGTATCGTAAACCGTTGAATTCGTGGTACCCGCCATGTTGTTCAAAGCGAGATGAAAGATGAGATTCGAAGGCGCCGCGATCGGCAAGGTTGTAAGGTCAAGCACGGTTTCTGGCGAGGAGCCATATTCGTTGAGGGCCACGATTGAAAACCGGTATTCCGTGTTCGGCTGCAAGTTTTGGGCCAAATACGAAATGCCGCTCACTCCAGTCGCGAGTAGAATTCCATCTTGATAAAGGCGGTAGTGCGTAGCATGCTGCGCAGGGGTCCACTCCAGCTTAACGGATGTTTGCTCCGTTTCCGAGGCTTGGAACTGAACGACTGCGCTCGGCAAAGCCGCCGTCTTGACCGTTAGGCTGCTGCCGGCCGATGTTCCAAAATCATTTCTGGACTTCACCGTCACCGCATATTCCGTATTCGGCTGCAAATCGGTCAAACTGCAAACCGTATCGCTTGTATTTGTAAGGAAAACACCATTCACAGCAACATCGTAGCTTAATGCTTTCGAGGCCGGAGACCATGCCAGTCCTATTGCCGTAGGCGCGACGCTCGTCATATGGGGATTGCCCACCTCATCCGCTAATAGGCTTTGTTGAATGAGCTGGCGAATTTTGTAGGCCGACAATGTAGTCGTTGTGCTTTCCAAATGTTCATCGTTAATGATTCCTTCATAGGCCGCAGTAGGGCTGTATAAAGTCCAATACATTTCGTTCGATAGAGGGTGTCCCGAATGGCTGTCGGTCAAGCTGACGTAATAGCCGCCCCCGTCCTGGACGACATCGCCTCTGTAATAAATAGCGGTGACGCTGTATTCACCTCGTTGAACTTTGTTCGATTCAATGTATCCTTCAAAATAAAGCTTGTCTTTCATATGCGCCTTCCTCTCCCTTACTGTAGTAGTATGGTTTGGCTTCCCATGCCGTTGCCTCTGACAGGAGACGTTTTGCATTGTCCTAAAGGCCGATTTTCGCTATGCGCGCATACAGTATCACACTTTTGAGCCCCCTCGCCTTTACCTATAGATGAGAACATATGTTCTCATCTATAGGTAAAGGATATCATGGATCACTCCCCGAGTGCTCCCCATACTGCCCCCAAAAGATCCGCCGTTCTCGCATTCAATCGGCTCTTGGTGCTATTCGCCAGGAACCTCCCAATCGAGCAGCCCCCATACTTTCAGCGTCCGAGCGACGGACATCATTCCATCATGAATTCTCCGGTCGATCGTAGAGCTTTTTCCGCCACGTCTCATTGAATATAGCGTTTCCGAATAAGAGTATCCTTTTAAATAACGTAGAGAAATCGCCTGTCTGCCTTCCTCATCGCCGATAATCGAGACCGCTCTTTCGATGGCCGCGCATACAAGCTCGCATTCTACCGCCATGCGCCGTTGGTTTTGCGCCAAACGAAACGCGCTTACCGAGGTAATGGCATACGGCTTGTCTCCGTCCGATCCCGAATGAAGCTTGTCCTCGTCGGCCAATGCCGGAGTCCGCTTCTGCCCGTCGCCATGAGCGACAAAGTCATCTACCACAAGCTTCAGCTCTCTGTATTTCCGCAGCAGCTTTTGCGCTTTTTTCTTTTCTTCCTCGGTAGCTTTTGTCAGGCAGCCCATTACCATCTCCACGTTTGCTCTCATTCAAAATCGCCCTCCATGTACAATATTCTTGTACTCCATATCTCTATTTTAAGTACAAGATACTTGTACGTCAACCTTTTTATTTACTAAAATTCCTTTTTTTTATTCAAAACAGCAAACCGTAAGAAATATGCCTCGTCCATGTGTGGTAAGCTAATTCTGTTGCATACTAAGCCCGTGGGGGCAAGCTGACCCTGTATAAACAGCGCTCAAAAGAAAGGGTGTTCCATTATGGGAAAATTGAAGCCATACCTCATTTCAACCGATGCGAGAACGCAAGGCGAGTTTTATACCGTGGCGCTTGAGGGAGAAATTGTATCCGTCCTTACTCATGAAGAAGCGATGGGCGCGCAGCATGAATTTAAAGATAAAGTGATGCATATGTGCATTTCCGTCGCAGGAAACAACAACATTTTTCTTGCCGACGCTTTTGAACCTGTTGTACAAGGAACCTGTATTTCTTTGTCCATTGAATATGAAAGGGAAGCCGAGGCCGCCGCGGTTTTCGCAAAACTTGCAGACGGCGGACAAATCAAACATCCTTTCGAATTGCAGCCATTCGGCATTTATTACGGGGAGCTGCTCGACCGTTTCGGAGTAAGCTGGATGATAACGGCCCCAGCCCCGGCAAAGCCATAACGGCGGAACCGTATAGACCTCGAACAAGAGATAAGCGATATTCACCTCAAACAAGAGATACCCGACATTAGCCCCAAACAAGAAGAAGCGTTATCAAGGATGATCTCCCTGACAACGCCGCTTCTTGTTTGCCATTTTACTTAAATACAGAAAATTGATATAAGGAGCTGCCGTATTCGGTGCTTCTTTCTTCGCACAATAGCCGGACGTAACGCCCGCTTCCATTTAAATCGCCAAACTCTTCTATCCCGCCCTGTCCTTTTTTAACTTCAGCCAGATCGGTCCACCGCTCTCTATCGAGAGAGCTTTGAATCCTGTACTTGGAGGCAAAAGCCGACTCCCAAACGATTAGAACCTTTGCAAAAGTCGTATCTTGCTCCAAGTCTACATAAATCCACTCACCGTCCCGGTACGAACTGCTCCACCTAGATAAAGAGTTGCCGTCCACCGCATTGGCAGCGCCGGATTCCATATTTTCGTCGGATGAAGAGAAAGCCGGCTTACGAAGCGCTAGGTCCACAAAGGTAGAAGGAATCTCAATGTGCAGCGTATCGCTTGGCTCGGATGCCCTTCCAAAAATATTTTTGGCGGTGATGGTGATAGAGTTGTGTCGGCTGGGCTCGGTTTTAATCTTGGCGCTATTGGTGGAAACCTGCTCCACAAGAACGGAATGATTAAAAATGTCATAACCGATAACCGGCAAATCAGACAAGGCGTCTTCCCATGTTAATACAATATCGGTTTCGTTTAGAAGCGAATAGTTTACATTCCCGGGCCTGCCTATTTCCCCTTCATTTAATGCGGCAGCCAGAGTATCCGATTTCGGGGATTGGCTAGAGCTAGAGCGGAGAAAATAGGATTCCAATTGCAGCATTTCATTAAAAAGCGAAGTAATATCTCCGCTCAAGCTGCCCACAATTCTCGCCTTTACCAGCTTATTTTTAATGACTTCGGCCAGTTTCGAGATTCGGAGCAGCATGCCGACGGACGCTTCATCCCCGTCTATCTGGAAGCTTTGCAAATAAACCGAGGTCAAATAGCGGGAGCTGGCGACAACATCCATAAACTGCTCGATTGGAATGATTTCCTCCGCCGATAACGACGGATCTTGAACCTTATCAAGCAAATAAGCGTACCCTTCGGTATTGTCTGTAAGGTTTGCCATCCACCACTTATACAAATGATGATACCCGTTCGTTTTTTCTACCGCTTGACTTGCCGCCGCCATATCCGTTTCATAAGTGATCATATACTTATTCTCAATATCCGAGTGGTTATAGCTATTGCTGATAATAGAGTAATCGTATTTCATGTTTTCATGCAAATCATCGCTCAGCTCAAACTCGTTCGTAATCTCATCATAACGATTAAGCTGAATAAAATGAGCGCCTTCTTGCGAAAATTGAGCATAATGAGGCAAATATCGTTTGCTTATGGAAAAAAAGACCGGTTTGTTTCGGCTCAGAGAGGATTGTACAAATGAAAACCCGCTTTCAAAATCGGGGAAAGCATCCGTCTTTTCGACCATTTCCAAAAGCCTCAAATCGTCGAGAGTTTCGCATACAAACTCCCAGCACTGCTTTTTGTCCACAATCGTCTGCTTAAAAATGTCATCTATACTTTGATAGGCGTTAAAAAGCAGCGCCTCCACCGGCAGCCCTAGCTGCTTAAAGTAGTTGAATTGTATCGCTTTCCCGCAATCGAACATTTTTAAGTTGCTGCCGCTCATTTCGTTTCCTCCCAGGACAATGGCTTTTTCGCCTCTGCATACTCGCACAAATCCTGTACCGTTCTAAACCGGTCTATAAACAAATCCTCATCTTCAAATTCAATGGAAAAAGCCCTCTCCATCTCCACCACGATTTTGACAAAATGAATCGAATTGACCCCAATGGAGCCAAGCGCTGTTTCCGCTTGAAGATCAAGTTTTTTTTCCAAAACTCCCTCTATGATTTCAGCGATTTTCCCAGTCGAATCCATGGTTTCCTCCTTTAGTAGAGACACAGCTTTCCTTCCCACAATTCGGAAAGCGTAACAAGTTGAACCGTTTCGCCGCATTGCTGCTTCGAACAGACCGAAAGCTTATAACCGCTATCCAAAACTAGTCTGGTCAACTGATAGCCTCCTTCGGCTTTGGCATCCAACACCGGTTCTTCTGCCTCATTGTAAAAAATAGAAAAAGAACGGAGCGAGATGCTTAGTCCCTCTCCGATTGCTTTTATATAGCTTTCTTTTAGCGTCCAAAGCTCATAGAACCGATCCCGCTGTTTGGATGGCTCCAGCCGGCACAGGCCCTCATATTCAGGTGACGAGAAAAACCGCTTGGCCAGCACGAGATCAGGCTCTCGAACAGTCTCCACATCGATGCCTAGCGGTTCCGAACCAAAGGCCGCCGCCACCCAGCTCCCAGAATGGGAAAGATTGAAGCAGGCGTCGGGCCTTCCTTCTAACATAGGCTTGCCGCATGCGTTTGTATAAAAGGGACGGCTGCGCTTAAGCGACTCTCCGTCCGGGCACAGCATCCTTCTGACCAGCACTTCACCGGCCACGCTTCTAAGCCCGTCTTCCACATAACGATAGCGCTTTGCCTTCGCTTCCTTTTCTTCCGAAACAAACGGAAGCAGCCTATAGAGCCACTTTTCGTTGGCATGAGCATCCTCTTCCAGTTTAACGGCTGCTACTTTAACCTGGTCCAAGAGCATCCCTCACTAAGTAGCGTTGTTTATCGCTTCTGGAGCAGTAACCACGGTTTTGTTGTGAAATCTCGGCACCATCATATAGATGAGCAAATAGGAAATCGCGCTTACTACCAGCGTCATGCCCAGCGAATACAGGAGCGACGTTTCCAAAATAAAGCCTGCAAGACTTGCCCCGACCGGAATGCCCAGCCCGATGAGCGCATAGGAAATAGTCGTAATATGTCCATAAAAGTTAGGATCCGTCCGACGCTGTTTGAGCGACGACAAGTTAATGTCAACCAGCCCTTGCGTTCCGCCAATAAACAAAAAGCCGATAACGGTGAGATAAAAATGGTGGGAAAACGTCACGATTCCGAAGCCGATCATACTGATGACGATACCCAGCATTAAAAAAAACCGTTCTTTGTTCTGTGTATTTAATCTGCCGAATACAAGGTTTGACATGAGGGAAGAGAAGCCGATCATCATCCATAACCAGCCCACAAGCGATTTGTCCGCGGCAAACCGCTCTTCCAGCATAATAGGCAGCGCCGTCGTCAAAATGCCAAAGGTCATCGCATAGAACGGTACGGCTACGGCCAGTCCGCGCACAGTTTCATTTTTCACAATGTTTCTAAGGCCCGCCATCGTGTCTTGAAGGATACTTTTGTTTTCGTCTTCTTGGCTTTCAATGTGCGGAAGCTTAAACGCAACTAAGCCTCCCAACAAAGTAATAATCCCAACGGCCAAAATGGCCATATTCGCATTCAGCAGCCCAAATATGGTGCCTCCGAGCGACGGTCCGATAATAACGGCCGTTTCTTGAACGATGTTGGTCAAAGCGTTGGCCTGATCGTAATGTTTGCTTGGAACGACTTGGACGAACATCGAATTGCTCGCCGCTCCTCCCGGCACCGTCACGATGCTGGAGATGAGACAAAGCGTCAGAAACAGCCAGAAATCCAGCACCCCCATTGCGCTCAGGGCCGCTATCAACAGCGTCGTAAGAGCGGAAAAAAAGGCGGTAAATATAATGACTCTCTTATACTTAAACCGTTTGGCAAAGGAACCGGAAAAAGGAGACAACAAAATGCCCGGCAAGTTCGTAAGCAGCACAGCCAACCCCGACAAGGCGGGAGATTGGTATTTGTCCAGAATAAACAACACAATGACCGTACCCCACATCCAGGAAGACAGCCTAGAGAAAACTAGCAAATAAAAATAGGCGGTATAATTCGGGACCTGAAAAAGGGGCTTGTATATTTTAAACATCGCTGTATCCTCCGCTTAAAAGTAATGTGTGCTCAATCACTTCCGCAATTTGTTGCAAATGTTGAAAAATAAAAAAGTGCCCGCCCGAAAACTTGTGAACGGCAAGTCCGCGAGCGGTAAACTCCTTCCAGCACTCCATAACATCTTCATTCGTATAAAGATCATCTTGGCCGAGCAGACAGGTAATCCCGCAACTTACCTTAAATTTCTTCCCGTCGTATTCGTAGTTTTCCACCAATTTGTAGTCTGCTTTAATAATCGGGGTAAAAAACTCCAAATACTCTTTGCTCTCCTCTATCTCTTTCGGAATGCCTTGCAGACGAAAAATTTCAGCCAAAAACTCATCGTCCGAGAGCCTATGAATTTTGGGCTTGTCGTCAGGGATGCCCGGAGGATTGCGGCCCGAAACAAACACATGCACCGGTGGATTGACACCATGCTTTTGGATCATATGGACAAGTTCAAAAACAAACAGCGCCCCCATGCTATGCCCGAACAAGGCATATTCGCCGCCCTCCAGCTCCTCCTTCAGCTTGGAAAAAACATCGGCAACGGCCGCTTCCATATTGGGGTAAAAGCCTTCGCTAAATCTTTTCCCTCTCCCCGACAATTCCACCGGAACCAGCGTTATTTTTTCGTCAATCCTTTCCCTAAATTGCAAATACGCATTAGCGGATGTCCCTGCGTAAGGGAAACAAAACAATTTTACATTCCCCACAGTCGCGAACTCCTCATTCCATGTCTCTGTCATTCATGACGATCCGGATTAAGCTTACCCAGCAAACATTGTTTCAAATTGTCGTAATTCAGCAAGATGTCGCAAATGAGTTCCTCTTGTTCAAACTCAATTTCAAATTCAACCTCCAAAATAGCGACCAATTGAATAAATTGATACGAATCGAATCCAAAATCTTTTATAAACTCCGTGCCCTCTTTAATGTCGTCTATTTCAATCGGTTTTGGAGAAACGTTTTTTATAATTTCCTTCATTTTGCTTTCCACTTCAAATTCCGTTATAACCGTCACGGCTTAACCTCCTCTCCTTTAATGGAACGGCAATGGAATGCCCTTCAGCCAACTGGAATGATGATCGTCATAAGATGTGGAAAGAGGATGTCCCGACTGGCCGCACGGCATGCCGTAAGTGCCGTCTTCCTCCTTGCCCGGAGAAACCGCAAACCTTACAGACACGCCGAACCCCGCCCACGATACGTTAACGGTATGAGGACATCCCCCCATCGGATCGGGAGGCATGTTCGCAATCGGCCAAAGCTCCGGGTAAACATAAGAGATGGGATGGACGATGAGCGCGCGGTTCGCCTCCCCCCAATTCACCTCGTTATAGCGCCTTCCGACGGCGCTTTCTATTCGCTCAGCGCATTCCGATAGTTTAGCCGCTAGAAACGATGCCCAGTGATTCGCGCCGCCTCCGAGCAGCCGATGATCTCTTCGCTTAAGGATCGCTCTGACCGGCGTCTCGTAGTTCATCCAGGAGTATTGAAACTGAGCGTCCGCTCTCCTGCATATATTCGTAATCGAGCCGATCACCGCTTTAGCCACTTCCTGATGAAACATAAAGAGCAGCGGGAACCCTTCGCTGTCGGCCTCTACGCTTCCGTCCCATTTGCCGATATAAATAGCCAGTTCCGTCGCTTCTTGACTCGAAAGAATTGTTTGCTTCTCCAAAGCTTCCAGCGCAATTTCCCTGTAAAAGCTATAAAACTCGCTAGCTGTATCGAGCTGCAGCCGATGCATATCCCGCTCTGTTATCTCTCTCTGTTCCGCAAGCAGCTCCGTGATCCGATGCGCTCGATAGCCATTGAAATAATTAAAGCCGATAGGGTGCGGATATTGGCTGTCCACAATCCGATTGTTAGCCGTCACGAGAATGCCCGATGGAGGATCGATAATATGAGGCAGCTCAGATGCGGGAACGTAGCCCTCCCAGCCTATTCCGTCCGAATGCCAAAACTCCGCCGTCTCTCCCGACATTCCTGTTCGAAGAGGGAAGCGGCCGGTTAACGTCCACGCGATTCTGCCGGAGCTGTCGCCCACAACCGCATTCATCGGGGGCCCGCCCCAGCGGCCCAGCACTTGAACCGCATCTTCTACCGAACGGGCCGATTCCATATGAAGCAAATAAAAATCAACGGCCTTAGCGTCAAGCGCTGTCCACCTGAGCGCCACTTCCGTTTCGTCAAGAATCTTCTCATGAAGAATGGGGCCCCATTCGGTCAGATTAACCTCCACGTCAACGTCCGCTTTTCCCCTTACGCGAATGCTTTCTTTGATCGTGCTCTGCTTGCTCCATCCCGACTGCGTTTTATATTCCTCCGCGTTTTCGGGATTTCTTTCAATCATGACCAGGTCCAGATTGTCCCCGCACATTCGGGTGAATCCCCAAGCCACATGGCCTGTAGAACCTGCAACGAGCAGCGGAGCGCCAGGCAGGAATATGCCCGACAACTGCGTATCGCCAAATGTGAGATGGCCTCTAAACCAGATGTTCGGGACATTCAGCTCCAAATGCATATCGCAAGCTACGATGGCTCTTCCGTCTTTGGTTCTGTCACCGGACACCGCCCATTGATTGGAACCGGCCGGGCGATGATCGGTTACGACGAAGGCGGCAGCTTTCTCGTCTTCTTCCATTTCCAACAGCCGAGCAATCGTCTCGAAGGGATCGGAATCCGTAGAGCGCGACGGCTGATCGTCGCCGGTCAGCACCTTTTTGAACTCGTCGTCATCGCTTGTCAGAAACCGGATAAGATGTTCAGGCATCGTTTTTTTCATCGCCGTCAGCATCCGCTTGTCGCTTCCGTCGCCAGACAATTTGCGTATCATTTCCTGAAGGACGAGAATACAGTCCTCTTCCTTCCAGTTGTCCATTTTGTAGCCGAGCAGACGGAACTCAAAGTGAGCCCCCGCCTTTTCGCCAATGTATTGATTAATCCCTCTGACATAAGCTTGAGTCGCCTTTCGCTGATCCTCAGGCAGCGACTCGAATATATGGGCGGCGGAACGGTGAAAGCCGATAATACGCGCTTCCCGGTCGCTTTCCAGTTGAGCGGCTCCAAAAATTTCCGACATCCGCCCGGAAGCCATTCTGCGAAGCATGTCCATCTGGAACAATCTTTCGCTCGCAATGACATACCCCATCGCATAGAAAGCGTCCTCCCGGTAATTCGCGGCAATAGAAGGCACTCGTTTGGAATCGAAGGTGACCTTGGCCAATCCCATCGGGGTATCCAGCATAAACTCCTTCCGATACCGCGGTCTTGTCGCTCTGAGCACTCCAATCGCCTGCATTAGAGAAAGCAAATCGGCTTTGGAGCGCAGCTTTAAGATCGTGACAGCGGCAAACGCCGCCAAACAGCCGATAAACCCTAAGCCGTATACGACTCCCCATCTAAAAAACAAATAAGACACTGCCGCCAGCAAGCCAAGCGAGCAAATGAGGAAGCCGGACAACTGGAGAGAAGAAAGACGGATTACTTTTTTGATCAAGTATTGGCCTCCTCCTTCACTTTAAAGCTGCCGATCGCGGCATGAGGCTCTTTCAACAGCTTGGCCAGCAACACGGCAAATTCCGCGGCAAGCGCCGCCACTTCGTTTTCGTCGAAACGGGTTGGATTATAGACAAAATGGCCTTGAATGGAATCTTTTTTGTTAACAAAATTCAGCTCAAAATCGTATCCCATCGGAATAAACCAATTCAGAACGTCTTCCACCTGCAATTTTTTCACCGAAAAGCCGGATTGAGGCTCCTGCTCTTCCAGCTCATCCTCTAGTCCAATTAGAGCCTGCACCAGATTTTCCCGGTCCAATGACTTCGATTGCTCCAGATGATCGGCAATTTCCTCAAATGAAATATCTTGGTTGGCATCAGCCTCCAAAACCGTATCCCTTACATGGCTTAATACCCCGGCAACGGTAAAATCTTTAACCACATCAAAGTTTAATACGATTAAATCCGTTAACGGCCCGAACACACGCTCAAGCTCCATTCGCTTTCTCTTGGAGAACATCGTCCCAAGCCGAATATCGTCTTGCCCCGTGCGCAGAAAAAGCTGAATAACAAAGGCCGATGCCAGTCCCATAAACAGCGTAATTCCATGCTGATTGCAAAGCTGAAGCAAATCCCGCTTGAGCGATTGTTCCAGAGAGAACGAAATGCTTTTTCTAAATAAGGCTCCGGCCTCCGCCTCCCTTTCTCCCGGTATGCGAAGCGAGTAAGCGGAATTATGCCCTAGCTTCGACTCCCAATACGCGAGCTGCTTGTGCAGGACGGCTCGATCCAACGTTTCGCGCTGCCACTTCGCATAATCCGCAAATTGAATGGCCGATTCCGCTTCGCCTTCCCCATTCAAATAAAAAGCGGCAAAGTCCTGGAGCAAAATTTTGATCGAGTATCCATCGCTATTGATTTGATGGGTGACCAGCAATAGAACCGCTTCCCTCTCTCCAGTCCGCGCCAAATGAGCGCGCAAAAACAGCTGGTCTTGTTCCAAATTAAAATTTTGCTCGACCAAAGCCAGAGCCAAACTCTCCAACTCGCCCTTGCGGTCGGGATGGCTGCCAAGATCGCTAACGCTCATTGGCACAGGCTGCGGCGGGTTTATCGTTTGGACTAGACTGTCCCCGTGGACAGCGAAGGAGGTTCTCAGCGCTTCATGTTTAGCCGCAAGCCAGTTTAACGTCTCTTGAAGCCGCGGGACATCCACCTCTCCTTCCAATTGGAGCGGAATCAGCTGATGCAGAAGAGGGATGTCCGTTAAGGCTTGACTAACGCTCCATAATCTTTCTTGAGTGAAAGTTGCCGGCATAACGCTCGAACGATCGGCACGAGGGATGCCGGGATCAAGCTCATGACCAAAGCCCGATTGCTTGTCTAATTCCTTGGCCATCTCGGAAATGGTCGGGAATTCAAAAATAAGTCTTACCGAAATGTTAATAGCAAAAGTGTGGCGTATTCGTGATGTCAGTCGGGTGGCCAGCAGAGAATGTCCGCCTAAATCAAAGAAGTTATGATTTACGCCGATGCCGTCTCTTCCTAGAATCTCGCTCCAAATGTCTGCGAGCCGGATTTCCGTAGCGGTCGAAGGGACGTCTCCCGTTTCCAATTGAAGGGTCGGTAAAGGGTCTTGAGGCAGTTTTTTGCGGTCGACTTTACCGCTGGAGGTATATGGCAATTTATCCAGTCGTATATAAAGAGATGGTATCATATATTGCGGCAGCATGCTGCGTAAATCTTTTTGGATTTGGCGGAAATCCCTCTGCTCCCCTTCTCTGAAAACCACATAGGCAACCAGATTTTTGTCGCCATTGTGGTCTACCCGGGTGCTGACATAGCTTTCGTACATGTAAGGCAGCCGGTTGAGCTGAATTTGAATTTCCCCAAGCTCGATACGGAACCCTCTAATTTTGACCTGATCGTCAAAGCGGCCCAAAAATTGCAGCCGTCCGTCCGCCAGCCATCGGCCAAGATCGCCCGTTCTATACAGCTTGGCATTCGGCTCGTCTTGAAAAGGATCCTTCACAAACCGCTCGCGATTCACTTCTGGCCGTTTGTAATAACCCGGCGACACACCGATACCGCCAATACAAATTTCTCCCGGAAACCCTACAGGCAATACGCCGAGATTTTCGTTTAATACATAGACCTGCATATTGTCGAGCGGTCGTCCCAAAGTCACTTGATAACCAGGCTCTACCCGGTCGAAGGTGGCATAGATGGAAGCTTCTGTCGGTCCGTAAAAGTTGTAAACTTTACAGTCTGGCAATACGGACCAAGTATGAACCGTCAAATCGTCGTCCATTTTGTCCCCGGCATTAAAGTAAGCCTTTAGCGAACTTCCCAGCTCGTCATCGCCAATCGACACTCTTGTTTTGCCAAGCTCCTCCAGCACGACCTTCCACAAGGAAGGAACGCAGTTTACGCCGACATTTGGCCGGGAGCATAGTTCGGCTACCAGCTTCTCCGTATCGCGGATCGTATCCTCCGGAATGATCCAGACTTCTTTTCCAACCAGCAGAGGACAGAAAATTTGATTCAAGCAAATATCGAATCCCATGCGGGTCACTTGCGGAAGATGCTCAATTCCATCCGTAAAGATGGCTTTGCACGCCCACAAAATATGGTTGGTCAAGCCATCATGCTCGATCGCTACCCCTTTCGGCTTGCCTGTCGAACCCGACGTATACATAATATAGGCCAAATCTTCATTCGTTTCCGGCGCTTCGGCGTCTCGGCCAAGCAAAACGATCTCCCCAATTTCATCGATTCGGCGAACCCCGTCTCCGAGCAGCGTCATGCCTCTATCCAAAGCTCTTGGCGAAGAGAGAACGACGGCTGGGCTCGCATCCTCCACAATAACCGCCAATCTCTCGGCCGCCTCGTCCGGGTCAAGCGGAATAAACACCCCGCCCGCCTTCATGACGGCCAAAATGGACAGGATGCTGTCGATTCCCCGGTGCATGTAGATTCCTGCGAACATACCCGGCCGGAAATCGTTTTTCCGCAACAGCGCCGCAAGCTCCGAGCTTTGTTCATTCAATTCGCGGTAAGTAATGCTTCTCGCTTCTTCCGTAATCGCGGCGGATTCGGGATATTGCTGCGCGCATTCCTCAAATAAGTCGTGAATTCTTTTTTGACCCGCTCTTTCCTGAAAGGAATCATTCCAAAGGGAAGTGATTTGCTCCCTCTTGTCAGAGGAGACCAAATTCAAGTCCTTCATCCCTTTTCCCGGATTGCTCATGCTTTCCTCTACATAAAGCAGGAACGTGCCGTAAATCTCATCCACTTCCTGCTTTTCATAATGAGCCGAGTCATACGTCAGCTTAACCGAAATCGATGATCCGCTTTCCGTGAACTGGACGGATAACTCGCAAGGCTCTTCGTAGCTATAAGCTTCTACGACCCGTACCGGCGTGGCGGCTGCCGCACTATTATCCGATTTTACTTCGTAGGAGAAGCTAAGCGGAAATGGTTTAAGGGCCTGTTCAGCTCCTTGCGGCTCGTAATAATCTTGCCATTCCACTGCATGGCGGATAAGCTTGCCGTTTTCGCCTGCCAATCGGGCAAGCGGCCATGAATCGTTTGCAGCGCATTTGACCGGGATCAAAGTGCTGTAAGGGCCGAAAGACGATGCTAGATCATCCGAGGTTTTACCGTCGACGCGATAGCCGAACAATAGCTCCTCTTCGCCCAAGATGGCGGAAATGACATTTCCCCAAGCCGTGAGCAGCACATCGGAAACGGTGACGTTGTACTCCGCCGCAAACTGGCGAAGCTTGGAGGATAGCTCCCCTATTGAAGGGTATTCGAGAGATTGATTCTCGTAAGCGGCATTCCCTCTGACCCTCCCGGTCGGAAGCCGGAACCGTTTCTCCGTGTTAGGCCGCTCCTCCCGCCAGTAGTCCGGCCCGCTGTAATCACTCTGCGCGAGCGCTTCTCTTTGCCAGTCGGCATATTCTCCGTACGCAATCGGCATTTCGTTTGAGGGGGGCGAGCCGGCGCTTGCCAGCCTGTCGGCCATCTCCTTTGCAAGCCATTCGAAAGCGGGCTTATCTGCCGATAAAACGGATACTGTGAGCAATAGCAATTGCTCTCTGCCGCCCTTCAGAAGCAGCACCCGCGCCTGCTCTTCTCCGTTTTTAAAGGAACGGCCCTCCTCCGTCAGCAAGCTGTCGGCCGTCTCCTTTTCAAAACCGCTAAGCTCCTCTTCCTTCCAAATCAAACGGCAGGTCGGCTCCGCTGCTTGGAATGGAATTCCGTCCTCTATGCCATAAGACGTTCGAAAAATGTCTTGCTCCAGGAACAGTTGGTTGACGATTCTCTCAATCTCTTTTCCGGTAATAGCGCTGTCTATCGATAAAATGCATTGGGCGGATTCTCTCACTGGACTGCTGTAAGCCCTCCAAATCCTCTGCTGCTGGCTGGATAAACGACGTTTCAATCGGCTTACCTTCCTTCTATAAGGGAATATGCGCTCTTTCGCACAAATTTTTGCGGAGCCGCTTTGGCGGGACGCGCGTCCGCCGGCATGAGATTGGCGAGCTGCTCCAAGGTCGTTTCGGGATGGCTCGCCGCTTTCGCCAAAATACGCGAGTACACCGCCGTCACTTGTTCGATTGTTTCTTTTTTATACAACGCGCTGTTGTAAACCAAAAATCCTTTTAAACCGGAGGACAGCTCCGCTATGGAAAGCAGCCAGTCCACTTTGGATCTGCCGGGATAGATATCGAAATGCTCCACTTTAAGCCCCGGCAAGTTGATATGCTCCAGCGGCGCGTTGTTCATCACAAGCATCGTTTGATAATAAGGGTTTTGATTAAGCTGGCGGCTCGGATGCAAATGTTTGACGACATGGCTGAACGGAACGCTCTGATGGGACAATGCTTCAAATGAATAAAGCTTTACCGCCTGAAGCAGCTCCCTGAATGTGCTTGAACCGGACAACTGAAGACGATAAACGACAGTATTGATAAAACATCCGATCGTCTGCTGCGTTTCGCGGTTTATTCGTCCGGCTACCGGAGTTCCGACGGCGATATCTGAATTATGGCTATACATGCGAATCAAACAGAAATAAGCCGACATCAGCACCATAAACAACGTCGCGCCTTGCTCCTTTCCAAGCTCGGCCAGTTGCTTAGAGACTTCGGAACCGATCTCGAAATGCTCTCTTTTCCCTATGCTTGCGGTTGTACTGCTGCGAGGGTAGTCGGTCGGAATAGGTGGATTGCGATCGATGCCCTCCAATTTCCCCTTCCAAAATTGAAGTTCTTTCTCCGTATTTGGCGACTCCAAGTACCTCTCCTGAAACTTTACATAATCGGTGTACTGCCATTCCGGCTCTTTCAGCGAGGATGGAATCCCCGTCTTATTGGCTTGATACAAATGAAATAGCTCATGAAACAAAATGCCGAGCGACCAGCCGTCAGAAGCGATATGATGAATGTTGGCAATTAGAATATAGTGCTCTTCGGCCATCCGAATGACGCTTACCCGCAGCATTAAAGGATTGGACAAATCAAAGGGCCGGTTTATTTCCTGCTCCGACAACCGCAAGCTTTCATTTGTTTTTTCTTCCTCGCTCATCCCTGTAAGATCGTGAACCGCAATAGGGACGGGAACCGGCGCATTCACCGTTTGGACGGGGTCCTGCTCCGGCAGCGCAACGGAAGAACGTAGCGCCGAATGCCTGCGGACAATTTCCGTAAAACACTTCTCAAGCACAGCTATGTCAAGAGGTCCGACTATGCGGACAGCCGCAGGATTGTTGTAAGATACGTCCTCCGGATCAAGCTGCTGCAAAAACCACATCTGCTTTTGCTGCTCGGAGAGAGGATGCCGATTGTCCTCTGCTCTCCGCGCGTTTCCGCTTAACCTCTCGCTTAGATAGCTTCTTAGCTTGGCTCTTTGCTCCGGAGATAAATTGTCGATTGTTTTTTGGATGGATGGTTCCACTCACTTTCCCTCCTTAGAGAAAATGGAACTTAAGCTATCCAAAAGTTCCAAGTCGTTTGATGTGAAATCCCAGTCGAGCGTACCAAGTATATCCGCCGCCTGACGCGAATTTTTAATTCCGGGGATCGGAATCAATCCCTTCGACATAATCCACCTGAGCGCTACTTGCGTAACGGTGCGGTTTCCATTGCGCTCACCAATCGCTCCCATCGCATCAAGCAAATAAGAGACTTGCTCCAGATGGCTCGCCGTCGTAAACTTGCCTCTTTTCCCCGGAGGGGGCGACGACACCGTATACTTTCCCGTCAGAAGCCCCATGCTCAAAGGGCTGTACGCCAGCATGCTTACCTTCAGCTCTTTGCAGGCGTCCAGCGTGCCGTCGAATTCAATCTCCCTGTGCAGCAAGTTGTACAAAACTTGATTAGAGGCCAGCGGTATGCCGCGCCGGGACAAAATAAGATGGGCGCGGTATACCTGATCCGCCTTGCAATTGGATAAACCGATGTTCCCTATGGCTCCCGCCTCGTAAGCGTCGGCCAATCGGTGAATCCACGTTTCAAAAGGAACCGGCGGCAAATAACGATGCAATTGATAAAGTCCGATCGATTGGCCGTTCAACCGGCTCAGGCTCGCCTTTAGCGAGCGGTTTAAGCTGCCCCCGCTTAATCTCCAGGGCCATGGCATAAACTTGCTCGCTACCACGATCTCTTTCCTTGCCGATTCATCAAGCTCGCCCGCAAACATGCCCAGCAATCTTTCGGATTGCCCTCCCGCATACACTTCGGCGGTGTCGAAGAGGCGAACCCCTCTAGCAACGGCCGTGCGGAAAGCTTGTCTTAGATCGGCTTCCGAATATTCCTTGCCGTACCCCCAAGTGCTTTCGTCCCCCCAAGACCAAGTGCCTAGCCCAATGGGAAAATCAAACGGACTCGCTGCCTGCATAGCTCGGAACTTGTTCCTTCTCCGCGTAGCTCTGTCTAAGCTCGTCAAGCAGACCGAGGCTTCGCTTCACATCCTCTTCGCTGACTCCAAAATCGATCAGGCAGGCAATTTCCGTAACTCCGATGGCCGCGAGGGCATCCGTTTTTTGCCTGCAAGTTTCCTTCGTTCCCAGCAATGCACTGTTGCTGAAATATCGTTCAAAGCCAAATGCGGCTAGCGCTTCTCTATCCATCATCGTAATTTTCTGCGGGTCCAAGTTCAGTTCGCTGGCGAGCGTATCGTTATCGAACAGCTCCATATGCTGTTTCAAATATTGAATGAGCGGCCCTCTAACCGTTTTCCTTACTTCATCGATTTGCTCCCCTACATACGTATGAAGCATAAGGGTGATTTTGCCGCCTTCGGCTCCATGACCGTGCTTTTCCCGCTCCGCCTTATAGACCGCAATATTTTCCTTCAGCGTCTCCACATCCATCTCAAGCAGGGCCGTTAAGACGTTTGCGCCGATCGCTCCCGCACGTTTCCAGGTCGATTGGCTTTTGGAGCTCGTTACCCAAATCGGCAAACTCTCCTGAATCGGAAGCGGATAGATTTGCGGCTCGAAGCTTTGATCGAGGCCCGCCTTGAGCCGCAGCTCCTTCCCTTCCCACAGTTTCTTGACCATTTCGATGCGCTCGAACATAATGTCTTTTCTGGAATGATAGCTATCCGGCGCGAATACAAAGTCTTTCGGATGCCAGCCGGAAGCGAATGCGACACCCGCTCTTCCTCTGGACAAGTTGTCGATAATCGACCAGTCTTCCGCTACGCGGATCGGGTGATGGAACGGCAGCAATATGCTTCCCGCCCGAATTTGGATTCGTTCGGTTTTTGCCGCAATCGCCGCTGCCAGAACGGACGGATTCGGATACAACCCGCCAAACCGGTGGAAATGGCGCTCGGGCGTCCAAATCGCTTCAAACCCGTATTCGTCGGACAACTGCGCCAGCTCCAGCAAAAATCTATATTTGTTGTCCATGCGCAGCGAACTGTCATCGGAAAAGAAGAAAATGCTGAACTTCAAATCCTTATCCGCTGCGATCCCGCCGGAGACGGCGACGGCTTCCTTCTTAGCAGCTTTCGTTTCCGCAATCGCCGGGGCGCGTTCCGGCACAGCCGGAGGAGAAGCGGAGGAGGGATTCCCCCGCTTGGCTAGATATTCGTTCAACAGCTCCCTTTTTCTCGGCGACAAAGATTCCAACTTCTCTTGAAAATCATTCACTTCGGTAGCTCCTCCTCTAATCGAAACCTATATTTTTTCGGAAAGCATCGCTTCTACTTCCTCGTCGGACAGCCCATCTACTTTGGAAATCAAGTCTTGGAATTCCTGATCCTGCATTTGAAGCTCATTGATCGCTTTGGCGATGGCAGAAATGGTAGGCGCATTAAACAATTGCGTCATTTCCAGCTCGACCCGGAAATTTTCGCGAATTTGCGTAATTAATTGCGTAGCCATTAGCGAGTGTCCGCCTAGTTCAAAAAAGTTGTCCGTCGCCCCGATATTTTTAATGCCCGTCAGACTGGACCACATCTGGGCTAATTGTTTTTCCGTTTCGCCGCTCAAGGAGACGTATTCGTTGTTTAATGCCGGTCTTTCGTACAACTCGGTTTTCGGCTGAACGAATTTAGGCTCTTCTTTTTTGGGCGCTGCCACTTGCACTTCGACTACGGGCTGTACTACTTTTGGCGCTGCTGCAACAGGCTGCTGCACGAGCTCCTTTTCTTGCTCTACCCAATACCGTTTCCGGTTGAACTGGTAGCCCGGAAGCGACACTCTGCGCGAGCTTGCATGATGCTCCATCCGGCTCCAATCGATAGACGCTCCCGATATCCACAACCGGCCAGCCGTTTCGAGCAGCACTTCAAGATCGTTTCTCGTTTGATTCGGATGCCGCATGGATTGCAAGATGGTGATCTCCGTGCCAACTGGCACATTGAGCCGGGTTAAGCTGGACAATACTTGATTAGGTCCGCATTCCAGGAACAAGGCGTCCTTTTCTTTCAACAGCTCGCTAATGCCGTCCTGGAAAAATACAGTTTGCCGCAAATGTCTGGCCCAATAGTCCGGGCTTGCCGCTTCTTGGTCTTCGATCCATGTTCCGGTCACACAAGAGATAAACGGGATCGACGGTTTGGACAGCTGAAGCTGAGCCAGTTCCGCTTTAAGCGGCTCGACAATCGGGTCCATCATTTGCGAATGGAAGGCATGGGAAGTAAATAACCGCTGATAAGCGATGCCTTGTTCGGTCAAGCTGTCCTCAAAGTCCCTTACGCTTTCTTTAGGACCCGAAACGACCAGATGCGCTGGGCCGTTGATGGCGGCGATGGAACAGTCTCTTGGCAAAATCGGAATAATTTTTTCTTTGCTCACATTAACGCTCAGCATAAGGCCCGGCGTCAGCTCGGAAATGAGCTCTCCTCTTTTGGCTACAATTTTGAGAGCGTCCTTCCATTCGAATACGCCTGCCAGAGCGGCCGCCACAAACTCTCCGATGCTGTGGCCGATAAACGAAGCAGGAGCGATGCCCCAGCTCATCCACAGCTTGGCCAGCGCATATTCGGTTGTAAATAACAGCGGCTGCGTATACTGCGTTTGGTGGATGATCTTCGACTCCGCAGCGGCGCCTTCCCCGTCCAAAAATAAAATCTCTCTCAAATCCTTGCCGATAATAGGGAGCAAATACTCCGAGCATTCGTCGAAAATTTGCTTGTACAACGGCTCGTTTTCATACAAATCCTTGCCCATATTGATATACTGCGCTCCTTGTCCCGGGAACAAAAAGACGATAGGACGATTGCGGACCGTTTCATTTCCTTTAAACACATTAATAGTTGTAGCGGACTCCAACTGATCAATCGCCTGACCCGCATCCTTGCTAATAACAACCATTTTTCGGTTAAACGCTTTGCGTCCCGTTTGCAGCGTATACTCGACATCGCTCAGGGCGTACTCCGGATTGTCCTTCAATGTGTGGGCCAGCTTCTTGGCCGCCCGATCCAAAGAATCGGCCGTTTTGGCGGATAGCGGCAGCAAGTGAAACGGACGGGCTGGATGCTCCTGCTGCGGCGCAGGCTCAGGAGCTTCCTCCAGCACGACGAATACGTTGACGCCGCCCATGCCGACCGAGCTGATGCCCGCTCTGCGCGGCATATTTTCCGGTTCCCAATCGGTCAGCTTTGTATTGACGAAAAACGGGCTATTGTTAAAATCGATTCGCGGGTTAGGCGATGTATAGTGCAGGCTTGGCGCGATTTTTTTATTTTTTAAGCTCAGGATGACTTTCATCAGTCCGGCAATGCCGGCTGCCGCATCCAGATGGCCGATGTTCGTTTTGACGGAGCCGAGGGCGCAATACCGCGTTTTGGATGTCAGTTTTAGAAAAGCGGTCGACAGTGCGTTAACTTCAATCGGATCGCCGATGGTCGTGCCCGTTCCATGCGCCTCGACATACGTAATCGTATCCGGCGAAACGGCGGATACGTTTAGCGCCTCCGTAATCGCTCTCACTTGGCCGTCTACGCTTGGAGCGGTGAAGCCGGCTTTGCCCGAGCCGTCGTTATTGATGGCGCTGCCTTTCACAACGGCATAAATATGATCTTTGTCTTCAATGGCTTCGGACAGCCGCTTCAAAATAATGGCGCCCGAGCCGCTGCCCGGAACGCTGCCCGCCGCCTTTTCGTCGAAGGCTCTGCAATGGCCGTCCGGCGACGAAGTTCCGCCTAAAGCAAACATGTAGCCGGTATCGGGTACTCGTACCGACGAGCCTCCGGCAATCGCCAAGTCGCATTCGCCGCTGAGCAGGCTTTGGCTGGCGACATGCACGGCCAGCAAGGAGCTGGCGCAAGCCGCTTGAACGTTGACGCTAGGTCCCTTTAGGTCCATTTTGTAAGAAACGCGGGACACTAAATAATCTTTATCGTTGCCGATCATCGTTTGCTGATCGCCGATAAATTCGAGTACATTCCTTCTGGTCATCAAATTGTTCAGCAAATAGGTGTTCATCGTACATCCCGCAAACACTCCGACCCGCTGAGGCTTATTGTCGACGCTGTAGCCCGCATCCTCCAGCGCATTCCAAGCGCATTCCAAAAAGATTCTTTGCTGCGGGTCCATCACTTCCGCTTCTCTTGGCGAATAGCCAAAAAACTCGGCATCGAACTTATCGGCATTTTCCAAAAAGCCTCCCGCTTTGACAAAGTTGGGATTGTCTAAAATGGAAGGATCGACGCCTCGCTGCAGCAGCTCCTCATCCGTAAAAAACTTAATGCATTCCACTCCGCCCGAAATGTTGGACCAGTATTCGCGAATATCTCCGTTTCCGGGAAAATAGCCCGCCGCTCCAATTATGGCAATATCCGTTGGATTGATTTTGTTATTCGTCATCATTGCACCCCTTCGCCTTTTCTTAGTTTCATTTGAGATTTCTGCCAATCCAGCAATTGCCGCCGTCGATCTAGCTCAGACGCGTTGATCCCGTTCGCCTTGTACGGACGGCTGCCCCCTTGTTCTGCAAGATATAGAGACAATGAATGAATCGTGGAATGCTCAAACAGCTTGATGATCGGAATGGAAAACCCGAAATGCTCCTCCAGCCTGCTGTGAACCTTGTGCATTAACAAGGAATGTCCGCCCGCATCAAAAAAGTTATGATAGATGTCGATAGCCTCGTCCGAGCTAAGCACCTCTGACCAAACGCGGGATACCGCCAGCTCGATTTGGCTTTGAGGCAAATGTTTGAGATGGCTGTAGAACAACTCTTTAACCGGATAATCATCATTTAGCAAAATGGCTGTATCGACTTTCCCGTTGGAAGTGATGGGAAACCTGTCTACGGCATAAAACTTTTGCGGAATCATATATTTGGGAATGCTTTCGCTTAAATGCTGGACGATCGTCTCCGGACCGATTTCCGCATCGTTTATGGTCGATATATAAGCGACTAAACCATCGCCTTTTAGCCGGACAACGGATTCTTTAACGCCGGACAAAACATTTAAGACAGACTCGATCTCGCTTGTCTCAATCCGGTAACCTCTCATCTTCACCTGATGATCCGTCCGGCCGATATATTCGATGGTTCCGTCGAATAGAAACCGGGCCATATCCCCCGTTCGGTAAAGCTTCCCTTCGCCGTTCCCGGGCAGATCGAGAAACTTCTCGCGATTTAATTCCTCCCGATTTTTATAACCGAAGGCTACGCCGGGTCCGCCGATGACAATCTCTCCGGGAATTCCCGCAGGCACCTGCTTCAGGAACGAATCAAGTATCCAAATTTCGCTGTTCCCCGAAGGAGTGCCAATTGGAACGCTGGCGGAGTAGGATTGATATTCGCGGATCGACTGGCGATTGATCAAATGCATCGTGCTGTTAATGCTGGCTTCCGTCGGACCGTAGCCGTTGAAAAACAGTACTTCCGGACTGCACACGTTTAATGTTTTGGAAGCCAAGCTTAGGGACAGCTTCTCCCCGCCAAGCAGGATCACTTTTATAGAGGATAAAGGCCGGTTAAGCTCGACCAGCCCTTCGAACAGGGACGGCGTCGAATAAATCATCGTAATTTCATACTTGTCCAGCCAGTCGCAATAGGCGGTCGGGTTTAATAAGGACATCGAATCCTCAAAATATAAAGTTCCTCCAAAACAAAGGGTCGTGAACACTTCCTGGATGCCAAAATCGAATGTGAGCGATAACGTCTGCAAACATTTGATCGATGGGCCAAGCCCAAAATGCTCTTCCTGCCATAAAAACAGCGGCATCAAATTGCGATGCGTAATCGGTACGCCCTTCGGCTTGCCGGTTGTTCCGGAAGTATACAAAACGTAGGCCGTATCGTCGGGAGAGGTTTCTTCCCCTTTCCAGCTTTCGTCTTCCTGTTCGATATGACGTCTATCCCGGATGCTTAGACTATCCAGCCTCGCCTGAACTTCTTCTAAATGAGCAGCTTCGTCCAGCGCAATAACGGTTTTTGGAAACCCGTACTTTCGGGCAAGATTTTGCAGCCGCTCAAGATGCCGGTTTTCCGTTACAACAATCTCCAGCTCGCACTCCAAAATAATGTCCTTCACCCGAGCTTCCGGATCGGACGGAGCCAGCGGAACAAATCCGTTGCCCGTTGTCATAATGGCCAACATGCCGACGACCGCATTCGCGTTGCGATCGCTCATCAGGCCAATAAGGCCGTCAGGCTTCAGCGACTCAAGCAAATTTGCGACTTGGTTTGAAGTCCGGTTCAGCTTGGAATAGCTCCACGCCTCTCCCCGATCGACGATGCTAGTTTGCATGATTTGAGCGCTGGCGTTTCTTCGATATAGATCGATCAGCGTATCGTTGTCGGAATATACCTTGTTTCCTTTCCCCCATTGCTGCAAAAGAACTCTCTCATCGCTAGTCATATAGTCGATTTCCGAAAGCGGCTTAGCCGGGAAGCGGAGAAGACATTGCAGCAGCTGCACGAAATGCTCCGTCATCCTCTTCATCGTATCCAGCCGATACAGCTTGCGATTAAACTTTAACGAAGCGATAAAGGAGTCACTTGCCTTTGTCATCGTAAAGTCCACATTAAATCTGGAAGATTCCAGATGCAGGGGCATATTTATGCCTTTCAGCGGTCCGATGGCCAGGCTATGCGAGCTGTTGTCTATAGCAATCGAATCATGTTCTCCAGCCTCTGAATAAGGGGTGGTCTGATAGGTAAACAAAATATCGAACAATGGAGTGCTGCTGCCAATCGACCTGGAAGGGTTCAGCTTGTCCACTAATAGAGGAAGCGGATAATCGCTATGCCCCAACGATTCCGAAACTTCCTTGGAAACCGTCTTTAACGCCGTCAAAAAATCGTCCTCTTGGCGAATGCCTACTTTCAAAACAACCGGATTGACGAAATAGCCGATCATGGATTCAAACTCCGCTTTATTCCGCCCGAATGTCGGCGTTCCGATGGTCAGGTTGGAGTCGCCTGAGTATTTGTGCAGAAGGATGCTGAAAGCTGTCAAAAAAATAGAATAGAAGGTGTGCTTGGTGCCCTCTCTTAACTCGTTAAGTCCGTTAACAATAGCAGGATCAAGGCTAAAGATCAGTTCGTCCTCTTCGGATAAAACTTCTTTTTCGGTCTGAACATCGCGAGGTACGTGCAGCAAAGGGGATGGGGGAAGCAGTTTCGATTTCCAGTAGTCCAGCGCAAGTTCCCCTGACTTGCCGCTTATCCAATTGTTTTGCCATGATACATAATCGCGGTAGCTTTTGCCCTGCTTTTTTTGGATGGAAAACAGGCCAAGCGTCTCCGCTTCGTACATTTTCCCCAATTCGCCCGCCAAATGCGTGAGCGACCAGAAATCGGCAACGCAATGATGAACAATAAAGGCTAATACGTAGTCCGTGTCTGTCCGCTTATAAAGCGTAATTTGAATTAAAGAAGAACCCATATGCAATAAAGGATAATTCCATCTCTCTTTTATTTGGCGAGTCAGATCGGAGTCCGGCACGCCGCTTGCATCAACCAATTGAAAAATAGCGGCGGCATCTTCGTTTTCCTCAAAAATCCACTCTCCATTTTGTTTACCGATCTTGGAGGTTAAGATAGTATTTTTGAGCGTCTTGTGAACCACTCTGCCGAAGGCGTCTGTATCCACGTTTTGCCGAAGGCGGTACGCTCTCGCAATATAATAGGAGCTGCTCTCCGGATGCATTTCCTGAAGCAGCCATAATGCCTGCTGCCCGTAAGAAAGCGGCTGGACGTTCAAGCTGCCGGACACTTCAACCGCTTCCTGGTCGCCGTCCATGCTATCGGCGATTTGCGCGGCAATATCGTAAAGAGTGCTGTCATCGTTGCCAAGCAAACTATAGAGCGGCAGTCTCGTATGAAAGGCTCTTTCCATTTCGTTTAACAGCGTGATGCTGCTTAAAGAATCTAAAGCCAGTTGATGAACCGGGGTTTCGGAATCCAATAAAATAGACGCATACTTTGAATGCCCCGACAGCATTTGGATAAGATGGCCGAGGATCAGCTTTGTTTGCTCCGGCTGACTGGCATTCAGCAGAAGGCTGCGTTCAGAATCGCTTAATTCATAAGCGCCCGCCTTAGCTGCTCCTGTTGAAATGCGGCTATGGATCGGTTGCAGCAGCTCATTTTTGTAGGCGAACGCACATGCATTGCGCTGAATTTTGCCGCTCGACGTTTTCGGCAGGCTGCCCGACCTTACCAAAAGGATGGCATACGTCTCGACCGAATATTCTTCGGCAATCCGCTCCTCGATTTTTTGGACGACCGCCTCTGCATCCTCTTTTGCATCGCGAGGAATTTCCTGCAGTACAACCAGCTTTTCGCCTTCATCCGTGTGCACGGAAAACGCCGCTCCCAAATGCCCCAGCAACCGGGAATCCGTCTTCTGGACCGAATATTCAATATCGTTAGGATACAGATTTCGTCCTCTAATAATGACAATATCTTTTTTCCTGCCGGATATGAACAAATCGTCGTCTTTGACAAAGCCAAGATCGCCCGTTCTTAAATACGGCCCGCTCCCGTCCTTCAGCTTAGCTTGAAAAGTTTGTTCGCTTGCACCGGGCTTGTTCCAATATCCTAAAGCCACGCTCGTGCCGCGAACCCATACTTCGCCGGCCTCGCCATCCGCAACCACTTTTCCTTCTTCATCCACTATGGCGACTTCACAGCCAATCGGCGTGCCGCAATTGACGATGTCGGAAAACTCTCCGCCCGTCTCAGGCGGAAGATCCAGCCGTTTTTCGGTTAGCGGCCGCCCGGAGGCTAGAGCACTTACAAACAATGTCGCTTCCGCAAGGCCGTAACACGGTTTAAACGCCGAAGGGGAAAACCCGCATTCTTTGAACCGTTCCGCAAATGTGCGCAGCGTCTTGGCCCGAACGGTCTCCGCTCCCGCATAAGCCCATTTCCAAGAGGATAAGTCAAGTCCGCGCAGCTCTTCGGGCGTCGTTCTTGTCGCTGCCAGATCATAGGCAAAGTTAGGACCGCCGCTTGTCGTCGCTTTAAACTTATGGATAGTCTGCAGCCAAAACAGCGGTTTTCTAATAAACTGTGTCGGCGACATCAAAATGCAATGGGCACCGGCAAATACGGTGTGAAACAGATTGCCGATCAGCCCCATATCGTGATAATAGGGCAGCCAGTTTACAATGACGGAATGTTCGTCATGCGGGAAAGAGATTAGCATCGCCCGCTGATTTTCCACCAAATTGCGATGCGAGACCATAACACCCTTTGGAAGCCCCGTCGAACCCGACGTATATTGAATCAAGGCGAGCGAGTCCGAGTTTATTTCGGCTGAGTCAAACTGAATCGCTTCCTCGTCCAATTGATCCGTCGATAGAATGTGTACCGTCCCTCCGGTAATCGTGTCCAAAGATGTTTTTTGCGCCATCTTCGTATCCGTCAGCAGCACGGCTGGCTCCAAATCGTGAAATACGGCTTGGAATTTGGAAATATATTTGGCCTGATCCGGCGGAGTGAAGGGAACCGCCGTCATGCCGGCAAGCAGACATCCATAAAGAGCTCCGACAAACTCCAAGCCAGTGGAATAAAGCAGCATAGCCCGCCCGCCATCGGGACAAGTTTGACGAAGCTTCGCCGCTATAGCGGACGCCCTGTTAGACAGATCCCGATAAGTCCACTCTATCGACTCTTCATAATTGATTAAATGAGTAAAAACCGGCTTATCGGGTGTTCTCTTCGTCCGGCTCGCCAGTATATCTACTATGTTGTCCATCTCAAGGCAGGCCAAATGGTTCACTGCCTCCCCTCCTCCAGGCGGCCGTCTGAAGCGTTCGGAGGCTGATCGTTGGTTTTTGCTTTTTTCTCTTCTTCAATTTGCTTCTTTAACTGCTTGTAGTTCTCTTTAATTTCATCCAATTGCTTTTTGGAAGCCAGGTTAAAAATGCCGCAAACCTTCACTTCAACACCACCTCATTTTGAATAGGGGATTCTTCCTGCAAGGAGAGCTTCCATTAAACGACCCGCTCTAGCGCATGGATACAATTCCATTCCTGCTCCAAAATTTGAGCGATCCGCTTTTGAAACTGTGCAACATCTCTCCAGCCGGTAAATTTCGATTTGAGGAAAAGCCGTCTTAATATTTCCCAGGACTGAACGGTTTGGTCAAACGTCTCCAGCCATTCCCGCCCCATCTCCTTGCCGGTTAACCCATTGTTTTGATCGGATAAAAAATGAAGAAACTCCAAAAATCCGTCTTTGGCGTCTATGACATATTTAAGAGAATCCCATAACTCATCGAGCTTCGAGAAAATGTAATCCTCATGTCGAACGATATCCTCCAAAAAGAGGGATACCCCTGCAACGCCCCCCAACCCGCCATCGCTAGCGCCAGCTTGACCTCTCATATTTTGCAAGGTCAGCTTCAACTGCTTCGATACCAGATCCTGCGACAAGTTCAGCTTAGGTTCGGTCAGCTTGTAGGTACGCCTTTTTTCGTAGTAGGCTTCCTCCAGCGTAGAAACGGCAACCCATTCCTTGCTAGATTTAGGCCAGACGTTAATTAGCAAAACCTGATCGTTTTGTACGTCATAACGATCCATCAAATTGTAGTGGAACTCATCCTTTTGTTGATAGGAATCATGCCATGGCAAATGACGGCCATTCAGACAGACAAACAGGCCCTCGCCGCTAGCGGCGGCCTCACGCAACGCTTCTCTTAAATCTCGGCCCTCGTCTTTTATTTTTTGGATTCCATAGAGATCGGCCAAATTGTCCCAAACGGCAGTGGTTTCATCTTCCCAGTCCCCGGGCCTGCCAGCCTCTCTTGCCGAAATTTCACCGGGTGACCGATAAATAAAATTCCATGTGTTGGATAACAGAAAATGATAGGGTACACCTTTTTCGGACAGGTAATAGGCGACAAGAGATTCGCTGCAATAAATAAAATCTTTTCTGCTTTGATAAATTTTTATCATGAGGCACCCGATCCTATCCATTTTTCTGAACCTCTTTTGAAAGAGAAATGCAGCTTTTCAATCCGGGAGACGGCTTCTATTAAACGCTCTTCATTGGCAAGAAGACCCACACGAACATATTCGCTTCCATATCGCCCAAAGCCGATTCCAGGAGCTACCATCACCTTTGCCTCATGCAACAACCGATTGCAAAAACTTTCACAATTCATATCGTTCGGAATAGGCAGCCAAGAGAAGAAGGACCCTCTCGGCTTCTCCGCCTCCCAACCGATCTCGTTCAATGCGCCAAATAAGGCATTTCTGCGGCTTTCGTACATGCTCCTTATTTGCTCCACACAATCCTGAGAGGACAAAAGCGCGGTTGTTGCGGCGACTTGAACGGCTGGGAACAAGGAAACAAAAAGATGCTCCTGCAACCGATTGATTTGCTGCACAATTTCACGGTTTCCCAATACAAAAGCCACTCTCCAGCCGGACATGTTGTAGGTTTTAGACAACGTGTACAACTCTACGCCGACATCCTTTGCTCCGGGAATTTGCAGAAAACTGACCGGCTTGCAATGATCGAAACCAAGCGATCCATATGCAAAGTCGCTGGCCACCGCAAATCCATGCTTCGAGGCAAGTTTGACCGTCTCTTCATAAAACTCGTATGGCGCAAGCGCGGCCGTCGGATTATTTGGATAATTCAGAAACATTAGCTTAGCCTTATTCCATGTCTCCTCGCCGATCGCCGTAAAGTCCGGCAAGTATTGATTGGATTGGACAAGCGGCATAAAATGCGGCACCGCCTGAGCTAGAGCAACGCCTGACAAATAATCGGGATACCCCGGATCGGGCAGCAAACAAATATCTCCGGGATCCAGCAAACATAAGCTTAATTCGACAAGCCCCGTCTTCCCGCCGAACAATACGGCAACTTCCGAATCGGGATCAAGCCTGACTCCATAATCCTCAAAGTACCTGTGCGCAATGGCGGCGCGCAGTTCCGCCAAACCGTCAAAAGGCGAATACTTTTGATAAATTTGCAACTGGCTTGCTTCCTGCAAGGAAGCGACAATATGCGGCGGGGTCGGCCTATCCGGCGTGCCCTGCCCCAGATTGATAACGTCGAACCCTTGTCCAATGACTTCATTAACCTTGTTAACAAGGTTTGAAAAAAAATGATCGGGCAAATGAGCCGTTCTGGCAGACGATCGAAACCTGTTCAAACCAACACCGCCTTACTTTTGTTCAAAAATCGAGCTAGCAGGGATGCTTGTCAAAATACCTTTTTCGTTTCCCCAATCCAAGTAGCGGTACTGTTCCGCGACTGGGGCGACTTCAAGCCAATTGTAAAAGTCAGACCAGATGGCCGAAGACCATTCGGCATCCAGCTCGGACGTCGTATATGTCCTTGAATTCAACCGTTCAAAACTGAAATGATCGCGGATTTGAATTTTTTCGGCATCGGATGCAATCTCCTCCGCAAGATGCGGGGGAATAAACACAACTCCGGCAGGAGTGCCGAGTACAACATCGCCGGGCAAGCAGATCGCTTGGCCGATGCGAGTCGGAACATTAAACCCTACCATCATCGTATCTTTCAAAAGCGTAGGGTCGCTGCCGCGGCAAAATACGTTGATTTCAGCGATCTCGCTCAACTGCTCGCTATCCCGTACTCCTCCCCAAATGACCGCTCCGCCTCGTTTGGTCCGTTCCGAGATAGATGTCCCTAGGTTGCCGCCAATGTAGGTTCCAAAACGAACCTTATCGAATAAATCGACAACCGCAACATCGTCATCTCTTAACGAATCAATCACCCATTGATTATAGTTTCCTCGAAATCCGTTCTCTTTCCCGACCGTACGCAAGGTGCTGTCCAAATCCGGACGCTGCGGCACCATAACAGCGGTGACCGCCCGGCCGACCATGCTTTTGTGGCGGTGAATGATCTGAAATTCGCCTTCGAATTGATTGGCATATCCCTTGTTCCATAGCGGTTCCCATACTTCCTCAAGCTTTAGTTTCCGAATGCGTTCAAGAACGCCATCCGAAACCCGAGGACGGCCGTCCTCGTATCTTTCCCCTTTCCATAGCGAGGTCATTTCGATCATGTCATTAAAGCAATTAAATAACATTAATACCCTCCCCATTGCTGTAGATAGAGTTCAATTAATACTAGTAAAAAAGAAAAAAAACCCAAATAAACAACTTGTCAGAATCTAAAGGTTAGATTGTTAACCTAATTAACCTTTTTCTTCTATTTTTATCATATCACAGCATTCGAGTTTCTTGATACGGCTAATTTTGTAAATTTTTGTCTAATTTTATTTCTGATTTTTACCTCTCTCTTTTTCAAAATCATGAGCAGTTGAATTTCCTCCCAGACTCTACTAAACTGAACGTATCTCCCGCAGCTTTCTAGCGAGGGCAACATATATAGGGTGTCAGAAGAGGAGTGAAGGGCATTGTTCTTGCATTTTATCGAGAAGCACGAGCATAAATTGGCTTTTCTGGAGCTGGCGAACCGAATCGCGACTTCCGACGGCTTTGTGAATCGCAATGAATGGAACTATATTCGAGGTTGGATGCTGGAGCTGGGCATCGAGGATTGGGAACCTGTCGCTGATACAAACCTCTCGACGGCTGATTTGCTAGGCAATCTGCAGGACCAGCAGCTCAAGCACATTTTTTTGGCGGAGATGCTGCTGCTCATTTATGCCGACGGCAACTATAACGACGCAGAAAAGCAAATAGCGGGCGAGATGCGGCAGCTATTCGGCTGTGATGACGAAACGTTCAACAAGTTCAAATTATGGGTCGAAGAGATGAACAAACTGAAAGTTGAAGGCATGAAGCTCATTTTGAACACATAAGAAAAACGCTCCAGCTGTCGGATGATGGCGAACCGTACAACATTCGGTCGCCGCTCATCCAGCCGGAGCGTTTTTCTTTTTTGACATTTTATTTATTGTTCGCGATCTCCGTCAGCTTAAGAGGCAAGGTTCCGAGATTGATTGCGTCCTCTAGTTTTTTTGCCTCCTCTAACGAAAAGCCGAGTGATATAACAAAAGAATCGCCTATAATCGGAGCATTGACCCTCGGTCGCGATAACTCCGTATCATTCAAATAAATGGCTAATTCCTGCCCTATTGACGCTGAAGTAACCTCTTCCAGCTTATTGTCATCCAGCATAGGAACGACAATACCGGCTTGTTGTAGTTCATTTATTACAACGTAGGCACTGTTTGGCTTAAGGTCCTTGCTTTCCATCTTAATGGAGCCGTCCGGCGCCCGGAAAGTCAAGTTCGGACGGTTATTCAGTAGATTTCTCACTTCCACCTCATTCGTTCCATCTGGCAGAATGATTGTAATCGTATTTTTTCTATCGTTGATCCTAACATCGTAGTCGTTTATCCCCATATCCTTGATCTGATGATTCAAGAAAGAGGCCATGTCCATAAGTAGCTCCTTGGTCACAACCTGCCCACTCTCAACGATCTCTACTTTATAGACACCTTCCATTTCCCTTCCGTACCCGCACAAGCTGTGCATATAACAATGATGAATATAAGGATCAACAACCGAGCAATACTTGTTCTTCTCATCATACTAAAGTCCCCATCTGAGGTGGAATGGCCTTGCTAGCTATAATCATCTATTCGAGCTATTTTTCCTTGGTCGAATTCAAACACTGACTTCCCGGCTATTTGAAGACGATCGCCTGCTTTAAGCTGCTCCGATAAATCGGCGGCGAGTACAGCTTCATATTGAATCTTCACCTCTACCTGATCGCCTGTTTCCGTATATTCCGTAATCGTTTGGCGACGGCTCGAAAATAGTTGCGCTGATCGTTGCGCCAATTGTTTAAACTCATCTATTCCATTCGTCTCGGCGTTTTTCTCGCCGCCTGAGTAATTTCTGAATCGAATATCCCTTTGCAGAAGCTGAACGATACCGTCTACATCAAACGCATTGTAAGCCCCGATATATTTTTCAACGATTTCCTTACGTTTATTAACGCTCATTTGCTTCCGCCTCCTCTTGAAATATCTTCTATATTTTATATTATCAGAAACAACAAAGGAATGGAGAAAAACCAAGAGCACTTTTGTATGTCCCCCGCATCCCACAGCGCGGCTTAACCATACTTATTTTTCAAAATCTCCAGATGCTGAACGCCAAACCCGGTAATCGAGGTTGTATATTTAATGTAAATTAAAGGTAAATATATGTTGAATATGGGAACATACGTGCTATTATATGAATACGTTAGATACATTAATCACAAGGAGGCTCGTCAACGGACTTCTGTAAAGCGGGAGTATAAGCTATACGTTTGGGCTATATGTTAGAGAACAACTACCGGAGAGGGATGGTGTGTGTAAATGTCGATAGCAAATGGATATGTCATTGAATTATCACGTTGGGGAATAAGCAATGATGGAAGCAATCCCTTAAATACGACCCGCGGTATTAATAACGCTTTGATATGGGCCAATGCAAACGGATATACAAATGTTAAACTGCCAGCAGGAACGTATACCGTTGCAAAAGGGCTTGCTCCAAAAGATTATAGCTCGGATGCATCCATACAACTGCAAAGCAATATGGTGTTGGACTTGTACGGATGTGTGATACAAAAAGAAACAAATGGCTGGGACTATTACGCTTGTATCATTATCAATGACAAGGATAATGTCACTTTGCTTGGCGGAACAATTGTAGGGGATCGGGAAACTCACGATTTCGACACCCTGCCCAACACTATTTTTGAGGGCTGTGTCGGGGTCAGCGTGGAAAATGGATCAAGCAATGTTAAGCTGGAAAATATGGAAATTACATCGTTCCCGGGATATTCAACCTCTTTAACGGGCAGATATTCACAATTAGCAAGAACAATATCGGCAGATTGGGAAGCAGGTTCATTTCATGACACTACTGGGTCGCCGGTCGCCAATTCAAATTTAATGAGATTAAAAAAATTTATAACGCTCCATTCGTTAACGATACCGCCTCCAAATAATACAGTTAGTACGTTAACGAATGGCGGTCATTTTGTTATATGGGGCAATGGCTATGGATCATTTGGGTTTAGATATGACGGAAAACCTGTTAATTTAAGCAAAGCCGTATTTCACCTTTATTGCTACGACGACAACGACGTATTTAAAGGAAAAATTCAAAAAAGAAGTGTAGACGCCATACATTTGAGCGCATTGCCCGCAGGCACAACTAAATTCAAGTTAGCCGTTCGTTACGATATCACTCAAATCATACCGAGTACACTTGATTTTACAATCAATGGATTCACTGTCTCTAAAGCTATTGAATTAAGGAATTGTAAAATCCATGATTCTTATTCCCTGGCCGTAGCGATTACTGGCGCACAACAAATTGTTATTGAAAACTGCGAAATGTATAACATAGGAAATGCTTTGACCAAAATCGGCAAGCGGTTATACCCGTTCCCCATGGCCATTGATATTGAAGATGGAGCTAATATAAATCAAACCATTACCATTAGAAACAATGTGTTTAGAGATAATGAAAGCTTGCATATTAGCGCAGTGCATACTAGAAATTTAATATTAGAAAACAATCTCTTTGATTCCACTTCCAGCGGACTCAGCAGCGGCGTTGTTTTTCAAGGCACAAGGGGATCTAACTTATTGTCGCAGAACAATTATTACCATTGTGTGGTTGGAACAGGCGAAGGGAATGTCTTATTCAGAGGCGACACCTTCGTAAATTCCACGATCCAACTTCAATATGAGGCGACTTACGAAAATTGTTTGTTTGAAGACATGGGGTTTCTGTTGCAAACATATACCCATGACAATTTCTCGGCAGGATCGACCTATCAAGTGACGAATGCTGTTTTCCCAACCGTGAAGAATGGATACTACTATGTGTGTATAGCAAAAGGAAGCGGTGCAACGGCCGTTCAGCCGATCTGGCATACAGATGGTACGGATACAATAGATAGTGCAGGCAACGTCTGGAGAGCCCATGCATACACCCCCGTTTATGATGTCCTTACATTTAAAAACTGCCGATTTAACTACAATAAAATTGAGCAAGCTACTCCTTGGATTACACGCAGAGGAGCCGTGGAGTTTGATAGCTGCAAGTTTGATCTGAATAATACAAGCGGTTATTTTTCAGATGGCTCTACCACATTTGACTATGCCGGAAAAAATTCATTATCATTTACAAACTGCGAATTTGACAGCCCTAGTTATATTGGAACCATTAAAGGAGACAAAGTGTCTTTTGTCGGCACCACATTTACTGGCAGATCGGACTCCATCAGCTCTTCTCCTACTTATTTCTTTGCCAACCAATTGAAGATATCGAATTGTGTATTTCATAACCTGGCAATCAAATGCAGAGGAAATGCCAACTCGTTGTCCAAATCTATCTTTTTTATTGAAAACCGGCTGTATTTGAATCGAACAGTAAGAGTATTTGGGGAAAATAACGAAGGGGTTTGGATCTCCAATTTCGAAAACGCCTTTATTGAAAACAATAAATCATTTATGCCGAATTCTGCTGTCGTTTCAAGGGCGTTAACCGTCTATGCTGAAAAGTATTTAAAACTGGTTAACAATTTTTTCGAATCGGCCAATTCCGAGAACAAGCTAGAACTGTTTGGAGCTTTTAGGAACGCTGAATATACGCTGCCTATCCCGAAGCTGAACGCTTTTATAGATAAAAACCAAATGACTAAATATGCATTTCTCCTGCATCCCACGTATTCTTCGCAATTAATAAAATCGATTGGCGACGGTTTAACGGATTTAGAGGCCATTGCCGTTGTAGGTTCTACCGATCGGTTTTCTACCCTCCCACAAACCGGCACTTATGCCCTTGGTCAAATTCTGTATCATGCCGCGCCGACTTCAGGCGGATATATCGGGTGGATCTGCACCAAAGCCGGAGCTGCCAATGGCACAGCATGGACAACCGGCGCAAGCTATGGGATTCACGCTTTTATCCACGCTGGCGGGAATGTTTACAAATGCACAGCAACAGGCGGGAGCAGCAGTTCAAATCAGCCACTGGGAACATCCTCCTCTGCGGTCGCTTATGCGGACGGCTATTCGTGGATATACGTTGCTCCTTTAGTCATCTTTAAAGAGTTTGGCTTTATAGCTTCTTAATTTCATTTTTTTCGTTGAACAATTAACTTAAACCTTTTAACGCACAAATACCTATAGTCCCGGCACTCTTTGAAGTGTTTTGGACTATAGGTATTTTTAGGAGCAGTAGGCTCGCCCTCCGGTATAGTTACTCTTCCCTATATCACTTCTAGTTCTATTATCGTAAGTCTAATTTATTGAGCTAGACATTTTATTGAGCGTAACTCTCTTAATGATCAGTTGCTTTTCCTTTATACCACCCGTTCCCTTCAGTTTTAATCTCGATTTTACTGCTGCCAATCTTCTTCTTGTCTTTATAGGCAGTGATCTCAAGTTCTGCCTCTTCTGCCGCATGCCCATGTTCTCCCGCAACAATAGGCGACCAGTAGATTATATCGCCGGGCTTTACTATAGCTTCTTTCCCTTGATTGATTACCTTTGAATCCGCCGGGTTCCAAAATAACAATTGCCCATCCGATGCTCGCAAGCTGATCTGGTCTGTATCCGTAGAAACAACTTTTATAGGAAAGCCTGGAACGCTGCTCATCAAGGGAGAGTATTGGCCAAGCGGAAAATCCACCTCCGGTTTAACCATAAAAGGAGTTCCATCTGTCGCATACGCAGTTATTACAAATCCATTAAACAACGTAGAATGGCTGTCTCCCGTATGATTCCCATCGTTTAGGAAAAGCGATCCTCCAAAAACAAGGAGGAACACAATTACACAAGCAGCGGAAATCATAGCGGTCTTATTGCGGAATGACTGAGCTTTTGTTTGAGCGGTACTGGAATTTATGTTCGATTTGCTAATTATAGATTGCTTGAGCTCATCGCTCGCCTTTATTTCGTTCATCTCTTTTGCATACTTAGCTATTATCGTCATTGATCACGCCTCCCGCCATCTTTGATTTCAAAAGCTCTTTTGCCCGTTTCAGCTGTGTCCGGATTGTCCCTTCTTTGCGATTCAAAAGCTCAGCCATTTCCGCCGTTTTGTAGCCCTCATAATAGTAAAGATGGATAACCACACGATATTTTTGTGGAAGGCTAAGAACAAACGGCATGATCTCCATATGGCTATTGTTGCTTTGATCGATAGGCAACGGCACCTCCTCTACGGGGGAAAACCACTTCCTCCATGGACTTCTGTGGACATCCCTGCATGTATTAATTGTCACTCGAATGATCCATGCTTTTTCGTGCTCTTTGTCTTTAAAGGAGCGTTGGTTTTTTAACAGCTTTATATAAACCTCTTGGCACACATCCTGAGCATCCGCTAAGTTTCCGAGATGAGCCAGTGCCAATCGCAAAACCATATCGGCATACTTGTTCAACAAAATGACTACGTATTCTTCTTTTTCCATAAGGCTGCTTTCCAATAGCTCCCCTCCTCTTACCCTTAACACTGTGAAACTAGGGAAATTGTTTCATTTGAAAAATAATGGTTGCCCACAATATGAAAAAGACTGCCCTAAGCAGCCTCAATTGTTGTTTCAATTATTTCTGGCCATATTCCTAATGATAGGCTCAATGGGCTCTTTCGTTGAACTTAACCCTCTTAAGCAATACACAGCTTCTTAATCAAAATAATTTCCATCGGCTGCGTATCCAATACTAAACATCCCGAATCCTTATACCCTAGTTTCCTATAAAAATGCTGAGCTTCTTCATCAGCTTGAGTAGAGGTCATCACCATCTCGTAACCCTTTTCTTTCATTTGCGCTTCCCAAAATAGTACAGCTTCCCTTCCCGCTCCCTTGGCTCGGTGCGATTCATCGACCCAGATCAAATTCAGAAAGGGAATGTTGTCCCAGAAATAGCCGTACCTCATCCATCCGCTTTCTTCTCCCTCGTCGTTCCGAAAGATATAGATTTCATTGCCCTTAATTTTAGGAAGGATTAAGCTTTCATGGAGATGGCGGTCACGCTCTAATATGTATTTGTAGTCTGTCTCGGTTGCAAATTCGATTTTCAAAATAGTTCCTCCACCATCATAAGAATCTGATGTTATTTTAGCCGATCTTACTAAAGCGCTGTTCATCAAAATCGATTTAAACTATAGTTTACCTGCGCTCTGCCCCAGCAACTTAATCTGCTGGCTTTCAACGACTGGGTGAGAATATCCGTCCCTGACTACTTTTATCATCGCAGCTCCCAATTGGTCGGAGGTTACAGTGCTGCTGAGCTTCATTAGCAGTGGATAAAAAGGTCTCATCACCTGATACATGACTCGATACAACCTCGTTTTTGATCTCACTCCATTTGTCGGGATAATGAGCCCTGGCCTGAACATATAAGCCGCCTTAAAAGGCAGCCGCAACAGTGCGTTTTCCGTCCTCCCCTTTACTCTAGCCCACATGATCCGTCCTTGCTCTGTGCTGTCCGTCCCGCTGCCGGATACATATATAAATGTCATTTGCGGGTTTAGCTTAACGAGCGTTTTGGCGGCGGCTAACGTTAAATCGTACGTCACTTTTTCATATTCCGCTTCGTTCATCCCCTGAGACGAAACGCCAAGGCAGAAGAAACAAGCATCAAATCCCGTGATTTCGCTTTCGATCGACGATAATTCCAATACATCGGCAAGCTCGATCTCTTGCAGCTTGTGATGCTTATGGTATGTACGTTTTCGGCCAATGGTCATCACTTGCTGAACTTCGCTGCTCCCTAAACTTTTACGCAATACACTTTGACCTACCATACCCGTAGCTCCAAAAATGATAATGTTCAACCGATATCACTCCAATCGAAGATAATCGACTTTTCCGGCTTAGGAAAATCGGCTGCTCTTCTTTTATTCCCTTAATTATATAATACTTCAGGTTTTCGGCAAAAAAAGCTGTCCAGTTGTTCAACGGCTAAATTCGAGCGGCCGAGCCCTTTGCTAAACAACTTTGCATCAATATGTCTTAATCATGCTCGAAACGTCTTGCCCAGCTCTTTTCCAAGGCCAAAATAATGCCTGAAATTATAGATGAGCGGACTCCATTCCGCTGTATTGATATGCTCTTCATTTAATATAATTTTCTGATGCGCATGTACTTTCAAAGCCTCTACTTCAACAATGGCAAAATGCGGACTGTGCTCCGGAACTCGGATATGTTTGACTGCCCCTTCTATTTGAAGCGGACATTCCAATATTCTCGAAGGCCTAACTTGTTCGGAGGCTTGCTCCGTTAAGCGGGCTGCATCGAATTTATCTTTTTCAAAACGAAAGGAATTGTTTAATTTATAATCCGGTACTGGATTTTTACCTGTTAACGGGGCTAAAGCTTCCACCTTCGTCCAAAGATCGGGACTAGGCACGTTTACAACACATTCAGCATGACGGTTTACATTTTCGTAAGCTTTACCTTCTAAGCCAATGCCTAATACTAAACAGTTCCCCAAAGCCCAAGATGAAGATAAGGGACTTATGTTTGTTGATCCGTCTTCATTTAATGTCGTCAACAAGATGACTGGCGTTCCGTAATACAATATTTTCGGCTTAATCTCTTGATGCATGTTAACTCCTCCAAATAGAAACGTATGTTCTGTTTTGGATTATACATGAAATTTGTGGAGTTGTCCTTCTTCATTTTCTGCGTGCTTGATACACGAATAAAAAAAGAGACTGCCGTAGCAGCCTCATTTCGTTAGCTTTCAACAATAATGACTTCTTTTAATGTACCATCTTCCTCTTGGAATATTTGATGGTTGTTTTCTAAATCTAACTCTTCAACCCTATTTCCATCCAAATCGACATAATAATATTGATCGTCTGCCCATCCATCATCGGGTTCCTGATTGGCAATTTTCAAAACACCCGAGTTAGGAATTTCAAAGACATACTCATTATTTTGTTCTTCAATTAAAGGATATGAATCCTTTCCATAATAAATTTCAATCTTTCCAACAAACCCATTGGGGATTAGATAAATAATTCGAGGCCGAGTTTCCTCCTCAGGTATCATCACTGCACTATAATAATCAATCTCTTTAAATGTTTGAATGGAGTTATACTGAAACTCTTCTAGGTAGAACCTGTTGCAACTATTACAGCTCCACAAGTCTCTGGGCGGCTTAGGATAATCGCTAGCAAAATAGAAATCGCTGGTATGTTGTTCCACTTCAAAATCAGTATATGCTAAATAGTGCTGAAAATCCTGTTCTCCACATAAGCAACTCTTAAATACGTTTATCTCAACGTCCTCAATCATAAACATTTTATCCAATTTATTATTTTTAAAAGAATATACTCTGCTGCATGTTGGACACTTCCAAATATCATAATGATTAAAGATGTAACCCTGTTCTTGCGGTAATGTCTCACCCTTATACACACTGATTTCAATATCATTTGGGGCTAAACCGTTCCAAAGTCTCTCACCACAGATACACCCAAAATGAGCCATATGTACATCTCCTTAAAGATTAAAAGTTTATTATTATAATAGAATTTCATAATCCTTGTCCTTATGTTACCATTTCTCGATTATCCTGCCCATTATTTTCAATAAAGTGTTTTATTTGATATGCGAAAAAATGATTTGCTCAATCAGACTTGTATTCAAGTTATTGTCTAGCAAAAAAACCTGCCATTTCGACAGGTTGTAAGCATACCCTTTTTAATTCACTTTCAGAAACTCAAGAACGGCACTTAAAAATTCGACCTCATACTCCACATTCGTCAAATGAACTGCGGGCAATACGAGCAGCCTCGCATCAGGTACGGTTCTGGCAATTAACTCGCTATGTTCAGGCAGAGTGACCGTATCATACTGCCCTGCGATAACCAACGTTGGACTGTTGATTAGTGCGGCTGTTCGGCGCATATCCATGTCGCGGATTGCCGCCCAGCTTCCCGCAATTCCTTGCGGACGGGTGGCAAGCACCATTTTACGAAACGAAGCAACGATTGAAGACTCCAGCATATGCGGGGGAAACCAATTTCTTATGAACATATCGGCGAATTCAGGAAGCTTCCCCGGCATCAGCACGGAGTTCATCAAGCCTTCCCACTGCTCGGCTGGTCCCAAGTAAGAAGCGGTATTGCTAAGAATGAGCCGATCAACACGCTCTGGAACATATATGCCTAGCCACTGTGCAACGATGCCGCCAAGAGAAAGCCCAAGGAAATGGACACGTTCGATTTGCAGCGCGTCGAGCAGTTCCACAACATCCCGGCCCAATCTGTCGAACGAATACGGACCGCCCGGTGTATCCGAATTGCCGTGTCCCCGATAGTCGTAGCGAAGTATTCGAAAATGCTTGGACAGCTCAGAAATTTGACCATTCCACATGTCCATTGTCGTCGCAATGGAGTTCGCCAGCATAAGTACCGGGTTGCCAGCTCCTCCTTCTAGCCGATAAGCAATCCGAACTCCATCTCCAGTTGTAAAATAGCGCAGCCCTGCCGTTGTCTTCGTTTCAGACCCTGTCATAGTCATCCTTCTCCCTTTTTGGTTTATAGTGACATTTTATTTGATCTGCTCTATCCTTTAAATAAGAAGATTAAGGAGTTTGGGGCTTAAAACCTCATTTTTATTGTTATTTTGGAATCAAACTTTATAAATTTGAGGTGATTCGCTCATGGACCAAATCGATTCACAAATATTGTCCATTCTTCATAGCAACGCCAGAACTACGGTATCCGAAATGAGCCGTATCATTGCTATGTCTCAACCGGCTGTAACCGAAAGGCTTAGAAAGCTTGAGGAACGGGAGATCATAACGGGTTATCGGGCCAACATTTCTCCATCCAAGCTGGGCAAGTATACAACAGCGTTTGTGCTGTTCAAATCAAATAATTGCAAAGAATTCGAAGCGTTCAGCGAAACGGCCCCTGAAATTATTGACTTATACAGGACCAGCGGGGAATTCAATTATTTGTTGAAGGTGGTAACCGAAACTAGCGAAACGCTCGAAACTTTTCTTGAAGCTTGCCACGCATTCGGATTTTCAACGACCCTTGTTGTCCTTTCCACTCGATTCGAGAATAAAAGTCTGGTGTAGCAACGGATATAAAAAACAAACCATCACTCCAAACAGGATGATGGTTTGTTTTTTCCGATATGATGACGCTTTGCCTTATCTCCTGCCAATTTCCCAACCTAAAATAAAAATCGTGTAGTATTCCCATAAAAAACATAAAATTGCTGGCAGTGTTACAAATAGTATTGCTTTCAGTTGGCTCTTCCGGCTCTTTCCGTCAAATGGGCAAAAAGCATTTGCTATTCCGGCTACAATACATGCTATAACCACGATTATCGAAAGCTTACATAGATTCTCATAACCCACTATTAACGCCACTACAAATGTGATTATAGAGATTCCAGCAATCCAAACCACCCAGCCTGCCATCATTTCTTTGAATTCTATTGGTTGCTTGGTTTTCTTTGTGTTTGTTCTTTTATGTTTATAGCCTCGTCTAATTGATCTTTGAATTTCCGCCACCCCTAATGTGTTAATATGCCTCTATGATGCCTACTCTTTAACCCACTCACCTGAGAGAATGAACAAATCCTCCAACGCTGCTTTTGAACAATTAGACTCTGAATCGGTTAACGTTGCAGGGGAATACATTATTCCCCAGTGTCCAACCTCATTAAATATTTCTTTAATCTCGTCATCTACTCATACCATTTATAAGCTTCCGGTTGAAATAGACCATCCTTAGCCCGTTTTACTATTTGAACTTTATATTTTCCATTGGATGATTTTATTTCTTTAACAACAATATTTATAATAGGTTTTCCCTCACTTTCATGCAAGAAGTCAAATCCCATCATCAAAACAGCGGAGCATTCTGGACTAATAAAATCACCCTGAACCTCCGCTGCGTTTCCTCTATTATTTTGAAATTGTTAATACCCTTCTCGCTACGCCAAAAACTCGGCCATCACTCTCTCAATGTCAAATGGAGTCACTCCCCGATCAACTGCGAATGCCGACTCCGCCTGTTCCAGGTTCTCAACAAGCTCGCCCCTCGCCTTCGCATGCAAGCGGAATAGCTCATATAAATCTGGCTTTCGTAGTTCGGTCATCGCTTGACCCATCAGAGAAATACCTCGCTTGTTCCCTTCGACGTTATTGTGGTAATTAGGATGTTTAGTCAGAGCAAGATCGGTCCATATAACCTTCCGTTCTACCAAATCCAGAATAACGGGAATCGCAATTTGCGTATTTGCCGTCAAATCGATTTTATCGACTACGGTAGAGGGTTCAAAGGCTTCACCGGAGCCCGGTTTTTTCCGCATCATCCATCCCGCAAAACATTCCGGCAAATCACAATACGGCTGATCTGTAAAGGATTGAAGAGAGGCTACTACGTATCGCATTCCATATTCCACTATTGAAGGGATATGCAAATCGATAAACTCGCAAGCGCCATGGGGCGCTGACACAATATCCCCGCTATGGACGGCTAGGTATTTCGAAGAGCGCAGGTTCATGTATGAGATATGCTCGATATTTTGCCAATTGCTATCGTATAGAACGGCAGATAGATCAATATCAACCCGCCCCGTCGGCTGGCCATTCACAGTTCCCTCTCTCCACCAGTTAAAAAACCGAATGGTATCCCCTTCCGGCATCGGAACCCGGCTCCCCCGAACGATTGTGCGCAGAGACTTGCTCGCCGAACGCTGGGAAAATGGAACGAGATACGTTTTTAAGCGCGGATCAACGAACGTTTTCCCGAGCGGAGACAACAAAGCGAAGCGTCGAAGCAGCTCCTGCTCGCATACGTCCACGATAGCCTCGCATATCGCTCTTGGGATTGCGGGCAGTGCGTTAGGAATCGAGTATGCCTTCGCCACATTGCCTTTTGGGAAAAAAGTGCGCTGCTCACAAGGCTCCTGACGATAAGTGAAATGCGATTTTACCTGCAACAATACAGGCGTGGATACATGGCCCACAACTTCACCGAATCCAAGCACGACGTACTCGGCCTGATCCGTCGAACGCGTCAGTTGATCCAGTCGTCGGGCGAATTCGCCCGGCCGTTGCGTTAACAAATCAATTAGCGTCCAAACCTGATTTGATTGAAATGCGAGCTCTACACTGCTGTTGTATGTAAAAAAAGGCTTGTTGTTGCGTAAAATGTCGAAAGCTTCCTGAGAATTCGGGAATCGGAGCTTATATTCGGATGGGTGAAGGATTTCTCCCAAGCGAATCCAGCGCTGCTTGTATCGCAGCATGTCCTCCGTCATCGGATAGCTTTGTTCTAGCAGGGAAAGCAGCAGCTTCCTCTCGGGACGTGTAAACTTACGAAATTTGGTCGTCTCGGCAAGGCTCGTATCGCCGTCAGACCAAGCAGCGGCCAGACGCAGAACGTCGGTTGCTGTTTTAATATACCGTCCGATTGTTTTAGTATCCGCTTTGCAATGCTTTAATAGCGATCCCACCACAAATGCCGCATTTTCCTTAAACGGAATTTCGACAGGCAGAATCTCCGTTAATTCCTCGATTTCAGCGTATTTAATCGCCGTATCGATATCTTCTTTGTCGGTCTCAGAAATAGACCCTTTTGCTTCAATTAGCTGCAAGATCAAAACATGAAATTCCGCTTTCGATCCCAGATCGATGACCTTGAGTGGAAGTCCCTCATCTTCTAGAGACGTTCTATTTTCTATTTCGTAATTAGGGAGGTCCAAAGTGTAGTAGTGATAGAGGGCGTTTAAATAAAGGATCGCATCTGATTCCTGCATTACTTGTTCAGGAAACCCTGGATACATGGGATAGTACTGGACATGGTCGCCAATCATGACTTTCAGATCGGCAATTGTCGCGTTGTAAAACGCTTCGAATTGCTCTTTGGAGAGGTGGCTAACCTCTTGCATCAAGCGAGGGGATAAGCGATAGCCTAGAGCCTCGATATTTTTTATTGCGGTAGCCATCCATGCTTTTGAAACAGGTTCGGAGCTTGGCTTCTGGTCCACAATCATCTTGCTCTGTCGGCGCATATAAATCGTATTTATCATCGTCAATTCTCCCAAATAAAAAAATCTTCAGGAAAGCTGCGACCCTAATTCACCCAATTTGTCATAGAAGGAAGGATCGCAATAGCCTGAAGACCAGAACTCGCGGCCGTTAGCCCCGAGCGCTGATAGACTCATCATGCCATGTTTGGAGGGGAGCGAACAGGGCGGAAGTATTACGAAGGTGCAATGGTTTCCAATATAAAAATGAATAGACTCTTTTTTAATGGCCGCTCTATCTATTATTCTAAATAATAATCTAAGGAGGAATGATCCAATTAATTGGAAAATGTATTGTAAATAGAATAGATGTTACTTACAATATATAGTGAAATATAAAAATATAGGGGAGTGTCACTATTGAAAGCAAAAATGAACAAACTCGTTTTATCTCTCATGCTATCTCTTACTATGATTTTGGCGTTTAGCGGGTCAGCTTATGCTGCGGAAGCAAGAAGCATCACTATTTCTATCGGTACAGGCGGTCAATATCCAGCCGATACCCTCTTTTACGAGGATAGCACTCATAGCGGTTTGCTCAATCGGGTAAACGTCGTTAACAACCCTTATTACGTGGATAAAGGCTATTACATAACAGAAACTCAAAGCTTTGCTTATCAAATGGTTACCTATGGAGCTCCTGGACCAAACCAATATTATATTAATAGCGGAGGATTCAGTGGAAACATTCCTCTTCAGAGCATTACAGTTACCCCCATTTATGGTCCGAAGGGACAAGTCATTACTCATCAATATACGCTTTACTATCAAGGCCCCTTAACCAGAAACGTTTGGGTTCCCAACCTTGTTCAACACGATAACTTCACAGCCCAATACACTGGCGTTGTTCTGCCGAAGTAACTAAAAAAAGCAACGTTGTGTTTTTTAAACACAACGTTGCTTTTTTCAATGCCTTTTTCATCCGGCATCCCCTGTTACTATGTTTTATTCTTAACCTTTTTTATAACCTTTTCCATAGCCTTTTTCACTTCTTGGTCAACGGATTGTTGATAGACGTCAGCGTACGTTTTTGAATCTTTGATTAGTTCGTCGCAGAAAGCAGCTACGTCACTGCCCGTTACTTCGAGCACGCCTTTCCCCAAAGCCGCTCCTTCTTCAAAAAAATCGACAATTCCGGAGAGCAGACCCTTCTCATCGGTGAGTTCAACAGGGCCAACCTTAAAAAGATATTTTTGAATTTCTTTATAAACGATTTGATAATCTTGCGGGAGTAATTTGACACGCGCCACATGCGCTCGCCACTCTTTTTTGCCTTGAATGATATCTTGTATGCTCATTTTATCCCCCTATTTGCCTAATTTTTTAGCGATAGTATTGTTGAGCTGCTCGCGCCATTTGTCGCGCAAAGACTTTGCCCCTTCTTCTCCAGCCAGCGCTGAACAGAAGCCTTTAATATCGTCACCCAAAACCTCTTGGATACTCTGGCCGTCCGCCGCCGATTGTTCAAGCAGACCAAGCACACCGTCAAAAATGGGCATAAGGTTGCGGCCGGTGAAATCCGCGCGCTGCCAAAGATCGATGTTCATTTCTTCCCATGCCAATTGATATTCAGCCGGAAGCTCTTTGGCTCGCGAATCAAAAGCTTTCATTTCTCTAGTCATATCGTTACCAGTAATTTTATCCCAAAAACTCATGAGTTCTCCTCCTTTAGCTCGTTAATCTTTGATGAAACGAATTCCCATTTCTCCCAGAACTTCCGTAGTTCCTCGCGCCCTGCGTCGTTGAGCACAAAAAATTTGCGCGGCGGTCCCATGTCGGACGGCTTTTTGGTGACATCGACCAACTTGTTTTTTTCTAGCCGAATCAGAATGGTGTACACCGTTCCTTCCACCACATCTGTGAAGCCGAGAGCGTTCAGCCGCCGCGTAATTTCATAACCGTAAATTTCATTGCGGCTTATAATTTCAAGGACGCAGCCCTCAAGCGACCCTTTTAACATTTCCGTTAGGTTTTCCACTACAATCACTCCTTGTAATTCTGCACAGCCGGTATACTGTAATACTTACTACAGCTATAAAGTAACACGTAGTAGTAAAATTGTCAATGGCATTTGCTCTAACACTCATTTCACATTTCCCTCTAGCCTGCCGTTAACGCAAAGAAGCTGCCAATGAGCACTGGCAGCTTCCTTCTGTTCGTTTATGTGATTGATTTAAGTATAAGCATCCCGATACTCCTGTGGAGTTAAGCCAGTATGCTTTTTGAACACATTAATGAAGGAGTGAGCTCGCTGATAACCAATTTGCGCTGCGATTTCATACACTTTGTCTGAGGAGGATAAGAGCATATGCGCCGCTTTTTCGATTCGGATTCGATATACATAATCGCTTAAATTTTCGCCGGTTTCCAGCTTATAAATTTTTGAGATATACACCGGATGCATAAATACATGCTCGGAGATCGCCGTTAAAGACACATCGCCCGATAAATGCTGTTCTATAAATTGATTCACTTCAGCAATGAGCTTCGCTCTAGAATCCCGCACCTCTACCTCATTACAACAGCGCAAACAACTCAGTACATCGAAAGACCATTCATAAAGCTGTTGATAGGATCGGTGTGGAGTGCCTTGAACGAGCTTATTGTAGCTCTTGCCGATTAATTCGGATAAAGGGCGCCCATTTTTATGCGAAAAATAGGAAGCGGCTGATGCAATCGCAACAAACACTTCCAGCAAATGTTCCTGCAGCTCCACTCGTTTGCCTTTAAGCTCCCTCATAATGAGCTCTAAACGGTCATGTGCTGCCGTCCACTGTCCTGCTTCCAACAATTGTGCGAGCGTAGGCATCTCATAAAGGGAAGGAATAGATCGCATCTCCATACATTCCGCCTGTTCCTCCGCAAAGGTCACAATTAAGTCCTGTTCGGTGCCAATCCGTTTTCTTAGTGTCGTAAGGGTGCTGTTGTAAAGCTCGGATAAATCATCTGGAAAAACCCCTTTACGGCTTATTAGAATGGAAGCAGAACCTTTTAAGTGGGTATGAATCACGGTTTGCAGCTGTGTAGCGACAAGCTCCATCACATGTAAAGAATCATTTTCATCCATAGGAGTCAGCACGTTATCTTCCTTTTTGTTTCGAAGCTTTACTAGGAAGACGAGATAATCATGCGAATCTTTCCCGTGCCATAACTCAAATTGGGGAGCAAACAGCTCCTCGGCAATGTTTCCAACCGCATACTCTACAAGTGCAAGATTTCGGGAATCATAGCCGTAAAAGGGTTCTTCGAGCCGCACCAGCATGGACCAAAACGCTTCCCCATGAAAGTCAGGCAGCTGTAGCATACTCAATTTATCCTGCAGCTCGGAATCATTAAGCCTTCTTCCCTGCAGCAGCTCATTGAGCAGGTTGGCACGAAGCTGGGGTAAGTTCTCACGCAAGGTACGTGACACTTTGCCGCTGGAGAGCACTTGCTCCCACTCGGCCTTAAGTTTCTGCAAAGCCGCAGAGACAGTAGCGAGCAATTCTTCGTCGGTAACCGGTTTTAACAAATAACTCGAAGCGCCTTGATGGATCGCTTCCTTGGCGTACTCGAACTCAGCATATCCCGACAGCAAAATGCACTGGATCTTTTTCCATTTTATTTTGATCAGAGCGGACAGCTCAAGACCCGTCATACCAGGCATGTGAATATCGGTAATGACCACATCAATGGGATGCTCATGCAGCTTTTCGATAGCTTCATCAGCGGAATAGGCTTTGTGTACGGTAACCACTCCGACCTGCTCCCAAGGTACAAGTTCTGCTAATCGTTCTACGACATGCGACTCATCATCCACGATTAAGAGCTGTGACATCCCCTTCGCCCCTTTTCCATGTCAATGTGACTTTTAGTCCGCCGAGCTTGCTTGAAGCAAGCGTAATCCCGCCACCCTCTCCGTCCCCATACATATAATGAAGGCGTTTATGCACATTCCATACTCCGCAACTGGCTTCGGTGTCCATCGGTCTTGTCAATTGTTTTTCCAATTCATGCAGATCGGCAGGTTCCATACCGGGGCCGTTATCTTCTATCGTAATCGTATAGTAGTCGTCACGCTGGTCCCCTGTAATGAGAATAATGCCTTCGCCCGGTTTTTTTTCTACACCATGTACTATTGCGTTCTCCACTATCGGCTGTATTAAAAGGCGGGGAACCTGAACATCCAACATATATTCTGGAATATTAATTTCGTAATAGAGCCTCTGCATCCGTAAATTATGGATCGTTAAGTAATTTTCAATGAGTTTGATTTCTTCGCGAAAAGCGGTCGTTTGCAATTCCATACGAGTAGAATATCGATAGTATTCGGCTAAATTTTGAGCCATAGCGACAACAGCGGGAGTGTCTCCAAGCTTGGCCGTATTGATGACAAAAAACAAACTGTTGTACAAAAAATGCGGATTAATTTGCGCTTGAAGCTGCTTCACGGTTGCTTCGTGCAGCCTTAGCTTTTCTGCGTATACGCGCTCAATCAGATCCTGAATCTGCTCCGCCATTTCATTGAATCGATCGAAGAGGAAATCAAATTCGTTATGCGGCTGAAAACGGAGCCTTGCCGATAAATCGCCTTTTTTCAGGCGCTGAACACCTTGTACGAGTTTACGAATCGGCCGCTGAACGTTGCGATATAAGAAATAAGCGACTAGGAAACTCATAACGAGAAGCAATACGATTGTTGTATAGAAGAGTATATTCGTTTGTTTAATTGGGGCTAATATATCCTGTACAGGAACGTAGTTAATTAAATACCAGTCTAGTTGGGCGGATTTTACATAAAAGACGGCATGCTGTTTGCCTTCCAGCTTCGTAAATAAGCTGCCCGAATCCCCCAAATGCTTAGCATTTAAGAAAGGAATCAGTTCCTCGATTCTAGCGTTATTTTTTGTGCTGCTTCCAATAGACGGCTTGCCAAAGCGGTAAAAGAAAGGGTCTCCCTTTCCTCCTGACTTCACCTGATCCAGCATGGCGGTTATATTGCTGTCGGAAAAGCTGACTTGGATCATCGTGCGGATTTGGGAGATGGATGTAGCTCCATAGGGCTCGACGATTTGCCGAACAAAGCGCGCTCCCGGCTGCCTAGCTTCTTCACGTTTGCTAGAGTCATAGGTCCAGCCCAGCAGAGGGGCAAAGGTTCTAATGTCCTCTTCGTTATAGCTCATCAGCAAATTGGAGGATACGGCTTGTTTTTCCTTCGGCATATAGACCGTAAGATCATTCGTCCAAGCGCTGGAAACGCTTTGCAAGCTTAATTTTTCGGTAATTCGAGTCTGCTCCGTAATTCGGTCGAACGGTTTGTCGGAACGATTTTCCAAAAAATCGCGCAAGTAAGGATCCGAACCTAAAATACCCGGAAACATAGCAAGCTGCTCTACGGTTGTATCAAATTGTTGCAGAAAAAAGGACAGCTGGCTGAGGTTTGACGACTGAATTTCGTCTTGAACGACGTCCACGCTGACCCTATTGGTGTAAATATAAAGAATAAGCACGGGAGTGACCAACACTACAATTAACACAATGATTTTACTAAAGATCGTCGGTCTGCCAGTCGTCATCGTTACCGCCTCTTATCCCAGTGGTCTATGAGGATTAGCTTATCCCTTCACTGCGCCTGACGCAAGACCGCTTACAATATATCGTTGAGCGAGCAAGGCAATAATAAGAACGGGCAATGTAATGATACAAGCCGCCGCCATCAAAGCTCCCCAATTGATTTCCGAATAAGATAAAAAATTAAATACGGCTATCGGCAGCGTTTTTGTTTTGTCTCCGGCCAGGATGACCGAAAACATAAAGTTGTTCCAAGAGAAAATGAACGATAATAGCGATGAAGTAATGATTCCTGGAACCGATATGGGCAGTACAACCCGTGTGAACACACCTGAACGAGTACATCCGTCGATGAGGCCCGCTTCCTCAATTTCTTGCGGCAGTCCTTCAAAAAAGGAAATCATGACCCAAATAATAAAAGGCAAACCTACAAGCATATGGCTCAAAATAAGTGCCGTGTACGTGTCCACAAGCCCCACTTTTGAAAAGATGATGAACCAAGGAATCAAGAATGAAATCCCCGGTACAATTCGGGCAACCAATATAATTAAACCAAGGCTGTGCAGTCGATAACGAGCGATGGCATAAGCGGCTGGCAGCCCTAAAATAAGCGAGCCAATCGTTGAGCCTGCCGCGACAACAAAACTATTGTTTACGAATTTCAAAAAATCATATTCCTTAAATACATTGATATAGTTGTTAAAAGTAGGCTTGAACACAAAAAACTGCTCCGTGGACATAATTTGCGCTTGCGTCTTAAACGATGCGAGCAGCATCCAGATGAACGGGAAGGAGAAGGCTAGCAGCACGACCAACGTAGTGAGCGAAAAAATAATCGCATACATTCTTTTTTGTTGTTTCATGACGATGCCTCCATCCGCTTGCGGATCCAGATCATAAGAAGGGTAGCGCCCATGACTAAAGCGAAGAACAGAACGAGCAGCGATGAAGCCGTCCCTAATTTAAAATATTGGAAGCCCAGCGTGTAGCCATAAATATTGAGCGTCTCGGATACATTGTTTGGCCCGCCTTGTGTCGTCGCGTAAATAATATCGAATGTTTTGAGCACGTCGATAAGCCGCAGCATTACTGCTACGATAATGGTCTGCTTCAGCATAGGCAAGGTGATGTGAATAAGCTTTTGCCACTTCGATGCTCCATCGACATCCGCCGCTTCGTAAGGTTCCGAAGGCAGTGTAGATAAGCCGGCCATAACGATTAATGAAATCATCGGCGTCCATTGCCAAACGTCAATCAAAATCAAAGAAGGCAATGCCTGCGTAGGGGAGGCAATCCACAGCTGCGGATCCAATCCTATTCCCTTTAGAAAGGTGTTGGCAGCGCCGATCGTTGGTTCATAAATAAGCAGCCATACGAGTCCCATCGCGACGGGCGTTGCTACCATTGGAAGTAGAAAGATCGTTTTGGCTACATTTTTACCGCGGAAGTTTCTGAAAAGCAGCAAGGCGATGGCGACGCCCAAAAAGGTTTCGATAATGATGGCGCCAAGCGTGAATGTAAATGTGCTTTGGACCGATTTCCAAAATCGTTCCTCGGTCAGCAACGTGATATAGTTGGCTAATCCGACCCATTTCGGCGGCGATGCTGCCGACATACTCCATTCAAAGAAGCTGATCCTTACGGTGTATAGGATGGGAAACACCATCATAAGCAGCACGAACAAAACCGCAGGGAGGGTATAAATCCATTTCAAATTGCGATCGAACCAGTTGGTCGCCACTTCCGATCAAATCCTTTCTCATGGGTGTAGGTATACTTCTCCAAAAAGAAAGAGGCTGCCCCAGAAGCTTGTATGGCTGCAAACCAAACTGCGCAAGACATATGCTTCCGATCGCTGTTGTATCCAGGTACAAAGGCGAACGCTAGCGCTTCTCCAGCATATGTCCTGCTCAATTGTTGTCAGCCATATTTACTTTTGGAATAACCCCCCGCTTTCGTTTCGGTTATTTCCCGTTATCTTTGTCCATTAACGTCTGCAGCTCTTGATTGGCTTGATCGGCTGCCGCTTTAATGTCTTCGCCGCTAATCGCCTTTTGTACGATTGAGCCTATAATATCGCGAGCTTCAGTCACGCTTTTGATTTGCGGCAAGGAGTGATCGACTCCGCCCTTCTGCGTTTCTCTTGTCACTTCCGCGAGCTGCTGTGGATAAGCGGTAATGCCTTCCGGGTCTCCCCACACGGATAATCGTGGGCCTGGATTCCCTTTTTTCTGCGTAGCGAGTACAATCTCTTTGCTCGTAGCCCATTGCATGAATTCCCATGCTGCATCTTTCACCTCCGACTTGGCATTCATCGCTATCCCCCACGAGGTAATGTTAAAAGGCTGGGAGCCCGCACTGCCGGCTGGGAACTGAGCGTATCCCACTTTATCGGCTATCGTCGATTTCTCAGGATCAATCGCATTTTGATAAATTGAATTGGCATCTGCAAAGAAAGCGACTTTACCTTGTGCAAATATACCGATGGCTTGCGGCCAAGACATATTCAACACTCCTGGCGGTGCAAAATCTTTCAGCAAATTAGCGTAAGTCGTCATCCCTTTAATCGCTTCAGGCGTATTGACGGTAGCCTTGTCGCCGCTCGTGAAATCGCCGCCTTCGGAATAAATAAACGAGGAGATTTGCCCGACTAACGGAGAGCGCTGGCCGCGAGAAACGAAACCGTACATTTCATTTTTGGGATCATGCAGCTTCTTAGCCGCTTCTTTTAACTCATCCATCGTCTTCGGTACTGGAATATTAGCCTGCTCGAGCAGGTCCTTGCGGTAGTAGAGAATATGCTGTTCCGTTATAATCGGAATGCCTGCCAGTTTGCCGTCGACAGTAGTCGAGCTGATGGATGTTTTCGAGAAGTCGGCTAAATCGTAGCTCGCATCTCTTTTCGCAAACTCGTCTACAGCTTGAACCCAGCCATTTTGATAAAAGAGTTTAATATCCTGCATCGGGCGGAACATGAACACATCCGGAGTATTAGAGCCTGCGGTGAATTGTACAGTGAGCTTTTGGGTGAGCTGATCTTCGAAGAAGCTTTGGATGTCTACCTTGATCCCCGTTTTTTCTTCAAATTGTGGAACCAACGTTTTGATGGCGTCTCCCCAAGGATGGTTGGCTGTAATAATAGAAAGCTTCTGACCTTCGAACGGTTTGGTGCTCGCGCTTGGTGCGTCGGTAGTTCCTGTCGATGGTTTAGCAGGCTCCGACGTGCTGCAAGCGCTCAATAGCGCAGCTGTCATCACGGCTACAATTGCGGGGCTTATTATCCTTCTGAAAGACAACTTCATGAGTAGATCCCTCCCATTTATCATTGAACTCGGTATCTCGAAAGCGCTGTCAAGTAATGCCCTCTTGCTGTATGTCTAGCGTAATGGATTTCGTCCCCAGTGGATATAACGCAGATTCAACATTGATAACTGAGGATGAATGGATGAGATGGGTGTTAATGAGATGGATGGGCCATTTCCGTATGTCGGTAAGTAAATAAATTTTGTTCTCTGAAAGTCAAAAAGCCCGCCTCCAAGGTTAGTCTTCTTGGTAGACAAGCTTAACAACAGAAACAAGCGAAAATGAAGGGATTCAAAACTATAGTAAGGCAATCCTATTTTATTTAGATAAATTAGATCGGTTATCGGATTGAAGTGATTGGAAGCTTGTTCATGGGGAAATTAACTTCCTAAAACACCCTTATAAACTCCTTTCGGGGCAGTTGGCACCCTAACCAAACACCATATCCATATACGTTCTAGTCGACAAAAGAATCAATTAAACACCTCTTAAATAGCTAAACGGCACTAGATACATATGGAAATCGTTTATGTTAAAATGACGACGAAACATATATTTACAATTTTATAAGAGAAATGGAGGGTAGTTAAGGCGTTCGTTGTGAGCTAAATTAAAAAGGAGCGTGACAAAGATGAAAAAAGTGTGGTTTTCTACGTTGTTAAGCTGTGCGTTACTGCTATCGGTTGTGCCAATATCAGCAGCAGCGCCAGTTGCGAATGTTGCACCTAGTTTTCCTTGGTATACCGCTGAAACAAAAAGCATTACCGGCGGGGGACAGCTAATCGTCGATGTTACTGGAAGTACTCATTACAGCTCTAGTTTTATATGGTGGGGAGTCGAAATTAAAAATAGCAGTGGACAAATTGTTTTCGAGTCCAATAATATGTTAGACAGATACACTGTACCGAGCCTCCCTTATGGTACGTATACGGTTGTCGTTTTAGCTCATGCTTTTACTACGATTCATACTCTCGATACAGCATTTCTCCCATAATTTTTAGTTTGATATATGTAAGTGCTGAGATCGTATGCCGTCAAGCAACGATCTCAGCACTTTTTTTGATTAAATAGTTTATAAGTTAGTAGACTGCTACCCCTCGACCAGTTGAAGAGCACGATACAGGAACGTCGCCGCTTCCGCTCTGCTGGTCATCCTCTTCGGCATCATATAGCCGTCGGAGCCCGCGGCCAGCCCAAGCTCAAGCATCGCTGCCACGCTATCTTCAGCATATGGCTCGATCTGGCTCAGATCACTGTAGCCTTCAAGCGATGAACCGGATGCAGACGGCTTGATGGCGCCAGTCTTTTGCAGCGCTCGAATTAGCATAACCATAGCGTCTTGGCGGCTGATCGGATCGCGAGGGGCGAAATGGACCTCATTCACTCCAGATACAATGCCCAGTTGCTTGGCGATAGAAACCGCATCGTAATAATAATCCTTCGGCTGCACATCTGTGAAAGTCGAGGTAATATCGGCGCGAAGGTCAAGCATGTTCACCACCATCAGAGCAAAATCCGCACGCGTTACCGGGCTTGCAGGGCTGAAGGTGCCGTTTTCGATCGAAGTGCCTTTGACGACCCCTCTTTCAGCCAACTCCTCAATGGCCTCGCGCGCCCATTCATGCTTGCCCAAATCGGTGAACGCAGCTGGCTTTGTTCCGCCGACGGCATAGACGCCGACATGGTCAATGGAGAACCGCAGCACACCCTTGTCTTGATCATAAGATGCGCCTTGGATTGCCGCTGCGCGACCTCCCGTCGTCAACTCGTAGGCTTGCAGCTTAGCCGCCTGCTCTCCCGCCTTCAGTGAATACGGAATCGCAATTGGGATAGGCGCCTTCGAATTGCTCCACGCCAAAGACTTCCCGTCCAGTTGCAGCGCAACTTGCACGATCGGCCTGTTTCCGATACGGCCTGCCGCTTCATTACCGCGATACTCGCCCGATTGATCGCTTACTGTAACGAGCAGCTTCCCGGCATTCGCCTTCATTCCAGCCAGCATGTCGCCGGCCAAAATAAGCTGGGCGTATGGCGTGGTAACATGCAGGATCAAATTAGAATGATCCATCATCCGGGACGCGGGAAGTTCCAGCGCATAACTGCCTGCCGCATTCGACGGCTTCAATTCAATATGAACATGTTTGTCGCCGTTGCTGTCGGCCGATGACTTGCTAATGCCGTTGTTCAGATCCGACGCTCCGACCGAAGCTACAGCCTGTTTGCCATCCAGCGTAGGGACGAGAACGGCTTTGACTGATCCGTCCGCTTGCGAGGTAAACGGATTCGGTGTCGGACTGCCTCCTGCACCGCTGCCTCCATTGCCCCCGCCGTTGGAAGGCGGCTTACGATATTCGAAAGTTGTCCGTTCGGGTGTCGTCATGTCATCGGTTTCGAGCTCGACTGTATAAAGTCCCTCCGCTTCTCCGTTAAGCGTAAACTCGATCCGGAAGCTTCCATCATCCCCGGCGTTCGTCTGGCCGGCATATTGAATGCTGCCGCTCGGGTCGAGCACTTTGACATACAAATGTTCCTTCTTGCCGTTCATAACGAGCCCGTCGATGGCGACCTTTTTCGTAGCGGCATCCGCGGCGGCTCGTATGCCGTCCAGCGTCTTAAGCTCTTGCTCCAGGGCAAGATCGTACACGCCGAATTCATAAAAGGAATAACCGTAGAACGTTGCCCGATTCAGTCCCTCAAGCTTAATATATCGTGCCGTCGTTGCCGGGAATACTAGCGTGTTTTTGCCATCGGCCGCTTTAACCACGCCATTGTTGCCGACGCTCAAGGGACGCCAACTCTGCTTATCTTCCGAGACGGTTAGACGGTATTGGTCCGCTCGCGCATATTCCCAATCCATACGAATGGTATCGAAGGTTTGCAGACCCCCCAGATCGACCTGGAACCATGCCGTCTCCCGCACCTCACTCGCCCAGCGAGTAGCCGGTGCTCCGTCCAGCGCTTTCGCCGCCTCCAAACCTGTCGCTTCCACTGAGGAAGCCTCTGCATGTTTGTCTTCAGCGATGCTTCCAATCTCGAAATAAACGCCTTCCTTCATCGCCGTATAAGCTCCCTCCGATACAAACCCAAGGCTTTTGGCCTCTTCCAGCTTCGCATTGAATGCCTTCAAATACCGCTTGGCTTGCTCAGGATCGCTCTCTTGCGTACGCCCCATCATAATCAAAGCGTTGCGCATAGCGCGGTTCGTGTCGGCATGGCTCAGCTGATTATTGCCTGCGTACTTGTCAACAAGAGCAAGCAAGCCGTCGGCGCCTAAGCGAGCTTCGATCACAAACTTAACCGTCTTGGATTTGGCGGCCGCCACCGTCAACTCCAAGACATGCTTGCCCGGCTTGCCCGTTAGATCCACTACAGTTCCTTGTGTATAAGGCTTACCATCATACTTGGCCGTTACTTTGACAATCCCGCTTCCGTTATCTTCCGGAACAGTCCAGGTAAAGGCGGCCTGGGTCGTATCGGGCACAATCGAATGCTCCGAGATCGGCTGCCCGTTCATGAGCGCGACAACGTCGGGCGGAGCGGCGTCTTGCTTTTGATAAGTGCCTTTCGCGAATTGATACAGCCAATCGTAGAGCACTCGGGTAGCGGGGTCCGCGCTTTTCGCCGCGTTGTAAACGGCGTTGTTGCCCTGATAATAGGCTTTATACCCTTGCTGCATCAGCCCTGTATCCACTCCGCTGTTCAAATACTCAATGAACCGCTCGCGAAAAACGGCGTCGTTGATCATTCGGTCGTCGAATTCCAGCTCCAGCGACATTCCGTACCGTTTCGCCATATCTGCCGTATCTTCAAGACGCGAGGGGTTTAGTTCTTCGAAAAAATAATTCGGCTGAAGAGATACGGCATCAATGCCGACATCCTTCCACATGAATGCCTTATAGGCTAGGAAATGAGGAATCCAGAACATCTTCAGGCCAGCGTTATGAACGATGTCGCTTGCTCTCTTGACCATTTCCGGGCCGGTGGCATGAGTGCTGATTTGTTCTTCCAGCCAGTACATTCCGACAAGTTCTAGGTTTGAGTAATTAGCAGCCGTCCATCTGGCCTGCACTTCATCCATCCACCACTGAATCGCTTTTGTCCGATTGTCCAGCGATACAGCATTGCCGACCGCGCTCACATTGAAGTTCAGATTTTCACCGTTAATGCTGCCGAAGTCGGACTGATATTCACCCGGCTCCGGAATCATCAAAACAACCTTCGTCTTATGGTTAGGCTGGCCAAGCTTCGCTCCCGTCTCAACCGTCGCTTCGTTCAACGCGCTCATATCGCCGCCGACGTTAAACGTTTTATTCAAATACCATTCCCATTCCGCTTTTCTAGCTTTGCCGGGCGCTTCAGTCGCACCGAAGCCTCTGCCGTTCTCCGACGTCAGCCCCAGATACAGCACGCCGTCGAACAGCCAATCCACAGGCTCACCCTGTTTGTTCACATAGCTAATATTAGGGATAACCCGCTCCTTCGTCCAAGTTCCTGTGCCGTCCGCATAATGTCCGTTATACAACAAGCCCAGGTTTTGAATCCCGCCAGTAGCATCCCCTGTTTGCTGAAGCGCATAAGGCTCGGGCGGCACCGTCTGAGCTCCGGCGATCAAACCGTCCGCGCCGGTAATCGTCACTTCGTCAATCATGCTCCATGCCTTTGAATGCATGGAGAACACCACTTTTACATACCGGGCGTACACTAGTCCTTCCGCATAATCGCCTCGCTTGACGACTCCCGTCTCCGCGCTGCCGTCCCATTTATACGTCTCCATGTTGGTCTGGTCGCCCCATAACAATTTAGTCGCATTGTGGGACAATACGCCCCAGTTCGCCCCATCGTCCGACACGTAAAAAGAAACGGTAAGCGGTACGAGCGTATCCTTGTCCGGCCAATCGTGCAGGAAGCGGGCGCTCACCTGTTGGACTGTCTTTTTAGCGCCTAGATCAAATACAACCGAACGGGATTTATTGTTGCGGTGGCCCACCCAGTTGCCGCTGTCGCGCGACGGATCAGCAGCATTGCCGTCTGTCAGCTTCGTCCCGTCGTCCGGGAAAGCGTCTTCCGGCTGTTCCGCCCAAACATACGGTTTCCCTTGAGCCAGATTATAGAATCCATTGCTTTCTAAGACCGGCTCCTCGGCATAAACGGACGATATTAACGATAACAGCATAACCGGGACAAGCAGCAAAGCGGTCAAACTTCGTCTTATTTTCATCTAAGCTCACGCTCTCTTTCTATGCAAAGTTAGTTTTACTTCTGCCCGTTCAGCTTCTCAAGCGCGTCCACCATATTCAAAATGACAACCACAGCCTCTGCTCGCGTCGCCGATACGGCCGGCGCAAATCGGTTGTCCCCTTGCCCGTTCATGACCCCCGCCATCTGAGCTGCCGCCACATAAGGCCTCGCCCAAGCTGGAATTTGATCCGCGTCGGCATACGTTAGTTCAAGCCCTTCCGCAGGCTTCACACCCAAGCCGCGTACGATTATGGCAGCCATCTCCGCGCGGCTGATCGAAGCTTTCGGACGAAAAGTTCCATCCACATAACCGCTGAGCAGACCGGATTCCAAGGCTTGAGCAATATGCGGCTTCGCCCAGGCTGGTATCGTGCCTGCGTCCGCGAAGGTCAGCGAATGATCGGCTCCTTGCAGCTTCAAAGCTTTGACTAGCATGACGATGAATTCGTCTCTGCTAACCGCCCGATATGGCTTGAACGACCCGTCCGTATAGCCGGCTACAAATCCAAGCTTGACGGCCCGCTTAATCGAAGCTTCGGCCCAATGGCTTGCAATATCGTTTAGTCGGACCGTCGTCGATCCGCCGGGCTCTGCTCCGTTGCCGCCGCCTTCTTCTGCGCCGCCCGGATTTGAACCGCCGTTTTGCCCCTCTCCCGGGCTTGGAATATCCGGATTCGGAACCCATACACCGCCGCCGGATAGCGCTTTGATTTTGACCTTGAACGTTTTCTCCGCAGTAGCGGCTCCTTTACTGATCGTCGCAGTCAGCACAACCTCCATGTCGCTCGCCCCGCTTGGCGGACGTTTCAACAACTGTCCGTTGGCATTCAAATAATCGGGCTTCGAGCTGCTCCAAACGATACGCGTGCCTAGCTGTCCTTTCTGCGGAAGATAGAGATTCGATGCAATGCTTCCGTTCACGTTAAGCTCGATCAGGTCCATCACATCTTCGATGGTAAGACGATCGCGCGCAAGGCTCAGTCCATCATAGGCCTGTTCGGCTTCCGTTCGGGCCAGCTGAGTGTTCTGAATGGCCGCAATCGCTTGCCTCATCGCTTGTTGAAGCTGTGCCCAGCCCTCCGGGGAGTATTTTGTTTCCACGAGCTTATCGGCCTCGATAGTCGTCAACAGATCGATAATCGGCCGTTTGTTGCCCAGCTTATATTGCTCGCCGTACACTTCAAATTCCTCAAAGGAATATCCGAACATGGTGGCTCTGGATACGCCCTCGAATTTCACATATCTGGCCGGCATTTTGGAGAAGGTCGTAACGACACGTCCCTGCTTGCCGTTAATCTCGCCGTTGTTGTCCTTCACAACGTTCGTCCAATTCACCTTGTCCTCAGATACGTAAATGCGATATTTCGATCCGTAAGCGGTTTGCCACAAAATAGATACCGTATCAATGTTTTTCACTTCGCCCAAATCCACCGTGAACCAAGCATCGTCCACCCAATCACTGGACCATCTCGTATCCCCTCTGCCATCTATCGCTTTGTCCGCCGTGTAGGACGACGATTCCGGCTGCGACGATTCAGCTTGCTTTAGCAAAGCCAAGTTTCCATGCAAGTCCATGTAGGTGTTCCATACTGTGAACTCGTCAATCAAGCCTTTGAAAGCTTGCGCTGAGCTGCCGAGCCTCGCGACGGGCAAAACGAACGTTTCCAGCTTAGAACCATCCTTTAAAGTAGCCGAATACTCGCTGCCGTTAATAAAGATGGAGGTTCCTGTGTCGTCGCCGGTCATAACCACATGCGTCCAACGGTCGGTCGGCAGCCTGTAATTGAATTCGCTTACATAATTTTCTTTTGTGATTGCTATTTTACCGCTGCCCCCGATGTTGTATTTCAACTGTCCGTCCGGAGACTCCAACAGTACGGCCCCTTGCGGATTGTCGGCATCCGGCTTGATCCACATGGACATCGTCCACCCAAACCCGACCGTGCGAAGCGGTGTTTCCACGTAGCTAGCCCCGCCGTTTAGTCTCACGGCTTGACCGAAAACTCCCTTTTCCGCGCTTGCATTCACCGCGTTGCCGTCAAAGCCGTTGCCTGAAGCGTCCCCGAAGCCTTCGTCGAATGTATAATCCAGCACCATATGACGCTCATTGCCGACTTGGAGCTTATGGGACAGATGAACATTGGGCGGGTCCACGTACTTTGCTGCATCCGCCTGGAAGCTTGCGAAGTTGTGGTCAATGCGGTTGCCTCTCCACAGTTTCTCCGCCAACGCTTGCATAGATGGCAAAATTCGCTGATGCGAATCCGCCATGGAGACGCCTTTTTCTACGGACACATCGTTCCAAAGCGCAAACATGCTGCCTTTTACTTGCGGGTGCGCATAAGGAAGCTTAGTCTCCAGCCAATCGTTAGGCTCCCATTCGTTGTAAATGAAATCATAATTCAAGTAGTTGCGATATAATTGCGGAACGATATACAGTAAATTCGTGTTGGTGTTAATAATGTCGTAGCCGAGTTCTATAGCCTGCTTGGCGCTTCCGTACGGCTCATACCAGATGTCCATCGTCGCATTGCTGCTGACCGGCGTCGTACCTTCGTATGCGGAAAGACTGCCCCACAGACGGGCGCGCTTGCCTTTTCCGTTAATATGATTAAGAAGTAAATCCGTGTACTTGCGGAATGCCTCCTTATCGCTGCCGAAATATTCATCCGTGCCGACATGTACGTCCGGGCCGACGAAGGTTGGATTGCTGCCGTCCAAATATTCGTCAAAAAGAGCCTTTATAAATTCAATGGTCTCCGGACGATTGATATTTAGCTGATTACGGCTTCCTAACTGGGGATCGTAGGCGATAAAAGCACCGGAATGACCCGGCGTATCGATTTCCGGCACGACGTTTACGCCGTATTCCATCCCAAGCAGCTGCAGCTCTCTGAATTGCTGCTTTGTGTAGAAGCCGTCCTTGCTCGTCACTCCCGGAAATTTCTCGCTCTCCAGCCGGAAGTAGCCGACATCGCCGACATCATCGTTTAAATGAATCTGGAATCGGTTCATCTTATAGTAGGACATCAGCTTGACGTAGTCCCGCAAAAACTCGATTGTATAAAACTTCCGGCCCACATCGAGCATAAAGCCCCGATCCGGGTATTTCGGATAATCGCGCGATTGCCCTTGGGGCATCGTCTTATGATCAGCAGCGTGACCGAGCAGCTGTAAAATCGTTCTTGTGCCGAACATGACTCCCGTTTGATCGGAAGCAGCAACGGAAGCATATTCGCCGATATTCAGTCCATAACCCTCCGCTCCCAATCTCGCTTGCGCGGCATCCAGCGCCAAATAGATGTCTCCTGCCCCAGGAGAGCCGACCGTCACCGCCAGCGACAACCCCGTTAAATCAAGCACGTCCTGCTGCAAAATGTCGGCTGTCCCCCCAAGAGCCGCTTCATCCTCCGTGCGAATAACTATTTTTGAACTCTCCGTCAGGCGGAAATCGCCGGTTGCGCCCAACCATTCTCTCAAAGAAGGAATGACGCGCGGTTCAGGATTCCGGTCGCTCGTCTGCTTATAAAGGCCAGGCACAGTAACAAGCGCATTATCCGTTAGTTGATAGGCGGGATCGCTGTCGCTCTTAATTTGCAGCAGCAACTGAATTTGAGTATCGACAAGCGGCGAATGGATATTGCCCTGCGCATCGATGACCGGCAGGCTGTCCGTGTTCACCAGCGTTAGCGTAAAACCGGCTGGCACGGGCGGCAAATTAAGCACAGTGTCTCCTTCCGCTACGACGATGCCGTTTTTGACAGCCTCCATCATCGGCGGCAGCAGCGGTCTGCCTTTGTAAACCTCAAATTCCCAAAAGGAATATCCGTAATAAACGCCTTCAATAGGACGTCGCGTTACTCCTTGGAACTTGACGTATCGCGCCACTGTCGGCTCGAAAACGACCGTATCTTGACCCGGCCCGGAGGCGACGAGCACCCGGTTGTCCGTGAATACGTTCCTCCAGGAAACCGTATCGTCGGATACGAGAACTTGATACTGCTCCGCCGGAGTCTGCCAGTTGACGACCACCCTTCCGATTTCTACAGGTTCGCCCAAATCAACATAGAACCACTGGTCATCCGTTCTTTCCGAAGACCATCGGCTCGCATTTTGGGTACCGCCGTCAACCGCTTTCTCAGGCCCAAAAAAATCTACCTCATTTGACGACGAATAAGCCGTCTTCCCTAGAGCCAAATTGCCTGTTGCTGCGCTCGACCACCTATCCGCAGGAATGGCAATCGCTATGAAAGCGGTAACAAAAAAGATTAAAAAAACAACCCTATGCCTTAAATACACTAAGAACCCCCCTTGAAATTGCGCATAGTTTACCGCACTAGCTTCCACGCTTAGTTGTTGCGGCACTTTCATTATAAGTAGGGGGGCAATCTCTCATCGATATACTTGTGTTTACATTGCATATACAAATGTGGACTTTTGGTCTTGTTCACCTTTATTTCGCTTAAAAAAAAAGAAAGCCGAGCGAAAATCAGTCAACAATTAACTGTTTTTCGTTCGGCTCAGCGATAGGGAATTGTTAATGCTTCACTTAAAAATAGTTCCTAACTCAAATCTCATCTATGATTGTTGATAAATATCAACCACTCGAAAAGTTTGACACACCAGCATTAAGTCATCACTAAAAGTAAGATTGTATAAACCTAATTCCCAAGTGAAAAATTTGACATGCTCTTCATACCAATAGGTATAGCTTAAATCGCCTTCGCCTTCTTTTTTTGCAAAGTCGGCCGTTACTTCATTCATTTTGCAAAGTTCGACGTTGGTGTATTGAATAATAGCTACAGGGTAATTGCTTCCGTCTAATATAATGTCGTATTGTCCCTGTTTCGGCAATTCCTCGTTTTCAAATTCGTATGCACAGTGCGCAGAACAAGTTGCCGTTTTTATGCCATCCACAACAAGCTTCGCTAATTCATCGCCCATTTCTTTAGAGCCATCTCCAAACATCCAAGCGGCAGAAACTCCTAAATGTAGATTTTCCTTTTGAGCATACGACTGCCAATATTGTTCGATTATATTTGTTGCCATGATGTCTTCTCCCTGTTTTGGTCCTCCATGTTTGCCTCCGCCAGCTTCTCGTCCAGCCTCGCCTTCTAATGCAAATGGTGTACATGAGCAAGAATGTTGATTAGCTTGCCAAATGGATCGCGGACATAGAATCTTCGAACACCCCAAGGCTCATCAACAGGCCCATATTCGATCGGAAATCCAGCTCTCTTCATGCCTTCTAATGCAGCATCGACATCATCGACTTCAATCGATAGATCAGGCGTAGACGTTTCCGAGCCGCCCTGTGACGCGAAGCTAATTTGAATTCCCATTTCCTCATTTAAACCATACGTTCTAATCCAACCATGATCCATCATTAAATCAAGGCCAAGTACATCCTGGTAGAAGCATTTAGCTGCATTCATATCCTTCGTATTTATATTGGCGACGATTCGTTTGACCTTCATTACAAACCTCCCAGTCCTAAAGGGATTGTCCTTCAATATAAAATACATTCGACATTTAAGTACGTAATTCTTCTTTTAATGAATCGGAGTTTTAGACAACAGCCTTTTGATAGAACGATCCGCTTCACGCAAAATAATACCTTTGTCAATCGTTTTCATAATCCCGTTCTCCATAACGATTCGACCGTCAACGATAGTCGTTTCTACATCTGCTCTGGTGGCAGAATAAACGATACGTGAAATGGGATCCACATCGTAAGAAGGGTACGTATGGAAGGTATTCAGATTTAAAATAGCGAGGTCCGCTTTTTTGCCTACTTCGATGCTTCCAATCTCATCCCCCATGCCAACCGCTTTTGCCCCGCCTATCGTAGCCATTTTGAAAACGGTTCTTGCATTCATCGCTGTTGGACCATGAATAGGTTTTTGAATGAGTGCCGCTAGTCTCATCTCGTTAAACATATCCAAATTATTGTTGCATGGAGCTCCATCAGCGCCTAAGCTAACCGAGATACCGAGATCCAGCATATCAGGAGTTTCTGCAATGCCAGAAGCGAGCTTCAAGTTGGAGCCGGGACAGTGGCTGACGTGAACGCCTTTTTCGCGAATGATACGTTTCTCTTCAGCGTCCAGCCAAATGCAATGCGCAAGTATCAACCGGTCGTTTGCGAGTCCGAGGTGGTCCAGATAAACGACGTTCCGCATGCCCGTTTCAGCTTGAACGATTGCAATCTCTCCTTGATTTTCCGATGCATGCGTGTGGACTTTGACTTGATAATGTTCGGACAACTTTTGAACTTCGCGAAGCAGTGTTTCAGTACAAGAAATAACAAATCGCGGTGAGAATGCATACTGAATGCGGCCGTTGTCATAGCCGTGCCACTTCTCTAAGAGTTCAACGCTTTGTCTAATGGAATCCGCTGTTTTTTCTTGCAAAGCGAGGGGGACTTCAGCTCCCTTATCCATCATGACCTTCCCGGATAACGCGCGAATGCCGCTTTGTGCGATAGCTTGAAAGGCGAAGTCTGTATGGTGCACCGTCTCCATGTCGACGATCGTTGTTGTTCCGCTTTGCAGCAGTTCTCCAATACCGAGCAAGGCCGAGTAGTAAATGGATTCCTCATCATGAGAAGCCTCTAGAGGCCAAATCCGTTTTTTCAACCAGTCAAGCAGCTCTAAGTCATCGCCTTTTCCGCGAAACAATGTTTGGCACAAATGAATATGGGTTTGGACAAAACCAGGGATGACAGTACGATTCGTAGCATCAAGCACTTTCTCCCCGCTCGTTGGTTCAAGGTGTGAGCCAATCTCAGCTATTCGCCCGTTCACGACTCGAATATCGCCAGTTATAATGTCCTCGTTTGCGTTCATAGTTACGATTTGCGCATTTTTGATAAGCAGATTTGACATGTCTGTTTTTCCCCTTTGTTTGATGAATATAAAAAAACTAGCTACGAATAAAATATGCCGAAAGCACATTTTATTTCGTAGCTAGAAATTTACGGTTTCTAAGTAGAGACCCTTGACCCAATTGTTAAGGATATACGAAAGTTGAATATTCAATTAATTGAATAATAACTTGTGTTAGATAAGTTGTCAATACAGGTTATGTATTTAGGATTTTCAATGAATTTCATCAATTTTGAATGCTGAATTCTATTTTGTGTTATGTATTATGACATATCTTCAAATCCTCTTATCGTAAATGAGTTAGAACTGCTTAGGCATTACCTCTCATCGCACCTGTCGCTTCGTTCGTCACAATCTGGAAAATTTTATTTTCTTTTTATTTTAAAAAAAGATTGAACAAACTGCTTGAACGTTACGTTACGTAAGGTTATATAATGAGGCTACCGGTGATCGAGCTAGCGAAAAAGAACGGAGAGGATCCATGAAACGATATTGGAAGGTCGGTGATTTGGCCAAGCTGACAGGTTTAACGGTGCGCACGCTGCGCTTCTACGACCAAATTGGGCTTTTCTCGCCGTCAGGCGCCACGGAGTCGGGACATCGTCTCTACAACAACGAAGATGTGTCTCGACTCTATCGAATCGTATCGCTAAAAGAATTGGGCCTGTCGCTCGACGAAGTGAAGGCGGCGCTGACGGGCCGCGGAATTGACCCGCTCGAGGTCGTCGGCCTGCAAATGGAGCGGGTGCAGGAGCAAATTCGGCGCCAGCAGAAATTACTAGATCAACTAAGACACGTATCGAAGCTGATGAAAGACAAGGAACAGGTGACGGTCGACGATTTTACCACTTTGCTGCAAGCGATGAAAAATGACTATGAGAAGCCGATTCTGAATCGTCAAAAAAGCTGGGAACAACGCTTTGGCCTGCTGGGGATGTTTTTAGCGGGCGGTGATAACAAAACAAACCATAATAAAGAAGAATCTGAGGAGGATTAAGATCATGAAAGAAAAATTTGTAAACCACGGAACATTCGTCATTGAAAAAACGTATCCGGCATCCAGGGAGCAGGTGTACAAAGCAATGGCTGACGCTGAAGCCAAAGCGCGTTGGTTCACGAAGCCGGAAGTGTTTGAATTCCGGGTAGGCGGACGGGAATTTAGCAGCGGCGAAGCGCCAGACGGTGGGTTATTCACGTTCGACGCGACTTATCAGGAAATTGTTCCGCTCGAACGAATTGTTTATACGTACGTGTTAGACTTTAACAGCGTGCGATTCTCCGTATCCATTACTACGATCGAGCTTGCAGACACGGATGGCGGCACGAAGCTGACCTTTACAGAGCAAGGCACCTTCTTCGATGGGCTCGATGCGGTCGAGAATCGGGAACACGGGTCGAGGGAGCTGCTGGAGCTGCTGGGCAATTCGCTAGCTGTTCAAAGCGAGGAAGCTGTTTCCGCTGAGGATGACGCCGACCTTGTTCCCGGCGAATTGGAGTTTGCCCATGCGCGCTGGTACGACTTCCCAAAGGAAGAGGTTTACAGGGCTTGGGCCCAGCCGGAACTGCTGACGCAGTGGTGGGGACCTAACGGCTTCACGAGCACGTTCAGTGAATTCGACTTCCGCGAAGGCGGCGTCTGGCGGTTTACCTTCCACGGACCGGACGGCAAGGATTATCCGAACGAGAATAAGTTCATCGAGATCGAGCCTGGACAGCGTATTGTGCTGGAGCATCAAGATGTCCATCATGGGTTCCGGTTGACGGCGACATTTAACGAAAAGGGCGGTCGGACGCGTGTCACTTTCCGACAACAGTTCAAAGACGAGAAGGAATTCGAGCAAGTGAAATCTTTTTGCCCGGAATGCAACGAGCAGAACTTGGACCGTCTTCAGGCCGTGCTAGAGGGACAGCGCGTATAGAAACTGCGGCGAAGAATGTCGTGTAAACAGTATCGGCCTAAGAACGTTGGAGCGTTCTTAGGCCGTTTTTGGGGTTGGGGTTGATACATCACTCTAACACATTATTTTCTTTTGACCCATCTGTAACAGGAAAAAAATAGATTTACCCATAAATAAAACCATTGGTAGCCTTGCACAGAAAACAAAGTCCAAGACTACCTCCCCTACGGTTAGCGGACGTTCTCGCAAAAGCTCAACAATCTGCATGCGCGTAGGCTCTGCCAAGGCACCCATGACGTTAGCATTCATGGTTCATCATTGTGGCAATGGATTTAACTCTTTTTTTCTGGTTGATAGGAAAGAATGGCTACACCGGTAGAGGTTGCTTGTACTCTAACAAGCTTCAAGGGTTTTGTATAGCTCTCGTCTTTGAAAAGCCGCTTCCCGCTTCCATGTACGACTGGTTGGATCATAAAATGATATTCATTGATGAGATCATGCTCCATTAAGCAATATCACCTTTGATCATCGTTGCATCCCACGGACCTTCTTCTAAGGTTGTAGAGGCAACATACTTAGGATATCCGTTCATTCTGTCGGCAAAACCCACTTCATCCGTCATCGTTGGCCAAGCTGCTGCCATCCCTTCGTAAGTCACTCTCCCCAATAAAAGAGTGTCGCTGGAAAATAGCAAATCGGTTTGAAATTTTCCTACCTCTTCATTGAAGTAAGGCGCTGTCCAAGCCAGATTGTCCATAAAACCATCCAATGTCACATACATCGATACTTTTACTGTTTTTAATTTATATCCATAAAATATCTAAACATGAATATTCTTGTAAAGGAGTATTTACAATGTTTTGGAGATCCCCTTAAGTCCCCCATTAACGGAGGCGCCCAGCAATGCATACTACGAAATACTTCGAATTGCTTATTTGCCAAATCAAAGCGTATTTGAATTAATTTCTGAGTTTAATAATCCTTTCGCATGACGAAAAGCAAACACCGCGCTCACTTTCACTAGGTGTCCCTTGTTAGACTCCATTCTTGTCCGAAGCTGACTTCCTCATTTAGATTCAACTGCATAAGCTCCAGAAAACAAAAATACCCCGTAATCAGTTGCAATTACAGGGTTCAAGCTATAAGGAGTTTTTATGGTCCACTCCACCGTCAAATACTTTACTTTTATATATATGATTAAAACTAGCTCTTACTATGTTTCCATTTATTCCTTATACTATGTATACTTTCGTTTATCAAAGATAAGTATGGAGGTTGATCATGATGTATGTGCCATCGCATTTTAGGATTGATAATGAAGATCTGATCTATGAAATTATTAAAAAGAACGGATTTGCCACGTTATTTTCCTTCCACGAAGGTGAACCGTTCGCGACTCATATTCCACTTATGCTAGACGAAAACAAGGGATATTTGTACGGTCATTTCGCCCGCCCTAACCCACAATCGCAAGACATTCAAAACCAGACTGTGTTAGCCATCTTCCATGGTCCTCATTGCTATATTTCACCCTCTTGGTATGAATCTAATCACGCTGTACCTACATGGAACTATCTTACCGTACATGCATACGGAAAAATTGAGCTTATTGATGGGATAGAGCTATATGAATCCTTAAGTGAACTCGTCAATAAATATGAAGAGCCCGATAGCTCATACCGCCTCAGCGAGGTTGATGAAGTATTTTTAGCAGGAATGACTAAAGGTATTACTGGTTTTAAAATTAAGATTGATAAAATGGAAGGCAAAGCTAAGCTAAGTCAAAATCACTCGGTTGCACGGAGAAAGCTAGTCATTGAAGAACTCCAGAAATCTAAGGGAGAGAATGAGAGAAGCATTGCTGGCTACATGGAAACTTTGCTTTAGAAAGAACTGCATGAATTCTATATTAACGAGGCATATTTAAAATAGAAAGCGGGTTTGGACGATTCTCTTATTCTTGGTCCTATGTGCCCATGACTCCACACTCGGTGTTTGATGATCTATAGATCACAAAAAAAATCGGCATCCTTCGACCATGTCATCATTAGGCATCATTAGGCTGCCGCTGTTGTCATTCAACTAACTAACGTGTCCCGATAGCTCAATGATCTGAAGAAGTTGTTTCACTCAAGCTATTCCTCAGATATCTCTACGTATTATCTAAACCCAATTTGACGCTGAAATTAGACATTCACCTTGCCTAGGGCGAATATCTTAATGTGGGGAAGTACATTTTAAAAAAATGAGGCGATACACTTGGGATACTTCGTGACTGTGGAACCGGGCGTAAAAGTATTTATAGAGGACATCAATCCTACGGGAAATAAAACGATACTTTTTATTCATGGGTGGCCTCTAAACCATAACCAGTTCGAATATCAGTTCAATTTTCTTCCTAAGCTCGGATATCGTTGTATCGGAATGGACTGGAGAGGATACGGTAATTCGGATAAACCATTTCACGGGTACAATTTCGACAGATTAGCAGATGATGTCCGCATGGTCATCGAGACGTTACAGTTAAGAAACATAACACTGGCCGGACACTCTACCGGAGGCGCGATCTCGATTCGTTATATGGCTCGTTACAAAGGGTATGGGGTATCTAAACTCGTTCTGATCGACGCTGCCTCTCCATCTAGCGTTCCAAAAGAATTTACAAATAAAATCATCGAAGATACAAATCATGACCGACCGCAAATGCTGCAAGACCAAACGAGAATTTTTTTCTTTCAGTATATTTCCGAACCCAAATCCAATTGGTTCGTTTTAATGGGATTACAAGCGGCGAATTGGGCGACTTCCGCCATTATGGTCATGCTTAGAGATGAAAATGTTTACAACGATCTCGGTCAGATCGATGCACCCACATTAATTATTCACGGAATTCATGATAAAGTCGTTCCTTTTACCCAAGCTGAGGAAACAAATAAGCTGATCAAAAATTCGAAGCTAGTCCCGTTCCAATACAGCGGTCATTGCGCTTTTTTAGAGGAGCGAGATAGATTCAACCAATTATTATCTTCTTTTGCATAACGGCTCGGATTATCCGCATCAGCGCTTCTCATAGATATTGTCCGATAATGCCCGATGATCGAGCAGATCTTCCAGCTAGCTTAACGAAGTGGCGGCAGTCTAATACTTTATTTTCTCAGTCTAGAACTTTATTTTTTCTGAAAATTACCTGTCAGTTGATAAAAAAGTGGGGAACTAATTTTGTTGATTTTACTGTGTTTGCCGGGGCACGTGATAAACACGAAAAATAAAAAGACTGGAACCACTAGTTATTACCATATAAAGAAAGTTGGAACCTTCCTCAAATAAGCCCATAATTCCCCATCTTATGCTGGTAATCTAAGGACCGGATAGTATCCTGATATGATAATTCATACAATACATCTACATTTAACCAAAGCCTATTTGGACTTTGAACTGACCGTCCGCTGATCTAATTTCTTTAATAACTTTGTCCCTTTTAACACCGCTTTAGCTGACACGTTCAAAGCATCTTTTGTCCTCAGCTAACGTTCCCCGTTAGCGTAATAAATCTTGCCGAATGGCTCGATGCTCTCATAATCTCCCCCATTCCCTTTCAATATTATCAGACGCTTTTCTTGTTTCCTTACCCATATATTTATAAGCAATTTCTAGTATTTCCCTTTCGTCCCCAAGCCTCTCTAGAATAGTGCAAGACAAAACTTCTTTAACTAATGTGTCCCCCTTTAATTCCATCCTCTCATAAAATTCAAACAATCGTACTAGCAACTCGGTTTCTATATCTTTTCTTAGTAATCGGATTAAATAATCATTTAAGTCACCAAAAAACACATGGTTAAGAACTTCTTTAAATTTTGCTTCGTGTTCAATAAGATTAAGCCTGAATTTTGGGAATTCATTAACAAATATTTTTGAAAGTTCATTAAATTTCAAACCTAACCCACCTTCTTAAAAGTCTAATATCTTGTTCTTTAATGGTGGTTTTATTGCTTCCACCGATTTCTTCTAACATCTTTTTCGCGAAGTTATTAAACTATCCTGCCCGTTAGCTTAATGCCTCAGCGGCAGTCTAATACTTTATTTTCTCAGTCTACAACTTTTTTCACGGTCTAACACTTTATTCTTCAGTCTCATGCTATGTTTTCTTTGAACAACCCAAACTCCCCTTATTTTGCACTAGCCGGATTAACTAGCTAATCAAAAAATCCCAATGATGCAAATATGCTCATCGGGATTTTTTATTGTTTATTTAATTTAATCGGATAGAAGAACTTTACTATAATGTAAAATCACATACTATATTGTAAAGGCACTAACTATATTGTCCAGACACAAACTTCAATGTCACCGGACAATTACCCTTACCCATTCGTTCCCCTACTCCACCGTAACACTCTTAGCCAAATTCCGCGGCTTATCCACGTCATGCCCAAGCGCCAGCGACGCATAGTACGACAGCAGTTGCAGTGGAACAACGGAAAGCGCTGGCGCCAGCAAAGGCAGCGTCTTCGGAATCCCGAAAGTCTCATCCACTGACTTCGCCACTTCCTCTTCGGAGCCGCTGTTCACGACAGCGAGCACATGCGCTCCGCGAGCTTTCACCTCTTTAATGTTGCTCAGCGTCTTCTCATACAACGCTTCTTGCGTCACCAAAGCGATAACCGGCACGCCATCTTCAATCAGCGCCAAAGTGCCATGCTTCAGTTCCCCAGCCGCGTAAGCCTCGGAATGAATATACGAAATCTCCTTCAACTTCAGCGAGCCTTCCTGCGCCACCGCATAATCGACCCCACGGCCGATGAAGAACAGGCTCGTATGATGCGCCATAGATTCTGCCACTTGCTTCAGCACCGCAGCTTGCTCCAAAATACTTTCCACTTGCACAGGAAGAGCAAGAAGCCCTTCGATCAAACCTTCAACCTCTGCCTGCCCCTGAGTACCAAGAACGCCTGCCAAATGCAGTCCGAACAGGTAGAAGGCAATAAGCTGAGACGTATAAGCTTTTGTCGAAGCAACCGCAATTTCCGGGCCTGCCCATGTGACAAGCACGTCGTCCGCCTCGCGGGCGACGGAGCTGCCGACAACATTCGTAATCGCCAGCACACGAGCGCCGTTCCGACGTGCTTCGCGCAGCGCCGCCAGCGTATCCGCCGTTTCGCCGGATTGACTAACGACAATGACCAGCGTATCCGGCGTAATAATCGGCGAGCGGTAACGATATTCCGAAGCGACATCCGTTTCGACAGGGATACGCGCCAGCGATTCGATAACCGACTTGCCGACAAGTCCGGCATGATACGCCGTACCGCATGCGACAATATGCACCTTGCGCACCGACTTTATATATTCATCCGACATGGACAATTCCTTCAAACGGACCGATTTCCCATCATCCGAGATTCGTCCAAGCATTGTATCGCGATAAGCTTTAGGCTGCTCATAAATTTCCTTCAGCATAAAATGGTCGAATCCGGCCTTTTCCGCCGTCACAATATCCCAATCGACATGAAATATTTCCTTGGAAATAGTTTCGCCGCCGATTGTCATTAGTTCGACACCACTCTGTGTCAAGACGGCCATTTCGCCGTCGTCCAATATATACACATCCCGCGTATGCTCCAAAATAGCGGGAATATCCGAGCCGATAAAGTTCTCCCCATCGCCAACACCGATAACGAGCGGGCTTGCAAAACGTACAGCAACGAGCCGATCCGGCTCATATTCTGTCAAAACGCCTAGCGCAAAAGCTCCGCGCATCCGCTTGACCGCGCGCTGCACCGCTTCGACAAGATTGCCGTCGTATTCGTCCGCAACCAGATGTGAAATGACTTCCGTATCCGTCTCCGACACGAAAATATGGCCTTTTGCAGCGAGCTCTTCCTTAAGCTCCAAATAGTTTTCGACAATGCCGTTATGCACAACCGAAAACTTCGCGGAATTGTCCGTGTGAGGGTGGGAGTTAATGTCGGACGGCTTGCCGTGCGTAGCCCAACGAGTGTGGCCAATGCCAACCGAGCCAGCCAGCGGGCTGCTCTTCAGCTTATCCTCAAGCACAGCCAAACGACCCTTTGACTTCTTGATTTCCAGCCCGTTTGACGTAAAAACAGCGATGCCGGCGGAATCATAACCCCGATACTCCAGCTTTTTGAGCCCTTCCAGCAAAATATCCTGAGAGTCGCGTTTACCAATATATCCTACAATACCACACATAATGAAATAGACCTCCGTTAACGGTATATTTCCCGTTTCCCGGATGCCAGCGCTTGTGCGGCACAGGCTAGTATGAAGTTGTCACTTTCCGTTTCAAAAAACTCATGGCCAAAGAAAGGCCGCCCTCTCGCGCCTTTGTCCCTTTGGAAAACCATGTTTTCGACAATGGAAAAAACCGTGGCACCCACCTGCCCATGCCAGCCCCTCAGGCGGCATCGTAGACATACGGGAGCAATTGAATTTGCAGCAGCCTGCCGAACGGTTGTCGGATCGGTCGCCCGATCGTTTTGCGTTGCGGCTTTCGGTTGGCTCACTATATACCGGAAGGTCCCCGCCGAATGTTTCGAACACCTTCACCTCGTCAGCTTGCCGTATGGCATCTCTCCGCAGCCCTCCAAAAAAGGCTCCTTCCATCCGCTCATCCCGCGCAAGCTCTGGCGCTTTTCTTACTTTTACAACCTCTGCCCTCGCTTTCCTTCTAGAATCATACTACCTATCATATTCATTTAATCCCTTCGGCGCAACCTTTTTCTGAATAAGCCGCAGCAGCCCCTATAGCCCAAAATGTCTCTCTAACAACCACGCTAACATCTATTGCCATCTCAGGATCGGATATGTTAATATGAGGTCAACCTACAAATGTGAAATTAATCACATATATTTGAACGAGATTGTGATTTTTATCACAATTCAACCAAATCCATCAAATCCTTCAAAACAAGGAGATGTTCGCATGAAACGGATCGTCATTTTAGGCGGGGGTTACGCCGGTTTGCTCTGTGCGCTAACCGTACGAAAGTTTGTTTATGACGTAGAAGCGGATATTCTTTTGATCAACCGCACCCCCACTCACCAGTTAATAACAGAGCTTCATCGTTTGGCTGCTGGCAATTTGGCGGAGCAAGCTGTTGGCCTGTCTTTAGCCAAGCTGATACAAGGCAAACGAATTCGGCTTGCAACTGAAGAAATAACCGCTATCGACACGGAGCAGAAGCAAATTCATACCAATCGCTCGGACCTCGCCCCTCATCCATACGATTATTTGGTTCTAGCACTGGGAAGCGAAACCGCCTACTACAATATTCCGGGACTTAAACAGCATGCCCTTCCTTTAAAATCAATCGACGACGCCAATCGGATTCACTCACATATTGCCCAAGCTTTGAGCCGTTATCGCCTTTCGGGCAATCAGGCCGATGCAACGATAGTTGTTGGGGGAGGCGGCTTAAGCGGCATTGAAATGGCAGGCGAGCTGGCCGATATGGTCCCAAAATGGAGCAAACAGTACGATATCGATCAGCGCAATATCACTCTCGTCTGCATCGAAGCCTCCCCTTCAATACTTGCTGGTTTCCCCGCTTCCTTAGCTGCAAGAGCAAAACTCAGCCTGGAGAAGCGAGGCGTTCAATTTAAGGTTGGCATTCCCGTAACGGCTTACGACTATCCGTATATTGGGCTCCAAGACGGCACTGCTATTGCCGCGCACACCTTAATCTGGACAGGCGGCGTGCAAGGCAATAGCTTGGTCGACCGCTCCAGCATTGAAACGTTGGGAGGCCGAGCCGCTGTCAACGAACATTTGCAATCCATCTCGCATCAAAATATATTTGCAGCGGGAGACAGCGCTATCTTTTTCGACAACAAGGGGAAGCCGCTTCCTCCAACCGCCCAGCTCGCATGGCAAATGGGAGAGGCGGTCGGCTACAACCTGTACGCGGCGCTAAACGGCTTGCCGTTGCAGCCTTTTGTCCCAACTCATTACGGCAAGCTTGCCAGTCTCGGCAGAAAAGATGCCGTTGCCGCCCTTGGCAAACAGGATACGCCGCTCAAAGGCATCCCCGCTACTCTGCTCAAAGAAGCGAGCAAAGCCAAATATTTAACCCATATCCGTGGATTGCACGCTTATTTGCATTAAAACGGAGCATTTCCCTTTTAAAAATAAGGGCAGCCGCATGAGACATAAATCTTCTCATTGCGCCTGCCCTTTTTTATATTTATGCTAACGATTATATTACCTATGCCGCCGAATGAAATAGGAATTCAGAATAAGAACTAATCATGATTATCCATCTATCCATTCCGACTTTTGCATCAGCTTCAAAACAATCACGGAAATTTCGGCGCGAGTGATCGCCTCTTTTGGAGCAAGCTTATCTCCCCAGCGTCCTTCGATAATTCCGGCTTGCACGCAATCCGCTATGGCATCACGAGCCCACTTCCCAGCTTCGCCGGCATCGCCGAACGGCTGAAGCGATTCATCCACAGGCTTCGGAGAAAGCTTATGCTTCAACCCGGTCAGCTTCATCGCCGAGGAAAGGATTCTCATTGCCTGCTCTCGTGTCAGTTTGTTATCTGGCAAGAACGTGCCGTCTTCAAAGCCCGCTATCAAGCCGTTGTCGTAAGCGGCTTTAACTGAAGCGCTATACCACGCTTCGACCTTTACATCGGAGAAAAGCGAATTGACGGATGGCTCAGCCGTCAGTCCCAATGCTCGACCGAGAATTGCCGCGAACTCTGCCCGTGTCACTTCACGATTGGGATTAAACAATCCTATGTCGTCTCCATTCAAAACAAGCCGGGACCCCAGTTCATTCACCGCAGCCTTCGCCCATGGCGCATCGACGTCCGGGAACGTTACCGAATTGCGTATCACGGCGTAGGTTCCGGTCGCGGATTGACTAAGTGCCTGAACGTAGCGTTTGCCCGCCATAGTCACAACCTTCGACGGAACATGCCTCACTGTTCCACTACGCTCCACAACAACCATCGTCGTAACCGGATTCGACGCTAAGTCTCCCGGGAGCACAATCCTTCTTTCGATATAACGATTGAATTTGGATAGAGTGCTTTCTTTCTCCCCATGAATCACCCGGACCGAGAAGTTTACAGGCTCCCCAACACTGGCTAAGCTCTCGTTTACTGCCGGGTTTACTGTCGGGTTTACTCCCCCGTTTAATACAGATTTTACTTTCGGGTTTACTTCAAGGTTTACTCCCGCGTTTAATACAGATTTTACTACCGGGTTTACTTCAGGGTTTACTACCGCTTTTAATACAGATTTTACTGCCGGTTTTACTTCAGGGTTTACTACCGTGTTTAATGCGGGTTTTAATGCCGCTCTTACAACCGGTTTTACTTCCGTCCCCACTGCCGCCTTTATTACCGGTTTTACTTCCGTCCCCACTACCGTCTTTACCGCTTGCTTTACCGCCGCCGCTCCCGTTTGATTGTTCATCTCGGCTGTCGGAGCCCCAATCTCAATCCGTATTTGAAGTTCTGCAAGCTTGCCCGAATCCCCAAATGGCTTCAAAAGCGATTCAATATCAATCGCCTGAAAAGGTATACGATAGGCGGCCGTTGTCGTTCTAAACTCCAATACAGCTTGTTGCTGGGATAAATACGCCAATTGCAAACCGCCAAGCTCCACATAAGCCGAATCGGCTTCTTTGTCTGCCTCAACCAACATTTCGGCCCCGGGCCCCAACTTCGAAATCTGTTCTTCAAGCTTCCTCTGAATCAAAGAAATCGCAAGCGAGGTAACACCGCTGCCGCTAGTCGTTGTTTTTACAAACATTGTTCCAGCCGTTACCGGCTTTCCTCCAATACTAACAGCTACGCCCATAAAAGAGGAATGCTCCTCAGATGGTATCGATGGTGACACTCCTCCCGATGCTATTGGTATGACTGAGTTTGAAACTCCCGACTCGATTCCTTCTCCTGCTTCGTTAACCGCCTTCACCGTAAACGTATAAGCCGTGCCATTCGTCAGTCCAGGCACCGTAATTGGACCGCCGCTTCCCCTCGCCGTCCCTCCGCCAGGACTTGCCGTGACCACATACTCGGAGATAGGCCGTCCCCCATCAAACGCTGGAACGACAAAGCTGACGGTCGCTTGCCCATTTCCTGCAACCGAAGTAACGTTCGTAGGTGCGTCCGATACTGTAAACGGCGTTGCAGCTACCCTATTGGAACGCGGGCTTTCACCCTGATGATTGACTCCCTTAACCGTAAAATAATAAGTCGTCCCATTCGTCAGCTCAGTCGCTGTATAGTCATACACAGAGCCGCCAACCGACGCAATTTCCACCCCGTAGGTCGAGGCGGTTACGCTCCGATATACTTTATACCCCGTTGAGCCTGGAACCGGACTCCATGATAGGCTGGCCTGAGCATTCCCCTCTATAGCCTGCTGCAAATATGGCCCGTCTGGTACTGGCGTGGAATCAAAAATATTAACAGTCAGTGGCAGCCGTCCTCCCGCTCCAAAATCAAATACAATGGTCGCCGCGCCGTTCGGCAGGCTTTCCAAAAGTGACTTTTTCAAAGTAACGGTATTTCCCGCATAACTATAGTCGGTTCCCGAAGCCAATACCTCGGAATCCTTCAAAACATTCTCCAAAACAAAACCGTTCGGGATAACATCGATATTCACATCTCCGTGCTGCGTACCCGCTTCGTTAAGATCAAACGAGACGGCCGCCGGATCAATGGATGGCGAAGCAATGGTGTATTCCGCGCGCATCAACGGGCTAACCGCCATCCCGTCTATTACGGCAACTGCCCGCAGTACAATCGTGTCACCGGGCTGTCCCGAAATGACTGTACTTGTTCCGCTCGTACTGTCCAGCGTCGGCAGAGAACCGTCCGTTGTATAATAGACGGTCGCACCAACCGCATTAAGCGTAACAGCGCTATTATTAGATATTATTGTTCCAGTCGGCACATTAGTTCTAGGTATGGCTGCCGCCCTCAATGTTTGGAAACGCGCATTGCCTGTATCCGCAACCCAAACATGACCGTCGTTGTCAATCGTTACCTTGTTTAGCTGTCGAAATTGGCCCTCTCCTATACCTTGGCTTCCCCATTGGGCCAAAAGGGCTCCGGTCGGGGACAGCTTCTGAACTCGATGGCTGAGATTTTCCGATACATAGATATTGCCTATAGCATCCACTGCAACACCAACCGGGTTATTGAATTGCACGCCTCCCGGTCCGCCGCCACCCCATGAGGCAAGAAGATCGCCGTTCGGATTGTACTGCAAAACCAGATTTGTTGCAATATCTGTAACGTAGATACGATCATGGCTATCAATAGCAATCGCTTGTGGCATGGCTAATATTCCGTCATTTTCTACAAACATTCCAATAAAATCTCCGTTAGAAGAGAACTTCTGAATTCGTTTGTTTCCTCTTTCCAATACATAGACATCACCGCGGTTGTCGATGGCGATATCATTCGGTTCATTAAACTGACCTGCACCATGACCAAGCTCGCCCCACTTCGCAGTCAATCTGCCATTTGAATCAAAGCGCTGAACCCGATTATTATGCATATCGACTACAAAGACTTCACCAATATCATTGATGGCAATGCCGCTAGGATACTTAAACTGTCCGTCACCGCTTCCAAAACCGCCCCATTCCATGAGATACGATCCATCAGAGGAAAACTTTTGAATCCGGTAATTGTTCGTATCCGCTACATAGATGTTGCCGTTTTGATCAAAGGCCGCTGCAGTTGCCCCTTTCATTTGTCCGCTGCCTTCCCCAAAGCTGCCCAGCCTCTTGAGAAATTGCCCGTTTGAGTCGAATACTTGAATGCGGTGATTATACGTGTCTGCAACATAAACCAAGCTTCCGGGGCCGATGGCCACGGAAAACGGATTATAAAACTGTCCGTCTCCTTGCCCCCAGCTTCCCCAAGCCGCAACAAAACTACCTTCTGAGGTGAACTTTTGGAGTCGCTCATTTCCACGCTCCGTCACATAAAGGAGATCGCTGCCATCAATCGCGATACCGGTAGGTAGACTAAATTGCCCGTTCCCACTGCCGCGTCCTCCCCATTGTTGAACAAAACCTCCGGCAGAAGTAAACTTTTGAATCCGATTATTATTGGTATCCGCCACATAAACGTTGCCGCTGCTGTCAACCGCAACGGCAGATGGTTCATCGAACTGTCCGTTCCCGCTGCCTTGACCCCCCCATTGGAAAACAAGGGTTCCATGTAGATCAAACTTTTTAATATAGTCATTATCAGTATCCGCAACGTAAAGATGTCCGCTATTATTATCGATAGCGAGCGAATAGGGGTAAGAGAGCGACACTCCTCCGATTTGGGAGAGATACAATCCGTTTGAATCAAATATCTGTATCCGATGGTTATGTCTATCCGCCACATATACATTTCCGTCGCGATCGATTGCAATCCCTGTAGGACCTTGAAACTGTCCAGCTCCGCTGCCAGCACTGCCCCACTCCGTCAGGACAGCCCCCTCAGAAGAATACTTAAGTATGCGGTGGTTGTTCGAATCTGTGACGTAGATATCGCCGCTCCCACTCACAGCCACGCCGTAAGGATAGATTAATAAGCTATGATTTACTGGCAGCTTCGTCCTAAATCCGCTGCCGTTCGCCGAAACGACTGGGTACGCGCTCATTAGCAACGCCGCTGTAAGCATCAGAATCAAGCTCTTTCTCCACCGGCGGCTCCATTTTCCGTTCATTTCAGCTATTCCACTCCCTTTATTTCACATAGTAAAAGATTCAATCATCCACACCTAAGTATATCCTTCAAAAATAACAGGTTCATAGTATCCGTTAGTATACAATTTACGATCAAGACGGCCAGTACTACAGTAATTCTCGCTATAAAAATAAAAATGAGGCCGCCATATAGGGCAGCCTCAAATGATCATGTTATTATTCCAGATGTCAAATCAAAAATGAAGTATAACGTGTGTTTTCATATTACGAATCTAACATTTATTGTTTTCAAGCAATATTGTTCACATTATTATATTGCCATTAATCGTTAACCTAGTTCACGTTTCACCACATTAGCGATTTGATCCACATAAGCTTCAACCTGCTCTTTATCCGGGCCTTCCGCCATAACGCGAATAAGAGACTCCGTTCCCGAAGGACGCACCAATACGCGGCCATTGTCTCCAAGTTCCGCTTCCACTTGCTTAACAGCCTGTTCAATAGCCGTATTGCCGTTATACAACGACTTGTCCGCTACACGAACGTTAACCAGCTTTTGCGGATATTTGCGCATTAGCGTTTTCAGCTCGCTTAGCTTTTTGCCCGATCCGGCAACAGTCTCAACAAGCTGAAGAGCAGAAAGAATGCCATCGCCTGTCGTAATATAATCGAGGAAAATAACATGGCCGGACTGCTCGCCGCCCAAATTGTAGCCGCCGCGACGCATCTCTTCCATTACGTAACGGTCGCCGACAGCGGTTTGAGCCGTTTGGAGGCCGATTTTTTCCGCCCCTTTAAAAAAGCCGATGTTCGCCATTACCGTCGTAACAACCGTATCTTTAGCCAATTTACCCTCGCGCTTCAAGCGGTCGCCAATAATGCACAAAATAAAGTCGCCGTCTACCTCTTCGCCTTTTTCATCAATCGCAATCAAACGATCCGCATCGCCGTCGAAGCTGAGGCCGAGGTCCGCACCAAGCTCCAGCACCTTCTCGCGAAGATATTCCGGATGCGTCGAGCCTACTCCGGCGTTGATGTTGCGGCCATCCGGCTCTGCGCCTACCGTTATAATTTCCGCGCCAAGCTCGCGGAATACGGTTGGAGCCAGCTCATAAGCGGAGCCGTGAGCGCAATCCAGCACGATTTTCAACCCGCCAAACTGGCCCTTCACCGTTGTTTTCAAATAATCCAAATAACGCTGCTTCGCATTTTCGTAAGTGGAAACAGAACCGATATCTCCGCCAACTGGACGAGGAAGCTCGTCCTTCTCCGCATCGATCAACGCTTCGATTTCGTTTTCCGTATCATCGGAAAGCTTGAAGCCGTCCCCCGCAAAAAACTTAATGCCGTTATCTTCCACGGGATTGTGAGACGCCGAAATCATAACGCCGGCATCGGCTCCCAGTTCTTTCGTCAAGTAAGCGACGGCAGGAGTCGAGACCACGCCAAGACGGACAACGCTTGCTCCGATGGACAGAAGTCCGGCTATCAGCGCAGCCTCAAGCATTGGTCCCGAAATACGCGTATCCAGCCCAATGACGACCTTTGGCTTCTCTGCCGTTCTTGTCAGCACATAGCCGCCGCAACGTCCAATTTTGTAAGCCAGCTCCGGCGTCAATTCTTGATTGGCCACACCGCGAACTCCGTCCGTACCGAAATATTTCCCCATATTGTAAATGCTCCTTTATCCCCTGTGTAATAGTCATCCCTGAAATTAGTCATCCCTGAAACGAATGACGTTTATTTCCATTATATAGTTGCAGAATCTATTCCCCATACTCTTATTGCATTCGTACGAGCCCCGCCGTTTCTGTCCGTCAAAGCCAAGCTGTTGCCGCTATTGCCGCTGCTGGCCTCGGTCGCATTACCGCTGCCTTCACCGCCGCTTGTTCCGCCCGGACTTGCGTTTTCAGAGTTTTCCGGAGGTTCGGTAGGATTGCCGCCCGTTCCGGGTTCCTCGGACTCTCCTTCACCGCTGGTCGGAATCGAGTCGTCGGTAATTTGAATCGTCACGCTGAGCGACTGCCCATCGGCAATAACGGGCTGCACATACGCCGGCAAATCCAGCTCCACCGCTATCGTATGGGTGCCTGGAGCGAGCCCGTCCGCTTTTGCAATAATGGCCACGTCCGATAGCTTCACCTCGGACAACACCGACTCCGCACCGCTAATTTCAAGATCCATCAAGCCCGTCGTTGGTGTCACCACCTTCGCCGTCATCCCGGCAGCCGTCCCCGTTACCGTAACCGGCACACCCGTCAACTTCCGTTTCGTCGCCGCTTCCACAACGACCTCAAGCTCGATTTCCCCTGGATCGACGGCGTGAATGCCATCGACGGGCCCCGCTTTTACAAGCACGGTTCCCGACTTTTCAACCTTGGACAAATCCAGCACCGCACCATCGTAGACCGTAACGGCATCGAGATCCGTTTGCTGCGCGTACACCGTCACTTGATCCATCTTCGGCGTCACGGACACTAAGCTCAGATGGTCAGGCAAATTGCCCGTATACCGGACTTGAATCGGCACTTGCTTAAACGGAAGCGTCACTTTCGCTTCTACATGAAGCGTGGCCGGATCCGTTACAGCATTCGTTATTTCCTGTCCTTCTTTATCGTAGACGACAATCTTCGCCTTTTTGTTGACGAGTGTTTTGTCCGCACCCTCTACATTCAGTTTAACAGCGACAATGCCTACCTTATCCATATCGTCCTTAGGTAATGTCACCTGTACAACGTTGCCGCTGTCTGACACGATTTCCGGCGTGCCAAGCACATATCCCGCTGCCGGATTGCCTTCCGTAAGAACCTGCGCGTCAAAGGTCTTATGCACAATTTCTTCGATCTGCACCGTCACCCGTCTTGGCGACAGCTCCACTTCCTTAATGCCTCTAGGCATCTTAACCGTCAAGGGCAGTTCCTGAATGCCCGCCCGCACATTGGATAGATCCACCTCGACTACATAATCGGCATTGGATGCCGCAAGCAAGCTGGAAATTCGGCCTTCCACCACAATTCGAGCAACCGTTGGCTCCATAGCCGTCAACACATACTTTTTCTCGTCCAATCCCGTGTGGACAATAGTGGCTGCCTCAATGATTTTAGTATCGATATTGGAGGTCACCGTTTGCGGAGACGTTTCCGGGTCAATATGTACGACAGCCCAAAGAAGCAGACCCAAAATGACGGATATAATCTTAAGCGCAGTAGGATGACTCAACCATTTATCCATGATGTCATTCTCCCTTCCGCTTCCAAAACATAGCCAAAATGCCTTTGCCTTTATCTTTACCGTTCACCTTTGGCGTCAATTCGTCGAACAGCTTGGAAATAAGCGATTCTTCATTAATGTCCCGAACGATCATGCCGTTGATAGAGAGCGAAACCTGTCCCGTTTCCTCCGACACCACTACCGACAAAGCGTCGCTCACTTCGCTCACTCCAATAGCCGCCCGATGGCGTGTACCGAGTTCCTTGCTTATAAAAGGATTTTCGGAAAGCGGCAAATAACAGCCTGCCGCCATAATTTGATTTCCTCTAATAATAACGGCACCGTCGTGAAGCGGCGAATTTGGCGTAAAAATATTAATAAGCAGCTCCGACGTAATGCGCGACTCCATTCCAATTCCCGATTCGATCAGTTCGTTGACGCCCGTTTTGCGTTCAAAAACGATAAGCGCGCCGATCTTCCGTTTCGCCATATGCTGAACGGCACGAATGACCTCGTCAAGCTGTTCACTTAAAGCGAGTCTGTCCGGCGAAGAGGAGCGGGAAAACAAATTGCCCCGGCCCAGCTGCTCCAGAACGCGCCGCAATTCCGGCTGAAAAATGATCAGTACCGTTACGATACCGAACGTGAACATTTGATTCATTAGCCATTTTAACGTATATAAATTAAACCAAGTGCTAATCGCCCATGTCGCAACCAGCACGAAGATGCCTTTCAGAAGCTGAACGGCCCGCGTGCCGCGAACAAGCAGGATCATTTTATAAATAATAAAGCTGACAATGCCCACATCAATAATATCTTTGATCCAGTCATGCCATGTCGAATCCGTAAAGTAGCTCATGCGTTAAACCCCCAACTGCTGCAGATCACATCATATCTCTATAAATGACGTTTCAACTTTATTGTTTTCTATATTGGGGAAAGGAAATCCTTTATTTCTAATTTATTTTCAGAAAATGTTTTACAAGCGCCTCCATAGAAAAAATGCTTCCCTGCTGGAGGGAAGCCGCTATGCTCATTGTGGAATAACACCGCCGAAAGTGGAGGTGACCTTATACCAAAACCAGTCGAGCGCTTGATCGATCGTTCGGCTCTGTCCCGCTATATGTCCCGTCGATGCCAGCACCATGGAGCCATCAATGACAGTAACGTCTCCGTCTACGGAGCCTTGCACTTCAATCTTGCCGTTTTCAACCGTTAAATTGCCAACCACTTCAACGCCAGCGGGTACAATAACAGTGTCGCCGTTAATGACCACATGCTGCAAATCTTCCCCGGAGACGATCATTTTGGCATCCTCTTCCCATAAAGTGAACAGGCTTCCCATCATGACGAGCAGAAACACGGCGGCGGCTGTAATACCTGGGTACCGATAAAGCATTTGAACAAACCGGCTTCGCTCTCTCTTCTGCTTCGGCAACTGAGCCATGATGCGGTTCTTCAATTGCTGAGACGAGGCCCCGTCCAGTCTTGTTGCCGGCTTGACCGCTTCTAGAGCTGCGAAGGCCGCAGCGTCAGCGTTCTCCAGCTGTTCGAACCGCAAGCTGCACGCTGAGCAGGTCTTCAAGTGAGCTTGTAATTCAATAATATGTTCGCGTGGCAGCTCGCCGTCCAAATAATCATGAATCTTGACGATGGCGACTTTGCATTCCATAGCAGCCATTCCTTTCTTTCAAAGCTTGTGCAGTGGCATGAATCTCGTTATAGGATACGTATGAGGAAGGGGGATGTTTCAATTTTTTTAAATCCGGTTTTGTTAGCCTACAAACGATGCTCAAGCTTCTTTCGTAAAAACTCGCGCCCCCGGTGAACTCTCGTCTTAATTGTCGTAACGGGCATATCCAAAATATCCCCGACTTCCTGCAAGGATAAGTCCTGTATATATCTGAGCATCATCACCGTTTTATACTTAGGCGGCAGCGACTCCATCGCTTGGTGAATAATTCGCTGCGTATCCGACAAAATCAGCTCCGACTCCGGGGTACGGTTATCGCTCGGAATCATCGAATAGCCGTCTAACCCGTCGTAATCCTGCGATTCGGCGTCAAGGGAATAGGTCGGTCTCCGCTTCCGCAGCCGGTCGATACATAGATTGGTCGCAATGCGATAAATCCATGTCGAAAACTTGAGCGTTTCGTCGAATCGGTCCAAATTTTTATACACGCGCAAAAAAGTATCCTGCACAACATCCTCGGCTTCTTGCCGATTGTTCAGCATACGATAAGCCATATGATACAGTTTGTCCTGATACAAATCCACAAGCTCCGCGAATGCCTGCTGATCGCCCTTTAAGGCTAATCTTGCAAGCCTGTTCTCCAACACGTTCACGTTGTCTACTCCTCCAAACGTTGCGATTGCCCCGCTCCATTGTCCAACTTAGACGATAGAACCGGACAAATCGTTCAACAGCATGCCGTCTCTATTTTTAGCGCTATGCCGTCGTTCAGCACAGCTCTGCAGCTCTTGCGATCAATCTCTAAAAAAATGGTAATCGACCTGAACCCAAAAAGCAAGACCAACGCTTAGTTATTGGATATTTATTGGAAGAAAATGCGGAAAAAAGGCGAAAAATGAAGTTTCTTTTCCGGCTGGCCATTCATTCACTTCGAGATTTCATTCCGATACGCAAAGCTATTGCAATAAAAAAACGGCACGGCTCCCTCCAGCCATACCGCTTTTTCACCTCACCCATTACAGTCCATAATGACTCCTATAGAGAATTTGATTTCAAAGTGTCCAACACTTTCGTGATCGTTGTCGTCGGAATGGCGAACCCGATTCCTTGCGCCTCCGCATTAACCGCCGTGTTGATGCCGATCACTTCTCCATTTTCGTTCAGCAGCGGGCCGCCAGAGTTGCCGGGATTAATGGAAGCGTCCGTTTGCAGCAAATGCTCGTAAGTGTGCTCGCCGTTTTCGTCCTGAATGGTAATTGGCCGTTCCTTGGCGCTCAGCACACCGAGCGTCAGCGTTTGATCGAAGCCATACGGATTGCCGATTGCAATGACCCAGTCTCCGATGTTGGTTTCGTCGGAATTGCCGAGTTTAAGGGCGGGGAAGCTCTTGCCTTCCGGATTGGCAACCTTTAATACAGCTAAGTCTAGATCGTAATTCGAGCCTAGCACATCCGCTACAAGAGGCTCGTCGTAGCCTTGCACAGTCACTTTCACTTGGGACGCTCCCGAAATTACATGCTCATTCGTTAAAATATAGCCTTCTTTGTCAAAAAAGAATCCTGTTCCCGAGCCGCTAAGGACAAGCTCTCCGCCATTGCCCGGCGTCCCGGTGCTTCCGCCACTGCCACCTGGCGTTCCCGCGTTTCCGCCGCCTTCCGGCGCAACTCCCGAACCGCCGTTTCCGAAAAATTGGCGGAACCATTCATCGTTCATTCGGCTTCCTCTATTAGCCTGGCTATACGTTTCTATTTTGACCACGGCGGGGCTGGCATTTTTGTAGATGGCCGCAATGTCATCGCTGTTTTGAAGCGAGGCGGTTTGAAGACCCGCATCTGTACCAGCTGTTCCAACCGAGCCGTTAGCCACAGTACCTACATCTGGAATGCTGCCATTCTTTTTCCCGCCCGTAAACAAGTTTTTACTATCGGCTGTATAAGTAAGCCCCCCAATAACAAGCGCCCCCGCCAAAAATGCGGCAAACAGCGGCAAAGCCGGGTTCGTCTTTTTCCTTACTGGCCTCCTCGCAGCCACTTCCTTATAATATGCCTCAAATTGCGGCGCTTCCGTTGCACCGTTTTCCGCAAAATAGATGCCTTTATGTTCGTTCGTATCGTTCCTCATTATCCAACATCCTCCCTTGTTTCGTTTGGACAAGTACTTGATGTCTCTATGATGAGGGACGTACCTTAAATCAATCTTAATAGGGTCTAAAAGCAGCATAAATAAAAACTTTGTTTACAAAAGTAAGCATAAATCAAATGTTACGGCAAAAAAGCCGCCCCATCCGGCCTCCAAGACCGGTTGAGACAGCTTCTATTGTTAAATCTATATCTCGGCTCGCAACGATTAGCCCGTATTCCGAAGACCTGCGGCAATTCCGTTGATGGTAAGCAGCACTTCGCGAAGCAGCTCAGGATCATCGCTGTCATTCGCACGAAGTTCACGAAGCTCCGTCAGCAACTGCACTTGCATGTAGCTGAGCGGATCGACATACGGATTGCGGAGACGAATTGACTCTTGAATAACCGGTACGTTATCCAAAATTTCAGTTTGTCCCGTAATGCTTAAAATCAACTTGGACGTTAGAGCATATTCCTCTTCAATTTGCGTGAAGATCCGGTCGCGGATCGCTTGCTCTTTGATCATGCCCGCATATTCTTTTGCGATGACTAAATCTGCTTTGGCCAAAGCCATTTGCAAATTGTCGATCAGCGAACGGAAAAACGGGAATTGTTCGTACATCGTTTTTAACGTTTCCAGCTTTGCCGGCTCGTCATTTACATATTGCTGCAAAGCTGAACCTGCGGCATACCAAGCCGGGAGCAAATAGCGGCTTTGCGTCCATGCGAATACCCAGGGGATAGCGCGCAGGTCTTCAAAGCGGTCGCTGTTTTTCCGTTTGGATGGACGCGAGCCGATGTTCAGTTCGCCAACCTCCGGCAACGGAGTGGATTCTTTGAAGAAGGTCAAGAAGTCCGGATCGCGGAAAATGAGATCCTGATACTTGTTAAGCGCCGTTTCCGAAATGGAGCGTGCGATAGCGTCCCATTCCGCTTCCGCGGCAGGCTCTTGCTGAGGATACTTCGCCAGACGAGCAGCTGTAATAAGCGCCCAAGTCGCTTGCTCCAAGCTGCGGTATGCGATGCCCTGCATCGAGTAGCGAGAAGACAACACTTCCCCTTGCTCCGTAATTTTGATACCCCCGCCAATCGTATGTGGAGGCTGCGCCAAAATACTGCGGTTCAAAGGCATGCCGCCACGGCCAAGCGCTCCGCCACGGCCATGGAAAAACTTCAGCTTCACGCCGTACTCTTTGCCGGCAGCCGTAATTTCCTTCAGAGCTACGCGAAGCTCCCAGTTTGCCGTTACCACTCCGCCGTCTTTGTTGCTGTCGGAGTAGCCAAGCATAATTTCATGCTGGTTGCCTCTTGCTTCAACCGCCTTGCGGTACACCGGCAGTTCAAACAATTCCTTCATGATGCCCGGCGCGGCGTGAAGATCGTCGATCGTTTCGAACAGCGGCACGGATTGCAGCGTACAACGAACCGTTCCGTCTGCTTCCTTGCGGAACAAGCCGACTTCTTTTGCAAACACCATTACTTCCAGCATGTCGCTGGCCGCTTGGGTCATACTGATCAGATAGCTGGAAATGCAGTTTTCACCGAACTCTTGTTGAGCGCGGTAAACCGTATGGTAAACATCCAGACATTCGCGCGTCGACTCGGAGTACTCCAAGTGGCTCGACGTCAGCGGACGAGGATCGTTTAGAAGCTTGTGAAGCAAATCGGTCTTCTCTTCTTCGGAGAGTGATGCATAATCGGGAATAATGTGCATTTTCGCCAAAATTTCAGCCATCGCGTTTTCATGCTCTTTGCTGTGCTGACGGATGTCGAGCGCCATCAGATGGAAGCCAAACAGCTCCACTTGGCGTACAAGCTGCGCCAAATCCGTATCAGCTACGTAGTCCGCATAGTGATTGCGCAAGCTGCGGTCGATCACAAGCAAATCCTCACGCAATTCGCTCGGGTGGTTGTAGCGCATTTTGGAACCTTTAAGCGAGCTGTCACGCGTATTAGCGAGTTTCTCCAGCATAAAGCCGAGCTTAATACGGTACGGCTCCGTTGCATTGCGCCATAGGTCTACACATTTCAGCTCAACGTGCTCGCGGTCCTGCTTAATGGATTCCAAAAGCTCCTCAGACACCGTAACTAGGTTCGTGCTGAAGCTGAGGTGGTCCATTAAGCTATTTATTTTCTCTTCGTACTTGCGGATCGCCAGTTGGCGGTGAAGCTGCAGCGTCTCCCAAGTCACTTTGGACGTAACGGACGGATTGCCGTCGCGGTCTCCGCCGATCCAAGAGCCGAAGCGCAAGAAATCCGGCACATGCCAGCGCTCTTCAGGGTAATATTTGCCGAGACAACGCTCAAGCTCTTCATATACGCTAGGCAACACTTCGAAAAGAGTTTCGTCAAAATAGTACAAGCCGTTGCGAACTTCGTCGATAACAGTAGGTTTGCGGTCGCGCAGCTCGTCGGTTTGCCACAAAATAAGAACCTCGTTCAGCAGCTTTTCCTTCAGCTTCTCTCTCTCACGGAACGTTAGCGTCGGATTGTCCAACTGCATAACGTCTTCCGCGATCCGCTTATGGATGTCCAGCACCGCGCGGCGAGTCGCTTCCGTTGGATGCGCCGTCATGACCAGTTCTAATGAAATGCCGCTCAAAATTTCGCTAACATCACTGACGCCAATGCCGCGTTCCTTCAAATCCTGAACTGCGCTTTCAATAGAGCCTCTTTGTACAGCTTCCCCGGAGGATACTTCGTAGTCCCGTTTCCGTCTTATCCGGTGGTTTTGCTCGGCAATGTTCACAAGCTGGAAATAGATCGCGAACGCGCGGATCACCTGATGGCGAATTTCCGGGTTCAGCGATGATACCGTCTCCTTGAACTGGTCGAACAGTTCCGGCACAAAATCAGCGCGAAGCGCTTTACTTTGCTCGCGAATTTGTTCAACGATATCAAGCAATTCCCGTCCGCCTTGATGGACAAGCACCTCACCTAGGATGTTCCCCAGGAAGCGCACATCCCGTCTAAGCAAATTGTTCGTTTGTGTTCGACTAGATGCTGTTGTTGATACAGAGTGTTCCGACATATCGTTCCTCCTACAGATCTGTACAGCAAACCCACTTTGAAAGCATCCGCTTCTCCTACCCGCACATGCCTGTCTCTAATTCGTAAGGTTACTCTCAGTTTTTGACTTCATCATTCACACCATCATACTACAAAAAAGCCCGCCGTTGAAGCCCCGGAGAGCAATCTGTCGCCTTATTCTGACGATTTGATTCTAGGTGTTCCTCCTAATTACCCTATAGTTCTTAAAGACAAACTCTTTTTAAAGTTGAAAAAAATGAATAGAACGATCATTTTCTTTATTAAGACCATCATAATAATTGTCTAAAACATAAATTCGATTAAACACGAATAGGCAATACAACATAGCTCTTGTAAAGTTAGTCTGAAATGAAGATAGATAATTCTTTATCTAGTACACTATCCTAATGCTTGCGATTTAAATAAAGCCAATCATTTAGTGAGGATGAACTTCTGATGAAAATATCTTATTTGTTGAATGATCTTGAAGATGGATCGCCACTTTTAAATCGTTGGATGGAGCTCCGTTAAATAATTGATAATAGGTTGAGGCGGCAACAATGCCTAATGAGGACAAGCTGTCTATGCCATTTTCATAAGCTTCCTTATCTACGATAATGGTAAACTCGGAGAATGCCGCATTATGTGTCACATCTTTAATGGAAGAGAACTGGCCACCGCTTTTTAAAGCATCAACGTATTGGAAGAGGCTCTCTCCATTTTCCCCAACATATCTTGGTAAGCAGCCAATGTCATTTTATAAACGGGAACTCCGTTTTTATCTTTTGTTTTTACACTGGTTCCTTCTTTTTTGGTCTGCACGATGATTTCATCCAAACCTAAACCTTCGAATGCGCTTAATTGCTTTGTAATGGTATCACTAAATAGGCCTTTATCGATTTCAACAAAGGACTCGTTCTCAACTCCGCCCTTTGCCCCTTGCGCTGTTGCGACAGAAACTTCATTTATTGCGGTCACGTTTTCACCAGCGCCGCCAGACCCCGACTTCCCGCAGGCAGCCGATAATAGTACTATTGAAGCCACTAGCAATACAATATGTAGTTTTTTCACTCACTTATCCTCCAAAATAGAATAGTATGTATTTAAGCCAACAAAAACACAACAAAAAAAGCCTTGCGCAGCAAGGCTTTCGGAAGTTTAGATACTGGAGCGGGTGATGGGAATCGAACCCACGCTATTAGCTTGGAAGGCTAAAGTTCTACCATTGAACTACACCCGCATATGAAGAATGAATGGTCGGGACGACACGATTTGAACATGCGACCCCCTGGTCCCAAACCAGGTGCTCTACCAAGCTGAGCTACGTCCCGAAGTGTTGATTCATTCTAAGTAAAGATGGCGCGGCCTAAGAGATTCGAACTCCTGACCTTTTGATTCGTAGTCAAACGCTCTATCCAGCTGAGCTAAGGCCGCAAAAATTATGGAGCGGAAGACGGGAATCGAACCCGCGACCCTCGCCTTGGCAAGGCGATGCTCTACCGCTGAGCCACTTCCGCATGATAGTATTTCTTAGTCACTCACCATCAAGTTCATCGCGGCGACAAGTAATAATATATCACCTTTAGAAATGAAATGCAACTCATTTTTGAAAAAAATCGAGTTTTTTTTCTGCCCCTCATTTCGGTCAATCGTCAGCAACAAAAAATGGACATTTGCCTTAGGTTCAGCGCTTCAAATAACGGCAATGATCCCCGTAATGAAGCGCTGGCGACATATGTCCATTGTTTTTAAATCACTTCTAAATAAGTTAAGCGCCAGCTGCCGTGAGCTGCTGCTCTTTCCCATTATATTCATCAGCTTTGCCCGGCATGACACGATCCGCAACCGGCGTGGCAGCCAGTGCAAATGGAAGGCAAAGCGGCAAGCCCGTACGCGGATCAGGTACAATATCGGCTTCGATATTAAATACTTCCCGCATAATTTCCGGCGTTATAACTTCTACCGGAGAGCCTTCGCCCTTCACTTCGCCCGATTTGATCGCGATCATATGATGCGCGTAGCGAGCGGCATGATTCAAGTCGTGGACAACCATTACGACCGTTCTATTGTTCATTTCGTTAAGCTTCTGCAAAAGGTGAAGCACTTCCAGCTGATGGGCCATATCCAGAAACGTCGTCGGCTCGTCGAGGAACAAAATATCGGTTTCCTGTGCGAGAGCCATCGCGATCCATGCGCGCTGACGCTGGCCGCCGGACAAATGGTCTACCGGACGATCGGCGAAATCGCCCATGCCCGTCGCTTCGATCGCCCATTTGACGATCGCACGGTCTTCTTTGCTCATGGAGCCAAAGCCCTTTTGGTAAGGGAAACGTCCGTAGGATACGAGTTCCGCTACAGTAAGACCGTCTGGTGCTGTAGGATTTTGCGGCAGAATAGCAAGCTGCTTCGCCACTTCCTTCGTAGACTGCTTATGAATGGACTTGCCGTCCAGCAACACATTGCCTTTGACAGGATTCATAATCCGCGCCATCGTTTTCAAGATTGTAGACTTGCCGGACCCGTTAGCCCCTACAAGTGCTGTAATCTTTCCTTGAGGAATGGCAATATTCAGGTTTTGGACAATCAACCGGTCTTCATAAGCTATGTCGAGTTCCGAAGTTGTTAGACGAATCATGTGCAGCGCACCCCTTCCGCTGTTCCTTTGCAGACAGCATATCCGAAAAAATGATAACGATTATCAATGACATAATAATGATAATGGTTCTCACGCTAATTGTCAATGTAAATATTGCTGGCAATTACCACTTGAGCGAGCTGCCAAACACCAGAGCATTGCTGATCAAACGGCCCGGTGCCGTGATGGTTTTCCCGCCCGCGTAAAGGCCCGAGGAGGCTCCGCCATCCAAATTCATCGCTTGATAGGCTCCTAGCTTAAGCATCACTTCTCCCCACTGCTTCATTGTAGCCGAAGGAACGGTCGCGAGAATGACGGTCCCGTCCTTTTTGACCAAAATGCCGCTTCTTGCCGCTGCCGTTGTCAATATTTTCGCTTGCGTGAATCCTTCAGCAGCTCCGTTGATGGCTACTTTGCCGTCCTTTACAAGCCGTGGTCCCGCACCGACAGCCGTATGCACTCTGGACCAATTCACAGTGGCGCCGCTTAAATTTCTAGTTTCAACTTTATAGTCAACCTTCTCGCCGATTTGAAAACGGTCCGCAAGCTTTTCCTCCGCGCCTGCGAATACGAGAACATAACCGTCCTTTGGAATTTCCGCATTGGCGTTTCTCGCTTTTTTTGTAACAACACCGTTGCGGACCGTTACGGAAGATCCGTAGGCGAAGCCGATTTTGGCGCCTTTTTTGGGCGTAAACATAACGGCTGACGATGTCCCCGCTTTTGGAATGCGATTAACGAAATAAGCGTACCAATTGTCGGGATGGGCAAATGAGCCGTTTGTGCCGCCTACGATTTTGACGCGCAAATGATCCATCAACACCCCTCCGTCCCAAGTAAAGCCAATCGTGGTTCCCGTATTGCCAATGAAGTCCAAGCTGCCGTCGGACATCATCATCCCGTAAGGTTCTGGAGCGCCCTCATAGGCGGAAAAGAAGGTTCCGTTAATGGCGGCGTCCGCTCCATAAGCTTTTGCGATATCCTTCAGAGCTAATGAGGTGCCGACCGATCGATTCGCCACTCCCAGCGTCACGGACATTCCTTTCGGAATCGTCACCGTCTGAACCGCCATAGAGGCCCCCGAATTCAGCTTGATTCTCTTCGACGCGTGTACCGCCTTCAAGTTCGCAGGAGCGGCCGTCACTTCAACCGGAAGCTTGAGCTGGCCTTTGTAGCCTGGCGTCGTGACGTCCACGATAATATTCGCTTTGCCCTTAGCTACGGGCGTAATCATGCTTTTTGCGGTAATGCGGACGACTCCTGCATTGTCCGTGCGGTAGCTTACGGCGACGGGAGCGGAAAGCTTCAGCTTGTCCGCGATCAGGAGCCGCTTCCCGAGCGGCAGCTTCACCGCCGCTGCCGCATAGCTCACCGCGACGGGCCGATTCGGCCCCGCCGCGACCACGGAATCGGCGGACGCATACGCGATCCGTCCGCCGCCAAAAGCCACCACGCCGCCCGCAGCGCTCGCGGCGTACTTAAAGCTATACGCGATCCGCCCGGCACCGCCGTCGATCGCGTAAACCGCGCCGGAGCGCCCAGCGGCATAGATCATGCCGCTTGCGCTCTCCGGCGCCAGCGCCGCGGGGCCGAACCCTCCGGCCCCGCTGGCGCTAAGGCGCCACCGTTCCGCCCCGTCCGTCAGGCGGAACGACACCACTGCGTTGCCGCTAAGCTCGGCGGCAACAATTCCGTCCCCGGGAACTACGACCGGGGACGACCAGCCTCCGGCGGGCTGCGCCGCAAGCTCGCGCATGAAGCGGACCGTGCCGTCCGCTTCATATGCTGCGAGCGCCTCGCCCGCCGCGAGTACGAGGCCGCCGGAGCCGTCGGCGGCCAGCGCCGCTCCGTGCAGAGCCTCGTCCAGCTCGGCCTGCCACAGCAACTCGCTCCCGCGAACGGCGTACAATACTCCGTTGCTGCCAAGCGCGTACGCTCCCTCTACTCCCGGAGCGATCGAAACCACCGTCTCTCCAACGGGGAGCAGGTACATTTGTTTAGCTCCCGCTGCATCCAATGAAAGAATGGCGTGCTGATACGTGAAATATGGCCTTCCTGTCCCGTCTGTCACAACAGAGGACGGCATAAGCCCTTCTCGTTTCTTTTGAAAATAAAACATGCCCGCCATAGAGCCGTTGCCCTTCCCGTCATAGCGGTAAAGTCTGGAACTATGGCCTGAAATCCAAATCTCGCCCTTGGCGTTTTTCGCAGGAGCGGTAAGCTCCGTATACTGGTTTTTGCTGAAGACGGCCTTTCCGTCCTTATTAAGAATAGTAATGATACCGGAGGTGGTTGTGACAAACCATGAGCCGTCAGTTAGCGGCAAAGGCTGATTTGCCCGCGCCCCCGCATCGAACCGCCAATATTCGGTTTCCGTTTTTGGCGCGGCAGCCGCTCCCGTTTGTTTCCCTGCCGCCGGAGCGGCAAAAGCGGTCATCTCCTTTTGATTCGGAGACATCTCATTTCCGATTCCAATGCAACCAAAACCGATGGCCATCGCAATCGCAACCGCCACGAATCTTCTCCACCGTATTCCACTTGCTGCTTTCATAGTTCCTTTTGCCTCCATTAATTTTTGCAATTAGTTATATGGAACTATATCGGTTAATTTAAGCCGAAATAAAAGCCGAAAATTTTCGCCTTTTTTCCTAAGCAACTATGCGATTGAACAAGGCGTCTATGTTTTAGTACACTGGGAGCAAGGAGTGGGTAAACGGTGATGAACAAACGTTATACGTTAGAGGAAGCGAACAAACTGCTGCCTGTCGTCATTGATGAGCTGCAGCAGCTGCAGTGGATGTCTGAGGAACTCGAACGCCATCTCGTCGCTTACAAAAAAGTGAAAGCAACGCCAATAGGGGGACAAAACGATCCTTTATTTGAATTCGAAAGCAAGCTTGATTTTATGCAAGTGGAGTTGAATCTGTATATGAGCAATTTTTCGAGGAAAGGTCTTTTGTTAAAAAGCATCCATCCCGGACTCATTGACTTTCCTGCTATTGTGGATGGCGAAGAAGTGTTGCTTTGCTGGAAAGAAGGCGAGGACCGCATCACGCATTATCATGGCTGGAACGACGGCTATGTTGGCCGCAAACTTCATCCCGAGGCCTAAACGAACATATAGACAGCAAAAAACCCTTCTGCTCGAAGGGTTTTCTCATGTATGGTGCGCGTAGAGGGACTTGAACCCCCACGGTCGCCCGCTAGATCCTAAGTCTAGTGCGTCTGCCAATTCCGCCATACGCGCGTATTAAACTCTAGATTTAGATCATACAACATTCTCGTCCATAATGCAACACTTCTCAAAATAAAAATTAGATATTTATTTCATTCCATGCTGCGAGGCCCCTATCCATCATGCCCATTACGCGGCAAGGCCCTTGATCGGGCGATCAAGGGCCTTGCCGTTTCTTTTACTTACATAGAGAGTCTCCCCTCTTAATCCTCTTCCGGATCGCTTTCCGCTAAAATTTGAAGACAGGCCTTCAAAATTTGATGATTGTCCATTTCAATAATCGTCCAACGCTGGTTGCCGTATACGATCGGTTCAGGCTCTTCATCGAGCGAAATAAGCTGAACTTGCAGCCATCCGCCAATCGTATCGACATTGTAGCTGTTGTCGAAGGAAAATCCGAATCGATCTTCAATATCGCTTAAGAGCACGCGGCCGCTGAATATATATTCCGTGTCGGATTTTTTTACCATATCCGGCTGCTCGTCCTGGTCGAATTCATCGCGGATTTCACCGACGATTTCCTCCAAAATATCTTCCATCGTAATAATGCCGGCCGTGCCGCCATATTCGTCGATGACAAGCGCGATTGTTACACTGTGCTTCTGCATATTAAGCAAGGCGTCTTGAAGGCGGGCCGTTTCATGAATCACTTCGATTTCATGAATCAATTCGCGAAGCGGCGTCTCTCGGTTCATAGCTATATCCGTCGCTAGCTCCTTCGCGTTCAAGTAGCCGATAATTTTATCTTTATCGCCGTCCTGCGTAACTGGATAGCGGGTATATCGATATTCATCGATCAAGCCCAGCATATCGCGTTTGCCCATGCGCTCGTCAATGGCCACGATTTGCATACGGGGAACCATAATATCTTTGGCTACCCTTTCGTCAAACGCAAAAATGTTTTGCATATAGGCAAGCTCGGTTTGATTAATTTCACCGCTGTTGAAGCTTTGCGTCATAATGATTTTCAGCTCTTCTTCGGAATGGGCCTGTTCATGGCCGGCAGGGTGAACGCCGAACATCCGCAAAAAGATACGCGCCGAGCCGTTAAGTACCCAGATTAACGGGAACAGCAGCTTGCCGAACCAAACGAGAGGCCCTGCGAGCAACAACGTCATCCGTTCCGAAAATTGAATCGCAAGCGTCTTGGGAGCAAGCTCTCCAAATACGACGTGTAGAAAAGTCATTAAGGATAACGCAAGCGCATACGAAATTGGCGTTGCCCACCCGTCCGGAATTCCCCATTCATGGAAAAGCGGATGAAGCAGTTTTTCGATGGTCGGTTCGCCTAGCGCACCAAGTCCAAGTGCCGTAACGGTTATGCCGAGCTGGCACGCCGACAAGTAGTAGTCCAGATTGGTGACCAGCTTTTTGGCTGCCACCGCTTTTTTGTTGCCTTCCGCAATCAATTGATCGATTCTGGACATTCTCACTTTAACAACAGCAAATTCCGATCCAACAAAAAACGCCGTTAACGCAATCAATAATAAGACCAACAGCAGATTAGTCATGATGGCTAAGTCCAACTAGTTCCCTCAAACTTGAGGGATTCACCTCCGCATATAGCATAATTTTAAGACATGCTCCTTAATACGCGAAATTGGGCAAAATGTTCCACCTCATCGCATGTTCTTTTTAATATGCTAATATTCGGACGCCTTAATCCTTTATATCGCTAACCATTTTCCAAACTGCTATTTTTTGTTCACACTGCCCAGCTAGCTCGTTACACTTCGTTCCTTTTCGATTTCATCAGCAGATACAAGAAGAACGGGGCGCCGAGTACAGCCGTAAACACGCCTGCCGCTACATCCTTGGGCGAAAACAGAAGACGGCCCAGCAAATCGGCCCCGCCAAGCAACAGAGCTCCTACCAAAGCGGATGCGATTAGCAGCACAAAGTGGGATCCTCCCACCAGTCGTCTTGCTATATGCGGTGCCATCAGCCCAATAAAACCAATTCCTCCAACAAAGGCAATTGCGGAGCCTGCCAACGCCGAGGCCATTCCAATAAGCGCAATTCGCTGCAATTGAACGCGTCCGCCAAGCGATATCGTCGTCTCCTCGCCCAGCACCTGAATATCGAGCTTTCTTGACATTAGAAGAATTAACGGAAGCAGTACGCAAATCCAAGGCAGCAGTCCCAGCGCATCGTCCCAATTGACCCCGTAAATCGTTCCCGTAATCCAAATTTGCGCTTGGCTCGTCAAAAAAATCGGGCTAAAAATAAGAAACAGCGTTTTGCCCGCTTCCAGCAGCGCCGTTACGGCAAGCCCGACCAAAATCATCCGAAACGGCGACACACCGCGCTTCCAAGACAGAAGATAAATAAAAAAAGATACAGCGGCTGCCCCGGCAAACGCAAAAAGAGGCAGCAAGCCGAGGCCCAGCTTCTCATTCAAAAAAGCCAGATAAAAAACGGCCGCCATCGACGCGCCGCTTGTGACGCCCACGATATCAGGCGAAGCGAGCGGATTGCGGACGACCCCTTGCAGCACAGTGCCCGACACGGCAAGAGCCGCTCCAGCCAGCGCCGCCACAACAAAACGGGGCAAGCGAAAATTCCAGACGACCAGCCCTTCCGCCGAATCCCTCTCTCCCAATATAAGAAGTTCTGCGACACGCAGCGGTGAAATCGAAAGGGTTCCGATTCCGATACTAACGATTCCACAGCCAAGCAATAACAACAGCAGCACAACGAGCTTGAATCCTTTCCCCTCCCCGCCTTTTAAAAGCAAGCGGGAGCCCTGTAGCATCGTTTTCATTTAGTGTTTAGCTCCCTTCTAGCCATATAAATAAAAAACGGAGCGCCGACCAGCGCAGTCATGACGCCAACGGGAACTTCTTTCGGGAATGCGATAAACCGCGAGCCGATATCCGCAGCCAGCAGCAGCACTCCGCCAAGCAGAAGGCAATAAGGGATGACCCACCTATGGTCGGAGCCAACCAGCGCCCGGACGATATGGGGAATAACTAGGCCGACAAAGCCGACGGGACCGGCTATCGCAACCGAGCCGCCCGCAAGCAAAATAACAGCAATCAGCGATATCCATTTCAGCCGGGTTGTATGTTGTCCAAGCCCAATCGCGAGCTGCTCCCCCACAGCAAAGATGTTAAGCGATTTTCCCATTAACAAAACAATAACGTACCCTGCCAGCAAAAAGGGAAGTACCGTCGTCAGCTGCTCCATGCTCTTGCCCTGAACCGAACCGGCCAGCCAAAATAGTACGGTGTCCAGCGTTCGTTCGTCCCAAATGAGGAATGCGGTTGTAAAGGAAGTGAATAAAGCGGCGAGCGTCGCTCCCGCAAGTGTAATCTTTAGCGGGGTGATGCCGTCTTTGCCCACTTGCGCAACGGCATACACCGACACCGCGGCAAAAGCCGCCCCGGCAAAGGCAAGCCAAACCATCGACATGGTGGACCCGATGGACAGCAGGGAAACGCCCGCTACAATAAAAAGCCCGCCCCCCGCATTAATGCCCAAGATGCCGGGAGAAGCCATCGGATTGCGGGTCAGCGCCTGCATCACCGCGCCGGAAGACGCCAGCGCGGCGCCGACCAGCAAGGCGGCAATGGCGCGCGGAAGGCGCAAATCCCGGATGATAAGATGTTCGTTGGACCCGTCAAAGGCGGTGAAGGCCGCCTTCACCGCCGCCCACGACGTATCGGCATAGCCGTATACAACGCTCGCCGCAAACAAAAGAACGGCAAGCGCTGCGGAAAGAAAGAGTCCTAACGTTTTCAAAGTATGGTTGTATAACATGCTTCCCTAGCTCCATTCCATGATGTAGTTCCCGCTGCCGGACATACCGCCGGAACATGCTTCAAGCAGCCCGAATACATTCGGACTGCTTAAAGGGAAAACCGGATTCGATTATGAGCCGATCAAATATGTTTTGAGGTCGTCCAAAACAAGGTTAGCGGATATGATGCCGCCTGAGGAGTTCCAAACGCCGTCATATACTTTATGGACGTTTCCATTTTTGACAACGTTGAGATTTTTCCAAAGTTCCTCCTGCTGCCATTCTTGCTCCGCCTTGACCGCTTCGCCTTTTTCATTGTCGTAAGTGAAGTAGAACAGCACATCGCCTTCCATATCCGGAATACGCTCTTTGCCTACATCCTCCGAAAACTCTGCTTTGTCTTGAACCGCAGGGCGCAACAAGCCGACTTGCTTCAAAATCACTCCCGAAAACGTGTCGTTGTAATAAAGACGGACGATTCCGCCCGGATTAAACCGGACGATCGACACTTTGCTGTTCCCCTTGTCGCCTAGCTCGGCTTTTAGATCCGATGCCTTTTTGTCAAAGGCAACTAGGTTGGCATCCGCTTTTTCTTTCAAATTCAAAGCTTTGGCGTAAACCTCGTAATTGATTTTCCAATCGCCGTTCAACCGTTCCGAAAATACGGTAGGAGCGATAGCCGACAGCTCTTTATATATTTTTTCCTGACGGAATTTGTTGCCCAAAATAAGATCCGGCTTAAGCGAAGCTATCAGTTCCAAATTGGGCTGATTCTCGTCGCCTAGCAGTTCCACATCCTTCAGCTCCTCAGTCAGATGCTGATAGATCGGATCGAGTCCCCAAGCGCGTACGATCCCAACCGGCTTGATTCCCATCGACAAAACCGCTTCCGTTCCTTCGTTGGTCAATACGACAACGCGCTTTGGCGTTGCGGGAATGACCGTTTGCCCCATGGCGTGATCGACGGTATATTCGCCGCCCGTCGCCGCTTCTTCTTTATTCGGAGATTTCTCCGCGCAACCGGATAAAATGAACGCAACTGCCATAACAACGGCCAGTACGACACTGAACCGCCTTTTCTGCTCTTGCATGTTGAATACCGCTCCCCTGCATTATGATTGATAATGAGAATTGTTATCATATGTAAGCTTAAAGGAATCTAGTAATTCGTACAATATCTGGTTATACCCTTTTATTTGTCTTTTTGTGCCATGTCTATTGATGAACTTGTCTTTATGTGTCCTTGAGCGGGGAAAGCCGTTTTGTGCGGAACAGCGCCATCCAGAGCAGCAGCAAACAAAACAGAGAAAGAACGGCCCCGCCGTAAAATAAGCTGGCTCCTCCATACGGAACAAACAGCAAGGAAGCGGCCAGCGGCGCAAGCAATTGCCCGCCGTTTTGAAAGGCCATCGCCATCCCATAGTTTAAGTGCAGACGCCCGCCCTGGCTCGATTTGAATAGCAGCAGCTCCAGACTCGCTTGAGCCAACACAAGTCCAAGTCCGAACAGACAGCGACTCACGATCATCAGCATGACCCCGCCATCCACTCCTTGCAGGGCCAAGCTCGCCGCAAGAAGAGGCAGCGTAAGCGAGAGAGTCCGCTTCAGACTCCATTCCTTGTCCAGACGCCGCACTGCAAAAAAACAACAGGCTGCAACGACGTTCGGAATGAGATAAAGCGCCGTGCTCGCCATCAGCGGCAAATGCCACTGCATCTCCATATAGCGGGTGAAATAAGGTCTGATCATATGGATAGCTAGATGAAAAGCTAGCAAAGTGATGCCGAGCATAAACAAGCCCATCCACATTCCGCCCTTGCCGGAGGATTGTGGAGATAGTGCCGCGGCGACCTCCTCCGATGCTCCATGCACGTTTGCGTTCGCTTCCGCTTTCGAATCCTTTTCCAAGGCCGACGCAACCTCAGTCGATGCAGCCAATGCTGACGCTCTGCCGCCCCTTCTCCTCCAAGGAAGCCCTTTCCATATGAGCCAGCACATCAGCAGTTGAATAATGTCCGTCGCCGCGATCCACAAAAACAGCAGCAGCGGCTGCTCCATCGAAAAGAGAGCCACCCCCGCAAGGCTCGAGAGAACGATCGCCGTATGATAGGCGACATGGTAGCTTCCCGCAGAGAGGGCCATTTTACCGTCGCCCGCCGCTTCCACTAGCAGCGGATATATAAACATGTAGCTGCTTTTGAACAATAGGAGAACGACCGTAATGAGCAAAAATTGATCGGCATGACTTGCAAACGCAAGCCATGCCGTGCAAACCGCCGTTCCCGCTTGTCCCACAAGCAGCAAGTGCTTAACCGCAAACTTACGGGAAAGCAAGCCCCATATCGGAGAAATGAGAATGACCGTCAAGCGGCATACAAGAATGTAGAATCCCGTATACGTTAAGTCCTGAACGCCAAACACTTTTGCAAAAAATTGCGGATAAAACGGCGACAGCAACACCTCGCCAAATATGCTTAAAAACACGCAGCTCAGCAGCACTGGCCTCGCATAAGAGCTCGCAGGCGCGCTCCTGCCGCTCACGGCGCACCAAACCGCTGAAACACATTGCGCTCTCGGACGGGATAACGCTCCTCTTTCAGCAGTCCGTTCAAGATGACGGCATTGCGATGGGCGCCCAACCCAAGATCGGGGGCGCCAACTCCATGCGTATGAAGCTCCCCATTTTGCACATAGATGCGATTTTTCGTACCCGCTTCACCATTCATGCGAAGACTGTAATCGGCATTCACCTCGTATCGGCCATGCCCGTCCCAATGAACAAGATGGCGGATACCGTCTACAAAGCCGGGCACTTTATGCTTGTAGCCCGTAGCCAAAATGACTACTTCGCTTTCATGCCGAAACCCCTTTTCTTGCTCCCACTGTAAACAAGACAGCTCAAAGCGCTTTCCGCTTCCAGCGTTGGTGCTGCTTTCCTTGGCGCTTCTTTCCTTAGCGCTTCTTTCCTCGCTGCCGCCTCCCTCTACTTCTTCTCCTGCCAGACGGCTTCCGCCCTCCACTAAAGTAATTTCCTTTACTTCCGCGAGGGAAAGCAAATTTACCCTCGGCTGCCCGCCGCATGCCGTCTGATGATACAGTTCGTCATAGATTTGGGCGATGGTTGCCGCGCTGATTCCTTTGTACAGCAGATGCTGCTCCTCCAGGACACCGTCTTTTTTTTCAGGAGGCAAGCTATAGAAATAAGAAGTGTAATCGGGCGAGAAATGCTCCAACCCCAGCTTCGAATATTCCATTGGAAAAAAACCTCGCGAACGGGTGATCCAAGTCAGCTCATACCCCCGCTCCGGCTGCGATTTCAGCAGGTCGTAAAAAATTTCAGCCGCGCTCTGGCCCGAGCCGACGACCGTTATGGAGGATGCCTCCTTGCAGCCGCCGCTTCTTTTCATATAGCTGGACGAATGGAACATCGTTTCGGACAGCCCGGAGCGCAAATCATCGCGCACTTGGGGAACGGTGCCTACGCCAAGGACAAGCTCTTTTGCCAAATAACGAACGGTAGTCCCGCTGCCCGCCTCTTCAACCGTTACCTCGTACACGCTAGCTCCATCTCCTTGGATGAGAGAGACAGACGTAACCGTCATCCCGAATTTACAGCTCGGCAGCTTGCCCGCCGCCCATTGGCAGTAGTGGTTGTACTCCTTGCGCGGAATATGGAACTGCTCGAAAAAATAAAACGAATAAAGCCTTCCCTGTTCTTTCAAGTAGTTTAAATAGCTGAACGGGCTTGTCGGATCGATCATCGTCACGAGATCGGCCATAAACGGCACTTGCAGCGTCGCTCCGTCGACCAGCATTCCCTCATGCCAGCTAAACTGTTCTTTTTGCTCCAAAAATAAAGCGTCCAGCTCGCTAGTCCCATCCAGCAGCGCGGCAAGCCCTAAATTAAATGGCCCGATGCCGATGCCGATCACGTCGTAAACGCCGCTGGAAACCTCTGTTCCATTTTCCTTGAGCAATGTTAACTCCTCCATCTCTCACGATCGCAAAACATAAGTGCCGCCCGCTTGTCCGGCAAGTCGATATGCTTTTGGAAGCGGTAGCCGCACTTTTGAAAAATATGAATCATCTTTTCGTTTCCGGCGTCGGGCTCCGCTACCACTTTCATCGTAGCTTCGTGCCGGAACAAAAACTCGGTCATCGCCGCCAACAGCGGCCCCGCAAGCCCGCGTCCGATATACTCCGGCGGACCAATGAGCAGGTGGACGCCCTGATCGTCCGGCAGCGCCTCGTAGCCGGTCGCAATAATATCGTCTACCGCCCAATAACACTCCCAGTAGCTCATCGGCACTCCGTCCAGCTCCCCAATGTACAAGGCCTGATGCTTGTCGGCCAAAAAGGCCTTCAAATGCTCCCGATACGCTTCACGGGGTATGCTCAAATTCCAGTAACGCGCTACATGCGCGTATTGATGCCAGCCATAAAGCAGCTCGAAATCGTCGGCAAATTGAACAGGACGAAAACGGATGACGGCACCAAGGCCGTCATCATATTTTTCATATACAGATTTGCCGTAGCCCGCAACAGTTCCATTCGAAGATCCCGCCACGGATTTATCCAAGTCTGGCGCAGAGGCTCCGTCATACATGCGAAACCCTCCCCGCTTGAAGCAGCGGATTGCGGACCGGCACATAGACGGATTGCGACTCCATCGCCCCAACCAGCTCGTCCATGTCGTGAAGCCGGGTCAGCAAGTTCGCTTTGCACGGTAGAGCCTTCTCATTCAGGAGGCTTGGGAGAAACTCGGAGGGCTCTCGGTTAACAGGGGCATACTTGGCAAGGCAAGCGCGAAGTTCGGCAAGCAAGGCGTTTTCTTCAATAAGACCGGCTGCGCCAAAGCCGTTGATGACGCCAAACATATGATTAAAAATTAAATAATAACGAAATCTCTCATCCGCGACATGATCGTCGCATACCGTTTGGCTGGCCGAGCTTACACCGGGCAACAACTGGTTCAAGCGCTCGAACGTCGACTGGCAAAAATAGTAGCCCTGATTGTCGCGATAATAAAAGACGGAAGGATAGCCGTCCTTCAGCTGAATGACGCTATTTTGCTGATGGGCTTCAAGCGCGATGCCATATTGCAAATAAAGCCATACCATCGGCTCCAACGAAACGGCCAAATACGAGCGGAACCATTTGAGACTCGCCTCTTGAACCGTAATGCCCTCCCGCTCGGCCAAAGCGCGCACAACCGATTCGATTCGGGTGACCTCTCCATAAACAGAATCCTGCGACAATGCCGCCACGACGTTGGCGTTCAGCGCATCCTCGCCCCGGAACGGATTGTCCCGCAATATCGTTTCAAAACCCGACTCCTCTTCGCCTTCCAACTGCACAGTCAAAAAAGCGGGATCGCACAAAATGTGAAACGAAGGAAACGCCTCGCGCAGCCTCTCCCCTATTTCCGTATCCATAAGCCGCTTAACCTCGACCCCGCGCTCGAGCTCTTTATACTTATTCACTCGGAGCGAATTCGTAATTTTAACCGGAATGGAGCCTTTGACCATAAAGCTTGAATCGGGATGATACAAAGTACGGAGAGAGGATGTCGCGCTATAGGCTCTGCCAGCCGGGCCCAAATCGTACAGCAGGCCGTTTTCGATCAGCTTTTGGATGGTAGGCTGGCTTATTACATGCCTTGCCTGAAGAGGGTGCAGCGGGATAAGCGAATAATCGTCCTCCCCGCAATAGTCGGCCACAAAGCCGGCATCTGCCGCGCTGTCTCCAGCGAGCTCTTCTTTCACCCAGGCAGTTGCCGTTTGGCCCGGCAAAGCGCAATCTTCCCGCATGATGGACTTGTGCGCCCGGAAGTAATGAAGCTGGAAGCTGCCCTTTAATTCGGGTGAATAGAGGGCCGTTTCTTCCTCCGCAATGCCTTGACGGCTTTTGGGAGCGGGATGGATCAGATGGCCTAGCAGCAGCGACTGCTCCGACTCCAGAAACGACATCTCCTCACCGTACAGCGCATCCTCGTCTCCTTGCCGGCCTGCAATAAACCGTTCGATATGCTGGCAGCTTTGGATGACCCTCAGCACTAGGTCGTCGTAGTTCGGATGAGGGTGCGCGTCCAACGAAAGCTCTTTTGCTATAGTGGTAACCAAGTATAAATAGTCGGCCTCATAAAGCGCTCCGTCTGACCCGCTTTGCATCATAATAGGGAATATGAATTTATGTCTTCCCGTCATCGACAAGTAGCGAATGCCCGCGTACAGCGTCATATCCACATTCGCAAGCTTGCACTTAAAATACTTCTCTGCTGGTACGGCAAGAGTTAGAGCGTACGGCACATTCGAAGTCGCGGGAGAGGCGATTTCATGCGGCCCCGTTTCCCGCAAATAACAATTCAAGAAGCTTTGAATAGAGGCTTCTTCTGCCAATCGTTTGGCATCCAGCATGTCATCACCGAACCTTTTCTAATTGATAGTGGCTGCCGATCTGCTCCGCCTTCTCCAATAATTGTTCCAGATCGGCGATAGTCGTTGCCGGGTTCAATAAAGTCACTTTCAAGCAGCAACGTCCGGCGTTTTTTGTTCTGGCCAGCACCGCTTCGCCCCGTCTCAGCAGCTCGCTTCGGATATGGGCATTAACCGTGTCCGTCCACACGGCACTTTCCTTGCCAGGAGGAGTCCCTTGGGGCAAATAGCGAAATACGACCGCATTCAGCTCGGGCTCATGAAGCAGTTCGAAGTCCGAATGCCCTTTGATCCGCTCCGCAAACCTTACGGCAAGCTCAACCGTATAATCGATCATCTCTCCGAAAATCCGCAAGCCTACATGACGCAGAGACATATATAGCTTTAAGGCATCAAATCGCCGGGTCGTCTGAAGCGATTTGCCAACCAAATTGGGCGTATTCTCCGCCTCATCTTGCGGGTTCAAATAGTCGGCATGAAGCCGCATCCACTGAAATTGACTACGATCCTTGAGCAGAAAGGCGCCGCAACTGATCGGCTGATAAAACAGCTTGTGAAAATCAACCGTAATGGAGTCGGCCGCCTCGATGCCGAACAGCTTCGCTTGATGCTCCTGACTGAGCATAAGCGCCCCTCCATAAGCGGCGTCAACATGGAGCCACAAGCCATGCGACTTGGCTCTAGCGCTTATTCCGCCAAGCGGATCGATGCTGCCGTAATCCGTTGTGCCCGCTGTTGCCACGATGAGAAACGGGATGGAGCCTTCTCTGCTAAGCCGCTCCAGTTGAACGTCCAAATCCTCCATGCACATGCGGTAGCGGCTGTCCGTCTTGACAGACACAACCGCCTGCTGACCTAAGCCAAGCAGTGCAGCGGACTGCGATATGCTGAAATGGGCCGCCTCCGAGCATAAAATGCGCAGTTTGCCAGCCCCCGAAGGCAGACCTTGTCGCTGCACATTCCAATTGAACCGGGCGCTAATTGCGGCATCTCTGGCAAGAAGCAAGCCCATCAAATTGGACTGGGTTCCGCCGCTCGTAAAAACGCCATCCCCCGTTTCGGAGTAACGGAACAAGCTGCAAAGCCAATGAACCAGCTCCTCCTCCACAAAGGTTGCCGCCATGCTCTGATCCCATGAATCCATGGACTGGTTTGTGGCCGCAATAAGCAGCTCCGCTGCAATGGAGGCAACGAGCGGAGGACAGTGAAGATGCGCCGCGCAAGCCGGATGAGTAACGATCGCCGAATTGCGCAGCACGACTTCCCCGACCCGCTCCATAATCGTCTCCAGTTGTTCGCCATTTAGCGGAATGGCTCCATGACCGGCATCGACCCAAAGCTCTCTAAGCTCTGTGGGCGCGAGGCCGCTGTAAGGCTTGTCCCTCTTGGCGAAGTAGCGAACTATGACCTCCCCAGCCAAACGTACAGCTTCGCGAAAAGCGTCCCCACTCTCCCCCGTCCCTGTCAGGAACAGAGAATCCGTCTCTCTCATCAAGAGAGCACCCCCTGCAATTGGCCTTTGAACGTTGCTTCGGCAGCCTTGACGGCATCGTGGAATCTTTCGCAAATTTGCTCTACATGCTCATCCGTTATAATAAGCGGCGGCAGGAAACGGACCACGCTGCCAAAGCGGCCGCCCAGTTCAACGATCAATCCCCGCTTCACGCACTCTTGCTGAATTTGTTTGGCCAGCTCGGGATAAGCCGGAAAACTGCCAATTTCATCGGGAGACGCTTCTTTGTTAACGATTTCCGCCCCCAGCATCAGTCCCAGACCGCGAACCTCGCCGATGCAGCCGCTGCCGTCCTGTATCGCCTCCAGCTTCCGCTTCATTCTTGCTCCAATGGCTTCGGCATGAGCTTCGAGCTTGTTTTCGCGGATGAACGTAATCGTCGCAAGCCCCGCCGCCATGCCGAGCTGATGGCCACGGAACGTTCCGGCATGCGCTCCCGGCTCCCAGCAATCCAGCTTCTCGTCATAGACGACAACCGCAATAGGCAAGCTTCCTCCTATCGCTTTGGAAAGCACGACGACATCCGGCGTAATTCCAGCGTGCTCCAAAGCGTACAGCTTGCCTGTACGCCCAAGCCCCGTCTGCACCTCGTCGATAATAAGCGGGACATCCTCGGCGAGCGTAATCTCCCTTACTTTGCGAACCCAGTCAACGGGAGCGGGAATGACGCCGCCTTCTCCCTGTACCAGCTCCATAATGAGCCCGGCAGGCTTCAAGCACCCGCTTTCCGGATCGCCCAGCACCCGCTCCAAATAACGGCCCGCAATGGCCCCTCCTCCTTCACCTACTCCGAAAGGACAGCGGTATGCATACGGATAAGGCATAAATTGCACATCCGGCATCAGCCCGGCTACCTTTTGCTTGGGGTGAAGATTGCCTGTCAAACTGAGCGCGCCGTTCGTCATTCCGTGATAGCCCCCGTGGAATGACATCATTCCGCGCCTGCCTGTCGCCGTTTTGACAAGCTTGACCGCCGCTTCCACCGCATCTGCGCCCGATGGGCCGCAAAATTGGATTTTCGCCCTAGACGAAAACGCCGTCGGCAAGCTGCCGAGCAACTCCTCCACAAACCGCTCTTTAAGCGGCGTCGTCAAATCCAGCGTATGAAGCGGCAAGCCGCTCGTCAGCGCCTCCTGGATCGCTTCAATGACAACCGGGTGGTTATGGCCGAGTGCAAGCGTCCCCGCTCCCGCCAAACAATCGATATAGCTTTTACCGTCTGCGTCTCTCACTGTTACGCCCTGCGCATGTGTAATCGCAATCGGAATTTTGCGCGGGTACGACCTAGCGTTGGACTCTCTCAGAGCTTGGCTGTTCAAATAATAGGAATTGCTGTGCTCCAAACGGTATCACTCCTTTCCTGGCCGATAGGACAATGGATTTTGAACCTGGTGGACTCGTATCTCCGACTCGGTAAACAAACGCCGCTTGGCAAGCTGCTCCAGCTCATTTGTTGGCGAGAGCAGATCGAATGTGCGGTAGCGGTCGCTTAGGTGCGGGAACTGTTCCTGATAACGCTCGATAATGCCGCGGGCGGTTTGCCAAAACCGTTGCTCCGAATAGCCGTAACGATCGGCTAGAAAGATAGCAAGCTCGCCCAGATTGATAAAAAAGAAAGCGCCCAGCACAAGATCCTTTATATGAACGGTGTCGTCGGTTTCGATAAAAGAATTGCGGTTGACTCGCGCATGAGCGGCAGGTGTAGCCTGAAGCTCCGGGCATAGAGCCGGACTGGAAAGATGACTCCGGGAAAACTTGATTCCATCGTGGAAATCTTTCATGGCGAGTCGAAGCGGCCTGCCTTCCCGGTGGATCAGAATCAAGTTTTGAGCATGCGATTCGAAAGCGATGCCATGCGCGTACAGAAGATGGATAATCGGCCGGACGCTTTGCTCCAGCAGCTGCTCCGTCCATTCCTCCGCCCCGTACTGCCGAATCCAGCCATCGATATAAGGAATGCCATCGGGGCCTACCGCGCATAACGCCGTAAATCCGCAGGCCGATTCGCCGGCTTTTAGCTTCGTATGCAAGCTAGACCGCCAAATACAGCCGAGCGATCCGTATGTGAGCGAAGATAGTGCCTCTGAGCTGAACGGAGATTGGTAAGAAGCTCCCGCAAACTCTTCCAATATGGAAAGCTGAAGATCCTCTCTTAAATAGAGATCCGATTCGATAATGGAACTAAGCCAGTCGGAAATGAGAGGGGCGTTCTCCACGGTATGAGGAGCGAGCACTCTGCCTGTCGACGTATTGACGATGTTCATCGACAGCTTCAAGTAAGCTTTTTTAGGGGAGTCGCTATTAGCCAGTGTCCGAATGGATTGCTGCGGAATATACGCCTCCTCCGATTCGCCCAGCCTGACAATAAGCCCATAGTGGATGTCCCTGTGGAAATAAGGGACGATCCGATGCTTCCACTGCCACGGATGCACTGGCACAAGGACGTAGTTCTCGCTATTCAAGCCCATATCCCTCAACTCGTTCAAAAAGAAGCTCCATCGCTCCCGCCCGATCTCTTCCGCGAGCCACTCAGAGGATAGACGACAGGATTGCGCGAGCATAACCGCCTCTTTGGAAACGGCAAGCCATATAGGCCGCAGCCCTCTGCCAAACTCTGGGCCGTAGCGGTATTGCTCCTCGTAATCGAAGCCAAGCCTCGACTTGTAGCTGGGATGATACAAATGGCCGTCCATGACGGCGCTCTCCAGCTCATCGTAACTGCATTGGGATAAAGCGGCGTCCGTTTTCATCCGTTCATGCTGCGCCAGCACATCGTTCAGAAGCGTTTGCTCCAGTTCGTGCGCGAAAGAAGCGATCAGAGAAGGATTCCCTCCAATTGCGGCTGAAGCGTCCAAAAGAAACTGAGACAACGAGTTCGCTACCGCTTCCCCCTCGGCTGTTATTCGTATAATCGGATCCCGATTCAACCGAACGCGGCCGAACGTATACCGCTCCTCTCCGTAACAAATATATGTGACGGCGTGGCCCGCTTCGTCGGTAAACGGAATCGCAAACCGGACGGAACCGTTCATCTGCGTCTTTTCCGCGGTCAAAACCTTTTCAAACAGCAACGCCTCAAGCAGCTGACGCAAAATACGGCCGGTCACTTCTCCGTACTGCTCCCCGCAAATCGCTTCCTCGGCTTTTTTCGCTGTCCATACAGACTCTGCGCCTTTCTCCAATTCAGCTGTATTCAAGCTTGCCTTCACCCCGCTCATTGGTATAAATGGAGCCAGACGCCGAGATTGTTCCGTCTCGCTTCCTCATACACATATTGGGCACAAGCTACGTCCTCAATCGCCATTCCCATCGGATTCAGAATGATAATTTCTTCGTTGTCTTCCCGCCCCGGCTTTTTGCCGATTACAACTTCTCCAAGCTCCGCATGAAGCTGCTCTCTGGAGAAGCTTCCCTCAAGTACAAGCTGATTAATGATTTTTTTCTCGCGGTTGCATTGATCCCAATCGTCAACAACCACCTTGTCCGCTTTCAAAAATACATCCTTATGCACGTCCATAATGGACACATTGCTTACAAATGCGCCCTTGGGAAGCCAGTCGTAGCTTAAATACGGCTGATCCGTTACCGTGCAAGTGATGATGACTTCCGCCTCCTCCACTCCTTCGCGAGCGGATTGAACGGTATGGAATATGACGTTCGGAAACTGTTCCTGAAGCTCGGCGGCCATTCCCTTAGCAGCTTCCATTTTCACATCGTAAAGAGTAACCTCTTGAATCGCACTGAACTGTTGCAGCATGGAGAAAAGCTGCGCTCTTGCGATAAATCCGCATCCGAGGCAAGCAACCCGGGCAAAGCCAGGCTTCGCCAAATAGCGGGCCGCTACCACAGTTACTGCCGCTGTACGCATGCTGCTAATAAGACCCGCTTCCATAACCGCGATCGGGTAGTTGCTTGCAGGGTCGTTCAAAATAATGATTCCACTCGCCCGCTCCAAACCTCTCTCTTGCGGATTGTCATGTTTGCTTCCAATCCACTTTAGACCGGAAATGGGAGACTGTCCGGACAAGTGAGCCGGCATCGCAATGATCCGGTCGGCGATATGTACGCCCCCTTCCGGAGCGCGCAAATACGGCTTAAGCGGCTGCACAACTTTTCCTTCGGCATGAAGCTTTAAAGCATTTTCAATAGCATCTGCATATAGCTGAGGGGAAGAACCTCCCGCTTCTTGAATGTCGTTGCGGTTTAAATATAGCAGTGCGGGAACGCCACTCTCATCCTGGGAGACAGCCTGAAGATTTGACTGAACGGAAGCGCTACTCATAGGAACCCTCTCCTTCCGCATTTCTCCAAATCGCTTCGGTCTTCGCGTACCAATCGTCGTCATATACTTTATCCATGTATCTCTCTCCTCGGTCCGGCAATATCATCACGATTTTAAGCGGACGTCCAACCGGCTTTTTCACTTTGGCCATCCATTTTTGAGCGGCGGCCACGACGGAGCCGGAGGACCCACCTGCAAAAATGCCCTCATGGCGCATCAAAGCCCGGCAGCCGTTCGCTGATTCCAAATCGTTAATATGGTAAACGGAGTCAATTTCGCTTCGATTAAGCAGCTCAGGAACCCGGCTGGCGCCGATACCCGGCAAATCTCTGGAGCCCGGCTCACCGCCAAAAATGATGGAGCCCACCGCATCAACGCCGACAACTTCTAGCATCGGAAACTTTTCCTTCAGCTTCCTCGACGTCCCCATAATGCTTCCGGAAGTGCTCACGCCGGCAATCAACACATCCAAATCGTCCAGCGCCGAAGCGATCTCCGCTCCTGTCCCTTCAAAATGAGCTCTCCAATTGTCCGCATTGGCGTACTGGTTAATCCAAACGCTGTTCGGTATCGTTTGAAGCAGCCGCTGTACATGCGCTATACGGGTCAGAAGATATCCACCCTGCTCGTCCGCTTCGGTGACCATTTCAATGTTTGCTCCCATTTGCCGCATCATTTTCAAATTCACCGCGGACACTTTAGGATCGACGACACAAGTGACGGTCAAGCCGTACAGCCGGCCCATCATCGCCAGCGCGATGCCTAAGTTGCCGGAAGTGCTCTCTACGATATGAGACTTGGCATGGATCGTCCCTTTTTTGAATCCTTGCTCAATAATAAATTTAGCCGGCCTGTCCTTCATGCTTCCGCCGGGATTCATACATTCCAGCTTGCCCATTACCTCAAAATCAGGATCAGGGAACAGCCTGTCCAAACGAACAAGCGGAGTATCGCCTATACATTCCAGTACGGAAGACATCACGGGCATCGTTTTTAACGGTGCGTGCGATTGGAGCAATTGGTTTCGCCTCCTTTTTCTTAACAATGATAATTATTATCATCCTTAAAAAGCGTAACACTTCCCAACCGCAACCGTACATGCTCCCGGCAGAGTATAAAACTATCCGTTTGGAGTATTCAATTGATGAACTCTTTCCATCTCTCTCATCATTTCAAACACAAAATCATGACCGGAAGACGTCATATTCAAACTCTTTTTGATGTTTTGGATGTGCTTTTTGACCGTGTTTTCGGAGATATACATTTGATCGGCGATTCGTTTCGTGGAGTAATGCTGAATAAGCAATTGGACAATTTTGCATTGACGCTCGGTTAGCAAGGGATGCTCCAGCCACCGGGCGTTTTCTTCATCAAGCTCGTAATCATATTGGATGGACAGCCGTGAAGGCTCAGTCGCAAAGTGGCGCGCGACGTATTGTTCAATGACATGATTCAGCTCGTCATGAAGCCCTCTCCCCCGCTGCTCGATTTTGTGACCCTGCAATTTTATCGTAATGGTATGGATATAACCCTTCATGAATACCTCCCATTTATATAGATTAGCAGCCGCTGTAATATGCTATTGATAACAGTTATCAACGTGATACACTATATAATAGGGCAACGATACCTACACTTGAATATCTCTATGCACCTTCGGATTTGTCTAATCGTTCCCTCTACTTGAACAAAAAGGAGTATGGAGGGTGTGGCCGTTCATGAATCGAATGAACCGTTTTTCTTTTTTTCTACCATTAGATGTTATCAGCACCGGGAAAGCATTGATTTAAAAAACTCGGAAATAAACAAATCGATCCGCCATCTCCTCTTTGTCGCTTCGGGCAAAGGCACACTTGAGATCGGAGACAACATTTATCCCGTCGAGCCCCTGCAGCTTTATTTTTTGCCGGAAGAGCTTCCTTTGCAAGGAATGTTGTTCGGTCACCATATCCAATATTATATTGTTGGCTTTCAAACCATATCTCTGACCAAACAAGGCAATCAGTGGATCGGCGAGCAATCGGACGAACAACCTTTGGCGCTCCAGGCGGGCTGGATTGAACTAAAGGACCCTGTACTCATTCATTCCGACGTTAAAAATTTGCATGAATACAACCTTTTGCCCGACAGCCGCTATCACTCCAATCTCATGTTTCAGAAGCTGCTTCTTCAAATTCACCACCAAAAATCAGCTCCTCTTCAGTCGTATCCAGACAAAGCACCCAAATGGAATGGAATTGAAGAAAGCATCCGCTATATGCAAACCAATCTAAATAAAAAAATGAACCGGGACACACTCGCCGCTATCGCCAAGTTGACACCAAGCTCCTATTGCCGCAGCTTCAAAAAAGCCAAAGGAGTAGCTCCAATGGATTATTTGAGCCACTTGCGAGTGGAACAGGCCAAGAAGCTGCTATCGACCGGCATGAGCTGCAAGCAAGCGGCCTATCGATTGGGGTTTGTCAGCGAATATTATTTTAGCCGCGTCTTTAAAAAAACGACGGGACTGCCCCCTACACTCTATATGAAAAGAGAGCATTCGCGAATTGCCGTCGCCTCCCGTTTCGGCATCCACTTGAATCTGGAGTCCATTGGGGTCGAACCGGTTGTCGTTATCGACTGCTATCATCATCCCGGAATTGAACAAGAAGACTACAATAGAAGGCTGATGAGCCAGTTGGAAGAGTTAAAAACGGCACAGCCCGATTTCATTATCGGGGACTATTCGCACTCGCCTTTTTATGAAGCCTTCAAGAAGATAGCCCCGACCGTGTTGCTCGAATATGATTTGGATTGGCTGGTCCCCCATCGGAAAATTGCGGAATTGGTGGGACGAGAAAAAGAAGCTCAAAAAGTGATAGAGGATCTGGATAAACGTCTAGCTAAAGCAAAAAGAGAAATACGGGGAGCTTACAAGGACAAACAGATAACCGTCATGCAAATTATGAATGATCACATTTATTTGCAAGGGTTAAAACATCACCCTCTGAATCATTTATTATATAAGGAATTAGGGCTGCAACCAGGCACACATGTGCCCAGGCATAAAATGAGGCTTGAGCTGTATCCGACACAATTGCCGCAGCTCGAAGCCGATCACCTTTGGATTCGTCTCTACTCCGATACGGCCGATGTGATGCAGACGCTCAAAAGAATGCAAGAGCAGCCTAGCTGGAACAATATTTTTGCCGTAAAAGACAACCAAGTTCATTACATTAACAACTGGCTCGTCTTGAGCTGGACCCCTCAAGGCCGTGAGCAAATTGCAAATGAGATTTTGACTTATTTGAGAACATAAAAGCTAAGCTGAGAACATAACAACTAAGCTAAGCTGGGAATTCAGCAACAGAAGCATATTGAATATAGCTAACGGCTAACAACCTGAATCCATCGGTCTTGAAACCAATTTAGTTGGCTCTGCTCGATCTTCTAAAAAGGGAGGTCGAGCAGAGCCTTCTGTTCTTAAGGAATCGTAGCGTTCCATAACTTTTATAAAAAGCAAAAAACCCTTCTGCTCGAAGGGTTTTCTCATAGATGGTGCGCGTAGAGGGACTTGAACCCCCACGGTCGCCCGCTAGATCCTAAGTCTAGTGCGTCTGCCAATTCCGCCATACGCGCGTGGGTCTTGCTTTTTAAAAACTGGTGAGCCATGTAGGACTCGAACCTACGACACCCTGATTAAAAGTCAGGTGCTCTACCAACTGAGCTAATGGCTCTTAATGTAAAATGGCTGGGGATCCAGGATTCGAACCTAGGATGACGGAGTCAAAGTCCGTTGCCTTACCGCTTGGCTAAACCCCAGCGTGACGGTAATGGTGGAGGATGACGGGATCGAACCGCCGACCCTCTGCTTGTAAGGCAGATGCTCTCCCAGCTGAGCTAATCCTCCATATTGGTGACCCGTAGGGGATTCGAACCCCTGTTACCTCCGTGAAAGGGAGGTGTCTTAACCCCTTGACCAACGGGCCTTATTAAAAGTTTACTGCTTGTCCTTTGCATGATGCGGACGATCTTCCGAAGAAAATCTGGAGCTCTCAACCGGGATCGAACCGGTGACCTCATCCTTACCATGGATGCACTCTACCTACTGAGCTATGAGAGCATAAATGGCTCCCCGAACAGGACTCGAACCTGTGACAACTCGATTAACAGTCGAGTGCTCTACCAACTGAGCTATCAGGGAACATTAATCATTTGTGTACAAATGTGTCCTAGAGCATCAATTGCAAAAGACAGTGTTTTTTTGCGTTTTTCACTGAATAACCTCAAGAGTTACATCAGAAAAGACGCTTCAATGTTTGCACATTGAAAACTGGATACGAAAGTTGCTGAAACGCTTTAGCTGTTTGTTAGGATAAGCCCTCGACCGATTAG
>NZ_JBHTHB010000004.1:0-566407 GCF_042675505.1 Paenibacillus sp. GCM10027627
ACTTGCACAACGACGGCAATCGTTGTACAAACGATTCAAGCGTACATTCTTTACTATAACTCAATTCGTATTCAAGCGAAACTAAATAACCAGTCGCTGATTGAATATCGGCAACTGGCTATCTAGAATAGAATTAGGTGTTTTGATCCCTGTCTCATTAACGGGGGTCAGTTCCCGTCCCTTCCGGCTTTTTGCTATTGATTTGGCTGCTTCTATTAAGCAACTCCTTATACTTGACAGCTTCCTTACAGCATTCTAGAGATCGTGCTAACTCCACATCTCTTCGTTGCTTTTTTGTACGACTCCAATCTTAATATACGTATAAGGAAACTCATGATCCCCCGACATAACATGAAAGATAGGAGTCGTTTGTTCCATGCCATTAGCTCGTATGTGGTAGAGCAGCCTGGCATACGCTTCTTCGGTATTCATTTCGAAGTTTGAGTAAAGACAAAGCGATATCATCGACTCTATTCCGAAATAACTCCGAAACTTAAACCCCTCAGTTTCTTTAGGTAGATCCTCTTCGATTGAAATGAAGAACTCCACTTTTACAACCTCATCCAACGGAACATTATTTAAACTGTAGAAAAAAGGCCCCTTCACTGAAACTCTCATCTTATTGACTTCTTCCAGAAACTGCGTGAGATGCAACTGCAACTCTTCATAGTGGAAGCTATATTCCCGCGAGATTACGTTAGAAGCCTGAAGGTCATCATGCGGGTTAATAATCAAGACCGCTCTCCTCCTTGCGAATCGGGGCGTAGATGTCAATTACCGGTTCACCATAAGCTGGGATATGAATGTTAAAGAATGGCTCTTCAAGGATCACTCCGTTTTCAGTGGCTGCCATTCGAAGCAGCTCGTATGATTCCTCCAAACTCTCCTCGCTGTCACTATGCCGAAATAGCAATCCGTCCTCGTATACTAAATTCGGATGGAAGCTGAAGCCATTGAGCCCTTCGACATCCACCTCCTCATTAATCGGCACATGGAAGGTGTATATGGACGTCTCCCCGTCAATACTCGCTTGAAACATAAAGGGTCCTGTAGGATAGAGGTTATTTTTAAGGACACTATTGCGAAGCTCGCGTGCGTACAGAGGCCACTCCGTAGTAAGGCACTGCACTTCAAGGCTCAATATATTCATAAATGCTATAGGTTGTCTTTTAATTCTCATTTGGTCAGGCTATCCTTTCTTGTTTCTTTGTGGTGGCCGCTCATAGATGAAGACTGGGTTTACAAACTTATAGTAGGCCAGAAAATAAAACTCCGGATAGGCGAAACTAAGGACTAGCTGTATGGGCACAATGCCTAGAAGAAGCAAGAAATTCCCTTTTCCCGTTAACGCCAAGACCATGACTACAATAATAAGCAACACAGAAAACAGAATCGCTGAGGCAGCCCACAGTTTGCAGTGCCCCTGATAATAAATTCCTCTTCCCTCTTTTCTGGTCTCTCCTTTGATAATATTTATCTTTGCCCTTTGTACAGACCACAGTAAATAAACTACGCCCAGCATCAGCAATACGAGACCATACAGCATCAGTTTAATGCTGTCTCTTTCTTCTTTTACATCCATTAGATAAAATAGATACGGATCGATAGTCATTTTAACAAGAACAATATTAACAACAGTTACATGTAAGCGCTGATATCGAAACGCTAGCTTTTCAGACAGAAAAAAAAGCATAAAAATACCATGTATGACCCATAAACCTAAGAAGAATGTTACAATAACCGTAATCCATGGAGTCTGTGTTTCATGTGAACGATCTGCAAAAAAAGGAATAAGGTTCATGAATCCGCAATATAAAAATGTTATGAGCAAAAAAGCACTTAACCCTTCTGGACTAAGCCGATGCCTGCCAACATCATAGATTCTATGTATTTGATCCTTCGTGAAGGTGTTCAGATTCATCTCTCCTACCAAATAATTTTATCGAGCTTACGAAAGCCGTCCACTAAGCCGTCTGCTATGTTATTGGCCATATCTTTTGTCACATCCACCACACTTTTCTTTGGTTCCTCCCCTAAAATCTTCAAGTTAGCTAAGAGATGAATGCCGCCCCCTATAACCGCACCAGCTACAGTACCTAGTGGCGGCATAAATAATGATCCTATCGCCATTCCGGCGGCCATTGCCGCTGAGCCCGCCATTACATCGACGGACGTATCTACAATAAACTTCTTTTTCTGTTCAGAACTAGCTCCTGCAAAATCAACATTTCCATTCTCGTTTCGGATCGTGTCAAAATTACCGCTAACGTCAAAGTATAACCCAACAATACCCGGAACCTTTGCAATCCGATCCCAATTCGTAACTCCCTTTCCAAACCATCCTCTAGGATCCAGATCCTTCAGCGGATTAATGGCTCCAGCAAATGCTGTGCTGGCTCGTTGCACTATCCCTTTACCGAGATAATCATCTAGAGCTTCTCTCAATTCTGGAAAAACATCGCTTGAAAATTTATTTATATTAAAAGTTATCTTCCCTTTAGTTTCATTATTGTAAAGCGCGATTCCATCCTTCATTAAGGCTTCAATATCATGTTTACGGAAGGTATGCCTTCTTGGAAGCAAGCCCTCAAATAGGCGCTTCCGCACATTCTCCCATTCCCCTGGATCCATCTGTCTGAGAAAAAAGGTACGCGGATCCCAAGTCCATTTTTTAATCTTAATATAGGTCTTCCCGTCCCTTGCTTCCAGAAAAAACTGTAAACCTTTCCTTAGAAGCCAATCGTGAGGATCGGCCAGCACACCGCTTACTGCGATGAGAGCCGACCTTGCCACCTTCCCGACTTCTTCTTTAGTTACCGGATTAGAACCCGTTACCAGCTTAATCGCCTTTCCTTTAAGCTCATTTTCCAAACTCTCGTATTCGCCTATACTATTAATAACGAACCGATCAAGAAGATGCAATTGGGACATCGCATCTACCAAATGATTGCCCGCTGTCCGAAGCTGCTCGTCGACATTGCAACGGTTTTGTATCTTCAAATCTATATTTCTTCGCAGCGAATTATACTGATTTTCAACACTGTTAACTGCATCGATTCTTCTTTTAATCGTGGGCTGCGTCTGCTTGAGAATTTCGAAATCGAGTTCAAATTTTTTCACTTTGGTTTCACCTACCTATTCCTCGTTGCTTGTTTCTGACGTTCAGCAAGTGCTTGAGCTGCAAGCTCTGCCTGACGGCGCTCCTCGTCCTCGATCTGATTTGCCACACGCACCAAAGTGCTGTCTGCATGGTCCAGCGACAACGATGCTTGTGCAATTTTCTTTTTTACTTGGGCCACAGCCTGTTCAATATACTGCATCTCGGGAGCCTTCCATCCCGTCTTTAGCTTCTGCAAATACGTATCCACGTCCCGTTCCGCTTGTTGAAGCGAAGCTTTGCTCGCACGAATTTGCCCAGCTTGGCTATTCGCTTGCGCTACTAAATCGCCCATCCCCCGACTTCCCTTCCTATATAATCAAATAAAATGTTTACCTTGTTATGTAACTACTAATTGTTAATTTATAACTATACTTTAACATATTAATTATCCTATGGAAATATAGTACTATTGGGTTTGAAACTAGATAAACTCTAGGAAAATACAAAAAAAATGTGATTCGAATGGGAAAGTTTGTTGCAATAATTATAGTTATCTATAGCAATAACTTTACTTACAAAAAAAAGCGCCCCTGCAAACGCACGCGCGCAGCAAGGGCACTTCTATCTTACTTTCCACTCTTACTTATTTATCCATTTCAAAAGCTTCAAAATTTGTTTCTGGCTAATTTTCCCGCCTGTAAACCGGTCAATTTGGCGAAACGGCATATTGAGCACAAAATAAACGTTATTCGCGAGCAGCGGTTTATCCATTGCGTTAAATAGCTTGTTAAAAAACATAACCGCGCCATAAAGCGTTTTACCAATTATATTTTTATTTTTGGCTTGATTGATCGTGTCGTTAAGCCCCAAATCCCGCTTAGGGTCCCAATAAGGCGATGGCGGCACATAGCCCAAAAGCTGATGATATTCCTCCGTCGTCACCTCGTGAACACGCCCGCTGTCATAATGCGGGAACCGCCCTTTTGCATGTCCGCACAGGACGGAATCTCCCTCCATGACAACCCTTTCACTCAAATGAATGGACTGAATTGAGCTGCCGATTTGGATATCATAAGCGCCTGGCTCCACGGTCCAATCGCGAACTGTTGGATTATAATACGCGAAATCGCGGTTTTCCAATTCGATAACGATCCGTTTGCTTTCGCCCGGCTCCAGAAATACCTTCTCGAACCCTTTTAGCTCTCGTTTCGCTCTAAAAATGGCGGAGTCGATTTTCTGAATATACAGCTGTGCCACTTCTTCCCCTGCAACCGAACCTGTATTCGTCACGGTAAAAGAAATCTCGTTTTGCTCCACGGCCAAATCGCTGTAACCAAACGTAGTATACGACAACCCGTATCCGAACGGGAACAGCACAGGCTTCTCCACGGTATCAAAGTAACGGTACCCGATAAAAATGCCTTCTCTATGCTCCGCAGTCGCCTCTTTGCCCGGATAATACGGAGCCGATGATACATCGCCGTAAGCGAGGGGGAACGTTTCGCTAAGCTTGCCGCTTGGATTGTATTCCCCTTTCAAAATAGCCGCCAACGCTTCAGCGCTTCCTTGCCCAGAAAGATAGGTATGAATGACGGCTTTTACATCGTGGATAAACGGCATTTCAATGGCGCCGCCGCCAGCCAGTATAACAACGATATTGGAATGGACCTTCGTCAAAGCTTGCAGCAGCACAAGCTGGTTTTCCCGCAAGCTAAGGTCAGCGCGATCTACGCCTTCCGCTTCGCTTCCTTCATCCAGTCCTAAAAACAAGAGAACGGTATCCGCTTGCTCCGCCAGTCTGACCGCTTCCGTGACCAAACCGTTATCCTTGCCGCCCATTCGTTTGAACCCTTGTGCGTAGCCGACAATTGGCAGCCCTGCCCCGCCCAGCACATCCAAATGATTAGACAGCTTCGACGGGTTGATTAGCGAGCTCCCTGCCCCTTGATAACGAGGAGTTTGAGCAAAATCGCCGATAACCGCAATCTTTTTATCCCGAGACAGTGGCAATATAGCTTCATCATTTTTCAAAAGCACAATGGAACGTTTAGCCGCTTCAATTGCTTTCGCATGATGCTCAACCACATTGATAGTTGGCGCCGCCTTTTGATCCAGCCGCGTTTCAAACACTAACTGAAGCAGCTCGTCGACGGCTTCATCCAACACATCCTCCGCCAATTCCTTGTTGCGAACCGCCTGCACAATTTCCCGATCCGTAATTCCGTTCGTCGACGGCATCTCCAGCTGATTGCCCGCTTTAAGTCCGTCGACACGGTCATTATTGCCGCCCCAGTCAGTGACGACTACGCCGTCAAAGCCCCATTCGCCCTTCAATATATCTTTCAGCAAATAGTTGTGTTCATTGGCGAATGTACCGTTTACCCGGTTGTAGGAGGTCATAATCGTTTTCGGACGGCCCTTCTCCACGACGCGTCTAAAGCCTTCCAAATACAGCTCCCTGAGCGAGCGCTCATCAACTACCTCATCAATCGTCATACGCATATGCTCTTGGCTGTTGACCGCAAAATGTTTAGGGCAAGCCGAAATGCCATTCGACTGTATGCCCTCCACCATCACGCCTGCAAGCTCGCCCGTCAAATAAGGGTCCTCGGAAAAGTATTCAAAGTTGCGGCCGCATAGCGGATTGCGCTTAATGTTGAGGCCGGGACCCAGCAGGACGCTTACCTTCTCGCTGGCCGCTTCTTTGCCAATCGTTTGGCCGACTTCACGGATCAGCTCTCTATCCCAGCTATTGGCGAGAGTGGCCGCCGTCGGGAAGCAAGTGGCGGGCAAACTTTTGTTCAAGCCCAAATGGTCGGCCTTGCCGCCTTGCTTCCTGAGGCCATGCGGGCCGTCCGTGAGCATAATGCCTGGAATGCCTAAGCGCTCAATCGCTTTTGTATTCCAGAAATTCGCCCCGGACATCAAACCCGTTTTTTCTTCCAGTGTCATCCCTTTAATTAACTCTTTATGCTTCAATCTGTTCACCCCGCATCGAGCGTACTCCGTTCACCGAAGTGACATGCTTATTTTTCAAAAAGGTACGTTTGCAAAATCGTATACAAAACATGCTGGACGCTTGTGCGAGCTCCATTCGCAATGCCCGAAGGATCCTTCTTGTACGCTTTTTCTAGCCGCTTCTCATTTGTAGACGACGACATAATGTCGAGCATCAAGTCGTTGCCTGCAACAACCGCATCCGGCGCTTTCATAAAGCCAAATACTGCATCGCTGGAAACAAATCCGTCAAAGCCCCATTCCTCGCGCAGCACATCGTTCAGCAATACGGAGTTCGCTCCCGCCCATTTCCCGCCGATAATGGAGAAGCTGGACATGGCGCCTAGCGGACTGCTTTCTTTCACTGTAATTTCAAAAGGCTTCAAATAAATTTCGCGAATCGCCTGCTCGTTCGCCCAAATCAGGTTGCCGGAGCGTGCATTCGTTTCCTGATCGTTGAGCGCAAAATGTTTCATAAAAGCAATAATGCCTTGATCTTCCGCTCCGTTGATCATCGCTGCCGCTATTTTGCCGGACAGAACTGGATCTTCGGAGAAGTATTCAAAGTTGCGGCCGCCTTGCGCCGTACGGTGAATGTTCATGCCAGGAGCATACCAGCCTTGGATGCCGTAAGCGCGCGCCTCTTTGCCGACCGCTTCTCCCATTCGGTATGCGAGATCCTTATTCCATGTGGAGGCAATAACGATCTCCGACGGGTACGATGCCGCTGTAACTGGTTTAAAGAAGTAGCTGAACCCGGCAGGGCCGTCCATCAGCAGCGTTTGTGGAACGCCGAGACGTTCGATTCCTATCGTATGATAAGCGCCGTTTGCCACATATTTAAACAATTCGTCTAATGTGAACTGGTCCATAAAGGCATCCCACTTCGGATCGTCAGCGGCGAGTCCTTTCAAGTCTTCCAGCTTAATGCCGTTATCTGCACCAAATGTCGGCATTTCAAGCTTCGAATCCTCAAGCTTTTTCGAAAATTCATCCAGTATAAATTGCGGCGCCTCATGGCTGATGCCCTCATCGGAAGGATAAGTGCCTTCCCAATCGCTGCGCGACAAATACGTCAAGTCGCCGTGTGCATTTTCGAAGCGATTTTCGTATGGCGTACCGGTATCCTTGTCTTTTTCGAATACAATTTTGTCTGCCAACTCAAGATCGTAGCTAGCGACAATGTCATGGACGTTGCGCGCCACTTTGATCGTGTACGTGCCTGGGTCAAGCACATACGCTTCTTCCGTCTTCATATCGTAGGAAGCCATTTCTTCCGTATCAAACGAAAGCGTGAGCACTTCGGATTTGCCTGGCTCAAGAAGAGACGTCTTAGCAAAAGTGGCCATTTCGATAGCCGATTTTTCAATACCGCCCGGAATGTAAGGAGCCGAGTAGTATACTTGAACAACATCTTTGCCCGCTGTATCGCCGACGTTTTTCACTTCAACTTGCAGCTCGATTTTGTCCTTGGACAGCTTTTGCTCCAGCACATTCCACTCGAAATCGGTATAGCTTAGCCCGTGTCCGTAAGGATACAGAACCGTTTTCTTATAACCTGCCTCGTCTCCGGCAAAATAAGTTTCATAGAAGCGGTAGCCGACATAAATGCCCTCTTGATAATTAAGGAACGAATATTTCAAATTGTTGTAGCCGTAGTCTCCAAAGTTTTCGCTGGCCGGAGCCGAAGAATTGTCATACACATACGTATCTGTGATGCGGCCCGACGGATTAATGTTGCCCGCCATAATATTTCCTAATGCGTTGGCGCCAAAAGGACCCGGCGTTCCAATCCAAAGCACGGATTGAATGGACTCATATTCTTCGACGAAACCAAGCTCAAGCGCATTGCCCGCGTTGACAACAATCGTCACATGCTCAAAGCTTTTTGCCACCTTTTCAATTAAAGCGCGTTTGTTTGCAGTCAACTCCAACTGCTTGGCAGTGGCGTCGCTCGCTTCTACACTTTCGCTGGCAATGACAATAACCGCATTTTCCGAATAGGCTTTTGCTTGCGCTATCGCCTCATCCGTTAAATAATCGATGGCCGGTTCATCGCTCGAAGTACCCGCCAGCATTCCTTTGACAACCTGAATGATTCCGGTATTTCCTCCGGTTTTTACTCCGGCCTCTTTGCCGACTTGCTGGTAAAAATCATAAAGTTCAGGGTTGTAAGCAATGCCCGCATTTTTTAGTCCATCAAATAGATTGACCGCGCGGGAAGTGTCGCCTGCGCCCGAACCGCCGCCGCCATAACGCAAAGCAAGCGAGGCTACGCCGAACACATTGACCTTCTTATCCTGCAAAGGCAAATGATCGTTGTCGTTCTTAAGCAGAACAATGCCTTCATTCGCGATTTCTTCCGCTATTTTCCCACCCTGCTCCCGCGCTGCGATTGCCTCAGGTGTATCCGTTACTGCCGTAATATTTTTGCCGGACAAAGCTTCGATAAGGTCGGATGCGGTTGGGGCAAATTGGGCAAACAATAAAATGAAAACAACGGCAACAATCGACCAGCCTGTGAAGCGTCTTGGCCTGTTTTTAATTTTTCTGTAGCGCTTTGCTGCTCTTTTGGATGCTCTGCGATCCTTGCGGCTCATCGCTTTCAGTTCCATTTTGAATTGCTGCTTTTGTTCTTTTCGGAGCGCTTTATCTTGATCATTAGCAGCCTTGCGTTCCCCTTCAGGCAGAGCGGCTATTTCTTCTTTCCACTTCTTGCGTTTTGCCTTGTCTTCCTTTACTTTCAGCACCAATTGTTTTTTGTTTGCGCTTCTTTGTTTAAAGTAGTTCAACACGGTGCAACCCTCCATTTGCAGTATTCTAGTTTGTTTCAGGTTCCATGCTTCAACCTTAATATAGCGCTTACATTTTTGCTATTTGGATCTTGTCATAAAAAAAGCTAAATATTGCGTTTATCCGATTATGCTGCATAATCAAAAACGCAATATTTAGCCTTCGGCATTTGTTTTTTCCAAGTCGACCATGATGATTCCGAATGATGGAACCTCAAACTCAAGAGTGTAACTTCCCTTTATATTCACCGTTTCCACGTTTCTTGAAGGACGATTGACCGCATTCCAGTAGGCGATATCTTCGAAGGACAATTTTTTGCATTTTCGAAGTTCGGCCATATCTCTTCGTCCATCAATCAGCTCCGGCGTTAATTGTTGCTTGATTAAACGGTAAGAGCCTTCAATGTTTTTTAAATCTAGCTTGTACGAAACAAACGAGCTTTTTGCTTTTTTCCAGGCTGATTGGGATGGCTCTTGCTTAAACTGAAATAAGAGACGCAGCTCATCCTCTGGGTAAACGGCTAATATCCGGTAATGATTTTGCCGTTTGGTCACAATGCAGCTTTCACTTCGAAAGACAAGCTCCTCAAACAGTCTGCCAACAAACTCGGTCGCGTACCAATTGTCCTTATACCGGCCGTCTGGCGTACATAACGAAAGTCTGTTTGCCAGCTCATCCGGAAAATAGTGAAACAGCTTGGCCGAATCCAGCGTGAGCGGAAAATAATACTGACCCGCATTTTCGCTCTGATTAATCGCGCCGATATATTGCCATACGCTTGCATTCGCTTGCGCTAAATCGGAATAAGCCTGCAAATAATCGTCATGCTCATAACCACGCATATGGTCCAAAATTCGATGTTGATACTCGATATTGGCATTTTCGCCAATGATTCGAATATACGCGGGGTCAAACAGCGCGTCAAGCGCAGTGGCCAGCGGAATTTTGTGCATGCGCGTCCAATCGTCGATGCAATAAACAGCGTTCTCGCAATCGTCATCGATGGATACAGCCCCTTCAGGAGGCATTGGAAAATGAATGACAACGTTTGAGTACCCTTTAACCAATGCTATGGCCTCTACTAACGGCAAACATAATTCCCCGCTGTTCTGGTATTCGTAGAAGCAGCGAAATTCGTAAATCCAGCGATGGCTCGTCATATAATTTTGCTGTAGATGGAGAATCAAATCAGCCAGAATCGTTTGAAACCCTCTCTTGTCTGGAAACCCAAGCTCCAGCCAATCGTCATAATCGATAGTTTGAAATTGAAGATAAGGCTGCATGTTCGCTGAAACAATCTGCTGCAACAGTCGATCCAGCTCTCTAAACGAACCAACGGGCTTGCCGTCTATAAGCTGTGTACTCACTTTTTTAAAGATGCGCGTTACCGCAACATGCTTAACCCCAAGCCTTTGCCGCGCCTCCAGCAGCCGCTCCTTATCCAGCTCGCCCTTCACCTTCAGCACATGGTTCACTTTGGAGTACCGCCCAACCGTCTTTTGCATATTGAGCTGCACCTCAATACGATCGTGGGACTGCGGCGAACCGGCGGAAAAATCACCTAAAGGCACATACGGCGAAAGCAGCTCCAGCACGTCTTGCGACAGGGCTCCGTCCGCATGATGCCCCTTCGCTTGCTGCCGTTCTTTTCGAAACTCGGCAGGTGTAAGCTTGTATCTCTCTTTAAACGCTTCATTAAAAGCCCGCATATTAGGAAAACCGTTGGCGTGCGCAATTGTAACGATCTTTTCGTTCGTGCCTTCCAGCATTCGGAAGCTATGAAAAAGGCGAACCTCTTTGATGTAATTGCCGATCGAAATGCCAAGCTGATTTTTAAAAGAATGCGCCAAATAATATTTGCTGCTGAAAAACTTCTCCGCCAGCTCATCCAAACTTAACTTCTCCGCATAATTGACATTAATGTACGAGATTAGCTCCTTCACCTTGTCCGAAGCGGCCTCTCGCTGATCCCCTTCGCTCCCTTGCGCGAGATAACGATACAACAATCCGATCAGCCTTTTGGCATAGCCTTCCATTAAATAATCAGAGCCGTCGGACGGGAAATTCATTTCGATATACAAATATGCCATGCTATGTTTAATGAGCTCATAACCGTCATTTTTGTACACGGCCGATAACGGGATGTTTAGCTTGAATGGCGGGAGCTCCTCTTGATATTCATTCGTTAACACTTTGACTTTAAGCGTCGCATTTTCTTCACTGCCAAGTACGCGTACCATATCGCCCTTGTTCAGTACAAAAATGTCTCCCGTTCGGATCAAAATATCTGAACCGTTCCGCATAATCTCCAAATAGCCGGACAGCACGAACCATAAATTCAGCTCGGTGATGAGCAGAAAGTCGACTTGCTCGATTTGTTCGATCACAGCCGTAACGAATTGGCTTGGGACGCGCTTTTCTGTTGGAGACACGGGCACCGCTCCTTTGGTCATGATGTCGTTGCATGGAAAAGTTTAATTTCAGTATAGTACATAATGGATGCTTTTCTCCAATACAACGCTAACCAATATTGGATTAACCACCTAACAGAACAGTCCCCTCATGCTTTTACTCTATATTTATCTGATTCAATAGGGTCAAAAATATCTCTCAGACCGATATAAGTGGCTATTTTGAAGTCCATAAATTTGCTGTCTAAAGGGTGGATTGCAAGGCTTACGAGTTTGAATTTGAAGTTTCCAATGGCCCTGTTTTTTTCGTTGTATTGATTTTCTATAAACATGTTCAGACCTTCATAAATGTTTATTACCAAAATGGGAAACAGTCGCTCCCACTCTTTGTTCCCTTTCAAATCGTCTTGTATGAGCGCTTCATTTTCAAAACAAATACTGCTGCCTTCGTAAGGTTCAATGATGAAATCAATAATCGCGAAATGTTCTGAACCATTCTGTCTAACATACCTTGCTTGTTTTTCCACTCGTTTTTCTACAGAAATAATGGACACTTTATCCCACTCATAAGGCGGTTGAATCCAAATCATAGTTGGCCCCTTTCTGTCCTCGCATAAGGATGGTCTATTCATAAATAAAAACGAATCACTGAAAATCGAAAGCCCATCCCCAAAGGGATGGACTTTTTCCATGCAGACCGAATCTAATCTATCCACTCGGCCGCTTGAAGCAGCCTGACGAATACAGTAGCGGCTTCCGCACGAGTAATGCGGCCCTTCGGGTTAAATGCTGCGTTAGCCGTACCCGTCATAATGCCTAACTCCACCATCAGGCGAACGTCGGCTAGCCGAGCCGGATCTACGCTCCCAATATCCTTGTACCCGTCAAAGCTTTGGCCCGCTTTCGGCAGCGTCAATCCTTCGATTTGGATGAAGGAGGCCAGCATGCTGGAAAGCTCCTCGCGTGTCACTGCCCGGTTAGGCGTAAAGCTGCCCTGTTCAAACCGATTTAACAATCCAAGCTCATTCGCCTTAACGACTTCATCGTAGTACCAAGCGCCAGCCGATACATCGTTATAAGGAGCAGGGTGGCCTTCTCCCTTTGCCTCCGCCGTACGTCCGGATGCTCGTACAAGAAGGGCGGACATTTCGGCGCGGGTCAACTCTCCTTCCGGGTTGAAGCGGCTGCCGCCCCTCCCGTTCATTAATCCTTTGGCTGCGAGTGTCTTCACAGCAGATTGACTCCAATGCTGCTGCATATCTGTAAAGCTTACAGGATGATGCGCCACGACATACGCGCTATTGGAATCGGAGCGGATCACGACCGTCCATTTCTTTCCATTTTGCACCGTCTGCGCGGGGACAAACTCAAACTGCTTTGTCGTTTCGTTATAGCGGAAAGCTCCCCATTGAGCCGGCAAACCATGGGCTTGATCCGGGAGCGTTATCGTTCTAATGAGCGCTTCTTTGAAAAGATCAGCCTTCGCGATCGTCTTACCCGAAACGGCATGGACGATCTCCACCTTATAGTCTACAATCGAGCCGATCGTCTCGCTATTTGGCATGCTGCCAGCCAAAGCTTCTTGTATTTCAGAATCGCCCGATTGATCGGTCAACGTTATCTTAAAGCTTATTTCATCCGTTTTCAGACGATGAGCGGCAAGCGTATCCGTGAGTCCAGAAATGAGCGATGCGAGACGAACAGGCACCTGATAGCTGCCAAAAGGAGTTCCAAGCTCGATTACAAATGACGCATTTTCACTTTGCAGCTCTTCCAGCACTTTTGCCGGGATAACAGCATAAGCAGAGCCATTTTTAGGCTCAACTTCAAGCGTAACGGACGGCTTCTTTGTATCCAGAAGATCCGGATCTATAGGTTTGCCGTTCAGATCGATTGTCGGTTTAGCCGGATTGGGCGGAATAGACTCTACCAGCGGCACGGATGAGGTCGATACCTGCTTCATTGTATACGCGCTTTTATTTCCAGCCTCATCCTTCACGATAAGGTTAAAGAAATAAGCCGTATGGGCCGCGAGCCCCGTCACATTCAGCTCTCCGATATTTGCCGCATAAATTTCAATCGGCGTCCCGTTCAATTCCATTTCGCTAACCGTAGCGATGTTGGGTGAGTTAGAGCGATAAACCAAATATTCGAGCGCGCCTTGAGCACTTTCGTTATCCGTCGCTTTGTTCCAATTGAGCTTTAAAGCGCTGCTTGTAATGGATGAAGCGAGAAGCGCGCCATCTGCCACAGTCGGCGGGGTCTGCTCGGGTCCAACGTTCAATACTTGAATTTGATGAGCGGAAAAATCAGTTACATATACATTGCCCCTGCTGTCTATTCCAGCACCGAGAGGATAATGAAATTGCCCTTCCCCGCTGCCTTGACTTCCCCACTGCTCTAAGTAAACCCCATTGGAGTCAAATTTTTGGATGTGATAATTATGGGCATCCACAACATATACATTGCCGCTGGTATCTACTTCTACCCCGTGCGGGCTCATAAACTTGCCATTTCCGCTGCCCTGACTTCCCCATGCCGCGATAAAAGTACCGTTCGAATCAAACTTTTGAATACGTTTATTAATATGTTCCGCCACGTAAAGGTTGTCGTTGCTGTCAATAGCGATCCCTGTAGGCCAGTTCAACTGCCCCTCGCCATTGCCAACACTCCCCCATTTTGCAAGAAACACGCCATTCGAATCGAATTTTTGGATGCGATTGTTATACTGATCCGTCACATAGACGTTGTTACGGCTATCTATTGCAATACCGGTAGGTCCGTTAAACTGGCCGTCACCGGTTCCGTTGCTTCCCCAAGCCGTAATAAATACTCCGTTGGCATCAAATTTTTGAATGTTATGGTTATACAAATCTACAACGTAAATATCATTATGGCTGTCTATCGCCATTTCGAGCGCAAATCCAAATTTCCCCGCTGTGTTCCCTTCCTCTCCCCACTTAGCAAGGAATGTACCGTTTGCATCATACTTTTGAATCCGGGCATTTCCAGTGTCCGTCACATAGAGGTTGCCATTGCTGTCTATTTCAATATCGCTAGGGTGAGATAGTTGACCGTTTCCTTTGCCCCACTGCGAAAGATAAGAGCCGTTAGAGCTTAATTTTTGATAACGAAAATTGAGCGTGTCCGCCACATAAATGTTGCCGTTGCTATCTACCGCGACTCCATGAGGGCTGTTGAGCTGGCCTGAACCGCCTCCAAGGCTGCCCCATTTTTCAAGAAATACGCCATCCGATGAAAACTTCTGAATCCGGTGATTCCACCTATCCGCGACATAAACATTGCCATTGCCGTCCACTGCAATGCCTACCGGAACGTTAAACTGCCCATCCCCGCTCCCGAGACTTCCCCACTGAGTTAAAGGTGTACCATTCAGATCAAATTTTTGAACCCGGTGGAAATAATCTGTTATGTACAGATGACCGTTGCTGCTTATGGCGATCCCTGAAGGATATTGAAATTGGCCAAGTCCACTACCGAGACTCCCCCATTGAGCCACATAGGAGCCGTCCGAATTGAATGTCTGAATACGATGGTTGGATTGATCGACTACATATATTTTGTCGTTTGAATCTATTGCAATTCCATAAGGCATATTTAATTGTCCATCATTGCTGCCCAAGGTCCCCCATTTCGAAAGGAACCCTCCATCCGAATCAAATTTCTGAATACGATGGTTTACTGTATCCGCCACATAAACATTGCCGCTGCTGTCTACCGCAATGCCGTTGGGAAATTGAAACTGGCCGTCTCCGTTGCCTGCCGTTCCCCACTGCTTAACCAAGCTGCCGCTGGCATCAAACTTCAATATTTGATGATTAATAATATCAGATACAAAAATGTGACCGTTTGCATCATGGGCAAACTGACTAGGCTTGATGAAGTCCGCATCGTTGGAAATAAACGGTTTAAATTGGAGTCCGGCAGCCGATACAGAACCCATCGCCGGGAACATCCCGAATAAGATGGCAACGGTTAGAATAGCCCCTATTAAGCCGCGTATATTTAGTTTCCATTTCCTTCTACTCATCATTAGAACTCTCCCGTTTTTAAAATTGTTGCTCTTCGTCATTTCATAGATTTCATTATTTTAACAGATTAACTATTAAATAATAAGTGTTAAAAGGGAACATAGGGACATGCCGACAGTTGAGGTTTTCCAAAAGATTAAGGCCATTCCAATTGGAACATTCCTATGGTTTCCTCATGTTCATTTTTCTCCCCTCTACCCATTTGATATGCTACACTAATCCATAGATTCCTTAATTTTAACAATGAGACCGCAGTTCATATAGTATCCGAAAGGATACAATTTCTCCGAAGGAAAGGTGAAACTCGGATGACCGAAGGCAATTGGATCAAAAGAATGGAGAGCCGCTTTTTCGTAGGACGCCAGCAGGAAAAATCGCTGTTCCTCGACTTTCTCAACCAAGAAAACAACGAGCAAAAAGTGCTTAATCTCTATGGAACAGGGGGAATCGGCAAAAGCTTCTTGCTGGACGAATATGCCAGAATTGCCGAGGCCAACGACGTCCCGTTTTTATTGCTGGATAGCAGCGATTTTGCCCATACCCCGCACAAGCTGTGTGAAAAGATCTCCTCTTTGCTTCCCGTACCGGATATCGAGCCCCTCATCCAATCTGTTGATTACTGCTTGGAACGTTTAAACCGCATAGCGGCAAAACAACGCTTCGTCATTGCCATCGACACATACGAAGAGCTCCATTCTCTTGATAGTTGGCTTCGGGACGAGTTTGTCGCCAGAACCACTCCTTCAATTCAATTTATTTTGTCTGGACGCCGCCCCTTGCAAGGGGCTTGGGTAACCTCCCCGGCCTGGCGCAGCCTAGTGAAATCGCTGCCTGTTCCCCACTTCGACCAGGACGCAAGCAAAGCTTACGGGGAAAGATACGGCATTAAGGACGAAGCAACGCTTCTTAGACTATATGAGTTGACGCTAGGCCATCCGTTAACGTTATCTCTTTCCGTTGGCTTGACCTTCGGCGGGCCACAAGCCGCCGGGGCTAATCCCGCCAACGACGAACCGGAGCGTTTGTTCCGGGAGTTAACCTATCGGTGGCTCAGAGAGGTGCCGGACGACTCGCTTCGCGATCTCGTAGAAGCCGCATCGCTCGTTCGCAGCTTTAACCAAGAGCTTTTGCAATGGATGATCGGCAGCTCCGTCTCTAGCAAAGACTTTCGGAAATTGGTCGAATTATCTTTTATCCGTTCGAGCAAAACCGGCTATCGGATTCACGCCTTGCTGCGGACCTCTCTCTCAAGAGAAATTCGCACCCATACTCCCGAACGGTTCAATCGGCTTCGTAAGCGCAGTATCGCTTATTATCATCACCAGATTGTGAATCCCTCCTCCGAGGGGGAAATGACGGACGTCATCGCAAATCTGCAATACGGGCTCGAAGACTCCGTCCTCCTTTCTACCTTTTTAGGAGAAGCGCCCGACGGGGAGTATGAATACGAAACGGTTCAAGAGTCAAATCTTCATATAGTCAATCAATATATTCAAGATGTCAGCAAGCTGGATACCAGCTATGAACGCAACTATTTTAATTCGATGACCGGGCAGCATTTGCAAATGAGCATTCCTTCACAGCATGACCGAATTGCATTCGGTCAACTGGACCCTTCCAAATTCATTCAGTTTGGACCCGATACAATTCGAATGATTAAAAATCGCAACAATGAGACGATTGGACTTGCCGTCTTCATTCCGATCCATCGAGAGTCGCTGCCTTACTTGCAGCAACTGCCGGCTTCCAGCCCCTACTTCAGCCTGCTTGGCGAAGAACAATTGACGGAGCTTCGTATGCCGCCAGATAAGCCCGCCGGAGTATTTATTTATCATGTCGACCTAAGGAAAGACGACAGTATTTCCGCCCGCGCAGCCCTCATGCGTCTCCTCTTATCCCTTTTGTTGAATCAAGGTGTGCTGCTATTTTCCAGTCCGCTTGCCTATCATCAAGAAATTACAAAAAGGATGGGGTTTTCTCCCGTTGAGGGGGCCACTCATTACGCTTTTGGTCAGGATAACCCTTCGCCTACGTTTGTTTTGGATTTGCGCGGCCCCAACCATCGTATCTACTTCGATCGCTGGGTTCAAAGTGCCGGCTTAACCGTTACGCCAAATCTTCACGAAGATTTATACGAGCTTACTCCAACTGAACGGGAAGTCGCTCAACTGGTCCTTTCAACGGAATCCATTCAAGAAATTGCCGATCAATTATCCGTTACTCATGTGGCTATTAAGAAGCATCTCGGGAGGATTTATAAGAAGACCGGCGTATCTGGGAAATCGCAGCTCATTAAGAAACTAATGGAGAGGCAGAAACATGTTTAGAGGAGAGGGAGCTGTCCCAAAAGTTATTTTTGATTTCCCTCTTCTTGTAATATGACTTTAAGCAATAAAGAGGCCTTTAAACCCACTGTAGAAGTGGATTTGAAGGCTTTTTGGCTTTACATTTGGGACTAGTCCATCCGCCTTCCCTTTAGAAAAGCAGCTTTTCTGTTCTATGGGAAAAAGCATAACCATGACGGAGTAGTTCCCGCGGTTGAGTGACCACTAGAGCGCCCGAACCCCCCTCTTCGCACATTTAGTTGTTTCACAAACCACTAGAGCGCTCGAAAACCCCTCTTTCGCACATTTAGTTGTTTCACAAACCACTAGAGCGCCCGAACCCCCCTCTTTTGCACATTTAGTTGTTTCACAAACCACTAGAGCGCTCGAAAATCCCTCTTTCGCACATTTAGTTGTTTCACAAACCACTAGAGCGCCCGCCCCCCCCTCTTTCGCACATTTAGTGGTTTCACAAACCACTAGAGTGCTGGAAAACCCCTCTTTCGCACATTTAGTTGTTTCACAAACCACTAGAGCGCTCGAAAATCCCTCTTTCGCACATTTAGTTGTTTCACAAACCACTAGAGCGCTCGAAAACCCCTCTTTCGCACATTTAGTTGTTTCACAAACCACTAGAGCGCTCGAAAACCCCTCTTTCGCACATTTAGTTGTTTCACAAGCCACTAGAGTACTAGAAGCCCCCTCTTTTGCACATTTAGTTGTTTCACAAACCACTAGAGCGCTCGAAAACCCCTCTATCACACATTTAGTTGTTTCACAAACCACTAGAGCGCTCGAAACCCCCTCTTTCGCACATTTAGTTATGCCAATAAGCCTTAAGATCGGGTAGCTTTTACCCGTCCACGATCTGCTCAGAAAGACCATTATCGATAAAAAAACAGGAATATCGATGCAAGGATGCCCCCTCAACATCGCCATTCCTTTATATGTGCTGCTTTATTCAACCTAGCGATCTCATTAAGCAAGAAACCTGCTTTTGTGGATAGCCCCTCACTATCATTTCCGGTTTTGCAGCAAGCCTGCTCTTACGCTCACAAAGCAACCTGATTGTTTAAGCATACATCAGCAATCCATGGCCACGAACCGTAGCCCGACGCAACGTTAATATGTCCCATTTGAGGCAGCATGACGCAAGGAATCCCTAAATCCATATACTTTGAAGCATCACTTATGGAGCAATAAGAATCTGACGAGGAAAAGACAAACAAAGTTTTTTCCGCAGCCTTTGCCACCTCCTCCATGTTCTCCGGAATAGGAAAAAACGTCTCAACCGGCTCATACTGCAGCAATGGCGAGGGTGGAGCTACGAGTATCGCTCTGTGTACTTTTCGTTTCAGAGCTGACGCCGCATAATGAAACCACAAGATACACGCTAAACTATGAGCCACAACAGTAACTTTTTCTTCACTTGGAATCTCTTCTAAAATGTTGGATAACCGGTTGAGCCAGACCGTTTTGTCCGGCTGATCCTTGTCCGGGAAGTCGGGAAATCGAACGGTCTCTCCTTGTTTGACCAGCTCTTTCCGAAGCCAAGCTTGCCAATGTTCGGGGCTGCTGCCGCCAAGTCCGTGCAAAATAACAAAACTTCTGCCCATACTGGGCCTCCCTTCGATCTAATTTCTCGTCAGCTTCTTGTATACAGAGTAAATGCCGTTATACTATTAATCAAATTCATCCTATTCATATTTAATATGAGGAGAAACTCATGACCATTACACAGCTTCTCGTTTTCTCGAAAGTGATTGAGACTGGAAGTTTCACAAAAGCCGGAGAAATGCTGAATATGACTCAATCCGCTGTCAGCCATGCCATTGCAGGACTGGAGTCGGAACTCGGAGTTCCGCTCATTATTCGCGACAAAAAAAGAGGGTTAATTCTCTCCAATCTTGGCATGCGTATTCTTAAGCCTACCAAAGAAGTTTTGAATAATTTATACATAATCAAACAAGAGGCAGCCGCCGAAAAAGGACTGGAAGCCGGCACGATTCGCGTCGGCAGTTTCCCAAGTACAACCGCACGCTTGCTGCCGAAAATGATCGGCACCTTCAAAAAATTGTACCCTCAAATAGAAGTGGTACTCTTTGAGGGTACAGATTACGAAGTGAGCGAATGGGTTCGTAATGGAATCATTGATATGGGCTTTATTGCCAAGCTCAACTGGGACGAATCGATTATTCCAATTACTAGAGACAAGATGGTCGCTGTCCTGTCTAAGTATCATCCTTTCTCCAACTATCAGGCCATTCCTGTGGAAATGCTTGCGGACTCACCATTCATCATGCCAACCGGCGGCTGCGAGCTTATCATTCGAGAGATTTTCGAGAGCTCCGGATTCTCTCTTAACATACAGTTTCAAGTTAGAGAACTTACTACCATATTAAATATGGTAAAGGAAGGGCTTGGCGTTACCGTCATTCCTGAGTTTGCTCTGCCGGACAGCTTGCCCGCGGTCGTTGTTCGCGAGCTAGAACCAGCCATTTGGCGGCATATAGGTCTTCGCTGCCCTTCTACGGATGAAAGTTCGCCAGCCGCTCAAAGGTTTATTTCAATTGGCCAATCTTTATTTATGTAGTGTCGTAAAAGAGCAAAAACATAAAAGGCGCCCAAACGGGTGCCTTTTATGTTTTAATACAAACTTAAATCAGAACTTACGGCACAACCACCGTATACGGTGCGGACCACGTACTTCCATAAATATTGGTTAGCTTCACCTGATAAGTGTAAGTTCCCGAAGGCAACACATATTGTGTGTAAGCTGATTGAGGATTTGTTCCATTTTCCTGCAAATTGTGTTGAAGTAAGCCACAGTTTATACAAACGCCATTGCTATAAAGATACCAATAATCCGCATTGTTGCCGCTGGCGATAGAGAACCCTTGTTTATACATACCGCCGCCTACATGGGTAACAACTACCGTTGGAACAGCAGGCGGCCCTAAGTAATCTTTTAAGGTAATGCTCGATTTCGGCGCATGAATTTGCGTTCCATTCGTTAAAACCGCTGTTACGTAATACTCGTAGACAGCCTTTAGGAAAGGAGTCGCGTCCGTACAGGTTGTTGACGTCACATTTTGGCAAACATCATGTTGAAACCACGGATAGATCATGTCATGTCTTTTCACATTGTAGTGACTTACAGAAACGCCCGAAGGAACAGTAGGTACCGTCCAGCTCACTTTCACTTGATAGCTGCCGTTTGCTCCCTTTCCTAAGTTAACCGTACTAGCTGTAAACGAACCATTCGCAAACACAGAGCCGCCTAACGAGAGTACCAATACCATTAACATTGTCAAAATGACTACTATCCACCTCTTCACCAAACCCCCACCTTTTTCCATGAATTGTTTTCAGTTGACTAAGATGAAAAAAATGTCAACTTCGAAATGAATAATACCACATCAAAAATAGTTTTAAAAGGGAATTTTTATATAAAACAGACGTGTTATATAGAACACTTGTGTGACTAAATTAGATTTCGTTAAATATTACATATGTTTTATTTTAAATCAGTATTTTTATCAATAACTTTCCGCATGAATTAAAATAAAACTCGTTATTTAATTCAATAAAAAAAGCTGCTCCTAGTCATCAAGACTTTGGAAACAGCTCTTTCTTAAATCTATGATCTTCACTATTCGGCACTTTAGGAAAAGCGCTACTCTACAATTAAGCTATCATCTGCCAAGTTACCAATATCATCAGCGGATAACCATTGGTAATGGATCAATCCCAGTTCTTCTGCCAAAGTATAAGCCGCAGGCTGCTCTTCAAAGTCATATTTGCTTATATCAAACAGCTCTTCAATCCCATCGCTTGAATTCCCATGGCTCGCAATGAGTTCCTTTATGATAGTTAGATCAAATAAGGTTTTCTCTTCTACTATTTCATCGGTCCAATCGCATTTATACTCAAAGGCTAACTCTTGTTTGTTGAATACACGGAACTGCCAGCCGTGATCCTCAGCGTACATATAGTGGACAATCAATCCGGGATTGGATTGAATGACCGATGGATGAATATCAAAAAGCGGACCCTCTATTAAAAACGAAACCCAGCCATTCGTCTCTTCAAATGCAAAGCCCCTATTTCCTGAGTTCTTGATCAACTCTACCGCCTTTGCTCGATCATCCGTTTTGAAATGATAGCTTGAACTAAATTCGCTCATCGTCACTCTCCTCCTAGCGCTAATTTCTTGGATATAAACTGCTTGAACTTTGTGAAATAACGCTCAGATGCCTCCCAGCGCTTGGAGTTTAAATAAGAAATACTTTTACGCGCGTATTCGTCAGGAGGCTGATAATGCCGGGAAACATACTGTTCATTTTCTAAGCTGTAGAAAAAGAAAGCCTCTTCAGGGGTCTGAATTTCGATTCGGGCAGCCCGATAGGCTCCATCCTCATTCGTATGCGCCTGACGAAAACGATAATAGTGAGAGCCATCCCAAAACCCGTCATTTTCCTCGCCTGCCGGATCCAATGCCTGAATGACCGGGTGCTGCAAAATTCCCTTCAAGTCGCGGCTATCAATACTCGGCAAATACAACTCGGCTACATTCACGCAGGTCAGCAGCAATGTCCAATAATAGGTCAAATGCGATAACTGCTCCTGTGGCGCGCCGGTTATGTCCTCCCACACCGCTCCTTCTTCCGCCGTTTTTCTTTGCAGACTAACGGAATGGTCGTCCTCAACATAAATAAAATAGTGATTTTCCCCGTCTTTCATGTAAATGCCAGAGTTTAGCTTGTCCCCATCCGCATCCATATGCTCCCGATTCACTCTGAAGTAAACCTCTATTTCTTCTTCCTCAAAATCAAAATTAGTCTGTTCTTCCGCCATTAAAACACAGCGGGTCAATTTTATAATATTGTTTTCATTTAATGTGCCATCGGCAAAATAAAGCTGAACAGGCTCTTTTCTCTTGAGCGCTTCGTTCAAGTTTTTTAATGCTGGCCGCCCCTGTTTAAGCACGGAAACAAGCATGCCGAAAGAAAAACCGACATCGTCATCGTCTTCCTCTACATCCAGAAAAACGTCGTCGACTAGCACTTCCCGAATATCTACAGGAAGCTCCTGACAAACCCCTTCCCCCGACCAGCCGTCTACTTCACATCCAACCCATCGAGTTCCGTCCGTCTTGAACCGATATTCGTCATCTGTAATTAACGCGGTTGCATGTAGATGGCCGACTACTATAGTTTCTCCGTGGTTGTAGGAGCCGCACAAAATTTCTTCGACCAGTAAATTGCCCCCTACGTATACCTCTTGGCCTCCCACGGCCATATTTTTAGCAGTCAAGTTCCCCATAACCATAAGCCCTATAGCGCCATCCGTTTCCGCATTATAGAGATTGTCCACCGTAAAATCCCCATCTACGAAAATAAGTATCGTCTCCTTCTGCTCCGGAAACGGCTTCTCCCAATCGAGATCGAGAGAAGGCAGCGTTAAATCCCCGTCATAATACGCCGCAATATGATCTTCCGTAAAATCCTGATAGAAACGCGCCCACCAGGAGTTCTCGGGAAACTTTTCTTTTAGTTCTGCAAGGGGTGTAAATTGAAATGTGCTGCTCATCATTTCTCTCCTTTTGGTTCCAGATTATCTCTATATTGTAAACGTTAATAGAAGATTTCTCTATCATTAATAGCCGTTTAAGCAGAGGTTCTACGACCAAGCAATGGCCCAATCTCTTCCGGGGAAGATGGCCTATGAAAGTAAAAGCCTTGACCGAACTCGCAGCCGTATTGCTGGAGTATTTTTAGCTCTTGCGATTTTTCAATGCCTTCGCAAATGACTTGCAAATTCATGCTGTGACCAATATCAATAATGAGCTTAACGATCGAAGCAGTGGGAATAGCGGTCGTCAATTCCTGCGTAAAGGATCGATCGATTTTAAGAAAGTCCACAGGCAGATGCCGCAAGACGCTGAGGGAAGAGTACCCCGTCCCGAAATCATCAATTGAAATTTTTATGCCGTGGCTCTTAAGCTCGCTCAAAATGGGGATGGATTCATTCAAGTTCTGCATCATACTCTCCGTCACTTCCATCTCCAGCAATGAGGGCTCAAACTCTGTCTCCTTCAGAATACGCAATACGTTGGAAACGAAATGAGGAGATTTGAACTGGCGAATGGAAAGGTTGACGGCTAATGTCAAATCGGGATTGCCGGAGCGCTGCCAAATCCGAACCTGCTTGCACGCCTCGTATAGCACCCATTCACCCAACTCGACAATAACACCGGTCTGCTCAGCCAGCGGGATAAAAACGGATGGCGCGATCGGTCCTAGTTCTGGATGCGTCCAGCGCAGCAGTGCCTCAAGCCCGCGAATCCTTCCTGTGCCGAGTTCTACTAACGGCTGATAGTGGATGGCAACCTGATGATTGCCAACTGCACTCCTAAGATCGTTTTCTAACTTCACTTGGCGCAGCAAATCGTCGCTTTTAATGGCGGAGAAGAAACGAAATCCATTTTTTTCGCCGCGCTTGACGCTGTACATCGCTTTATCGGCGTATTGAATCAGCTTTTCGGTATCCCGCGTATCTTCAGGATAAAAGCTAATCCCGATGCTGAGTGTCGTATAGATTTGCTTTTCAGAGATTTGAAAAGGAGTCTGAAAAGCGTAAAGGAGCTCTTTCGCCAGCGCTTCGACCTCCTCTTTTTGCTGGTAGTGAAAGAGCAGTACAAATTCATCCCCCGCATAGCGGGAAATGAAGCATGAATGTCCAACAGTGCCGTTCAATAGACTTGCGACATCTTGCAGCATTTGATCTCCCGCGTTGTGACCCATCATATCGTTCACGTTTTTGAAGTGGTCGAGATCCAGAAACAAAACGGCCAGCGGAGTTTCTTTCAACAGCTCTTCTTCCATTCGTTTCTTGAGCATTTCGCGGTTCGGCAGTGCAGTAAGCGTATCATAGTAAGCGATATGCTCCAGCTTGCCGAAAGCTTGATTAAGCTTTGCGTTTAATTGTAGATTAACGGCGTTTTCTTCCTTCAAATTACGGAAATAAAAGGCTAGAAGCGAATAAAGAATCATATTAATAACGACGCCAATCATGATCGTACGAACCATCTCCATCGTTACTTCCGGCAGATAGGTGGAAGTAAAATAAAGAAAAAAACCAGCAGCTAAATAAGTCGGGATGGGTGATGGCAGAAGGAAAGCGAGAAGAACCATAGATAAATACATGACACTCACCAGTCTATCAAACGATAGTTCCGGCAGCGCAATAAAGAAAGCGAGGTAAGCGGCCGTAGCCAGCACATATTTGAGCGAGAGTCGTTTCACAAAAATAGAGCAAAAGATGAAACCTACAAAGAGGAGAGCAAAGGCAAGGCCCTGCGAACTAGTAACGTATCTGGTCATATTTATGGAAATAGAGATGGCCGAGAGCACAATTACGACATTCGGCGTATGATGCATAAGACGTTTCGTCCAAACCTCTGACAGTTTCATCAAAAGACACCTCGTTCGGCTGAAATTTAATTTTATTATAACCCAACATCCTATAGGAAAATGAAGGTTCTTTCTCACTTCATAGATTTTCGCCAACTAACCCTGTGTCATGACCGGCTTTCGCTTTCAGCTTAAATGAAAGGCACCCGATCGGGTGCCTCCACAAAACTGGATACTATGGATTAAACGTCTTGCTTTTTCCGTTACACCTAATATTTTGACACACTCTCACATTACCCTTTTTTATCCACTGAAAACATCTGAATAGGCCCGTCCCAATCCTCTTCTCTGACCTCTTCAAAGTTGCCGTTGGTATAGTTCTGAATCGTTTTTCTCCAAAAAAGCTGCGCCGGTATGTTTTCCTCCATTTCGGCCACTTTCCAAACGCCATGAAAACGACTGAACACTTCATAAGCTGCATTTTGGCCAACTCCAGCTCCTCTATATTTTTTCATAACAAAAAACTCTGCAATGGAATAAATCGATTTGTCGTTCTCGTCCACTCCCAGCTCTCTGACCAGAGCAAATCCGGCGAGTTTCCCTTCTACACGAATAAAAAAGGGATATCGTCCCTCTTCGGTCCAGTAATGATCCAGGTATGAGTATTCATATAATCCATTTTCATTGACATCCTCGGGATCAAACTCGGTAAAATCATATTTGTATAGTTCCAGAAGATTTCTTAAAGTCGATTTTTGCTCATATTGCACTTCGTAAATGGCTGTCATTTTGCATAAGCCTTCTTTCTAAAAAAGATGAATTCTATCGGACAGCGGGTTTTATCTGTAGTACAAATATTCATGCCGTTGTCGAAGCAAAAAATAATCAATGGTTTTCCTTTGATGCTCTTTACTTCCCCATCCTAAAGCTGGAACCAAATCATGCTTTCGGAGCATTTGATAAAGAGATTTTCCGTCTATTAGAAGATCGGCAAACCTAGTATTTTTATTCCCGTCTTGGTCAGGATCGGTTTCGTGAAATCGAGTTCCAGGTTTTATTTCTAGATGACTTACTTTTATCATTTTTCACCTTTTAAAATTTATTGGGATAGTGGTCATTGTCTATTTCATCATAACACATTTTGGAAAATAGTAGATGACTCGAAGGCGTCACGGAATACCTAATCTCCAACTAAGGTAATAGGTACAAAAAAAGCCAACACGCTTTATAAGATGAAAGCGCCTTGGCTCTTATAACTACTTAAACACCATTAACTATAAACCTGTTAAATGATCTTCCGTCCCCGTAAGTTCAGACCATCTTGCCGAAAGGAATTTCGCATACTGTTTGAATCCCAAGCGCCTTTGTACTGCCTCACATCAAGTATTTCTCCATACCGGATAAAGCAGCGCCACTCCGTCACAAAATCAACGATTTCCCCTTGGCTTCTTTCTATTCCTAATAGCTCAAGCCGTCATCTCACATTGCCAATACCGCCAACAACGATTTCTTCTGGATCTTTATCTGTTACTCTACCCTTACATAGCAATTATTTTCCACCGCCCGCTTAATCCATGCATCGATTCGATCCTTAGGCAGCAAAATATTGCCCCCATACGCGTTATTTTCATGAAACTCCCAGGCTCCGAATACTAACATATGGTATTGATGGTCTATACATTTTACAAGTCCCCAAACACCGATGTTTCCTTGTGAGCCTGCACTTATGAATAACCAATCTCGATAACTGAATATATGAGGACTGTTAGAATCTCTGAACATCTCAAAATCGTCCAAATAACCGCTGTTGCCGTCACGCTCCAAAAATATCTCATTAAAATCCGTCACCATTCGTACATCCAATACTTTTATCCGCAACCAAGCTTTAAACTCATTTCGTTCCATGACACGTTCAATGGAGCACTGAACAAAAGCAGTTTGTTCTATTTCTTCGGGATGCGAATCCCAGCCGTTAAAACTGGTAAGTACCGGAGTGTACATCACCCAAAACGGTTCTCCCATTTTCATATGAAAAGGATGATGAACCTTGAGCGTTCTAAGCTGACCTCGTTCAGGCGGTTGATCCGAGCGCATCCACTGCTCCTCCTCCAATGAGGGAACCTCATCTTCAAAATCCGACCATTCAAAAATTTCATTATCATAGCCGACAATATCGAACCTTTCACTTTCCATGCTTATGCGCCTCGCTACGCCTTTACACACTCGGCATGTCAAAGCAACCAGCTCTTGTTCCATTCAAATCGCTCCCTTCAGTGACTCGGAAATACAGAAAAGACGTACCCTTAAGTACGTCAGCTCCGCTTTATTTCCTTTTCATACTCACCCTTAATGACAAAAAACGAACCGCGGATCGTTCCCGCCAGCTTGGACTTCTGCCTCGCAAACTTAAACTTCTCTGCCAGCTCCTGCGGAATTTCCATTCCTTCAGAAAGCTTAAACCCGACAGCGCGCTTCTTAGGGTCGTCAACCGTGTACATGACGTTTATGGAAAGACCGTCCTCGTAAAAGACATAAGTAAATTGGATGTTTTCCACTTGAAAACGCGATGTTTCCAAAGGTTTGGCGGCAAACTCAATGCCTCGTTCTTCTTTTAAAACTCGGTTGGCATAATCCAAATTGTCCTGGCTTTCGCTAGCCGGTACTACTTCAAATGTATGTTTGTACTTATTCATAAAGTAACGGGCTTCATTGGCGCGCAATCCTGCCAGCGCTTCCGCAACGGGCGAAGTTTCCAACCCAACTGTGGACACTTGTTTAAAATCAACGATATAGGACATATTTAGTCCTCCTTTTTTGATCTTTCGAAATGGTTAGTTGAAGAGTGATTCCTTTGACCAGTATTAACAACATTGCCGCTTCAAAAACGTTAACGCTACGATTGCGGCTTGCTTAAACCATTGTAAGGCTAACCCTCTCTCCAGAGCGAGTAATTTTGTAGATGCCCTGCTGCATTTCAACGCCATAACGCTTTTTCAACAGCCGATTCCCTTCGGAATCGCTCTCCACGACGACTAAATAATCGTATCCGCCGAGCAAATTGTCCATATTGTCCTCATAGAACATAACAATCCCGTCTACGTTCGGGGAATAGAGGTAGTACTTTCCGATATACTGCATGTAATAGTTCGTTACCTGCAAATTGTTATCCGAACCGTACATCAAATAGTTACTCGAATCCTCTTCGCCATTTGCATACCACCGATCTCCAGTCACCTCATGAACTTTGTACGGGAGCGTATTTTCATAGCTTTTGGAGATGGCCGCAATGCCGTTGTATTCCGACAGCAGCACATTGATAGCGACAGCCGTACATATCATAATTCCTTTTTGATAGAAGCTCTTCATTTTTACATTTTTGAATGCACGATCGACAGGCGTATTCCCCATTTTATAATAAAAGGATCGCTCGATATCCACTACGGCGCACAGAACGAGAGCTCCGGCAAAAAGAATGACTATGCTTGAAGCATAACGCTCAAATCCGGCCAAATAAATTGCCTCCACCGTAGGCATCGAATAGAGATACAGCCCCAAAATTCCTACATAATACAGCAAGAGCACAACATCAAGGGCAATGAGCGCCTTCCATAGCTTCCATTTCTTCTTCAACACAACCGCCGCAAAAATAGAGGCCGCCATCGCCAAAAGCTGAAATGCGACAATGCCCATGGCTGGACGCGTCGAAAGATCCGTGCTTGAGCTTATGAACAAGGAGGTAATATCCTGCATCTCCTCTTTCGTTTTACCCATCTCCGTATTTTGAAGCCCCGTAGAAGAAACGTCGAATTTATTTTCCACATCCTTAAAATCGGTTGCCATACGCCAGCTCCAGCCAAAGTAAGGGAGCAAAACGCCGCCTACAATCAAAACAATGACGAGCGCGTTCCTCCAGCCAGGTTTAGTCCAATGAGTCAGCCAAGTATAAATCAGAAAGATTAACCCGATTGCCGCAAAAAGAATGCCCGTGCTTTTAATAATAGTCAGCAGCCCTGCAAGCGGGAGAACGACGAGGCAGGCCCTCATCATTTCGTTACGGTAACGGTAAACAACCGCAAAGATGGCCAGCGCATAAATAGGGAGCAGAAAATCGACAAGCAGATTCGTAATTCGAATCGTAAGATTAAAAAAGGAAAGCGTAGAGAGCCCCAGTCCGAGAAAAGCATACAAAAGAAAGCGCCTCTTTTCCGAAACGATGCCGAACATGGCATAGAAACAGGAGAAGATGAGCAGCCCTTGTCCGAGCAGCATGACCGACTGGGAATGTCCTGCAAACCGGCAAATATAGTAGATGAAAGACGAGATGCCAAGCGGATAGTTTTTAAACTCAATCAGATTGGAATCCGGCGTTGGAAAAGCATCCGTACTTAACATCACTTTCACAACGATAGCCCAGTGGGAAAAATTATCATAATGCGTCAGTTTGTTCTGGAACAGCACAAGCAAAAAAATGAAACTTCCCGCCAAAAAAACAATATGGAAGATCGAATAGGATAAACGAAACGGTGCCCTTTTGAACAGCCAAACCAGGATGGATACAACAAAGGCTAACAGGCCCAAAAGGAGAACGGCATAGCTGACCTCATAGAGCAGTCCCCCCAAGCCGCCTATAAATACAATGCAAGCTATAGAGGAAAACACAAACACAGGTACGAACTCCCATTGCAGGGAAAGCGTGCTTCGCACGAATAGCATATAACCAAGACAGGAGAGGACCAACAAGGCAATCATTAAAAGCTGAAGCATCATCTCAATCTCTCCTGTCTCCCCTAGTCTTCTGCAGCTGAATTCGAAGCGATCTCGGCATGAGCGCGGTAGTTTGATTTAAATCGTCAAGCATCCGATCGATAAGATTCCGTTCTGCCAAATCGTCGATATTCTCAATGGAAAGAAGCGTTTCTTGCTGATCGGCCGTCAGAGTTCCTGTATGCCGCAAAATGACCTCGATATTGCTTTCGGTATACAAAGTAAGAACATCCCCTGCCGAAATATCGCCCCGAAAGCCGGAAGCGGTAAAGTACAAGTAATTAAAGCTGTGCAGCGTACAGCTAGCGCCATTTGTAAAAAAGATCGTACTTTGAAGAGAAATTCTCGGCATTTTTCTTCTGTCCGAATATGACTGCTCCATACGTTTTTGCACATTTCGCACCATACCGTCATAGGCCGTATCCCACAGATTCATCTGCTGGGGCAAAGAATGGTTTCGGTCATAAATAATTTGCATATATTGCCGCTTATCTATCTCGCTGACGGGCCGAACCGTTGCCGAATAACGCCAGCCGTCTCCGTTCTTTTTGACATAAGCGATGACGGCTTCAAGGTTCGCCTCATAACGCGCGGTTTTTACCACTAACGAAATCGTTGTTTCCGGCGGCAAAAAGATGGGAACCGGCACGTATAAAGCAATGCCATTTTCCGAAACATCGACCGTCCGGGCCTCATAGCGCAGTCCCTTTTCTTTATAATGAATCGTGACATCCTCTTGTGCCGCAATACGCTCCGTCTCGCGGTAAGCGCGGCGTCCAATCATGAAGAACAACGCGTAACAAATCGCAACCAGATTGTACGCGAGCCAGAAAATGATGATACTGCTATACATAAGAGCAAGTCCGTATTTACCGTTCACGTACCGCAATATCGCTGAAATCGAAAGAAGCAGCAGAAAGATATGCGGAAGCGCATATAACAATGAAATGACCCATTGTCGACCTGCGCCTTTCTTTTTGCTCGTCACCTTAAACTTCTTTTCACGAATGTGCAGCGTTTCGAGGACGACGGGTACAATCAAATATGGCATAAAAATCGTATCGATCACTTGACTCCAGCGCTGATTCCGAATGTTGCTGGACAAATACCGCATCGACATACTGTAGAAAAAATACGACGGAAGCCAAAAAATTAAAATTTCCCAAAAACCGGTGTTTACAATTTGGAAATCAAACAACGCAAACAAGATCGGAGCCAAAATAAAGATCAGCCTGTTAAAAAAAGACCACCAATACAAGTAGCTGCTCATATAGGTTACTCTCGTCCACAGAGGCAGCTTTTTGGAAAAGATGGCGCTTGTATTTTGCAAGCTTTGAATAATGCCTCTCGCCCAACGAACCCTCTGCTTGATCATGCTTGGGACAGTAGTTGTGGTCAGCCCTGCCGCTTGAACCTCCTCAGTGGCATAGGTGATGTAACCCTCTTGCTGCATACGCACGCTTGTCTCAAAATCTTCAGTAATCGTATTTAGCGGAAAACCGCCAATCTCTTCCATCGCCTTCCGTGAAAGGACTGTATTGCTCCCCGTATACGAAACCGCGTTAGAGGCATTGCGCAAAATATTGACCTCTCTTGAAAAAAAGTCCTGCTCGTTAGGAATTTCTTGTTCCGCATATAGGTTAAATTGAAATAAATCCGGGTTATAGAAGCTTTGCGGGGTTTGAACGAGCCCTAGCTTAAATGGCTCATCCCGTGCATCCACTCCGCGAGCCCGCCATTTTCCGCGGTCTTCTACGTAATCGGAGAGGTGAAAATACGGCACAGTCTTCATCAAAAAGGTATGCTGCGGAATCATATCCGCATCAAAAGTCGCGATAAGCGGTGAGGACGTTTTACTCAGCGCATTATTCAAGTTGCCGGATTTAGCATCTTTATTTCCGGGAAAATCAAGATACCCGATGCCAAACGCTTTGGCGAGCTCCTCCACATCCGGACGACAGCCATCGTCGCATAAATAAATATGGACCTTTTGCTTGTCGGGATAGTCCATAAAGGTACAAGCATTGACGGTTTTATATAACAAATCGACTGGCTCGTTATGCGTGGCAATAAACACATCCACATGCGGATAGTCCTCCAGCGGTATTGTTGGCAGCTCCAGCCGAGTACGCTTCTTTTGCATTTTTTGAAAAAACAATTCAAAGGTTGTGAGTACCGTTATCGTTTCCGCCCCGATGAGCAAGATGCCGAATAGAATATTGAGAAAGCCTTGATCGAGCGGCAGCGTAAACAGCATGCGCCAGAGCAAATAAATAGACATCAAGATGATGGTGACGACAAACAGAATATTTTGCCGCTTTTCGTTTTGCACTAAAGCCGCCGCCTCCTTGCTGCAAATACCCACCGCCGCTGCATGGCAAAGCTGAGCAGAAACAGCAAAGCGTCACAGATGAGTTTTGCGATTTTTTCGCTCATGAGCAATAGAGAATGAAGTAAATAAACCCCCGTGCTGGAAAGCAGGATCACTACCGCGCACAGCGTCAAATAACGCCATAGGCTGCCCCTGCTATCCTCCTTGCGGAAGACAAAATGTTTATTGAGCAAGTAGTTGACCATAATGGAAATAATTCTGGCTATAACTGTCGCAAGCAGAATTCTCAAGTAGTCCTGCTCCCCGAGTACAGGCTTCAACAAATCGATTAATAGCCAAGCGATTGCTAAATCAACGACTGAACTGGCAACCGATGACGAAATAAAGCGCAGAAAGTTGGAAAAAAGAACGCTCATGACCCGTGCGCTATCCCGTATAGCTTTAAAGTGAGTACCCGAATTTCCATTTTCATATATCACTTGAATAGGCAGGGTATGAATCGATATGCCGGATTGAATGCAGGAAATAAGCATTTGCAGCTCGTATTCAAAGCGGGTACCGCGAACCCCTTGCATAAAAGCAAGCAGCCCCGTACCGAAGGCACGAAGTCCCGTCTGGGTGTCGGACAGCTTCTTGCCATACAGCATAGCGAATAGAGAAGAAGTCATTCGATTGCCAAGCAAAGACTTCGGCGGAATTCCTCCCCCGCTAAAGTCCCTTACTCCAAGGATGAGCGCGTCAGGATGACGCTTCGCCTCTTCCGCAACCCGGTATACATCCTCCGCGGCATGCTGTCCGTCCGAGTCCGCCGTTACAACACAGGACAACTCCTCGTACTGCTGCTCTATGTATTGGAATCCGGTCTTTAGCGCAGCGCCTTTCCCCCGATTTTCCGTATGCCGCAGCAGCACGCAGCCTCTCTCGCCCAGCTCTCGGAAAATAGGCTGGTATTCCTCGCCAGAGCCGTCGTCGACAATGACAATATGCGTCAGACCATATTCTCTCAATTGCTGCACATAGGACAACAATCTCTTATCCGGCTCTAGCGACGGAATAAGGATAATCGTCCCGCCTTTTTGTTTCGACATAGTCATCCCCGCCAACTCAGAATAAGCCACAATTCGACAATTTTTATCAAATTTCACTTGCTCCTAGTGTAGTATAAAATCGAAAAAGTAGCCAGTAAACGCGGCTAATGAGCAATTGTTACCATTTTAAATCGGCTTTTACCCTATAAGTCTTTAGAGTGATTTTTCATAGAAATTATTTACACTTTTTAATATTTTTTGTATTCTCTACCTGAGCTCATCGAATTTAGATTTGAAAGGATGGATCATTTATGAAAAAGAAGATGTTCAGTTTGCTCGTTCTTTCGGCGCTGTTCGCCACCTCCGCTGCGGCCGGCTCCAGCACGGTAACCGGATTTTCGAGCGGTTCCACGCCGACGGCGACGCAGGGCACAGTTACCGCTGTTCAAGGAACAAGCGGCGGCAACGACCATGCTTATGCATCCACCTATGGGGCTCAGTCCAGCAATGCTTCAACTTCCTTTGTTTCGGTAGCTCTCGGCATCTTCTACTCCCTGCCGGGCGGTGACACAGGCTATGTTTCTACAGTAGGAGACAGCCGCTTCACTCCGGGCAGCGCGCCTAATTACGTGGTCGCTTCGTTAGCCGCCCCGAACGGCGATGCGATCCGCGCCATTTCCGCTCACTACTATTACGACCCTTCATATGGATCATGGAGCGATTCAACGCAAGTTTATTACTAATCAAAAGGAAGCCTCTGCAACGATGAGCTTGCAGGGGCTTCTTTTGACCTATCGACTTAATGGGGTCTATCAATTTATTTACATATTTTTATAGTTTTAGTACGATCTAATTGGGTTTAACAAATCCGTTAATAATCGTTTAGCCTGCATGCAGGAGGCCATAAAAGGAGAACTAATGAAAACTAATGCTATAAAAATAGCCGGGTACGTCATCGTTATCGGCATCGTACTGCTTATCTATTTTCTGACAACGGGGGATGAAACCAGGAACAACAAACCTGCCTCGGTTCCTGCCATCGGACTTACCGACATCAGCGATTTCAAACATCGGATTGAAGATACCACCAAACGAAACGTACCAAGCGATCCAAAAATGATGACCGGATACGGGCTTCGTCTATACAATTGGAACGGCGCTTTCGTCCCCTCCCCATCGGTAGAGCCTGATAAAAACAATAGGCTGCAGCTCGTTGTATCGCTGGCGAACGCAACGGAAACAGATGACAAGGTCGGCCTCCTCTTGTTTCTTGACGGCAAACTCCAGAAATACCGGGTCGACAGCAGCAAAGAGGACACATACCTTTACTCTCAGGCTATGTCGGCCAAATCAGTATTGAACGTGCCTATTACGTTGGATGCCGGAACCTCTCCGTTTTCCAAACGCAATCTGTTTATCGTAATGGTCAATCGGATGGATGAAATGCCGGGAGACAAACTAACTCATGTCGACTTTTTTACCCTGTCCATGCTAAAAACAGTCGTTTCCCCCGCTCCCGCCCAAAATACCGAAACGCCTGCGCAACCACTTGCGCCGGTAAAACCGATCCCAGCCTCCTACACCGGTTCGCTGGATTCCGGCAATGTGACTGTCGCTCTCGTACCTGAAGAAGCGGAAATCTCCTTCATTCAGCAGCCTTCGTTGTCCCTTCCGGCTGGCAAGCCGTCAAAGTTGACACTGCGGGGCACCGGAGTGCCGGGACGTTACGCGACCATTCTGTTCCGCAATCATCAGCCCGTCTTCCTTCAGGAAAGCGGTGCAGAAATTTATTGGGAGATCAAAGAAAATGAAATGCTGGATTTGCCCGTCACTCTTCCAGCCGAAGATGGACCCGGCAAAAGCCAGTTCTATTTCATCACCGTTCCGCTGAGCGACCAATTCCCTGTCGTCGTCAACTCTCCTAAAATGAAAAACGAACCTTAAAACCTACTCTATTATCCAGTATTCCCTATTTTTGATTCCTATTATAAAATAAAGAGGCATCATTGGATTCATCTCTCATTGAAGAAAGGAGGTGAAATTGATGAAAAAAATACTTTTGCTAGTAATGCTTGCCCTGTTCTCTTTCTCGGCAACTGTCTCCGCCAATCCACTGAATCCTACTCCAAGAACCGATACCTTTAATGTAGGCGCTATAGCTCAAGGCGGCAACCACATCTTGTACCTTGATGTCTGGGCTTTCTACAACACGAGCATGGTCGTCCAAGTGCTCAAAGAAGGCCCTGCCGGACAGTGGACGTCAGTCTACTATTACCCTAAAAATCTAGATGCCTCGACCTACACTTCTTATACTCTTAACGTTGGCCACCTCACTCCGGGAAATTATAAAATTACAGTCGATTTTAGCAACCTGGCCTATGTCGAAAACTATGGGTTCACACGTTCATAATGTTCGATGCCTGCGTTACTGCTTGTCCATTTCGGGGACGGGCATAGCCGCAGGCTTTTTTTCATCTATAAAGAATCAGTGAGCAGTGCCTTGCCGAAACCAATTGAGTTGAGTACAATTTCCTTAAACAACGATATGGGAGGAAATGGGATGCATCCTAAAAAAGTACCTCGTTAAGCCCGAGGCCCCCCATTCATGTGCTGTCCTGCCACTCACGCCACAATTTTAAAGGGAGATGAGCGCAAGTGCACATGAATGGACCTATTATGATTACAAGAGATCAAAGGCTTCAAACCTGCTACGAAATTGCATCCAGATTGCATGAGGTATATGGAGAAAAGATAGTTGCTATTGGAATCTACGGCTCTATTTCAAAAGGTACGGACGGCCCGTTTTCTGACATCGAGATGTTTTGCGTGCTTAATGAATTAAGCGGCGAACCCGTAGATTTCAGTTACGAATGGTCGGCGGGGCCTTGGAAAGCTGAAGTAAATATTCGAAGCTCAGATATTGTTCTCGCGGACGCCTCTACAGTTGAAGGAAGCTGGCCGCTTACGCATGGGCCATTTTTTTCTCCGCTTAGCCTGTATGACCCGGAAGGTTTCTTCCCAAAATTAAAGGAAGCCGCCGAATCTCCTGCAAGGGAAGATTTCAGAAGCGCAATAAACGAAGTGCTCATAGGAGAGATGTATGAGTTTGTCGGGAAGCTGAGAAATGCGCAATTTAGTGGATCGAGGGGCTATTTGCCCTATCTGGCCATGGAGTTCGCCCATAACGGAGCTATGCTCGTCGGTCTTCATAATCAGAAGCTATTTTCAACGGGATCAAAAGTGTTGCCGGAGGCACTGGAGTTGCCCGACCGTCCGGAAGGATTCGACCGTGTTGTTCAATTAGTAATGTCGGGGGAGTTAGCGGATCCTTCCGAAATCGTCTCGGCTTGTGAGAGCTTTTGGAACGGCCTCGCCCAATGGGCCGCCGAATATGGGTACGAAATCAATACGAAGAAAATCCCTTTTTGACCCCTTGATTTAAGGCTCGCCTTTTTACACGGGTTCCTTAAACCCAATCCCCCCTTTTTAGGGGGGATTTTTTATTGTTGACAAAACAAATAGGAATAATTTAAATTATGTTACAAACCTATTTTTATCCAAATGTTTACATCCGACTGGTTAACCAGAGGCATGCTGAATAATCCATTTATTTGGGTTACAGAAGTGTGCCTCTTTTCGTTTTGTGGAAAAATTTGAAGGGAGAATGATGAAATGACGAACTTGCAATCAAAGCTGACAGCAAGCCGGAAAAGGAAAGGAACGTTGCTTAAACTGGGGTTATCCGCGGTTATATTCGCAACTCTAGGTTCTGTTGCAGCACAAAGCATTCATGCAGATGTATCGGAGCAATTCATTCAAGGAAGTGCATCGGTGCTCGCAACGGCCGATCAGAAGGCATTGGATACGCTTAGCATTCAAATCAACCAAAGCTTCACCTATCCTGTACTGAAGGCTCAGGCCAAAGCGGCATACAAGCTTGCCTACGGCGGTCCTGTCAGCGCAGAAGCGGAAAGCCGCCTAGATAACGCAATAAATGAGCTTGCGTTCAGCGCCATTCAAAAAGCGGTCAACAACGATCCGTATCACCCCAAAGTATATTGGTTAAACTCCCCGCCGCGGAGCTGGTTTGGATTAAATGTGCCAGGCGGACGTTATTCATACGATAATCCCGATAATATTTACCGTACCATCCCGATCAATGGCTCTTCGAAATATATTATTCGCGGAAAACGGACCTTTCCAGGGCCAACCGATGTGACATTTTCCTTGATTAGCAATCCCAATTCGCAGCAGACTGTCGCTATTTTAGCAGGGAAAGACCTAGTGGTGAATACGGATGGAAGCTATATCGTTACCGTGGACAGCAATCCGGCGAATGGACGTGTCAACCATATTCAGTCTACAAGCGCAGCCGTACAGCTGTTCATCCGCAACAACCTCGGCAATTGGAATACGGAAACGCCCGACGCGCTTACAGTGGAACGAGTGCCCGACGGCAGCTGGCATGCGCCCAAAAACAATTTCACCATCGCTTCCGAGGCTTGGGTAAACCTCCAAGAATCAATCATTGATTACGGCGTTGGAGCTTTAGGGATCAAGACTCGCCTAAATCCGGTAAACACCCTGTCGAGCCCGTCCAGTTCCTCCACGTTAGGGACACTCGTCACGCAAGCAAGCTCATTCGGCCACTTCAAGCTGGCGGATGATGAGGCGCTTGTAGCAACCGTAAACACTGGCGGCGCAGGCTATCTCGTGTTTCCCGTAACGGACCCTTGGTTGGTGACTGTAAACCCTATCCATCATCAATCCAGCCTCAACAACATTCAAGCTGCGCCAAATGCGGATGGCAGCTATACCTTTGTAGTATCCGTTGCAGATACAGGAGTGGCGAACTGGATAGATACGGCCGGACTGCATGAAGGAACGATTATGGTTCGCTGGCAGAACCTGCCTAGCACAACGCCGGTATCAGGCGGACCGTCTGTACAAACGCGGGTGGTGAAGCTCGCCGATCTTGCCGGCATTTTGCCTTCCGGTACACGCTACGTCACTCCGGAGCAGCGTCAACAGCAGCTTGCAGATCGGGCAGCCGGTTACGACCTTCGCCTTCGCTGAAGATGGTCCTTTTTTCAACCTAATGTAATTAAGTAAGGAAAGATGGCCCTTATTCCGCTCTTACAGCGGTTTTAAGGGCTCCTTTCATTAGTGCTCCTTTCATACTTAATTACGGTCAAAATAATGATCCGGCAAACCCAACTCTTTCAAACAGGCTGTGAAGCTTTCTGTAAAATTGCTGTTCCCTTTGTATTCCGGCCAGACGGATTCATAATAAGGCATTAACTCCATACGAGGGACAAGTCCCCCATATAAAATCGTGTTTTGTTCTGTAAGCTTCTAACGAACGTTGTATTTGTGCGAGGACGAACCAAAGTCCATAAAATTGGTATCTTTAAGTCTCGCTTTTTCAAGTTTGAGTTTAATTCGATCGAGCTGAGTTTCTTTTTTCCAAAGTCTCATAGGGCTCACCCCTTTCTTTTTAATAATGATGTTTAGAAAACCTTATTTCAATTACCTCAACGTTAAAATACTCCCTAATCCCTATTGAATAATAATTATACTTATACTATAATTTAGTTAAATGACCTCTTTTTTTTAATAAATTCCTATACTTAGAAAAATAAACATCCCCTACGCAACTTTTCAGACACACTATTTTGCAATCCTCCTTTCATCTATCAACATTCCCTTATCTTTAAATGGATTTGACAATGAATTTCGAAGCTCTCTGGAAAGGTGGTGATGAAACTCATCGGAAGAACTTACTAGATGATTCAAAATGGAATGAATCCGCTTCACCGACAACCCATTCTGAGGAGGAACTATGAATGATGATGCAACAGCAAGCTTTGACTAATCAAATGTTAAGAGGAACCGTATTAAAAAGAGCTTTTATGACCGTTATACTTTTGGCCACCCTGCTGCTTTCATTCGCACCTTCGGCATTCGCTGCTTTTTCTTACACGAGCCCGACTTACAGCCTTAGCGGCGGGACCCTGTACTTCGGTCAAGGCGTAATCGTGAATACCGGCAAATCCTACGATACTCTTAATATTAACGTATACAAAAAGGTATGTACGACAGCAACGTCCTGCACAAACGTATGGGTCGCTTCCAAAACCGTATCCCTCTTCTCACAGCAATATATCTACCCAGGCGCATCTGGGGCACCACTTATCCCTATCGTTACAGGTGCGACCGCAGGACAATATTTTTACACGCTATCTGCTTCAGGCAGCTGGCATGTCATGGCCAGCGTCCACAATTAATCGTTACAAAACATAAGCAACCAAAGCCTCTATTCCGCTTAATGGAATGGAGGCTTTTTATTTACCCCTATATTGTAAAATAAACTTGACAAATAGTCTTATTCGAAATACATTATGTATAGTTTAGTTTACATTGACGAATTGTATTTTAATGAGGAGGCCACTATGTCCTACCAAGAGAAAAAAACCTTTGTTTCGATGATTAGCAGTATCCTTATCTTCACTCTCTACACTCTATATGCGATAAAAAATGCCGACGAAGGCAGCATCACCTCAAGCAGCGACTTCAGCTTTTGGGGTTCCTTCATTCTAGTGTTGCTCCCTGTCTCCATTATTGCTAAGATTATCATTCATATCGTGTTTAGCATCATTAATAAAATAGCCACGAATGAGGATGAACCTCATTTTGAAGACGAACTAGATAAGATCATCGAGCTGAAGGCCGACCGGATTTCGCTTTATGTGTTTTGTATTGGATTTATTTTATCGATGATTCCGCTCGTTACGGATCTTCCAACTTACTACACGTTTGCTGCGTTGATCTGCTTCGGTTTTGTGTCCGATCTGACGGGACGCATCGCTCAATTATATTTTTACAGGAAAGGAGTTTAACATGGGAAAGGATGCGATCAGCAATCAAATAAGGAATCTTCGCTTCCAACATAACGAAATGACTCAGCAGCAATTAGCAGATAAAGCCGGGGTCACCAGACAAACGATCGTCGCTATTGAAAAGGGCAATTATTCCCCTTCGCTAGAGCTCGCTTTTCGCATCGCGCGCGTTTTCGGCAAGTCCATCGAAGACGTTTTTCACTATGACGAAGAGAAATAAAGAGCGGATCAAACTTTATTCACTCGCATATCCCGCGAACATCCGCCGCTGGCAGGTATTATAGGGAGGTTCAAGATGCTGAGGAAAAGTGCAGATTGGAATAGAAAGCATGCGCGAATAACAGGATTACTTTTGATAGCCGGGCTCGTTACAGGAGTATTTAGCGTTGTCCCTGTTATAGACGGGGCAGATTACCTTGCCCGGGCTTCGGCAAATGAAACGGGTGTGCTGACAGGAGCTTTTTTCCAATTGTTAATGGTTGCCGCTTATGTAGGGATTCCGATTGCGATGTATCCGATTTTAAGCAAGCATCACAAAAGTTTAGCTCTTGGGTCTGTCGCATTCGGCATCATTGCTGGTGTATTTATTATAATCGGTACCCTCATTCTTCTGCTGCTTCTGACCTTGAGCCATGAGTTTGCACAAACCGGAGGGGCGAATGCCTTCTATTTTGAGACACTAGGCGGATTGATGCGGGAAGGCCGCGACTTGGTCAATCATGTCGCCACGACGCTAGCTTTTGCATTGGCTTTGCTCTTGTTTAACTGTATCTTTTACCGAGTGAAATCGGTTCCGCGCTGGTTGTCCGTTCTCGGCCTTGCGGGGTCTGCCTTATCCATTCTGGCTAGCCTACTATTTATGCTTCGCTTCATCGGTCTCGACACAGCTTACATGGCGCTTAATGCTCCAATAGCTCTGCAACAATTGATGTTGGCGATATGGCTGTTAGTTAAGGGATACAATCGGCCAGAACAACCTGTTGAGCCCCATTAAATTAAACGTTACAGCAAAGAAGGTGTGCGGTATGGATAAATTGGAACGGTTTTGGGACAAATCGGCAAGCCGATACGATCAATTGGAGATTCATGATAACGAGACTTACGTTGATATTATAGAAAGAACGAAATCGCATCTCAAAATAAGCGATACTGTTCTGGACTTCGGCTGTGGGACGGGGCTAATTTCCAATGAAATCGCACAAAATGTGAACGAGGTTTCTGCAATTGACATCTCTTCCAAGATGATCGAAATTGCAGAAAATAAGGCCAAAGAACGGAACATTGCCAATATCGACTATGCTCATGCGACTATTTTTGATGAAGGGCTAAAGAAAGGTTCCTTTGATGCCATTCTCGTATTTCATGTTCTGCATTTGTTGGAAGATGAGCGCATCGTTCTACAAAGAATAAATGAACTGCTGAAACCGGGCGGATTATTGATTTCGGCTACCCCTTGCTTGGGAGAGAAAAGATTTCTAAAAAGCTTATTATTCCTCGTCAGCAAAGCCCGCTTGATCCCAAAGGTGCAACCATTTAAAGTGCAACACTTAGTAGGAGCCATTGAGGAGCGGAATTTTTCTATCGTCGAAACGGATTGTTTAAAAGAAAGCTCTCGGGAATATTTTGTGGTGGCGAGGAAAAATTGAGGATTTTTAAGAGGCCACCCCTTAATTTTTGGCTTAGTGGTGAGCGAAAGCCGCCTGACCTTAAGGCATGCCTTCGCAACTAGAAACCCGTCGCGTGCTCTAGTGGTTTCTCACACAACTAAACCTCCAAAAAGAGGCTCCGCGCGTGCTCTAGTGGTTTCTCACACAACTAAACCTCCAAAAAGAGGCTCCGCGCGTGCTCTAGTGGTTTCTCACACAACTAAACCTTCAAAAAGAGGCTCCGCGCGTGCTCTAGTGGTTTCTCACACAACTATGGGCACTTCTCATTCAGGAAATTACAGCCGAACTTCCTTCGTTTGCTGATCCAGCAATTTCAACAGATGAGGAAAGCGGTACTCTCCATGCATGCTCTGAATATGCTCGGCAGCGGTTTCCAGTTCGACTCCGACAGATGTAACATATAAGGGCTTGGAGCTTTTGCCTCGGTAAACCTTTTGGACATAGGCCTCATTGTCGTGAAAGGATGTTTTTGCAACACCGATCACCGGAATTTGTTCGGAGAAATGGGTGTACACATAGTGTCCAAGCCCATACTTCTTATCGTTGTCTAGGTACACATAACCATCCACAACGATGGTTCGAATTTGGTTTATGTCCGTAAGCTTCAGCAACTCTTGTATGCAAGGCAGCTCTCTTTTATAAAATAAGCCAGGTTCGTAATCATGAGGATTTTCCGTATAAGAGGTAACAATATCAAGCGGCTTAGCATTTTCCCAATGCTGAAAAATGACCCCGACCGCTTTCGCCATATGCTCTTCATAGTACACATCGACTGCGATGATAATAATAAGCACCTCCCTTGCAGGCAACCATTCGTATTAAATCAATTAGTTGCACCTATTACACTCCTTATAGATGAAGTTTTGTCGCGATGTTATTGAAAACTTAATAGAGCAAAAATATCATTCGGATGCTCAAACTTATACTTGGCCGGAATTACGTCCGGCTGCTTGCATCCCCACAGCGCTAATCCAAAGTCGACTCCAGCGTCGCGCGCGCATTCGTAGTCGTAGATCGTATCCCCAATGTAAATGGATGTATCCGCCCGCGCTCCTGTAACTTCAAGGAACTTAAGCAAAGGCTCCGGATGGGGCTTATGCAGCTTCGTATCATCCGCACATACCGTATATTGCAAATCACGCACAAGACCAAAAGGGACGAAGTCATCGATAACCTGTTGATTCGTCTTGGACGTTACGATCCCCGTTTGGATCGAGCGCCATTTTAGATCAGCAAGCAGCTCCTGAATTCCTTCAAATACATGAATAGTATCTTCAAAATCTCTCATAAAATCATTCCAGCATTTATTCGCGTAATCAACGTCTTCAATCCCGAGCTGGCGTAAGGATACCGCCCCTGGAATCCCTAGCACAAACGCGAGGTCATGCTGGCTTATTTCCCGATTATAATTATTTTTCAGCAGCTTCTGCAATGATCCCAGCACCGCTTGTTCTGTGTTTATAAGTGTACCGTCAACGTCAAAAATAAAGGTCGTATACATGAATTTCATCCTCCTTCAGCAAAGTTAGAAATGTGTCGCTACCTGTATGCTAAAGTATGAAATCCATTTCAGGTCAATAGCTAAATCGATTGGCGCAAAATAATTTGATAAGGAATCTCTATCTTATCCCTTGATTTCTCCGTTGCAAGATCAAAGGCTTGCTCACCGACCCTCACCAATTGATGATTAACCGTAGATAGGCTTAGTCCAATTCCAATAGGCTGATTCTCTTGTCCGATAATCGCCAAATCTTCCGGCACCTCAAGCCCAATGCCCCGCGAATACTGATAAATTCCCGCCGCAACCTCATCCCCGTTCGCATAAATAGCGGATGGTTTATCCGGCAAATGCAGCAGCTGTTGTGCAGCTCGTCTCCCATCATCCATATTGTAGCAATTTCTAAAATGATATTGTGGCGGCAACTCACCAAATATATGCTGGTACGCTTTGATTGTCAGCTGAGTACTATTGCTCTCTTCCCCTCTTGCCGTCGTAAAAGCGACCCGTGAATGTCCTTTATCCTTTAGCAGTTGGAACGTTTCCACAAAGGATGCATATCGATTCATGTAGGCGCAGCCAATTTCAGGATGATCCGTAAATTCGCAAGCGACTATCGTTCCATACTTTGTATAGGGCACAATGGCATCCCAAGTGTTCGAACGAGAGGTGATGATAATTCCGTCGAGTTGTTTATTTTTCAGCATTTTTAAACAGCTGATCTCTTTATCCGGATCATACTTGGTAGGCAAAACCATCACCGTATAGTCACGCTCGACCGATCTATTTAGCACACCATGGAGCAGTTGATCAAAAGCTTGATTGTTGTTGTATGGCATAATTACTCCGATTATTCTTGTCTCCCTGCGAATTAAATCGACGGCCAAACGGTTTGGCGTATAGTCCAACTCGTCAATTACACGCTGTACAGCTCCCCGCATCGATTCCGACACATAAGGATGATGATTCAGAACCCTCGATACTGTCGATACGGACACTCCCGCACGTTTAGCGATATCATGGATATTGGCCATGGTCACCCTCCCCTATACCAATTTTAAGGACTTCTATTAAATGGTTCCGTACATATATTGTAGACTAGCCAGCATGGAATCTCTACCAAACCAATAACGGAGAAGGCCAAGCTATGAACGAAAAGAGTGATTTCATGAACAAACCCTGCTGCTCCAATCGTTTGGAGCAGCAGGGTTTGCTTTGTTTTACCGTGATTCGAATCAACGGTCATCTTTTACATGGATTCTCGACAATGAATTTATTTATCGAATGCTCCCATCGATTTCTAAAGCTCTTTCTACCAAATAGACGAAATCGTCCTGCCGCTCGCTTGCGGCTGTTTCTCTAGCCAGACGAAGCACCTCCTGCAAGCGCTCCCCTTCACCGCCTTCGCGATGCTTCATAATTTCAGCAAATTCGGCCACGGAAGCGATAAACCGGGCTTCTTCAGACAACTGACCGGATAGTCGGATCGGCTCCGACAATTGTTCCGTTTTATTTTTCTCATCCACGTCTTTATAGCGGATTGTCACTTTCCCGATTTGAGTTGAAGCTTTATCTTGTAGAATAACTTCGTATAGCGCCGTAACGGTGTGGCCCGCTCCTATCTCCCCGCCATCCACGCGGTTGTTCTGGAAATCCTCGTCCGCAATAGCCCGATTCTCGTATCCGATCAACCGGTAGCTGTCGACTTGGTCCGGATCGAATTCCACTTGAATTTTTGCATCCTTGGCAATCGTTTGAAGCGTTCCGGTCAACTCCTCTTGAAAAATGGTTTTCGCTTCATCGATATCGTCGATATAAGCGTAGCTTCCGTTCCCTTTATCCGCCAGCTGCTCCATAAGAACATCGTTGTAATTGCCCATACCGAAACCAAATGTGCTTAAGTAGATATTGCGCCCGGAGTAGTCTTCAATCGTTTTCAAAATGCTCTCGGGACCCGTTTCGCCAATATTGGCTACACCGTCAGAGCACAAAATGACGCGGTTAATTGACTCTTTATCATAAGACTTGCTTGCCATCTTGTACCCCTCTAGCAGGCCCGCCTCCACATTGGTGGCATCCTCGATTTGAAGGGAGTCTATTACATCCAAAATAAGGTCGGCATTTTCTACTGACGTCGGGTCCAGCACTTTACGAGCCGTACTGCCATAAACGACAATGCCGATTTGATCGCTTGCATTTAGCTGATTCACGAGCAGCTTCAACGATCTTTTGACAAGTTCGATCCGGTTGTCCTTATTCATCGAGCCGGATACGTCAATCACGAACGTCAGATTCGCTCTTTTCCGATTTTCATCGGCGATTTCTTTCCCTTTGATTCCTATTCGAACTAACTGAGCTTCCGCTTTATTCCCAAAAGGAGCAGGTCCTCCACCCGCATAGATGGCAAACGTGCTGTCTGTGGGCGGATCGTACTCGAAATCGAAGTAGTTGATAAATTCCTCAGGACGGACCGCCTCCCCAGGAGGCAAACTTCCTTCCTCTATGTAATTTCTGGCGAGCGTATAGGAACCTGTATCTACGTCGAGCGCGAAGGTAGAGAACTGGTCCTCCGCGGTATTTACGTAGGGATTCGTTCCGTAATCTTGGAAATACATATCATCGTACGATTGTGTGGAATCTTGCGATTGCTTTTCCTCTGACTGGATCGGAGCCCTTTGCGTATAAGAATGATCGGCACTAGAATCGCCACTGCTGCAACCCGCAATCAAACTAACCAGTAAGCCCAATACCAACAACATGCCCAACGTTTTTCTCATTCTCATTTCCCCCTAAAATTTCGAATGACGTTCTCTCTGTTCTCTTCCACAAAATGTATGTTACAGAAATATTACAATTATATTACGTTTCCATTTCTGAATATGTTGCAGTCGATTTAACATTTTTTTCTTTTTTGGAATTTCCACCAAATAGGCAAAAAAACGACCGCCGGGAAAGCTCAGTCGCTTGTTCTTTTTGACCTGAAATAGATGCCTGATTTTCGGCTACCGACGCCAAAGGATCAGGGTATAATAAACACAATTCTATAGGGTGAAGGTGTAGTCATGATTCGTAGCGAAGTGCACAAAGCTGAATACTACAGGGCACTTATTGATACGCAATTAGCTTCAGGTTACCATTCCAGCAGCGGATTTAGAGATGCATTCTCCCGCATCATGGGAGCGCCTCCTACACAACTGAATGAAAATCGAATAAATTAATTCAAATTGCTGAGTTGAAACTGGCGCGCAAAGCGTTGGATAAACGTTTTGGAAATATGCGTTTCCTTGTTCGTCTCGGAGCGAGCCCATCCCAACAGGATGGGTTGTTCCTGCTCCATTTGTTCAATTTCCCGCAAAACCGTATTCCCGTTCAGTCTTTCCAAAAATGAAAAATCATACCCGATCGTCACCCCTAAACGTTCCTTTACAGCCGTCGATATTGCAATCGGGTTGTTGCTTGTGAACAAAATGTTCAGCGGGCCATGCATTTTCGTATATTTGAGGATGAACTCATGAATGTATTCCTCGTCATACAATACAAACGTTTTCTGCCGCATTTCTTCCGGAGAAATGCCTCCCGCGTTCGTCGTTACGGCTTCTTCCCAATCGGCGCAAATGATTTTGCCTTCCCAAATGGGATCAAATGCGATCCCCGTTCCCAAATTGTCCTCGTTTTGTTTGGTGCCGATTAGACCGATATCGACTTTATTGTGCCGGATCGCTTCTAACGTTTCCTTAGATCCCGATTCGATAATTCGAATGGTCACGTTCGGATAATCTTTGCGTATGCTGGACACCGTTTGAAGCAATGTTTTCATCGCAGCGGGAAAAGATGCTACTCGCAGCTCCGCTTCATGATAGGGGGATAGCTGCCTCGCCTCTTCTTTCATCTCTTGCAGCTTGCCGATGACTTCGAGAGCTTTTGCGATAATGGGCATGCCCTCGGGTGTCGGCCGAGAACCCAATCGAGAACGCTGAAAAATGCGAATGCCTAGCTCAGCCTCCAGATTTGCAATGGATTGGCTAAGCGCCGACTGCGACACATGCAAATTATTCGAGGCCGCCGACAGCGATTTGGTTTTCGCTACCTCCACGATATAATGCAACTGCTCCAAGTTCACGCCGTTTTCCTCCTTATAACATTAGCTATTCTAATATTACAGTAAATTATATTAATTATACTAATCGTAATGCCAGCAGTATAATATTGGCGATTGCAGGTCATTGTTAAGTTGACTGTTTTTTGGACCTTTCAGCACCATTCATTCTACAGCTAGAGGAGTAGATTCAATATGAGACTTCAAGGCAAAACAGCAATTATCACTGGCGGTGCTAACGGCATCGGTAAAGCGACGGTGAAGAAGTTTCTTGCACATGGCGCAAATGTTGTATTTACCGACATCAATGAACAAGCAGGCGCCGCAGCACAACAGGAATTCCAATCCATCGGCGGCGGACATTCTGTTTTCGTAAAACACGATGTGCAAAAAGAAGAAGATTGGGCGCTTGTCGTCCGCACCGCGAAAGAAAAATTTGGCCGCATCGATACTTTGTTCAATAATGCAGGAATATACAGCGCGAAGCCGATTCCCGACTACTCCGTCGAGGAATGGCAGCGGTTGCTTGGCATTAACGTCATTGGCGTTTTCCTCGGCATTAAACATGTCGTGCCGGAGATGCGCGCGGGACAAGGCGGCTCCATTATTAACGCCTCTTCTATTGCCGGACTAAAAGGACAACTCAATCATTCCCTATACGGGGCTAGCAAAGGAGCCGTACGCATTTTGACTAAAGATGCGGCTATTGAATTGGCGGCGGATCAAATTCGCGTCAACTCGGTACATCCCGGCGTCATCCAGACGGAGATGGGCGATGCGGTCGCGTCGGGCTTTCATGTTACAACGGATCAACTTGCTGCCGGCATTCCAATGAAACGAGTGGGAGCGCCAGATGACATCGCAAACATGGTTGTATTTCTAGCTTCGGATGAAGCTGCCTACATTACAGGTACCGAAATGGTCGTAGACGGCGGGGCAACCGCAAAATAATAATGATAAAGGAGAATAATCCTATGAAACTAAACGGTAAAGTCGCTATCATAACGGGCGGAGCGTCGGGCATCGGCAAATCAGCCGCAGAACGCTTCATTCGAGAAGGCGCAAAGGTAGTCGTCAGTGACATCGCACCTCAAGCGGACGAGCTCATCAGCGAGCTGACTAGCACTGGCGGCGAAGCGATCTATATAAAAGCGGATGTCTCCAGCGAAGCGGACGTGCAGCATTTGGTTGCAAAGACGGTTGAGCATTTCGGCCAGCTCGACATCATGGTTGCCAACGCTGGCATCGGTCATGCGTCCACTCCGATCGAAGATTACACGTTGGATCGTTGGAAGCAAATGATCGACATTAATTTGACCGGAGTATTCCTCTGCGACAAATACGCCATTGAGCAAATGATGGCACAGTCCACAGGAGGCGCCGTCATTAACACGGCTTCCATCATGAGCCACGTCGGCATGCCGAACCTGACATCCTACAACGCGGCGAAAGGCGGAGTAGCGAATATGACCCGTTCGCTCGGCATTTCTTATGCCAAGCACGGCATTCGCGTCAATGCCGTATGCCCAGGCTTCATCGACACGCCGATATTGAGCAGCTCTGATGAAGCGATGCGCGCCCGCCTCGTCAGTTTGCATCCGATCGGCCGCCTAGGACGCGCTGAAGAAATCGCAAGCGCGATGGTTTTCCTTGCTAGCGATGACGCTTCCTTCGTAGTTGGTACAAATCTTCTTGTTGACGGCGGCTATACTGCTCAATAATTTTTATCGAAAAGTTAACGGAGCCCAAAGTGTACAGACAAAAAAAGAGCATGTCGCGCTGCGGCATGCTCTTACTCATTTAACGCTCCCTCTACTCTCATTAACCGCTCAGCCATTCAGACCTATCGGCATAAAACGTCCTCTAATTGTTCGGGTGAGCGTTATCTTCATCATTCATTTAGAATGCAAAATGAGCAATTCCCCCTGTGATCAAAGCTACAACAAAAAAGAGAGCAAAATACCACTTCATAAATTTCCAGCCAATGTTAGACCCGTCCTCCCACCATATTTTCCAATAGATGACCGCTCCAAGCAGAAGAATACCCAAAAAGGCGCCGAGAAATGACATATCGTTCTCACCTGTTCCTCTCTGATTTTGACCTGTATCTTCTACCTTAATGGAATAATCTTTATTGCTGAATACCTAAAAAGAGGTATTTTGAAAAGATTGCAATGTTGCGAAGTCCAATTCAGCCTAGGGATTCAGATCAAGTAGTGTGTCTTCTAACGACCCTTAGTCAAAACATCCGCCAAAATATCCACTTGCTTCATCGCGAAGTCCTTCCAGTGCTTCCGCTGTTTTCCGATCGTACATTGTCCTCCCCCGCCTGGCAAACGCTGATGAGCAAGTTCAATGATGAGTCTAGTTATTTCGAAATAGGCTTGAGACAACCATCATCAGGACGTTTTATCCATATTACAAAATTAGATAGTTTTCGACATTTGTATACAGTTTTTCTAGTCTTTTAAGCACTTCCCGACATCCAGGCACTCAACTAAACTAAAGTAGAAAGAATACGAATCGAGAGGAGGTGAATACGATGAGAAAAGCGATTTTCCTAGTGCTGTTAGCCTTTTTCGCCTTTTCGGCGTCAGCATCCGCTGCTTTTACCGATACGATGTACGGTCAAATCAATCCGGGCGCTGGTGGCTATTACAAGCTTAATCTAGGTATTGAAGCCCATCCTATTACAGAAACTGCAGTCGTAACCGTCTACTTTAAGTACGCCCAGAATGACCCCTACTCGTACAGATCCTCGCATACGTTTACTGTACCGGCAAGCGGATACAGCTATCATCAAATCGATATCGGCACTCTACCGGCCGGCTTCTACAAAATTGATATTACCTTCAATGGAGTTTCTTATGCCAACGTTGATATAAGAAATCTGCAGCGCATTTCATAATCAAAAGCCCTGCGGCTCCAACCAATTGGAATCGCAGGGCTTAATTATTTTCTAGGTGGCGAATCTTGAATCACTGTGTAACCAGGCCAGTACGCCGACGCTTGAGCGTTGAAAGAAATAGAAGCGCAATAACGGCCAAAAGCACCAAACTCATTTTTTTGCCTCGTTCACCATCATTTTTGCATCTCCCTTTTAAATAAAATTGGTCGTTTCAATTACCAAATTAGGTTGATCCCTCCCTCTATTACTTGCGGACAAATTGTAAACATCCCTTCGTCTAACCTGCCTCCCATAATCAACTTTAGTAAACAAAAGCATCATAGGATAAGTGACGACCGTCACATTTGAAAAAAACTTATTTTTCCCATTAAAGGATTGAATTATCTAAAGTAGAATAAATAAAAAGGGCATTATTTAACATCCAAAGGATGTGTAGACACATGCGAATGTCAACCGTTGAAACACTAAACAATTCGAAAATATTTTCTATTTTTTATCATGTTTTGGCCATTTTTTATTTCTCGCTCATCCTCACCTATTTTGTTTCATCCCAATTCCGGGGATTAGAAATGGTCATTATGGTCATTGGTCTGTACCTCCTGAGGCACTCCAAGCTGTTTTCCACTCATCCGAAGCATCATCTTCTGGCAGGCATCTTACCTCTTATTGAGTTTATTTTTCTTATTCTATTATTTCTCCCTAGCAAATCCGGTGTTGAAATGTTCGTTATTGATCTTTTTATAATTAATCTTCTATTGAACTATAGGCCATGGTACGCATTTTCATTTGCCTATGGCGGTTATCTAATCATTAATTTGTTGTATCCGAATGGGCAAACTCTATTGCAAAGTGTATTTACTTTTTTGAACTACTCATGTGTGATGATTTCGGTTTGGAGCGTTAAGCAGCTTTTAAATCAAAAAGAGATGGGGCAACGATTGAACAAGGCGCTAGTTCAAGAAGCTAAAATGAAGGAAGAAGTAGCCGCTCTCCGGGAGCGAAATCGGATCGCGGAAGAGGTTCATGATACGGTTGGCCATACGTTAACGACAGCGATTGTCGCACTAGAAGGGGCCGAGCTGCTTTTTGCTCAAAACCCAGAAGCCGCCTGCCAAAAAATGAAAGGCGCGCGTGAACAAATGAAACAAGGCCTCGGAGATATCCGGTATGTCGTCAAAGAATTAAAAGCTAAGGACCGCAGCTTGAGCACCCTTAGTCTAAAAGAAAGGCTGCATAACATGCTAACAGATACTACGAGGCAGACGAGTGTTCATTTTATTTTTAACTACGAGGTCACAAGCCCCCTACTCTCTCTTCAAGAGTACGTTATCATTAATGCAATTAAAGAGTCGATTACCAATGCGATAAAGCACGGGCACCCAAATACAATAAGAGTCACCGTTATGGAGCAACAGGACATCATTCAGCTTACCGTTAGCGACAATGGAAGAGGCAGTGAAGCGGTCACATTCGGATTTGGTTTAACGACCATGGAGCAAAGGATTACCGCAATAGGAGGACAACTTCAAATACAAAGCGAACCGATGAACGGGTTTACCCTCCATATTGAGATGCCTCTTGCAAGGGAGGGCTTACATGGAGCAGGAGCGCAAAATAAAAGTTATGTTAGTGGATGATTAGACCATTTTGCTCGAAGGTTAAGAAACGTTGCTTGGAATCAAATCCAACATCACGATCATTCGCACTGCCCGTTCGGGTGAAGAAGCGCTTGAAATGCTTCATTCCGCTGTGCCGGATATTGTTGTTGACCGGGAAAGTGGCGTATAAACTCGCTTCCAACATTCGCAGCCATATTATTAAAAAGGAATCTAACGTAGCGTTACGTATATTCCACTAAGCTCCTGAGTTTATATGTCCATCTATCAGAATTAGATAAGGCCCAAAGCGTCGTTCGCTTAGGGCTGTTTATGTTGAGTCAACATTCCCGTTCTCCCTCCCCCATCCCTCGATTTAATATGCTAAACTATTCAATAGATTTCTCAATTTTATTAAGCCGCTCATGCGGCCTTGATGCTTATCCATTGCAGGTTGGGGGAATTCATTTGTTTCGAATCATGATCGTAGAAGACGACGAGAAGGTCAGACGGATTGTAGCTGAGACGATGCGCAAATGGCAATATGAGGTCGTTGAGCTGTCCTCTTTTGAACAGGTATTAAAAGACTTTGTGAACGAAAAACCGCATTTGGTGCTGCTGGATGTTAATCTGCCTATGTACGACGGGTATTATTGGTGTCAGCAAATCCGCTCCGTCTCCAAAGTGCCTATTATTTTTCTTTCCTCACGCAATCAGAATATGGACGTCATTATGGCGATCAATATGGGCGCGGATGATTATGTGCAGAAACCGTTTGACCTCGGTATACTCGTGGCGAAGGTGAGCGCATTGCTGCGTCGCAATTACACCTATCAGGATGAGAGCCTTCAAATCGCCCATCGTCAGCTTATTTTTCATTTGTCCAATTCCACCATCCAATACGGCGAGCAGACCGAAGAGCTGTCGCGGAACGAATTCATTATTTTGCAAACGATGATGCGAAATATTGGCAAGATCGTCCCCCGGGACGATTTGATGCAAATGTTATGGAATGATGAGCAATTTGTGGACGACAACACGCTAACCGTTAACGTGAACCGATTGCGGCGCAAAATTGCGCTTCTAGGGATCGAGGACTTCATCGTTACGCGCAAAGGAATGGGGTATCTCATCGAATGAGATTCTGGCGATTTCTGAAGTATGAACGGCCGTACATTTACCTGTATGCCACAGGCATCCTTCTAACGATTGCCTTGTTTGCGACAGATCCGCAAGTGACGTGGCGCTGGCACAATTTCTTTTATGCGCTGACACTGAGCCTGTTCTTTCTGGCCGCCTTCCTGCTCCATCGCTATTTGAAGACTGTGCAGGCTATCCGCCACATGCGCGATGACGATACTGAACCGTTGTCTCTGGAGGCCGAAGCTCACCGCGAGGCGGCACAGCAGCTGGAGATCAAGCATATTCGTACTCTAAATGAGGTGCAGGATAAGCAAAAAGAATATTATGACTTCATAGTCTCGTGGTTTCATGAAATAAAGACACCTATTTCTGTTTTGCGGTTAATGCAGCAAACGGAGATCGATTCCAAAAGCGTAGAAGAAGAGGTATCCCGAATTGAACACTACGTCGATCAAGCCTTGTACTACGCCAAGCTCGACAGCTTCAATCAGGATTATGAGATTGTGAACTGCAATTTAGAGCTGCTATCCAAAGGGGTTGTCAAAAATCACTCCAAAACGTTCATTTCCAAAAAAATAAGCATTCAATTGGACGTAAAATCCTTTTTCGTGCAAAGCGATCCGAAGTGGCTGCTTTTTATTCTCAATCAATTGATGACAAATAGCCTGAAATATACCGCCGATAAGGGGCAAATCTCCATTTCCACCGAGGTCACGCAGCAAGAGAAACTGCTCATCATCCGCGACAATGGCATTGGCATTGCTAGTAAAGATCTGCCGAGAATATTCAACCGGGGATTCACCGGTACAAACGGACGCGCGTTAATCAAGTCGACAGGCATGGGTTTATATCTGGCTCAGGAGCTGTCGAGGAAGCTTGGGCACTACATTACATGCCAATCCGAGGTTGACCGCTTCACCGAATTTACGATCCACTTCCCGAAAAACCATGATCCTTACCTGAGCATTCTGCAAAAAAACAACGAAGAAACGCAATGACCCGCAGAGGTTCATTGCGTTTTTTGCTGTCTGCTACAATTTATCGCTTACGATTTTATAATAGATATTCGTGGAAGAGACATAGAACAGTAAATAAATGAAGAAGTAGACACCCATAATGCCCCATACCACGCCTGTAAGTCCGGGGAAACCCTGTACAGATTCCAAGATGTAATACTTGATAATAAACCAGCTATGCAGGACGCCGAGTACAATTGGCGGCAAAAAGACGAACAGAAGCTGCTTGCGAATGACGCTTTTTATTTGCCGGTTGTCTACGCCCATTTTCCGCAGAATCGTATATTGCAGCCTTTCATCGGTCGCTTCGCGCAATTGCTTGAAATAAATGACGCTGGCTAACGCGAAGATCGCAATCAGCGCAAGGAACCCGCTGGCGAACAGCATTAAGGACGAGCCTTCGATCTGCTTAGAATACACATCCGCGAACGAAGAGTAATAAGCTCCCGGCGTCCCAGTTACAATGGCGTGTATTTGCTGCGAGAGCTCCCCCGCTGTGTTCGCGTCGCCAATGTCGTAAATTTCAAATGACCGGGCAGCCGCATGACCGGACAAGTCTTGATACGCTGTATCGGAGATCACGAACACCGCAGGCTTATGGACCATTGAAAGAACGGGGTCCGAAGCCCAGCCGAGATAGGCATAGTCTTTTTTCTCGGTCAACTTAAAAGTCGTTTCCGTATCCGTCTTGACGGTAAAGCTAGGCTGCTCTCCCGGTGAATACCGGGCAGGAAAATCCGAGCCTTGCGATAGAGAGACCGCTTCATTTCCTTGCAGCTTTACGCTTTGCTTATGACCCCGCTTATCGATCAGCTCGTTGTAGTTCCGTTGGGATACTAGCAAAATGTCCGCTGTGTAATACTGTGGATTGTCCACAGCGATAGTCATATCCGTTACAGGCGAAGCTATTAAACCTTCATGCGTCAGATGAAAGTTAATGTTGTGCTTCGAGCTTTTGATCAAATCATCGATTTTAGCATTTGTCGGTTCATCGATAGACTGGAATGCTATATCATTCGGCAAATTTATTGCGACCGCATCGAATTGCACCTTATAGTTAACGGTCATAAAACACATTAACATCATGATTGCCGCGCTGAACAAGGAGATAAACGTTAAATTCAAGGTGTTGCCCCTAATTTGAAAACGTAAGGAGGAGGTCCACAACACGGTATTGCCTTCATGGTAGCTTTTGCGACGGCTTAGCGTTCGAAGCAGCCACCCTGCAAACTGGCGGAAAAACAAATACGTTCCTCCAATCATTCCGATCGAGACGGCAATCAAGCTCAACGTTGCGTAGTCCTGCCAGAAAACGGAACCCTTCCCGCTGCTGATTAAAGCAAAAGCCATACCGAGAAGAAGCAAGGAGAGCAGCGCCATAACGGCGGAGATTCGGACGGGCTTCTCCGACCTCTGCTTGGCATGGAACAATTCCGTAAGCTGCACTCGGTTCACCATCAAGTAGCTTTGTACGCTGATGACGAGGGCCAGCAACAAAAACAGTCCTGCTGTGGAAAGGATCGCTTGTATAGGAAACGATAGCGAAATGACCTGATCATACTGCATGAGATTCATCAGCAGCATCCCGAACAGCTTGGACAGCAGCCCTCCTAGCAGCACCCCTGCGACCAGAGAAATCGAGCTTATAAACAGCGTTTCATAAAATACCATCACTGTAATTTGACGTTCGCTTAAGCCGTACAGCAAATACATTCCGAACTCTTTTTTACGCTGTCTCATAAAGAACGAATTGGCATACAGAATAAAGAAAATGATGAAGATAAAGACGACAACTGACGCAATGGCTACACCTGTTTGGAAGTTTTTGCGGTTTTGCAGCGCATCCATAATTCCTTCGTTATACATGAGAGACGAGAACGTAAATTGAATGATGACACCCGCGATCATTGAAAATAAATAGAGGGTATAGAGCCGAAAATTACGCTTTACGTTCCGAATCGTTAAATCGAGCAGACTCATCGCGCATTGCCTCCCAATAAACTTTGGGTTTCCAGAATACGGTCGTAGAATGCCTTCTGGGTCTGATCACCCGCATAAAGCTCATTTACAATGCCCCCATCGCGCAGAAAAATGACCCTTTTGCAATAGCTCGCGGCATAGATATCATGAGTGACCATCATAATCGTTGTGCCAAAAGCTTCGTTGAGCCCGACCAGCTGCTCCAGCAATTGAGTCGCCGATCGTGAATCAAGCGCCCCTGTCGGCTCATCGGCAAATACAATGGCCGGTTTCGTAATGATAGCCCTCGCCGAGGCAGCGCGCTGTTTTTGCCCGCCTGAAATTTCATTCGGATACTTATGTAATATCCCCTCAATATTTAGCGCCTGCAAAATGTGCTTCAGCCTGGCCTCCATCTCCTCAGACTTGAACTTGCGCAGCGAAAGCGGCAGCAAAATGTTTTCCTTCACCGTTAACGTGTCTAGCAAGTTGTAATCTTGAAAAATAAACCCCATACGCTCTTGCCGGAACTGCCGCAGCGATCCTCTATTCAAATCCAGCAGCGGCTTCCCCTCCAGCCAAACCTCACCGCCGGTAAATTGATCGATCGTAGACAACACATTCATAAGCGTCGATTTCCCTGACCCCGAAGGCCCCATTACCGCTGTAAATTCCCCGGCCTCTATGACCAAATCGATATTTCTGAGCACTGCTGTCGTTCCATAATTTTTAGATAAATTTTTGGTTTGAATAACGTTTCCCATTCGCTTCTCCCTCCTCTTTCTATTACTGACTATAGCCGCATTTTCCAACCGCAACCATAGAAGTAACAGAAGGCAACGTGACGTTTTTGTCACTATCGGCATGGCTAGATATCGGTTTAATTATTCATATTGCTTTTGCACGCCCATTTGGGTAGGATTGACAGCTTCAATTCCATATGTTACTTTTAACCTATGTTACTTATAACGAGGTGTAATGATGTCCATTCAATCAGCCATATTAGGCATACTGAGTTGGAAGTCCTCTACAGGCTATGAATTAAAAAAGATTTTTGAGGATTCCTCCTTCATGTATTGGTCCGGTAATAATAATCAAATTTACAAGGCTCTTATGAATATGGAAAAGGAAAATTTTGTTTCAAGCGAAGTGATTCATCAGGATAGCTCTCCTTCCAAAAAAGTATATACGATAACAGAAGAAGGACTTCAAGAGCTAAAAAAATGGCTTGTGTCAACACCAGAAGCACCTGAGATCAAAAAGACATTTTTGGTACAGCTCGCATGGTCAGATAGGTTAAGCAATCAAGAATTAGGAGAAGCACTCTCAAAATATGAAAATGAAATCAACCTGCAATTGTTTATGCAGAATGAGAAATACAGACGTGCTCTTTATTCACCTAATAGAAGCGCTAGGGAAAGCTTAATATGGGAAATGATTTCAGAAAACATTATCTCAACCTATACTAATGAACTTAATTGGGTTCGTGAAACGCGCCGCAAGTTGTTTGAAAACGAAGCAGTCGAGGAAAAAACAGAATAGAACGATCTAGGTAGTGAAATAGAGGGTCAAAAAATAGATGAATGGCTTATGAAATAGTAAAGAAGGTGAGAAGTAATGGAAAAGATATATAAGTCAGAGGCAGGCAAACGAGCAGTTTTAGAACAGTACCGAACAATACTTGCTGACTGGCCCGTGGAAAACCGCCAATACGAAGTTGAGACAAGCTTTGGATCAACTTTTGTCATAGAGTCTGGATCAAAGGGTAATCCCCCGCTAATCCTCCTCCATGGAAGCGTGTCGAATTCTTATACCTGGTATGGCGATGTAGCTTCACTTTCTAAGAGCTATAATGTCTATGCGATCGATATTATAGGAGAAGCAGGATTATCGGCGGCAAGCCGGCCCAGCTACAAAAGCGGAGCATATGCTCTATGGTTGAATGAGACAATTGATGCACTTAGCTTAAACACTTGTTCAATTGCAGCTATGTCATTAGGCGGCTGGATGGCACTTCGTTTCGCCACTACCTATCCGGATAAGGTTGATCATTTGGTATTGCTTTGTCCCGGCGGCCTTGCCCATGAAAAAGCCAGTTTCTTATGGAAAGCGATTTTTTTCTCACTCCTTGGAAAATGGGGCGGGCTGCAAACGCTCAAATTAGTAGGTGCGCAAGTTTCTTCATCATCGTTATCCGGATTGGGAGAAGAGCTTGCACTCTCATCACTTACTTTTAAATATTTCAAACCGCGAACAGCAAAAATGCCGCTAATGACTGATCAGTCCCTTTCTCAATTAACTATGCCCATTTTAATGCTTTTTGGCGATTCGGATCAATTAATACCTGCGAGCAAAAGTATTGCGCGACTTAAACAATTTGCCCAACGAGCCAAGATCGAGTTGCTGCCGGATACGGGCCATCTCATCGTTAACCAAGCAGATAGAATACTAACCTTTTTGAAAAATAAAGAGTAGCGACCCTTGTGTCATCGATGATTGTACAGAAACAAACTGGGTTTCTGCTCAAATCAAAGAAAGGCAGTTCCTATTTTCAAGGAATTGCCTTATAGCGGACATCGGAACTATTAACGCGGTGAAATAACTTATTCCACAAGGCGGCCCTATTGGGGGCGCCTTGTTCGACGAAACAGCAAATACATGAAGAAGGGTGCGCCGACTCCTGCCGTGAAGACGCCCGCCGGTATATCAAGCGGCTCAAACAGCATTTTCCCCGCCAAATCCGCAAGCAACAGAACAATTGCTCCCGTCAAAGCCGATGCGGGCAGCAGGAAGCGGTAGTCATGACCGACCAGCCTCCTTGCCATATGAGGGGCGATTAAGCCGATAAAGGACAGCGCTCCAGCAACGCCTACGGCGGCTCCTGCCAACGCAACACTAATGATTAAGGCTAGCAATCTGCTCCGCTGAAGTCTGCTGCCAAGGCCAAGAGCCGTTTCCTCTCCAAGCGATTGAACGTTCAGCTCCCTCGCGCAAAGCAGCGACAAGGGAAGGAACAATGCCACCCAAGGCCATAGCATTTTGATATAAGACCAGTTGGTGCCATAAATGCTTCCCGTCGTCCAATTCAGCACCTGAGCCGCCAAGTAAGCAGGCCCGCTTATTAATAAAAGCGTCGTTAAAGCCCCGGCAGCCGTCGAGATGCCAATGCCGATCATAACCAGCCTGAAAGGGGATACACCCTTGCGCCAAGCAAATGCATAATTAAGCGCCGCAGCAACAAGCGCTCCAGCCACTGCAATAAAAGGGATCCAATGAACGCTTGCTCCCGTTGCCAACGTCATGAACGCTACGACGCTGACTGAAGCTCCGCCTGTAACGCCAAGCACGTCGGGAGAAGCAAGCGGATTGCGCATTACCCCTTGCAACAGCGCTCCCGCAACGGCCAGCGCGGCTCCCACCAGAATAGCCGCGATAACCCGCGGCAGCCGGAATTGCATTACAATCATACCGAATTGTCCGTCTCCGTTGCCCAACAGTGAAATCAGAACCTCAGAAAGCGGCACGCGAACGGAACCAAGCGACAAGGAAACAAGCGCTGTCGCCAGTACGCCAGCCGTCAATACAGCAAGAACAATTCCCTGTCTTCTCTGTAAATTACCCATGCTTCCTCCCTCTCGCTACTCTAATGAGGAACGGTACGCCAATGATAGCCGTCGCGATGCCGACTGGAATTTCTTTTCCTGGAATAATGAATCGGGAAAGCGTATCGGCTGCAACTAGCAACAGCGCTCCGGCTACCGCACAGTACGGAAGCAGCCATCGATGATCGTTGCCGGCAATCGCTCGGCAGAGGTGAGGAACGATGAGTCCCACGAACGCTATCGGCCCAGCCGCTGCAACAGCGCTGCCGGCGAGGAGAATGATGGCGACAACGGCTAGCGACTGTGCGTATTTCTTTCGCAGACCAAGCCCTTGAGCGCTTTCGTCGCCAAGTGCCATAACGTTCAAAGCTCCCGGCAGCAAGGCACAGCAAAGCATACCGGCCGCGATATAGGGCAGCACCAGTTCCAAATGTTCCATGCTTCTGCCTGAAACCGAACCGATCATCCAGAACAGCGCATCTTCCAGCGACTGCTTGTTGATTAGGATCAAGCCCGAAGTCATCGACGAAGCGAACGCCGCAATCGATGCGCCGGCGAGCGCGAGTCGGGAAGGCTCCAGAGCGCTGCCCCTAGTGCCAAGCAGATAGACCAGACAGGCTGCCGCAGCAGCTCCCGCGAACGCAAACCAGATTAAATTCGTTAACGACAAGGATGCGCTCCATAGCGCAAGCGCGGCAACAACAAATAACGAAGCTCCCGAATTAATCCCGAACAAGGACGGCGAAGCCAGGCTGTTCCTCGTCAGCACCTGCATAACGGCCCCCGCAACGGCCAAGCTCGCTCCGACCAAGGCGGCAATCAGCGTTCTTGGCACTCTTGTATTCGTAATAATGAGATGTTCGTTGGACCCGTCGAATCTATTATACGATAGCCATAAATCGTGAAGTCCAAATGTGTGCAAGCCGTACAGGACGCTAGCCAGCATGCTCGCGAGCAGTAAGGCGATGCCGACTATCAGTCCTGCCGTCAGCCGGATGTTTTTGGCGGTCCGTTCTGCCATTATCGTATCTCCTCGTATCCGCTGCCTCCTGCTCAAGCAAACAAGCCGACACCGTCAATCGACGGACGTCAGCTTGTGCTTTACACGGGCAAGCGGCTTTTCTTATTTACCGCTGCGCTTCTCTCATTTCGTTTCGAAATAAGCAACGATTTCATCCAGCAGCAAGTTCGCCGCCTCGTAACCGCCTGCCGTGTTCCAAATCGCTTCGTTTACCGGAACGACTTTGTCGGTTTTGGCGACATTAAGATTTTTGAACAGCGGATCGTTCATCCATTCCTCTACTACCTTCGCTGCATCCGTACTGCCTGCCTTCTCCGTCACGAAGTAGAAAAGCACATCCCCATCCATGCTCGGAATCGTTTCTTTCGACATGACTTCCATGAAGGAATCCTTATCCTGCGACTCCGGTCTTGCGAAGCCGAGCTGTTCTAGAAGAACGCCGGAGAATGTTTGTTTCTGATAGATACGGACTTGGGACGCCGAGAAGCGAGCAACCGACACTTTCGTATTCAGCTTATCTGTCAGCTTAGCCGAAGCCTCTTCGACCCGCTTGTCGAATTCAGCCATCAACCGCTCTCCCTCTTCTTTCTTTCCAAGTGCTTCCATATACAAGTTGAAGTTGATCTTCCAGTCGCCTGCCAAATCTTCCGAATAGATCGTCGGGGCAATCTGCTTCAACTGCTCGTATATTTTTTCCTGCCTTACTTTGTTGCCTATGATCAGATCCGGCTTCAAGCTTGCGATGAGCTCGATATTAGGCTGAATCTCGTCGCCGACGACTTCTACGCCTTCCATCCTTTCGGCAATATGCTCGTACCATGGGTCTCCCACCCAAGATTGTACGGCGCCTACCGGCTTGATGCCCAATGACAATAACGCCTCAGTACCTTCATTTGTCAAAATAACAACGCGCTCCGGTGTTCCAACGATCGTTTCTTCACCCATCGCATGTTTGACTACCCGGCTTTCGGTCGCATTCGCTTCAGCAGTCGGCGATGGCGACACAGCTGCCGTATTGCTAGGGCTGGCCGATCCCCCGTTTGTGTTGTTCGAATTGGCTGTTCCGCCTCCGCAAGCTCCTAGAAGCATAGCGAAGCAGATGACCAAAATGGCTAAAGAACGTCTGGACTTGCTGTACATAGTAAAATCTCCTTCTTTATTGTATTGATAATGATTATTAATACCACTACCAATATACCGTTGCAGCCTTCTTCCGACAATGGACAATCTCGACAGTCGAGATGGATCATATGACATCGCACTATCTTTAACTGCGGTTGTCCGATATTGGATCGGAGACATGCCGATATGCTTTTTGAACAAACGGCTAAAATAATAGTGGTCGGCATAACCGACGCTCACCGCAATATCTTTGACGGGAATCCCCGTATGCAATAGCAGCTCCTTGGCCTTGTCCATTCGGAACTGAATGAGGTAATCAATTGGAGTCGTATTCCACTTCGATTTGAATTTTCTAAGCAGCATGCGTGAATTGCATTCCAGCAGCTCTTCCAATGTCTCCAGCGTAATGGGCTCGCTGTAATGCTCCTCCAGATATCGAACCGCCTGCGAGACAAGATCCGAGGCAACAGGATGAATCCCCTGTTCTTCCAATTGCCTCAGATGCTCATGAATGAATTGATAGAAGCTGGAACGAACAAGCAGCTTGCCTCGCGCGTCCGGCTGGCTCCAGTGCTTGTCCATCTCTATCAACTTGCCCTGCATAAATACAGGCTGGCTGACTGTCATAGCGAAACGGTCTTGAAACGGGTTGTTTGTCTCCATCAGATAGTGCAGCTCCTGATGTGCAGGCATAGGGAACGAGCCCTTGTAGAGGATCATATAATAGTGAAAGTCGACTTCTGGCGTTATCGCCAGGCGAAGTCCTTTCCCGCCATGCAGCAGCACATTCGACTTAGCCTCGATCCGTTCCTCCTCCCACTGAATAACGGCTTCGCCGTGCGACACATATAAAAAGGCGCTCGAAGGCAAGCGATAGTCGTTCAACATCTCCCCTTGTCTCATGAGAACGCTGCGTATATCCATGATGCGTATATGAGAATAGTTCCACAATTTGACCCGGGGCTCCAGCTCCATTGCTACCTCTCCCTCGCTTTAATAACATTTTCTTATAGTTTAAATGATAATAATTATCATTGTCAACAAAATCCCTTTCCTACCTGTCAGCGCTGCCTTCCCTTGTCATATTCTATTCAAGTCTCGGAGGGACGACATTTACGGTAGCACTATCGATGATCAACTAAAAAAGACGCCCTGTTGGACGTCTTCAGTTCGTTTAATTTTTTTGCTCCGACACATATTGTTCTAGCTGATCGAAAGTTCCCCCGAAGCCTTGGTTCATCGAGTCGAACATTCCCTCAAAGAAGCTGCGCTCTTCTTCGGTAACATTGATCGCTCTGCTGCGAAGGGTCATTGTAGTTGCACCATTATTTTCGCTAAAGGTAACTTCATTGCGAATTTCGAGCGGAATTAGTTCACTAAATGGAGACCTGATGATGTTGCCCGCCTCATCCGAAAAGCTGTTATGCCAAACAATCTTCTCGGGAGACTTGATCTCCTGATACACAAATTTCCCCCACATTTGATTGCCGTCAGGTGCTTGCATGCCATAGTGGAAAAATCCACCCTCGCGAAAATCAAGATGCTTTACAATGACTTCAAACCCTTTTGGTCCCCACCATTGCTTCAGATGCTCTGCCTCAGACCATACTTGAAATACAAGCTCGCGCGGCGCATCAATCTCACGAGTAATGACTAGCTCTTTATTATCCGTATTGGACGTCATATGAATTCCTCCAAATAATTTGTATTATTATTTCTTGATTTAAATATACCTTAATAGGAATATTCCTGTCAACGAATATTTATAATAAAGGTGAGTCCGCTATCGTGACCGTCCGATTGATCCAGCAGTTTCCTTTACTATTATTTTAAATTTAATCTAAATGAATACCTAAGGGGCTAAAATACACTTGATTTTAATGAATATCTAATCGGAAGTGCTGATATGTGCTGCCCTATCGTATCCGTTAGCTACCTTCATTCAGCAGTCGAGCGGCTAAAGAAGAAACCCAACCGAAAGCGATCATTCCAGCAATCGCCATAATGACGCCAACAAAGCTGCTGATAACCATGCCTGCAACAATCAGCAGTGGTGCGAGGATCGCAGACAAAAGGCAGTAGACTCCCCAGCCTCGTTCACCTAGTACGCGGAAACGCCGGGAGAACGCAACCATTGCCGCAATCAAGCAAATAAAAGCCATGAAGAATGCCAAGGAATGAAGCGCCGCTTCGCCGCTCATTGAAGTCGGTAGACCTTCAGGAGCACCTGAAGGAAATCCAAGACCGGGGTCGGGCTTAAATAGCCCTGCCATAATCATGCCGACTCCATAAACTCCAATTAGCCATAAACCTGCTCTACCTTTTCCTTTCTTGAATAAACCGTACGCCCCAATAGCGGCCAAAATGGCTAATAAGCCCGTTACGATGAAGTTAACGCTTTGAATCCATCCCAAGTCGCCCAAAGTAAGGGTACTGATTGCATGACGCTTGATATCAAATCCTGTACGAGTAAATGCCTGTGCAATTGCAATGAGGAAAAACAAAGGTGCGGAGATGGCTCCCCCAAGCAAAAATAATCTTGTCCTATAATTGTGTTTCATTTAAATCCTTCCTCTCTTATCATTAGTTTTTTTGAAAAAAGATATTTAGCTCCGAAGGGATGAGTTTTGCATTTAATTGCTTAGAATGGCCGAGACCTTTTTTTGCTTAACAGCTTCGCATTTGGCAGCATGTCAGCAGTCTCCTTTGCACCGTAGCGCAGCCAAACAGCGCTTTCGGTTCCTTCAAGCACTTGGTTCCGTCTTTTGAGGTTATGAAATTCATGTTCAACTCTCCTCTACTTTGTGTTCATGCTTGCTTCCTCTTGCTTCTTGCTTCTATAAATAACGACGAACCGCTGACGGCAAGATCGACAACTTCTGAAAATAAGCTTTCGCGATCACTCGATCAAATGACTCCCCAATAAAAAAACCGCCCCATAAAGGGCGGCAGAAATCCTGTTTTATAGCGCTGGCGTGCAACATAGTCGGTTAAGAACGGGAAAGGCTCTTAAGCGCATCATTTAGCACATTATGCTCTTGGAGCAGTTGAGGGCTGTCCGTCAACTCATGAACTTCCAACACTTGGCGGATTTCAATCTGCCCCTCGCCGAGTCCATGAGGATCGGGCATCCGCATCGCCCATTCGATTGCTTCTTCCCTAGATACTGCCTCGATTAGTGTATATCCTGCGATAATGTCCGTCGCTGCACTGAAAGGTCCGTCCATAATGACCGGTTTGCCGCCCATTACCGGATAGGAAATTCGAATGGCATTTGTACTAGGATGCAAGCCGTCAGCTGCAAGCAAAATTCCTGCCTTGACCAATTCCTCGTTGTACCGCACCATTGCTTCGAGCAATTCAGGTTTTGGAGGTGTACCTCTCTCACAATTTTTCGTTGCTTTTACAATCATCATAAATTTCATTTATAACTTCCTCCTTCATGTAGAGTTCGACCGATTCAGCCTCAATTACAATTTGGTATCAGTCTCTACATACACAACGAGCGTTATTTGCACATATCGACACGAGGTAGAGTTTTAATTTATAAAGCTCCCTGCTTGATACGCTAGAAAGTGCCTGCTCGCCAGCTCTATGGCGTCCAATCTTAAGAGACCTTAATCCATGTCGGAGAGCTATCCCCGTAAATTTGTAGATGGTTCTTATAAACAAGGAACTCCAAATCAAATAGGCCATCCTGTTAAGGACGGCCTACTCTCAATAATCCCGTTATTATGGAGAAGAAAAGGAATAATCATAATACTTCTCTGCGTTGCGTAAGCTTTGCCACACGTCTTTACTTTCCCCGCCGATGTACCAATAGGCTGTTCCAGCTAATTTTTGATTGGCGACTAAAGCAAACTTGGCTGTTAACGATCGGCCTTCCTCAAGCCAAATCGTATGCTTCATAGATTGTTTCATATAGCTGGCAACATATTGGCCTGATGGTTCATCCCAAACGGGCTTAAGGGAATAAGTCTTCATCATCTCGTTTTGTTTCGTGAGCGTAATAAATTCCGAGGAAGATACAGAACCATCCGGTTTCAATGTCCAGTCGCGATTGTAGAAGGGCAAAACAAGAATAACCTTTTGGCTTGGCACAACCTTAAGAAGCGTATTCACAGCTTTAGTGACATAAGGAAGTGAAGCATTGGAGCCTGCGCCAGAAAGCTCGCCATAATGCTCGTCGTATCCCATCATGACCATATAATCGGCTTGCTTGCCAAGTGCGGCATAATCGAAGGCCTCCGTCCAATCCGTACCTAGATCAGGGGAAACATCTATCGATAACACCGCCTTTTGGGCATGGAGTTTTTCAGCTAATAAAGTAATAAACGTCGTAAATGATTGACGATCCTTTGGAGCCACATTTTCAAAATCAATATTGAGCCCCTGTAAACCGTATTTTTTCACGGAGTCTACTAATTGATTAATAACTTTGTCTCTAGCTGTTGCAGTCGTCAACATTTGATGCGTAGCTTCTTGGTCAAATCTATTGCCGACCATAGGCCAAATCTGCTTATTATTTTTCTTCGCCCACGCAATGAGCGTTGTATCTGTCGTATTGGTTATATCGCTCGTTCCATTCGTGAAATACCAACGAGGAGACAACGTATTCACATTTGATTGTAAAATATTATTTTGATATTGTGCCGTCGTTTGTCCATATTGCCATCCAAGAATAATTCGTTCATTCGGCTTTGCCTCAAGCTCACGGACCCAACTGTCCTTTTGCAAAACCCGATCCATCAATACAGCCGTTTCCTGCCTTGATATAGGATCAGTCGGTCTGAAATGGCCCGTCATGTCGCCTTTTATTACCCCCAGCTTCTGAACTTCAGAAATGGATGCACTCGCCCAATCCGCAATTTGGTCTCCGTCTTTAAACGCTGTGCTCGAAATCGGCTTATTGCCTGTTTGTTTCAATGCCCTTGCCATCCACACGGCTGCTTCCTGACGAGTAACGGATTGGTTAGGCGCAAAGGCCGTTGCCGATGTGCCCTTCGCAATTCCAAGTTGAACAGCAGCTTGTATAAAGCCATAGTACCAAGCATTCTGCACCACATCGTTGTAAGGAGTAATTGGACTGGCTACGGGCTCTAGTTTCAATAAACGGTTTAGTATGGCAATAAATTCGGCCCTTGTTACCGCTCTGTTAGGCGAGAAGCTGGTTGCTGATGTACCGGTTATTATTTTTTTGTTATACAAGTTTATAATTTCGTTTTTGGCATAGCTCGTGCTTATATCATTAAAAGACGCTGCACTAGCAGCAACCGAAATAGGCGAGAAAGAACTGCCTAATGCAATTAAAATAGCAGATGTCGCGATAAGTATTTTGCCAACCCAATCTTTCACATGATCCCTCCTGATACTAACTCAGGAATCATATCAAAGATTTAGTTTTTGATCATCGTCAAATTATTGGTAGAAGCATTGTTCTCCGTTTGCCACAGAGGGACCCCTCCATATACAATAAGAAATTGACAAGGGCTAAAGCCATATCGATAGGAGGATATTAGATGCCGCAATTAATTTTTAGAGGAGTTCCAGCCGAGGGCATACGTTCCATCAGCATACCGCTTGTAGAGGAGATGGCCGCCATATGCCAATGTGGAACGGATAATTTCACCTTGGAGGTTCTGCACGTTACCGCTATATTCGACGGAAAATATACCGATTCGTATCCCTTCATTGACGTATGGTGGTTTGAGCGGGGCGAAGAAGTTCGCGATAAGATGGCCGAGGCCATTGATCGTCATGTCCGGTCGCTCGGTATTCCCGATTTGGAAATTTCCTTCCGGGTTGGCCGGGAAGAGGACTTTTATATGAACGGGCGCCGTTATCAGTCATAGCTTAGGACCATCTATGTTGTAAAAAAGCTATGGCAACAAGCTGACTCCGTTATTTCACTGGGGTCAGCTTGTTTAGTTTTCATTTCAGGCGATCCTTATTGCTCCTCTCGAAGATTACGAATATTTCTTATCTTCTGAACCCACGCTTTATGTAATAGTCGCGGGAATAAACGGTTAATACGCCAAGCCCATTTCACATTTTCCGGGAAAATGATAATTTCTTTATTTTTTAAAACCCCAGCTAATATAGTAGTTGCCGCCTTTCTCCCCTCCATTGCTTTAACTGGCAAGCTTGCAACCAGCTTTTCATTTTCAACATTTGCGACCGTCATGTTCTTATAGATATTGGTTTGAACATGGCCTGGGCAAATGGTGCTTACTTTCACACCCAGATCCACACCTTCATAACGCAAGGACAACGAAAGACCCACCACCGCATGTTTACTTGCACAATACGGCGCATTTCCTGGCTGCGGCATTAATCCAGTTGCGGATGCTGTGTTGACGATATGACCAAATCCCTGCTTGGCCATTACCTGATAAGCAAATATCGATCCATACAAAACACCGTTATAATTAATGAGCATAACCTTTTCCCATTGCTGGAATGTCAAATCGCGCACATCGCCGCCAATCGCAATTCCTGCATTATTAAACATGTAGTCGAGCCGTCCATACTTTAAGAAGGTATCCTCTATCATATTTTTAACATCTTGTTCGCTGGAAACATCGACAGCCACGTAAGCAGCTTTACCGCCATTTTTTTCAATCACGGCTACAACATGTCTCGCATTCTCCTCATGAATGTCCGCAACAACAACGATAGCGCCTTGATGAGCAAGCTCCTCGCAAAGCGCCTTCCCAATTCCAGCGCCTCCGCCGGTAATAATGGCTACTCTTTCGACAAACTGATTCACGAGCAACACCTCCATATGGTCCAGATCGTAATCGTCTTCGCTAATGTATACGGCTTATACTTAGTTCAGTCCCATAAATTCCCTCTATTCTTTATTCGAAGGAACATACGAAAGTTCGGCGGAAATTTGCCCGTTTGAGTCAACAGGATGGAAAGACGGTTCTGCTAATCATTATGTTCAAACTATTGACTCTCGTACTCAATACTTGCAATAAGGCAGATCAAAGAACTTGGCAGTGAGTCTGATTGGTCGCTTTGAAATAATTCATCATTAATGGCACCATAAAGTGAATCGTTGCCGTACAAAAGAATAATTGAATGATAAGCTCGCATATATTCATCAATCGCAGCTGGAAGTTGTTTACCAAATGAACCGTGTGGTGAATAGTCTATCTTCAAATACTGGATAAAAGCTATTCGCTCTTCCTCATTGTTGAAAAAATGAGCCTCTAAAAAATCCTTGTCAATGTATCGATACCCTAGTTCTGCTAGAAAGGCAGAGGGCTGAGCTTCTCCGTCATTGTCGTAAACAGCCTCGACATAAGCATGTAATTCTTCCTCTGAAGAGAAGTTTGCTCCCCAAATTTTTACGATATGTTTCATCTAAACTCACCTACTATTATTCTATTTTTAAGAAAGAAGACAGGCAAAAATCAATTCTAATTATATTACTAAATGTTAATCCCATTATAATAGGCATTATTTCTGAGTCCATCTTCTTTCCACTTTTATTTACAAAATTAAAGGGCATCGGGTCAATATTCCGTTCATTTTCTTCAGCTTAACTGCCCAACTTAAAAAAGCCGGTTCCCAAAAGGAACCGACTTTTCATTAAGAGGTAACTTCCTCCTCCACCGTAAGCAAATCCGATAGCCGCACCGCAAATCCCTCGTGCAAGCGGGAATACTCGGCGGCAAACGCCATAAGATGGCTTTGCAGGGATGCCGTTGCTGACGTCAAGCCATGCGACGGGTTAAGCTCAAACTGGCGGACGTCGCGCAGAAACGAACCAACCATTCGCTCATCGCCGCCGCCATGGCCGTCTCCCTCCACATGGCAGCGAATCTCGGCCTGCTCTCCCGTCGCATAACGGAACAACGTGAAGGATCCCTTATCCATATCTCCAATAATTTCGCCATGCGTCCCCATAATTTGAACCCGGCGAGTGCCGCTTTGCGTCAATCCCGACATGATGAACGACGCGTTCGCGCCATTTTCAAAAGCCAGATTGACTACCTGATGATCCACCACATTGTTGTCGCAGCGGTAGACGCAGCGTCCGAACGGCCCTTCCTTCAGCGCCTTCAATATTCCTTCTTGCGATAAATCGTTAGTTATATAACGCGCCCACGGGTGATGCGGAGGCTGGATATACATTTTCAACGCCGAAAATGGACATTCCCTTTCCACTGCGCAGCCATCGATGCACCTGAGCGTCGAGCCTTCCGGAGCGTTCCCTTCCCGGAAATGCAGCAACGAGCCGTATGAGCTCACGCTCGTACAAGGCTGATCCATCAGCCAGGAAATGATGTCCAGATCATGGCAGGACTTCGCCAATATCATGGGACTAGTTTCCTCCGAATTGCGCCAATTGCCTCGCACATAACTATGCGTCATATGATGATAGCCGACATTTTCGGTTAATTGAATCGTCCCGACGGTGCCAAGCTCCCCATCCTGAATACTCTTCTTGATCCCCGACCAAAACGGAGAGTACCTAAGCACATGCGTCACTACCAGCAGCCTCTTATGGCGGAGCGATGCCTGCTCAAGCCGGATGCATTCCTCCAAGGAAGGAGACATCGGCTTCTCCAGCATGACATGATAGCCCAGCTCCATCGCTTTCATGGCCGGCACGTAGTGCATTCGGTCGAGGGTGCAAATAATCATTACGTCAGCAATGCGGCCTTGCTCGAACGCTTTCTCCCAAGAATCATACACAAACTCCGGCGCGATGCTATGAATCTCCGCAAACCGGCTTCTGCGTTCCCCATCCGGTTCGGCCACCGCAACGATCTTTAGTTCATTCGGAAACTTTTCCGCGTAAGGCCCATAAATATATTTTCCTCTGCTGCCTGCGCCAAGCAAAACGGCTGTTAAAGTGTTCACGCCTACTCCCCCTCTTAGCCTCATCTGTACTTCCCATTGTAAAAGGAGGCTGGATGAGGAGAAAGAGACTGTTCATGACATCCATATACAATTATTGACCTTTCGCTTGCGCTCCGGCACGGGCCGTCCGGAAATCCTGCGGCGTCGTTTCGTTCATCTTTTTGAAAAAGCGGATAAACGCAAGCGCCGAGTTATAGCCAAGCTTGGCAGCTATTTCGTTGACCTTCATTGACGTGTTCAAAAGCATATCGATCGCAATGACATTCCGGTAGTCATTCACATATTTCGATAATCCGATTCCGGTCATCTGCTTATAAAGCCGTGACAAATAGGATGGATTCAAGCTGACGTAATCGGCCAAAGCCGTCAAAGAGATATCCGTTTCTATATTTTCCTCGATGTAGCGATGCACTTTATTGACAACTTCAGTCGGCAGCAGGGTGCCCCTCAGCGTATTCCACTCGAAAAAGCAGTCGGCTAACCGACTATAATATTGAGTCAGCTCCGACCATGAGATGGAATCGCCTTGACGGAATAACGGATCGAGATCCATCTGCGTATTGACGTAATCGCAAATATCTTGGTTTTTGTGCAAATAAAACAGGAACACTGCCGATAATGAATGGTACAATTCAATCTTCCGCTCATTTGAAGTGCCCGAATCGGCCCAAACGGATGTAAGCTCGGCATAAAGTTTGTGGAACGGTTCGCGATGGTTGTTTTCCAGACAGCTCATTAACAATTGAACGCGGGCATGGTAGAAGCTGTCCCGATAGCTTTCCGTTTTGTCGCTGGAGTCTCGCAGCCCGATATCCTTGTCGGTCAGAATGACCTCATGAAACAAACCGTGCCCCTGCACCAAGCCATATTTTATGGAATGAAATCGGTCCGAAACGTTGCTCCAAGCAATCGGTTCACTGCCGAGCAGAAACGAGACCGACAAACCGAGCAGCTCTTTGCATGTCCCTTGGACCGCCTCCAATATTCCGCTCGCGTATCGGTGCGCGCTGTTCCAATCCAAGCTGCCGGGGTCTCCGCCAATGACCCCCGATGTTTTCGGCTGAAACAGCCAAACGATTTTCGACAGTTCGAATACGACCGAATAACCATTCACCTGCGCAGTCAAATATTCATCGCCCACGTTTTGCAATGCGTAAACGAGCAGAGCTTTGTCGGGAGCGGTAAACAACTCCCTCCAGGCGTCAATTCGGCCGACAAGCATATAGACTGGCAGAGACGGATCAAGCGGAATATCGATTTCTTTAAAAATGTGAGCCAACTGGCTTTCCGTTACTCGTTTGCCTTGAAGAAGGCCCCACATGTATTCCTTCTGCAAAGAAGGCAGTGCCCTTCTCATTTTGGACTCCGCGGCTGACAGTATTTGCGCTTGACCCTGTTCTTCCTTCAGCTTTGCAATAGCGCGCTCAATGGCCCCAACGATTTTTTCGTCGCTTTCCACCTTCAAGATATAGTCAAAGCCGCCAAAGGTAATCGCATCTCTTGCATATTGGAAATCATTATACCCCGTTAAAAAGATGACTTTGCAAGCGGGCCATTGCGGCAAAACTTCCCTCAGCAGCTCGATCCCGCCAATACCGGGCATCTTAATGTCGGACAATACGATATCGATGCGATGCCGGGATAAAACTTGAAGCGCTTCTTCGCCCGAATAAGCCTTATGCACCTCCAGCTGCAAATGCTCCGTTTGCTGAAACAGCTCCAGCAAGCCGTCTACAATAATAGGCAGGTCATCCACGATTAGCAGTCTGTACATGCTGATTCCTCCCTTAGCTCGCGCTCAGTTTGATTGCTACCTTCAGCCCTCCCAGCTCGGACCGCGACACCGAAAGACCGTATTCCGCTCCATAACGCAGCTGAATCCGGCGGTGTACGTTCATCATCCCGGTTGTTTCCTCGATCCGGTTCGTCGAATACAGCAGCTTCTTGCGCAGCCCATCAATGCCTTCGTCCGTGATGCTCCGCCCGTTATCCTCCACATAGATGGAGAAGTCATCCCCCTTCAGCTCGCTGTGAACCCATAGCTCGCCCGGCTCCAGCATATTGCCCAGCGCATGCTTATATGAATTCTCGATAATAGGCTGCAAGATCAGTCTCGGAACGGAGAAGTTCGGCGCATCGCCTTCAAACAACACATCGATTTTCTCTCCGTAACAGATCGACTGCATTTTGACATAGGTCCGGGAGTGCTCGACCTCAAGCGCCAGCGGGATGTCATCTTCATCGTTGCGGGTAATGAACTGGAAGTATTGTCCGATATAGAGGCAAAATTGATAGGCCTTCTCCTTCTGCCCCTCCGCCTTGATCAACCGGCACAGAACAAAAAAACAATTATATAAAAAATGAGGATTAATTTGCGATTGCAGCCGCTTGAGCTCCGAACGCTGATTGCGGATTTGCCCCTCGTAATTTTCTTCAATTAACGTCTTTAAATAACGCACCGTATCGTTAAAAGCTTCATACAAGTAGCCGAACTCGTCGGCTCCGCGGTCGATGACGATGGGGTCCAGCCTGTTTTGCTGAACGCGGCGGAAGGAATGAACCAGCTTCATTAAAGGCCGATAAATAAACCGCAACAAAAAATACGTAAAAAACACCACGATAACAGCCGCAAGCGCACAAGCCCACCAAAACAGAGTACGGTACATTTGCAGCGCGCCAAGTACCGTTTCCTCCGGGATGCACGTAATGGAGTAAGCGTTCCAAAGCTCAGAGTATTGATAAACGGCAAGAAACCTTTGATCCTTGTACTGGATCGTTTCATAACCGCTAATTGATAGCGCTTCCTTTTTTCTTTCTGCGAAGGCTTTCATTTCTTCCAGCCAGTCGTCATCCGCACCGCTTTGGATACTCCATCCTCTGTCCAGGTTGAGCAGCGCCGTATGTCCGCCTCGTTTGCCGCCGATTTGCGAAATCGTTTCTTTAATTTTGGCGGTAGACAGCTCGACTCCTACTACATACAACGGTTCCCTCGACGTATTAATCGGATATTGCATCGTAATGAACAACCGCTCTCTCCAATAAATAAACGGTTCCTCGTATAGCTTCGTGTTGTGCTGCATCGTCGCGTATTCCAAATCATCGAGAAACGTCTCATAGTTGTTGCTAAGCACCGTGCGCCCGATGAGCGGAATATAAGCTTTTGCTTCCTTTATGAACGGACTGGAGTTTTTCATCAATTCCAGACGTCTCTGGACATCCAATATGTTGCGGGAACGATCGTACGAACTCATGTCATTGCCCGTTGTCGCAATTTCCATCAAATCTTTGTCCATGACGTAATTGGGCAAATAACGGCTGATTCGGTCCGCTTCCTTATCGAGCGAATCCATATAAAACTGCGTCGTATTTAGCACCGATACCGATATTTCGCTGCGGATCGTATCCGAGCCTTTTTCGATAATCATCCACGTAATAGCCAAAAGCGGCAATAAGGCCGCCAGAAAGGCAGCCATAATCTTTTTGAAAATAGAGGAATCATGCAAGAAGAATATGCTTTTCATCGATTGTTCCCCCCGCCCTAAAAAGGTAGAGCGCATCTATTCTATTCTTTGACACTCCCCATGACGATGCCTTTAATAAAAAATCGTTGCAGGAAAGGATATACGATTAATATCGGAAAAGCAGCCACAAAAATTTGCGCCGCCCGGCTCGTTCGGTCCGACAGCTTAATGAGAAGCTCCGCATTTTCCGCCTTGATGAACCTGAAATCCATCTTAATGATAACGGTCTGGAGAAACGTTTGGAGCGGGTAATTTTCAGTATGATTCATATATAGCATGCCGTCAAACCAACTATTCCAATGGCCCACCATCGTAAAAAGTCCCGTCGTGGCCAAAGCCGGCAACGATAGCGGCACATAAATTTTCCAAAGGGTTGTAAAATGGCTCGCACCGTCAATCCGCGCGGATTCCTCAAGTTCCTTAGGCAGGCTGCGGTAGAAGTTTAGCAGCAGAATGATGTTAAACACAGGGATGGCGGTCGGCAGCACAAGCGCCCACATCGTGTCAATCAGGCCTAGCGACTTGACCGTCAAGTAGGACGGAATAAGGCCGCCGCTGAACAGAATCGTAAACACGAATACCCAAGCGTACAGCGTTCTGAGCCGAAGCTGGCGCGGGTCTTTCGATAACGGGTACGCCGTAATAATCATAAGCACCATACTAATCGATGTCCCGAGGACGACACGCTGGATCGATACCCAGAAGGCTCGCAAATATTCCGGTTTTCCGAATACGTTTTCGTAAGCGGCGGTGGTGAAGTCGACCGGCCATAGAGAGACCTGACCGGCCGCTGCCGCATTCCCTGAGCTGAATGAGATCGCTAAAATATGAATGATCGGCATCAGACATAAGAAGGATATGAGCAGCAGGAAAATATAGTTGCATGCTACAAAAATGGTTCTGCCGGGTGATCGGCTAGTAATCACGGTCATTCTCCTTTCTGCAAGGCGGATGCATCGTTAAAAGATGCGGTAATTCGCGAGGCGGTAAGCCAAAACGTAAGAAAGCGAAATGAAAATAAACGAAACGATCGATTTTAAAAGGCCAACGGCGGTAGCGAAGCCGAACTGCGCCTGCTGAACGCCCATACGGTACACAAAAGTATCGATAATATCCGCACTTTCATAGACAGGAGGGCTGTACAGATTAAAGATTTGTTCGAAACCGGCATTCAGCACATTGCCGATATTCAGCGTAAGCATTAACACAATGATCGGCATCATGCCGGGCAAAGTGACATGCAGCGTTTGCTTGAACCTTCCGGCGCCGTCTATTTCAGCCGCTTCATACAGCGAAGGATTGATGCCCGTCAGCGCGGCCAAATAAACAATGGTGCCGAATCCGAATTCCTTCCACACGTCGGAGACCACCATGACATACGGGAACCAGTCATTGTCTCCTAGAAAAAAGATGGGCTTAATGCCGAATACGGCTAGCAACTGGTTGAGCACCCCTGACGACGGCGACAACACATCTACCAATATGCCGCTCAGCAATACCCAAGACATAAAATGCGGCAAATAAACAAGCGTCTGAAACGTTCGTTTGATCCATTCTCTCCGCAGCTCGTTAAGTAGAATCGCAACGGTAATCGGTACAAACAGACCCGCCACAATTTTCATAACGGCAATATAGATCGTGTTGAAAAAGATGCGGCCGATATCGGGATATTCCATTAATAAACGGAAGTTTTTTAGCCCGATGAAGGGTGATCCGAATAGTCCCTTGTTCGGTACATACTTTTGGAAGGCCATAATGATGCCCATCATTGGCACATAGCTGAAAATGAGCACCAAGCCAATAGCCGGAAGCAGCATCAGATGAAGAGGCCATTCCCTCTTCCATAGCCGCGATAGCGCTGATAGTCCACTCATGCGTTTCACCTCGTTGTTAGCTGAATCGGATTTGTCCGAAAGGCTAATAAAAAGAGGGATTGTTCCCTTGCACCCAATCCCCCGATTTATCCGCTTTGCGATTTGTGCTTACTTGTGAGTGGCGTACCACTCGTTTACTTCCTTCGTCATTTCATCTCCGCCAAGCTTCTTCCACTCCACGACGAATTTATCGAACTCATCGACGGGCACTTGGTTCATGATGATTTTGAAGAAAACTTCATCCCTCTTCTTAATCAAAATTTCTTGTCTATCCACCATGGCCGGTGTTGGCGCGCCGTAAAATTTGTTTTGCAAATACTGTTTGTTTTTCTGGATGTCAGGCACGAGCGAATAGACGCCTTTTGGACCGGAGATCAAATACTCCCACCACATGCTTGTGTCGCCGTCCACATATTTCATCGCGCGCTCATACCGCGTTTTATGATCCTTTGTTTGCAAGATGCTTGTATCTTTGTTCTCAATGGCTTTCGGCAAAACTTCACCGTTGTTGTCCAATTGTTTGCCTACGCGCAGAGGACTGAGCAGCCAATAGTTATTGCCTTTTTCCTTACGGTCTTTGCCAAACTCGTAAACCTTCTGCTCATCTGTCGGATGGTTGTCGACCGCGATCCATTGGTTCAGCAGTCTGATGACGCCTTCCGGATGCTTCGCTTTTTTGGAGATGACGTAATATTCATCTACGCCAAGGCCGATTTGCCCAAGCGCCGGAGAGCTGTCAACCGTAGGGATCGGGAATGCGCCCCACTCTTGCACCACTTTACCGTCCTTCACGGCGCCTTTCACCAATTGAGCAGGCGTCCAAGATGCGCCGAATACCATACCGATGCTGTTGTCGTAAATCAACTCGGCTGCTTTTTCGGTGTCTTTAACCGCAAACTCGGGATCTATTAATCCTTTTTTGAACATTTCTTGCAAAGCGGCAAGCGCATCCTTCACCTGAGGTTGAATGTCGCTGTTGACCAAACCTCCGTTGCCGTCTTCGATCCAAATATTTTCATAGGCATGATAGCCGTTTAGGAAAGCTCGGAGGCCCGTAACGCCCGTTTCAATGCTGAACGGGTTTTTGCTGACGGCTAGCCCGTAAGGAGTGCCTGTTCCGCCGGGGTCTTTGGCCTTAAACGCCTCTGCGATTTGCATCATGTCCGTCATCGTTTTTGGTTCCGGCAAGTTCAGTTCCTTGAGCCAATCCGTACGCACAAACAAGTATTGGTAGCTGTATGGATTGTAGGAGCTTGGAATGCCCATTAGCTTGTCGTCGAACAAGGCCGTCTTCATCTGCATGCCGCCGTCCATCGTCAGGAAGTTTTTGGTTTCTTCCGTAGCATGCTCGTTATACACTTCCGTCAAATCCATAATCATGTCCGCTTCAGTCAATTCCTTCAACTGAGTTGCGTTGACGAGCATAAAATCGGGCAAATCGTTGGAGGCGATTGTAATTTTCACCTTCTCTTTAAACTGGCTCACATCCGCTACCCATTTGTTCGTAATTTTGACGCCGATATCTTTTTCGTACGCATCGTAAACTGCGTTTTTCTCGAAGCTTTCGCCTTCATCAAACTTTAAGTATTGGTCGCTTGGCGAAACCGTGGAAACTTCAATCACTTCGGTTTGCCCGCCTTGTTCTGCTGGTGCGCTGGCACTTGCGCTTGGACTTGGCGAGTCAGTCCCATTGTTTGTACCTTTGCTGCATGCGGTAACGGCGAGACAAAGGATCATTGCGACGATCATAAGCACTTTCTTTTTCTTCTTCATGCTACCCCTCCAGATGATCTCAATGTGAATGTCGCTGCGTCTTTCATAGCTCTAGTATAGAAAGGAGATCGCGCTCCATCCATATACTACTCTTTACTTTCGTATACACCTCTTGACAAAGCTTTAAATTGGTAAAAGTTGGTCTTTTCTCGCGTTCACTCTTCCCATAAATTGATTATGAAGTAGAGAAAAAACAGAAGCCTATTCCATTAAATCGGAGGGAATCTATGAAGAGTTTAACCCGTTTCTTTTCTAAAAAAGGATTAATCGTATCTTGCCAGGCACTTCCGGATGAGCCGCTCTTTGGCGGCGACACGATGGCCAAGATGGCGGATGCAGCAGTCCGGTCAGGCGCTGTAGGCATTCGAACAAACGGAGCAGACGATATTATGTCCATTAAGCAAAAAGTTAAAGTGCCGGTGATCGGGCTAATTAAACGGGAGCTTTCAGGGTCGGAAGTTTTTATTACCCCGACGCTTGACGAGGTTATTACAATCATAGCCGCTGGCGCTGATATCATTGCACTTGATGTTACCGATCGGGAAGGAAGGCTGGAAGCAATAAAACCTCTCATCAACTATGCGCATCGGAATGGCGTTGCTGTAATGGCCGATGTGTCTACATTTGAAGAAGGGGTTGCAGCCGAGCGGCTTGGGGCCGACTTCGTCGGAACGACGTTATCTGGCTATACGTTCTATAGTCCGCAGCAGGATGAGCCTGATTTTGAGTTAGTTGAACGGTTGAGCGCAACGTTGAACATACCTGTTATAGCGGAAGGCCGCATAGGCTCCCCCGAACAAGCCGCGAAGGCGATGCAAGCTGGCGCTTCATTTGTTGTCGTAGGCAGCTCTATCACTCGACCGCAGATTATCGCAAGCCGTTATGTTGAGGCACTGAAAGGGCTGAGAGACTGCGAAGACCATGAGGGTGGTGACGACATTGACAACATTGACGACAGAGTTATTTGAACCGACGTCGACATTTGCCATTGGCGTGGATATCGGGGGAACGAAAATTAATGCGGGGATCGTAACAAATGAAGGAGAAATATTGCTTTCGGAAAGCATAGAAACGTTGGCAGGTAAAGAAAACACGGTACTCCGCGTGCAACTAGCCATTCAGCATGTCATGAAGGAGGCAAATAAGAAATGGCCGGATATCCGGTATCGCGGGATAGGCATTGGGACTGCCGGTCAAGTCGACTGGCATGAAGGCAGTATTCGGCATGCTTCAGAGCTTATTCCGGGGTACAGCGGAGTGCAGCTTAAGTCGGTTTTTCAAGCGCAATACGGATTGCCCGTTTGGGTAGACAATGACGTCAATGTTCTCGCATTAGCGGAGATGAGGCTGGGCGCTGGAGTTGGCAGGCGTCACTTCATTTGCCTTGCGCTTGGAACGGGAGTCGGCGGCGCCATTGTTGCCGATGGCCGTCTGCTTCACGGCGCATGGGGAGGTGCCGGAGAGATCGGTCATCTATCGGTCGACTTTCGGGGTATTTCTTGCGTTTGCGGCTCAAGAGGCTGTTTGGAACAATATGCGTCGGGAACAAGCATCGCTAGGCAGATGCGTGAGCGTCTCTCCGCTAGTGGCAATCCCCATGATGGGATTAGCGCCCGTGACGTATTCTCCCTCTGGCAAAAAGGCGATCCGCTGGCCGCTCAAGTCATGGACGAAACGATAGCCGCGCTTGGCGCAGCTATCACTTCGCTCATCCATATTTTTAATCCAGAATTGATCGTCATCGGCGGCGGGGTAGCAGAATCCGGTAAAACGCTTGTGAACCGGCTGCGCGAGGAAGTCAGCAGACAGACCATGCCATCGCTTGGGGGTGGCGTGCATATTGAAGCCGCCCGCCTCGGTAATTGGAGCGGCATGATTGGGGCAGCCTTGCAAGCTTGGGAATACGAAACAGATTAGAGTCATGTAATAATAACTCATGCCAAAAAGAAAAAAAGAGGGACATCGCCCCTCTTTTTTAACTACACCTTCGGCTCACACTCTTCTCAAAAACCAATGCTATACAAATTCGTATCCGGTAAAAACTCGTCATAACGGGATCATAGAACTGGAGCTATCCGTTCAAGGACTCCATTGAAATCGTCTTGCATCCGTTGAATAATGTAAATCTTTGTATACATTTGTTTAAAGCTGTTCGCACTGGCTTGGTTGGCTTTACGCCGTTTTCGTACCAGATGTTTTTAACAACTAGCGTCCCCGATTTTCTCTCAGCAATTATCTCGGCTCGCCCAATGAAACTTTCTCCGTATAATAGCGGCAGCACATAATAACCAAACTTCCGTTTGACCGCAGGCGTATAGATCTCCCAAGTGTAATCGAATCCAAACAATTGCTGAATCAGCCTTCTGTCCCATATGAAATTGTCTAGTGGGGCAATCAGCTCACAGCGCAATTTCGGCGCCGGATTTTGCAGGACGGCTTCAATAAGCGGCAAATCCTCTGCGCAGCAGTACAGTGTATCCTTCATTTGTTCCACGGCAACTGCAACAATGCGAGCTTCGTTCAACAGCTGTTGGAAAACTTCGTTGCGCTGCTCCGCTTTCAATCCCCTAATACTCAGCCAAGCATCGGATGCGCGATTCCATAAAAGACCAACAGCGCCGATTCGGCGCAGTACCCGCCACTTCTGATGCTCAAGCTCATCCTTCAACGGCTCCGGCGCATTCAGCAGCTCTGGATGGATGTATTTCCCCGCGATATCGTAATATTTACGCGTTCCTTTTTTGTGATGAATGATCAAATCGCCAGTTGTATACATCTGTTCCAGCACCGAGCGAGTTAAGTTGTCTCCCCCGCTCCAATGGATCGCCGATTGCCAAGTGAAATGGCCCTCCAATTTTAAATCACTGGAACTGAGTACACCGTGGTCTTGAATATGAGCCAGTACTTGCTCCGACAGCCCTTCCATTTCGGGATAGCTCTTTGCGTGTTGCCTTGCAGCCTGCCTGTACCTCTCAAAATACGGCCAGTCCTCGACAGGTATAATAGCGAGACACTTGTCGGGGTAATCAACTAATAATCTATCATGATAAAGCAGCTCATCGAGCATGTTCTTAGTAAATCCTTTAATTCGCGACTGCAGCACCAATTCGGCGTTTTTTCCGCAGACATCGATAGGATCGTATTGAATGCAGCCGACTTGCCGCACAAAATCCAATACTCCCTGCTTTCCGGTAAATGAATATTCGCCCAGTAGCCCATGCTTCAATAACAGAAACTGTCGTGCCTGGCGGTTCGTCAACTGGATCATGTATGCATCAGCTCCTCAATAAACAAACGCATGTTCCCATAAATATTAACATTGTCATAAGCAGGAAAACAAGAGCTTTTGATAAACACTGTAGGCTTGCCCCGCGATTGAAAATCCACCTATGTGGAACAGTTGACCTACTGCTTGTTCTCCTTCATCTTTGGCAAAATGTGCTCTTCTCCCCACTCGCATATCTTATCAAGAAATACAATCATCGATCGTCCTGACGAAGTCAGCGTATATTCCACTCTCGGTCGAGGCTCCGGATATGATTTTCTTTCAATGATTCCGTCACACTCCAATTCGCGAAGCTGCTCTGTTAATATTTTTTTCGAAATGGATGGAAGATGCCTTAGTAGTTCGCTATAGCGTGCTGGCTTATCATTTTTGTATATATACCGGTATATGGGGATTTTCCATCTCCCGCTTAATATCGATAACACAATCTCAACGCAAGTTTTAAGGCCACCCTGTATAGGATGGCCTTATCGCTTTCATACACCGCCAATGCGGATATTGGCGCTCCGGTTGATGGAATCCGTTTCGTTTAAGACGACCTCTCCCAACAGCCTGTTAGTTTCTCTTAAAACAATCACAAAGTAAACACGGTCCCCGAACTCACTTCCACTCATACTTCATCTCTCTAAATCCCAAATCCCATACTGACGCATTTCCCGAAATCGTTATCGTAACCTCTTTCCCACGGTCGACATACACTTGGAACATATCCGGCTCACCGCGTTGACCATCTGCAGATTTGGACAGGTATTCCTCTCCGTCGATAGAAATAATGATGCTTCCAAACCAATCCTTCTGATCGGGAATTCCATAATTTAAATAAAGATAATGCTCCCGTTTGCCTATCTTATAGGTGTACGTTTCGATACTTTTTCCTTCGAAGCTAAATAAGTTATATTTGGGCTCTACATTTTGACCGCCAACTTTGAAATTGTTCAATTTGGTTCCTATTAATGTATTTCCTCTGCTATCTTTAAGTTCGTTTATAGCTACAAAGGGACCTAACTCTTGCGTATACTTATTGTCGATAATACCGAAGACTCCCCCTACTCCGGCTAATATGACAATCGCTGAAAGACCGGTAATAGCGAAATTTCCCCATACGTTTTTTGTACGAAATCCAATTTTGTACGCCCCGAAACCGATTGCTGCCCCCAACGTGTTTTGAATGACGTCGTTCATATCGAAGCTGCCAAGCAACGTTAATGCCTGTATCGTTTCAATTATGAAAATGGACAGAAGGAACATCGCTATAAATCGAATAAAGCTAATCCGGTATAACAACGGGATCAATATTCCGAAAGGAATAAACGCTGCGAAGTTCCCAAAATCCACTAAACTCATCAGTGTTGGTTGGAGAAGTTCGGATAAGCTTGGCACTCTAAAAAAACTGTCCGGCAAAAAAATAAAGGTATAATCGTTTGTTCGCTCTACGGTATCCAATCTTCCGAAACCGAGAAAAATAAAATATAGAATTAAGACGGTATAGACTACGGTTATAGAAAAAATGATTTTGCGCTGCTTTGCAGTCATGATTTGCTCCTTTACATAACGAATGATCCAGCTCCAGCCAATCCGCTCACACACTCTCTTGCTTAAGCGCATCGATCAGATTTTCCCCTTTTACTTTTGCGCCGGAGTAGAGCATGGCTGAACCGACTATAACAAATACGGCGACAATGACAGAGAGAATACTCATCCAAGGCAAGGAGAAACCGTAACTAAATTTGTTCGAAAACGCTTGATAAATCAGATACATCACGCCGAGGCTGACGGGAAGCCCAAACAGCAGCGACATAGCCCCATAAAACATGCTTTCGTAGTTCATCATTTTCGTAAACCCTTTGGGCGTCATCCCAACCGATTTCAGCATCGCAAATTCTCGTTTTCGCAGGTGCACGCCCGTCGAAATTGTATTAAATATGTTCGCAATGGAAATCGCTGAAATCAACACAATAAAGCCATAGGAAAAGACAGATAACAATAGAATCTCTTGTTCTTCGCTTTTTCTGGATTGATACAAATTGTAGGCTTGCAGATTGATCTCTTGCATCTCTTCAATTTCCTGCTGCGTTTTCATCGGTTCCGAACTTCTCAAATAGAGGAAGGTATGAACGTACTCCGGGTCCTCGCTGTCGGCTAATTGATTCATAACGCGTTCCGACACGATAATATTCAGCCCGCCTGCCCCGGTTGTGAGATTCACTCCCATAGGAGTTTGATCTGTCAGCGCGGCAACGGTCACCCGGCTTTTTTTCGTGTCTCCTCCCGTTACTTCATCGCTATTTGTTAACTGAAACGTCTGGCCTACCTTTGTATGAATGGCCTTTGTTTGAACATATTTTTCCGTACTCCAATCTTTGTATTGGATAGAATCGATTACAATTGCGGCGGGATGATCCGGGTTCATTAACTGCTCGTAATTCGCGCCGACCGCTTCCGCATAAGATTGCAGACTCGAATCGTTAACAGAATGAATCATAATCTCGTAAAGATAGTTGCCGTCTTTTAGTAAGCTTTCATCGGTCTTAGCCTTCTCTTTCAGTGCATCGGTTACAAAGGCTTCGTCGATCCAAGCATTTTTATACATTTCATGGATCACGTTATATTCCGTTACGCCCTTTAGGGAAATAATCGATTGAATTAGCCGGTCGTCTATTCTTTGTCTATCGCCGTACGATACTTCAATATCGTAATTGACGCCTTTTTGCGACAGCTCCATCGATTGTCTAAGGCCAGCGGTAAAAAACGATACCGTCAAAAACAAAACGATGCTCACAACGAGCGAAAATACGATGGTATGATATCTCCGCTTGTTCCTTTTTAAGTTTTTTAAACCGATTTCCGCTTCGATTCCAAAAAGCTTGCGGATGAGCTTCGACGTTTTGACGGCTTTGGCCGTAAGCTTTACATCGGTCGTTTGGCGAATCGCGTCCATAGCGGAAATTTTGGATGCTTTCCTGGCAGGGACATACGTCGAAATAAAAATGGTCAGCATCGAAATGACACAGGTAATCAAAAGCGATACAGGCGTGACAATTAGCGTCAGCTTTTCAGTGGTCCATAATGCCCCTTGGATCATCGAGTTCATAAGCCAAAAGGTCGCCCCCATCCCGGCAAGACCGCACAAGATGCCAATTGGAATGCTGATCAATCCAATAACGGCACCTTCAAAAAGCACGGAGTTTCGCTTTTGGCTTTTCGTAGCCCCCACGCTGGCAAGCATTCCTAATTGACGGGAACGTTCCGATACAGATATTGCAAAAGCATTATAAATGAGCGAAACCGAGCCAATCATAATGACCGCCATAAGGATCGCCGATAAGGAAAACATCATGCTGTAGGAGGCTTTGCTTTTGGACAAGCCGTAATAATGAAGCAAATCGTTATTATATTCAACCTTATCGATATGGTTTTTGGCAGCCAAATTTTCCGCATGGGCGAACAAGGAGCGTTTCACTTTTTGCAAAACAACCGCCGCATCGACTCGATCATTTGACCCGATGATCCTTTCATTAACATAACTAACAATCGTATACCCCGGCGACCATGCCGTTTCCCCTACAGGTTGTTTGATGAAGCCAACCACCGTATATTCTTTAGTCTCTATATGCTGCAACGTTTCGGCTAACTTTCCATTTTCCCTACGCAGCATTTCAGTTTGATCTAAGGGCAGATCAGTGCCATTCTCGAATCGTTCGCCGACGAGAAGGGTTAAACGATCGCCAATTTCGTATTTCACTTTGGAGTTCGTGGCAATAGCTTCAGAAAGGACAACTTCCTTGTCCGTTTGCGGAAGCCGTCCCTTGCTCAGTTCGACCCCAAATTGCGCGATACCCTGTGCATCATATTCCTTAATGAACAGATAAGGCTTATTCGGGTTTTGTCCCCCTTCTAACGGGGCATAGCCAACATCTCTTGTAAGCGCAACGGTTTTAGTTGCTCCATCGCCCCGTATCGCAGCAAGCTGCTCTTTGTTTACATCTGAATACTGGACATGCCAATTCCCTGTTTCTGTGGTCGTTTGCCTGATCATTAAATCAGAGAAGGAGAAAACAAGCGTCGAAACAGAGGTCACCATTGCAACCGAAATCATAACGCCCAAAATCGTGACGAGCGTCCGTCTCTTGTTTTGCTTCAAATGCCGGATCGTTAGTTTATTGACAATGTTCATCGACGAATAACCTCGTCTTTCGCAATCTTTCCGTCTTCAATCGAAATGATCCGATCGGCTTGCAAAGCGATTCGTTCATCGTGTGTAATGATGATCAACGTCTGATGATAGGTTTTATTCAACATTTTCAGCAAGTCGACAATTTCGCCGCTATTTTTGCTGTCCAGATTGCCGGTCGGCTCGTCTGCGAGCACGATTGCCGGATTGCCAATAAGCGCTCTTCCAATTGAGACTCGTTGCTGCTGTCCACCGGAAAGCTGATTAGGCAAATGGTTTAAACGATGCCCCAAATTCAACGTATTTACAAGACGGTCCAGATGCTTTTTATCTACCTTTTGTTGATCCAACAGGAGCGGCAGCGTTATATTCTCTTCCACCGTCAGGACGGGGATGAGGTTGAAGAACTGGTAGATCAGGCCGATTTGTCTGCGCCGAAAAATAGCCAGCTGCGTTTCGTTCAAGGCATACATGTCCGTATCCTCAACAAAAACGCTGCCGCCAGTCGGCCGATCCACGCCGCCCAGCATATGCAGTAGCGTTGATTTCCCCGAGCCGGACGGGCCGATAATCGCAACGAATTCACCTTTTTGAACCGAAAAGGAAACATCATCGAGCGCCTTTACGGCCGACTCGCCTTCTCCGTATATTTTAGAAAGATTCTTGATCTTTAATATATCCATTGTCAAACCTCCAAGCTTAAGCTGATGATTATCATTTTATCAATCTAAAATGACTTTCAAGTGACGATGAAGGTGACAGTTTAGTCACTTACTGGCTTACTTACGGCATGTCGCCGCTAAATGACGCGCTTATAAAACTTAATTCGGAACTCCGTCCCCTTCTCGCCGTCGCTCGTCACATCGACCACTCCGTTCTGACTGGCAATAATACTGTGAGCCAGCGCCAGTCCTATGCCGATGCTGCCTTCGCCTGCGTTTTTCCCTTTGTAGAAACGTTTAAAAATATAAGGCAAATCCTCTTTCGGAATGCCTGTACCCTTGTCGGCAATTATCATTTCCGTAAATAACGCGTTTTCGGAAAAGGCGATAGCGATCGCTCCGCCTTCGGGCGTATGCTCTACTCCGTTTTTCAAAATATTGATAACGGCTTCGGCCGTCCAATTGAAATCGCCGAGGAATGAGGCGTTGTCATCGCCTGTGATCGAAACGGTTTGTTCCTTAATGTCCATCGGAATCATAACCGGTTCTAATGCCTTCTGGACCAGTTTTTTCACTGATACCTTCTCTTGTTTGAATGGGACGGTTTTGGCGTCGATTTTCGATAGCTTTAACAAGGAAGAAACAAGCCAATCGATACGTTCGAGCTGAATGCGAATATGATGAGTGAACTCCGTTCTTTTCGCCGGAGGGAGGGTAGGATTTCTTAATAAATCTGCCATAACCGTCATGGACGTAAGCGGCGTCTTTAGCTGATGCGAAATATCGGAAATGGCATCCGTCAGTTGAATTTTATCCCGCTGAAGAAGCGACCTATGCTCGGATAACATGAGGGTTACTTTGTAAATGTTGTTTTTTAAAATGCTAAGCTCGCCTTCTTGATTGTCGCGAACGTCAAGGGTATCATTGCCGTTGCTAATTTCCCGCAAATAATGGGACAGCTTCTCAAGCTCGCGGTATCTCCATTTGCTGAACAATAAGCTGCTGCCAATGAGCAAAGTAGATAGAATAAGGACGAGCGCCGCTGCGGCTGGAGAAATGAACACAGCGGCAATGATTGCCGCCGTTAAGCTGAGCCCGCACATGACAAACAATAAAAGTTGAATTTCCCGGTTACGTATCATCTCACTAATCACCAACTTTATAGCCTAAACCGCGTATTGTTTTGATCAAGGTCGGATTGCCCGGATCATCCTCCAGCTTTTCCCTAAGCCTTTTGATATAAACCGTTAATGTATTATCGTTTACGAAATCGCCAGCCACATCCCAAATTTGTTCCAAAAGCTGGTTTCTTGAAAGAACCTGTCCAATGTGGTTCCCGAAGATCAACAATAACCGATACTCTAATGCGGTGAGCGGGATATCAGCGCCGTTTTTATACACTTTGCCTTCCAGCGTATTGATACGGACGTTGTCGAGCTCCACGATCGCTTTTGTTTGGGACGGCTTTTGGTATCGCCGCAAGACGGATTTGATCCGGGAGAGAAGCTCGCGAACTCGAAACGGTTTTGTAATGTAGTCATCGGCTCCCATATCGAGCCCCATCACGACATTAACCTCATCGTCAATTGCCGTTAAGAAGATGACTGGGATGTCTCTGTGCTCTTTCACCATTTTGCACAAGTCATAGCCGCTCCCGTCCGGAAGCGACAAATCAAACAAACATAATGCGATTCCGTCGATGTCTTCAGCGAGCGTCTTTTTTGCAGAGGCGACATCATGGCACAGAACGGTTGAATAGCCATCTTGCTGTAGAGAATATTCCAGACCGGACGCGATCGTTTTGTCATCTTCGACTAATAAAATGTTCATCATTTATCATCCTTAGAGTAAAATCAATTTTTTTACACCTTACTTTGTATTTTCAAAACAAAATTTTTCTTCATACTTAGTTTCGACATTATAACAGCTATTTTCAACATTTGGAGAAAAGTTTCCTTTCCATTACAGATGAGCGATAGAGTATGTTTTTTACTTTTTACCCACAAAGGGTAAACCAAGTTCAAAACCTTGTAACGAGACACTTTCCTTCCCCATCCCTAGACGTCATTTAACCCAACTTTTATTAGTAAATATTGACACAAGAGGAGAACAATGATTTTATTAGAATGCATTATGACAATTTGAATGATAAGGGGTCTGGTCTAGATGAGCGATTTAGTAAAACCGCCGAAGGCTGCTGTATTTGGCGCTGCAAATGGAGTTATGTTTATGACTTTTTTTGGAGCGCTTTGGGCTGCCATTGGCATTATTGGATCACGCGAGCTAGGAGCTCCATGGTCACTTGTTCTTTCGGGTATTGTCACATTTATTTTACTGATTGGGGCCATTTCGCTTTTTGGCAAAGCTCGCAACATGAACAATGCGGTTACACCGGAAGGAAGGGAAGACTGGAAAAAAATAAATCGAAAATTTGGTCTGATCTTTGGCCTAGAAGGTGCTGCGATCTTTGTAGCAAGTATCATTTGCAACGCAATCGATCAATTTGAACTTTTCTTCCCTATCATGGCTATTATTGTTGGCGTTCATTTCTTTCCATTGGCTCAATTGTTCCGAGAAAAATTTTATCATGGCACAGGTGTTGTTCTTTGTATTTTAGGCATTATTACTTTCTTTTTACCAATGGACGTCACTATTGGCGATACAAATCTTATTGCGACATCTACTTTTATCGGTTTTGGGTCAGCTTTGACGCTGTGGGTGACGGGTTTGAGAATCTGGGTAACGATACTTAAACAATTGAAGTAAATATGAATTTTAAATAAAATCAAAACCAAACTCCAAATAAAAGAGCTTCTTCGCTACTACTTCGAAGAAGCTCTTTTGCTCTTAATTAGGCTACGGCAAACTTTAGATGTTCCTCTGTCGGATAAGCATTGATTCGGGACCACTTGTTTTATCCAATTTCATTGTTTAAATGATCAATAAATGCCTTCGCTGTTTCTCCCGCTTCTTTTGGCTGATGCATCCAAACATAAGCATGAATAGAATCGGGAATAAGCTTTATTTCGAATCTGGGTACCAAAAAAGAAGTGAACGCCGTCAAGCTATGCCGAATTGTTTCATTATTCCATTCTTCTTCGCTTGGAAGGAACAGGATCGGACATTGTACTCTTGAATAATAGCTTTCAAAAGCAAGATCCCAATATTTCTGAATATATTCCGAACGAACAGAATTCTGATAGTGGCTTGTAATAGTCCCATACTCAGCCTCTAACATGGTGCTTTCAAGAAATGATAATACGTGCTCGTTCCAGACGCCTTGCTGCACGAACGCCATCTTTTCTTGGTTAACATACGCCTCACGGGAATAGGCTTTCGGAACGTTGCGTTCCAAAATTTGAACACGGCGTTTCTTTTTTTCCTGCTCGATCTCTTCCTCACTGCCAGAAAATAAACCAAATTGTCCAAACTCGTTGTACAAAGCACCCTCGCAAACCAATGATGCTACTTTCTCCGGATGGGATGCTGCCAGACAGAGTCCAATCTCCGCCCCCATTGAGCTGCCCACGACATGGCATACGTCAATATTAAGCTCCAAAAGCATAAGATAAACATCATTCGCCATATCTTCAATATGATATCCGGACTCCGGTTTATCCGACTTTCCATGTCCACGTAAATCGGGCGCAACGATACGGTATGATTTTGAAAGTAGAGGCGACACTCCGTCCCACATATTCAACGTCCCTCCACTGAAGTGGAGAAGTAGAATTACAGGCTTAGAATCAGTTGTATATCTTACATTTAGCCTGATACCATTTTCCAATGCTATCAACTTCTCGATCATAATGAAGACTCCTTTGTCTTGCAATATTATATGAAATCATAACTCGAAGCAGTCATCTCCTATTGTGCTTTGAACAACATCCCCTATTTTACGGAGTTCGGCCCGGAAACAGAAGCCAATTTAGACGAGGATAGCTGCGCACATGCTCCTCTTAATAATTCTGCATCTCAATCCCTTCGTCAGCGTATCGAGCCATCATTTCAGACAACAGCACTCTAATCGCCGCGCGCAACTCCTTTGGTTCTCTCAGCGCAGCTTCCTTGCCGAGCCCTACAAAATAAGAAGCGTAAAACGGAAGATCACTTCTTGCCACATTTCCTTCGAGCCACCCCGTGCCGTCATTGCGAACATGGAGCAAAGGAATGGGACAAGGATCTCCCTCACATGCTTCCACCCCTTGTTTAGACAGCTCAGCATACAGGTATAAACTATCGCCATCAGGGCGAGTAAGCCCCTCTTTACTGCCCAGATGAATCTTCTGCAAGTCAAGCGGTGGAGAATCCGTGGGAATGGCAGAAGCAATCCGATCGCAGCGGAACACACGATAAGACTTGCGAAGAAAACAATAGGCCAAGCAGTACCATAATCCCTCTTGAGTATAAATGCCAATGGGTTGAATCTCCCGCTCGCCCCGCTGCTGTTTGGATGTATAATCCACAAGCAACACTGCCTGCCTAATCGCTGCATCCAGCAATACGGACAAATGCGGTGACTGTGCCTGTCGAACCGGCGTAATGAAGTCAACCCTGTCTCTCATCTGATCGATCCGGTCGCGCACATCTTCCGGCATAAAATTATAGAATTTGTTCAACACAGCCGATGTTTCTGTTTCAAACGGCAGAGACGAATAATGACGCAACGCCTGGACAGCGAAAAATACGGCCGCTGCCTCACGCTCCTTAAAAGCGATTGGAGGCAAAAGCCTCTCTTGCAAAATCCGGTATCCGCCATGGGGGCCTACTTCGGAGTATAAAGGTACGCCTAGTTCGCTGAGCTCCTGTAAATCCCGAAGAATCGTCCTCGTCGATACATTGAACTCATTGGCAAGCTCCTTTACTGTAAATCGGCGCTTGCGATTGACCGCAACAATCAATTCCATCAACCGTTTGGACTTAGACACTCCCTAATCGCCCTCGCTTGTAAAAAGTTTTCTTAATCATGACGTGATTTGTCACTATTATCTAATACAATCGAAGATGAGTCCATACCAAAAATCTAAAGGAGTTGAAAGAAGATGAATGTAAAATTCACCCCTTTTATCATGCTCGATGGCCGTGCAAATGAAGCAATCCAATTTTACGAGCAGGCTTTCGTTGCGCAAGTTGTGTTCAAACAAACGTTTGGAGAAATCCCTGAGGATGGCGTCACTTCGCAGATGTCTGAAGAAGTGAAAAAAAGAGTGGCACATTCCGTACTGGTTGTCGGTGGTTCCGAGCTGTTTGTCAGCGATTCAGAACAAGGCCAGTCATTGGAGCGCGGAGATCAGGTTAACATTTGCCTTACATTAAAGGAGGTATCCGATGCGGAGCGCATTTATGATGCGTTGCGTTCAGAAGGAAAGGTGCTCTTACCCCTGCAGCCGTTCTATTTCAGCCCTGCCTACGGCATGGTAACGGATCGGTTTGGAGTTACCTTTCAAATTTTCACTGAAAGGAACTAATCGTTTAGGAACGGGGGCACTGACACAAATCGTTCAGGCTAGCTGCCGCCATGTAACAATAGAACCCAAGCCTAATCAGCTTGGGTTCTAAACATTTAAGTTAACTCCAAACGCTACCTGCGCGCTAGCGGGATACTCTGTGGAAAATGAAAGATGTTATTAGGGTCGTATTGTGCCTTAACTCGTGTCAGTCTGGCGAAATTACTGCCGAAATAAGCTTGCTGCCAGTTTTTAATTTGGAGGTCCGGTGTATTGACGTAGACGCCGCGGGTATAAGGAAGCATTGCCAAACGGAAGTTTTCCACCCAACGAATTCCCCGTCTCGACTCCGCTTGTGTGTTCCAGGTTGCAGTCGGAGTCATATTATACAAGGCCCGGCGGTAGTAGTACGCTGTAGCGTGATTCGGCACCTTAGCTACCGCACCGCCCAAGCCGTGCAGCAAAATCGTGACCCCTGAAGTGGGCGGCGATTCAATAAAACGCCGGATGGTCGCAATCGCAGCCTCAGGCAGCCGATGATAGACGTAAGGTCCGACGCTTTTGAAGGGAAACGGAGTGGTTGGCGTAGTTTTTGCTACTAGACCAACGGACTCAATCCAAGGAATCTCCTTAATGACTACCTTTCGTGGCGAACCTGTGCGAAGTAATGGCTGGAGCAAATGTCGCAGCTCTTTAGCAGATCCGAGGAAAACTCCTTGCATTAATATTTGAAAATCCACTGAAGACTGTTGGTTTGATGATTGGGACTGCGAGGATTGGCGTCCATTTGCAATGCCAAGGGTAACGGTGAGCCGCTCATTGGCTCCTGGAACCGTATAGTTCTGCCAAGTCCGAAGGACGGCTTCCAGATCGCGCAGATCCCAGCCGATTTCAACAAAACCGACTGTTTCAATGGGGTGAGTGCGGAAACGGAAGTTTGTGCAAATGCCAAAGTTTCCCCCACCGCCGCCGCGCAACGCCCAAAAGAGGTCCGGGTTCTTGTTGGCGCTGGCGTTAATTAAGCGTCCTTCAGCCGTAACCAGTTCGATATCGACTAAATGATCGAGCGTAAGACCATAGGGACGAGACAAAATACTGTGACCGCCTCCAAGTGTAACTCCAGCAATACCTGTCGTTGGGCAAAGTCCTACAGGAACGACTAGCCTTTCCTTCCAAAGCGCCGAATTTAAGGCACCGCCCCTAACACCCGCCTGAGCTGTAGCAATGCCACGTTTGCGATTCACATCCACCTCGTTCATTTCGCTCACGTCAATGACGATCCCTCCATCCACGACCGATAACCCCTCGTAACTGTGACGGCCGGAGCGCATACGAATCGGTACATGATGATAGCGGGCCCAACGAAGGGCGTTGACGACATCCTGAGTCTTCTGAGCAAATACGACCACTCGCGGAAATTTGTTGAAATAGGCGTTGAACTCCCGCCGCGCCGAGTTGTACTGGGAATTCCCTGGCGCGACGATACGTCCCGTCAACTCCGGTTCCTTCCCCCGTCTTAATATTCGAGGAGCATATTTTTTATCGATTAGCAGTCCTGGAATTTTGTTTTGCCTCTTATTTTTCCTCAGCCTGCTCAGCGTATTAATGTTGACCTTCAATGTACGGGTTGGCTTTTTTATGTTCAATTCTTCCACATCCCTATCCGCATTTTTTGCTGTTAACAAAGCAAAACAACCGCTGTAGACCATATTCTCGTATACATAGGATGTTAGGCTGAAAGGAAATGATTGGATGAACGTGGAGATCGGTTGGAAAATTTATTTTGTGCAAGTCTATAGTTTGGTAAGAGAGAATTCGAGATGAAATGGATTGTATTCAGAGGGTTGTTGCATTCAGATTATGGGGCTAATGTAGAGCAGGCAATAAATTGCTGAAGGTGAAGAGCGAACATCTCTGGCTGATCTTCTTGTACTAAGGTACGTGAATGGTTCACGATTACAAATTGTGCGTTAGGGAATATTCCACTTACTCTTTTGCCTAATTCAATTGGGAATAACTGATCATCGGCACCCCAAAGGACCAATACAGGGTTATAAAAGCTAGCAAGCTTCTCGGCTGCTTCGAGGGTATGCTTTGGGGACCAGCCTTTTACAACTTTGACAAAGTTCGCACGAACTTCTGAGTTAGTAATATAATTATGAACGTATAAGTCACGAAACTCCCCCTCCCTTACCTTATGGGATAGCGGACCTAAAGCCCATGAAGCACGTAAAGCAGGTTTAAATCGGAAAAGTTGCGCCATGAGGAAAGAGAATCCGGGTATTTTAACGGCTAGCTGCAGCAAGGCAAATGTTTTAGGAGGAAAAATTTCAAAAGCATCGACGTTGCATAAAATTAGCTTCGTTACTCGTTCTGGAAATAACATAGTGAATACTTGCGCGTATGCCCCACCTGTATCATTGCCTAGTAGAATAAATTCGTCCAAGTGCAGCGCATCAACAAATTGTTTCATAATTGCAGCGATACCTGGTGGTGTGAAGTCTGTTGATGGAAGTAAGGGTATGGAGTGTCCTCCTAGAGGCAAGTCTGGAACTATGCAACGATAATGTTTCGAAAGAAGCGGGATAACCTTTCTCCATGTTTGGCCGTTAGAAAGCGAGCCGTGCATAAACAAGATGACTGGCCCCTCCCCTTCATCTCGATAATTAATTGTGCCCGCTTGGATATGAACTTTTTCCATCTCATAACCTCCTCAGTTGGTCACTTCAGATTTTTACAGATCATAACATACTCAAAGTATTTTTGAAATACCTAAAGTATGTTGGTTATGAATCTACCTTTATATTTCAAAAATTAAGCGATATAATATTGCCATGAACTCTAAACTACGTAGGCATGATGATGCCGAATCAACTAAAAAAGCTTTAGTCCAACGTGCCCAGTCCTTATTCGCCGAAGTTGGATACAGCAAAACGTCCATTGATGAAATTGTTAGACAAGAACAATTAACGAAAGGGGCACTGTATTACCATTTTAAAGACAAAAAGGATCTGTTCGAGCATGTCGTAGACCAGCTAGTCGCTGGGATGGTCGCACGAGTATCAATGGCTGTAGATACGGAGACGGATCCATGGGAAAGAGCCCAAATCGCCATCGAAACTTATTTAGATGGCTGTCTGAATGCTGCTTATTTGCACATCGTCATTATGGAAGCACCAGCTGTTTTGGGTTGGACGATATGGAGAGATAAAGAAAAACAGAGTATTATGGGTTTATCTGTCATGCTCATCAAAGAGCTTATGGATAATGGACATATTAAACAACAGAACGTAGATTTGTTAGCTTTCATCCTATTTGGCGCAATCACGGAAGCTGCGATAGGTATCGCCCATTCCAGTGATAAGCTTGAAGCGCGTGAACAAGCTAACGATATTTTGAAAAGAATAGTCTTAGCGCTTAAATAGAAAAGCTATCATTCTCCGCGCTGTCTAGAACGACAAGTTTAAGGCCATCCTTTGTGAGGATGGCCTTAAACTTTGGCAGTAATTTAATTTTCATCATATTTGAAATTACTTTATTTTAACAATTACCTTTCCTTTGGCACTTCCGCCTTCTAGATACTGAAAGGCTTGCCCGGCATCTTTCAAAGGATATACTTTATCGATAACGGGCTTAATAAGACCCCCTTCAATAAATTCCTTTAAAACCTTTAATTGCTCTCCTCTCGCTTTCATAAAAAGGAAATGATATCTCGCGTCGTATCTCTTTTCAAGAACTTTGAGCTTGCGGCTCACGACGGACAAAATTGCCGTTTTCACCCATCCCAATTTCGCCTCTTTTCCAAACCTTCCGTTTGGCACGCCAGAGATGGATACGATTTGTCCACCCGGCTTCAGTATGCGGAATGATTTTTCCAAAGCTACTCCTCCTAAAGTATCAAAAACAGCGTCATATCCGGTGAGTACTTCTTCAAAGTTTTCTTTTTTATAATTGATCACCAGGTCGGCTCCCAATGATTTGACCAAATCAGAGCCTTTATCGCTTGCTGTTGTGGCAACAAAAGCTCCCATCCTTTTGGCCAGTTGAATGGCAAACGTCCCCACGCCTCCTGCGCCTGCGTGGATTAAAATTTTTTGTCCTTTTTGAAGATGCAAAATATCGGTAAAAGCTTGGTAAGTCGTAAGTCCAACTAACGGTATAGATGCCGCTTCTTCAAAGTTTAAATTCCGTGGCTTTAACGCAATATCTGCCTCGTGTACAGCAATGTATTCCGCCAATGTGCCGATACGGTGTTTGCGTGGTCTGCCATAAACTTCATCGCCAGGTTTAAATGCGCTCACCCGGTCGCCAACCTTGACTACAACCCCGGCAAAATCATTTCCTAAAATTAACGGAAACTCATACTTCAAAAGGAATTTCATTTTCCCTTCCTTTATTTTGAAATCGATTGGATTTAGGCTAGCTGCATGAATTTCGACCAACACATCGTGTTCGCCGATTTCAGGCATTGGTTGTTCTGACATCGTCAATGGGGTGTTTTTCCCGTACTTCTCAATTATAATTGCATTCATTATCATTCTCCTCCATATGGTTATTAGTTTAAACGAATAAACCTATTGTACAAAAAAACGATTGATGACCGCCTTCAACCGTCCAGTGTTAGTCCTTTGGAAATCTGCTGCATTCCTCTTCCACAGCATTAATTAATAATTTGATTTGCTCTAGCGGTTGATGGAGAGTGAGCACATAATAATTTTCAACGCTCTTTTTTTCAAAACGAACAAAGCCATTCTGTTTCAACACCTTCAAATGGTGAGAAATGGCCGGTCTGGACAGTTGAATATGCTCGGCTATCGTGTTGACATTAAGCCCCGATTTGTGTTGTCCCAGCAACATAATAATGGCTTGACGATTTTCATCGGTCAGCACTTCCAGCAAAGGGATACACTCTTTAAATTGTTTTTGAATAAGTTCGACCTGATTCATAATCCTTCACCTATTTCGTCCATTAGTTTAATCTGTTAAACCAATATAGATCATCCGTTGAATAAAATCAAGTGCCCGAAACCATTAGAACACTCGCGGGGCATCTTTGGACATTTAGTTGTGAAAGTAAGCCTTGAGGTCAGGTCGCTTTCGCTCGCCAATCTGCTCAACAATACAGCTATAAATTAAAAAAGAGGAATGACGATGCAGAGATTGCCTCCACATCGCCATTCCTTTTTTACATTTTAATCATACGAGCGATCTCATCAAGAAAGTAAACCTGCTTTGGGAGCAGTCCCGGGATTGCAAGGCTTTACTTGTCGATCAGTTCCGTCGTTTTGAGCAATCTCGCGATCATCGCCGCTACTTCTGCGCGTTTCATCGACGCTTTCGGACGAAGCGCATCTGCGCCTTCTCCTTGTACGATGCCCGCTGCAATTAACTGCGCCGCATCAGCACGTGCCCAGCCCGCTACTTTCGCTCCATCGCCGTACTTTGCCAGTTGTGCATCAACTTGTTGCTGACTCAGCTTCGACTGCGGATTGATTAAAGTTAATGCACGAGCTATCATGGCAAACCCTTGCTCGCGCGTAATTTCTTTATTGCCATAGAAATTGCCGTCCGCAAAACCGCGAACAATATCGAACTCACCCGCTATAGCTACCGCATCGCCATACCATGCCGATTTCAACACGTACGGGAACCCATTCTCTGGCGCATTCTGGCGCATCAGACCCTGACCCTCCACGATCATTTCCGAAAATTCAGAGCGTGCCACATTACGGTCCGGCGAGAAGGTGTTATTGCCCGTTCCTGCCAAATCCAGCCGCGCCGCGATGTTATTAATATCCGATCTGCCCCAATGCGTCTTCACATCGTCAAAGTTTTGCGGGTTCCAAATGACCGAATACGAACCAGCGCTCCGCAAATTTCCCATAGCCGGTCATTTGATCAACTCGGACGGTTTTGCCGCCAAACGCAAAGGTCAGGTCAAGATCAACTGGGCTTACCAGCAGCTCAAATCCTTGTTCCTTCGCTTTCTCCTTGGCACTTTGGATCAACGCATCCGATGATCAGGAACTAATCCCCGGCGTAACTCGAGATCAAAATGGCCGCAGAGTATTTACTGATCCTGCAATCGGCTGGCTGCGCACCATACTCGCATTTCGAACCGCAGGCATGTCGATTGAAATGATTCGTCATTACCTTGATCTGTATAGCAAGGGCGAAGAAACAATTCCCGCAAGGTACCAATTGTTAGTGGAGCAGCAACATCTCACCAAGCAAAAGCTGGATGACCTCGCGCAGCAACTGGAAGTGATTAACGAGAAAGTCCGATCTTACAACGGCTGGATTCACCCTGCCAAACGTACTCAAAACAAAAAGGGATAATGGAATTAGCCCTACTTGCGAAACGGTTCATTGTAATCTCTATTGAGAATAAAAGGGTATCTGATGGGATGCCCTTTTATAGCCGTTAGCGCGATATCGTAACGATTTTCTCTTGCACTTTTTCAATATCGCGAACTTAACATCCTTTTTAACCGTTTATCTTTGCATGTACTAACTTTGAACAGTCAATCCGATCAATCCAGAAATCCCGTTCCTGCGGCACTTCCTTCGATACGGTGGTAAATGCACCCTTGAAACCATTTGCGACTAGAATTGGCGTTAATTGCTCTCTCATTGCTTTATGGTGGACACCTCCACCAAAAGCAGGAGTGTACCACTCAGGAGGAGAACCTAATACATTCGTAAGATAGTCCCGGCAAGGCTTAATTTCCTTGTCGTAGAACTGTTGAGGATTTCCACAGTAAGGCTGATGCTTGTGGCAGTGCACCCCTATGGTCATTCCTTCACGGTGCATATGCTTGATTTCCTGCTCCGTCAAGTAAAAGTCATCAATGAATTTAGCTCTATCCGGAAACAGGGTGTCAAATAGTGATCCCAGAATTTCTGTTGCTTCTTCTGTTGTTAGCTTTACATTCAACATGTACTTGTTATACCTGCGCAACCTATCGAGCTCATAAGAATAGATTATGCTTTCTTCTTCTATGCCAGTCGTATCATGCTTCAAACAAATCAGTTCCCAGATTTCCTCATCAGAAACAAAAGAAAGCACAGTATGCACAAGATGCATGATAGGAACAACACCAGAAACCAAAGGGCCTGACATCACTGTAAAATAAGCAGGGACCCCTTTGCGCTTCAAAATTTCAAACGCATTGATATATTGATCCTTAGTGCCATCATCAAAAGTCAAGATACACCATGGTCTTGATCTCGGGATGTCCATCTGATCCAGCGAAATAATATCGTATGTCTTGCTCAGCGTATCAATTTGATCTGAGAAATCTTTAGGCGACAAAGGGAAAATCCCCCTCCAGCCATCCCGCTCCCGGACATAATGGTACATTACGGCAACATTATTCATCAGTATTCCATCCTTTAGGCTGCAGCCAAATATTCATATGGTCCATATCAAAATCCGATTTTACTAAGTAAGTATCCTGATTAGAGATTGATGCTCCTCTGTTTTAATGCATTATCGTTTTATAAATGATTTCAGTATCTTATATCGGTTATTTTAAGATGTTAATAAAGGTTTTGGTTGCGTCGTCATAAAGTAAATCTTCTTAATCGTGTATTAAGTTATGAATATAATTTGTCGATAATCACTTATAAAAAAGAATTCAAGTTAAACTTTAAAATAGATGAAATGATTGTTTTTCCAAAAATTTCGCAAGGGGATGTAATTCGACTATGGAGATACGGCTCTTTAGAAGAGATGAAACTGATTTATATATGGAAGCAATAGATGAAATATGGAAGAAAGGCCATATTTTAAGTCGGGATAAGGCTCTAGCTGATTTTATGTTTTATAACACCCCGCAGCATGAAAAATATATTGGGAAAGAAAATTATGGTGCTATAGGTGTATGGGAAGATGGTAAAATCGTTGGGCTAGGCGGCTTAATGCTATTTGAGTTTAACCTTAATGGCGAAACAGAGGCAGCATGTAACGTAACCAATTCTATCGTGCTAGAAGAATATAGAGGCTCTATGGCGGGCCTATTATTATATGCTAAACCTTTTGATCTGTATCCTTTCTTCTGCAGTTTAGGGATAGGTCTAAGTACATTTTCAATGCGTGTTTCACCAGCTGCTATTTCAAAAGATATGGTAAGACAACCTATCTATAAGCTAGACCGGATGATTGGCATTTTTGATAAGAAAAAAACAAGCGAAGTTTTACTAGAGAGCAACGAAAATTATTTAAGAAATTATGATAGTGTTAGCAAGATAACTCAATATGGTGACAAAACAGTTCGACAGGAATTGGTGAAAGATAAATGGAATAGCTTTTACTATACACATATTGCCCCTAAGACGATTAGTGTTTCGCGCAACTTTGAATTTCTGAGCTGGCGATATTTAAACCATCCGACCTTTAATTATTTGGTGTATACTGCTCAAGATCAGGCCGGGAATTATGAAGGATTATTTGTCGCAAGGGTTGAGAACATCGTCAATAACACCGCTAAAATTTTGCGTATTGTTGAGTTTATATCCAAAAATCAGGATGCTTCCATAGCACTTGCGAACAAAATCGTAGAAATCGGAACGGACGAGGCTGTCCTTTTCGCCGATTTCTATTGCACGACAGATATGTTTAACTTTGGACTGGAATCAGTTGGCTTTAAGAAAGAATTTACTTCAGATGATGATAAAATCGTCTTGCCGTCCAGATTCCAGCCTGTCGATCTATCAGTTGTTGATTTGAATGCAGTCCTATCTTTTCACGGTAAGAAGGTAAAAAAATTGAATCTTTTAAATAATAATTTCTATTTCACTAAAGGTGATTCAGACCAGGACAGACCTAATTAGGTTAATCCCAACAAGAAGCAGAAATCAGTTTATATGAAATAAAAGGGCCCTCTGACTGCCAATATGCTCAGTCGTAGGCCCTATTACTTTTCGGTATCTAAAATATTTTAGTGAGACGTTGCTCCTGCATCAATAATAAAGTCCGTCCCAGTAATAAATTCGGAAGGCTTTGAAAGTAAATATGCAATTGCATTTGCAACACCTTCGGGAGAAACATAGCCTGCGTATTGTTTTTGCAGTAATCTAACTCTTGCTTCTTCACCGACGAGGGTTGTATACTCCTCAAGCAACTCCGTTTCAACAAAAGAAGGACATACTGTATTTACGCGTATTTTTTTATCGGCTAGCTCCACTGCCATTGATTTTACAGCACTATTTAATGCCCCTTTTGATGCGCTGTATGCTATTTTTGTTTTATCGCCTTGAAAAGAAGCAGTAGATGACATAACGACTATACTTGAGTTTGGATTAAAGTTCCCTTTTTTCGCAAACATTCTAGATAATTCAATGAATGCAAAAACATTAATGGTAAACAAATCATTTATGAACTTATGTGTTGTCATATTTAATGGGCGCATTGGAGCGATTCCTGCACAATGCACCAAACCGTCAAGAGACCCTGTTTCTGAAATCACTTTCTTCATCAGGTTCTCAATACCACTAATATCTTGAAGATCATATATATATGAAAGGTGGTTGCCACCTTCCATTTGATCCAAAGTTTCAATTAGCTTTTGTTCATTTCTAGCTATTGTAATAACTTGAGCCCCTAATCGGCTTAGTTGAATACAGGCAGCTCTTCCAATACCGGAAGATCCGCCTGTAACTACTACCTTCTTGCCACTTAAATCCATAGGATTAATCAACCACAATTCCTCCGTCTTCGAAATAATCATCGGTTTCAATAATCGGCAAGCAGTTCTCTGCTAACACATCAAAAAGATTAGTTCCCCAGGATAAACCTATTCCAAAACCGGGCGCAAGAATTTTTTTATTCCCGTGTTCTTTGCCCCCATAAGCATCGCAAATGGTTATAGGTATTGAGGTTACACTTGTGTTTCCGTATCTGTCCATGGAAACTCCGAGCTTATCAAGCGGAATCTTTGCTTTTTTTGCAATATGCTTGAGCATAAATACATTTGCCTGATGGGGGGCAAACAAGTCGTAGTCATTTTCAGATATATTATGTTCGGCCATAAAACTTTTTAACATATTCGGTATTTCGGTGATGGTAAAATCGAATACCTCCGCCCCATTCATGTATAAATCGTAATCAGAGCGAATTACGCCTTCACCAAACTCTCTACGTTCATGACTGCCTTTTGGATTGCGGCAAGCACCGGCTGGTGTAATGATAGATTTATATCCAGTACCATCGGAATAATAACAGTAAGGAATTTGCGAACTTTCATCATACTCAAGGGCTGTGGCGAAACCAGAATCACCAAATAGCATAGCAGAGGACTTGTCCAAGGGCGAGATCCCTTTCGTTGATGTATCTCCTCCCAAAAATAAAACGCGCTTCGTATCTCCGGTCTGCATAAATGAACCTGCAATATATACACCATATACGAAACCGGAACAGCCTAAATTTACGTCAAATGCAATACAATCTTTTTTAAGACCTAACCGTCCGTGCAATACGCATGCAGTGGCTGGAGCTGAATAATCAGGACTTTGTGTTACAAAAATCAAACCATCTATGCTATCAATGTCCCATTTCAAGTGCTTCATAAGATCCTGTGCTGCTGCAAAAGCTAAATCAGAAGCCGTTTGTTTTTCTGATGCGACGTGACGTTGTTCGACGCCAGTCATTTTGACAAACTTTGCAACACTCTCTTCACCAAATAACTCATTACTTTCCGATGTTTTTACTATCGTTTTAGGCACTGCACATGCAATACCTCGTACTGCTACATTTTTCAAGATTCCCTTTGGCATATCCGATGCCTCATTCCATAAAGTCTATAATGTTTTGCACTGTTTTAAACTCTTTAATCATGGCTCCGGTTAATCTCTTTTCGAAATGTTCATCAACAAGAGCAATTAATGAAATGGCTGCAAGCGAATCCCAGCTTTCTAACGATTCAAGTTCTACTGTTACTTCTAATGATCCTTGTTCAAGCTCTAACATATCTTCCAGCAAGTTTAATTTTGTTTGTACGTCCATATTTATTGCCTCCCAATTTAAAATATCTATGGTCACCATACAATGATGGTTGAGCCCCACGACAATCCTACTCCAAAACCTACAAGAAGGATAGTGTCACCTCTTTTGATGCGACCCTCTTTCTCTGCCTGACAAAGTGCAATTGGTATAGTTGATGATACCGTATTCCCTATATCAACCATGTTTATATAAAATTTATCCTCAGGAATATTACACTTTTTCCTTAAGTGATTTAACATATAACTGTTTGCTTGATGAAACACAAAAAAATCAATGTCATCAAGGGCTAGGTTATTTTTGTTCAACACGTTATCTATCGATTTCGGAACAACATCTATTGTAAAATTGAATATTTCTGGTCCATTCATGTACAGGCTATTATGTAAATCATCTTGAATATTTTTTTCTGTCCTTCTTGCCCTAGTTCCACTAGATGCAACCATCAAATGTTCCGCACCGCTTCCGTCAGTGCCTAAATCGAATTCCTTAATTTGCGAGGTTTCATTATAAGAAATTAAAGCCGCGGCTGCTCCATCTCCAAAAATGGTTGCAACACTTTTTTCCATTGGATTGATATATTTCGAATAGGTGTCTGCAGTAATTAAGAGTATATTCTTTGCTATATTCGTATTTATTAATGACTTTGCCACAGCTAGTCCATATATAAAAGCTGAACAACCCAAATTAATATCAAAGGCGCCAGCAGTTTTAGGAATCTCTAATCGGTCTTGCAGTATACAAGCAGTTGTTGGAACATTATAATCCGGACTCTGCGTAAAAAGGATTACAAAATCTATATCTTTGGGTTCAATTAAATGGTTCTCAAATAATTTCTTGGCAGCATTGTAAGCAAGGTCAGATACATATTCATCATCGTTTGCAATGTGCCTATTCACTATTCCTGTTTTATTGTAAATTTTTTCCTCTGTCCAACCCGGAAAAGTTTTTACAAGATCAGCGTTTGAGAGAATCTTTTGAGGAAGAAAGTATTCAATTGCTTTTATGCCTATGTTCATTCCAAGTCCTCCTCAGAATTCACCTAAAACTACCTATTATCAAAGGTTTTATATATACACTTTAATATCGACAGTTATCGATAAAATTTTTACACTAGCATTCATTAAAGGCTCAAAGAAATCTTTTAATAAATAGTATATCATTTGAAGGGATGTTTATTAAATAGAAATTGATGACATGCCTCTAACCATGTAACTCGAAAAATTTTGCCCTAGTTGTGATATGATTCGGCATATCATCACTCAAACAGAAAAATTTATACTCTCTTTCCGTTGTTTCACAAGCTGCCTTACACCTTGTAAAAAACACATGCTGCACGGTAAAATTAGGAATATGGAATTGAATTCAAACAAAAAAACTGGCATCGTTCCCGTAACGAAGCCAGTTAAAGTTCAAGTTATGATTGATGTAAAGAATCCCAAATTTCTTTATAATGCGGGCTGTGAATTAAACCGATAATATTTCCAAAAGGGTCTACGACCGATGCGGTAATCCAGTTCACGCCACGCTCTATGCGGGGTTCATATTCCGTAGCTCCCAGTTCCTTTAACCTTTCCAGCATGCCGTCAACATCATCCACATGCCAGTAGAGCGTCGCTCCTCCAGTCCCCGTCAAGCTAGCTGCCTGGGGGGCATATTGTTTATCGATGATACCGAGCTCATTTTGGAAGTCGCCAATCCGATATTCGAGGTAAGCAGGATTTTCCGGATTAGGACTTTGAAAGTACGGCTCTACACCTAGAAGCCTCGTATACCATTCTTTTGCCGCTTTGATATCCTCTGCCCAGAAACTAATGTTTGCCATACCGCGTAATTGGGGTGTTTTTGTCATAGTAATAAACTCCTTTTAGGTCAATTGGTTTTTACTTTCTATTTCAATAATAGGGGATGATGATCATAACCGTATTACAGAAATCCGCAGACATTTATAAAACGGGCGGGAAATTGGATCCTTCCGGCTTCGAACAACAGATAAACTTTCAAACCTATGTGCCTCCGGTCGATTTAGCACCATTTGTAAACCACTTTTGGACCATACGCTGGAATAATACGACTGGGCAGCCTTACATTTCGGAGCAAGTGATGCACCGCCCCTATGTCGATGTATATCTATCCCAGCATGAATCTGGTATTCAGTGCACATTTCGCGATAAACGGGATTACACGGCGGCCGAAAATGGCAGAATTATCGGCGCTCGGTTTAAGCCAGGTGCGTTCCACGCTTTTTGGCGCAAATCGCTAGCAGGCTTGCACAACGAGACGATCGCATTACAGCAAGTGTTCGCCGAGGCAGGGCCGGCTTTTGTTGAACATACTCTGTCCTTACAGGACGACGCTGCCGTCGGCGCTCTTGCCGATCTGCTGCAAGCGCAAAACCCGCAATATGACCCTAACATCGAAATCATAAACCGAATCATTGCTGCGATTGAAACTAATGGGTTGCAAACCGTCGGAGACGTCGCTCAGTGGGTTGGCAAAAGCGAGCGCTGGCTCCAACAGCTTTTCCAACAATATATTGGGATCGGGATTAAGTGGCAGCTCCAAAGAAATAAACTGCTGGAGGCGGCGCGCTGCATTCGTGAATCCGACCATCCCGATTGGGCGGATATGGCCTATGATCTTGGCTACAGCAGTCAACAACATTTCATTACGGACTTCAAACATGTGCTCGGCAAAACACCATTGCAATACAAGAAGGAACTCCCCTTCCAATTATCCGAATAACAACGTGTCCTGCTAAGCTCCGCATTATTGGTTTAGGTTGTTGACTTCCAATGTGGTTATCGCTTTTTGCAGTTGCGCGGCTCTACTCTTGGCCGTTGTTGCCTTCAAGAGCGGCAATAGGATGGCATATTGAGCGGTTTTGTCGAGCAGGCTATAAGCTTTATGGGCCCCTTCATGCTGCTCTAACGCGGCTGCGAAATCCGGCGGAATGGTTGCGCTTCTCTGAGATTCATAGGCGGCGTCCCATCTTCCGTCCTCCTGCGCGCGGCGAATTTCAGCAAAACCGGGAGGTTTCATTCGTTTTGTCTCGATTAGCTCTTCTGCTTTTCGCACGTTAATTAAGGACCAAGGGCTTTTCGACCGCCTTGGCGAATAGCGCTGCAAATAATACTCTTTGTTGTAGCCTTTACGATGACTATCGATCCACCCGTAACACAAGGCGCCATCCAGAGCTTCAGGAATGGAAATCGAATGAATGCCTGAGCCCTTCTTCGCTATTCTAAGCCACACTCCCTCTTGTCGTTCATAATGACTCTCGAGCCACGATTCCCAGTCCGCTGCGTCGGTAAAATCGATAAATTCTAATGCTCCTACTGTTCCCACCTAGCAATCTCTCCTTCCATATTTCCTTTGTTTCCTCTTCCTAAACTAACTATACAAATAAAAATCGGCGTCGTATTACAAAAAACCGCAGCGGGCCCGACTATTATCCGATTATAAAAAAAGGATCCATAGAGTATTGCACCGCTCTACAAATCCGCCTCTGACACAATTCCTCATCGTTATACACATCCGCCCGCCGTATTGATGAAATTTCCTCCCGCTTCCACGAATCGATCCATAATGGCGAAGCTGTCCTCATCCGTCGTTTCACGCCCGAACGTCATCGCTCCCAAGCAAAGCTCGCTGACTCGCAAACCGGTTTTGCCCATATACCGATAGTCCATCCAAATGGTTCCTTTGTTTACCAACGTTTTTTGAATACACCCAATCCGACTGTTCAAAAAGCAACTTGACCAGCGAAACGCAGCGCTAATAGCTCCCCCAGTCCTTAATTGAATTTGATTATATGGGATTCATTTGGTTTCATGTAGGTCCAATTTAGAGGAGTGTAAAGGAACCAATCGGAAGTACAGCGAATTTCCCCATGGTTAAAACTTTCTCGAATCGTTTAGAAATAGCTGAAAATAAAACGGCACCCAAATTGGGTGCCGTAATTGGTCATTGAAACAATTGAGACAATCTTCGGGCAAATGGATAAGCCGTTCATTACTTACTCTTACTCTTGCTCCTGTATGACCTGCTCGATCCCGAGCAGAATCAGCTTCAAGCCGAACTCGAACGCCCTGTCGGTCCCCATCAGCTCGAACAGTCCGTTCGTAAACATCCTCTTAAACAGTCCCGCATCCGCCTCGCTCATGGAGTCTAGAAGTTGAATCATTTCCTCGCCCGGTAGCGCCTCCGCTCCCTGCTCCTTAACAATAGCGGAAACATTGCGCTCATGCTGATAATCGTCCATAACGAAATAGAGTACATAATTCACAAGCGTAGTCACCACTTGCATCTTCTGCTCTTGTCCAAGCGGCGTCGATTCCACGCAGAGCAGCATACGATTCGTGAACCGGATAATGTCCGGTTCGTGAGGCAGCGTCATCATCATGAGCTGCGAAGAGCAGGGATGCCGGCCCAGCACGCTGCGAGTCGTTATCGCGAGACCCGTCAGTTGCTCCTTCCAATCCCCTTCGGCGTGAAACTCCTCCAAAATCGTTTTCGATACATGGTTGGCTAGTCGCTGATAGAGGTTTTGCTTGCTCTTGAAGTACCAGTACAGGGACGGAGCTTGAATGCCCAGCCGATCGGCCAATCGCCTCAAGCTGAATTTTTCAAGGCCATCCTCCCCCAGAAGCTCCCATGAGGCTTTCAAAATGCTATCCTCCGAAATTTGAGGCTGCTGCTTTCTCATCCGTATCCGCCCTTTTATCTAACAGTGTAAGATTATACTTTACAGGTTTATAGACTCATGATATCATCTAACACTGTAAGGTTCAATCTAACACCGTTAGATAAACACATTAAGAAAGTGGTGACCCCTATGGATACAGAAAACCTCTATTACTTCGAGAAAGCCCCTATCCCCAAGGCCGTAGCTCACTTTGCTGTACCGATGATGCTTGGCACATCAATGAGCGTCATCTATTCGATCTTGAATGCCTACTTCCTTGGCACGCTCCATAATACAGCTATGTTAACCGCACTTGCCTTAACTTTACCTTTATTTTCCATTATTATGGCGCTAGGCAACTTAATTGGCATGGGCAGTGGTACCTTTATCTCCCGTCTGCTAGGTGAGAAAAAATACGATGATGTAAAACATGTGTCTTCATTCGCCTTTTACAGCAGTTTGGTTCTCGGTCTTATCGTAATAGCCGTCGGCCTCCCGTTGATCGATTCAATTGTTCATGGGCTCGGGGCAACGACTGACTCCTTCGGATTTACAAAGGACTATGTCACGATTATGCTTATCGGCTCGCCAGTTATCGTCTTATTTTTCACCATGGAAAATATCGTACGTTCCGAAGGCGCAGCCATCACGTCGATGATCGGAATGATTCTAAGCGTTGTCGTAAATATTATGCTCGATGCTCTCGTTATTTACGTCTTTCATTTGGGTGTGACCGGCGTCGCGTCTGCTACCGTTATTTCCAACTTAGCTGCTTGCGTATTTTACGCCTACCATATCGGATATAAAAGCTCATTTTTAACACTCTCCGTAAAATGGTTCAAAGCTACGAGGGACATTTTAATCAATGTCTTCAAAATCGGAGTTCCCATCTTTATCATGAGTATGTTCCTCGGGGTCATGTCGCTCATCTTTAACCATTTCCTAGTCGATTACGGGGATCAGGCCGTGGCGGCCTACGGTATTTCATCTCGTTTATTACAGCTTCCTGAGTTTATTCTGATGGGTTTATGCGAGGGAGTTGTGCCGCTCATTGCCTTCTCTTTTACAGCGAATAAATTACGAATGAAACAAACTATTGGATTCACAATCAAAATGATAGTGACTCTAGCCGTCGTGTTCGGCATCATCGTCTATCTCATTTCCGGTCACCTTATCGGATTATTTACGAATGACCCGCAATTGATCGAGATGGGTAGTTACATTTTGCATGTGACGTTCTTATCCTTGTTCATAACAGGTATGACCACGTTGTTTACGGGTATTTTTCAAGCAACGGGGCAAGGAACCGCCGCATTTATTATGTCTATTGTTCAAGGCGTTACTCTCATACCCGTGCTCTTTATCGCTAATGAAATGAACGGTTTTCACGGGGTTGTTTGGTCGCTCGTAATTGCGGATGCCGTCGCGTTCCTTGTAGGAGCGTTTATGCTATATGTGCTGCGGAACAAATTGCAGCCGAATTTGGGTCAATTGGCACATTAAAGAAGAAATACACAAAAAGACAGGGTAAGCTCACTCTTAATCCTGTCTTTTCGCTTGTTAGGGATGGGAATACGCTTTATGTCGGCAATCACAATATTTTGCTAATCAACGATAGACCGGGCGCGCAGTGCTTTAGCCATGCCCTTCTCACCTTCTGCCATAACCAGGTCGTGATTCCAGACGAACGCCGGTTTTAACAGCGGCGCGAGAAAGTTCATCCAGGCTTTGTTCGTATTGACTTGCCAAATATATCGAACGTGCGTCGCGGAACCTGATTGCGTCAATGTCCATTTCCCCCTGCCTTCCAGTTCGCCTTTGGACCGAATCTCCATCTGGCAGGGGGCTTCCTTCACGATTACTTCGGCTTCGAACGACAGCCGATAAGGCAGCTTTGTGCGGAACTCGTATCGATACTTGTCTCCGATTCCGTTCGCCGAGCCGATCCCAATCGGCTCGGCGATAACGCCGGGCCACCACTCGTCGTATTTGAAGCCTGATATCAAGTTCCACACTTGCTCGATATTCGCCTCAAACTTCCAGTTCGTTTCGAAATTATATTTGTAATTTGTCCCCATATTACACCTCGAGCAGATTCATTATGATCGTAATTGCTTCTGCTCTCGTAGCCGCAGCGTCCGGCGCAAATCGGTTGCCGCTGCGTCCGTTCACAATTCCCAATTGCTTAACGGCGGCTACCGATCCTTTGGCCCATGCCGGAATCACACTGTCATCCGCAAAACCGGTTGAACTAACCGCCAACGTATCCGCGCCAGCGGCTCTTGCCATCATTACAGCAAGCTCCGAGCGTGTAAGGCTTGCCTCAGGACGGAAGCTGCCGTCCTCATAACCGCTCACGATCCCCGCTTCTACAGCTTGCCCTATAGATAAGAGCGCCCAAGAGGGAATGGAATCCGTGAAATGCAGTTTGGTTCCGCTACCGGTAAACTTCAGCGCATTCATCAGCATCATGGCGAATTCTGCGCGAGTCACGTTAGCATCGGGCTTGAATGAGCCATCCCTATATCCCTTAACGATGCCTTCGCCTATGGCTTCTTTAATCGATGTTTCCGCCCAATGACCGGAAATATCGGTCAGCCCATCTTCCCCCGTTGGATTCTCCGTTGGTTCAGTAGCCTTATCTACAGCAAGCACTGCAAATTTTGCAAAGTGATCCACCTGCACGCTAATCCGATTGCCGTTAATTTTACCTCCGCTTATTTCAACCCATGCTTTGGCTGATTCATCGTAGTAGAAGATGGCAACCGATTGATTGTTTTTCAGCTTCGACGAGTCGAACAGCATCGTTAACGTGATCAACTTGCTAAATTTCCCGGAGAAGTTTTTCTGAACCTCAAAGACCGAGCTCGCGCGAACCTCTTTTGTTGTGAGCAGATTTTGCGTATTCACCAGCTTTTCAATGGTGATTCTCAGATTATGCGGTGCAGCTCCTGCCGGAACCGAAATGGTGATTTCATCATCCAAGCTGACTTCGCCAGCTTGGCCTGCGGAAAGCGAAAGCTTACCGTTTGTAGAGTTAGCCGGGGGGCTTGTTGTTGAAACGCCTTCACTACCGCCGCTGCTGCCAATCTCAGTCCACATCGCATATAATGTCAGATTCCACGTGATCGGAGCCGAAAAGTCAAACGGAACGATAAAGTCGCTATCCGCGTACCACCCGCCGAACGTGTATCCTGTTCTCGTCGGATCGCCCGGCTTGGTCGCGTTTCCTTTGAATGCTACCGTTTGGCTGTCTACAATTGTTCCGCCGTTACTGTCAAATTGAACGTTTCGTGTTGTCCACCGCAGAAACGGGTATCCGTTGTTGATCGACGGATCCATTCCCCATACCTCGTCATATTCCCATCCGCTGTCGTTGTAAGTGCTTTGAGTCTTCATCTCAGCAGTTGTCTTGCCTACGCCCTTGTCCGTATCCGACTGCCCTGTCGTTTCGGTATCATAAAAACCGCTCCTGATTGTTCCTTCATTAACGCCTACCAGACCGCCTATCTTTTCAATGCCTGTCACAGCTCCTGTGGCGTAGCTGTTGCTGATCATACCCATATTGTTACTGACCAATCCGCCTACACCGTATTTTCCTGTCACACTTCCCGCGGAGTAGCTGTTGCTGATCGTTCCCATATTGTTCCCGGCCAATCCGCCTACATTTTGATCTCCTGTCACAGCTCCCGTAACATAGCTGTCGCTGATCGTTCCATCCATGTTGATGCCAACTAAACCACCGGTATTTTGAAGTGACCCTCTCACGTTTCCCGTGACATAGCTGTCGCTGATCGTTCCGCTCAATTTGCCGCCAGCCAAACCGCCTACATAACTAGCGCCTGAAATATTGACGTTTTCCAACCTCATATTTGTGATACTGCCGTCTGCGACAGCTCCAAACAATCCAACGGCGTTTGAATCCGGTCTGTTTATCGTTAATCCCGTAATTTTATATCCGTTGCCGTCTATATGCCCTTGAAATGGCTTTAGCCCGATCGCTACGGACATAATAGGCTCCCAGCCGCCGCCCTCCTGATAGCCGCTCAAGTCGATATCTGCGGTCAGCTGGAAATAGAGATTCGGCCCCAAATAGGCCCTTACCGCATCAAGCTGCTCGGCTCTTGCGATCCGAAATGGCTGGCTTGCAGTACCCATTCCGCCGTCAAAATCATCCGATAAGGCGAATATGACTGTCGCATTCGCATACCCGTTCGCCTCGATCGCAATCGAGTATGTGCCTTGTGGAAACTCCTTCGTGATCATAATCTTACCTGTATCGACGATGTAATCCGTTCCCGCCGCCAGCGTGTTGGTTCCTTCCTTCACCGCCGTAATCGCATTGCGCCATGCTTCATCGTCCGTAAATGCGATTTCGACCTTTCCTTCGGCAGTCTTGTTCGCCGTTAAGCTCGGCGGGGCGTTTAACATGTTCACGCGCATCGCCGTAGCTTTAAAGCCATTCCCTCCATCCTGATATGCCACATAAGGCGTTCCTTCATACACAACTAAAGACGTAGATAGGGCCATATCAGCCGAAAATCCGACGATGCCCACAGGCACCCAACCCGTCGCACCTGATCCAGCGTACTTCATTACCGTAGCTTTTTGGCCATTCAGCCCATCCGTATAACCCACGTAAGGCGTGCCGTCATATACAACTAAAGATGGGGTAGAGATCACTCCTCCCGAAAATCCGGCGCGGCCCACAGACTCCCAACCCGTTGGGCCTGCTCCTGTATACTTCATTACGGTCGCTTTACTGTCATTCCCCTCATCTCGATAAACCACATAAGGGGTGCCGCCGTAGACTTTTAAGGACGGATTAGATGCGGATCCCGCCGAAAATCCAGAGCTGCCCACAGATTCCCAACCGGTCGGACCCGCTCCGGTATATTTCATAACCGTGGCTCTATCGCTCTTATCCCCGTCCGTAAAGGCCACATACGGAGTTCCCTCATCAACTTGGAGAGATAGGTTATCGGCCAAACCCGCCGAAAATCCGGCGCTTCCCAAGGACTCCCACCCAGTCGGACCCGCCCCGGTATACTTCATTACCGTTGCTTTGCCGCCATTCTGCCAATCCTTATAAGCTACATAGGGAGTCCCGTCATAAATAGATATGGACTGGTAATGGGCCAATCCCTCCGAAAATCCGGGGCTGCCCACGGCCTCCCAGCCGGTCGGACCCGCTTCGGTATACTTCATTACCGTAGTATTATAATCATTTCCTCCGTCCGAATAGGCCACATAAGGGATGCCATCAAACATGGTCATCGTTAGATTATTGGCAAAACCCGCCGAAAATCCGGCGCTGCCCACCGTTGCCCAAGCAGTTCCATCATTCCTCATCACTGTAGCCTTATCGTTTTGGTCCCGGAAAGACACATAAGGGGTACCCTCATAGACGGACATCGTTACGGAACTGACGTAACTCGGCGAAAACCCGGCGTTTCCTATTTCCTGCCATACTTGTACGGTATCCGCCGCATACGCCTTTCCATTTCCAGATGCAAATAATCCGGGAATTCCTCCTACAGCCAATAACATGGCCAAAATAATGACCGTCGCACGATTGCCTCTGACTCGCATTCCTCTTCCTCCCAAATCCATTAATATGCCCGATTGTAGCATCCCAAGTTAAAAATCCGTTCAAAATCGACGCCAAACAACAAAAAAAGTGCCGCGTTAGCCGCAGCACTTCATGTCTGTCTATTATTCCAATATCAAATCGAAAACTTATAACCGAATCCTCGAACGGTTCGAATCAAATCCGGCTTTTCTGGATTTTGCTCGATTTTACGGCGCAAGTTGAAAATATGGGCGTTTACCGTCCTCGTGTCGCTGCCGCTCTCTTCTCCCCACACCCGGTCAAATATTTCATCCGCCGCAAACACCCGGTTCGGATTGTGAATGAAAAATTGCAGCAATTGCAGTTCCTTGGGGAACAGCATTACCGGTCGGCCATCCACCTTTACGATCATTTCCAGAAAATCGACTTCCAACCGCCCATTTCGCCACCAGCGCTTTTTGCTTTGCCCAAGCGACTGAAACAGGCTTCTTTTCCGCAAATGCCCCTGAATCCGCGCAACCAGCTCGGCCGGGTCGAACGGCTTGGTCATATAGTCGTCTGCCCCGATGGCAAGACCGGTATAGATGTCGTCCGAATCCCGCCTGCACGTAACAAAAATAAGAGGAACGTCCGATATTTCGCGGATTTTCCGGCAAACGTCCGTACCTTCCATATCCGGAAGCTCAATATCGAGAACGGCAATATCCGGTTTTGCGGTATGAAACAGCCTCAAAGCTTCCTGCCCCGTTTCCGCTGTATGTACCTCAAATCCTTGCTTCTCTAGATACATACAGATCAGCGCGCGCAAGTCGGCTTCATCCTCGACGACCAATATTTTTCCAGACATCTTCACCTTCGCCCTCCTTCTCGTCCGTCATTCGTTCTCAAGCATCGGCAGCGTAAAATAAAACGTGCTCCCTTCTCCCGATCTGCTTCGGACACCGATTTCTCCCCCGTGCAATTCGATAATCTCCTTACAGATTGCAAGACCGAGTCCCATGCCAGATTTTTTCCTATTTCTCCTTTGCGCCTGATAGTATCGTTCAAACACGAAAGGGAGCGCCTCATCATCGATTCCTTCCCCGCCGTCCGTTACCGACACGCAAACCGACTTGTTTCCTCCCCGGCCGGTCACGCTCACATCCATGCGCACATGTCCGCCTGGCGGCGTATGCTTCTTCGCATTCGACAAGAAATTGGCTAGCACCTGCTCCAATCGGAATGTATCCGCCAGGACAACTGGGTCATTAGCGTTTTCTCTGTTGTCGGATGATGCCGTTTCGAGCGATAAACCGGATAACCCGAACTCCCAGTGCAGTCCGTCCGCTACCTTCGCAACCAATTGCCGCACGTGAACCAGCTGCCAGTCAAACGAAACCTGCTTGGCTTCCAGCTTGGAAAGGTCGCCCAGATCGTTGATCAACCTGTCCAGCACAAGCGTTTTGTCATATATGAGACGCAAATAATTCGGATTGTCCGGCGGAATAACGCCGTCTATCATACCTTTCACGTACCCTTGAACGAGAGAGAGTGGGGTGCCAAGCTCATGGGAAATATTCGACATGAGCCTGCGGCGCGCTTGCGCCGTTTGGGCAAGCTGCTGCCCAGCCTCCTCCAGCTCCGTCGTGCGCTCTCGGATTTTCAACTCCAACGAATCATTCAGCAAAGCAAGCTCCCCGGACAGCCGTTTCACATCATGGAACGTTCGCGAATGCCGTTTCGTCAACATGACCATCTGGATGATGATAGCCGACAGAAGGCAGAACGGGAACAAATCGCCCGTAACGACAATCAAGTTGTAAAACAAGATGTCGTTCACAACCGCCACAAGAAGACATATCCACGAGGCTAAATTCATCCATGCGTCTCTCCGCTTGCGCCAGGCGGCCAGACCGAAAATAAATCCGATATAAAAAAAACTGATGGCGATAATGATTTGGTACGGCAGCATCCACTTTGTATATACCGATGCGGGAAAAAGCAGCACCAGCAAGCTGAAAGCGCCCGCGATAACCGTCACGAGCTGCACATACCGAAGGCTGGTTTCTTGAGGGAACAGCGTTTTAACGTAGTACAGAAAAAAGGCCAGAGCCAAAATAAAGCCCCAGTATTCGATTTTCACACCGATTTCCCAAGGGATGTCTGGAAGTAAGCGGATGAGCAAAGTTTGCCCGACGACCAACGCGCGTAAGCCGACGGTCAGACATAACCCGCCGAAAAAGAGCGCTTCCTTGTATTCCCGCTGCATGAAAAACAATGCCAAATGGTACAGGCCCATGATGAGCAAAACACCGGCCATGCCGGATTGCAAGATGGTGCCGCGAACTTGCAGGCGATTGATTTGATCCGCATAACCCAACTTCAGCGTATCCCATAAACCGCCTTTGCGCTGAACGAAATTAGAAACTTGAATAACGATTTCCGTTTCCTTGGATGAGGGGACAAACAAATAGGCCTTGCTGTAGTTTTTCGGAATCATTTCCGTCCCGCTCGTGGCGACGATTCCGTTGCTGCCCGTTTCCCGGCCGTCGATCCACAGTCGATACGCCGTAGCCGCGTTCGGAATCCATAGCGAGAAGCTCTTACCCGCTTCGGAATCGTCAAAGCGAACGGTCAGCTTGTAGGTGGCGTATCCTCGGTTGGACAACGGCTGTCCGTCCAGCTTGTAGGAGCTCCAGATGCCAGGGACATGCACATAGTCAGCCGGAGAACCGGTTCCCGAACCGATCGAGCGAGGCTCGAGCAATTCCTGCCAATAAAACGCCCATTCCCCCTCCAGCGCGACGGGGCCGTTCTGCTCAAACTGCCACCCCGAAACATCGATTTTACCGGATTCAGCATTTTGAACAGTTGGCGAACGTTCGGACGCGACAACCGCGGTCGAGTAAGTAAACGAGAGCGCCACCCAAAACAAGACGCATAATATTTTTAACATGAGCGGAATCTTCATTAAGCTTTTCTCTCCGTCGGAAATCTTCACTTTCCCGCTAATTCGACACTCATCGAGCAATTCCTCTACTAACCGCGCGAAAGCAGAAGATTCCTGATGGAAAAAGCTTTCCCGTTATGAAAATGAACGCCTTCTGTTAGCTCATTAATATCAAATAGGGTATCTCTCCGCCTTTTAGGACTTTTGAGATACCCTCTATACTTTAAGTGCTCTTATTTTATTTCTTGCATAAATAATCTAAAGTTTTCAGCGATTTCTTTTGACCGGAGATGGTGTAAATAATGGCCGCCTTCAAATGTCATCATTTTACCCTGTACAGAATGGTTGGCTTGCTCTTCATGAAGCGGTATCCATCCTTCATTACTTGTATTACCCGCATCTACAAACAAAATAAGCGGAAGTTCTTTGGGGAATGTGGAATGCTCGGCCTCTTTAAAAATAGAAGAAATATTTCCCAACTCGTTCAAAGTAGATTTATTATACATGTTTTTAAGCGAAAGCATTCTCATTTGTTCTTTTGTTTCGTCATCGAACGGCAGTTCCTCATAAGGGTCGGAGCCTAGCTTCATCATCAACCTGCCGAAGCCTGATTGTTTCAGCAGCTTGAACGTTGTAATCGGGAAAGTGACATCCATACCCGCTTGTGTCGGTACACTGCTGTCGATTCCGGCAAATGCACGAACCTCGTCCGGATATTTGTTGGCATAAGCCATCCCGTAAATGCCTGCAATGGAATGCCCCATTAACGTATAACGATCAATATTGAGCTGCTGCAAAGCTTCATGAATTTCACTTACCATATTGTCCGTGTTGCGCTCCTTATCCGTTCGATCACTTAATCCATAACCGAAAGGCTCAACGACGACAACTTTGTAATAAGGAGACAACTCATCGATAAGCAGCTTAAAATCAAGCGCTGGCGCCGCTGTTCCATAACCCGGCAGCAACACGACGGTTTCTTCTCCCTCGCCTTGAATCAAAACGTTCATCTTTTTCCCATCCACAGGCACTAACTGGCCATAGGAATGTATTTTGCCCTGCTCTGATTTACTGCTGATCTTATCAACGATAAAAACAATAACTATAAAAAGTAAAATGACTATCGCTATAGCTGCTAGGCTTTTAAGGATAATCCGAAGCGGTTTGCTCATCCTCTTTTTCGCTGTCTCTTTTTTTAGTTCCACTCGTATCTTCTCCTGTTCTCACCCGTTATTCCGGCTTTCTTATCAGCGCCGCTAAGGAGAGTTTACAGGACGAAGATGTACTGCCTGTAACGACAATATGAACGCAGTATGAACAAGAAAAAAAAGGTTACGGCATTAAATGCAATAGCTTGCACACGATGCCGTAACCTTAAGAATTTATTACTCTGCCTGCGTTGTGATTGGCAAGATGACTATGACGGTCGTTCCTCGGCCGGGTTCACTTTCTACTCGGATATCGCCTTGATGAAGCGAGACGATCTGCTTAACGATGGCAAGCCCCATCCCGCTGCCGCCATACTTGCGGCTATGGGAGCGGTCAGCCTTAAAGAACCGCTCGAAGATACGCTTCTGGTCCTCTGGGGAAATACCAATGCCGGTATCGGATATTCGGACGGTCACGTTTTTGATATCTTGTTTGATGCCGACGCTAATAACGCCGCCCTCGTCGGAAAATTTGATGCTATTGCCGAGTATGTTTGTCCATACCTGGCTTAATTGATCATGATCGGCCATGACCCGAACCGATTTCAAATGAAGCTCGAAACGGATGCCCCGAGCCGACCATTGAGGCTGGATCGCGACGATGACTCGTCTGATCTGTTCGTCAAGGCTGAATGAGACGGGCTGCAATTGCTGCGACTTCGATTCAAGCAAACTTAGCTTTAGCAGGCTGTCGCTCATTTTGGACATCCGGTCTGCTTCGGCGATAATAATATCGAGATAACGGCCTCGCTCATCATCCGTAATGTCTGCCCCCTTGAGCGCAAGAGCATAACCGGATATCGAGGTGAGCGGCGACTGAACTTCATGCGATACGTTCGATACAAATTCCCTGCGCATCCCCTCCAGCTGCTGCAGATCGTGCATCATTTCCTCGAAGCTTCGAGCAAGTGTACCCAGCTCACCCGTTTGCTTAATGTTCAGCTTGACGTTGAAATCGCCACCCGCTATATGCCTTGTCGCTTTTGTCAGCTTTTTGATCGGTCCCACTACGAACATGGCAGCAACCAAAATAAATAAACTTCCTGTTGCCAACGAAAAAATTAAAAAGTTCCAAATCCACTTTATGAGAAAAGGCTCGGATGGGGGCCCGATCGGTTCGATAAACATGGCTTTCGTACCCGTTTCAATAGTAAACGGCAAGCCTAAGAGAGTAGTAGAGATACCCGTCGGATTGACTTGAACCACTTCTCCGGCCAGCACTTTGTTCACTTGTTCCGTAGTCACAGCGGCAGGTTTATGTCCGCCCAATGCTCCATAAGACTGAAATTGGCCCGATTGTTCATAAATTCGAAGATGATAATAGTTGAGCTGATCCATTCCGCTTACGAACTTATCCGCTTCATCTAAAGGAAGTGTATGGTAAATCTTGACGATGTCCTGACCAAAGTACAGCAAAGGGAGTTGTAGATTTTCGTTCAATTTATCTTTAAACACCCAAGTGGCCACAAAAAAGGAAATGACCGTGCCCCCGATTACAGAAACTAGAAAGATCAGGACGACTCGTGTATATAACGATTTGATCATTCGTAAACCTCAAGCCGGTAGCCAAGCCCGCGCATCGTCTCGATACGAAAGTCGGGTGTAGCCGCGAACCGTTCGCGCAGACGTTTAATATGGACGTCTATCGTTCGGCTGTCTCCAGCGTAATCAATTCCCCAAACTTGATCGATCAACTGCTCTCGCGTATAAACTTGTCCCGGTGTTCCAGCCAGCTTATATAGCAATTCAAATTCCTTGAGCGGCAGCGTGAACGACTCCGCCCCATTCGTCACCTTATAGGTCTGCCGATCAAGGGCGACGTTGCCGATTTGAATTATCCCAGTGGAGCCAATCCGGTATCGTTTCAATAAAGCTTTGACTCGAGCCGTCAATTCCAATGGATCAAATGGTTTCGTCAAATAATCGTCCGTCCCGAGATCGAACCCTTTCACTTTCTCCCAAGTTTCGCCTCTTGCAGTCAGCATTAATAACGGAAGATCAGGATTGGCTCTTCTAAGCTCCTTGCATAACGTCCACCCATCCATAATCGGCATCATAATATCGAGCACGACCAGATCGACATGAGTTGAGGCGTAAACGGCCAGCGCTTCCTTGCCGTCCGAGGCTTCAACTGTTGTAAATCCGTCCTTGCGCAGAAATAAACAGACGAGCTCGCGAATGTTCACATCGTCATCAGCAACCAGTATAGTAGGCATCTCTTCCCTCTTCCCTCTGTTTTGCATCTCATGCTGAAGTATCTATTATACGATATTGAAAGGCCATTTTCCTCACGCCATATTGCGTATCTCTTGTTATCTTCAGTCTCGCAGAGAAAGGAACAAGACTTTGGTTACTTACAGCGGACAAGATTAAGGTGGTAAAATATAGGTGAAAAAGGCTGGAGGTGACGGTGTGTATGGCTAAATATAAAGAAAAGCCGTTTGGGATGCTGGTCTCTTTTTTGGGAGGGCCATGCCTATGAGAGATGCTGTAAAGGGTCCGCAGAAGCTAGTCAAACTAGAACATATAGAAACACTGCCGCTGTTCTCCACCACGGACAAGGGCGGACGAATGACTGTGCTCCAGCCGGGACGCCGCATCGGACGCGCAGCTCCGCTGATGCCGTGGCTGCTTGCATCCGCCGCACTGTGGGCGCTGACGGGCTCCGTACCGTTCGGCGCCTTACTTGGCCTGGCGCCCACACCGGCGATCGGCATGTTCCTCGGTCATCCCGTTACGGTGGGCGTTGCCGCAGCGCTGCTGCTTGTCTCCATTGGTGTAAGCGGCGAAGTGTACTCCCGAGCCGCCGAGCAGTTTGGGCAGACCAGAGTCGCCGGCCTGTTCGCGCGCTTAGCCGCGGCAGGAGGACTCGCGGCAGTCGCAGCGTTCTTGCTGCTCTGGACGTTCACAAGCGATCCATTGCGAACGTTCGACCTTGAGGCCATAGCGACTTCGCCGACCATTCCGCTAGAGCTTGGCGCCGTCGTCGGAGCCGGCTTCGCTTTATGGACGGCCATCGTGCTCTTGCGGTTGCCGGGCTCGATTGCCTATGCCCAGCGGCGTCAGGCGGATATCGAGCGCCTTCGCGCGGAGGGTTATTCCTTTGCCGGGACGTTGACCTTCGTGTACTTCACTAACAGCTGGCTCTTCAATCTCCCGGTGTTCAAGGTTGAGGTAAGTTATATCGTCGACGGTACTCTTCGTGTCATCCCGGCAAACATGCGCACGAGCGCCGAACGCGTTCCCCTCGTCGGCTCGCACATGCTCGTGCTGACCGACAATCGCGGAACGACTATTGTGGAGCTAGATCACGCAAGTGGAGCGACATTCGATCCGGACGAGAGAAAGTACATCCCAACGGACGGTTAATTTTGCGGCCCCATCAAAATTTTGACCAACCGAATACCGGCCTCAAAACCTTGTGCATCCAAAAAGCAATGATCGTCCCCGCGTTCCATGAACCGGGATTTTGCAAGTATTGAACGTATTGATCGTTCATGAGATAAGTCCAAGTGGAAGTAGGGTTCTTCAGCCCAAACTTTTCCCACATCGCCGGATCATTCGAGCCTCCAAGCTTTACGAGCATATTCGCCGATTCTTTGTTTATTTTATCCGAAATTTGCTCGTAGGCTCTGGTGATTTGCGTATGAAATTCGTCGATTGGATTGCGGCTGGCAAGGCTCTCCAAATGGATGCCTTCGCGAATATAAGAAACGTATGCCAGATGGTCGGCCCAAAACTTGTCGATATAGTAAAGCCGCACCCTCTGCTCTGAAGGGCTCATCGGCTTTTCGCCTTTCAAAATGTCGAGCCGCTCCTCGTATAAAATGCGCCTCTGATCCTCCACCATGTCCGAATAAGTGTTCAGCTCCTGACGGAGATGAAAGTTTTGGCCCATCATAACACGCTGAATATGTGCGATTTTGCTATGAAGCACAGCTCCTTCGAGCGCCTCATCCTGCTTGGGAGCGCGAATCGCTTTATGAATGCCGAACCGAAGCAGCAGCTCGTCCTCCAAGCTTACGAAAAATACGGAAGCGCCCGGATCTCCTTGGCGGCCGGAACGTCCGCGCAGTTGATCGTCGATTCGCATGCTTTCGTTTATATGTGTACCAATCACGTACAACCCGCCTAGCTCCGCGACAACTTCGGCTTGCGCGGGATTACCGCCTCCGAGCCGAATGTCGACGCCTCGTCCCGCCATATTCGTAGACACCGTCACGGCGCCGATTTCACCCGCTTTGGCGATGATCGCAGCTTCTTCTGCGTCGTTTTTTGCATTTAAAATATGGCACTGTACGCCGGCAACCGCTAATTCCTCCGCCAGCATGTCGGACTCTCCGACGCTTGACGTCCCGATGAGAATTGGACGTCTTGTTTTATGAACGGATATGATTTCTTGGATAAGAGCCTTAAGTTTGGCCTCTTTATGAGTATAAATTCGATGCGGATGGTCGATCCGTATATTGGAACGATTCGGCGGCATCGGCACGACCTGCAGCGCATAAATCTCTTCGAATTCCATTGCGGAAATACGTGCGGTAGCCGTCATTCCGCAAATCTTGGGATATAAGCTGAGGAAGTGCTGAAGGGTAATCGTACCGAGAATTTTCCCGCCGGCTCTTGACTGCAGCCCTTCTTTGGCTGAGAGCGCGGCTTGCAGCCCGTCCGGCAAATGTCTATTTTCCGCCACGCGGCCAGTATATTCGTCAATCAGCTCTATTTTACCGTCCCGGATGATGTAATCGACGTCTTTTTTCAATAACAATTCCGCATGCATCGCGCAGTTTAATGCCATTAACAAATGACTATTGTAGCTTTCATACAAATTGCTGCAGCCCAGTAAAGATTCCGCTTTCGCGGAGCCCGCTTCATTTAAATAAACGTTTCGCTTAAATTCATCGTATTCGTAATAATCGCCATGCTCGAGTTGCTTGGCGACTGCTGCAAAACGAATGCCGTCGTTGCCGGAAGAACCCGGCTCGCAGGCGATGACTAGCGGTACCCGTGCTTCGTCGAGAAGCAGTGAGTCCGCCTCGTCGACGATGACGTAGTGGAACTGGCGATGCACCGTATCAATTTCTTCCAGAGCGATCGTGTCGCGCAAATAATCGAATCCCGCCTCTTTGGCCGTCACATAGGTGACATCCGCCGCATACGCTTTCCGTTTCTCGGAGGAGCTCATGCCCGCTTGAACTGCTTTTACCGTTAACCCGAGGAAACGATAGATGGGGCCCATCCAATCCGCATCTCGACTTGCCAAATAATCGTTAAAAGTCAGCACATGAACGCCCTCTCCGGTTAGCGCATGCAAATAAGCAGGCAATACAGCAGAGAGCGTTTTTCCTTCACCGGTATGCTGCTCAACTAAACATCCCTCATGCAGAGCAATGGCAGCCATGATTTGGACATCGTAGGGCTGTAATCCGAGCGTTCTATTCGCTGCCTCGCAAACTAGCGCATAGGCATCGACAAGCAGCTTGTCCAAAGGCGTACCCGATTTCGCTTCCGTTTTCAGCCGGAAAGATTCCCCTTGCAGCCGCTTTTCATCCCATGACTCCAACCTCCGTTTCCGGATGAGCTCCACCTTGTCTCGATAGCCTTTCAGCTTATGCCGGGTATCACGCTCTTTAAATTCTCGTATCCACTTAACGGCTAGATTCATTGGAGTTTGCTCCCTTCTTGGTAGAAATAAGCGGTTCAATTAGCGCCCCAATTAAAACAAACGTCACTGAAAGGATATATCTAACAATTATAATGGCCGGGAACCTTTTTTGTCAGTTTCTATCGAAAAATATAACAGCTCATTTCCCCAACGATATTCTAGCTGAAGCGCGCAAGCTTGGCCTATCACTCCCTCGTATTGAGGCGATGGAACGTTATTTTCAATCATTAACAGCAACCATGTTGATTGCATATCTTTTATACGCCCTAACCTTAAGATATAATGACACTATATTAGAGAGGAGGACATTATGTTTGTCGTTGTTATGATCGTTGCATTACTCATCTATAGTCTCCTCGTTTTCTATATTAGCTGGAGTGGATGGAGCTTCCTTAGTCGGTACCATACAAAAAGGTTTAAATGGATCTATATCGGTTGTGTTGTGCTGCTCTCCACATCCTTCATATGGGGGAGAATCGGGAAAGGCGCTGTTTTTTTGCAAATTGTAGGATCTTATTGGATGATGATCTTTTCTCTCCTTCTCCTACTGTTGCCCATCGCTCATCTAACCATTTGGCTGCTTCGCTTAACTAGGCTATCTCGAAATCATGTGAAACAGCGGGCAGGCATTCCGATCCTTGCAGCATTAATCATTTGTATCGCCTATGGTTCCTTTAATGCTTATAGTCCTGTTGTGCGAACTTATGAAATTGAAATCGAAAATGCCGATTTAGCGAACGAGAAGCTAAATATTATCATGGCGGCTGACATGCATTTTGGACATCTGTCAGGAAAAAACCACGCAAAGCAGCTAGTTGCAGAGATCAATGCTCTCCGTCCGGATCTCGTCTTGTTCCCTGGAGATATTGTCGATGACGATATCCGTCCGTACTTGAATAAAGGGCTTGATCATATTTTGAAAGGGATCCAATCGAAATACGGCGTATTTGCCTCACTTGGCAACCACGATAAATATAATGGGACTATGGAGGAAATAATCGATTTATTGAAACAAAGCAACATGAACGTACTCTATGATGAATCGATAACGATCGCCGATAAGTTTACTCTTATTGGTCGTAAAGACAAAAGCGATTCTGATCGCGCGCAGCTCCCGGATTTAATAGAGGGGATTGATCAAACTAAACCTCTATTCCTATTAGATCACCAACCTTATGAGCTCGGTATTGCTGCAGATCAAGGGATAGATTTGATGGTTTCAGGTCATACCCATCGGGGACAGATCGCTCCTGCACACCTTATCACACGTATGCTCTATGAGAATGATTGGGGCTATCTTCTTAAAGGCAGCATGCATTCCGTTGTCACTTCGGGATATGGATTTTGGGGACCGCCGATTAGAATAGGAAGCCGATCTGAAATTGTACAAATTGTAGTGACTTTCCGTAATTGATTATATTTGATTAACTTCGAATTATATTTAGATAAAAAAGAGCGTAACCTACAAGGTATACGCTCTTTTTCTTTCAGTTCGGTTCATACCCAATCAATCTAATTCAGCTCGTGAAAATAGGTCTTTTATGAATGAATCATCTTCGCATGCTTCTTTAAAAGCAATTGCAAAATGAAGTATCGCTTCTCTATTATCTGAATAAGCGGCGAACATACTAGCTTCAGGATCAAATCGCACGATATCCACTAAATGAGGCATCTTTTCTTCAAGAAACACGGCTGCTAATGAACCCCAATCATAGCCATTGCCCTCAAATCCTTCTTCGGCTCGTGTTTGAAAAATTTCATCCTTATATTTGCCAACATTTAAAATCATAGATATGCTTCCATTACTATGCGAAACTAGCCCAAATGGGCTTACTTTTTCATTAGCCTCTAACAAGCTCTCATCCTGTTCAATGCTAACTATCGAAATGGTTTCATTTTCTGTTCTGCCAGCGGCGTTTCTGCTCGTTTCTAACATCGTCCTGCCATGTGTATCTTCAGGGTCTAGTACTACAGCTTGTTCAAAAGCAACTATCGCTTCCTTATACTGTTTGAGGTAAAAATAGGCATACCCTAATCGATAATGCCAAAGAGGGTCTCGCTCGCCTTGCTTTTGCACAGATAAAAAATAGTTGATAGCTTCCTTATATTCTCCTTGATTATTTAATGCTCTTGCCAAATGACAAACTAAGTCATAGTCTCTGTCTGCTTCGGGTATTTCTTTAACTTTGTTAATGATTTTTTTATACTGGCTCTGGTTATGCCAACGAGTGAGCTGATTCAATAAAGCCTCTTCCAATTTGTATCTACTCCTCTACCTTTGTTTTTATAGGGCGCTCTCCATTTTCGACAGATAAAAGTCTTCCCAATGATCTCTTGTGTACTGTGAATGTTTCCTATTTTTCGCTTCTACCTAATCAAAGTAAGTATTTCTTTCACAAAGTTATCAGCAACTACTCTTTCAGGACGAGACTTTATAAACACTGTAAGTCCTATTAACGATATAACTAGTGTCTGGGCTAAACTCTTCGCGTTAATCCCGGTCTCAAGCTCGCCGGAACGCAAACCTCGATCAATCGTTTCTTGGAAAATGACGGAGAGATACATCTGATGTTCTCTTGTGAGGATTTCAAATTTCTCATCATGAGGAGCAAGCTCCACCATCGAATTGATGCAAAAGCATCCCCAGCTGGGACTTTTTTCGTACTCTTTTGCCACCATATTTTCAAAAAAGGTACGGAATGCCTCTTTGACAGAAGAGTGGCTTTGAAGATTGGAGCGAACGTAGGCGGCGTGAGAACTCGTATATTTTCGCAACGCAGCTTCAAATAATCCTTTTTTGTCTCCAAAGGCGGAGTATAGGCTTGGACGCTGAATGCCCATTCTAGATGTCAATTCGCTGAGCGAGGCAGCCTCGAACCCCTTTTCCCAAAATAGCTGCATAGCTGCATCTAATGCCTTGTCCTCATCAAATTCGCGTGGTCGAGCCATGACAGTCCCCTCTTTTCATAACGAACGGTATACTATTTATTGTATTTTTTGCCGCCACATATTACTTCAAGTTCTGATAAAGAGAACTCGAAATTTGCTTTAAGCGTGCGATTTCCGTATCGACGTCTATCGCCGAGTTTGCTTGCGTTTCAGTGATTGCGATGAGCTGCTCGACGGATGCAACGTTTTGCTGCGTTGCCTCTGAGATATTGTGAATTTCGTTCGCAATGGTTTCCGAGCTCGAATGGATGAGGCCGATAGCGTCATTTAACTGGCCGTACACACGAATCATTTCTTGCAATTCATTGTCCATTTTCTCGAATCGGACCATCGAATCAGACGCTTGCGCCACCGATTGATACGTCGCTTCGTGGCCGTCAGAAATTTGCGCGGTGGAGGCGTCGCTCTCTTCCCGAATCACTAGCAAAATTTCATGGATTTCTTGCGTTGCCACACCGCTTCGCTCGGCTAACTTGCGAATTTCTGAGGCAACGACAGCGAAACCTTTACCATGTTCTCCTGCCCGCGCTGCTTCAATCGCTGCATTAAGCGCAAGCAGATGGGTTTGGTTCGCCACCTCTTCAACCGTCGAAATAATGCCCTCCACTCTCTGTGAAGATTCGTTTAGCGCCGCCATCGTTTTTGCTGTTTCCGCAATCATATCCGATACGAATTGAAGACGTTTAAACAAAGATTGAATTTGCAGCACGTTTTCCGCGACATGCTTTCCCGCATGAATGACGCGCTCATTCATGCTCCGCGAAGCTTGCGACGTATGTACGATCCGTTCATTAATTTGGACAAGATTTGTTTTAATCGCGCCGACCGAAGCGCTTTGGGCATCCAGTCCCGTCGATACCTCTTGAAAAGAAATCCGAATTTCATCGCTAATCCTCGCCGAATGCTCCGACTTAACCGACACGCGCTCCGAGGACAGCTCCAGTTGTGTCGTCAAGTCCCGAACGCTCGATAAAACGTCCACAAGCCTAGCTTCCTTCGCATTTTTCTCTGCTTCAAGCGCTGCGGTAATCCGTTTTTTAGACAATATTTGAAGCACAGTCGCTCCAGCGGTAAGAATAAGAAAAATGGAATGAATCAACAGCATGACGAAGGAACCGTTAGCTGTCCCGTAGACGAGTTCTGGAACAACGGCGTATCCGAGCACATGCTGAACTGCGAAAAGTGCCGTCATCACGATGATCAGCTTGATATCTTCGTAATAGGCGAGCATGGCCACCACCATAAAGATGGAGAAATGAAGCTCGACGCTTCCTCCTCCGCCTGCAATCATAGAAATGCTTGCGAACGTTAGAGTTACCGCGACAAGCATAGGAATCGCCGGATGATCTTTGCGCTGCTGCATAAATAGCCCATAAGCCGCCGCGCACATTATGATAGGAATAATCAGTAATGCGTTTAAAACGACAGGGCTCGCTGTCGCTTCGAGATGGCCCATGCCATGATTGGTTACTTGACCGCTCATCAAATGCCCCGACCGTTCCAACATGTGAGCAAGCAAACTCAAACCAACCGTAATAATGGAAAAAATAAGCATTAACTTGTTTTTCTGCTGAAGCATGATAGTTTCTCCTCCAGAGGATGCAAATGGTAGACTGACTTTATTCTTGTCATTATACTACATCAGAATCAGAAAAGCGGATCTGAAACAGCCATTCCTAGAAGGATGAAGATTTAAGTATTTCTTCAGAACGAGACTTCATGAACACAGTAAGTCCGATTAACGATAGACTCCTCGCGTTAATCTCGGTCTCAAGCTCGCCTAAGCGCAATCCTCAATTAATCGTTTCTTGGAAAATGGCGGAGAGATACATCTGATGTTCTCTTGTGAGGCCTTGTCCTCATCAAATTCGTGTAGTCGAGCCATGGCAATTCCCTCTTTTTATATCGAACGGTATATTATTTATTTTATTTTTTGAAGATTGTCCTGTCAATTAGATTGAGTCTGTTTAGTTCTGAAAAAGGGTGCTGAATCAACTCTCCTTCATTTACACAGTTATCTCTTGACAGTTAACTTTTTTTGGAGTTATATTTAGCAGACAACATTTCATACCGTTCAGTATATAATTAAGGAGGCGTTAATCCTTGGGGAACATTGAAAAAGAACCAAAAGCGATTTACGTGGATGATACAAGCAACCGCGTTGAACCTGTTCAAGAAATGCTCATAGCATCAAAATCAGCACCTGCACCTTTAATGTCTCGCAATGTTGCCCTTCTATTTGCAATCGCCTGCGGACTGGCAGTCGCCAACATCTATTACGCGCAGCCTTTGCTCGACGCAATTGCAAACGAGTTCGGCATCACTCATTCATCCGTCGGCATTGTGATTACCATCACTCAAGTTTGTTACGCACTGGGACTGTTATTGCTAGTTCCCCTCGGCGATTTATTAAATCGTCGTTGGTTGATCGCTGGACAGATGCTAATATCCGTCTTCGCTCTGGTTGTGGTTGGTACCGCCCCCACCAGTATGGTGTTATTCATAGGCATAGCCTCAGTCGGATTGCTTGCCGTAGTGACACAGACGCTCGTCGCATTCGCGGCAACTTTGGCTGCCCCAGCCGAACGCGGTCATGCCGTAGGTATTGTAACAAGTGGAATCGTAATTGGTATTCTGCTGGCGCGGGTTTTTGCTGGCGTATTAATGGATTTAGCCGGTTGGCGTTCTGTCTACCTTGTCTCTGCGGGATTAACGCTGATTGCTGCATGTGTACTCTTGAGGGTACTGCCGAATGGTGAAGACAGAAGAGAATCATTAACCTACCTACAACTGCTTCGTTCGCTGTTCACGCTGTTCGCGCAAGAACGAATTCTGCGAATCCGAGCAACACTATGTCTGATGATTTTTACCTCTTTCAGTATATTATGGACCCCTCTAGTACTCCCTCTCAGCGCTCCGCCGCTTTCTCTTTCCCATACTGCGATTGGAGCGTTTGGTCTCGCTGGAGTTGCCGGGGCGTTAGCCGCGGCGCGTGCAGGTCGTCTTGCCGATCGAGGTTTAGGCCAAAAGACCACAGGCGTGGCATTACTTCTACTGCTTATATCCTGGTTGCCAATCAGTTTTACTCCACATTCGCTTCTCGCTTTAATCGTCGGGATTATCCTTCTTGACCTGGCCATTCAAGCCGTACATGTCACGAACCAGAGCATGATTCTTACTTTGCGCCCTGAAGCACGCAGTAGGCTTACTGCTGGTTACATGATTTTCTATTCCGTTGGCAGCGCCATCGGCTCAATCGCATCTACTAGTGTCTATGCTTACTCAGGCTGGGATGGAGTGTGCTTATTAGGTGCAATTGTCAGTGCTTTGGCTCTTGTATTCTGGGCATTGACTCGTCGCCTGAAATGATTAAATTCAGGATATTTATGCTCTGTTAGCCCAACAAAGCTATCTTTCCATGCCAGAGCCTTGCTCCGGTTTTTTAAATTATCGTTTCTCCTGTCAACTCACTGTCCATTACGTTATGAATGCTGCTGTTCTTATTCAATCGTTTACCATAACGAGTCGCGTGAAACATTAATGGATTTCAGTTGCTTCATGCGATGGAGGAAATCAGGCTTCCTATTGATCATATTTTCTCCTAAGTCCAACATACGCAGGTGCTTCAGCTTCTCTAGCTCCAGCGGTAGCTCGTAGATTGACGTATATCGAATCGTAAGCCGCTCTAATTTTTCCAGCTCTCCTATCTCCGGCGGAATGCAGTTTAGACTGATCTCTTCCTTTGGCTTGGATTGATATCCAGCAGTCGGTCGATCCGAGGACCCGCAATTGATGTCAAGCTCTCTTAGGTTTTTCAGCTTGGCTATTGATGCTGGAATGCTTTCCAAATCAGCCGTCATCATTTTTAAACGTTCAAGCTTGCTTAATTCAAACAGCTCCTCGGGTAGACGATAAAGATCCTGTTCAAAAATATCTAGATCACGCAATTCCGTAAGCTCCTTGATTCGCTCTGGCAGCTTTGTCAGCCTATGTCCACTTATATATAACCAGTCAGTCTTATGCTTAATAGCATCATCTAATAGGTGATCTAGGCTCCGATGAGACTGTAATTTCAAAAAAAGACCAGTAATTTGATCCATTAGCTCAATTGCTTCTTCCTCAGTTACTTCCAGACCATACATATGTTCATGCACAATCGAATATAGGTAGTCACCGCCGCCTTCTTTCAAAAAACACAAGTCTTCCGGCAACCTAGGATGAATCCAATCTGACAGACGTTCAGCCCTTTGCTTCAGTAGACTACCGCTTTCTTCACAGCATCTATAGAAATAATATGTTCCCGCAGTATAAAAAGCATAACTACGATAGGTATCTCTTATTCGCGTAAGTTCATCCCTATTACTGTCTTGGATTACAATTGTTTTCACAAGATAGGGCTCCAACTCTTTCAATATACTTGTGTATTGGTCCCCCTCAGCCCAAACTTTAAGCACAAAACATTCCGTGCTCCGTATCGCCAAATCTATTACCTGCTCGTAAGCTTCGCCTCTCGGATCTGTATACATTTTCATCCAATAAGTCTCCATTTCCATTCGAACTAAAATATTCCTATAGAAATAATACCGCAAATCGAAGATATCCTGTCCATTAATAAAATGAACAAGTTTCGTTTTACATAATAGCGGCCTTTCTTTTTAAAAATGTGCGAATGCCCGCTTCGCTTTGCCTACTCAATACAAACAGGGCTGACATACCCTTTAATAAACCTATTTAGGTACGAGGAGGGGTTGACCTGCGTCAGCCAAAGCAAATAAGATGCGTCAGAAATTTGAACGCTGCCATACAAGACCTGCGAGGAGCCAAAGCGGCTGTACGTCATCGGAAAACTAAGCTTGCTTTGAAAAACATTCGATTATCTCTCGTTGACATACGTAAAACATGCCGTATTTTGTACGATGCAAATGCTTTGCATCGAAAAAAAGTCATTAAAAAATATAGCCCCAAACCCCCTTGCCAACCGATTGGTCCCCGTACAGACCGCTTGATTCGAGGGCATTCACCGATCAGACTTGAAGGAGGGCTGACAAACGTCCCTGGCATTCTTGTAGGCCATGCTGAGGATAAAAGCCGTCGTACGGGATGCACCGTGATTTTGTATCCTAAAGGGGCTGTTCCTGGTGTGGATGTACGAGGAGGGTTTCCTGGAACGATACAAACCGATGCCATCCGCCCAGGTACAGCTACAGAAGTTGTACAGGGAGTTCTCCTCACGGGCGGCAGTAATTTCGGTCTAGCTGCGGCTTCAGGCGTAATGAACTGGCTTGCCGAACATGGTTACGGCGCTCAAACTGAAGCCGGACCGCTTCCTACGGTTCCAGAGGCGGTCATCTTTGATCTGATCTACGCAAAAGGATCCCGCAGACCGGATGCTGCGATGGGGTATGCCGCCAGCCAAGAAGCAAACTCTGGACCGGTAGCAGAAGGAAGTATCGGTGCAGGTGCGGGGGCAACTGTAGGTAAAATTTACGGTACGCCAATGAAAGGCGGAGTGGGAACAGCCGCATGGAAAATTCTTGGCGGGCCTATTGTAGCGGCTCTAGCGGTAGTTAACGCAGTCGGAGATATTTGGAATAAGGATCATATCGTTGCAGGGGCACTGCAACCGGATGGAGAATTCGTTAACCAAACTCGTGCAATCTTGAAAGGTATCCCCCCTGGTCCTAGCCAGGATAGAAATACAACGATTGTCGTGATCGCTACCACAGCTAAACTAACCAAAGCCGAGGCAGGACGTGTTGCCACTCTCGCTCATGATGGAATGGCTCGCGCTATATCTCCTGTACACATTCAAGCTGACGGCGATACGGTATTCTGCATTGCCACCGGTACCGATACGAGCGGATTAATAGGAGACGCAGCCGTTACCGCAGTTGGCACCACCGCTGCGGTCGTACTGGAAGAAGCCATTGTAAGGGGAGTTAAAGCGGCACAGAGGCAATTAAAGAAACCACAGCATAGAAAGTGACCATTTTATTAATGTCATATAACCCCCTTTTGCGCACGAAAGTGTCCATCCCTTCTCCCCTGTTGCAAAAAGCAATGGTGTATTAAGGATTTACGTATAGCAAGGCGGATCATTATCCCGAATCGCTTTAAATGAACTGAAGATGCGTGCGATGAAAAGCCGCTAAGCCAACTCAAAAAAGCACAAAACGAAATCCTTTCGGACAACGTTTTGTGCTTTTATTTTACAGTAAGCTGCCGCTCGTTTTATAGTACTCGGTCTGGATTGTACTTCGCTCTGAATTTATTCGCGATATAAATTTCATAAATCGCTCGATCCAGAAGACCTTCAACGATACAAACCTCGATTTTTGTAACTTCATCTCTGTGGTTTTTAATCGGCGATACCGTATCTTCAAAATGTTTTTTGATTCTTGGGCGCAGCTTTCTCGCTTTCCCCACAAACAGCAGTTCATCTTTATCATTGTAGAACATAAAGACTCCGCCTGTTTCTCTAGTAATTAAATGAAAATCGGTAAATCCATAAATATTGCTTAGTTGGGGATTGTCCTGTTTGGTTATGGTCACGTCCGGCTTAGGCACGGTTATGTTGATCACGATTCATTCACATCCTCTTTAATGTAGCTCTATACTACCATGAATTCAAATATAATCCTAATCCATCACTTGTAATATTAATCAACATATCATCGATAGAGCGAAATCAAAAGGCATCCCATCCCAAAATATTTGACATCTAAAGCAAAATAAATTATTTTGATTATAAAGTATCTTGATCGTCAAGATAAATACAAGGAGGATTATCTTTTGTCAAACAAGCAATCAGGGCAGCCCACCGAGCAGCAGGAGAACCTGACGATAAGCATGCGCGGATTGGGAACAAGGACGGTTCTTTACCAGCAAAGCGTTGCTGCTTCTTTAGGGCTTTACAATAATGATTTTTTGTCCGTAGACATCCTGTATGAAAAAGGTCCTGTCACTGCCGGCGAGTTATCTAAACTAACCGGACTCACAACGGGCAGCGTTACCGCCTTAATCGATCGACTAGAGAAAAGCGGATTGGTGCGCAGGCAACATGACCCCAAAGACCGTCGCAAAGTCATTATCGTTCCCCTATACGAGGATAAAGAAGAAGTCCGCAATATATACCTGATGCTCCATGCGTCCATGATCAAACTGGCTTCATCCTATTCGGATGAAGAGCTTGCGCTTATTACTCGGTTTTTACGCACAGCAAGCACCGTTCTAGAGGAACAAATTCAAATTCTAAATGATAAGGGTTGAGCCCAATGGGAGTACTGCTTCTATATGCTACGAAAACAGGAGCAACGGCGCAATGTATAAAAGTTCTAGCAGAAGAGATTTCGCAGTGTACGATTTGTAATTTAGAAGTGGAAAAGGCCGCTATCGAGGAATTTGATCATATTATATTAGGTGCGGGAGTCCGGGATGGAAAAATATATAAACCGATTCGCGACTTTATCAAAAAAAATCATAATGAATTACTGAATAAAAGAGTGGGGTATTTTATTTGTAATGAGAAACCCAAAGAGACCGAACAAATAATAGAGCGGAATATCCCCGCCGATCTAAAAGAAGCCGCTATCTGCATTGAATCGTTTGGCGGTTATAAGGCTTATGCGGCACCGAAAGAAGGTTCCGATCAATTGAAAGGAATTTTTGTAGATCGAATAAAAGCATTTTCCGAAAAGTTTAATAAATAATCTTTTTCAGATCCAATGATAGGGTTTGCCTTTGTCGGCCAACCCTCCCTTTATGGTTCAGCTTAACGGGCCTATCGGGGAAAAATACGCCACTAAACGTGAGCGTTCTATTTTATACTTTGTCCCCTTGCTCTTGAATATTGCAGCCCTTCCACTTCTCTCCCCAACCTTGCATAGCATAGTACACTTGAAGGAACTCTCTTCCCTTGTCTGTCATGGAATACTCTACCGTTACAGGTACGGTAGCAAACACCTGACGATGAATGATATGCATCTTCTCTAAGGAGCGCAATACATCCGTTAACGATTTGGTACTGATACGGCCTAAGCTTCTTTTCAATTCATTGAATCGCCGAGGAGAAGTAACCAGTTCTCCAATGACCCAGAAGGTCCACTTACTCCCCATAATTTGCATTGCCTCCCCCATTGATGCAGAGCATTCTTCTTTTTGGCTTTCTGTGTACATGAAATCCACCTCGCTCTTACTTTTAAGTAAGTTGCTTCATCAAAACAAACTAAATAAGAAAATAGTGCCTTCTTTAACCACATTGTTGATTCCATTATACTTCGTAGTAATCCGATTATAGGAACTAATAATCGTTAGGGGCAAATCACTATGCGTACGATAGTAATAGCCGGTGGAACCGATGGGATTGGAAAACAATTAGCTTTGCAATTAATACGTAATGGAGAATATGTCGTTGTGATCGGTCGTAGTTCGGAAAAAGGAGAGGCTCTGCGACTGGAGGCCACAAAGCTGGATGGGGAAAGTAAATTTCTATTTCTTCAAGCAGATTTAAGTCTAGTTTCGGAAAATATTCGGATCGTCCACGAAGTAAGTCAAACAGTAAATCGCATCGATCAATTGATTCTTTGCGCACAATCCCAAAAATTCAGCAAAATGTATCGGGAAACGAAAGAAGGATTTGAGCATCACTTCGCATTATATTTTTTGAGCCGATTTATTCTGAGCTTTCAATTTCGAGAACTGCTCACAAATGCTGCGGAACCTCTTATTATCAACGTCTGCGCTCCAGGCGTGAAAGGAAATATGGAATGGAATGATTTGCAGCTACAAAAACAGAGTTCATTTAATAGCATTAAAGCCATTATGCATGGCAGCAGACTTAATAACCTGCTTGGCGCGGCATTCGCCCAAAACACAGCAGATACGAATATCAAATATATATTATTCAACCCAGGAGCCGTTCAAACAAAAGGGGCGACAGAAGCATTCGATCATAAAGGGCTCAATATATTCGTTAAGCTCATGTACAAAATAATCGGACTCCCTGTCCAGCAAGCAGTAGAACCTATCCTTCATTTCGTACAATCGCCGCCTGAAGATTCGCTGACCGCTTATAAACAAAACAAGAAATTAAATATTGCTCAAGTTATACCAAACAACGATCAGCCTGAAAGGCTAGTTCGCCTCACGTTAGCATTATTAAAGCAAACATACGGAGACCTGTCACATCCTCTTCCTCCGCTGATAGTGATGGTCTAACTTTTGCCGAACCGAGGACTGAATGGCACGCAGCATGAACATAGCGTTATAGGAGATTACACCTTCTTGAGCCCTAACACCATTTATTTAACTAACGCGTAAATATGGGTATCTCTTATCTGACTCTTATCTGTTGAGAAATCATCACATCTTAATGTTCCTTCTAACTGAAAGCCTAGTCGTTCTGGAATTGCCTTACTCTTATCATTTAAAGTATCGCAACGAATTTCTACTCTTCTAGCCTTCAATTCTGTAAAAGCAAAATCGGTTATTCCTTGAACCGCTTCAGTCATATACCCTTTTCCGCTCATACGTGTATCAATCCAATATCCGATTTCAAATTTACGTATCTCCCAATCTGGCTTATTCAATCCAGATAAACCAATGAATTGTTTGGTCTCTTTATCAAATATCAAAAATCTAAGATCTTCTCTCTTAATAAACCTTACATAAGCTTCTCGCAGATTTACTTCGATCGACTCCTCAGAATGTTCATTCTGTGCAAAAAGCAGCAACCACTCCTTAAGCTCATTAATTGATGAGACTATACTCTCATACACTGCCTTGCCATCACCAGGCAAAGGTGTTCTAATCAATAACCTTTCAGTTGTAAATTGGTTTGGAAAATCGATTAGGATTGGATTCATTCTGTAATCCCCTCTGTATTTATTCATATGTTGTTTTTATCTCATAGCTCGTAGAGCTCAACCATTCTCTGGATTTGGCGTTTCATATTCGCAATTAAGTCTAGAGGTTCCATTACTTTCACCCTACTGCCGAAGCTCAAAATTTTTTGAATTGCTCGTTCCATTGATGAAAAAGACGCCGTTAGAGTCAAGGTTCCGTCAGCATTCACCAGCATTTGGTCGAAGCCGAATTCATCACGCACCCTGGTTTTCATCTCCGGTTGAAAGATTAATACCGCTTGTACCTTCTTAAAATCGACTCTGTTCATAAATTGTCGTTCAACATCTTGCAGCGAAAAATCTCGCCTCACAAAATGCTCCGGTAAAATGTTCAGTTCTCCAATCCGGGATAGACGAAATACGCGGATGTCCATCCGGATCAGACAGTAGCCGTATACATACCAGGTATACCCTTTAAGGAAAAGACCCATCGGTTCCAGCTTCCGTTCAGTTTCCGCACCGTTATTATCTAAGTATGTAAATGATATTAATTGAAAGCTTCTTATCGCCTGATGCAATGGATTCATATGTACTTTATCGTTTGGTGCCGGCTTGAAATCAAGATCCACATAGTTCTGATCTCTAGCTGTGTTTGCCTCCGGCATTAACGCACCGATTCGTTCAATTAATTGTTCTATCTCAGTATGGTCCGTGGCGGACTGTACTCCGCGCAAGGCTGAGCTTATGGACGAGAAATCTTCCAAAGATAAAACCTGTTTTTCCAATCGGTAGCCCTGCATAATCTCATACCCTCCATCCGATCCTGCGAACGACACAATTGGGATACCCGCTTGATTAATAGCATCCATGTCGCGATAGATCGTTCGCAGAGAAACCTCGAAACGCTTGGCAAGATCCGTAGCGCTGACGCGGGGTTGATTTAATAAAGTCATCGTAATGGCGAGCAAGCGATCCAGTTTCATAGAACGACCTCCAATGCAGAATCCGGAAATAGGTAATATCACCGTATTCTACACTCAAACGCACAAGCCTTCTATGTTTTAAATGTTAGTGAAAATAATCTCAGAGGCAATCGTATCCGCAGCTGCAAAATGAAGCAGATGTGCCCCCTCTTTAGACAGAGAATCTATATCTTGCTTGGAAAGTTCGCGAAAGGGCTCTATTTGCAAAACAACACGATCGCGACTCCTCATGATCTTCCAACTGCCAGCAACGAATCCGTCGATGAGAAAAGTGGCACGGATAATTCCGTTCGATGTAAAAACACGTTTGCGGTACGACTCATCCATAACTCGGCTCCGGTCCGCATAAGACAGCAGCATATTATCGAACTCGCCAAGGAACCGCGGCTCAGATGGCATATCGGCTTCAGGCCGAGGTGCAGCCGGCAGATCGAACAACTCCTCGCCCCGTTCATTTCGGAATGTGATTAGATGCGGACGAAGGGATTCTATCTCTTCATGAATCTGTGTAAGCCCCGACCATACTTGAATATCTTTGACTGTTGCGGGTCCGAATGCGGCCAAATAACGACGTATGAGCGATTCAGGCTCGGTCGCCCAAGATATAGGCTGGCCTAGCCATGCTTCGACCGACGTATGTACAGCCTGACCGCTTTCCCCCCATATTCCTCGCGGCGGTATTTGCACTAACGGTATTCTATTCCGAACCACTGCCGCTGCAGCCTCCGGATCGAGCCCTGACCAATGTTCGCATAGTCGCTTGCCTAATTCACTAAACGTCATAGGCTCCTTTTCGACCAGTTCCCTTCCAGCTGCTGCAAGTGCTTCTTGGTCTACTCCACTCAGCTGCTTGCCGAAGGCTCCCTTCAGGCCGCGGTCCATAACGGGCTGCAGCAAAGGGCGCAACTGCAAAGCATCCCGTGAACTGACCAAGTGCAACGTCGAGCGCATCAGCGCCATACGTACGACCCCCCTATCCCGCAAAATCCCGGACAATTGTTCATGCTGAAAACCTTCTATCCGCGACCATAAACCGAAATAAGGGGCGTTCGGGGATTGCGCCTGCATCCCAGCCAGCTTCTCGATAGCCTCCAAGACAGGGAGCTTCACACGGCTAAGCAGCATTTGCCTTGCCAATAAGGCGCGATTTAGCTCACGGTTACTGAGTACTTTGCCGGATTCTTTACCAGTTGCCGGCTCTTGGGTTTGCGCTTTTTGAATGAAGTCCATGCCATTAGCTCCCCTCTTTTATAGCCATTAATGTCGTTAAGCACTAGCAGAATTTTTGGAAAAAGGTTTGGATATCCGAGATTAGAAGATCGGGCGCATCCATTGCGGCAAAATGAGTTCCGCGTTCAAACTCCGACCATTGCGTAATATTCGTGTTGTCACGCTGGGCAAAACGCTTGATCGATTTAAAATCATTCCCGAACACAGCCACACCTGTCGGAGTTGTATTCGGTCCCTGCGTCTCTTGTCCTTGGTTGTGCGCATTCTCATAATACAAACGAGCGGATGATTCCGCCGTATTGGTCAACCAGTACAAAGTGACGTTAGTCAGAAAGGCGTCACGATCAATAAAATCCACATGGTCGCCGAAACCGCAAAATAACTCGGCAATCCAAGCAAGCTGACCTGACGGCGAGTCCGCAAGCCCATAGGAGAGTGTTTGCGGCCGTGTCGATTGGATCGAATTGTACCCCGCCCTTTCCTGGAAATCGGCTAGAAATTTAAGTTTCTGCCCATCCTCTTCCGATAAGTCTGCCATCTCCGCCGGATCTCCCGAAGGAAAAGAAAACAGCTGCAGCACATGTATGCCGCGAAGACCGTCCGGCTTCTGAATTCCAAGCTCTCTAGACACAAGTGCACCGCAATCGCTGCCGTGAGCACCATACTCCGTATAGCCCAAGCGCTTCATTAACGTATCCCATGCTTTAGATATGCGAGCTATGTCCCATCCGGCTTCAAGAACTGGCCCCGAGAACCCAAATCCAGGTACGGAAGGGATGACAAGATGGAACGCTTGGGCGGGATCGCCCCCGTGACTGCGCGGATCGCTGAGCGGACCGATCAGCTCCAGAAACTCGACAATCGAACTGGGCCATGCGTGGGTAAGCAGCAGCGGAAATGCGTCAGGCTCAGGCGAACGTACATGTAAAAAATGAATGTTTGCACCATCGATATTCGTAGTGAACTGAGGGTACGCATTTATGCGAGCTTCGAATTTCTGCCAATCATATTCCTTCTGCCAATAGGCTGCCAGTTCTTTCACATAGTCGAGCGAAACCCCATATTTCCAGCCAGCTCCACCAAGCGCATCCGGCCAACGAGTCCGAGACAACCGATTCCGAAGATCATCAATATCCTCTTGCGGGATGGAAATGCGGAACGGATGAATTTCTGTACTTTCCTCTGAAATGCTTGGTCTGGAATTGGTCATTGAACTTCCTCCTTAGAATGGGTTCGTTTTCCTTCTTACAATACCCATATTAAACCATGCACCCTGACAACATTATGTCAGGGTGCATATGGAAGATTTTTTATTTTTACCTTTTTTAATACATATGCAATTGGATCGAGTACAAAAGAAAGTGCCCTCCAAAAAACGGAGCTATGCTGCCGGTTCGGGCAGGCTTGCTACATTTTTTTTGCTGGGAGCACATGCAGAACTTATGAAAAACTATGAGACTGAAGAGATCATTTCGATGTTCACTTTAACGCCGAAAAATAAAGGACACTCTATTCAGAGTGCCCCTTCTAAACGCCCATACCTTCTTCTTGATGATTAATAAACACTTTATTTTTACCTGAGTTTTTAGCTTTGAATAATTGTTTGTCGGCTATATTTATCAATTGCTCTAAAGTATATTTATTTGTATTTAGGTAGGCGCCCCCTATACTTACTGTAATTGGAATGGGTACCCCTAGAGATGATGTTAAAACGGCGTTCTCCACATTTTTGCGGATCATCTCTGCTTTTTGATCACAATGCGCAGACGTTTCTTCGGGGATGACCACCATAAACTCTTCCCCGCCATATCTGCCTACCCGATCCTTTTCTCCTATACTAGCTTGAATCAGATCCGCCACCTGCTCCAGCACCCTATCGCCTTCCTGGTGACCGTAAAAATCATTTATTTTCTTAAAATTATCCGTATCAATCATCAAGATACATAACGTTCCAATTACACTCTTTCTTTCTTCAAGTCGATCGTAAATTTTGATTGTTTCTTTAAATAACTCTTTTCGATTAAACACTTTAGTTAACACATCATATTTAGAAGCATATTCAACTTCCTTATACAGTCTAGCATTCTCTAAAGCAATCCCTAAATAATTGGATAAAGTTTTTAATGTACTTAAGTCTTTTAAGTTAAAGAAATTTTTCTTATACGCTTGAGTACTTATTATGCCTATTACCTTATCGTTCATAATAATAGGTACAAATATAAGAGAATAAGGTAATGTCTCTATCACATACTCTTTTTTCAACCTTAACTTCTCTAAGTACTCCTTAAAGTTTTCAAAATAACTGCTGTATTCCTTTTCAATATCCTTAACAACGATTTCCTGCTTGTGTTTGACACAATATGCCCAAAAGCTGTCCTCTAAAATAGACATAGGGCTTTTGATCACTCGTTGCCCCTTTTCGATAGACAACTCATAGTTCAGCATCCCTTCTGCTTCGTTATAAATGCCTATTTGAATAACATCTGCTTGAATCAAATTCTGTATTTCTTTGGCAACAATATTAAATATACTGTCCTTGTCCAAATTAGACAGGATATTTTGACCGACACCATTTAATGCTTCAGTTTGATTGTATAAAAGCTTATAGATTTTGCCTTCTTCCTCTTCTATTTTTCGATTCAGCATTTCCATGCTCTCAGCGCTTCGAATAGCCTGCATTTGTTTTTCTAATTCCATATGTTTTTCTAAATACGCATAGGCTTGTTCATAATTTCCCAGCCCTTTAAAGCCTTTGCTCATATTTAAATACACTTTATTTAGATACCTTATAGAATTAGCCTTTTCTATCCCTTCTTCCACTTGCTGCAGCTTATCTACAGTCTCCTTAAATCGACCTTGTACCAAATCTAACTCCGCCCAGTACAATAGCGCATCTTGAAGATACAATTGCTCTCCGCGTACTTTCGCCAGCTCTACACTTTTCACAAAGTATTCTTCTGCTATACCGTAACATCCTTTAGTCGCATAAATATGAGCCATTTCTTTTAATACATTGGGCACCATTTTTGGGGTATGCTCTTCTGCTAGCTCAAGCGCCTTCGTTATGTACACGATCGCCTGATCCGGATCGCCTAAATGATTGCAGCACTCAGCTTGATTAATGTAACAAACCACTTTAAAAGACATATTGTACACACGAGGTGTGTTTACGATCTGATCTAATAGCTCTTTTGCATTTTCATAATTATCTATTTCCATATACAGCCCAGCAAGATTCATTTTGATTTGGGTTGTTCGCTCGTAATTACCCACTTTTTCTGCTAGTGCTATACCCTCCATACCATGTTCTATCGCTTTAGACGTTTTTTGTTGTACCGAATAACCGCTTACAAAAGCAGCGATAGTCGCCAATTGGCCATCTATATTGTTATTTTCTATAAATATATGATTAGCCTCTACAAAAAGAGTGATTGAAGCATTAAATTCTGCCAAATCATAATATAACCAACCTTGATGATAAAGAATCCATGGATAAGCACAGGTTGATAAATTATTTTCTTTTACAAACTTAATAGCTGCTTCGTAGGCTGCTATTGCAACGTTAGATTCCATTTCTTTTATTTTTCTACAAATATTTATAATATAATTTTCATCATCCTTCAACTTGTCCAGTTCTTTGTTTAACTCCTCCAGCGACATTTCATCTTCACCTAGTTTCTCAATTATATTTAACTTGAGTCCTTATATAATCTTAATAAGCGATTTTAACCACTTAGAGCAGCGAAGAGGTACAACTAAAAAGAGGGTATTACATATCTTAAATGCAAATCGTTAATTTTGTAAAATCATTTCATATGCTTTAGCCATTCGGAAGTTCCGGCGATCGGCTCTTTTCAATGTCTTCTCATAATGAGGTCTAGTTATGTATATCTCTCTCATTTTAATAACCTAAACTCATATCCTTGGGTTAATAACTCACTTCTACAATTTGGTAAGTACAATTTCTCCAAATATGTCGAAACTCCTCTAACCAGTAGAAATTTGCGTTCCTCGCCATGACCTCATCCCCTCGTTTTTTCGCTTCGCATTCTGAGAGGCCGATTGTACATCGTCGTAATCGCCGGAACTCTGTTTAGATTCTATTTAGATCCGTCTGGTAAAATCGGTAATTGTCTGAAAGTTGAAAGATGATGAGGAGGGAACTGATCTTGTATAAACGCCTATTAAGTCTGTTGCTATTGTCTTGTATACTCGTAACTTCAATGCCTCCTGCAATTTATGCTGCTTTACCGGCTTCTATCAACTCCGCGGCATCAAACCATACGACTGCTCAGCCCGTGCCTCAAGGCTCGTTTGAAGACGTCACACCTTCGGCCTGGTTCTACGATGCGGTCATGTTTGTCAAGCAGAATAACCTATTCAGCGGCACAAGCAAAGAACGTTTTTCGCCTGACACAACCATGAGTCGTGCTATGTTTGTTACTGTACTTGGGCGATTCGCCAAAGTGGATGTAAGTCAATACAAGACTTTCGCATTTATAGATGTTCAACCGGACGCTTGGTATGCGCCTTATGTGCAATGGGCAAGCGAAAGCGGCATTACAAGCGGAACCGGCAGCAGTAGCTTCTTGCCGGACGCCGCTATTTCGAGAGAACAGATGGCCGTGCTGATATTCAAGTATTTTGAAAGCAATCTTATCCCTTATCAGAAAACAAACAAGACAACCAAGCCTAAAGACTTATCCGACATTTCTCCATGGGCGGTTGATGCGGCGGTAAAGCTTTGGCAGGCCGGCCTGTTTGCCGGAGATGCAAACGGCAATTTCCAACCGTCTGCAAAGGCGACTCGCGCTGAAGCTGCTGCAATTTTTATGCGGATGGACAAAGCCGCGTTGGCCGACGACGGCACAACCTACACGGTTGCTTTTAATCCAAACGGCGGTGCACCGATCAACAGCCTAAGTCTAAAGCGAGGCGAATCGCTTAATCAGCTTCCACTCGCATATAAGCAAGGCTCTATTTTCAATGGCTGGTATAAGGATCGTGCTTTTACGCAACCGGTCATGAGCGGCGATACCGTCAAGAGCGACATGACCTTGTATGCCAATTATATTGCATCGCCCGATGATGCTGTGAAAATCATTCCGAATGCATACGCAATGGACCAGATGCCGAACTTTTCGATCAACGTGAAAGATTCTACAGGTAAAATGACGGCGGCGGCCGTTCAAGCGGGCATGACATTCAAATCTCCGTCAAACCCTGATTTCGCAGGTTTTGCGGTAACCGGCTCAAACGGCCGCTTTACTGTAGCTGCTAAGAGCGGCTCTTTTGAGGAGGGCAGCACCTATCAAATCACTTTGACGAACAACAATCTTACTTTTACAGGTAAGGACATCACAACCAGAAACTATATTTTTAGTATGGCCAAAGAAGAGGTTATGCGGCTGCCTCTAAATCCTTATATGATTTATTTGAAGTTTTCCGAACTCTCTCAGATGAGCCTCAATGGCGAATCCGTTGCTTCCCCTTCAATTGCAATAATGAGCGCGAACGTTGGCGGCGGAACGGGTCCGAACTCGGACCCTGTTGCGAGCGGTACCTTTCGCTATGACGGAAATACACGCTTGAAGGTGGGCGATACCGTCTCCGTATATGAAGGGACCCGTCCCGATTTGCGCACTTTGGATACTTCTGATGATGGCGATATCGCCTATGTCGCGATCACGGCAATCAACGGGAATATCTATTCCTACACCGGCGCAAACCCAGCGGACGTTCTGCTTAAACCGCATGTGCTGCCGGTCGACCCTGCGTCGGACACCGACGGGGACAGTACGAACCGCTCCATCACGGTCGCTCCGGCTTCAATGGATTATTCCGACTCCAAGTATGCGCCTATGGGTCTTAACGCAGCTACCGTTGCTAGAGTCGGGGACTTCCTCGCACTCGTCAATATGCGTACGGGAGCCTCTTCAGGCTATGGGAAAGTGACGTCCGTCTCCAACTCGGGGAATCATTATGTTATTGCCTATACCGATGCGACACAAGATGACATCACTCACACCTTGGATTTCTATAAGCAGGAAACGATTAACGGAGACGACCTGTTGTCGCAAGCCGATATCGCCTCTTTGGAGAATCAAATCAAGCAGCAAGCGCTGGCAAGCGGATTTGTCGATGAAGCTGCAAACTATTTGTCAACTGCCTCTTTGCAAACCGACGGCTTCAAAACGTTGATCGCAGCCAACGCCTCAACGGGCTTGCAGAAAGACAAAAAATCGGAAGTCCGCATCCTCTCTGCGCAACCGGGAGAAGAAAATGCGAAAGTCACCTTGCATAACTTGAAGGTTTCAGCAGACATAGGCACGAAACTATCCCATTTCCAGAACAAGTCCGGTTTGCGTCTGAATCTCGCTGTTTCTAGCGATATTCAAGTTTCGACAGGAGCGGACAACGATATCCTTATTCAAATGAACGCTGCATTTACAGAAGAAATCTCTTTGAGTGTAGGTGTAAACGGCAGTACGGTTTGGGGATATATCGATCTGGGGCTTTTCGATCTTCCGTATCCTAGGGACTATCAAGCAAGCGCAAACTTGGACGCCTTCACGTTCACGAGCATTGACGCGTCTGCGCAGATCGGCACCGTGCCGGCGAATACTCCGCGTGATCGCTGGACGAATATTTGGAATGAGGCCAAAAACAAATTAGACATCAAGGCGCAACTGAAAGCCGTTCTGGAGCAGTCGCCTTCCACCCCGGCCAAGGTAAACGCCAATACGTTGATGGAAAGCTATCAGGCCATGCTGGAAAACGAGACGGATTGGGTGGACCTGATAGAAGAGGAAATTTTCGAATACGACCAACACCTATTATTAGGTCTTCTCCATATCAACTTTACAGGAAACTTTGTCATTAGTACGAATCCGAATATTACGTTGGGGATCGGCTTCAGCTATGAATCCGCGAAGAGATATACGGCCAGCTTTAAACTTAGCGAAGGCTCGCCTTCGTTCGGGACGGTAGATTTGCCGAGCAACGGCACCTATAATTTCTATTTCTATGTACTGGGAACGCTGGGGTTGAAGGCAGGCATTCGTCTCGAACTGGCGGCAGGCTTGTTCCATATTGATTTGGACAGTGTCGGGATCACGGCTGAAGGCGGTGCCTACCTTCAGCTCTACGGGTATTTCTATTATGAGACCTCATCTTCGGCACCGACAAAAACGTTAGGAGCACTGTTGCTGGAGATCGGTATGTATGTGGAGGCAGAATGGGGGGCGCAGGTCTTCGGTGGGGCGTTCTCGTATTCCGACCCCTTCCATAGCGAGTCCTGGCCGCTTTATAGAGCTGGCAAAATGAATGGTCATTTCATCGACTTCGCCTATAAACAGGAAGATGCGCCTTCCTTTGTCGCCACGACAGAGAAAGTGTTCCCATCGATTGAGGAAGCCTTGAAACTGAATGATCTGAATTTGATAACGGGCGATATCCGTATAGGTAAAGATCTTCCCCAGAATTACACCATTACTTTTGATAACAATAATTTACCTACAATTCGAATTCATCCCGTGTAACCGTATCGCCAACAGCCACGGATGAAAAACTGACCGGCACGATGACCGTAACGTGGAAGGGCTCTAGGACAGGTTTAAACTCCCTTCCCTACTCGCGCAATATTAATTTGACATGGTACAAGAGCGGATTCCGCACCATTACCTTGAATCCTAATGTCCTATTAGTAGACGGTAAGGATCCAAACGATGAAGTCGAGTTGAACCAATACGGGCGGGTGGTTTGGACGATTAACACACCACTCAAAATAGTAAAGAATTTATCAAAAAAGCCTACAAGAGCCGGATATACATTCAAAGGTTGGGCCTTGGACCCTAAAGGAACGAAACCTTACAGCATTCCCTACCTCATGCCAGCAGAGGATATAACGATATATGCGCAATGGACGCCACTCGCTAATATATCCTACACAGTCGATTACGTGATGGTAGATCCCGATACAGGGAAACGCACTTCCAAGAAGAGGGTTACCTTATCTGGCACGGCAGGCGCTTCCGTTTCGCCGGTACCTATAGAAATCGAAGGCTATGATACACCGCCAACACAAACGATTACAATATCTGGAAGACACTCGAGACTGATCTACGAATACCTGCCTACCAAGCGCAAAATGACTTTCTATGCCGACCCGGGCGGAACACCGGTCGTTTATTCGGCCAGCAGCTTATCGAAAATACCCGACAGTGCAGTGCCGATTTTCACCAAACCCGGCTACACCTTTGCGGGCTGGTCAAAGGCCATTCCAGGCACCATGCCGTCAAGCGACACCACGTACACGGCGACTTGGAAAGTGCGTACCGATACGACTTACCGTGTTTCGGACAGGCTGCAAGGTATCGGAAGCACTTCACTTTACGTTGAAGAAGGTACAGGAAGTTATCAAGGGACAACCGGCGCGCTTGCGTCACCAGCAATCCAACAGTATCCCGGCTTTACCTATGACCATAGCATAGCCTATGACAGCAGCGGTAAAGCATTGGCATCCAATACGATTGCAGCCGATGGAAGCCTCACGATCGTGCGTTATTACAAGCGCAATAGCTACAAATTGACGTTTGATGCAAACGGGGGTACAGGAGGCGCCACACATCAAGTTCAGTATGGAGCGCCCTTGAAAGCAACGGCAACTGTCTCCATGTTAGGTTGTACGCTTTACGGCTGGTCCCCGACGCTTCCAAGCACCATGCCGGCCCAAGACGTTTCCTATTCCGCACAATGGAATTGTCCGCCATTGGTGCCGGTACTTAGCGACGCCAAGTCGGTTCTGTCCAATGTGAACGGGAATGTGAGCGGGAGCAGTCTTTCGGCTCCGAGCACTCTGACCGTAGGTCAGTTGTTGAACGGGCTAACGGTATCCCCGCACGCTGCCGCCAACGTGTTGGATCAAAACTTATTACCTGTAACCAATCTGGCGACCGATATCACTTCAAGTATGATCGTACGCGTTACCGCTCAAAATTCGTCTACTGCGGATTATGCTATTCAGTACAATGACGTCACTTTGACCTCGACAGAGCCAAGGTATCAAATTGATCCGGTCGCAGGGACGATTACCGTTCCTCTGTATACTTATTACATCGGCATCTTTACTGCCGCTGTCGCCGGACCGCCGAATGGAAACTATAAATCCTATCAACAGGACAATACGGAGCTTACGCACGGAGATAATGTGCAGAGCACCGATCGGTTGGTCGTAACCGCTCAGGACGGCACTCAAAAGACGTATACCTTTGTTGTACAGTAAGTTCCATGGCAAGTAACAATGAAATCGCCCGCAGCTGGTCGCAGCATGCGGGCGATTTATTTACGGGACGCTACTTATTCAAATTCAGAGCATTTTTTCATTTCGTAGTACTTGGCTTTTTTCTCATCGCCGCGTTCCCTATAAAACGGAATCAGAATATTCAACGCATCGTCGAACATGACCTCATAAGGTTGCTGTATACTTACCGTCCATGAATAAAGCTTATTTTCAAATAACATGCCTTTGTACAGTTCCACCATTTGTTCGAGCATTTCCATGTTGCTCTTATCCGCATTATAACTTTTACTGAAGTGATCGAACTCCACCAGATCCACTTTCATGTCCTCGATATTGAGCCAAATATTCCCGAGTCTACTCTTGACCATATGATGGATTCCAAAAGCGTCGAACCCCTTCTTTAAGTTATATTGCGTCGTATATAAGTTTGCATAACCTTTGTCCATCTCCAAATCGGGCCACAAATCATGAATGATTCGTTCTCTGGACACGTACTTGCCGTTCATACCTAACAAATAGGCGAGGAGCTCTTCCGTTTTTTTGGTTCGCCAATTAACATCGATCAATTTCCCGTCTATAAATACGGCAAAATCGCCAAAGCACCTTACTTCCATGTTGTGTCCCGTGCCGGTTTTGCCCCTAATCTTCTTTATTTTTTCCAAGGTGACATAAAGCTGTTCGTATTTCACCGGCTTAACGAGAAAATCCAACGCTTTTGTTTCAAGCGTTTCCGACACATAGGCATGGTGAGCGCTTGTGAAAACAAAATCCATTTCCGGTCTTTTTTTGAACATCATCCCTAGCAGGTTTATGCCGTCGATCTCCGGCATTTCGATATCTAGAAAAGCAAGGTCGGGCTGTATGCTGTTTATCTCTTCCAGGGCTGTTGCAGGATCTTCATACATCGCAACGACTTCGACATCCGCTATTTTCTCCAACTTGTTTTTCAAGTTCCGCAGCGCATAATATTCGTCGTCTACAATAATAACTTTCATGGCTGCTCCTTAATGGGTACGTTAAAATGAACCGTAGTCCCTTTCCCCTTCTCACTGTCGATATAAAGCTGCGTTCCATACTCGGCCTTAAGCCGCGCGTTTATACTGGCAAGCCCAATGCCCTTGTTGGGCGAGTATTCAAGCAATTTATTTGGGGCCGTATCTTCCATGCCGACGCCATCATCTTCTACCGCTATGAAGTAACCCTGTTCAAGCTCTTTGACCCTGATCGTGACTGTTCCTGCAATTTTCCTTTTACGTATACCGTGTTTAATCGCGTTTTCTACCAAGGGTTGAATAACAAAGCGCGGCACCTTCAATTGAATGCCTGGATCTATTTCATAATGGATCACTATTTTATTAGGAAATCGGGCTTGCTCAATGCGCACATAAAACTGGACTGCATCGAGCTCCTCATGGATAGAAATATATCTTTCCGAATTGCTGTAATCGAAAATATTTCTGAGGTAATGGGATAAATCGTTTACTAAGCTTCCTGCCTTTTCTTTGTTTTCAGCAATAACCCCTTCGATCACATTCAAGGTGTTATAAACAAAATGAGGATCCATTTGCGCCCGTATGAAAGCAAGCTCAAACTGCTTGGATTGAATTTCGGAATTTTCAAATAGAATTTGATTTCGTTGCTTCTCTTCATTTAAGTGCTTAATGATTTCTGCGAGGGACAAGGCAAAGGCGATAGCTGAGACGCAAGAAAGAAAAAATAAGTAATAAATCATAATGTAGCTTTGAGGCAACACTCCGAAAATCATCAAATAATACAGAATTACCGACACCAAACATAAGAGCCATGCCGTTATGAGTTGCGGCGAACGAATCATTTTGTTGCTTATCCCTTTAGCCATAATCATAAAGTACAATACGTACACGACAGAAGATGCGCCCGCACCAAATGCTCCCACCTTTTTACTGATGAAAAAAAACACCAATAAAGCGATAGGGAAATAAACGATGAGCAGCTTGAAATAAAAATCGATCTTGGGAAACCTCGCTCGGGTCTGAAAAATCGCTCTCATGAAAATGACGATGGCCAGCGACATGACAATGCCCAAGCCCGCGGAATAATCCGCAATCCAATAGGCGTACTTGAAGCCCGTGATGTATAAAAGTCCCGTCGTTGCTGCGTTCCATAACAAGGTGGTGAAAACAAAAAAGCAGTATTTAATAAAAGTTGGGTCTTTTATGGCTATACCCATGACCAAATGATAGAAAAACAATGCCGTCAAAACGCCGAAAAAGATGCCCCCTACCCAGACGTTTATCATGCTTGTCTTTCTGAAGAGATCATCATTTACGACTTGGACTAAAAAGTTTTGTCCATATATTGATTTGCTTGTCATGTATATATACTGATTATAATCAAATTGGGGCGGGATTTTGAATGCGGGGTAGACAAAGCCAATCTTATCGAAATTGCTCTTATACGCGTACCCGAAATGCTTTGTAACATAGTCGTTACTTGTCGGAAGGTAAATCGTGACATCTTCAAAAAGAGGATTGTTTATTGTAAGGTAATTGATTTCTTCCGCGTTATACCGGTTTAGTTTTATTTTGAACCATAAACGGTCCGGTGAATAGCCAACCTTGGAATGGTTGCTAGGCAAAGCTACGAATTGATCGCTGACTTTAACATCGGACAAAGTCATGTTACCTGAATAATCTTTTAAAATCTCCATACGGATATCATCTTTGGATTTGCTTGCATCCTGAAAGTAAATGACGAAAACGAACGCGGTGCAAAGCGAAATGGCTAAAAAAATGGTCATCATTTTCATTGAAAATATAGTAGATTCCGATCTCATATATTACTCCCCGGTGAGCTCGAACGGTGTCGATTGTTGATGCAATTCTACCATGGTTCCGTCTATCCTTCAATCTGTCCAGCAGGCACGACAGACCCATGCTTCGGTCCGGGCGAAGCGCTTAGAGCACCGCAGGCAATATCTAGTTTTACCCGCAACGTGCCCGTTAGCACTTCTCCTATCAAATCCAATATTTCTGCCGTTTTTCAAGTCTCCCTCACCATTTAGTTGGCTCCTTTAATCTTTCTATTCAATTAGGATTTTAAGGAAGTCATTTTAATTTGGGTGAGGTTTTCTAAGTTGATTTCAATTTGTAATTCGGTATGCTCATTAATAGCAATTAGAATTTTATCTTTAATTTCTAAGCTTTTTATAGGGTTTGAATGTTCAAAAAACATTCCCCATACCAAACGGTTTTCAGCATCCGTACAAGCAATAAACCCTTCGTTCCCCATTTGACCATCACCGCCGCAAATTTTCCCGTCTTGATAATCAATACAGACCCATTCATCAACGACCGTCCAATAATCATCATTATACTTTGCTATGCTTTCAATGGTTGTGTCACACAAGGGAGAGCAGAATAATGTTCTTTCTATTGTGTTGGGGTTATATACGCTGTAACAATTTAATATTGTTATAGTGCCATTTGGAAAGATGATGCAATTCATGCCGGGAAGTTCATGCTTTTCATGATTCCAATGTTCCGCAATAATAGAATTCATAATAAATCCCCCTTTATATCCTAAGTTACTAATTTATACAGCTACTTGTTGAAAGCGTGGATTGCAAATCACCTTCCTTTGCTGACAGTGACGGTCTCCCCGAGCACATAATTCGCCGCTGCCGAAGAAAGATTAATGATTTTGCCTGATTTTCGCGGAATCATATAATTTAATGCTGCCTGAGAACAGAAAAGAATGCTTTTAACGTTTAAAGCGTAAGTCTCCTCGCATAGTTGTTCCGTCATCTCTATGAATGTGCTCTTTTTGACGCCTCCTCCGGCGTTATTTACCAGTATATCTACTGCCCCATAAATAGAAACAACCTCTTGAACGATCAATAAATGATCTAATTAACGTACACAATCCAATAAAATTAGCGCTCTAATAATACCATATATATAATCTAAACTTGTCTCGCTGATAGTGGGGTTCAGCATATCATCTCTAAGGCGAACCATTTGTTGTTTTTTTATACATATTTCGATAGCGCATGATCAAGAGGCAACCTGCCCTCCCTCAACACGCTGACTACACCGAACGCTGCTCATACGGCCCACGACCACCGCGCCTTTAGGAAACAAGTTCGTCTTAGCCCTACCAGGGTAACGGTGCCCAATCAGTCACCTCGAAGACGGCGACCGCGTCTCATTCCACCCTCCGGTTAAACCGGAGGGCAGACTCAACCTTGAAACGCTCTTGGGACTAGGTGGCATCCTGCTGTTCCAGCCATCTCAACATCGCTTGGTTTGTTTCTTCCGGCTTTTCTTGCTGAATCCAATGACCGCAATCCAAATTGACCACTTCCACATTGGGCACAAACTCTGTCAGGTTTTCAGACCTCTGGACCGCATCCCGGTCGCCATAAATCATGAGTGTCGGCTGATAGATCATTGGGTTCACGTCTGCCAACAATCTCCAGTTGCGGTCAAGGTTCCTGTACCAATTTATGCTGCCCGTAAACCCTGATGTTTCAAAAGCGGAGACGAAAACGGCCAGCTCGCTGTCGCTCATCAAGGGCTCCCCGAGCGGTGTTTCTGCTCTGGCAAGATTGATCATTGCCATGCCTGGCTCGGGCTCTTTTGGGGGCGCGTTTTTCCGATACAAGTTGCGAAGGAAACGGAACGTATTCTCTTCCAATATGGCGTCCGCTACGCCTGGCTGTCGATTAAAATGGACGAAATAGAAGTCGCCGCCAAGGATGTCTTCCATGAATTCGATCCAGGGTTTTTCTCCGCGCTCTTGGTAAGGCAGGCTTAGATTTATCACTTTGTTTACACGGTTTGGATGCAATAAGGTCAGTCCCCAAACGACCATTGCCCCCCAATCATGACCGACAAAGGTGGCATCTTCGTATCCATAGTGATTGAGAAGCGCGATGAGATCACCCGACAACTGTTCAATGTCATAGTCTATTACTTCGGTCGGACGAGAGGAGTTGCCGTACCCCCTCTGGTTCGGGACGATGACATGGTAGCCCGCTGCGGCAAGGGCAGCCATCTGATAGCGCCAAGAAAAGGCATGCTCCGGCCAACCGTGACAGAGGACAATGGGTTTTCCGGCATTTTGCCGACCTGCTTCAAAAACTTCGAGCTCCACACCGTTGACTGAAATAAGGTTGGGCTTGGGAAAATCGGTTGAATTAAACATTGCATTTCCTCCTTAGATTTTCGGGGTAATTAGGCGATCTTTGAAGCTTTCCTTAGAAAAACGGACAAAACATGATTACCTCCTTCTTGTGATACATGCAGTATAATGAACAAAAGGTGACACCATAGTGTCACCTTTCTGAAGTCATATAGAAAAAAGAGGGCAATTATGGACAATGTGAGAGACTCAGTTTGATTATGATGATGTTGCTGAAAAAAAGAGGTTAGAGGTTGTTTCTACAAAGGAATTTTCACAGCTATTCAATGTATCCAAAAGAACGATAAAAAAAATAGAGGCAATGGTTAGTCCATTGTCTCTGATTCGTTCCATTCAACTGTCGTTTTATTTTTATGATTGGGAAGGTCGGTCCGAGATTCTTGAAACCTTAAAAACATGTCAAGAATCCATTTTTAGGAAAAGGCTGGTTTCGTTTGATTATACAGATAAAGAAGGAGCTGTAACGAATAGAATGGTCCAGCCCTATGAGCTGCATTTTAGCGAATCGAGATGGTACTTGAAAGGATATTGTTTACATCGACAGGGTATCGAACATTCAAGTTATCTCGGATCGATCATATTATTATGGATGAACGCGCGTTTCATCCTATAGACGATTGGTCAGAGCAAGGGAACGAAGCAAGTTATCTGCCGCAATTCGTCACGATTAAGGCATGGATATCCCTCATTTAAAGCGACTTAATCAGCTCTTCTAGCTCTTCAACCAATATTTTTGCATGTTCAAAATTAGTATCTTTTAAAGCCAATTCTATCTTCATCTCAACTGCTCTTTTCTTTTGTTCGGTTTCTAAATAATCCTTATCAAAATGGCTAGCATAAATCATCTCTCTAAATTTTTCCATATCCATTTTTCTTATCGTCTTATCTTCAATGATTAAAACATAATCCATACCATTTACAACAGAATAGAAGTCATGAGAAATCATGAGAATGGCGCCTTTATAGTCTTCAATGGCTTTCTCCAGCGCTAATTGTGCATACGTGTCCAAATGGCTTGTCGGTTCGTCAAGAAGCAATACGTTTGCTTTACTGGCAGAAACTTTAGCCAATTGAAGCGTATTTTTTTCTCCGCCGGATAAAGATTCAATTTTTTGATCAACGATTTCTCCTTCAAAGCCATAGCTTGAAATATATGATCTAACCTCATCATAAGTTTTAAACCCAGCATCCATAAATTCTTCTAGTATTGTATTAGAATCCTTTAGCACTTCGTCTTGAATCTGAGATAAATATGCTACTTTAACATCTGCATTTATTTCAATTGAATGATGATTATTTTTAAAAATATCTCGGAGTAAAGTCGTTTTCCCTGTACCATTTGAACCAATAATAGCTACTTTATCAGTAGATTTTATCTCGAAGTTAACATTGTCCAAAAGCAGCTCATCAAAGGAAACACTATAATTATTTACATTTATAACAACGGTGTCTTCCACTTCATTATCCATTTCAAAACGAATATTCGGTTGCTTTATATCAACAAACGGCGCTTTCAGTCTACGCGCTTCCAATCTTTCTTGAAATCTAACTCTAGCTTTTAACGCTCTTCCTCTAGATGCTTCCGAGTTATAGGTTGCGATAGCTCTAAGATTATTGATGATGTGCTCGTTTCTCTCAATTTCTTCATTCTCAGCAACTGTGAGTTCTTGCAACTCAATTTTAGTCTGAAGTAAGGAGAAGTTATATTCCAAATATCTCCCGTCAAACTCTTGGATCTCCGTGTTTTCAAGATGTATAATTTTGTTGAAACAATGATTCAATAGATAGCGGTTGTGCGTAACAACTAGCAGCATTCCTTTGTGGGAATTAATAAGATTTTTAAGCGCATTTAGGTTTTCAAAGTCTAAAAACACATCTGGTTCGTCCATAATCATTAAGTCTGGACTACTAAGCATTACCTTCATCACTTGAATAAGTTTGAATTCCCCGCCACTCAGGTCGGATACCCTATGATCTTTTAGCTTCATGAGGTTTGCTAGATTTAGCTTCTTATTAATGTTGCTTTCAAAATCTTCCCCGCCAATTGAATCAAATGCGTCTAAAGCTAATTGATACTTTTCTAACAAAGAATCAATATCCGATGACGTTTCCATTTCCGTACAAATAGATGTTATTTCATTTTGCAGCTTAATAAATTGTTCCCCTATATATTCAAAAACGGTTGTTTCTTTCGTTTTGTCCAGTTGTGAAAATTGACTTACGTGCCCAATTTTGCAAGCCGGGTCTATCTCTAACTTGCCCTCGAACAAATATCTTTCTGGATCCATCAGTATATCTATCAATGTACTTTTCCCATTGCCGCTTGTTCCAATAAAAGCGCAGTGTTGTGCCTCTTCAAGTGTAAATGAAATGTTGTTATATAGTTCTTTTTGCGGAAATGAGAAGGATAAGTGTTCAACTTTTATCATAGTATTACCTTTCTTTCTAACTAAAATAGTAACAATGATTAGCATGATTTCAAAATATTGATTTGAGTTTACCGTTGTAAGAGTAACACTGTTTATAATCAACTTCAATTGATTTGTATTCCCATCTCCCCTTGAATCCGCTTTAGCGAGCGCAATGGGGTATCGAGAGAACCACTCTCCCTTACAAGCTCTGTTCGGTCACTCCCGTTACCGGATCGAAGGTCAGCATCTTGGTTCCGATCTTATCGATGAAGAAGCGATCGTGGCTTACCGTAATGACCGCGCCGGGAAAATGGATCAGAGCTTGCTCCATAACCTGTATGCTCGTGAGGTCCAGATGGTTGGTCGGCTCGTCCAAGATGATAACCGCCGCACCCGAGAGAAGACACTTAGCCAGTGCCACACGAGCTTTCTGCCCGCCGGACAGATTACCGATCGCCTTGCTCAAATCCGCCTCCGAAAATTGCAGCATAGCTAGAAATTTGTTCACCTTTTTGCGTGGAGCGTCCAGTCCCAATCCATAAGTATTCACCGCATGGCTGACGGTATCCTTATCATCAAGCTCCTCCCACATCCGGTTGAAGTAAGCATAGTTAACGCCCTTTTCCCAGACAATCTCCCCGGAATCTGGTTTCTCCTGCCCGGTAAGCGCCTTAATGAGCGTGGATTTCCCACATCCGTTCGGCCCCACGATAACCAATCGATCTTCCTTCTGAATATCAAAGCTAACGTTCTCGAAAATCTGCCTGCCTTCGTATGTCTGCCCGATCTTCTTCACTTCGCATAGCTTGTCTGGGAAGCGCAGCCTCTCGTAGATGTCGGTAATGAGCACGTTAACGGGATGCGGCTCTATCCGCTTCTTGTTATCGGCCAGCTTACGCGAGAGACGATCCTTGGAACCGGAATTCCGGTTCGCGCGAGCATCGATCGCTTCAGATTCCATGAGCAGCAACTCTTCCTCCCACTCGAACTGGCGGTCCAGTTCCTTCTTGCGCATCTTCTTCTTGCGGACGTAATCTGTATAGTTGCCTTCATATTCCTGAAAATGATAGTTCTCGATCTCAATCGTGCGCGTGACGACCTTGTCGATAAATTGCCGGTCATGCGACACCAGAATCATCGCTCCCTTGAATCGATACAGCCACTGCTCCAGCCATGCAATTCCTTCCATGTCCAAATAATTCGTCGGCTCGTCGAGCAGAACGACATCGGGCAGCTCGATTAGCATCTTTGCGAGTGCTGCGCGGTTTCGCCATCCTCCGGACAACTCATCGATCGGCTGATTTCGGGATCTTTCGTTAAAGCCTAGCTTCGATAGCACTGTATTAATCTCGACGGACACGTTCCAGCCGTCAAGATGATCCATCTGTTCGAATAACTCCGCTTGCCTTGTTAGCAGCACCTCCATCTCGCAGTCGTCCGCAGCCACCCCTAGCTTATCTCCCACCTCTTGCAGCTCTCGTTCAATTAGAGCAACCTGCTCGAAGCATGCTTCTAGTTCTTGTTGAACAGATAAGCTTCCGCTGAGTTCCGAGAATTGCGAGAAATACCCGATTCGCACTTGAGGATCTATCTCCACCTTGCCCGACGTGGGCTCTTCTTGGCCCATGATGAGCTTAAATACCGTCGACTTGCCGGCACCATTTCTTCCGATTAGTCCGATCCGTTCCCCTTGGATAACGCGAAAATAAATGTCTCGAAAAATCATGGACTTTTCATACTTCTTCGTGACGTTTTCCAATCGTATTACGCTCATTGCCATCACCCTTCTAGTTTCAACACTGTAGCCTGATTATATCATCCTCGCCTTACGAATTCCCCTCAAGAGAAAGAGACATTTTCATTAATGAGCTTGCGCTTTAGCTTGAACTGCTGTAGTATTAGTGGTCTGGCAAACAAAAAACCAATATGCTTGTTATTCTATCGCGGGGTGGAGCAGCCCGGTAGCTCGTCGGGCTCATAACCCGAAGGCCGCAGGTTCAAATCCTGCCCCCGCAACCAACCTACAATTCTGTCTCGGCACATATATATAAATGCCTTTAAACCACTGGATGTGGCTTAAAGGCATTTTTTTATCTTATCCATTTATGAATACTGAACATTAAACAGCGGTAAAGCGAGCCAGCTACTCCCTCCGTGAGCTGTTACGCTGATGGCTTTGTCACTGTTCGTCATAAAGGATTCTTTCATGGCCAGTCATGATCAGGTTTCGGGCTGCTTCGATCTAGGCGGTCAGAAAACGAGCCAATCGCTCGATGATCCGCTCATGCGCCTGCAAAAATACTCCATGTCCGGCGTCTGGCACCATAAAGAGTTGGGCATCCGGGATGCGTTTGGCCAAAATTTCTGCGTGGGCGGGGGTGAAAATCCAGTCCGCTTCCCCATGGATGACCAGCGTTGGAACAGAGATGGCTGGCAAACGATCGTAACAATCGAAGCTTTGGTAGGCAGCGTCATGAATGGACGAGGTCCGTTGATCGACGGGAAAACGCAACATGAGCTTCGCCAATTGTTCCATCAATGCCGGGTTATCTCGAATGAACCCCTCGGGGAAAAGGAGATGCAAAGAATCCTGAGGCGAAGAGAAGACAAATTTCCCGCTAATTAAATCAAGCATCTGTGAAGAAAGCGCAGCGCGCGTTATGCCGGAAGTCGTGCAAACCAGCACTAGCTTTTCCACGCGATCGGGGTTCTGAAGCGCGACCTCTTGAGCAATCATTCCGCCCATCGATTGTCCGAGTACGTATGCTTTTTCTATTTGCAGTTCATCCATTAGCCCCACGACATCCGCGGCCATGTCCGCAATCCCGTACTCCTTCGCCGGATGTCCGCTGCGTCCCGAACCCCGATTATCCAGCATAATGAAGCGGTACTCCACCGCCAGCGCGCTCCTCGTTGCCGGATGCCACCAATCTAGATTGCTATCCTTCCCTTGGATGCCGATCAAAGGAAATCCTTTCCCTTCGGTTTCATAATAAATCGGTATGCCGTTCAACGTAAACATCGCCATTCGATCTCCTCCATCCCGCCGTTTTTTAACGGTTATCACCTGTCTACAGGCCTGCAACTAATATAATGGAATCGATTTCGAAAGGAAATGTGCAAAAAAGTTCAATTGGGACGAAGATTATTCGGGCGTGTTCTCTTTTAGGGGGGGAAACGCGCAAGGTCGTAAATTTACTAAAAAAATCTTGACTTTACTCCTCTTGGATAGTTATCATAAAATTTCCATACCCAGATAGTCAGGAGCCGACTCTCCTGGCCGTCTTGCTCTAGGCATTCACCGTCTGTTCTTTCGGTGTTCATAATCCGATCATTTCCATAATCATCTGAGGCGGAGCATTCATAACCCCGTGAATGACGACGACTACCCAAACGTTGCGATACTTTGCCCATAAATAACCGAGGAATAGACCTGTGATTCCCTGGTTGGACAATACAGCCGCTAAATCGACGTTCCACTGCCCTGTACCTTGAATTGCCACATGCCAGATCGCCCACAATACGGATGTGAGGGCAATCGCAGGCCACCTGCCAAGCAAATGTTCCAGACGAGTTTGTAGCCAAACCCGATAAAACACTTCTTCCAGCAAACTATTAATGAGAAAGCCGAACAGGACGACAAGCACCAGAGTAGCCGAATCAAATCCGGTCGGTACGTAGGGAAGGCCGTAGGAGGAGCCATAACTGATAAACAACCAGACGCATACGACGACGAGCGGACCGAGCCAACTCCACGGAGACAATGAAGGTGGTCTGGCAATAGCGAAGCGCCAAGGCTTCAGTGATGGAGACATGATTCGTAGCATGACCAGCGGCAAGAGCAGGAGAAGTCCGAGTTTTAGACCTATATACCATATTTGAAATTCATTTTGATTGTTGGCCAGGATCACGCCGACTGTAAATAATGCCGCGCACGCTATCAGAATCCAAGCTTGGACTTCCAAAGTACGTTGCTGGACACCTTGTATGGGGGGATAAGCAGCAGAAGACCAGGGAAAAAAGCGAATAAGCATCATACAAACCAAAGCTGGGATCCATCGATGCCAGACAGGCATGGTTCCTTCGTGATCCGCCGTGTACCGTATCTCCAAATTACCACTCCATAAAAGCCACAAAGCGGCCGCAAAAATAACGGCGAAACTAAAGGTTCCGATTGCCCGAGCCCCGCAAGGTTGCGGTGTACGCATCATTATCACCCTTTCTTCTCATCTCGCTCGAACTGCTCCATGATCCGACGCACATGATGATCACACACTCATTTAAACACTGACGTTAGCGTTAGTGTCAAGTCGTCATTTTCACAGAATAGCGTTCACCTTAACGGGGCTATCGCCGAAAAATACTAAAGGAGCTGCTACGGCATGCTCCTTAGTTGATGTTCCTATGGATTTCTATTTTCATGATCTGCACGACAGGCTGACGATTCGGTGCCAAGGCACTTCGAAAAGTCGGCCTTTTCATTAATTTACCTAATTGAGTTAACCGGCACGATATCATAATCCCCAAACCTCATCCTGTCAAGAGATAATGTGCGAATGAGCGACATAGCGAGAGGTCCCCCCTAATGGTTGCGAAATACGAATGATTTTCCGAGAATGAAGAGCGATTTCGCTTTTTTCAATTCATCTGGTTTCATGTAAAATTTTCTTCAGGTCGTTGGGGAGAGGATAGGCAGAGAAGGAGGGTCAGCATGAACAGAGTGGACAAAATCAGATTTATGCTCTCTTTTACAGTAAAGCGCCCGAAGCAGAATGCTGCGAGTACATGGAGTTGAATCGGGATGGCAAATCCTTGTTAGAAAGTGATGATGCCGGATAATCTACACGACATCCTAGCCATTCGGTATCAAGGACAGAACGAAAAGAAAGTCCGGGAGGTAGAAGATGAACGAACAGGTTCACGATGCAAATGAAATGAAGAGAGGGCCCATATTAGCCGCGCTACTTATAGGTACATTTGTTGCGTTTCTTAGCGAAAATTTACTTGCCAATGCATTACCTGGATTGATCCGGGAATTCAACGTTGCTGCTTCGACCATCCAATGGTTATCAACGGGTTATATGCTCGTGATCGGCGTACTGGTGCCGGTGACCGCATTGCTGCAGCAATGGTTCACGACTCGCCAGATGTTTATGTCTGCGATGGCGTTATTTTTAGCCGGTACCTGCTTGTGCGCAGTATCCCCTGGATTCGAAATCTTACTGCTGGGCAGGGTTGTTCAGGCCTGCGGGACAGCATTATTGATACCGTTGATGATGAACACGATACTCGCCCTTTATCCTCTAGAACGCCGGGGTGCGGCAATGGGACTCTTGGGGCTGGTCATTATGGTCGCCCCTATCATCGGGCCAGCTTTGTCGGGTCTGGTCATCGATACCTTACACTGGCGTTGGCTATTCTATATGGTGATTCCTGTCGCATTGTTTTCGATTATTTATGCATTCATGTACTTAAAAAACGTAACAGAACTAACCAAACCAAGGGTCGATCTTTTATCCATTGCGATGTCAACCATCGGTTTCGGCAGCGTCATCTACGGCTTCAGTCGGACAAATCTCTGGACTGAGCCTGAGGGTTACCGTTTAATTGCCATAGGCAGCCTCTTCTTGCTTTTGTTTGTATGGCGGCAGTTCAAGATCAAAGAGCCTTTGATTAATCTTTCCGTATTCCGGCATCCCACTTTTTCTTTGGTTGCGGCATTGGTAGTCATCCTGATGATGATTCTATTCGCCACCACGACATTGCTGCCGATCTATATGCAGGATGTGATGCAACTGACAGCATTCACGACAGGTTTACTACTTATGCCCGGCAGTATTTTAAACGCAATGATGATGCCGGTGACGGGAAAATTATTCGATAAGTTTGGGCCGAGATTCGTTATTGTGCCCGGATTGCTCTTGATCGCCATATCATTATGGCAATTTGCCGGTATCGACAGCGATACTGCGCAAGGTTCCGTTCTCTTCAATCATGTTCTTTTATTCGTAGGCATATCGTTCGTCGTCATGCCGGCTCAAACAACAGGATTAAATCAACTTCCGCGTCATCTGGTCGCTCATGGCACAGCCATCTACAATACGCTCCAACAGATTGCCGGGGGAATGGGCATCGCTTTGTTCGTTGGAGTCATGTCATCAGGAGCCGATCGTTATCTTCATCATTCGCTCGATCCCACTTCCATGCATGAGAAAACACAGAGCATCCTTACCGGTCTACAAACGGTTTTTTGGATTGAATTTATTCTCGCCATACTTGTTTTGGTGCTAGGTTGGTTTATAAAAAAGTTACCTGTACATAGTGAGATTGATTCCGTAAATGTACAGAATGATTGTTGACCATACAACAAATAACAGTGTAAAAGAAATTGTGAAAACACTTGATATGTTTTTCGTCGTCACTTATGATACGGTCCAGCTTAACGGGGGTATTGGCGAAAAACCCACCGCGTGCATGACTGCCAAACCTTAACCCGATCCAATAGTTAAATGAGCTCAAATGCTCTATCGGCCCCACCCGCTCGAGAAGTTTGGAAGAAACAACGATTAACGCTGATTTCTGTCTATAACGGAGGCAAGTTTAAGGGCCACCCTTAGAAGGGTAATTATTTGTAATTTATTTCCACAAAAATCCGATCGTTCGTAAAAAAGCATTTGCTATCGCCATGTGCCCCGCAGTATTCGGATGTATGCGGTCCCACGCCAAAGCAGCCGGATAAATGGTTTCCAACAATCCCGCGAAAGCGGCCTGCGTATCTACGAATAAAGTGTCGTATTCTTCAGCAAGCGCTTTTACAACGGCACCGTATTCATCCATTGTGGTGCGCATCCGATCTTGTTGTGACGGCTCGATATAGAAAGGCGTCATGAGCACGATCCCTTTTACCCGCGGTTTTGTTTCCGCGATCAGTCCTCTTAACGCAGCTTCATACTCATCCAAATAAACGTGCGATTCTTTTTGAAGCGGCAGATCATACTGGCGCCATACGTCATTAATGCCGATCATGATCGAGACCCAGTCCGGGTTTTGCTCAAAAACATCCTTTTCCCAACGTTCTTTCAAATCACGCACGGTGTTGCCGCTTACGCCCATATTAACGACGCGTACGGCAAGCTCCGGATATATCGATTGCAGCATCGCATCTACCAATGAGACGTAGCCATTACCGATGGCGCCAAACAATCCCTCGCCGACAGGCCTTGCCCTCTCGCAATCCGTTATCGAGTCTCCGATCATAACTATCTTATCGCCTTTTGCTAGCAGCATGTTCCTTATCTCCTTTTATCGTATTTAAATTTCCATGAAGGAACCGAAATCATGCGAGCGAAGAAGCGGTATCCGCACATCCTGCCGCGTCTGCAATCGTCGCTTTGATGAAAAAGCCGCAAAAAAACTTGCTTTAATTCGCAACGCTTGTAATGTTTTAGCTATCGTTTCACTTTACTCTAATGACTTAGAAGATCGCAATAGCTCAAGGAGCTATTCATAGAAACCTGGATTTGCGCAGATCATTTCTTCCCCAGCACTCCGAAGCACTCTATCCGTAAAGACTGTCCTTTCATATTCTTGTGTAACGTTTTATCCTTTTTGCTCAGTCCTAATAGGCGACCTGTTGAATCGCTCTATAAAAAAACGAAGGCTCATATAGGCAGGAGATTGTCACTTCCCTGCACAGTACGAGCACTTCGTCAATTGCAACTAAAGGGTTGAACAACCGTATAACGAACGCTACTGAACTTATGTGTTAGGGATTGCTGTCTAAATACGCACTGGTAATCACCCAGCCTGTCGGCCCATAAAGTTCTACTTTGTAGATGCCAGCAGTCAAAGGAGAGGTAGTAAAGGAAGGCAGCTTAACGGAGCTATATACAGGCGTGCTGCCGATCGGACCGTTAAGGAGACTGGAAATCGAACCGCCATAAACAGACATCCAATCTCCGTTCGGCAATTGCTTGCGTAAGACAGCAATCAAATCATTGGACGGTCCCGTGTTGGCAAAGTAGCCTTTCAAGTACACATTTCCGTTTACTCCCGCATAGCCCTCTACTTGAATTAGAGTGGCAGCGGATGCGGTAGCGCCGACGGAGAAAATGGCGATAAGCAGTAGAAGCACTAAAGAAATGGCTTTCTTTTTCATAAACTTCACATCCTCTTCAAGTTAATTAAATTTCATTTCAATCCCGATGCTCACCCCCCTTACAAATTGTAAGCACTTACAATGTAAATATATTATAATACTAGTCTTTTTGCAATCGTCGAGCTTTACGGTTACGCTCATGACTAGGCAGGCTAGGTGCGGGGTTTGACACTTACGCTTAAAAGGGCCCGAGCAGCACTGGGAAAAAGAGCTGAACAAGCACTTATGACAGCAACAGTGCAGAAAATAAAGAAGAACGCCCTACACCTGGTCAAGAAGGCCAAGTAAAGGGCGATTATTGTTTTTTCTGTGTGCTAGCTCTAAAAACTATACCTATTCCTTTTAGTAAGTCTCAAGGGACTATCACAAGATCAACTTGGTGAGATATGCGGCTTTTATTTTTTATATTAAAGTGTTTTTAAACATCAGTTACTAATTTTTTACCCAATTGTTCCGCCAAACCGATAAGCAGTCCTTCGGTTCCCCGAATGTAGCAGAGCTTATATGAGTCCTTGTACTGAACAACTTCTCCAACGAGTTGAGCACCATGCTTAGTGATGAGCCTGGATACCATTTCGTCAATGTCTTCAACGGCGAACATGACTCGCAGATAACCGAGGGCGTTTACAGGAGCAGTCCGGTGGTCTGATATAGTAGGTGGGGTGAGAAATTGCGAAAGCTCAAGTCGGCTGTGGCCATCTGGAGTAACCATCATAGCAATCTCTACGCACTGTGAACCCAGCCCGGTTACCTGACCAGCCCATTCACCTTCAATAGTAGCCCGTCCTTCAAGTTTTAAACCAATCTCCTCGAAGAAAGAGATTGCGTTATCAAGGGATTCTACAACGATGCCAACATTGTCCATTCTTAGTAGATTGTTTTTTGCCATAGCTTTATCTCCTTATGTGTGCAAATTAATTACTTAATATTCTACTCGACAACAATTTTTCGCCATCACTTATAATAAGGTTCACCGTAACACAAAAAAGAGGAATTTTCAGGGTATTCAATAGCATGTCCTTTTTGTTCATGAATGTACCCATAAATCCATTGGGTTCAGAGTATAATGGATGAGTATACAATAGATATACGGTGGAACTGTATATATAGGTATTCAATATAGTGTAGAAGAGGTTGAAAATGAGTGAGAAGCATTTTACAGATTATCAATTAAGTGAAGAGATTGCGAGAGCGCTCAATAGTTTGGGTTACGAGACACTCACACAGGTTCAGACAGAGGTCATTCCTATTGCGCTTGAGAAAAAGGATCTTGTTGTCAAATCGCAAACAGGCAGCGGCAAAACAGCTGCTTTTGGAATCCCGCTCTGCGAGTTAGTGGATTGGAACGAAAATAAGCCGCAAGCACTAATCTTAACACCAACCCGTGAACTCGCGTTACAGGTCAACGAAGACATCACCAATATTGGACGCTTTAAGCGGATCAAGGCGACACCTCTCTTTGGGAAACATCCTTTTCATATCCAAAAGGCCGAGTTAAAACAAAGAACGCATATCGTAGTAGGTACGCCTGGGCGTGTGCTGGACCATATTGAACGCGGCACGCTATCGCTAGAGCGAATTTCCTATCTCGTTATCGATGAAGCTGATGAGATGCTGAATATGGGCTTTATTGAACAAGTTAAGACGATTATTCAAGCGCTGCCTCGTGACAGGGTTACTATGTTATTCTCCGCTACGTTCCCTGAGGATGTGGCCAAGCTGTCACGCAATTATATGGACAATCCTGTCCAAATTGAGATCCAAGCGAACGGTTTAACAACACCTACGATTGAACACACTCTTATTCAAGTGATGGATTCGGATAAGCTGGCACTACTTCAAAATCTACTCATTATTGAGAGTCCTGACAGCTGTATTGTTTTCTGCCGTACGCAAGAGCATGTGGATACACTATTTAAAGAAATGAATGATCTCGGTTACTCATGTGATCGTATTCATGGCGGGATGGAGCAGGAAGAGAGATTCGAGGTCATGCATGCGTTCAGAAGGGGACAATTCCGTTACTTGATCGCGACAGATATAGCATCTAGGGGTATCGATATCTCGAATATTACCCATGTCATTAATTACGATGTTCCACTTGAGAAAGAAAGCTATGTTCATCGCACGGGACGTACAGGTCGTGCAGGCAAGACGGGTAAAGCAATTACCCTCGTCACACCGAAGGATTCCAAGCGATTAGCCGAAATTGAGGCGTATATTGGATTCGCGATTCCGAAAGTAAAAGCTCCCTCCGAAGAGGAAGTTGACCGCCACAGAGAAAATTTTGAAAAGAAACTAAATATAAAACCTGAGCTAAAAGAAGATAAGCGCGAGCAATTAAACAAGCAAATTATGAAGCTTAACTTCAATGGCGGCAAGAAGAAAAAACTTAGAGCCGTGGATTTTGTTGGGACAATCGCTAAGCTTGACGGGGTAACCGCAGACGATATTGGGATTATTACGATCCTCGATTTTGTGACCGATGTTGAGATTCTGAACGGCAAAGGACCGCTTGTGCTTGAATTGATGAAAAACACGACAGTAAAAGGCAAACTGTTAAAGGTGCGCAAAGGGAATAAATAAAATTTGTTATTACAAAAAGGTGATATTGGAATCAATTGCACAAGAAAAAAGGCTACTCCGTCGTACTTGTGGCTATATTGAATCGGCCGCATGGTATTCAACTACCGACCAACCTGTTGAGGCCAGAATTGGAACAATTTCCTTAAGGGATTCAGCGGCTACCTGCACGTAGAAAGGTATACAGGCTATCACAAAGTAGCTTTGGTCGGATGCTGGGCGCACGGCGAAAGTTCGACGAAGCACTGAAGTCGCTGCCGGCTTCGCAAGCCAAAACGAAAACGACGGCGCAATAAGGGTTTGATTTCTGCAACCAGTTCTTCAATATCTATTCGAACAGATGCCGCAGCTCTCAGACCCGAAAGATCCGGAAGAACTAGATCAGTTACTGCCGCATATTTAAATCATAGATCAGCATAACTTAGTCCTCATCTATTTAATAGGTGGGGCTATTTTACGCTTACGTTCCACGTAGGCATCGATCATTCCCCAAAAAATATTTTAATATTTTAACACTACTCTGTGCATTTTAAATGATTACGAATAGCTCGAATTGGGCGACCTGATCGTAAACTTACCACAGAAGCCCTTACTCCGCCGCTACGTCGTAGGGGCCATTTCCTAGACCAGAAGCGTTTAATACAAAAATTTCTCCGTCACTTATGGTACGGCTCTCCTCTCTTCACTCATTGGTAAAGCATTAAACGCACTTTTGCCATCGTCTTCTGTAAACCAGAAGACGATGTTTTTAATACTTTTGCGGTCAGCTTCCATATGTATTTCCTTTATTAATGCACGAAGCAATGACCTCTTTTCTTCATTCGTTGCATCCTTAAATAGGCTGTCAAAGTTCAAAATGGCTTCCAGAATAACTTCCTTGTTGATGATCACGGTCGATTGTATTTTTTCAATCTCGCGTTCTAGGTGTGTGGTGAGTCGTTTGTTTTCGTTAATTTCCACTTCCAAAGCCTCGGATAAACGGTCATATCGTTCAGCTTTAATTTTCTCCGCATAGTAGTCAGCATCCTGCTTTTTCTGCTTCTCAATCAACTTTTTCAAGTATGTTCTTTGATTAGCTAAATCATTTTCCAGTTCTGCTGAGTTCTGGGTTTCCTCGCCCTTGAGTCGGTTCATTATACCGTCCACAATCTCTTGCTCTGCAAGAATCGTCTGAATAATTTGGAGTAAGTGTCCTTCAACAAGCTCCTTTTTTATAAGATTTGAACTGCAAACCGATTTACCTTTGGTGTGGTAATTTTGGCACATGTAGTATAAATGGTATCCTGATCCATCCCGTTTTGGACGCTTACTCATCACTGTGCCAGCTCCGCATACTGGACAACGAAGTAAACCGGATAGAATAAACTCGCCCTTGAAATTGCTTTGACTTACAGGGGATTCGTTGTTAATCTTCTTTATTGTCTGAACCTTACTCCATGTATCCATATCAATAATGGCTTCATGCTCACCTTCTGCTTTAGTTGGTTCAGCTTTGCCCTTACGTCTTTTACTGTTCCAATCACGTAATTTCCCCCAAGTCATCACACCTGTGTACTTCTCGTTTTCAAGAATGGTCTTAACGGTATTGGTGCTGAAACTTGCATTGTGCTTCGTTTTCTTGCCACTTTCATTTAGATGGTTGGTGATCCACTTGTACCCTTTACCTGAAATACGAAGCTCAAACACTTTTCGTACAATTTCAGCCTCATTCTCATTGATTACAAGCTTCTTGTCCACTACATCATATCCTAACATGAAACCGCCATTCCATTTCCCTTCACCTGCACGCTTTTCCATTCCTTTTTTGACTCGGGATACAATCAATTGTCGTTCGTATTCAGCAAAAGTGCCTAGCAGCGAAATAAACATTTTGCCAGTCTCCGTTGAGCTGTCAATATCGCATGTGCTTATAAGAAGTTTTTCACCTCTTGGGTGAAGTTCGCGGTCAACAAAAGTCAACACGTCGAGATTATTACGTGAAATCCGATCTACCGCCACAGCTAGGACGATATCGAATTTATCGTCCCTTAAATCGCGTAGTAACTGCTGCATACGAGGTCGATTAAAATCCTTACCGGAATAGCCCCCATCGTCATAGATATCAAAAATTTCGAATCCCTTTGACTCGCAATATCCCCTCAATATGTCCTCTTGGGCACCAAGAGAGAAGCCTTCCCGTTTTTGTTCTTCCGTCGATACTCGCAAATACAAAGCCGCTCTCTTTGCTTGAACTGTAACTGTGCTGCTCATTTTATCTTCCTCCGTTTTTTAGGAGCGGATTGCAATCTCCACAATCCGCGCCGTACATTGTCCTTACGCTTATTGCTGTTGCTTTTTATTTACATAATTTTTGATAAGACCAGCTAGCACACCAATAAGCTCATCTTTCTTTAACTCCTCGGTGGAAACAGTAATAAGCTGTTTTGAGTCCAATCCATCGTGCTTTGTCTCTTTTGTCTTCAGTGTTGTATTTGACATGTGAAATTCCCCATTTTCTGTTTTTTGTTTGTGTTTTTGCTGACGATTTCTAAGCTTCCTATCTGCCGCGCCTAATTCGACACGCCTCCATGAATACGTTGAACAACTCATCTCCCCACGTGCCGAGCGCCAAATAGAGAGAGAAATCATCACATCGTTCATCATGACGATGATTGTTATAAAGGTTTAAACCTAACTTGACCAAATGCAAGAATCCCGAGGATAACCCTGCTGCGAACGGTGACGGGTTGCTTGCTTCTTCAAAATACCAGTCAAACGGACCATGTCCATCTGTTACCGGATAATGATTGCAATGGTCATAAATGACAGGGTGTGCCACAATGTAGCATCCTGCTTGATACTGCGAATCATTTTGGGTAGCGGGATACTTTGTAAGTAATGCCTGAAAGTTATCCTGATGGCTCTTGTTTGTGAAGTACATATAAAACGTCCTCCTATGTAATTGGTTTGTCTTAAATGTCCCCTAACCTGACGGATCGGGTTTCTTCGAGGGCATGATGCCATCGAAGCGCGTCTTACAGCACAAACTGCAAGACTATAAAAATTTCACTCATGATAGGCGACTTTCAAAGAAAGTCAATCAAATTTCCTCCTGTTCACTGGATTGCCTTCCTGATTTTTGAAAATCGTTTGCCTCTTTTAGAGTGCAGGAAAGTAACCGTTCATACTTCGCACTTGGGCGAGGTAACGGTTCATGATTGTTCACGAGCCTAATAGGGCATCGTGTATTTCATCATGATTGCTGCAAAGCAATCATTCGCTTGTTGGGCGATTTCGTTGTTCACTCGGAACAACTGCAGATTCTGTTTGAGCCTCTTTTCGTCTAGGATTTTATGTTACTTCTCATCAGAAGTAATGGTTACTTTTGGTGTGCCCCGGTGGAGCTTGATCATGTTAGCAGGAAAAACAATCAAATAGCAAGAGGGTCTGAAAAAATATTTTTTTGTAGTTATATCCTCAAGAGACTAGCTTTTTGAAATTTTATTTTGTATACCTATAGGGAAGGCACTCATGCCTTTAAAACAAACACAGGAGAGATACCATAATGAAAATAAATCCTTTTATAATTGAGATAACAAACTATATCGTTGAGTATGGCGATGCTGGAGATTTGCTTTACGTGGATTTTAATTATGATGATGACACCTATGTCATTGGGTTTATCGATGTTGACGAAACCAAGAAATTTGTTGAAGTGTACGATTATCTATACGATAGAGGTTCACTTGTTAAATTTGTGGGGGATCCTCGCAACGAAAAGTATGAAAATGTAGATATTACAGAGGCAAATTTGAAGGAGTTGTCCGACTACATACTTCGTAAATTGCCATCGTTTGTAACCGAGGATATAAAGGCACGACTTTAAGAGTGCTGACTTCTTGTGATCCATTTGTATCTATGAAACGACAACAGTAGAAAAGCTATTAGTTTTGTCGCAATAGACTTGAGCAAATCTGGAAAAATATTCTTGGGTTGTAAACGGAAGGTCTTTCAGTTGGGCTCTGTTAGCGTTCAATGTTGATTTTTGAACAAAAGAAAACCGCCTCTTAATAATGAGGCGGTGATTAAACGATCGTTGTTTAGCGTAATAACTGTTAATTCATCAATTTTATCAATTTCTCTTTAGTCTCGGTCAAACGCTCCTTGGCATTCGTGTTGCCCAAAGGTTCAACCCACCCGAATCCATCTGATTCATAGCGTGGGAAGACATGCATATGGTAGTGTGTTAAATCATTGAATTTACCACCATTTTGAATAATGGTAATTCCATCAGGTTGGAACTGAGATTTTAGCAACTTTGCCAGCACTGCGGATGTCTTCATAATCTCAATGGCTGTAATTTCATCTAGATCATCGACATCATGGTAGTGTTGTTTTGGAAGTATTAGTATATGTCCCTCATTTAAAGGAGCAATATCGAGAATGCAAGTTACAAAATCGTTCTCGTAAACAATGTTTGTATCAACCATATTATTCGCAAGTTTGCAACCAAAACACTGATTCTCTGTCAATTCATTTCCCCCTCAATACTGCGTTTCGAAGAATAAGTATTCTGCAATACTTCCCTACTCTCCTGCCCGTTTACTTAATGAATAACATCAACATTTAAGATTAACAAAGTCTTTAAATTAAAAACAACGCCAATTTCGAGAGAATATCAGCGTTGTTTAATATATCAATTTGTTGAAATGTCTTACCCATTACTAGCGAATGGTTTTAAGCCGGTGAGCGAGCGGACTACCCCTTACAAAGGGTAGAAATGACTACATGCGGCAAAAGCCGTATGTCGCTCACGTTATAGTGCTGATCCTATCTAGAACCAAGCAGCCCAGGTCTCGCTTAACCTGCCATCAATCATGATTACACTATAACCTACCTGCCAAAAGGCACGAGGACGGTATGTGTTACTCGCATAAATAATATGCTTTCACTCTGGGAGAGGCAATGCCCCTCTAATAAACGGGCGACGTTATCGGTGATCAACCGACACCGAGCAAGACGGGCAACTCCGGGCATTTATAACGTCTTTTTTCTAAATATCCGATACGCCTACCGTCCGGATACGGGCATACTGCCACTTATATGAAGTTTTTCTCGTTTTTGCTTGAAGTGTTGATATTTCAATTAATGAATCTTAACCCAATCGGGTTCGCATATTGTAGTTTGAAAAGATATAATGATAATCCTTTTTTAGAGTTTGACTTTTTTTAAACCACGTTTATTTGGGCACAATTTATCATTTTTTCCATGACCGTAGTGCTCACTTATATACCTATTCACCAACCAGCGATGCTGCCGTTTCATCAGTTCTTCTAGAACATACTTGGGTTTAAGAACACCATTACGTCGAATAACCGGATTTAATTTTGGGTCTTCATTCACAAACTGCATAATGGCATCTACCAGTTGTTCTTTGCTCCAAGTTTTCAATCGTTGCATATGCCATTCGACTCCGGCTTTTCTGAAATCATGCACGCCTTTGTAACTGCTTCCAGCGCAGCGTTTAATGAGTGATCGGACTTGCTTTTCTGACAGGCGACTTCCCCAAATGCGTGTTTGCTTATTTGGGAAATAAGGCTCTACCTTTTTGAGTTTGTCCATAACAAATGGAGGGAGAGGAATCATACGAGGACGATTATTTTTGTTTTGATTTTTTTTGTTTAAATGGATACACTGATTTTCAAAATCTATCTGATCGAAACTGATTTTAAGCGATTCTGACAGGCGAGGATTACCATAAAGGTAAAGAGAAAGTAATGTTTCTTCATACTCGCCAAATTGTTTGGCAGCTTGTGATAGAATGCCTTGGGCTTCAAGGAGTGTATAACCTACACCACCGACGCTGCCGCGTCTGCGATCTGCTTTCCGAGCTTTTGGAATCATGCTTTGATGCTTTTCATTCACTAAGGAAGCATGTCCCTTTATGCCTGCTTTAACTGATGATTCTGCCATCTTTCGTATCGCACTAACATAAGAAGATATGGTTTTAGCTGACAGATTTTTATCCAGCATTGTTTGTATAAATCCACCGACCATTCGAGGCTTAATATCGCGCAATGTATTCACATTATCGAAGTTCTCATAACAATATTTAAGGAAAGTTCGACAGCTTCTTTTGTAACGCTGAAACGTCACCGATGACCAGATCCCTTGTACACCGAGCTTTCCGTTATTCCCTTTCTTTGCATCTCGTTTGGTTTGTTTTCCAGTTGAATAACGGGTAACTTTAGAATTGGCAACCATGACTTTATCCATATCGGCATGCAATCGAATGAGTTCTTTCTTTTGGCGGCTCGATAAGTGGTCAATTTTTCGTTGTTTATCGCTTACAGCAATTTTTTTATTTTGCTTTTGGTATTTTGGAACGAATGAATCTTGATCAATGATTTTATCTGTATGTGTCGAATCTATTTGCAATCACCTCCTGCCGGAGATATTATACTAGTATTTTAATTTTTGTGAATAAAAAAATAGAAAAGGGGTTTGAAAATGGAGTTGTCCATTCATAGTATTGAAACTGATCCACTTGAGTTTCATTACTTTAAACAGGGAAATTTACACTTCGTTCGTCTAAAGGAAATGACACAGAATGCGAATTTTGGGCGCTTTATTACGATAACGAATTCCGAGATATTCAAATTGATATCGAACATTTCAAATATATTCGTTCAAAGAAATGGAGTCATTGCATAAGCGGTATTGTAGATGAACTAAAAATCGAGCTATCCACTACGCCAATACTTAATGAAATTCTTATGAAGGATAAAAAGTATCAATTACCAACTATCCAAATTACTGGACATGTTAGTCTGAGTGGAGATAGGCATTTATTCGATTTTACTATTGATAATGAAACAGACCCTGATTATCAAATGTGGGTTGATAAAATCAACGGCGTTTGGTCTTATGAAATTAAATCCTATTTCGAAAAGAAGTACCCATCGAATATTCGAAGTCATATTTTTGGAATAATTAAAAGTATACCGCCATATCGCACCTATTTCTTGTATTGAATTCCCCCTCTACCTGCCTTATGAAGAAATTTCGCTTTCAGCGATACTTCATCAACGCCAGATAAAGGGGACGTATTGCCCATCAGCAACGCAAAAAAGCATCTAGCCGCTTACGGGCTACACGCTGCTATTGAGACGTTGAACACCTACACTAAAGCGAGAGGCTACAGCCTTCCCATTGTTACAAACCTTAATCGAATAAGGTTATACGTGGCGTGGTGACCAGTTAGTTGTTCAAACATGAAGGAACTTTGTACAGTTCCCTCAATTTAATGATAATCAGATTAGACCTTGTTCTTTCATACTAAAATAATGACTGTCACTTACGATCACACTATCGAGGAGCTCGATACCAATAAGCTCGCCAGCACTTTTTATCCGGATGCTTATCTCCTTATCCTCTAATGATGCCGCAGTATCACCGCTAGGATGATTGTGACACATGATAATGCTGGCACTGTTACTCAAAATAGCCGCTTTGAAAACCTCACGCGGGTGCACAATTGCTGTATTCAAACTACCGATAGCGATGGTTTGAATGGCGGTTACTTTGTTTTTGGTATCCAAGCAAATGAGGATGCAATGTTCGCGATCTTCATCTCCGATAAATGCCTTTGCCAATTCAAAAGCATCTTGCGGCTTGCGAATCTGATTGGTTCGATAAGCGAGGGTTCGCTCTCGAATCATTTTCAAGCTCACGACATTTAGCCTTTTCATGCGCAATTGTTTTTCTGAATCTTTGGTTAGTTGCATCTTGTGCATCCTCCATAGTTTTATAATTTTCTTGGTTAAATCCACGTGCATAACGCTCCGCGGCGCACTTTCACCCGTTACAAAACAAGTGAAAGCTTGTTCGCGAATCAATTCACGAACAAATTAAGCAGTAAATCCCGAAAATTGTAATAGAAAAAGAGCGATTGTCAAGTTTTTGTTGACAACCGCTCTTTTCGATTTATCATGTTCGCAAGAAAAGAAGGTGATAAAGGTTATGTATCAATTTATTAAAGAATTAGAAGAGATGAAATGTCCTCCGCTTATCGTCAAAGAAAAGGAGCTTTCCGAGGATAGTTCGATAAGAAAGAAATTTGTTTTGGATGAGAGCGATATCCGTCCTGAATTCAGCAAAGAGGTGTTGGAACAGGGATATGTAGTATTTCCTGTTTATCGAGATACTCGGATATTGCCCTTACAATACGGAGCAAAGTATTGCGACTACCGGGTAGTGAATTACGGGGGAGCCTGTGAAATTATTCAGGAGTACGGAAAGATGGAGATTAATCCTCAAGACACTCGATATATGAAGCCATCTAGTGAGAATCCAAAACCGCGTTCCTTTCATTTCTACTATGACAGAAAGGAAGGGCGTTATAAACAGGAACCGAACGAAGAACGATGGCAGTTAAAAATCAACGAACTCAAGAAAATTAAATCGAGCGAACACATAAATGAGTTAGTTTGGATGTTTTACGATTTTTATCAGGGTATTTGGATCGACAGCGTTCAATGTCAAAGTCGGTTTAATCTGAACCAAAAGCCGACTCACTTGGATTATTTGGACTATCTTTACTTCATCGATTGCCAAATAGAAAATGTAAAAGCGTACACGCTGCTACTTCATATATTCGGGGAACTGAGCGAAGAGGAGTATCAAATGACAGTAAAAATGATTGAGTCACTGGAACTTCACATTGAACGCGCGCGAAAATACCTTCACAGCAAAAAACTTGAAGATAGATTCGACCCCAAAGACGATGCGGTTCATGGTAAAACAATTGAAAAGCTCCAAACTCACATAAAAGTCCTCTTAAAGCCAGGCTACTTCGTAGACCCACTTAGAGAATTAATGTTTCCAAATATCGGTGAACTTTATGATCGTTTACAACTTAGCCGAGTTTACAATAATTTTGAGACACTTCGAGAAAAGAAAGAAAATATTATAATAAAAGCTAAAAAGGCTCTTCAACTCAAAGGGAAAACAACCATAAATGTAATAACGGATTTTTTGGTATATTTCGTAAATTGAATTCATTTGCAAAGGGCTGTGACAGCCCTTTTGATTTCAACTATCGTTATCCGTTAGCGGAATGAACCCTAACGGATGTCACGTGTCGTTTCGAGTAAATTAATAATATCTTGTGGTCGTTCAAATTTGTATTTAGAATTTATTTTCTCAGGATTTTTACAGCCCCAGAGAGCTAATCCAAAATCAATACCTGCATCTCTTGCACATTCATAATCGTAAATTGTATCCCCAATGTAGATTGACCGCTCTGGTTTTGCATCAGATATTTCTAAGAACTTCAATAAAGGTTCAGGATTAGGTTTATGCTTTTTTGTATCATCTGCACATACAATATGGCTTAAGTAATTAATTAGTCCGAATGGTTCAAAATCATCCCTTAATTCTACATTTGTCTTTGAAGTTACAATACCTTGACTAATATTCCGATTCTGTAAGTCACTGACAACGTCAAAAATACCATCGAATACTTCAATTGAACTAAAGAAATCCTTCATAAAAAAATTCCAACGATCATTAGCTTCATTTATATCATCAATTCCTAATTGAGGTAATGATTTTACCCCAGGAATTCCAAGAACAAATGACAAATCTACTAGTTCGGCATGTCTGCCATAATCTATTTTTAGCATTTTTTGAAGTGAACCTAATACAGCTTTTTCTGTATCAATTAAAGTTCCATCTACATCAAAAATAATAGTATCGTACATACTTGAATATCCTCTCTAATGGATCTGTTTCTTATGTCTTTTTTAATTACTGATGTGGATTTTCATATGTTAGCAAGCTGACACAGTATTTACCTTTAAGTCGTTTTATTATTTTGTTTTTCAATCGAGAATGACTTTCTTTTCTGGATCACGTAAAAACTCAAACATTATTTTAATTTGTTTCAATGTGTTTCTTTCCAATGAAAGCTGGGGCAAAGTATGTTCGTCAAAAAAATCCACTGCACTTGTTTCTAAGCCAGTCTTAGCTTCGCCACCAACAATTTTACATTCTATAAAAAACTTGTATACATGGTAAGGTTCAGGCGGATGATCATGATTTTTTTTATCTAAAACTGCTAGAAGCCGAACAGGAGTAACCGCAAATCCCGATTCCTCCTTAATCTCCTTTACAGCAACTTCACTAGGTGAATGTCCAATATCCGCCCACCCCCCTGGTAGTGCCCAGGCTCCATCAAGTTTTTCTCTTACCAAAAGAATTTTGTTGTTTTTAAAAACAACACCACGTATATCAACCTTTGGTGTAGCATATCCCGTCTCGTTTGCAAAAGAAAGTTTAAGTTGTTGCTTTTCAATTAATGTATAGTTTGAAAGTATATCTATGCTTATTTGTCTAAGGTCCTCATATCGTTCGCTATCATAAGGATCTTTTGTATACGTCAACCCAATCTGGGCTATCGCCTGTATTTGTTTCGCCCATTCCAACCACTTAATCTCCAAAATGTATTTCCTCCGTCTCAAGAAGTTGAATAAATTCAATTGTACTTCTAAAAGTCCTGTCAGGATCGACCTCAAATACTGATGACTGGAAAGTAGATAACCACTGCACAGCAAACGTTCGAACGCCCGCTGCCTTTCCAGCCATGATATCAGCATTGCTATCGCCAAGAAATACAGCGTTATCAGCTTGTATTCCAAAAAAGTCTAATGCTTTTAATATACCTTCTGGATGCGGTTTCGGATTCACTACATCATTCCCAGTTACAACGAGATCGAAATACTTTGTTAAGCTCAGTGCTTCTGATGAAATTTTATATGATTGCTTACTTTTTCCTGTTATAACACCGATTTTTTTACCTTGCTCTTTCAGGAACTCCAATAAAGCAATAATAGAGCTAATTTCAATTGTCTCGGAGTGTCCTTGACCATATAAATCGTAGTATTCTTGAATTGCATGTTGCACAAATTCTTTATTGCGAAAATTTTTTAAAATAATATCATCTTCAGTCGGACCAAACATAGATACTAGTTCGGCATTTGTAACATCTTGTCCATCGTACTTTTTAAAAACTGTTTTAAAAGCAGAAAAAGAAGAGGGTAAAGTATCTGCTAATGTTCCATCAAAATCAAAAAGCACAAGTTCAATAGGCATATTTTTGCTCCTAACTTTTGGATTATACTTAGCATAATAAAGAAGAAGGCATCTTTACTTGCAGTAGGCAGTCTTCTCCTCATGTATATTGAGATACTGCACTTTAGCTTAAACAAGTAGCAGTTCTATCGCGGAAGCTGCGATTTGTTTTAATTAGATATCCTTTTCCTTCCATGTTACCACATTAAGTATCAAGATTGGGGGATTTTTCTTATCCAGCTGAAAAGTCGATGCTATTTCATTAATCTGCCCGTTAGCTCAACTTTTCGCTTTATAATCATGGTGGAATTTGGTGGACAACCAAAAGTTGAGGGTGATTTCCTAAAGTGAAAACAAGTGAAAAATCGCAATGAAAACTACTAAAACCCCATCAATAAAGGTTTTATAGTGCTTCCGAAGTGAACAAAAGTGGAGACGTAAACAACCATCCCTGCTTTGGGGGGGGGGGCGATCACAAAATGACCGAATAAGAATAAACTTGTTCGGTCATTTTTAGTTAAATAATCAACCAATGTCGCTCATTATTAAGTTTTATGCCGTAATATTCCAATCTTTCAGATTAACTACAAGTTCTACTCTCCGCTTTACCACTATTTGTGATACGGTTCTCCGTATCACTCTAAAGGCGAAATAAAGGATACCTACTGTAGGCATCCCTTTAACCAAAAGATGTGATAAATTACCCTCAATTTCTTCTTATGTGAACATATCTAGTGCTGCGCATGCCTCCAAAAATGGTTTACGCAAAAAATTTGTATCTGAATAAGGCGATTTTTGGGCACTTTCTAATCTGATAGATAGAAATTCCATTGGAGATTTATCTCCACATTCATCGATTATTTGATTAAACCAATATATTGCATCAGCACTGCAACACTTTGCTTTATAACGTGCTTCAATACCAAAGAGTTCGTTCCACGTTTTGAGCTCTTCCTCAATGTTTACAGGGCCAAATTTAATAGTTACATCTTGCGGAGTCAATTTTTCAATATCTGCTGAATTAAGTCTTAAATCAATCTCCATAGTATGGAGATTGGGATTAAAAGGATAAAAGGCTTTACGCCGATTTCCATTAATATCGTAAAGTGGATCTTTTGATCCCTTATTACCACTATTGCATTTATTACAAATAGGTGCTAGGTTTTTAAAACTAATTGATGAGAAAGGATATTCACTTTTAGGCAGGTAATGATCATAGGCTTCCCTGGTATGAACATACTCACTATCAATATCATATAATCCACAGAAAGGACATTTGCCTGCACGATTAATCTTTACAAACTCAGTATAATGATCATCAATCAAACCAATTTTATCTGCTAATGCTTTTAGGGAGAGTAAATCTTGCGAGTATAATCGAACAAAAAATACTTTTAGAGCGGATCCAAGATCTTTGTTCATTCGATTTATATCAGAGTATTTTGAAGGCGTAATCGCCAGATTATTCTTACATAAGTTTTCAATGTTGTTGTTTGATTGATACCACAATTTCAATTGGGAGATATCCGCTGGGCTAAGCGTTTTAAATATTGCGAATATCTCCTCCACCTTTGCATTAAAAAAATCACCACCTTGTGTGCTTGAATAGTGAAAAGCTGTCACTACTTCTTTCAACTCCGGTTTATTATCGTACAATTCTAACGAATAGTCTGTAATTGTTGGAGCTTCGCACCAAACCTCATAAAATATATAATCAATAAATTCCTGCATTTTCTCCATACTATGATTGATGTATTGATATGTAAATAGCATTATTCCCTCTCCATACTATCAAGTACTCTTTTTATAAATAATACTTTCTCAACCGAATCTCCAAGCAAGTTATTTACTTCATCAATTAATTCTTGTTTCGCTGCTCCAGCTTCGAATCGCTCTTTAATTTCATTAAGTTGCTTTTCTGCATACCCACCAATGGTTTCAGTTTTACCCAAGGACTTCATAGTAATTTTATTGATTGACGCACCAAGAGTGTTATAATCCGGCCGTGTAACTTCTATCATTTGACTCGCTAATTTGTTAAACACAAGAACATATTCCTTTTTACTATCTGATATTAAAAAGGGAGTATGGGTCGTGATCAACATTTCTCGCATTGAAGAATTCCAATCTTCGCCTTTGAAGCAATTACGAATTCCAGTGATAAACTTTGCTCTCCAGTTGGGATTGAAATGAGTTTCCGGTTCATCGAGAAGAAATAGACACTTTTTATCCTTATATAACAAACATAGCCCTAAAGAGTGGAGATATTGGTGTTCCCCATCTGACAGTGATTTGCTCAGTATATTTGTAGCAACTCCACTCTTTTGTAACCATAAATCCTTAAAACGCATTATACGTTCATCGGAGGGGAGTGTTGGAACGGTTTCATTCACGTATAAGCTTGCAGATTGGTACAGCTCCTTTTTCAACTTCTCGCTTACAGTATAAAGATTGAGAGTAAGAAGAGTCTGAAACGCCTGAAAGAGTTCGATGGCTGATTCAAAATTATGCGCAAAGGCTTCCTTGGTTTCATCATTAACCCAATAATCAAGAAATAGCTCGTCTGCTACAGAATCGTAATAACTGCAGGTAGAGCAATTTTTTAGCCTCCTGATGATTGAATTCAGGTTTTGTGTAATATCAATACGATACTGAATTTCACCATATTCGTCTTCGATAGTCTCCACGATAGTCTTTTGAAAATTAATAGTATCCTCTTGATCTTCGGTAACCTGCATTTTATCCAATTTAATATACTTTCTGATAATGATCCGAAAACTCTTTATATCCTCAACGCCTACTTCATCTTTATACGGCTTTAATAATTCAGTCTTTTGAAGAAGGAGATTGCTTAATACTATAGCCTGATTATATTCACTATTTAGAAATGTAAGCCGACCAGCAGACTTGCTGGAATAAGAACTCTGATGATTAAGATAATCTTTGTACTCATCAAAATGGATAAAGCGCATTTTGAAGAAAGACAAACTCAATATTTCATTTTCACCAGAAGAATAACCTAGCACAAAGTCTGGTAATACTTCTTTGGCTTCATTACTGGTAAGAATCTGCGGAGTTCCAACATCAAACAAATCTCTATTAATCCAATAAATATGAGGTGAATTGCCTCTTTCTTTAACGATCTTAATGTGTGCGTACTCTTTATTCCCTGCGATGTTTAATGTGGGAGGAGCGATAATGAAATATTCAATCTCGAATCCGTTAGGGGATGCAATATCGCTTCGAAAGCCTTGCGGATTTTCTATTTCATCATATTCAAATGATACTGGCCTGTAATTGAGATACATGCATTCGATATGATAAAAAATCGCGGCCAATACTTCCAACACATTAGATTTACCGCTGCCATTTGGGCCTGCCAGTATATAAGGATTAAATTCATCAACCTCAGCATAATTCCATTCGCGCAGAAAATGAACCTCAAAACCAGCTTGCAGACTTCTAAAGCCCATGGGATCTGTTATTTTTAAACGTATCAGTCTCATATATTAACCCTTAACATTATTTTATTTTCGACTTTTCCTGATTCATTTTTAACTTCGACTAAAGTTTGCGACAATAGCGGGCTTGTCCCTCCCAGCATTTCATAAATTTGATCTTTTAAATCTCCATAGTTGGGCATCACCTCAAACGAAGCTTTTTCAAGTTTTGCCATGAGAGAGTCAAAGCTAAACGCTTGACCTTTCATAGATAGAATAGTTTTCATTAACTCGGCTTCCGAGTATATTTTTGAATCAATAATTTCACTATCCAGAGGTGGTATTTTCATTCTCTCCTCTTGAAGTTCTTCGTTTTCTGTTTCCACCAGAACCTTGCTCAAATCCAATTCACCTTTAAATGCTTGTCTACTAAGCGAACCGTAGAGGTTTTCCAGTTCAATTAGACTTAGAGTATATCTTGCTTTAAGATTCTCAATCTTTTTAACAATGGAGGCGAATCTGTTTTGAAGAGTGAGGTCTGGTAAATTAAGTTGCAACTTTTTAAAATCACCCAAGGAAAATCTTTTTCGTGTACCTTTTACTGTGATTTTTTTTATTATTTTTTTCCCTAAGTCTGAATTAATGAAATTACATAAATATACTGGATTTACTATTCTATAATTTAATCTTAACCGAATTACATCTTGAGTGATTATTGCTGTTTTCATTTTTTCATCACACACTGCAGCAATTCCGGGAGGATCCCCTACTTTCGCAATTAATAAATCTCCCGGAATAATGTGACAGTTAGGCAGTGAGGATGCTTTTTGTGGAGTAACAAATACATTACTTTTCCACTCAAGATATCCATTTTTAATATCTCTAATGTAAATAACCGGAATACCATTTTCAGAGTTTAATTCTGAAGTAAGTAAATCGCTCCCAAATGGTCCATTTGAAAAGGTACCTTTTCCATCAGCTTTTAAGTCATCAAAAATATATGGCTTTCCGTGGCGGGAAATAACATCCCTAAACATTTCCACAAAGGTACTCTTCAAGAATTTATCCAACGCCTTGATGCTCTCTTTGCGTTTGGCAATAAGCCTTTCCACCCGAGTGAGAACAGTTGCAATGCGGATTTGATCTTCATATGCTGGTAAATCAAACTGGATTTTATCTAAATTACTTCTAGAGATTCTCTTTCGTGTAGTACCAGTGGTGTAGGTATTTATTCTATTTCGAAAATCAGAGTTATTAATAAGGTCTTTTAAATACTCATTGAAAATGATTTTTGAATTAGGTCTTAGTATACAAACATCGACGACTGTAACACATTGCCTTTCATCTCCGGGGAAAATACATGCTCTACCTAGAGGGTCTGGCATTCGAGCAATTAACAGATCCCCTTTTTGCAAGAAAGTACATTTAAGCTTGAGAGCCATTTTCTTTGTTAAAAATCTATTTGATTTATTTAAAAAGATGCCGTCCCCAATATCCGCCAGTTGAATAAGACGTACTTCTCCGTGTGGGTCTTGGTCTTTGCTTTCAATCCAATCACCATCAATAAATACGCCATTTTCAGCAATAATATCACTTAATGTTACACTTTTCATTTTACTCCTAACATCTCCTCAAGCTCAATCAACTCCGAATCAATTTCGCTCTCTATTGTCTTGAGCTTGGCAAGAATCAATGAAGGATTTTCATAAACGACCTCTTCAATCACATCATCTCTGTATCTACTAATAGAGAGATCATATTTCTCTTTCACGATGTCAGACTTGGGTACAAAGAAAAACTTTTCTTTGCGGTCGCTTGCCCTTTCCTGATTACGCAACTTATATTGCGTTACAATATCTTGTAGATCTCCATATCCATCAAGTTTTGTCCGCCTGTCGTCCAGGCTATAGCCATCGCTGTGCATATCGTAAAACCAGGCATTCTTGGTCTCACCGCCTTTTGTGAAAATCAAAATAGCAGTACTTACTCCTGCATATGGTTTGAATACCCCACTCGGCATGTTGATAACTGCTTTAAGTTCACATTTCTCAACAAGTATTTTCCTTGCTTCAACAAAGGCCTTACCACTACTAAACAGAACTCCCTGCGGTACAATCACCCCTGCTGTTCCACCCATTTTGAGCAGATTATAAATATTCTCCACAAATAAGAGCTCCGTCTTGGTAGTTCCCAATTTAAGGGATTCGTTGATATCTCCCTTATCAATACTACCGGTAAATGGCGGATTGGCCATAATAAACTCATACTGATTAGACTCGGTATAGCCCTTACTCAATGTATCTTTATAATCAATGTGAGGGGTGTCCACACCATGCATCATCAAGTTCATCAACCCCAACCGCACCATGGTGATATCTATATCGTAGCCATATAAGCTGTCATTCAGAATATCTCTAACTTCTTTTGTTAAGACTCCGCTCACGGAATTACGAATAAATCCATCTTCGTCTGGCTGAAGATTCTTCTTATTCTTATCAAGCTGGGTTACGATATACTGATACGCCCCAAGCAGAAAACCACCAGTTCCGCAAGCAGGGTCGGCAATGCGGTTCCCCAGTTGAGGTTCAACCAATTCGGCAACGAGCTTAATAATATGTCGTGGTGTTCTGAACTGTCCGTTTTTACCGGCTGAGGCAATTTCCGAAAGGAGCATTTCATAGACATCCCCTTGAATGTCCTGAAAAGCCTGGCCACCTTCGTCGGCATCTTTCTCAATCTCTGCAAATATTTCTTCAATGGTGGAAATTGCTTCTACTAGCAAAGCTGGCTTAGGGATAAGAAAGACCGCATTCTTCATGTGATGGGTGAATGCTGATTCATCGCCATTCAACATTTTCAAAAAAGGGAATACCTTTAACTGCACATGATTAAGCATTTCTTCGGCCGGCATTCTTCTGAAATTGCTCCAACGAAGAGTCTGCTTATCCACCTTCTGATCGGTGCCAGGGAGTGTAAATTCTCCAGCAAATTTGGAGATATACTCTTCCTCCGTAAATTCGGCATCAGATATTCGCTTCAGGTCAAGATCATCCAGTCGCTTCATAAAAAGTAGATAGGTAATTTGTTCAATGGCAGTAAGAGGATTGGATATACCGCCGCTCCAAAATTTATTCCACAGCTGATCAATTTTACTTTTTAGTACTGAGTTGTTTTGTAACAAATTATGCTGCCACCTTTTTTGTAAGTTCTATAATCTCGTTGATTTCTGCCGTGGTAAACAAGCCACGGATTCCTTGTGGGTGCAATACTGTAAAGGGAGATTCGATCAGATCACGCCTTTGCACGGTCTCTTTCTCCAATATAAATTCCTTTAGCAGATTTAGGAAATCTAGTTGACGGGAACTTAGATTCGTATGACTATGGATGAATTGATCGAAGGCCTTGGATACTGTGTCAGGGAAACTTTCCAGTATCTCTAGCCCCAAGATATGCCTAATGAACTGAATAAAGTTCGCTTTACGATTTTTGTACACGTTCTTAAGTAAATCTTCGGTAATATGTGGATGCTCATGATGCAATACTGTGGCAAGCTCCTGTGCCTCTTCCTCTGTAATCTCTATTCCTTCTTTAATCTTTCGTAGAATGTGGTTACTTTCAGTAAGCTCCATAATGAGCTCTTCCACCATTTCGCGATACTTAGTGACACTGACTGCTGAATGTTCGGGACCGAATTCCACCATTTCTTTTGTCTTGAGCGCATCGATAAAGTCATACTGAGCAAGTCTGAGAGGTTTAATATTATTATCACGATATTTCATAAGAGTAGATAACCTTATAGCAAGTTCATCAAATGTTTCGTCTGTTGCCGTTGCCCAGTAATGATTTGTTTGAGCAAGCTTAATGATAGCCTCTTCACTGGCAACAATATTAATCGATAGTGGAAGTTCGCCAATCAATTCGATGATGTTATCCTTTAATGTTTTAAATTTCTCTTGTTCGTTAGCCAAGATCGCCAGTGATGCTTCAAGTAGATCTTTCTGGAATCGCATAGCCTTAAAATCCGTTTGCGAAACCGTTCTAAATAGTGGTTTTATGGTAGTACGCAAGAATTGAATTTTGTCATGAGTTAATTTTGTCCAGAAATTATCATCCTCTATTATGTGCAAATCCGTGGCTGATTCCTGAATAACCACTGAGCTTTTTGGGAGATCCTTTATTTGTAATCGAAGCTTTTTGATCTCTTTCTCAGCAATGCCATCGTTATGCAAATCGAGTGACGTTTCAATCTTATCAAGCCTAATACCTACAAAAAGTACAGGGAGCGGAATTTGAACAGTAGGTTCTTTACCTTCTGGATTTATCTTGAAATATTCAAAATTGTCCCAGCAATCCAGAATGAGGAACCTGTCCTTTTCTGTGCACCAAGGCTTTATTTTATTTGATTCTAATAATCGAGTCCCACGGCCAATCATCTGCCAGAACTTGGTATAAGAATACACCGGTTTAGCGAATACTAGATTAACCAATTCTCTAATATCAATTCCTGTATCCAACATATCAACACTGAGGGCGATGCGAGGCATATCGTTATTGGAGAACTGGTCAAAGAGTCCGCCCTTCCCATAAACACGGGGGTCATCAGAAACAAGCACCTTAGCCAATTCACCTGCATATTCCGGGTAAAGTGAGTCAAATATTTCCTCGATCCGCCGAGCATGAGACTTAGAAGAACAGAAAAATATAGTTTTTCCAGGCAATACACCGTTAGTATCCTTGATTGATTCTTCCATGAACTCTTTCACAATGAGCGAATTGGTCCCTTTATTGATAACCGTCTTCTCCAACTCAGTGCCTTCGAAATTGATCTCTTCAACCTCTTTACCTTCAAGAATTAATCGCTTTTGATCTTCCAAGGAGATCGTCCGTTTGCTAATACCTTCATACTGAAACTTGGTTTGTATCTTCATTACTTGAAAATTACACAAATAAGGCGGAATGTTATTAACTGCCTCCTCATACGTGTAAGCGAAGGTTGGCAGACCATCGTCACAGTTGAATAGCTTGAAAGTGTTGTGGTCAATGATATCTGTTGGAGTTGCAGTTAATCCAAGGCTTATGGCCTTGAAATAATCAAGCACTTCTCCGTAAGTGTTATAAATAGAGCGATGACTTTCATCAATTACTATCAAATCGAAGAAATGAGGTGAGAGGTTATTGCCCTCTTCCCTAATAATATTGAGCATTGTAGGATAGGTTGAAATATAGATACGGCGATCTTTCGCAATTAGCTTCTCACCGACCTTTGGCCAACGAGGTTCATTAGGTAAGTGTTCCTTGAAAGCAGCTAGTCCCTGCTCTCGTAAAGCTATTCTATCCACCAGAAATAACACTCGTTCAGCATGCCCTGCACGCATTAGAGCATCCACAAGGGCAACACAGGTTCTTGTTTTCCCGGTTCCGGTGGCCATCACCAGAAGAAAACTCCGTTGTTTTTTCTCTATTCCTTCCATCACTGCACGAATCGCACGAATCTGATAATCTCTTCCGGCGATTTCAGTGTTTATTAGCTCATCAGCAAGTGGTTTTCTGTGTTCCCGGATATATTGAAATCGCTCTAAATCATCTCGACTTGGAAAGCCAACTACTTTTCTGGGTGGGTAATTCTCCAAGTCCCAGAAATGAATCTCAAGACCGTTTGTATAAAAACAGAACGGGAGTTTGCCACCATATTGTTTCTGAATGTTGTAACAATACTGTTTAGCCTGTTCCCTACCGTTCGAAGCGTCTTTGGAAGTCTTTTTAGCTTCAACAACGGCCAGCGGTCTCCCATCTCTCCCCAGCAGTACATAATCACTATAATGATGAACTTCATAAGGCATTTTCGCTTCTGCTACACCCTCATCTAGTGGCACAGAAATATCAAACTCCTGTTTAACCTGAGCAAGATTGTTTACATCCCAGCCTGCAGTGTAGAGTTTTGCATCAATTAGTTCTTTTCGAGTTTCTGCCTCAGTTTTCACGGTTTTTCTGTACCCCCATCTTGGGATTTAACTTGCCTGAAAACCTAATGAATATAGATGGTTAGCTATGATTACTTCCGATATTTGCACGTTTGAAATGATGATTAGAACAACCACACAATAAAGATACTTCACAACTTTAGTTTATCAAAACAATACACAATTCTCTACATGATTACATTTTTTTCAATTGTATCCGGCATAAGATTTCTAGGATTTTTCGCCCTACTTATGATAAGGCTCCCCCCGATTAATCTTCACCGCCCGATAAATCTGCTCCACCAACACAAGTCTCATCAGTTGGTGCGGCAATGTCATTCTTCCAAAAGAAAGCTTAGACTGTGCCCTACGCATAACAGCGGGCGACAGCCCCACCGAACCGCCAATAATAAACACAATATGGCTCGTCCCATAAGTGCCGAGCTTATCCATATGCTCCGCCAATTCCTCGCTCGACCACAACTGCCCGTTAATCGCCAGCGCCACCACATGAGCCTCCGGTTTCACATGTGCTAAAATACGCTCGCCCTCCCGCTCCTGCACCTGCAGAAGCTCAGCGTCGCTCATATTTTCTGGCGCCTTCTCGTCGGGCACCTCAATGGCCTGAAACTTCACATAAGGAGCCAGACGTTTGCTGTACTCCGCAATCCCTAGCACCAAATACTTCTCTTTCAACTTTCCTACAGTAATTAATTGAATAAGCATATTTCCCGAATCCCCATTCTGATCGTATCTATTTAAAGACAACTGCCTGCAAATCCACTATAACTCCAAATTGTCTTGCCATCACCAGCTAGTGTACCCGAACCTTCCCGACTAGTCTATGTACTCCCCCTGCCTCAGGTAGAAATTACAAAAACGTCATCCCAATGTAAGGTGAATCGATAGTTCATTTCAAGCCGACAGAGTACGATCAAAAGGAACGTTCAAGTCAGCAGAATGCACAACAGAAAACTAACACAAGTCTTCATTAAAAATATTTACAAGTACGTAACCATCAACACGCTCTCAGAAATTCGTTTCAACGCAAGCCAAACACCCACCACACACCTTATTTACAAAGGTGACAAAGGAGATCCCCAATGAGACTATTCGAATTCCTGCTTCTTCTCTCAAACGCATCCTGGCTAGCCTCCTCCATTCTGCTTCGCAACCGAGCGAAAAGGATCGCTTTAACGGCCACTAGCGTGATGAGTCTCGTGCTGCTCGTCGCCCATCTATCCGTCGAAGGCTACAGAATCCAGCTCTTTTTAGCCTACACCATCACTATCCTTACTCTAAGCGCAACCAACTACTCCTATTTCAAAAAGCCCGCTGCCCGCCAAACACCGCGATTTATAAAAGGCTTCGCCTACACCGTCACGTTTATCATGCTGGCAGCTACAGCTGGATTCATGTACGCTTTTCCTTTCTTCAAGCTGCCAGAGCCAACAGGCCCGCATCTCGTAGGCACGCAAATCTTCCACCTGACCGATTCCAGTCGGGAAGAAACATTCGATGCCGCAAAAAAAGGCAATCGCGAGCTCATGGTCCAAATTTGGTACCCTGCCCAACAAACAAAAGGTGCCCCCGCCCCTATGATCGGACAAACAGCTCTGCTTAAGGAAGAGCCGCTATCCAAAACAGTCGGCTTTCCTTCTTTTATAATGAACTACTTGAAGGACATCCCCAGCCATTCTTACGAAGGAGCCGAGGTCTCAACATCAAGCCCTACTTACCCAATTATCCTTTTAAATCACGGATACAAATCTTCGCGCATCTATCACACCTCGCAAGCTGAGCATTTAGCGAGCAATGGCTACATTGTCGTATCTATTGACCATACGTACAGCGCTTTTGCCACTGTATTTCCCGACGGTAGAATTGCCCCCATGAAAACGGATGAAAATAAAATTCGCGATACGGAATATCGGAATATGGTGGGTAAAGTGTGGACAGACGATATCTTTTTTGTACTCGATCAGTTGGAACTGTGGAATAACGGAAACGTCCCGTCTCCATTAAAAGGAACGTTCAATTTAAAAGGAAGACTCGACCTCGCAAATGTCGGCGTAATGGGCCATTCCTATGGCGGCGCTGCCTCATATGACGCTGCTTACAACGATCGAATCAAAGCGGGTATTAACTTAGACGGCGCACTCTACCGCTACCATAACCGTCAAGGAATCACCAAGCCGTTTCTATTCCTGCTCTCGGAGGGCACGTATAAGCAATTTGATGAAAGAAGCCAACATCCCGTTTACACAGATGCAGAACTTATCAACATGGGGATAAGCAGAGCAGAAGCTGAAGAAGAAGCAGTAACTGCGGAGCTTCAAGTGGAGCATTTTGCTAATGCAGCCCGCTACGGCGGCCAAGCCCTATATATAGACGGGATGGAGCATTACAATTTTGCCGATGTTCAATACATCACTCCGCTCCTTCGTTACATCGGAATGGCCGGCAGCATTAAACCGCAACGAGCCTCTTCCATCGTGAACGAATATTCGTTGGCGTTTTTTAACAAGCACCTAAAGGGAGAAGCAGACGATTCATTCACTATGCTAAATAACAATTTTCCAGAAGTGAAATTAGCTAGATTTAAAACTCACTCCCGTTGACTTGTTCTATCACAGCGAGAGCCTTCACCTTCTGCACAAAAAGTACCGTTTTATAGATAGATACCTAAACGGCATCCATCTGCTAAAACGGTACATCGTTTCATTCAGTCCAAAGTAAAGTTGTACGAAGAAAACTCCTTTTTATAAAGTTCTGACCTTTGTTTTACTACGGTTAAGGATTTAATAATCAAATTATTTTGCAGTCTAAGGTAGTCCGTATAAAGAACAAATTTGCCCCCTTCAATGTCTTCAGCAACACCCGTGTTTGCTAATATTACTTTGTATTTAATACCTTCCAAATAGGTCATTTTAGAAGCTACACATATATTGTGCAACCTCATATTTTCGAAGTATTCGGGCATGTCCTTGTCTTGAAAAGGTAAAGATTCCATTGTCATTATTTCTTCATTCATAGTTGTGCTCAACTCTTTTAAATCCGCTATAGCTTTTTCAATAGTGTCTTCGTTCATCATTTTTAAATCCTGATTAAACGAAGAAAACGGGTCTTTGATTTTCACAAGTCGTGCTTGAAGCATCTGATCGAAGTGATTCACCATCATGCTGTATTCTTTTAATTCAGCTTTTAGCTCATTAATTAATTTTTCCGAGTAGCTCGTAAGCTCAGGAACCTGTTTGTTAATATTCTCAAGTTCCTTCAACCTATCGGCAGCCGATTGAATCGAGGATATTTTTTCAATTTTAAATACGTCATCCTGTTTAATTCTAGTTAATAAAGCTTCTGCCATTGCTTGGTCTGCATTTTGTAACACGGAGTACTGCTTATTAAACTGGTCATAATGTTTGGTTTGAAATGCGTTATTCGCCAAGCTCGAAACTTTTTCAACGTTTACTTTTTTGAAGCACGAAATAGCCATTATCGCAAGAAGCACCATTAGAACACCGATCATTATGACTTTAGACTTATGCAAAAAATCCACCTCTCAAATTATGTATTTATTACCATTATTAAATAAGGATTCTATCATAAAAGGAATCATCACACAATATTCCAAACAAATGGTTCCTCTCTCTCAAAATCAACTTAATATTTACATTTCTTTAAGGCAGCTGATATGCTGCATAAACAAACGTTTCCTCGTATACATAATTGCAAAGCTAATCTTATCCCTGAGGTGAACAATGAAGAAGATCATGACACTCATAATCATTTTGTTTGCCATGGGCAGCCAACTAGGCTGCCAAAGCAACGGCCCTACCTACCGTTCAGAACGGTCTGACATTTTGGAAGCAATCGGATCCAAGAACTTTAGTCAGAAGCCGCCTACCGACTTTACCGTGACAGCAACGATTGAGCTTTCCAAAGAAGAGAATGCAGATATGATCGTATACGAGGTAACTGTTGATCAACCTAAGAAAACAATGAACAATGTCATTCTCTCCTTCTCCCTTGACCCTAAGATGCTGCCAAAGTTAAATACAAGTCATGTTTTTCAAAGCACGATCCTTAATGAAGAACCTGTTCTCTTAGCGCCAAATAGCGAATTAGAAGGGTCCGTTTTCACTAGATCATTTGCCTTAGATCCTAAATTAATTGACCAACACATGATAAACATATACAAAACCGTGTATATCAAAGTTTCCTACACCGAGAATGGGGAAAGAATATCCGAGTTTATAAAGCTAGATGCTGTACCTACTATTGAAATTGAAAACTATTTAATCTTGAGCTTGAATGAAAGAGCAACATCGTAATCATCCCCTTGTGATATAACTATCCATGAAATCTAATCAAGGGGATGAGGACATGAATCATGAGGTTAAAAATTATGATACGATAAGCCACGATGATTCGGGCAAATTGAAAGGAAAAGTCGCACTGGTAACTGGAGCTAGCCGTGGAATTGGCCGAAGCATCGCGCTGCGGCTCGCGCAAGAAGGAGCTTTAGTTGCCGTACACTATGGTAGCAGGCAAAATGAAGCCGAAGCAGTCGTTAATGAAATTGTCCAACTTGGAGGCGAAGCGTTTGCAATCGGAGCCGACCTCAGCAAAGTTAATGGCATCAATCATTTATACGAAGCATTAGATGAGGCTCTACTGAAACAAACGGGCAGCAATCGTTTTGACATTCTAGTCAATAACGCCGGAATCGGCCAAATCGTAACTCTAGAAGAGACGACGGAAGCCTCGTTTGACGAGGTCGTGAACATAAATGTAAAAGCTCCGCTTTTTGTCACTAAGCAAGCATTGCCGCGCCTCCACGACGGAGGTCGCATTATCAATCTTTCTTCTTTCGTTACACGAGTCGCTTCCCCTAGTGTATTTACCTACAGCATGTCGAAGGGAGCGGTCGACACCTTGACCCGTCTTTTGGCCAAGCAGCTTGGCAGCCGTCAAATAACAGTCAACGCCATCCAGCCTGGCATCATTAACACAGAGATGAACGCCGGGACTTTGCAAGATCCTGAGGGGCCAACCTATGCCGCAGGACTGTCCATTTTCAAAAGGTGGGGTGAACCAGGCGACATCGCGGATATTGCCGCCTTTCTCGCCTCCTCGGACAGCCGCTGGATAACCGGCCAATTGATCGATGCCAGCGGCGGTTCCAGCCTGTAAGCCTCGGCATTAAAATCAACAAAAAACACCCACAACGCCTAAAGCCATTACTCAGGCTCCCCCGTTGCGGGTGTTCTCTTTTTCAAACTATCCCCGTGTGCAAAAAAAAAGGCCGACCACTTACTCGCCAGCCTTTCCTTATCTATTAACCCCCGTACTTACTCTTGTACGGCTTCCGCAACTGTCGGCTTCCCGGCCTCAATCAATCGTTTGTTGGTCACAAAGAACGTGGCTAAAACGATGATTAACACCCCTGTGCCCATTAGTATCCATTCAATTTTAATGACATCTGCCAGCGGGCCAAAGATGAGCATTCCCATTGGCATCATCGAAGTCGAGATCATCCCGAATACGCCGAAAATCCGGCCCATGTAATTCGGGTCTACCTTCTCCTGAAGCAAGGTTGTTGTTGGCGTGTTCCCGATTGGCATCGCTACGCCGAATAGTCCCATAAACACTAAGTACGCCCAAAAGATTGGAGTGACGCCAAGCAACAATGTACAAACGCCCATAATAAAGTTAGACACGGCCATCGTATACACTTTATTGCGGAAGCCGCCCCATGAGGCAATAATAGCCCCGCCAGCCATCATCCCGACCGAAAACACAATTTCGATAGCTGTTAATCGCCAATATTCATCTCCGAAAGTCCGAGCCACTTGCAGCGGTGTCAGAAACGCAGCCGGAGCCAGCAATACAAAGAAAAAGGCGAAGAAGATAAAGAAGGGCTTCAAAAAGCTATGAGATTTGATGTAGGACAATCCTTGCTTAAAATCATCCAAATAGCTTGTTGTTTGTTGATCAGCCGCCTTTTGATGCAGCGGTATTTTAAGGAAGAAAAACAAAGTAAAGATCGCCAGCGCTGCGGTCACAACATCAATAAAGAAAATAATTTCAATCGTTGCCACAGAAAGCAGTGTCGCGCTGACAATCGGTGCAACAAACATCATCAGCGCCTGAAGCGTTCCGTTAATTCCGTTAACCTTGATCAGCTTATCCTCAGGTACAATTTGCGGTAAAATCGCTCCCACTGCAGGCGTTTGAATACCTGCCCCGAGCGCGCGGACAGCGGCGATGACAAACAGCAGCCAAGGCTCGTTATATCCTAGCAAAAAGGTAATCGCCAAAATCAATGTCACAATAGCGATCATGGCGTCTGCGATCATAATCAAGTTTTTTCGGTTAAAACGATCCGCCCATACGCCCGCAAATGGAGAAAGCAAAAACGTAGGGATAAACCCGCAAATAATAAACAGCGTCATCATAAGTCCCGATTTTGTCGTCAAAGTGACGTACCACATAATGGCGTATTGTACTAGCGCGGAACCAAACAATGAAATCGTCTGACCTGTCATAAAGAGAATAATATCTCTTTTCCAATTCTTTTTTCCTTTAATCCCTGTCATTTCTTGCACCTTTTACACCTTTCTTAAGCTAAATTTGAATAGTCGGGGCCTGTACTCCTAGAAGTGAATTACTATCAATCATTCCCAAATTCCCCCTAACTAATTCTATCATTTAAATACCATTATGGCAGAAAGAAGATCCGCCGATTTCTTATAAATTGCTGTAAAAGATGGTTGTTGTTAAATCGCTGCTGTTACCTTTAATATGTCGCTGCACGATCTGTATTCAGATTTTAAAATCGCCATTAGATATAAGGACCCAAAAGTCAGCCGCCTTTTAAGTTTACAAGTCGCAAATCTTCCAACTCTTACAATATCACTCCAATAGAATTATTGTATAGTGCAGCATCATTAACCAATAATCCAGCGATTCATTATAGCGCTTGCATCCAAAATATGAACTGAATTATGATATATGAACTGTAGAGGCATTTGTATTATCAAAGTTCCTGCATGAGAGGGAATGTTTTTTAGAATAATAATCGTAATTTTTGAGAACAGGAGGCTGAAAATTGACCATTCAAATAAGAATAGAACGAACGGACGACTATGCCGTGACGGAGACCGTTATCCAAAGCGCATTTTTGAACGAAGAATTTAGCGATCAAAAGGAACATCTGCTTGTTAGCCGACTCCGTAAATCGGATGCATTTATCCCAGAGCTGTCGCTCGTCGCGGTAGACACGAATGATGAAATTGTTGGCCATATCCTTTTATCCAAAATAAAAATTGTAGACGGTTCAAACGCTGCCGAATCTTTGGCGCTCGCACCCGTTTCCGTTTCCCCTGAACATCAGAGTCAAGGAATCGGGAGTCAATTAATTCGAGCTGCGTTACAAAAGGCAGCCGAGCTTGGGCATCGTTCGGTTATTGTTTTGGGCCACTCCGATTATTATCCTAAATTCGGCTTTAAGCCGGCCAGCCAGTGGAATATAAAAGCTCCATTCGAAGTGCCGAACGAAGCCTTTATGGCTTTAGAGCTAACGGACGGCTCACTCGAACATGTAACGGGTGTTGTTCAATATTCGCAAGCATTTTTGGATTAAATGCCGAAGTTCCCTTTAACTTAATACCGCTTAATGAGATATCGTCCACTCAAAAAAGGAGGCCATCATCCAGATGAATAGCCTCTTTTTGTTAATCTGATTAACGATACCCCGAAGCGTCCGCAGGCTTACCGGCGCCTTGCACCTCTACCATATACCGCCAAGCATCCGGCTTCGAGCCGTCAAGATCGTAAAAGCCATAAATTTTCGCAAGCTCGCCGCTCGAAAGCGATTTCCCGTTCCAGCGTGCGACCTCCGGGTCGCCTGCAAGCGCAGCAACTGCCCGCCCTACATATCGAGTCGTTTCCGAAATGATGAAATGCGGCTCCTTTTCTAAAGCATCCTGCCAGTTTTCTTCCCGAACGCCATAATGCTCCAGCATGATTTCGGAGCGCATCCAGCCCGGAGTCAAAGAGACTGCTGTGCATTGATGCGGCTCAAGCTCGCGGGCAAGCGACTGAGCCATGCGATTAACGGATGTTTTCGCCAAATCGTAGTACATCGACAGCCGATAATTGTCCTTGTTATACTCTTCAGTTCCATCCGTCATTTCCACGACAAGTCCCCCGCCGCTCTTAATCAGCAATGACAGCGCAAAATGGCTCGTAATAAGATGAGTGTCAATCGCAAGCCGCAGTATCCGAAGCCCTTTTTCCAGCGAATGCTCCCATATCGGGACGTTCCATTCTACCAAATATTCCGCTCCCCAAATATCGTTGACCAGCACATCTAACCGCCCTTGCTCACTTTCTATTCGCTGTACCAATTCTTGAACCTGAACGGGGTCCAAATGATCGACAGCAACCGCAATGCCATTGCCCCCAGCAGCCGTTACTAGCTCGGCCGTTTCTTCAATCGTTTCGGGCCGATTGTATTCGGAGCGTTGCGTTCTCGTTGTCCGTCCCGTCACATAAACGGTCGCTCCTGCCGCTCCTAGCTCAATCGCTATTCCTCGCCCGGCACCACGGGTCCCTCCTGCTACCAAAGCCACTTTTCCCTCTAATGGTTTCATGCTTCGCTTCAGCCCCTTTACTGTTATTGTTCCATTATAAAAGGCCAATAAGACAGCTTATGTCATATTAATTTCTGTAATTTAATATCTGTAACCTAATAAATCGCAGCACTAAGTAGGCATAAAAAAAAGGCCGCAACAGGCGCTTGCTTTCAGCCTGTCACAGCCCTGAACAACTGATTATGGTATTTGACTTGAACCCACTGTAATTTCACAGCTTGCCTGATTTATAGCAATGTATGAAGAGTCCATTAAAGCACCTGGTACAAAGGTTACCTTCACAATATCTCCTTGAGCCAATGTAGTGCTTTCAAACATTAACATGGCCCCAGGGCTCATCATATCCCAACCTAAAGTACCTGTACTAATATTAATCGTCACGGGAGAAGCACTATCCGGATTCACTACAATAGATTGAACAAGTCCGGAGAGGCTGGTAATACCTAAGGTCGAATGGCTTAGTGCAGTATTAAATTTCAACATAAGACCTGAAGTGTTGCCGGCATTAACATTTAAAAGCGACACTGCTGGTTGGGGTTGCGATTCTGTATAATACACCACTGCAAAACCAATTACACGATTGCTGTTATCTGCTGCAGCCAGCGCAATCCAAACTTTCCCTCCGCTTACATCAATGTCCTCCCCCGCAGTATATGCGGTGCCGATAAAAGCCGTATCGGCGGCTGGTGTGGCAGGAATGGACGTGCTCGTTTTAATGAGCCATTTTGTAGCTCCCGCTGGTAAATTATTTAGTCCAATAAACTTTGCGGTTCCCGCCGCTGAGCCCGCTACAGGACTCCCATAGTGTCTAGGATAATACAACTCAATTGGCGATGCGGCGATATGCGACGCCTCTACGGTAATATCGGCGAATTTGACAACTAGCCCGCTTGCGTTTACTTCATACAGGCCAATATGATGACCAGCCGTCACATTTTCAATGTTCATTCCAGAAACATATGAACTCAAACTTGTCGCATTATAGCCTACATGGGGCGTAGTGAATGCATTAGGCTGAACTTGAATTCGAATGCTGTTGCCGGCAGCAGGGCTATGCGAAATAGCGATCGAACCTGCTACAGTACCCGAACTCACCACATATCCCGTTATAGCAGGGGCTGGTGTCGACGTTGGTGTCGATGTCGGTGTCGACGTTGGTGTCGACGTTGGCGTTGGTGCTGGTGTCGACGTTGGCGTTGGTGCTGGTGTCGACGTTGGCGTTGGTGTTGGTGTTGGTGTTGGTGTCGGTGTTGGTGTTGGTGTCGGCGTATTCAGCTCTTTTTGTATTTGTTCATATGCCTGTTGTCCGCCATAAGCCCCTACAACAAGATCGGCTCGTGTAGCCAATTTTGTCCCGTCAGTGCCTTCAGGTAAAATCTTTTTCTGCACAGCTTCATTGAGCGCGTTTGCGTACCAGGGACTGCTTTTCAAGTCCGGTTTGCTGCCCAGTCCTCTAACTAATGCTGTAGCAAATTGACCAAATGTGACGTCACTCGAAGGCTGAAACCTCCCCTCTCCGACACCGTCTACTAATCCTGCCTTTTTGGCCGCTTCAATATATTTGATTGCCCAGCCATTGGCCGGATCATTAGCACTAACATCGCTGAAAGTGGACGTCTGTACACTGTCATCAATCTTGACGCCATAAATTAAAGTAAGCACTTTTGCGAATTGCGCCCGTGTCATGTTCTCGTCAATTCCAAATGAGTCATTGCCTGATCCTTGAAAAACCCCCTTTGCCAGCAAGGCATCAATTTTAGCTTTGAGCGCTGCGTCTATCCCCGCCAAATCTTTAAAATCGGCCGTTGTTTTTGGGGCTGCTTCGTTTGCTGCTCCAACTGGAACAACCGCTTGAAGCCAAAACACGCTTAATGCCAATGACAGAATAAACCGTTTGAAATACTTCTTATTCATTGTTCGACACTCCCTTTTCAAATAAGTCATTTAACCTATAAGTTATATCGACTTTACTTTTTGTTTTATTTAGGCAAACTTGCAATAAATGAGCTAAAAGAGCGATGTGCAGCTGAATGATCAAAACTGTACGATCGAAACAAGCTTGTCCAGCTCCTCTTAATAGAGCAAAAACGCAAAAAAAGGCCGCAACAGTTAGCCTTTCGGCATTCTGCTACAGCCCCGCTCCCCTAACCATTTCACTACTCCCACTCATTGTGAACAATATTATTGTTCGTCCCTTGATCCTTAATATTTCGCGGCTTATTGTCCTTAAATCGGTTTTCAAAAACGAAGTTTGCCGTATGCGGCGCTCGAATAAATACCCCATTGTTGCCATTACTCACGATCTGATTCTGCTGAATGTCATTGAAATCCGAAAATACCGCCAAGCCGCTCCCGCGATTGTTTTTGATCCCATTGTTGAGCGCCAAATTATAATTGAACGCGAACGTCGCCCCGTTCCCCCGATTGTTATTTAGGGTACTGTCCAAAATAAGATTGTTTGTACTCCCCGCGAGCACCCCATTTTTGCCGTTGCGATTAAGCTTGTTGTCAAAAATAAGCGTATTGTCGGATTCGCTCGTCACAATTCCATCGCTTTTATTGCCGGAAATCCGGTTTCCTACGATAGCATTATGAAGGCCTCGACTTACCACTATACCGGATATGGAATTATCCCTCAGCTTATTTCCAATCACCCAGTTACCGGGGGAGCCGATTAGTTGAATGCCGCAGCCAGGCTGGGCGGTGCCAATCCGTTTAATGTTATTTCTCAACAATAGATTGCCGGCCGATTGATTGGCAAAAACGCCAAACGGTCGCCCCTTCCCTCTGCGTCCGCTTATCCCGCTAATTTTGTTTTCCAAAATGGGGTGCGATTTCCCCTTTTCGATTCGGATGCCTCCGGAAATGTAGTTTTTTATTTTAAAACCGTCGATTTCCACTCCTGCGACGCTATTTAAGGAGATCGCCACCGTCAAAATATGTCTGCCGTCCAAAACCGCTTGTCGCTTATCCTTAGCCACGATCCGCAAGTTATTTTTGTTGCTTCCTATCCTCACCGTTTCATGATAAGTGCCCTTATGCACCAAAATAACGTCGCCTTCGTGCGCTATAGCCACAGCGTCCTGGATGGGCGTCGGGCTGCCCGGGAACACCTCGATAATCGCCACTTCGATCACTCCTGCCCATCAGAATTTACAATTTTGTAATAGTAAATTCCTTCAGATGCAATAGTGAAACGACTTGCTGACTAAAATGCCCCGCCCTTTTTGCAAAGCCTTGTCCATAAAGACGCCTCATCCTTGCTAGCCCCATAAGAAAACCTAATTACGTACAGCGATATAAATTTCAACTTGTCCATTACTCGGATCGATATGGGGAGCATAAAACTCAAAGTCGCCCGTAAACGCCCGCTCGTTGCCGGGCCTCCTCGACCATTGCCATATGCCGGCCCACGCTTGCTGAACCATCTCAATAATAGGGCCCTGCTCTGTTACAAAAACCGCATAGGTCGCGGACGGTACGGTGAATGTTTTGACCGATTCGGGATATTCCGATGCTACGGTCTGCGGCTCCTGTTTCACCTGTACGCTGACCATCACTTCGTACAACCCGGCGTCGCCATTTTCATAATCGAAATAACAACTGAATACGCCCGGCTTCTCGATACGGTCAGCCAATTGCCCTTCTATTTGACGCGAATAAAATTGTCCAAAAAGACCGCCGATTTTGCCGCTGCCGCTCAGCTCATCCGTATTCGTCGTGACGACGCTAATTCCGGCTAGCGTAAAAGCGGGAAGGGTCTCAAAGCGAGCTGGCTCAATTGGTTTATCGTTTTGTTTCATTGCAATCATTCTCCTTATGGTTGGAATGAACCTAGTATAAAACAACCAACCTGACAGCTATATGTCAAGTTGGTTGACCCGTTTTATACATATCTGCAATCCGCCTTGCACGATCGGCAATGATTTCCCGCAGATGGGACGGCTCCAGCACCTCGGCATGGTGACCGAGACTGAGGATGAAGCTGTACAGCCATTCATCTTCCCGGTAAACCTTTCGAACCAGCCATCCCCCGTCATCCATCGGCATCAGCTCCTCCACTCCAAAAAACTCCTCAGCTACAAAGCGGGAATCGGCATGGAATCGCAAAACGAACTCCGTCCCCTTGGAAGAAACCGGCAGCGTTTGTCCTGCCAAATCCTCATCACGGGGAAGCTCCCGGCGCAGAAAGATTTCCCCTTCCACAACCCTCATATCCTTCATTCTCTTGAGCTTAAATAGCCGAAACTGCTCCTTCTCCAAACAATAAGCTTGCAAGTACCAATGCTTCCCTTTCAAAATGAGTCGGTGAGGCTCGACTGTACGATGGGTGATATCTCCATTTGGACTCGAATATGCGAACTCCGCTAAACGACAGTTGTCTACTGCATCCTTTAATAAAATAAGCTTCGGCTTCAGCTTTTCATTGCCGTCCCACGGTGAAAAATCAATCAGCACGCCATTCGCTTTATGCCGGAAATGGTCAGCTTCCGAGGTCGGCACCACGCTGTTCATTTTTTCAACCAGCCCTCTAAAAGGTTCGCTGTCATATGAAGTAGAGATGCTTTGCAAAGCGGTCACAATCGCGGCCAGCTCATCGCTCGTCAGAACGTTTCGATCGAGACGGTACCCTTCGGACAATCCAATGCCGCCATTCGCTCCCTGATAGGTAACAATCGGAATGCCCGCCGCATTAATCGCATCTATATCCCGATAAATCGTCCTCACCGACACCTCAAACCGATCCGCAAGCTCCTTCGCTTGCACGATGCGCCGATTCAACAGCAAAATGATGATCGACAGCAGTCTTTCCAGCTTCATTGCTCAGCCCTCCAATTCCCAAAACGACAACCGCAAAATAACTAATCTACTCAAAAAATAAGCCGCTCACTCTGTTCCCCGATCTATCAACGTTGCGAAAAATTCTCTCGTCAAAGCAATCGCTTGCTCCAAATCGTTGGTTGTCCCGGCAAAAGGATGGACTGCGCCAAACGTATGCGTCGCATCTTCTAGCTTTTCGAAGCGATGATGGGAAGCTGCTTCCTGCAGCCGCGCAAAGCCATTTATTAGCCGCTCCGAATCTCTCATTCCTTGAATGAACAGGACAGGCGTGCGAAGCTCCGCCGCTTTCGCTACAATATCGAACCGTTCCCTATTCGCATCCAAATCCTCGAAAAACAACTTTTCGATCGGCATCCGCTGCTTAGTTCTTGCGTTTTCCACATAGCCGACTCCATCCCGCAGCACACCCTCGCGAAAAGCTTCATCGAACAAATTGACATTGGCTATCCCGTTCCATGAAGCAACACCTCGTATTTCCGAATGCTCAGCCGCAAACAGAACACTATTTCCGCCGCCTCGGCTATGTCCTACTAAATAAATTTGCTCACGGTCCAAATGTTCGGCAAAAGGGAGTTTTCCTTCCAGCAAAGCAGCCAGCACAGCCGAAAGATCCTTTTGCTCTTGCGAATAGGTGTTGCGCCCGAACTTCTCCAGCTCGTCGAAATCGCTCTCATTTACTCCATTATGCGAGAAATTAAAAGTAATGACGGCAAAGCCCTGCCCCGCAAACCGTTCGGAAACATATGGGAAAAACGCCCAATCCTTAAATCCTTTGAAGCCGTGCGCAAGAAGAAGGACAGGCCCTCGCTCATTGCCCTCCTTCACCCTCACATCCCCTTTAATCGAAATCCCCGGTTCCGGTTCCAGCGTAAATGTAAGATGTATAATGCCACTCACGCTCATAACAACCATACCCCCATATTTGTCATTAAATTCACCTTCCCGTATTCCTAGTTATTATCATCATAACATTTAAGACAACTCTAACCAGTCTCAAAAATGAGCAATTTTGATTCCGTTAATTTCTCTTTTTCTAAACCCGATCCCCCTTTATGATTAGTGAAGGCAAAAGCTACTCATTAAAAAAGGGGGGTCGGCCTTTTGAAACCAATCGTTCAACTTTTGCATTTTGGCTACCATCAGGCGATGAGCTGTATCTTTCCGGTCGCGATATTTGGAACTTTGGCTCTCTCCAGTTTGATAGATATCCCGTTCATTTATCGTTATGATCTCATCTTGCTTGTTTTGCTCGGCGTTCAATACATCATGTACCGCAGCGGCCTTGAGACTCTCGATGAAATAAAGGTCATCTGTCTGTTCCACATCATTGGACTCGCGCTCGAATTGTATAAGGTTCATATGGGGTCATGGGCATACCCGGAGCCGGGGTATACGAAGCTGTTCGGGGTCCCGCTCTACAGCGGATTTATGTATGCAAGCGTGGCTAGCTTTATGTGCCAAATATGGCGGAGATTGCAGATGGACATGACGGGCTGGCCTGGGTTGTGGCCTTCGGCATTGCTGGGCGGAGCGATCTACTTCAACTTTTTCACCCACCACTTTATTCCCGATTTCCGTTGGTGGTTGACGGCGCTCGTTTTTATCGTGTTTTGGAAAACATGGATTATTTACAGGGTACGGGACGCCACTTATCGAATGCCCTTGTCGCTCGCATTTATCATTGTCGGATTTTTTATATGGCTGGCCGAAAATATCGCTACCTTCTTCAATGCATGGAAGTACCCGGATCAACATGAGTCCTGGCAGCTCGTCAGCTTTAGCAAAATCAGCTCATGGTTTCTGCTTGTCATCATCAGCGTCATTATCGTCGCGCAGCTGAAACATGTAAAAGCCGGACGCAAAACAACCCGCTAATCCAGCCGTAAACTAGCATATGCAGCAGCAGTTTCAACTCAACCTCTTTATGGCTGCATATGCCTCTACATGTTCACATACGCATCAAAGCTGCTGCATATGCCTCTACATGTTCACATACGCATCAAAGCTGCTGCATATGCCTCTTCATGTTCACATACGCATCAAAGCTGCTGCATACGCCTAACCATGTTCATACTCGCATCAAGGCCGAGCCTTATTGTTCGTTTCCTAGCTTCAATCGTTGCCTTGCTTCAAATGACGAACCGCATGAATCGCCACCCGAATAAGCAGCACCGCACTAATCAAAATGCCGGTATACCCAAAAAGGTTTACCATATTAAATTCATCTCCCGAGGTATCCCCGCTCAAGCTGAGCAAACCGATTGAAATTCCTCCAAACGCAGTCCCAACGAATGCAAGCAAAATCTGCGAAATCCATTTGGTCACAAAAGAGGTGTTTGCCTTGTCTGAGAAAAAGCCGACTTTAACGGAAAACTCGCCTTTCTCCAGCATAGAGCCGAGATGATCGAGCCGCCTTGGTAGCCTTCGGATGACGGGGATCAACTCCAACAGCTCATTTGTCGCCGTCTCCTTCAAATCCTTGGCTGAAGTAACCGGTAGAAACTGGGCCGTATGTTGTTTGGCGAAACGCCGCGACTCCTCCATCAGGCTGAACGCCGGATTCAATTGCATCATAGTTCCTTCCAGCGTGATAAGCGAACGGAACGCTCCGGCCACATTCGGGTAAAAGGACAATTCGAACTCGCCGATCATTCGAAACAGCCCTCTAATGAAAGCATCCGAGCTTCCCGCCACATCGTAGGCCGTCTGGACGAGCAACTGGCTAATCGCTTGCTCCAGCTCCTCCTGATCGATCTCATCTCTCGACTCCACCAATTGCATAAGCGAATCCATAATCATGTACGGGCTCCGTTTCTCAAAGCCGATCAGTAGCCTTTTCAGCGCATCGAGCTGCAACGTGCCAAGTCGGCCAACCGAACCGAAGTCCAGCAATGCCGGAGTTCCGTCGTTCAAAATATAAACGTTGCCGGGATGAGGATCGGCGTGAAAAATGCCCTTAAAAAAGATTTGCTCCAGCATGCAGTCAAAAATACGCCTCTGTATGTCCAAACGATCGATGCCGCGCTCATCCAAAATAACGGTGCCATTTTTGACGCTGGCGCCTTCCATGTATTCCATAACGAGCACTTTCGAATTGCTGAGCTTCCGGTATACATGCGGGATTTTTACGCTCGACGAGCTATCCAACAAGGAGGCCGTCACTTGCGCATAATTGCGCGCTTCAATTCGAAAGTCGGTTTCTTCCTTCATCGCTGCGGAGAAGCCTTTGGCCAGATCGAGGAAACCGATGTTTTTTGCCCAGGCCGATTTTTTGGAAACCCAGGCAGCGAATCGAACCAACATATCAAGGTCGCGCTGCAGCTTTGAGGAAATATCGGGACGCAGCAGCTTAACAACCACAGGCTTGCCCCCCTCACGCAGGGTAGCGCGATGGACTTGTCCAATGGAGGCGGCGGCGAGCGGTTCCATCTCAAAGGAAAGAAACAATTCGTCCTTCGGCCTCACTAGCTCCTTCGCCAAAATATCTTCGACTTGCGCCGTCGTCAGCCGGATCACATTTTCTTGCAAATGCGACAGCTCTTCCACAATTGCCGGGGGAAGGAGATCCGAACGTGTCGAGAGCACCTGACCGAATTTAATAAAAAATCCGCCGCAAGCTTCCAGCGTCTTGCGAAGCGACACCGCCAGCCTCTCGTTCGAGGCGGGAGTTCGTTTGAGCGCCAAGTTTTTGCCTACGCCGTTCCTAAGCGCAATAAAAAACACTTGAGCATACCTACGTTGTCTGCTCCACCAGGCGGACAATCTTTTAAACGGATTTTTGGCGTCGGCAAGGCGTTCTCCCCTCTCGCCCATAGAAAGCGGATAGAACATTTCGAAAAAAAGATAGAAGAGCAAAGAAACGATGACCATGCTGAGCAGCCATAACCATCCGGCCATCCCGAACTGTTCCTCTTGATTGTATTGCAAGTATCCATACCAATAGACGGCTGATGTCACAATGACGCTAAGAAGCGAAGCCATCACTTGTTTAAAAAAGCTGATTCTAGTTCCCACCAATCGGCCTATTAAAAAAATCATAACAACAGCTAGCAAAATGAACTGATAATACACGTTCTTCACTCCTGTCCATAGAGAATTGCATCTCTATTATACTTAATTTTGGTAATAGCCACACGAATGGATAGGTTATCGCCAAATAATCTAAACGATGTTATTATAAATAAATTCAAAATAATTAAAAAAGGAATGAACCAAATGACAGCAGCTAGTCCCGACTACTGGATTTCCAATCTTGGCTTACTCCCTCATCCCGAGGGCGGGTACTATAGACGAACCTATCAAGGGGAAGAAAAGATTAGCGATCAGGAATTATCCGTTCAATTCGACGGTCACCGCATGCTTTATACCAGCATCTATTTTTTATTGCGCTCGCAGGACATCTCTCATTTCCATCGGTTGAAATCGGATGAATTGTGGTACTATCATGCCGGAAGCCCGCTGACGGTTCATGTCATTCACGAAAACGGCACTTATGAGGAAATCAAGCTGGGCAAAAACCTCGAAAACAACGAAACGATGCAATATTTGGTGCCCAAAAACTCCATTTTTGGCTCCTCCGTTCTAGAGCCGGATACTTTCTCTCTAGTTGGCTGCATGGTCGCACCCGGATTTGATTTCCAAGATTTTGAGCTATTTACGCAAAAAGAGCTGCTTGCTCTATATCCCGAGCATCATGAGGTCATTCAAAAAATGGCCTACGAACAAATTCCGGTTACCGCCTATTAAAATAAACAAGCCGCAAGTCAAGACGATGGATCGTCCAGACTTGCGGCTTATTTTATAGGCCGCGTTCCAGCAGCAAATCGGTTAGCAGCTCCAGTTGAGCTTCCAAGGAGATCGGGTCAAAATAGGAAAATCGCTCCTTATCCAGCTCGAACACGCGATGACCCTTAACCGCCGCAATCTCCTTCCAGACCTCTTTATCCTGCATACATTCGACCCCTTCGCCTTCGTTCACGACAAACAAATAATCGGAAGCCCCCGCATAGTGGGGCAGCAGCTCAATGGGCAATTGTTGCGCAATTTGCTTTCCGCTTTCGATTAGCTGACGAACCTTAATTGGCGCTTCTAGTCCGAGCCCGCGGTAAACCGCCCAGCCGCTGCGCCCGTAATTGTCGCCGAACACGGCAAAGCGGCTTCCTCCTGCTTCAATCCGAATAATGGCCGCCGTCCGCTTGTCGATTGCCATTCCGGCAGCCGCAAGCTTGGCCCGGGAAGCAGCCGCTTTCCCTCCATAGCGGGCAATAAATTGCTCCGCCGCCTGATGATGATCAATGAGCCCTCCGATCAGACGGATATCTTCATATACATTTCGTTTGCCGTCGTATGGAATGACTACAGTCGGGGCTATTTTCGAAAATTGGCCGTAATCCTTCAGATGGTTGTCATTCATCAAAATCAGGTCGGGCTCAAGCGCCGCGATTGCCTCAAGTGTCGGTTGAGCGCCTACATCGACGATCCCATTCTCCTGATGCCGCAAAAATTCGCTGCCGCCCCACCACGTCAAGTTCGCGCCTACCGGCTTAACCCCCATCGCCATCAAAATACCGGCGTAATACAGCGCCACAATTTTAAGCTCGCGCCTTCGTTTCGATATAAAATGTTTAGGAGCCATACCGACCATTTGCTTGAATCGCCTGCTAAAATAATACACATCTTGAAATCCCGCGTTTCGAGCAACCGTGCTTAAATCGTCGTTCGATACAAGAAGCTGCTTTTTCGCCTCGTCGATACGAAGCTCGGTCATGTAATCAATTGGACTTTGGCCGGTCAGTTCTTTGAACAGATATGTATATTGCCTTACGGGGATATTGGCTTTGCCCGCGAGCTGCGTGACGCTGACACTCTGTGCTAAGTTCGCATGCAGCTCGTCAATCGTCCGGCTAACCGCGCTGCGCGGATTCTGTTTGGACTGCTCACTCTTTTCGCATAAATGATAAAGAAGCTGCTGCAAACGAATATGCTGCCGGTATCCTGCCAGTCCCGCCGCATGCTCCCGATGTTCAAACATCTCGTCAAGCATAGCAAACCACTGCATTAGAGGCCCCGTATCCAGCATACCGCCCGGCAACGACGCGCTCCAACTTCCTTCCGCACCGCCACCCTGTTCGTTGGAATTTATGGTCCGCTCCATCCGAAAGGAAAGCCGGTAAAGCTCCAGCCCTTCGCTGCCCGCGCATTTCACTTCGAATAACGTTCCGGGCGGTGCCAAAAAGCTGCTCCCTCTGCCGAGACTGACGCGCTTGCCGTCAATCACTCCCGATCCGCTCCCTTTAATTACAGCAATCAGCGTATGATCATGGATGAACAGCTTAACCGGCATGCCTCCGGCCGGGAACTCTATTTGCTCCATTTTGACAAAAGTAAACAAATGAGTTTGAAAGGGCAAATCTATGTCGCACATGCAGCTTCAGCCCCTTTTAAATTGAGAATAGTTATCATTTAACTCTATCCTTATTTTAACGTTAAGGGCAAAGCCTATCAACCTAGTTTCACTGGAAAAATACAAGAAACGCCCCAGTCCGCTAACAAGCGAAGCTGAGACGTTTTCTTTTTAATAGCTTCAATGAGTCAGCCGCTATTACGAATGTTTAAGCAGCAAATCGGTGATCAGATCCATTTGAGAATCGATGGAGATCGGATCGAAGTAGAAGTATTGCTTTCCTTCCAGCTCGATTGCTTTGTTGTTTTGGACGGCAGGAATCGTCTTCCACGTTTCGCTGTTCGTGATCGCTTCCATGCCTTCTCCTTCATTCGATACTAAAATATAGTCGGCATCGGCTACATATTCCGGAAGCAGCTCAATGGCCAATTGCTGGACAAGCTGCGACTTTTGGTCCGTCAGCTCCTTCTCGATTTTTGCAGGCATCTTCAGATTAAGCCCTTTGTAAACCGGCCAGCCGGCTCTTCCATAGTTATAGCCAAAGATCGAGAATTGACTGCCTTTTCCTTCGATTCGGATGATCGCAACCTTAGCGTTTTCATCAATTTTTCCAGCAATCTTTTCTCTAGAGGCTTTAGCTTTTTCCTCAAATTTTTTCAGCAGCTCATTCCCTGCCTCCGGCTTGCCGAGCAGCTCGCCTAGCAGCTTTGCGTCGTCATAGGTGCTGTTCGCCGGATCGTATGGAAGCAGAATCGACGGGGCGATTTTGGAAAACTCCGCGTAGTCTTCGGCATTGTTGCTGTTCATAATGATCAGGTCCGGCTCCAGCTCCGCTACCTTCTCTAACGAAGGCGGGCCGCCTACATCGACGAGTCCCGACTCCAGCTCTGTCAAGAACGGGCTGCCTCCCCACCAAGTCAAGTTTGCGCCAACCGGCTTCATATCGAAAGCAAGCAGCAGGTGATGATAGTATAGAGCCACAATCCGTTTCGGTTCAGCCGGAATTTCCACATCTCCGTTAACTGTGCTTACCACGCGCGTTTCCGCTTTTTTCTCTTCTTTTGTTTCTCCGCCGCAGGCGCTGACCAAAGCGGCCACTAGCGCAAGGACGACCCCCACGACAACATATTTCATTTTGTTTGCTAGCATCTGTAACCCTCCATGTTGATAATTATTCTCATTAACAATCATTATAGGGAGTGGCTTCGGCTCAAACAATAGATTTTTAGGCTAAAATAGCCCCCTTTCCGGCCAAACGTTGTCGTTTTGTCCAAATACGCCACAGCATCAAAAAAGCCCCTCCCAGCAACTGGGAGAAGGCTTTTGGAATCGGGATTTCGTTAACCTTTCGTTACCCTTTTGTTCTCGTCATCAAATACAAGAAGTAGGGCGCTCCGATGACGGCTGTCACGATGCCCGTTGGAATTTCGTTTGGCTGCAAGAGTGAACGTCCGATTGTATCCGACACAAGAACAAGCAGCGCTCCAAGCAGCGCGGAGACGGGCAGCAGCCCTTGATGCTTAGGGCCGACAAGACGTTTCGCCAAATGCGGCGCAATAAGACCGACAAAGCCGATGCCTCCGCTGACCGCAACGCAAGAAGCGGCTAACGCCACTCCGGCGGCAAGCAGCTTAATCTGCTCCCGCGAAACATGCGCGCCAAGTCCGCGGGCCGTTATATCGCTCAAGTTCAGCACGTTTAACGTCTGCGATTTGAACATGACATAAGGGATCAGAACAATGAGCCATGGCAGCAGCGCAAGCACGAATTTCCAGTTTGTGCCCCAGATAGAGCCGGCTAGCCAAGTAGCGACAAGCTGATATTTCTCCGGGTTAAGACGCAGCGTCAGCACGATCATGGCCGCGCTAATGCCGGCCGCCACAGCAACGCCCGTCAGGATGAGCCTCGTCGGCATAATACCTTCGTGCTTTTTGTACGAAAGGACATAAATGAGCAGCGCCGTTAACATCGCCCCTCCGAAAGCCAGCATCGGCAGGAAAAAGGTAGGCACGTTTGCCATCGTCGGGAAAAACGATACGTACAGCATCACGACCAGGCCTGCCCCCGCATTTATGCCCAAAATGCCGGGATCGGCAAGCGCATTGCGCGCGATTCCTTGCATAATGCAGCCGGAAAGAGCAAGCCCGGCGCCGATCAGCATCGAAATGACGATGCGCGGCAGTCTGAACTGGAACAGAACAAGCTCTTGCTTGTCCGTCCCTTGTCCGAATAAAGTCAGAAACAGCTCACTAGGCGTCAGGGCGATTACGCCTGTATTCATGCTAATAATAAACGTCGTTAAGATCAGCAGTCCAAGAATGCTAATGACGAAAATAGAACGATTGCGCCGTTTTCGCTCGATGGAATCGATAACAGATTCAGCAGTATTCATGGTGACGGATTGCATTTACAGCTGCCTCCTTTCCTTGCGCGCCAAATACAGGAAGAACGGCACGCCTATAAGTGCAATAATCGCGCCGACCGGGGTCTCCTCCGGCGGATTGACCATACGGGCGCCGATATCGGCAAAGACCACAAGCAATGCGCCAAGTACAGCCGAGCACGGAATGATCCAGCGATAATCCACGCCAACCAGCTTCCTCGTCAAATGGGGAATTATAAGGCCGACGAAACCAACCGCGCCAACGACGGCTACAGCTGAACCGGCCAAGATGAGCACAACAACGCTGCAGGCTGCTTTTACAAGAAACGTCCGCTGTCCAAGACCGCGTGCAATATCTTCGCCAAGACTTAGCATCGTGACCGAACGTGAAAGGATAATAGCCGCAATGAGCGCCGCAGCTACCCATGGCGCCATTACTTGCAGCTGCTCCCAGCGTGTGCCGGCTACTCCGCCCGCATACCAAAACGCGAGGTCTTGCCCGATTTTAAAATACAATGCGATCCCCTCAGCAAGCGCGCTAAGCAAAGCGCTCAGCGCTGCACCAGCGAGCACGAGCCGGGCAGGCGACAGCCCCCCTTTGGCCAGCAAACCGATGCCGTAAACGAGACCGGCGCCAAGCGCCGCACCCAAAAAGGAGAACAAGATCAAAGTCATAAACGGCATAGACGGGAAAAAAGCGAAACAAACGGCCAGCATAAATCCAGCGCCGGAGTTAATGCCGAGCAGCCCGGAATCGGCCAGCGGATTGCGGGTCATCCCCTGCATAATTGCGCCTGCTACCGCGAAGCTTGCCCCTACCATCGCTCCTCCAAAAACACGCGGAAGTCGCAGCTCTTGTATAATCTGATGTTCGGTCAGCTTCGGATTAAAGTGGAAGATGGCGTCCCATACGACGCGGAATGAAATGTCCGCGGCTCCTAAATTAATGGACAGGAGCAAACCGAGCACCAGCGTGATCAGTCCACCGAATAAGACGACTGAAGCAGCCAACGGACGGCTTCTAAGCTTAACTGTCGGCGGTCGTTCTCCGGACGCTCCGGTCGCAGCCGATGAAAAATGAGATGTTTGCGATGACTTGCTTGATGTAGTCGACATGTTTTCTCCTATACCTTCTCATCAGTTAATGATATTGATTCTCAGTCACAATTACAATGAAATTATAGGTGATGTATACAAGGTTTGCAATGGTAATGCATAAATTTGCATAAACTCGTTGCAAGATTCATGCCTGGAATATCGGCTCAGCTCACTTATTCGCAACACAAAAAAGCACTCCGTCACAGGAACGATGTGCTTTCTGTTATCCCTATTATCGTCTGATACTACTCTAAGAGTCGTAATTGATGATTACGGGACATTTATTAATCTCCATGTATTTCCCTTCACATTTTTTTATCTCTTCAAATATTTTATCTTTATTTTTTTAGTATAAATTGCAATTGAATAGTCAAATGGAGCTGCTTCCTTCCCCATATTAGTGCTGCACTCAGGCAATGGTTGCTTCATGAAAAAGGCTTCTTGTTGTAATGTCGGCCTTTTTCTCATGCAAACAAACAACCGTACGGGTCCCTCCTGACTCAACCGACGTAAGAGACCCTTTTGACTCAGTCGTCATGTGAGCTTTTACCGCTTATCGCACTTGCGCCTGAGGCCTGCTCCTCCGTCTCCTTTTAGCCCCCGATTCGACCGCCATATCCCACTTTTAAAAACTTGTCGTTGACAATTCATTACAGTCATCATATTATGTATCCATAGATGATATATCCATTAATGATATATCTAAAACGGATATATTGAGAGGAGGATTCATTTTGGCCAAAAGCAGCTCATTGGACTCGGAACAACTAACAGATGCCGCCTATTATATTCTCTTGTCTTTGCTCGAACCTAGACACGGATACGGCATTATGAACTATATTGAGCAATTAACGGAAGGCGAATTTGCAATCGGACCTGCCACCGCCTATACGTTGATCAAAAAGCTGCTGGACAACGGCTGTATCGTCTTATTCGACGAGCCGGACAACGAACGCCGCAAAATGTACAGTCTAACCAGCAGAGGGAAAATATTGCTCAAGCAAGAGGTAGGACGAAGAAGCCGCATGGCTCAGCATGGACAAATCGCTTTTCAAAACGAAGAGGGGGCAACGAAAGATGTCTAAAGATATGCGCATCATTTCATCCATGGGACTTGCATTTTCCGAGCATAGAGAGATGAGGAAGCTTGAAAGATTGGCCGCCCGGGGCTGGCTGTTGGATTCGTTCGCTTTTGCGGGGTATCGCGTACGCAGAGGAAAACCTCAGCGGTTGACTTACTGCGTAGATTACAATCACGAGGCTATAAAAGATATGGACAATTATATCGAGATGTTTAGCGCGGGAGGCTGGACTAAAGTGTGCTCGACGGAGCGCATCCACATTTTTTCCGCTCCGAAGGGAACCCGCAAAATTTACACCGATGACGATACAGCCGTAGAGAAATATAGGAGCGCCATTAAGCTTATGAAGCCGGTTCTTTTCCTCCCGATTGCCACTCTGCTTTTGTTCGCTTTGTTTGCGGCACTTAAGCTGACGGACGGCAGCGAGACGCTACAACAATGGGCCAGCGCGGCAGGTGTCCTCAGCCTTATCCCAAGCTTGCCGATTGCTATGACGTACACCATGTATGCGATTAGGTTAAATAAAGCGAGCAGAAGAAAATAAGAGATTGGGGCCAAGGCCGACAGCCGTTAACAAGGGAAGCTGACCGGCCTTTTTTGTTGCCACTTATTCCGTGACTAGGGCAATATACTCCTCCTTCCGTTTCCCCTTACTCCGAGGCTAGGGTCATATACTGCTCCATCCATTGCTTAATAAAATGAAATACCTTTTTGGCCGCGGGAGATGCGGTTTCATAGGATGGGATGGCAAGACCGATCATACGGTCATACTCGCCTTCAAGCGGCCGGCGGCTTACATTGCCGGGAATTTGAGAAGCCGTCATTTCGGGAAGAATGCTTATTCCCAGGCCGTTTTGGACCATAGCCAAAATCGCTTGGTCTCCTTCTATTTCATACTTGATGAGCGGCTGAAATCGCTGCTCGGAAAAAATTCTTTGCAAGTCGGTGCTGCATCCCGCAACCGGCATAATAAATGGCTCTCCCCCCAGCTCCTCCAGTTTAATAGAGGTTTCACGCTCAAGCGGATGGCCCGCGGGAAACACGCACATCATTCTATCCTTTTTCAAAGGAACGGTATGGAAGGATTCTAAGGTAGGCAGCGTAATAAACGCTAAGTCAATCGTTCCATCAAGCAGTCCCTTTTCCATTTCGCGATGGTTGCCATCTATAAACTTGATCTCAATGCTGGCACACTTGCTATGAAACTCTTTTAAAATGAAGGGCAGCCAGTGGATGGCAACACTAGAAAACGTGCCTAGCTTCACAGTGCCGATATCGACACCTTTTAACGCACCCACCTCTTGATGCAGCTTTTCGTTCGATTGCAGCACTTGCCGGATATGCGGAATTAATCGCTCCCCGTCGGCCGTAAGACGAACGCCCGCTTTGCTCCTTTTTAGAAGATGCAATCCAAACTCAGCCTCTAGGCCAGATACGGCGTGACTGACTGCGGATTGCGTTAAATTTAACTGATCCCCCGCTTTGGTAAGGCTTTTTAGTTCCACCACTTTGCTGAAAATCAAATATTTAATGAGACTCATGTTTTGTATCCCCACTTTCACACATGAATTAAATTCATCTAAACTATTACAAACATTCAATTTTTTTATCCATATTGTACCTGTATAATCAGGCCTATGCAAAACCTAGATAGAGAGGGGATTGAAATATGCCTGCATTTTACAAAGCACTAGAGATGAATAAGACAGACGGCTTTTACCGCATGCTCCTCCAGCTTGCCTTTCCGCTTACGATGCAATTTATGTTTACCTCCTCTTTCCTGCTGGTCGACACGTTGATGGTCGCGGGTTTGGGGGAAAAAGAGATTGCTGCACTGGGCATCGCCAGTCAATTTGATATGATGCTAGGCTTGATCTTGGCCGGGGTTTTGAGCGGACCTTCCATATTTATGATGCAATATTTCGGTCAGAAGGACTACCGGGCAATTAAAGGGCTAGCGGGCCTCAGCCTGTATTGCGGTCTTGCCATTGGCATCGTCTTTTTTATAGCTCTGACGTTAGGCTCGCCCTATTCCTTTATGCCGTTTACCCGGGATACGGAGCTGCTGGAGATGACTTCTTCATTTGTTGCTATCGTGAGCTACGGATATATCGCGTCAGCTGTTGTCACTGCGTTTGCCATGAGTCTCAAAAGCATCGGCGACGTCAAAGCAGTCATGTATATGACAACGTCGTGCCTGCTCCTAAACACATTGCTAAATTATCCGCTCATTTACGGGCATTTTGGCTTCCCTGCTCTCGGTATTCAAGGTGCGGCAATCGCTACTTTAATCGGAAAAATGCTTTTGATGCTTTTGGTTGTTGCTTATGTTTATACAAAACGCAAGGAAGTCGCTGTATCCATAAGAAAGCCTGTCAAGATCGATCGCCCGCTTGTCCAAAAAGTATTCAAGCTGACGGTGCCGATCATCGCTCACGAAACGTTATGGGGACTAGGCACAGCCGTCTATATGATCGTTTTTGGCATGCTTGGCGCGACAGCTCTCGCTGTCATACAAGCCTCCAAAGTGGTGAGCATCTTTGTATTTGCGGCAGTCGCAGGTTTTGCCCAAGCGGCCGGGGTGATGGTCGGCGAGCAAATCGGTCGTCGGCAGCGGGAGCTGGCGCAAACGTATGCCAGACGGTTTACCCGAATCGGCATCCTCTTAGCTGTAGTCATTGGAGCGCTTCTATTTGCTTTGGCGCCGCAGATCGTAGACTTATTTCAATTTGATGCGCCGTTACACGTACAGGCCGTTAACATCCTCCGTATCTTCTCTTGCCTAATGGTATTCATTTTCGTCAACAACATTTGGATCGTAGGCGTGTTTCGAAGCGGCGGCGATACAAAATATTCAATGAAGCTTGTTCTAGGCTCGACTTGGCTGATTGGCTTGCCGCTTACCTTTATAGGAGCGGGAATATTGAAGTGGCCAATTGAAATGATCTATGCGCTGTATTTGGCCGAGGAAGTCATCAAGACGATCATCGGTTACTTCCGGTACAGGTCGCTGCGCTGGCAGCATAATTTAATAGAATAATCTATTTTTCATTGACATCGCTTCCCAACAGATATATATTTGTTGACGATGATAATCATTATCGTAAATGGAAGAAGCGGTGCAAGCCGCAAATACACCGAGAAAAGAAAGGATACTCCCATGAACACAAAACACAAGTTTTCATTATCCTCCATCTTTATTGCTGCATTGCTAGCGATAGCTTTGGTAGGCTGTTCCAGCCAATCCTCCAACTCCCCTGCCCCATCGCAGGAAGTGAAAGAAACGGCTACTACCGAAACAACACCGTCTGAAACTCCGGCTTCTGAAGAAGCGGTTAAATATCCGATCGTAATCAAACATGCTTTAGGCGAAGCTGTCATTGAGAAAAAGCCTGAGCGCGTCGTTACTATTCAATGGGCTAACCATGACGTAGCTCTTGCTCTTGGCGTTGTGCCTGTTGGCTTCTCGGCAGCGAATTACGGCGTTCAAGACGACAGCGGCCTTCTTCCCTGGACGGCAGCGAAGCTTAAAGAGCTTAACGTGACTACTCCGAATATTTTCCAAGATACGGACGGTCTTGACTTCGAAGCTATCTCGGATGCAAAGCCGGATGTTATTCTTGCCGCTTACTCCGGCATTACGCAAGAGGACTATGATATTCTTAGCCAAATCGCACCTGTAGTCGCTTACCAAACGAAGCCTTGGTCCACAACATGGCGCGACCAGGTCCTCTACACGGCCGAAGGCATGGGTATGAAAGCAGAAGGCGAAAAGCTTATCAAGGATACAGAAAATCTAGTTAAAGAACGCGCTGGCAAATACCCGCAACTGCAAGGCAAAACAGTCGCTTGGGTTAACTTCTCGGGAACCGATATGTCCAAGCTGCACCTCTATACGCCTGTAGACCCTCGCGGAGACTTCTTGATTGAGCTTGGCATGAGCTATCCGGAAAGCATTACAAGCCAAATTAAAGATCCCGAAAGCTTCTATTTGGAACTGAGCGCAGAGAACTCTGAAATGTTATACGATGCCGATATTATTGTTGGATATGGAGACGAGAAGCTGTATGAAGCGGTAAAAGCCGATCCTTTGCTTGGCAAAATCCCAGCTATTCAAAGAGGCTCCGTTGTATTTATTGGCGACGGCACAGCACTAGCCGCTTCCGGCAATCCAAACCCGCTTTCGATTGCTTATACAATCGACGAGTACCTTGCCCTAATCGGAGGAGCAATCGATAAGATCAATGAATAATCTATCCGCAGCGAACAACAACCGGCTAAGCACACATATCCCGAAGCGTTTCGGTCTCGTGCTGGTGGTCTGCTTGATCCTGCTTGTCCTATGCGTGGTCGCCTCGTTGGTGTTCGGCTCCAGGCCGCTCAGACTGCACGAGGTGATCGACGGATTGTTTCGTCAAGACGTGGACAGCTACGCGGCAAATGTGGCGCGCAAGCGATTGACCAGAACTATATTCAGTTTATTTAGCGGCGCGGCGCTCGGGGTTTCCGGAGCGCTTATGCAGGCGGTCACGCGCAATCCGATTGCCGATCCCAGCATACTGGGCGTTAACACGGGAGCGTCATTGTTTGTGGTATGCGGCATCGCCTTTTTAAACATAAGCACCGCAAATCAATATATATGGCTAGCTTTGGCCGGGGCTGCGATTACCGCAGTGTTCGTGTTCGGAATCGGCTCAATGGGGCGTGGCGGTGCCACGCCCATTAAGCTTGTTTTGGCCGGGGCTGCCACAAGCGCCGCCCTCACCTCTTTAGTTACCGCCATTATGATCCCGCGCTCTTCCGTGATGGATCAATTCCGATTTTGGCAAGTGGGCAGCGTCGGCTCGGGATCCTGGGAAAATATATCCACTTTTATTCCATTTCTGATAGTTGGAATAGCGATTGCCTTTATATCTGCCCCTGCACTCAATGCGCTTGCGCTGGGTGATGACGTAGCGACTGGTCTCGGAGTTCGAACGGGCACATTGCGGCTGCTCGCGGCCATTGGAGGCGTCATGTTATGCGGCGCGGCTACCGCATTGGCGGGGCCGATCGGTTTTATCGGGCTGTTGTCTACCCATCTTATGCGTCTCATTCTTGGGCCCGATCTCAGGTTTGTCATTCCGATGTCGGCACTGGCGGGAGCTATTATTTTGACGTTGGCGGACGTGGCCGGCAGGCTGATCGGCAGCCCGGGAGAGCTTGAAGTCGGTGTCGTAACAGCGTTTATAGGGGCACCAATACTAATCATAGTTGCTATGAGATCGAAAGTGCGTTCATTATGAAAAATCAAACGATCACGTTTATTAGGGCGGGCAGACAACAAAGGCGCCTCCGCTGGGTTTTTGTCACTTCTTTGCTGGCCGTACTGGCCGTTGTGCTATGCTGTGCCATGCTTATGCTCGGAAACACCATTTATCCGGTACAAGACGTCATTCGTGTGCTTACGGGCGATCAGATCAAAGGCGTTTCCTTTGCAGTCAATACGATCCGTTTGCCAAGAATGCTGGCCGGCCTGTTCGCGGGATTCGCTTTCGGCGCAGCCGGCTACGTCTTCCAGACTATGCTGCGCAACCCGCTCGCCAACCCGAATGTCATTGGCATAACGTCGGGTTCAGGTGCGGCGGCTGTTTTTTGTATCGTCATCCTTCAGACAAGCGAAGCGGTCGTTTCGCTCGCTTCGGTCGTTGCAGGGCTTGCAACAGTACTGCTCATTTATTTGCTGTCACGAGGCAAATCATTTGCAATTGGACGATTGATTCTAGTCGGTATCGGCATTCAAGCGATGCTTGACGCGTTTATCTCCTATCTATTGCTTGTTAGTGCTGAACAGGATGTACCCGCCGCAATCAGATGGCTGACAGGCAGTCTTAACGGTTCTCAAATGGACGAGCTTCCTCCTCTTATATTGACCGTTCTTATTTGCACGCCTATCGTTGCCGCGCTGGGGAAACATTTAAGCATATTGGAGCTTGGAGAACAAACGGCATCATCCCTAGGCGTCCATACAGATAAAACACGGATCGCGCTAATCGTCGGCTCCGTCTTCATGATTGCCATCGCAACCGCGACGACGGGCCCTATCGCTTTTGTGGCCTTCCTGGCCGGACCGATAGCCAATCGATTGGTCGGAATCGGCTTTTCGAACGTCATTCCTGCAGGTCTAGTCGGCCTCAACTTGGTTCTTGCGTCGGATCTAATCGGACAATTTGCATTTACGTACAGATTCCCAGTAGGCATCATTACCGGATTGCTCGGAGCGCCTTATCTCATCTTCTTGTTAATCCGAATGAATCGAAAGGGAGAATTATGATGAAACCGACACATCACTTTAAAGCCGAAGGATTAGTCGCAGGCTATGAAAATAAAACGGTCATCCACGGCGTGGATCTATCCATCCCAAGCCATCAAATAAGCGTCATCATCGGCTCCAACGGCTGCGGCAAATCTACCCTTCTCAAAACGCTGGCTAAACTGATTAAGCCTGAAGCCGGAACGATTACGCTGGACGGAAAACCGCTAAGCAAAATTCCGCCCAAGCAATTGGCGCGCGTAGTCGGGCTGCTGCCGCAATCCCCAATTGTTCCTGAAGGGATTTCCGTAGCGGATTTAGTTGGACGGGGAAGATTTCCTCATCAATCCTTGTTTGGCACATGGTCGAAAAGGGACTACGAGGCCGTTGCCGAAGCGATGGACACGATGGATATAACCGAATTCGCCAACCATAATATTGACGAGCTTTCCGGCGGCCAAAGACAACGGGTATGGATCGCTATGGCTTTGGCGCAAGAGACCGACATCTTGTTTCTGGATGAGCCGACAACCTTCCTTGATATTACCTATCAAGTCGAAATTCTCGATTTGCTCACCGACCTTAACCGTAAGTATGGCACCACGATTGTAATGGTCCTTCATGACATTAACTTGTCCGCTCGTTATGCCGACCATATTATTGCGCTCCATCAAGGAAACCTTGTCGCTGAGGGTTCTCCGTCCGAAGTCATCACAAGCACACTCGTAAAAGATATTTTTGGGTTGGACTGTACCGTCATTAACGACCCTGTCTCAGGTTCGCCTTTGGTAGTGCCGATTGGCCGCCATCATGTCAAATCAAACAGTTGAAGCAATAAAACAGAGCAGCAGAGATTCAATCTCCGCTGCTCTGTTTTTTTATTATTTGCAGTTTAGTTGCCTCGTCATTACTGAAGCTTATTCATTTCCGCAATGAGAGTGTCGACCGCTTTATGAACGAAAACTATCGTCGATAATTATGATTGCACACGAGCTATCATTCTGATAGCTCATTTTGTATTGGATTGCTTGATTTCAGGCTGTTACATTTATGAGGATATACAATATATCTTAGCGGAATAGTGTGAATTATGAGCGAAGAGGTGATGACACAATTGTCTACGAACATTCCCGTCCTTTCTTTTACCGATGTTACCGTCTCCTATCAGGAACCCGACCGTTCTGGCAGCAGGCTTGTATTAAACCGGCTTAACCTCACGATTGAAGCGGGACAATTTATTTGCTTGCTCGGTCCAAGCGGCTGCGGTAAAACGACCTTGCTGAATTGTATAGCCGGGTTCCAGCCCTATGAAGGCACAATCTCCTTTAACGAGTCCCGGATTCACAAACCTGGCAAAGAACGCGGCGTCGTCTTTCAAGAGTATGCCTTGTTTCCGTGGTTTACGGTGAAGCAAAATGTAGAGTTTGGCCTGCGGGTAAACGGCATCCCCCCGGCTGATCGAGAGAAGCGTGCCCGCCATTATATTGAAATGGTCGGCTTAACCGGATTTGAAAATCATTACCCGAGCAAGCTGTCCGGAGGCATGAAGCAGCGGGCCGGACTTGCACGGGTGCTCGCTAACGAGCCCGAAGTGCTGCTTATGGACGAGCCGTTTGCCGCTCTCGATGAGCAAACCCGCGAAAAGCTGCAAATGGAGCTGCTGAGCATTTGGGAGAAGCAGCGCAAAACTTGCCTGTTTATTACACACAGCATTCAGGAAGCCGTCTATTTGGCCGATCGTGTCATCGTTCTTCAGCCCAATCCGGCTCGAATTGCTCTCGATTTGTCTATCGACTTGCCCAAGCTGCGAAATCGGCATGATGAAAAGTTGCTTCGCTATCAAAGCATAATCAGCGAAATTTTGCGTGAAGGAGAACGCTCATATGGCTCGTATGGAGAACACCGTTCAGTCATTACCGCGTAAAAAAGTTCACTCCTCCGCCAAAAAGAGCTTTTTCCCGCTGCAAGCCAGAACGTGGACCAGATGGTTGACGAAACTGTCCGGAATATGTGCGTTGCTGCTTATTTGGACCCTTATTACCGAATTGGGAGTGGCGTCTCCCGCCCAGCTGCCAAGCCCTGCCGCTACGCTGCAATTGATGGTACATATGTTGAACGACGGCTCCCTCCTCTTGCATGCGCTGTCGAGCTTGAGGCGTGTTTTCGCCGGATTCGGCATTGCCTTTGCAGTTGCCCTTCCAATAGGGCTTTTACTAGGCTCCTCTCGTTTTCTGAGAGATGCAATCAATCCAGTTATCGAGCTGTTTCGGCCGATTCCGCCGCTCGCTTTTATTTCCTTGGCTATTCTATGGCTTGGCATCGGCGAGTGGTCCAAGGTTTCTATCATTATTTATGGAGCCTTCTTCCCGCTCCTGCTTAACATTACAGGCGGGATTAGCCAAGCTGATCCCGTTCATATCAAAGCGGCTCAATCGCTTGGCGCGAGCAAAGCTCATATTTTTTATTACGTCACGCTTCGAGCAGCTCTGCCGAACATAATGATCGGCATCCGCTCCGGCATGGGGATGGCCTTTATTTGCCTTGTCGGCTCCGAGCTGATTGCCGCTAATGAAGGGTTGGGCTTTCTCATTCAAGAGGGCAGGTACATGTTCAGAACCGATCAAGTGCTTGTTGGGATGCTGACGATAGGAATCATCGGTTTCTTTATTAATGCGCTGCTTACTTTGCTCGAAAAGACGCTTCTGCGCTGGAAATAACTTTTATGGAGGATAACCTAATGACAACGAAACGCAACTTGCTCGCACTACCTCTTTTACTAATCGCAATTATGACGGTTCTCATCGCCTGCGGAGAAACAAACAACAAGCCGTCCAATTCGGCCCCCTCCAAGCCTCCGGCTTCCGCCGCAACATCGTCCGAATCACCCGTGACAGCAGCAACTGCGGCGCCGCTTGAGAAAACAAGTCTTTCCATCGGAACAGCCCGCGATACGCAATTGTCTCCGCTTATTATCGTTGCGCAGGAAGAAGGCTATTTTCAGGAGGAAGGATTGGATGTCAAAATAGAGCTGTTCGCCGCAGGGCCTGATATTGTAGCTGCCTTAGGCTCAAAAAGCATTCAATTAGGAGCTTCCGGCGATATACCGCCTATTATTGCGAAAGATTCTGGCCTGCCTATTGGAATTATTGCTCAGCAAGCCGATATTTCCGGCGTCCAGACGCTGGTCGTCAATCAGGAGCTCATCAAAACGCCCGCCGATTTAAAAGGGAAAAGAGTCGCCTACGTCCCTGGAACGGTATCTGAAGCTTTATTTTTACGCATAGTCGAAAAGTATGGGCTGGACTCAAAGTCGATCAAACCGTTCAAAATCGGCCCTACCGAAATATTGCCCGCCTTTAAAAGCGGCAACATTGACGCCTTTGTCATCTGGCAGCCGGTTGCACTAAACGGAGTCAAACAAGGCGGCGTTGCTCTGCTAACGGGCAAACAGTCCTATGTTCCCGGCGAAGAAGGGCCTCAACAGCTCATAAGTCCGTATTCCATTTTAGTTGGACATAGCGATTTCTTGAAGGAGAACCCAGAAACGACTAAAGCGGTACTTCGCGCGTTAAACAAATCCGTCGCCTTTATCTCAGCGAATCCAGACGCTGCCGCTGGTCATATTGGCAAAACGTTGGAGCAAGATGCCGAGGATATCAAAACGGTTCTGAAGCTCAACCATTACGCCCTCAATCTCACGCCGGAACTTGTCGGTTCTTTGGAAAGCATCTCTCAATTTCTAGTAGACAATAAAAAAATTAAAGCGATACCCGACTATAAAACGTTTATTGATTCTTCCTATTTAAAAGCGGTAGACCCCGCTCTTGTTACGATCCCCTAGCCGTTTGGCCAAGGGCGCTTATCCTCGTTAATGATCAACCATTTAAACAAAATAAAAGAACCTGTCCTCCTGCTGCCAAGCAATAGAGGGACAGGTTCTTCTTCATTTTCATAACCAATTAAGATGGATTGCGTACTTCCGGAGACACTCCTGCAAACGTATAGAAGCTGGCATCGAACGGTGTTGGTCCCCCGGTCGTCACGAATCTGGCGGCGCCTTCCCCGGTGTACAAATTGCGAGTGCCGTGGAAAATCCCTTGCGGAACATACAGCAAATCGCCCGCTTCAAAAGGATGCCACTCCCCATCCAAATAAATTTCGCCTTTGCCTTCTATGCCAATAAACAATTCGCTGGAATGCGGATGTTGATGAACGGCAAAGCTTTGCCCCGGCTCTTGAATGCCGCAATGGAGCGAAAGTCTAGCACTGCCGCTGCCCGGCCAGAACAGAAAATTCATGTTGGCTGGGTTTTCAATCTTTTGCGAAGGATCGTTTCCGGTAAACCCTTTTAACTGAATTTCGGAGTTGTATAGATGATTGAACAAACGAGGATTGGATGCTGCCGCCGATCCTTCAGGCAAAACCGACTGCCAAATATAAAGTGTAATTTCTTCCCCTTGATCGGCCGTTACTTCATAATCGACGCCGGATGGAGCGTAAAGCGCGGATGAAGGCTCCAAGCCGCTCGTTTCGGTACCGACGCGAGCGCTTCCCCTCCCCTTCCAAATGACGCCTACCACTTCTTGAGCTTTTCCCTTTTCGCAGCTTGTCCAAATGCCGCCGGGTTTAATTCGCACAACTAGCCCTTTGACCAGCGTCGCTCCCCTCTCTTCGCTAACCGGAATAGCGACTAACAATTGGCCGCGATCCTCAAAGTTCAATTCCGACCATGTGATGACTGCTCCCGATGTTAGTTGTTTTGTTGCTGTCATTCCTCTCATCCTTCCTTACTTTTAATATGAATCCACGAATTAAGCCAATACGGAGTACGGACTCGCCGCCGTATGCTGGAAAGACGGTTCTGCTTTCTTCAACAGCTCCAATGGCTTGCCTACCTCGTCTCCAAATTGGCCTTGGTTATATACGATTTCCCCTCGAACAATGGTCAGAAGCACTCGACCTTCCAGCTCTACACCTTCATAAGGCGACCATCCGCTCCCAGAAAAAAGCTGCTCCTCCGACACAACCCATTTCTGCTCATCATCTAAAATGACAAGGTCAGCATCAAGCCCCGCTTCAATGCTGCCCTTCAAATGGTCGAGGCCAAAGCGGGCCGCTGGACCTGACGCCAGCAGTTTCGCGACGGCAAGCAGCCGTTCCTTGCGCGACAACGAAGGAACATAGGTTTTCAGTCCCGTCAGCAAAACGGGCAGAAGCTCCTGTACGCCCGGAAGACCCGGGGGGGCGTCGTGGAAGTCCAAACTTTTTTCCGCTTTTGAATGCGGCGCATGATCGCTTCCGACCGAAGCCAATGTGCCTCGTTTAACGGATTCCCACAATCGTGCACGGTCGCGAGGCTCTCGAATGGCCGGGCTAAGCTTCGCTCTTGTTCCTTGCGGCAACGCACTGGCATGATCAAACCAGAGCTGATGCGCCGTCGTCTCATACGTGACGGGATAGCCAGCTTTGGCCGCTGCGTCCAGCAAATCCGCTTCTTCCGCTGTCGAGACATGCAGCACATGCACGCTCGTGCCGTGCTTGCGTACAAATCTGAGCGCACGGGCGACCGCCGTAATGGCAGCGCTGCGAGAATAAACGGCCTCATATTCGGTCAGATTCGACGGCTCATCGCTTACCCCTCTGAATAGCCGGAGCACAAAGTCGTCCTCCGCATGAAGCGTTAATGGAATGTCCTTGCGGGCCGCAAGCTGGAAAATATAATCGAGCTCCGCTTCATCGTCAATAATATGTTTGGCCGTTCTGTGTCCCGTCAGAAACAGCTTGATGCTCGCCGCTTCCCCTCTCTCCAATCGTTCAAGCGCATCCGCCTTGCCCGGCACAACACCGATATGAAAGCCGTAATCGACGTACGATTGCCCGGAAACCAAAGCGGACTTTTGCCGTAACCGATCCACCGAATCGGTATAGGGGTTCGTATTCGGCATATCCAGCACGGTTGTAATTCCGCCTGCTGCGGCCGCCTTCGATGCGGAATGCCAATTTTCCTTATGCTCATATCCCGGCGTCCGGAAGTGAACATGCGAGTCAATGAGACCCGGCAGGACATAACGTCCTGCCGCATCGATCGTTTGATCCGCTTCGGCATATTCATCCTCTGATAGAATTGCAGCGATCTTGCCATTGTGTACGGCAACTTTGCCTACGATGACACGATCTCGATAGACGATATGCGCATTGTTCACAACCAGATCAAATTTTTGCCCGCTCATGAGATCAGTTCCCTTCCGATAATTTCACGGGCCAGACGGTTCACGGGTCCCATGAGGGAGACCGCTCTCGCATCGCGAATGAGCCGCTCGATTTTTTTGCCGCGCACATAGCTTGCGCCGCCGATAATTTGCCCAGCGTCACGAGCGATTTTTTCGCTCATTTCCGAGGCGAAAATTTTCGCTTGGTAAGCGATTTGCTTCAGCCCGTCTCCCCCCTGCCTGGCTCCCACCTTCTCCACTAAAGAGCGCACGGCTTCCAAATTCATATGCAGCTCCGTGAGCGCGCCTTGCAAAATCGGATTGGCTTGCAGCCCTCTGTCGCGAACATGCGCAAGCGCCAAGCTGTACGCCGCTTCGCTAATGCCGAGCGACACCGAACCCAGCGTCAGTCCGCAATCGCGAATCCCGTTGATGACATACGGCGCCCCACCAAGCGGGCCAATGATTCCGTCGCTATCGACCTCGCACTGATTCAGCCGGATAAATCCCGTCGACGACCCCCTCATTCCAGACAAGTTAGTGTCCGAATCAGCCGTTATTCCTTGCGAGGTTTCAATGAGGAAAAACGATTGGCCTGAATTGCCATAGATGGCATTAGTATCGCTGGCACCCGTTTGAACGAGTACAAAATAAAGGTCGGCAAGCCCTGCTCCCGTCGTAAATGACTTTACGCCGTTAATGATCCAGTTTCCGTCCGATGTGCGGTCAGCCGTTGTCGAAATTTTCTGTTTATTTTCTCCAGCACCAGTCTCCGACCAAGCGGATGCAGCCAACCATTGCCCGCTCGCAAGCTTAGGCAAATATTCATTTCTTTGTTTCGTGCTTCCCCATTCCAATATTCGGGATATAACCGAGAAATGTTGAAACGCAATAATGGCGATGGACGGGTCCACGGTCGCTATGGAGGCAATAAATCTCCCTACAAGCAAAGAGTCGTGACCAAGCCCACCATATTCCGTCGGTACGAGGCTGCCGAGCAGCCCGGACTCTTTCAGCGCATCAAGCGATTGCTGTGGAGTACGGCCGCTCTCATCCGCCAACGCCGCGTTTTCCTCCAGTTGTTCCAATAAAGAGGTTAAGCGTACAACTTGCGATGCAACTCCCATTCGTAGGTTGCTCCTTCCTTAAATGGCAATGCTCCCAGCAGGCGAACATTTTTTTCCGATATGCTGTTGTACAGCAATTCATCCGTCAGCTTGCCTCCTGTAGTAGCTGTAGAAATGACTGTACTGCCGCCTTTGGTCAACACTTTTAACCGGTATCCCGTACTTTGGGTTTGCTGTACAATCCGGTGGACAACCGTTCCCTCAATCGCTGAGGCAGCGCCAATGCAAGCCGCTCCGGTCAGAGCAATCGTGGGATGCCAAGAAGGAATGGACAAAGCTCTAAATACCATCGTATCCGGCTCATAACTGGCAATAGCCGCTACTTTAGGAAATACTCCTTCCGGATTCCAGCCCAGCTCAGTGGCTGCCGCCCGCTTAATCGCCTGCAGCTTGTCCACCGCTTCGCATCCGGCTTCGAACAGCTCTTCTTGCGAATAAATGCCAAGATCGGCGGCATCAACGAAAACATAAGGATTGCCAGAGGAAACCATCGATACCTCATATTGGCCGTATTCCGTTTGGAGCTGGTTCAGCAAAGTGCCTGAAGGCAGCAAGCTTCCTAGTGTCGTACCCGCATTGACAATAAAATGAGCGGTGCAATTCATCCCCGACCGAACAGCATGATCGATTTCGCATACAAGCGAATCGCCCACATTTTCCACATAAACGCGAACTCGAAGCCCTGGACTGGCGCTTGCGACCCAGCCCCATTTCATCGCTACTTGGATTGCCGCCAGAATGGAATGCCCGCAGCTTCCGGAATAATCGAAGGTGACGGGGTTGCCCGGCACAAGCTGAAAAAATCGGTAGCTCAAATCGTACATAGGGTGAGTGGACGGACGAATAACTACAAATTTGGATATTAAGCCGTACGAATGCTTGTCATGATCCAAATCGGCGTTAAGGGCGCTTAATACAGGAACAATCTCGTTCGGCGAAGAAGACAGCTCCGTTCCATCAATAATGATAGATGAAGACACACTTCCTTCGGCGAGCGCCAAATGTGTGAGCATTCAAATCACCCCTCAAATTGATATTGTTTGGAAGCTCCGATTGCAACTTTATATTGATTGATCCACAGTTGAAAAATGACCAGCGACCATAGCGCAAGCGCCGTCTTTCCATCCGGCTGAGTCGCCTGCTTCCGCAGAAGCTTCTCTACCGCAGCGCCGCTGAACAAGTTGTGCCTGCGCAAAGTTTCTGGGTCGAGTATCCGCTCGACAGCTGTATAAAGCGGCAAGCCCTTTCTCATCATGGCGTCAATCGGCAATGTAAACGGTTGCTTTTTCCTAGTCAAAATCGAGTCCGGTAACTGATTCTCTGCCGCACTGTACAGCAAACGCTTCACTTTACCTTCGCTGATGCGCCAATCGTCAGGCAGCTTGCCCGCCAAATCCAAAATACGCGGCTGACAAAACGGAACCCTCACCTCAACAGAATGTGCCATGCTTAGATGATCGACACGTCTTAAATGATAGGAAGGCAGCCGATACTCTCTTTCAAAATCCAAAATAGCGTCCAATCTTCCCTTTTGATGATGAGCGGTGCGCAGACTTTGCGCGATTTGGTCGCCGATGGAGCCGTTGTCATGGATAAAAGCGCGATAGTCGTCGCTGTACAACTCCTTGCGCAGCTCTGGCGAAGCCACGCCCAGCGCTCCCACATAAGGCTTGATCCAGTTGTCGCTGGCTTCGGCCGCTTCCAGGAAACGGTCATATCCCGCGAACATTTCATCCGCGCCATCGCCGGAAATCGTCACTTTGAAGCCCTCTTTGTGAATAGCCTCGAACAACGCATAGCTGCTCAGCGTAATAGGATCGGCATTCGGCTGACCGAGCCGTTCGGCTACCAAAGGCAGCAGCTTCTCGAAATCCCGCGGATCGACCAGCACTTCATGATGGGTGGTGCCGTATCTCTCTGATACTTGTCTCGCATATTGCTTTTCATCAAGCGGCCAGTCGCCTACATAAGAAAGATTAAACGAATGAATTCCCTTTTGCCTTTGGCTTGCAAGAGCGGTAACTAAACTTGAATCCAATCCTCCGCTATTAATGGTGGATACGGGAACATCTGCAAGAAGCAGAGCTTGCACTTCCCTATCCAGTTGCTCGCGCAGCGACCATGCGGCGGAATCCCGATCCCCGCCAAGCGGGGCTGACTTCAGAAGCGTACTGTAGCGGCGAATAGAGGGACGCGAGCCAAGCCTCGCTTGCAGAAGTGCCGAGGGAGGCAGTGCATATACGTTGTCAAAAAGCGTCCTTTCGCCGAAAACAACCTTTGTTGTCAAATAGAAATCGACTCCCGGCAGCCAAAGCGATGACGGGACTTTGCCAAAAGCGAGCAAGGAAGGAAGTTCCGAGGAAAAGTAGAAGGTCTCATTGGACTCGTCCCAGTAATAGTACAAGGACTTAATGCCGGCAGGGTCGGTTACAAGCGTCAACGTCGTTTCTTCCCTTGAATCAATAACGGCGATTGCAAACATGCCGTCCAAGTACCGCACGAAGTCAAGGCCGTATTCCACATATAAAGCCGGAAGAATCGTTCCATCGCAATGATCCTTAAATACATACCCTTTTGCTTCTAGCTTGCTTCTTAATTCACGATGGTTGTAAATCTCACCGTTTAACACAATTCGTATCGAGTCTCCTAAGCTGTAAGGCTGTTCGCCTCCGTCCAGTCCAACGATAGCCAGCCTATTGTTGCCTATAGCCCAATTTCGCTCCGCCAGTACAGATTGCTGATCGGGCCCGCCTGCCAATTGCAGGTCAGAAACAGCCTTCAGCCTCCCAGGGTCTACATCATCTCTGCCAAGGTATCCAAAAATACGGCACATTCAAACCCACTCCCTATTATCTTGTATCTGACGAACTACCACTCTAATCTGCCGACAACTGCCGACATCGGTATTACAATTCGTCAATCTCCCTCCTTTGCATGGAAAGTATTGTAAATAACAAGTAAATCAACACAAATACTAGCGTTTACACTTTGACTGTACTCTTCAATGAATAAGTAGTCCAATACTTATTACTGAATCAATTCTAGTTCTCTTAAGCTATCGTTTCGACCTTATTTGACAGCAAAAGACAGATCATCGACCGGATAAGTAATAGACGACGCTTCGCCTTCAAACAAACGGACGACAATAAATTGGGGCTGATCGGAAAGTCTAAAGGCATGCGGCCTTTGGGCGGGGATGACGACGACATCGCCCGGTGAGGCTTTCAGCTCAAAGGTACGGTTGGCTTCTTCCTCCTTTATCGTAAAAATGCCTGCCCCGCCTAACACGACTCTCACTTCATCCTCTAGATGATAATGCGCCGAACCAAATTTGATCAGCATGTCTGGCGTTTGCTCCGACAAGATGACAATATCCCATTTGGTGTAGCCTTTGCGCGCTGCAAAATCTGCAATTGAATTCTGATACAAGTGAAGCAGCTCCGACTTCTCCGCATCGGACAAGGCTAGCTTTTGCTCAAAATAGCTGGTCTTGTGCTGCACCTCCCAACGCTCGTAATACACACCTCGTGCATCTAAAAATAGCTCAAGGCTCTCCCCCGCTTCAACCCCAACATACCCGCTGCCCAGTAATTCCGCCATATAATTCCCTCTTTTCCAATTGAATTTATCGACTATCATAATTGCGGGTATTGTCGACTGTCAATTTATTATTAAATCAATTGGCTCTATCCAATATGTAAATAGTTGAAAAGCTATATAACCTATTGTGATTTTGGTATTGGAACTCTCCTTTGTCCACTGGCTATAATCTAATCGGAATAGATGGAATTAACGATCTTAATAACCAATGATGCGGAGTGTGTGAACCATGAGCCAAAATGTACTGTTCGTAAGCGGAAGTCCTCGTGCGCAAGCCAACACAAAGGCAGTCACAAATGTCGTATACCGGCTGCTGCGGGATAAGCAAGGCAACTCTCAACTGCTCGATCTTCATCGCCATGTGCTGCCGCTCTTTAATGGCGATGCCTCGCAAAACGAGCTCGACTCCGTTATTCAGCTTCGGAAGCTTGCAGAGGAAGCCGACGCTTTCTTTATCGTTACGCCTGAGTATCACAACGGAATTAGCGGCACTCTCAAAAATGCTTTGGACTATTTGAACGCCAGCCACTTTCAAGGCAAGCCCGTTGCGATCGCAGCAGCAGCCGGCGGCGGCAAAGGCGGCATTAACGCTCTGAACAACTTGCGCCTCGTTCTTCGCGGTGTTCACGCTAATGTATTGCCTTCGCAATTCGTAGCCGACCCTAATCAAATTGATGCGCATGGCATCTTTACCGACGAGGCTGGCGTCGAAGCGCTGCAAGCTTTAGTTCAAGACTTGATTTCCGCCCTCCAAGTGAAAGCAAGCGTATGACCCGTTTTGCGGAGTGTCGCATAAAGGAGAAAATCGCCCATGAGAACGCTGCTTGACTCGCTTCAATGGGCTTTCTTTTTATTGACTGGCGGACTAGTCGCCCCGATTGTTGTCGCGGCGGCTTTCCATTTATCCGATGCGGAGACGATCACCTTGCTGCAAAGAACGTTGACCGTCATCGGCATTTCTTCTCTGCTGCAAATCACTCTTGGACATAAGCTGCCGATTTTGGAAGGTCCCGCCGGCGTATGGTGGGGAGTATTCATCTTGCTGGCAAGCAATTTGACAACAGCTGAATCAGACGCGGAGCTATTGCGCCAAATGGAGATGGGACTGTTGCTGAGCGGCGCCGTTATTTTGCTCCTCAGTGCTTTTCGCATTATCGGTCATTTAAGGAAGCTGTTCACTCCCGTCGTCACTGGCACTTATTTGCTGCTGCTTATTTTTCAATTCAGCTCCCCCATTGTGAAGGGGATTCTCGGCGTCGGCTATAGGGATGGCTTCATTCATGCCAGTATCGCCATACCCGCGCTTGCAACCTTGTTGTTAACCTTCATTTGCGGACGAAGCAAAAAAGCGCTGCTCCGCAACTACTCCGCCCTAATCGGGATCGCTGTCGGCTACGGGTTATTTCTGCTTAACGGGCTTATTCCCGCTTTGCCCAAGCTTCCAGATTCGGCCATTCTTATTCCGGAAATTTTTGCTTGGGGAGCCCCGTTGTTTGATACGGGCATTTCATTAACTACCTTAGTTATTGTTTTGCCGCTTCTTATTAATATGATTGCCGCTGTCGTCATAATGGAGAAAACAATCGGGCAAGAGCCGCAGGACCGCTTCCGCCGTTCGGGCATCGTCATGGGAATTAACCAAATGTTGTCCGGGGCCTTCTCCGCCGTCGGCTGCGTCTCTAACTCGCATACAGCAGGCTTTGTCGCTTCCACAAGAATGACAAAGAAGCTACCGTTTATTATCGGCTGCCTGCTGCTCATCGTTGCCGGGTTTATTCCTCTATTGACCGCAGCTTTAGCATCGGTTCCCGTTCCTGTTGCCTTCGCCGTTATCTTTTATTCGTTTGCTCATCTGTTGTCAGCCGGATTGAAAGAGCTAGCTTCCATTCTTCATGACGAGAAAAAACTGACCGTTGTCGCCATTTCCCTTTTCGCCGGAGTCGGCAGCATGTTCATTCCCGCATCCAGCCTTGCTCAAGTTCCCGATGTGCTCAAACCGATTTTGAATAACGGGCTCGTCGTCGGCGTCCTGACTTCAATCGTGTTCGAGCAAGCGTGGAAATGGAGGGATTCCCTATCCTCCGGAAGCGGCTCCGGCCTTTGGGGACGAAAGCCGCAGCTTAGCGAAAGGAGCCACGTTCATGGCGTTAACGATCAAAGTGTACTCTGATTATGTCTGTCCGTTCTGTTTGCTGGCCGAAGGACAGTTAAAAGCGGCGGCAGCCGAAAGGGATGTTGAAATCATTCATTTGCCGTTTGAGCTTCGCCCCTATCCGACTCCTACGCTTAAGCCCGAGGACGCTTACATGCAAACAAGCTGGAAGGAAAAAGTGTACCCCATTGCGGAACAGCTTGGCGTCCCCATCCGAATGCCGTCCGTATCGCCTCAGCCGCATACCCATTTGGCCTTTGAAGGGTATCAGTTTGCGAAAGAGGCCGGTATTGGCGAGGCTTATCACTCACGGATGTACAAAGCTTTTTTTCAAGACGGCCTCAATATCGGCGACATAGACGTTTTGACCGGGCTTGCGGAGGAACTGGGACTGGACGGCATCGCTTACCGCGAGGCGCTGGAATCCGGCACCTACCGCGAAGCTCATAAACGGGCGCTGCACCATGCGCTGTACGAAGCCAATATTACCGCAGCTCCCACTTACGTCATCGGCAATACGGCGGTCAAATGGCTGCTATATAAGGAGCAATTTCTAGAGGCAATCGATGCCGAACTAAAAAAACAGCGGCTTGAGCAGTGGAGCACCGGCATAAGCTGCTCCATTGACGGTTGTTCTTAATAGAAGGAGAGGAGTTTTTTTCATGACATTAAAAGTACAAGTCTATTCCGATTTTGTATGCCCGTATTGCATTTTGGCTGAAGGGGAGCTAGAGTCCGCGGCTGCGGAGAAAGGAATCGAAGTCGAATATTTGCCGTTTGAGCTTCGTCCGTATCCGACTCCTACTTTGCGCCCCGAAGGTGAATATATTACAAAAGATTGGCGCGAGCGCGTCTATCCGATCGCCGCTGAACTGGGGATTCCGATTGTGAAGCCGCCCTTCTCTCCCCAGCCGTACACCCATCTGGCATTCGAAGGATATCAGTTCGCCATCGAGCATGGCAAAGCTAAAGAATACAATAAGCGAATGTACGAGGCCTTTTTCCTGGAGAGCAAAAACATTGGAGACATCGATGTGCTGACCACGCTCGCCGGAGAGGTCGGTCTGGATGAGGCCGCTTACCGCGAGGCGCTGGTGAACCGGACTTACCGCGACAAGCATCGTGAAGCTTTAAACTACGCTTATCATGTTGCAAACATTAATTCCGCCCCTACCTTTATCATCGGCGAGACGGTTATTAAAGGAATGGCATTCAAACATCAATTTCTGGATGCCATTAACCGCGAGCTAGAGCGTGCCGGGAAATCCGTCGCCGGTTAGACGGGAGTCCATCGCCGAGTAAAAGGGCGTCCGTCACCGGGTAGACTGGAATCCATCGCCGAGTAAAAGGGCGTTCGTCACCGGGTAGACTGGAATCCATCGCCGAGTAAAAGGGCGTTCGTCACCGGGTAGACTGGAATCCATCGCCGAGTAAAGGGAGCTCGTCTACTCACCTCCACTCTCGCTTAACAAGCGGTTGGGCTGGGGTTGGGGCTCGGCTGGCGATAACCCATAAGTCGCTTTTTGATTTTTTCCCGCATGTATAACTTAATTTCTAGAAACGAAGAAGCCTTCAAACCCACTGTCTCGGTGGTTTGAAGGCTTTTTGACTCTACCTTTGGGTCTGGCTCATCCGTCCGTCATGACCCTTTTGGGACATTCCCTTTTCTGTTTTTTTCAGAAAAAGCATAGCCAAGACTGAGTTAGGCCCGCAGTTGCGGGAGAAATCACTAGAGCGCTCACGGCGTTACCCTTTTGCACATTTAGTTGTGCCAGAAACAACTAGAGCGCTCAGATTGCCCCATTTCGGACTTTTAGTTGTGTCGGAAACAACTAGAGTGCTCCGAGCGCACCTTTTCAGACTTTTAGTTGTGCCAGAAACAACTAGAGCGCTCAATCGGCGCCGTTCCAGACTTTTAGTTGTGTCGGAAACAACTAAAGTGCTCCGAGCGCACCTTTTCAGACTTTTAGTTGTGCCAGAAACCACTAGAGCGCTCCGAGCGCACCTTTTCGGACTATTAGTTGTTTCAGAAACCACTAGAGCGCTCCGATTGCACCTTTTCGGACTTTTAGTTGTTTCAAAAACCACTAGAGCGCTCCGATTGCACCTTTTCGGACTTTTAGTTGTTTCAGAAACCACTAGAGCGCTCCGATTGCACCTTTTCGGACTTTTAGTTGTTTCAGAAACCACTAGAGCGCTCCGAGCGCACCTTTTCGGACTTTTAGTTGTGCCAGAAACCACTAGAGTCATTTCCATTCAGCTAAGTCGGTTCCACAAAGCTAAATCGACTCCATTAAGCGCTACCGCGCACTTCATTCGCTTCCGGACGAACATGCACAAGCGTCCCGGACACTTGTTGCGGCTGCTGCAGCAAGTTCAGAATTGGACAGGCCACCTCCACTGCATCATGCAGCTCTGCCAGTTGTTCCGCCGTTGCGCTCGACTCAATTCGCAGTGTGTAAGAGATGTTGTAGAGATAAACGGGAATATGCTCATACCCCGGCTTGCCCCCTAGCGGATGAAAATCCCCCGTCACTTCTGCCTCTACCGCATCAAGCGGTACACCGCGACTCGCCGCCTGAATTAACGTTATATGCGACAAGCAGCTTCCAAGCACGCCAAGTTGCAGCTCGGGTGAACCAGGTCCAAGCTGATGTCCTGCAAAGTCGGGCCCGCTGTCACTGATCACTTGAAAGTCGCGAATCCGAATTTCCCGTACGCCGCTTCTTCCCGCCACTCTGACACCAGCTTTCAACTGTTGCGAAACGACGACGCTTTCCTCCGCAAATCGCTCATTGCGGGCGTCAAGCGCCTCCTTTTTGTCTTGCAAATACTCGTTTAATTTGCTCATCGCGCACGCTCCTTTTTTTAAAAAATGCCTTCCCTTCGTTCGATAAACTTCACTCGTTAATTCATTCATTCATTCATTCATTCATTCGTACATTCATTCTTTAATTCATTCTTTAATTCATTCGTTCATTCATTCGTACATTCATTCGTTCACTCGTTAATTCACTTGTTAATTCATTCGTTCGTTCACTCGTTAATTCACTTGTTAATTCATTCGTTCGTTCACTCGTTAATTCACTCATTAATTCGTCCATTAATTCATTCGTTCATCCGTTAATCCTCTAGTTAAATCGCTCACTAAATTTCATTCCTCAAACCTCGTTGCCGTAAGGCTTGTTTATTCTTTTCTCCATGACGCTTTGAAGATAGCCGTAGACGATAGCAACCAGCCAATACAAAATCGCTGCTGCCAGGAAAGCTTCAAGAAATTTGTAGGTTTCCGCGGCCATCAGCTTAGCCTGCGCCATCATCTCCGTCAGCCCAAGCGTAAAGCCGAGCGACGTCTCCTTAATAACGGTCACGACGGTGTTCCCGAACGACGGCAAAGCGATACGAACCGCCTGAGGCAAAATAACGCGTCTCATACTCTGCCAGCGCGTCATTCCGATCATTTGGCAAGCTTCCCACTGCCCATAATCGATGGAGCGTATAGCGGCCCGAATAATCTCCGCTAAGTAGGCCGCGCAATTTAAGGTGATCCCTATAACGGTAGCCCAGTAAGCATTAATATCACCGAATGCGGGAAACACTTGGGGAATCCCGTAATAAAGAATAAAAAGCTGCACAAGCAAAGGCGTTGCTCTAAAGAACGAAATATACACTTTTGACAAGGTCGCCAATATAAAAATGTTGCGTCTAATCGCCGTTTCAAGTAAAAAACCAAGAATTAGTCCAAAAAGGATAGAAAAAACAGCAATCGTAATCGTTAAATACATAAACTCAAGCAGACGCGGCAGCGCCGACAGCAAATACGCCAAATCAAACATGGATGACCTCCCTCTTCTCCAGCGCGGCTAGCGGCTAGTTGTCGGGATTCGTCAAATCCTGAGTAAACCATTTTTCAGAAATTTTGGCGAGCGTGCCGTTATCGCGGAGCTTCTGAAGCGCTTCGTTCACCTTGAGCACCAGCTCCTTATTTTCCTCTTTGTTCACAAAAGGATTGGCGGCTGGAATCGTCGTTAATTGCTTGCCCCCTAGTTGCAGCGGAAGCTGAGTTTTTTGAATGGTGCCTAAAGCCGAAGCTTTAGTAGCAAAAGTCGCGTCAATCCGGCCAATCGCTACATCTTGGAAACCGGCGTCCGCCGATTCATAGTTTACAATTTCAATTTCTCCCTTAGTGTCGAACTCCTTAACCAAGTTAACAAAATTTGTTCCGAGCTGGATGCCAATCTTTTTCCCCTTCAAATCCTCCAGCGACTGAATTGCATCGTTGCCCTCCTTGACGACGAGCTGAGCGCCGGAATACACGTAAGGATCGCTGAACAAATATTTTTTCTTCCGCTCCTCCGTCACAGCGATGGAATTGGCAATCGTATCGATTTTTCCGGTATCGAGCAATCCGAATAAACCGCTGAATTCCGAGGTTTTCCATTCCACCTCATAGCCGGTCAGCCCTGCAATTTCTTCCCATAAATCGACTTCAAAACCTTCGAGCTTATTCGTTTCACTGTTCTGAAATACGTAAGGGTAAAAGCCCCCTGTTGATCCGATGACCAGCTTTTTGCCTGAAGCTTCCGCCTTCGCGCCAGTCTCTTCCCCTTTCTCAGCACATGCCGTCAGCAACAAAACCACGCTTAACAACGCTAACAGCCATGCTTTACGCCCCGCTTTTCCTCTGTTTTGCATCTCCGAACACTCCCTTAACCCTCATTTTGTCACCCTCCATTAACATAGTTATCCTATGAATTTAATGGGTATTGAGCTATAAATGATTATAAGGTTCATTTTTGCCGCCTATCCAATACCAATTTTCATATTAAATCGATCGTTCCAAACCTATAACGTAACGAGGCTTATCCGCGCCGACCAAAGCCGATTCCGTCAAACGCCCTTGAAGCTTATGAAAATATTCCACAACATAGATTCTGAACCGTTCGAAGCTAGGCGACAGCTCCTGACGTTCCGGCCAAGAAAGGCTTATTGTACGCGAGAAATGGGAATCTGCGATCAGCACGGAGACGGTGGAAGGATCTGTATTGTCAATTTCCCATAACGACGGGATAAACGAAATGCCGATCCCAGCGCGGACAAGCTTATGAAGCATGGACGGGTCCTCCACTTCAAAAATCACATTTGGAGAAAATCCGGCTTTTTGGCAAAGTCCATCCGTCGCATCTCTTAGGCCAAACCCGCCTTTTAAGCCGATAAAAGCTTCCTTCTCCAGTTCCATAAGCTGGACGGATTCCCGGCTGGCAAGAGGATGTCCGGCTGGCACAAGCAGCTTCAACTCTTCTGTGAACAAAGTGATGTTTGTTGTACCCGGCAGCTCAATAGGAGGCGACGAAACGCATAAGTCGATTTCTCGATCCTTAAGAAGCTGTTTCATGGAATGATAACAGCCTTGCTGAAAACGGAATCTCGTCTCGGGATGTTTGGCGACAAAAGCGGCAAGCATCTCGGATACAAACGGCAAATGAATGGAAGCGAGCGTAATCACCTCTTCATAATTGCCCGAAATGCGAATCGCTTCGCGTTTGCCTTTCTCCAGCTCGGTAAAGGCCCGTTCCACATGCTGCAAAAAGGATTTCCCCGCCTCGTTCAGCCGAATGTTGCGGCCCAGTCGATCGAACAAGGCAACGCCAAGATCATCCTCTAGCCTTGCAATCGTTTGGCTTAAGGAAGGCTGGGCGATATTCAGCTCTTTCGCCGCTTGTGTGATATGCTCTCTCCGGGCGACGGTTTGGAAATATTTCAATTGCAGCAGGTCCATACACTCTCTCCTCTCTTTTTGGAAAACAGCTCTTTGAGACCAAAAAAACTCGAAGCTTGTGCTTCGAGTTCTACAGCCGGCTGTTCGATCTCAATTGTGGAATGTATTGAATATTCTGTATGTTTATCCCTATTCTAGACTTAATCATAGGGATGGTCAATACTATTCATTGGATGCAGGCGCATGATTATACCGCTGCCGCTTTTTTGCTCAGCTCACGCCTCACTGCCGGAATGACCTCTTTAGCAAATAACTCAATGGAGCGGGCTACCTCAGCATATGGAACGCCTCCAATATCCAGTTGAAGCGTATAGCGGTTATGCCCGATTAATTCATGCTGGTATAGTATTTTTTCAATAATTTGCTCGGGACTGCCGACAGCCAGCGCATTGTCCGCTCCGGTAGCAAGCTCAAATTCCTCTCTCGACAGCCGGTCAGCCGGGTTGCGCCTTTGCATAATATGTTCAAAATAGTTGGCGTGATACGGGAAATATTCATTAACCGCATCATGCCCTGTTCTCGCAATATACCCATGGCTGGATATGGCCACCGGAAGCTGCTCCGGCCTGAAACCGGCAGCCTGCCCCGCTTCTCTATAGGCGTCGACAAGCGGCTTCAGCCGAATCGGATCGCCGCTAAGCTGCGCCAATGCAAGACCAAGCCCCAGTCTCCCCGCCCGCTCCGCGCTCGCAAGCGTCCTTCCTACGCCGATCCAAATAGGCAGCTTCCCGTTCAGCGGGCGCGGCGCCACGCCGGATTCCGTCAATTCAGGACGGAAACAGCCGCTCCACGATACCTTTTCCTTCTCATTGATTTGCAACAGCAGCTCGATCTTCTCTTCATACAGAGCATCGTAATCGGCCAGATCATAGCCGAACAGCTTGTATGTATCCTCCGTAAAAGCCAGGGCTCCTCTACCGGCAATAAGCTCGGCTCTTCCATTGGACAGCAGGTCAAGCGTGGCAAAATCTTCATACAGCCGCACAGGATCCGCTGCGCTTAGTACCGACGTTGCACTGGTCAGCTTAATCCGCTTCGTATGCTGAGCAATGGCCGCAAGCACAACAGGCGTAGCCGTGACCGCAAAATTTAGCGTATGATGCTCGCCTAGCCCGAACACATCGAGCCCTGCATCTTCCGCAAGCTTGGCTGCCGCTACAATGTCATCCAGCCTTTGCTTCGCGCTAATCGTACGTCCGTTATGCGGATCAGCGGTCAAATCGCCGAATGTATATAGCCCAAATTCAAAGCTCATCTCTAATTCCTCCCGCAAATCATCTTTACCCTCCATAGTAAAGGGGGAAGGTGTGCAAACTCCAATATGAATTTTCATATTGAATTCATAGGCCAGACCAATGAAAGCGATAGCTAACTTAATATTGGATTTGCACAATTTTATACCGCTATAATGACGATAATAACCCGATAAAACCGATAAGAATAAATGGAAAGGGGAAATAAGAGATGACCGTAACTTTACATTCGTCCGGCAAAATCAACAAGCTAGCTTTAAAAAATCGGCTCATCCTCGCCCCCATGCAGCAGCGCCAAGGAACTTCGGACGGTCATGCGACGGACTATCATGTCCAGCACTACGGCCGCTTGGCAGCGGATGTTGGTCTTGTTATTGTGGAATCCACTTCCGTTTCTCCTGAGGGCAGACTCTATCAAAATGATATTAGCATCTATTCCGACTCTCACCTAAAGCCGCTCGGCAAAGTGGTTGAAGCCGTGCATAAAAGAGATGCGCGCATCTTTATTCAATTGTCGCATGGCGGCAGAAAATCAAATCCTCGGCCCGGCGAAAGGCTGCTTGCCCCCAGCTCGCTTGCTTTTAACGATGAATACGGCGTTCCAAACGCAGCAAGCGAAGAAGAGATCGGGCGCATCCTTGAGCAATACCGCACAGCAGCGATTCGCAGCAAGCAAGCCGGCTTCGACGGCATTGAGCTGCATGCGGCGCACGGGTATTTGCTTCATCAATTTCTATCGCCGCTCACCAATCGTCGCTTGGATCACTATGGAGGGAGTCCTACCAATAGGCTGCAATTTGTTTTGCAGGTCGTCCTCGCCGTCCGCGAAGCCGTAGGCCCCGATTATCCGGTTCAAATTCGGGTATCCGCTTCCGATTATGCGAAAAACGGGCTTATCCCTCGCCAAGTTGCAGATATTCTTAAAGAGCTCGAACCGCTGCTGGATGCCGTCCATGTCAGCTCAGGCGGCTTAACGCCGAATCGTCCACAAGATATCCATCCCGGCTACCAGCTCCCTTATGCCGCTCTTTTGAAATCGGAGCTTACTTTGCCCATTATTGCCGTTGGCGGCATTCATCAGAAGGCTTTTGCGGAAAGAGTCGTTTCGGAGCATCTAGCCGACTTCGTCGCCGTAGGGCGTCCGCTGCTGGAAGACCCTGATTTTGCAGGGCGGCTGCTGGGCAAACAGCCTTTCCTCATTGCGGATTGAAGCTGACCCTTGTTGTTTATCACGTTACAAAAAGGCGGTTATAACCATGTTGAAGCAAGCTCGGCCCCGGCAGGGAACTAAGAGGAAATATACCGGAATGTTATGGGCGATAGCCATCCTCGTGCTGATGTCCGCATGCAGTTCCGAAACGAAAGAAGCCTCCTCCGAACCGAAGCAAGACCAAAGGGTCATTCGGATCGGTACAAACGGCTCTTTCTATCCTTACACTTTCAAAAACACGGAAAATGGAGATCAACTGGACGGCTACGAAATCAATATTTGGGAGGAGCTTGCGAAAAAGCTGGACCTTCGCGTCGAATATACGTTAACGGACTTCGCCAGTTTGTTCGGAGCGCTGGAATCAAACAAAATCGATACCATTGTCAATTCGATCGCCCTCTCTAAAGAGCGGAAAGAGAAGTATTTGTTTACCGAGCCTTATGTATATTCAGGAGCACAGCTAGTCGTCAAAAAAGAGAACACCACGATCCATTCCCTTGAAGACTTAAAAGGAAAAAAGATCGGGCTTGTCGCAGGCAATAAAATTATGCTGAATTACATTAAAGAAGCCGATCCCGAACAAAAAATCGAAGTGGTCACCTACGAAACGGGAGAAGGAGCTTTCCGCGACGTCCTGCTCGGGAGACTGGACGCTACCTTTTCAACCAAAGCCGCTGCGCTTGCCCAGATCAAAAAAACAAATCAGCCGCTTAGGCTCGCTGGCGAGCAGTTCGTTGTCATTCCAGCAGGCAGCCCATTCCTTAAAAATGATCAAAACGAAATCTTCGTCAAAGAAGTGAATACCGCGCTTGCGGAGCTGAGAAATGACGGCACATTAAAGCGGCTTGCCGAAAAGTGGTACGGCGAAGACTTAAGCCAGCCGGCGGAGTAAGGCGATGAACTTCGACCTGTCCTATTTTGTAAACAGTCTCCCCCGGTTGTTAAGCTACTTGCCCATTACGCTCATGCTGGCCGTTTTGTCCATGCTGTTCGCCGTTATTCTCGGCATTATTTTGGAGACTATGATTCGGTCACCCCTAAAAGCTTTGTCCGTTTCCGCAAACGCGTATATTTTGTTTTTTCGGTCTACGCCACTGCTCGTCCAGCTGTTTCTGCTCTATTACGGGCTGCCGCAAATCATTCCTTCTCTTAGCGCCATGGATGCGTTTCAAGCTACCGTGATCGGAATTAGCCTGAACAATGGGGCGTATTTGGCGGAAACTTTTCGAGGGGCGATTGACTCCGTCGACCGCGGGCAGATGGAGGCCGCTCAATCGGTTGGCATGACCCGCCTGCAATCATTCTATCGAATCGTGTTCCCGCAAGCCTACCGAATCGCTCTTCCTTCGCTTGGCAATACGTTTTTGGTCATCATCAAAGAGACGTCGCTCGGCTTCACGCTTGGCTTGACGGAAATGATGGGGCAAGCGAAGCTGATGGCCGCCGATACGCTCAAAGTGATGGAAACCTTTCTTTCGGTCAGTCTGCTCTACCTCATTGTCGCCCTCCTCTTCGGCAAGTTCCAAGGGAAGCTGGAGAAAAAGGTCGGCCGACCTTATGCGGGTTAGGTTAACGGGTTAGGTTAACGGGTTAGGTTAACGGGTTACGTTACCGGGTTGCGTTACTAGGTTAAGTTAACAGGTTAGGTTAGGCGGTAAAGTATACTCCAAGCCATATCCGCCGTAAAAAGTCTTCTTGCCGATAGCAAAAAAATCCATCGCCAAAGGGCTGCCCCTATGGCGATGGATTCGTTTATTCTATACCCGGCTCTTACTGGCCAATATGCGCGTCCGGCGCTTTGTCAGCCACCAAGTTCAGCGAAATACCGTGCTCAAGCAGTGCTTTCACGCCGCATAGCACCATGGTATAACCGCCCATAGAGTCCAGCGCTTGTCCGACAACCTCATCCCCGCTACCTGAGAAACCCCAATTTTTAATCGTCACATACGTCTCCTGCTCGGCTAGCTCCGCAAACGTCCATTCCACCTTTGTTCCATCCGAAGACTCGATTTTGATCCGCTCGTTCGGCACCAGCTCCAGCACCATCACCTCGTCGACGGCACCATACATTTCCCACTCCCACCGAACCGTGCTTCCCTGTTCCAAACGGCCGCTGCTGCGGGTAAACCAGAATCGGGTCGTTACAGCCGGGTCGACGAATGCTTCATATACTTCATTTGCAGACCTCCGGATCAGCATTTCCGCTTGTACAACCGGCATTTCATTTAAATTCACTGCCATCAACCCCTTTCATCCTAATTATCCCGGTATTTCCGGGCTTGCGGTTGCCTTCTCATAAATCTTTCCATATCGGTTTCAAAACCATATCTCTAATATAATTCATGGGCATCATACGTCCCCATTATCCCTGTCATCCATTCGAATTCCGGGGCATTCGTTATAACCTCCACAAGCCATTTTACAAATAGTATAAAGGAGCCGGCATGTTGTCACCAGTTATTGCTGGTGTTTTTCGATGAGTTTTTAAAAGATGACTATATTTTTACCAAGGTAGTTGCTCCCACCCTTTATTTTCACCTTTTCAGCAGCAGGAAAAGCTGTTATGATAGTGGCTGTCTGCTTCGGCAGAACGCGGTTCGTAACCATCCCGCGACAACAAAACTAGGAGGCTTTTTCGATATGTTTAATTTGTTTTGGGGCGTGCTGTTTATGCTCGTCCACTTTGGCCTATTTTTGCTGTGTTTTCGGATGTTTGGCAAAAAGGGGCTGTACGCCTGGATCGGCTTTGCGACGGTTATCGCAAATATTCAGGTGACAAAAACGATTGAGATGTCCATCGGCACACTCGCCATTGTGATGACGCTCGGCAATACGATTTATACGTCCATCTACATGACGACGGATTTGCTCAATGAAAGGTACGGTCAGCAAGCTGCCAAAAGAGCCGTCTGGTTCGGTTTCTTTACGCTTATTGCCTCGACGATTTTGATGCAAATGACGCTCGCCTTCGTCCCGCAAGCCGAAGATTTTGCCCATGAGCCTCTTACCGCTATTTTCGGGTTTCTTCCGCAGGTAGCTGCGGGCAGTATGTGCGCCTATTTTGTCAGCCAGTTTCTCGACGTACGGGTATTTAGCTACCTTAAGGAAAAGTTTCCGGTGCGCAACCAGTTTTGGATTCGGATTAACGGAAGCTCGCTCGTCAGCCAATTTGTCGATTCCCTTGTGTTTTGTACGATTGCTTTCTACAAAGTGCATTCCTTCGATATTTGGATTCAAATCTTCCTGACAACGTATTTGCTTAAGCTGCTCATTTCCTTCCTCGCCACGCCAGTCCTTTACTGGGCAAGGAATATGAAGGTACAGGAAGATTAAGTTTCGTTTTGTTGAAAAACGAAGTATACACAAAGAAAAAAAAAGAGAGCCGATCGGCTCTCTCTTTTTTCATAGAGGGCTTTCATTTCGCAACCCTATCTCCCCAGCCTATTTCAGCTCAATCACTTCCCCGTCTTCAGGAACGGCAGCCACATGCTCCAATTTCCGTTGTTTCAGAAAAGCTCGAAGATGCTGCCGTTTGAATGTGCAATGACTGATAGCGTCCATATGTACGGCAACAAGTTTGGTGGCGGGAGATACATCTGTAATACGAACGATATCTTCGGCAGTCATCGTGATGATCGTTCCCAGCAGCATTTGTGCGCGTGGTGTATTCAGAATTGCAAAATCCGGTTTGGACTCCCGAAAAACAGCTTCGATTTCAGGTGTGTAGATGCAATCGCCAACGATATAAACCGAACCGTCCGCTGATGTGCTTACAATAAACCCGGATACAGGACCGAGCAGCTTAGCCGTATAACCCGGAGCATGCCGGCCTTTAATCCTCTTCATATGAATGCCGCACCATTCATGCGATTGCTCAATCGCAACGACGTGGCTAAACCCGGCCTCTTTCAAAAAGTCCATATCTTCGGGCTGACAAAAGACAGCCATTTTCTTATTCAAAATGGACAAGGCCTTTTTATCCAAATGGTCAAAATGTCGGTGAGTAAGAAGCAATGCGTCCATTTGCTCGAAAAAATCAAGCTGGACGGGAAGAGGCGTTAACGGATTACGGCGAAGTGTGCGAGTGAAGGGTACCGGCGGCAGCTCGCCTGGAGCGCTTAACATAGGATCAATCAATATTTTTTTACCGTTCACGTTTAATACCGACGTAGCGTTTCGGATGTGTTGAAACGACATAGTCATGGTTATCATTCCTTCCGTTTCACAATTTTAGTACCGACCGGTCTCTTTTAAATTAACATAATCTGAATGACAGATCAACAATAATTATCCAGCTATCGATTGAGCGCAGAACGAAAATATGATATTTTAAGACCAATCGGTATTTTTTGAAAGAGGGATCGCTATGGGAAAAGGACAAGCTACAAAAGAACATATCATTCGCCAATCCGCCGGATTGTTTAATACTAAAGGATATGCAGGCACCTCTCTGTCCGAAATTATCGAGCGTGCTAATGTGCGCAAGGGCGGCATCTACAATCATTTTGAAAGCAAAGATGAAATCGCGTTATGTGCATTCGACTATATGTATGCTGACTTAAAAAAAGTTTTGAAAGAGGCCATGTCCGAGCGGTCAGAACCGAAGGATCAAATACTCGCTATTTGCGACGTTTATTTGGAATTGATCGAACAAAATAAATTGGAAGGCGGCTGCCCCATTTTAAATGCTGCTGTTGAGAATGACGACGGCCATCCTTTGTTAAAAGAAAGAGCCCAGCTTGCCATGCATGAGCTTATGACAAGTCTCGGGAGAATATTAAAGGACGGGATAAGCCGAGGGCAGTTTCGAAGCGATCTCGATGTGGAGGGCGCAAGCAGCGTGATCATCGCTTTAATAGAAGGCGGCGTTATGCTAAGTAAATTGTTTAACGATAATAAACATCTTCGGCATTGTACGAACCAGGTGAAGAGCGTACTTGAAGGGATGGCTGTGTAATTTCGCGCTATTGGTAATGGAATGTGAAAAAGAGCTGTAACAGGTCGTTTGCACAACCTACTACAGCTCTCAAATATTCTACCCTCAGTCAATCGGACAGCGATGCGGCATAACGCTAACACTCGGCGACGGAGCAAATATTTTCAATTCGAATTTATTCTTTTTTTAACGGGAATCCATATCTCGCTTTTGTATTGCGGAGATTTGATTTCTTTACTCTCGTTCCATAATATTTCCGGCCCTTCGCTTACTTCATAGTCTGAGGAGGGGAACCATTCAGCGTAAATTCGTCCCCAAACCTCCTGCAGCGCAGTCGGAAAAGAGCCAACAGCGGTAAACACAGCCCATGCCGAAGCCGGTACCTCCAATTGCTCAAAGCCATCGGGTGCATCCTGCGTGGTAGCCGCTCCGATATATTGATCCAGTTCCCCTCTCTCTTCCATCCGTCCTTCACCAAAGTTTGCAGAAGCGCTAATAAGACCTGTAGGCTCAACATTGGACAAACCTTTGATAGCTTCAATCCATTCGGGCGTCAAGTTTTCATACATCGCTGAAATTTCGGGATTCACCCCGTTGAAGATCAGCGGCACCCGTTTCTTCATTCCTACAATACGAAAGGCTTCTTTGTCTTCAATACGATAATTCATTTCACTTCCTCCTTTTACCGTTAACTGAAAAGTCATTCGAGGGTAGGCTTTAAGCGACTGTCCATGGCTCCGCGCTTCCGAAGGAGTAATCCCGTGCAAGCTTTGAAAAGCTCTGGCGAAGGAATCTGGAGAAGAATATCCGTATTTCAATGCCACATCAATCACCTTGCAGTCATTGCTGCTCAGCTCCAGTGCCGCCAAAGTTAAACGCCGACGGCGGACATACTCTGACAAAGGAATACCGGCAAGAAACGTGAACATCCGTGTAAAATGATATTCTGAGCAACAGGCCCTTTTTGCAGCTTCCTTATAATCGATAGAGCTCGTTAAATTGTCCTCCAAATAACTCAGAGCTTCATTCAGTCTTGCGAGCGAATCCATGACATCGCCTCCCTCGTTAATAAACTTATCAGAAACGGAATAACGCCTCCCGACAATCCATGCACCTTCCTGTAGGGTTACGGCAAACAGGGCAGAAGCTTGTTTCCGTAAATAAAAATAGCCGCGCTAAACGCGACTTATGAGGAGATGATGCCTTTTTAACATCCCGTATTTATTTAATGGTTTTCAGTTTACTATAAGATCAACAGCTCTCTTTTGTGAAAATAGTAGATGTCTTCTCTTTTGAAGCCGTATTCCCCGTTCTTATGTTTAATATGCGGTTCAAAAGTAAAAAAAGAGGCTTCGCTCAACTTCATCTTGTTCCCTAGCTCAAAATATTTCCTGTTATTTTTATCAAATTCTATGGTGTGTCCTAAATTACCGCAAAAATCAAGATTTATATAATCAAGTTGTTGGATAAACTCATTCATATATAAGTATACTTCCTCAAACGTCATGTCTGGTGTGGCATAATCAGTGAATGCTCTATGTAGTTGCTTTTCAATGTGAATTCCATGCTGAAACTCCGTAGTAGGCTGAAGCGCTGCATCTTCAACAATTGCTTCTTCATCAACCGCTTTTCCATCGATGACTACAAATGTTCTAGCATAGTCTCCCCAATAATGGCTTAACTGCGGACTTAGGTCTACAGTTACCAAATCATTATTGCTCACTGCCGTTTCTGAGGGTCTATACTCCTTTCCCGATTCAGAGAGCACAGTTCTTTTTCCGACATGTACAAAAGCTCCTATTCCGTGATACCAAAAAAGCTGAATCCCTTTGTTTCTCATTATATCTTCGGCTTTTTTTACGATCTCGCATTCAGAAATGCCTTCTGTAATGATATCCTTTATCTCGCTCATAGTCGATTTTGCGATGGATTGTACATGAGCATATTGCGACAAATGCTTCAAAAAAGCATACCCCTTTCATGAATAGGAGCTACTCTATTCCCTCCGTATGCAAACGGATATTTAGATATAAAAAATATAACATATCTTCATTCAGGTTAATAAGCTACTCCCAGCATTCTGTTTTTGTGGCACAAAAAAGACGCAGGCGTTGGCATGCGTCGATAAGAGATAGAAAAACTAAATTATGCGCCTCAAGCAACATACTTTTCAGACAACCAATAGTGAAGCGCACCTTGATGTCTAGACGGCCTTATGAAGCCTCTTCCTTTAGCTTAATGAGTTTTAACAAGAATTTTGGCTTGGCTTTTATCGTTGGTCAGCGTATTGAATCCTTCCTCAACGATATCGTCCAAAGCGATTTTTTTGGTGATAATGGATTTGACGTCCAGTTGTCCGGAGGCCATCATAGCGATTACTTCCTTATAGACGTTGCGATAGCCGATCGTAGCCGTTAGGCTCGCTTCTTTTAGCGTGAGCTGTAAAACATCCACTTTAATCGGCTGCGGGATAATAGATTCGATCACAACCTGGCCCGTTTTGGCGATAGAGGCCAGTGCATTGTTTACGGTCGCTTCCGCACCTGCACATTCAAACGCGATATGGACGCCTCCGCCGGTTTCAGCTTTTATTTTTTCTACAAAATGTTCTTCTGTTGCAGCGTTAATAACGCTGGTCGCGCCAATTTCTAAAGCTTTCTGCAAACGCTCCTTCGAAACATCCACCGCATAAATACGAGAGGCCCCTGCTGCTTTAGCACACAAAATAGTCAGAAGCCCAATTGGACCAACTCCGAATACAGCTACCGTGCTTCCTACTCTCATTTGACTCAACTTAACCGCGTGGAAAGCAACGGCAGTCGGTTCGATGACAGCAGCTTCTTCAAGCGTAATGTTGTCCGGCAGCTTATGCACCATGTACGGATCAACGAGTGCGTACTCCGTAAATCCGCCGTTCGAATGCAAGCCGACGAACCCCATGTGGTCGCAAAGATTCGGCATCCCTTTCAGACAAGAAGTACATTGACCGCAACGGATAGCCGGCTCAATGGTCACCCGATCTCCAATAGAAAACCCGTCGACTCCTTCTCCAACTTCATGAATAACACCCGCGAACTCGTGACCGAGTGTCAAAGGAGCCATCTCGCCGGTTACCGGATGAGGCTCGCCTACTTGAACGACCGGAGCCCCGTGATACGCATGCAAGTCGCTTCCGCAAATGCCTGTCCACGCAACTCTAATCTTTATTTTCCCAGGCTGGATAGCCGGTTCTTCTCTATCCTCAACACGAATGTCGTGCTTCCCATACCATACCGCTGCTTTCATTGTGAACATCTCCTTTGCAGGGATTAAAATGACATAAAAATTTTAACATGTTCACTTTTTTTCGTATAATTAAAGGTAATGAACTTACTTAAGTGAAACTGAAGGTGAATGTGTTGAATTTGGAGCAAATGCATCATATCGTGGAGACAGCAAGGCTGAAATCGTTAGCCAGAGCAGCAGAGTCTCTCCATATTTCACAGTCGGGACTGAGCCAATCGATTACTGCATTAGAAAAAGATATCGGATATCCAATCTTTAAACGCTCCCGTCTTGGCGCCGAAGTCACTCCTGCAGGAAGCAGAATCATTCATTTCGCTACTCAAATTCTAGAGCTATTTGACGAGATGAGAGGCGAAGCTCAACACCATATTCAGATGATGAGCCAAAACATTTCATTGGCAGGCATACCGGGAGTCATGGACTCCTTTATCCGGTTGGCCGTCCGTATGAAGCAGCTTTACCCGGAAATGACGATTGAAATTTCAGAATTCGGGACTTTGGACAGCATTAAGGGAATAGAAGAAAGTCGTTTGGATGCCGCCTTTATTGCCATGAGCCAGAGTATGCATGTTTCCTTAGCACCCTATTCCTTCTTACCTGTATCGAAAGGACAAATGATTATTGGCGTAGGGAAACATTCCGCTCTCGCTTCGCGCTCCTCGATTACTCCTGAAGAGTTGAAAAAGCAGAACTTCGTTTTATACAATGATGATTTTGTACATTGGTTTATCGAGGATTTCAAAAGTCGACACGGAAAGCTCAATGTTCTTTTCTCATCCAATAATGTGAATGCCGTTAGCCATGCCGTCCTTGAAATGAAAGCTGTCACGGTTGGGCATGAATATACGTTCTATGAGCATCCGCTCGTTCAGCAAGGCGAGATAGTGCCGCTTGAGCTGGAGGACTTTCAACAAAGTCCGGTAACGTTCGGGTGGCTAATTGGCAGGAAAAAACGCACCCCGCTGCTGGAGGAATGCTTGGCTTATTTTAATGAAATTCGGGACAAACGACAGTGAGCCGCATTTCCCTTCAGATCAAAGCTTGTCCTTCAGATATGGAGGCGTCTCAACTTCAAATAAAAAACGGAAGACCTTGAGAGCAGCTCAAAAGGTCTTCCGTTTTTTTAAATGAAATCCGCCGCCTCCAGCATTCTTTTCACAACCGCTGCCGTTTCGGCTCTTGTAATATTGTGAGTTGGACGAGCTAGGCCGTTGCTGCCTTCCATAATGCTCAGCTTGGCGCAAAGTGCCGCCGCTCCTTGGGACCAGTAGGCAAACTGTCCGCTATCGTTAAACGCCTCAAGCTGCGCTTCGATTTGCGTCTCTAACAGGGGTTGATCATGGCCTGCCAGCTTCAAAGCCCGCTCAATAATAACCATAGCTTCTTGACGGCTGATCGGCTTGTTCGGGCCAAATTCAGACTGGCTATATCCCTGAATTAAACCATATCGTTGTGCAATGGATACCGCCGAATAAAACCAATCATTTTGCGTCACATCCGCATAGGACATCGTGTTGTTAGAATCACGCAAGCCCAGTGCACGAATGATGATCGCTGTAAATTCAGCTCGCGTAATCGCTTTATCCGGAGCAAAATTTGTTTCATCCACGCCGCTAAGGATAAGCCTTGCTCCCATTTCGTTAACGATCTCGTTCGACCAGTGATGCTCGACGTCTGCAAACGACTTATTATTGTATACAACCGAATACATACTATTGGTCAAACTACTGATCACGACGTAATATCGGCCATCCTGTTGAATCACTTTTGTCGGCACATGCGCGAAAGTACCGTCAGGCATTGCAACCACACCTGTCGTGATTTTCTCAGGATTTACGCCAGCGGGAACCGCAATCGTACGCTCCACATAAGCGTTAAACTGATTCATCTCGGCTTGCTTGCCGTTGTAATGACCCGTCAGCTTGAATTCAATCGTAGGCGCAACCATTTCTACGTTGTTGTTCTTTTGCTTTTGTACAATAACGGCTGGATCGTCGTTCGACAACTTCGTTATTTCTATTTTCACAACAATATCTTTACGTTCAATATTTCCGCCCAGTAAAGACGATATCCGATCAACGTTCATTTGTTCTGCCGGAATCGTGTAGGATGCCGCTTTTGTTTGAACTTGCAACACGATTTCGCGATTTTCCATGTTTTTGACCGTCTGTCCGTTTAATTCAAAAATAACCTGATTATTCGTATCCACCGTAATCGGAATGGTCACAACCGACTGCTTGTCCGCTTTGTCAAGCAAGGCGTTCAGCTTCGCTTCATCCACAGTAATGATACTCTGTTTACTTCCATCTGCGGCAGTTTTGGTTGTTATTTTGACCGTTAATTGCTCCTGTATTACGCCATTCAAAACAATTCGAGTTGAATTTGGATCTGATACTCCGCTGCCTCCGTCTGAAGGGTAAACCGGCGTCGTTATGCTAAATTGGACAGTTGTCGCATTTCCAGCCGCATCAGTCACGACAAGCGTATGTGTGCCTTCCGATCTTACAGTACTGCCGCTGGTAAACGGCGTTCCGTCCAGCGTTGCAGTTCCCTCATTAAAGGTAATCGTTCTATCATTCATGTACGAGCCATTGTTGGTTACGCCGCTTACGACAGGCGCCGTTCGATCGATGGCGAAGTTTACTGTTGTCACATTACCGGCGGCGTCCGTCACGATTAGCGTATACGAGCCTTCTGCACTTACCGTATTGCCGCTCGTGAACGATGCGCCGGCTAACGTTGCCGTTCCTTCGTTGAAAGTAATCGTTTTATCGACCGCATACGTACCGCCGTTTGCTACACCGCTTACGACAGGAGCCGTTTTATCTAGTGAGAAGTTCACTGTTGTCACATTTCCAGCAGCGTCCGTCACGATCAGAATATGCGAGCCTTCATCACTCACCCTAGTCCCGCTCGTAAACGCCGATCCATTCAGCGTTGCGGTTCCTTCGTTGAAGGTGATTATTTTATTGTCCGAATACCACTGGCCGTCTGCTGCTCCGATTACAACAGGAGCTGTCTTATCAATGGTGAAGCTTAACGTCGTCACATTGCCGGCCAGGTCCGTTACGGTCAAAGTATAAGAGCCTTCCGCGCTTACCGTACTGCTGCTCGTGAACGCTGAACCGTTCAGCGTTGCTGTTCCATCGCTGAACGTAATCGTTCGATTGCTGCTATAGCTCGTTCCATTCGAAATCCCCGTTACGGTTGGCCCTGTTTTGTCAATTGTAAAGTTCACCGTCGTCGTATTGCCTGCAGCGTCTATTACGTTAAGGGTATGTCCCCTTTCTTCGCTAACCGTACTGCCGCTCGCAAAGGCCGAGCCGTTCAACGTCGCGGTTCCTTCGTTGAAAGTAATCGTCTGATCGCTGTTATAACTTGCCCCGTCCAAAACACCTGTTACAACTGGCACTGTTTTATCAATTATAAAGCTCAACATTGTCACATTGCCAGCCGTGTCCGTCACGATAAGGGTGTACAATCCTTCCGCATTCACCGTACTACCGCTCGTAAATGCCGAACCGTTCAGCGTCGCCGTTCCTTCGCTGATCGTAATCGTTAGGTTGCTGTTATAGCTCGCTCCGTGCGTGACACCTGTCACCGTCGGCGCCGTTTTATCAATTGTGAAATTCATCGTCGTCGTGTTGCTCGCCGCATCTGTCACAGCGAGCGTATGCGTTCTTTCCTCGCTCACCGTACTGCCGCTTAAGAAAGCCGCACCGTTCAGCGTTGCCGTTCCTTCGTTGAAGGTAATGCTTTTATCTGTCGTATACGAACGTCCGTTCGTTACTCCGTTCACGATTGGGGCTGTTTTATCAATAGTAAAAGCAATCGTTCTCGTGTTACCTGCTGTGTCCGTCACGATAAGCGTATGGGATCCTTCCGCGCTCACCGTACTGCCGCTTGTAAATAACGAGCCGTTCAGCGTCGCCGTTCCATCGCTGAGCGTAATCGTCCTGTTGCTGTTATAGCTTAATCCATTTGTAACACCGGTCACCGTCGGCGCCGTTTTATCAATGGTAAAGCTCACTATTGTAGAGTTGCCTGCCGCGTCTGTAACGGTAAGATTATACGTTCCTTCTGCGCTCACCGTGCTGCCGCTCGTAAAGGCCGAACCGTTTAATGTTGCGGTTCCCTCATTAATCGCTATCGTTCGATTTGCGTTATACAAGCCGCCGTTTGTTACGCCGCTCACGATTGGCGCTGTTTTATCAATGATGAAAAAAATTGTCCTCGCGTTCCCAGCCGCATCCGTCGCAACTAACGTATGCGCTCCTTCCGCACTCACCGTACTACCGCTCGTGAATGCCGAGCCATCCAAAGTCGCCGTTCCATCGCTGAACGTAATCGTTCGGTTGCTGTTATAGCTCAATCCATTCGCGGCACCGGTTACGGCCGGTGCTGTTTTATCAATTGTGAAATGGACCGTCGTCGTGTTGTTATTCGAATCCGTTACAATTAGCGTATGCGCTCCTTCTGAGCTTACCACGCTGCCGCTCGTGAATGCCGAGCCGTCCAGCATTGCCGAGCCCTCATCAAAGGTGACGGTCCGGTTTGTATTGTACAAGCCGCCTTCCGTGACACCCGAAACGACGGGAGGCGTCGTATCGGCTTCCGTGAAAATAAGCTGCGGCCCGTAGGTCGAATTTTCTCTAGGGTATATGGTGAAATAGGCTGTATTGTTTGTACCTAATCTGCCGGTCAGCATAAACGTAACATCAATAGCACCTGTGGAAAGCTTATTCTTCACATAATCGGTGACGTCAAAGTTTAAGCAACCCACCAATGTATTCGCAATTGGGGCACAACCTGGCGATGTCGTATCCACATTGGTCGTGTTTACAATCCCCGTATTGCTAGCCACTAGAATGTTTTGCAAACTGCTCAATCGGTAGTCACCGTTCGATACAGGGAAGTTGTTTGGATTGTTCGATAAATTCTCCAACCAGGTTGTGTTGTCGGATCCAGTCACCGTGGCGCGAACATCATCCGTGCTATTGTTGGTATATATGTAAGGAATAAAAACTCTTAATACAACCTTGGAAATTGAACCTGAAAGACCGGAGTTCAAATTGGAAAAATTAATAGCCGTCTTCTGATCTGATACATCATAATCTGGACCCACGACGTTAACGTTTACATTTTGCGCGCCGGGAATAAAGATGTTCGCTTGTAAACCATTTGGATAGGTCCCATATAAGTCGACAAAAACGTCCTTGTTTGCATACTTGACGACTTCTTCGCTAGCATAAGCCCTCTGAAAGGACATAGCTGGCTGCAATAAAGAAAGCAAAAGCGCGCAAACTAAAACAACCGCTAAACGATTAACCAACATTTCCACCTCATCTTATTGGTAGCTCTAAGTTCCTATTTATACTAGAGATAATTATATCAAACATACGAAAAACGAATAGTACTTCGACAAAAAAATACAAATTTCTGCAATTATGCAAACTTATTCGAGAGGTAAATCCCGCCTTTTAAAAAAATCCTCTATGATTTTATAGGTATGTATACCGTCATATTGATTTTCCCAGGCAAAGAATTCAGCACATCCGTCACCTCGAAATCCGGGCCTTCTCTTCTTTCGTAGTTACTGTTCGGCAGCCAGGTGCCATAAATATATTTCCAAGTATTTTGGCCAAGTTCGGGCGCACTGTTCACCTTAAAAGCGGCGTATTTCCCAGCAGGAATCTCAAAACATCCAAAACCCGGCTCCATCTCCGCAAAAGAAGCCACTTCCTCGCCAATCAGATAGGAAAATTCCCCGTTGTCTTCATAGGAATGACTAATACCGTATGCAAAAGCCGGACGAGCCTTGTTCGGAATACGCAGGTAATATTCATTTCTGCCAAAATGATCGTAGAACCCCGGAATTTCTTCAAAATACTTCTCGTTGTTTAATTGAGTTTGATAGTTAAACCCTATAATTTTGAGAGTTGCCAAATCGACTATTTCAGGTTTGTACATGTTCAGTCCTCCTCGAATATTTGTCCCGTAAGCGATGAAATCAATTTGGGGCTGAACGGTTAAGGATGTTTGCGAGTTTCGATACTTCGCCGGGGTGATCTCAAAGCAGGAGGTGAAGGCTCGAGTAAACGCCTCTTGCGAACCATATTGATAGGAAACGGCGATTTGAAGCACCGTGCTGTTCGTTTCCCGCAGCATAGCCGCCGCTTCGGCCAGCCTTCTTTTGCGAATATACTCTTGAACCGTAAACCCTGAAACCGCATGAAATAGTCTTTGAAAATGATACAAGGAAAACCCCGCTGCTCTAGCAATATCCACAAAATTAAGCTGCTCTTGAAGATGCTCTTCAATGTACAAAATCGCGCTTTGAACTCGGGTGTAGTGTTCCATGAATTTGACCCTCCGTCTTCTTAGTCCATTGATCCATCATACATTCTATTTCGGATTGATATTTGATTTATTGTGCTTTTTTAAAAGTGGCTCCCACTTATGCCTGAACATAGCAAAGGGGCAGCAACAGCCCGCCTTTCGGCAAGCCGTCACAGCCCCTAACTCTTGTTCAAGAGCTTCGATTCGCAACAATTCGATAGTCGTCGGTTATAGCTATTGGCTGGCAATCACGCAAATAAAATTGGTCGCTGGCCTTCCATGTATGGCCCTGCTTATTCTTTCTGCGGATGTACACGTAATTGAATGGTGATGTGGAGTAGGTCTTATACCCCTTCTGAGTCGCTTTTTTCAAAAAGGCAACGTCCTCTCCAAGCGACTTATCCGGGAAGCGAACCCCCTTAAGCACCTTCCGCTTAAACAGCAGAGTTCCACCTTGAACAAAACCCGTATATTTATGCCGCTCCTTTGGCGAGCGGATGATTAAATTTTTTGTTGCCTCAAGGTATACCAAGCAGGAATGCTTGCCGACAATGTCGCTTTTCGTTCTGCGGATCTCACGCACCTGTTCCTTCAAATAATAGGGAGAGTAGTAGTCATCGTCGTCAAACTTAGCAATGAGCGGAAAGCTTGCTTTTGCAATTCCGCAGTTTAAGCACTGTCCGAGTGACACCTTCTCCGGAACCTTGTATATTGATACTCCAGCAATCTTACGAGCTCTGTTCCTAAACCGCCCCAGCTCCATATTGTCTTTATTCAAAATAATAATGAGCTCTTTCTTAGCATACAACTGCGCCTCGTAGTTTTTTAATATATTATTAAAATAGTCCGGCCGATTCGTGCAAACGATAATCGATACTCCGCTCGTTTCCATAGTTTTAGCCACCTCACACCCTCCTTTAAAATCTAGTTATTTTATGTGAGTGCTAGAATAGAGGTGTGGGCAAGATATTAGGAACAAGGATATGAAAAATATCGATTTATGTTTGGATTGTTTCATTAAAAAAAGGATGTCCAACCGTCAACCGGCCGGAACATCCTTCTTTTAATCTCCACCTTGGCTATCTCAATTGTGATGCACAAATGTTCTTTTAAGAAAAGCTTTCGTACGTTCATGTTTCGGGTCGTTAAAGATTTGCTGCGGCGTCCCTTCCTCCGCAATCACTCCTTTATCCATAAACACAATCCGATCCGACACTTCCCTTGCAAAATCCATTTCATGCGTTACAATAAGCATCGTCAAGCCGGAATCCGCTAGCTCCTTCATCACTTTCAGCACCTCGCCGACCATCTCCGGATCAAGGGCTGATGTGGGCTCGTCGAACAACAGTACATCAGGCTCCATAGACAATGCTCTCGCGATTGCCACACGCTGCTTCTGGCCCCCGGACAATTGCTTTGGTCTGGCATTAATGTAGCGTTCCATACCTACAACTTGCAAATACTTTTTGGCGACCTGTTCCGCTTCCTCCTGTGACCGTTTCAGCACTTTAACCGGACCTACGACACAATTGCCCAGCACATCCAGGTTCTCGAACAAATTAAACTGCTGAAACACCATGCCCATCTTCGTCCGATAGGATGGAATGTGATGTCGACCATCCAGAATGGATTGGCCTCTATAATAAATTTGCCCTTCGTTCGGAGTTTCCAGCAAATTGATGCAGCGAAGCAGCGTCGATTTTCCAGAGCCGGACGAGCCAATTAAACTAACGACCTCGCCGTGATTGACGGAAAAATGAATGCCCTTCAGCACTTCATTATCGCCATATCGTTTGTGAATGTTTTGAACGTCGATGACTTTCTCCATAGGTCACTGTCTCCTCTTGCTTATCTTCCGCGTTCCAGCCTGTAGCTATCCTTGCCATCCAATCTTCTTTCAAAATAACGCAAAATCATCGAAACCGTAAACGTCATAACAAAATACAGGACGCATGCGACTAAAAAGGACTCAAAATATCGGAAGTTGTTGCCTGCAACGGATTTGGTTACAAAATAGAGCTCCGAAACCGAAATGACATTCAGAACGGAAGTGTCTTTAATGTTAATGACAAATTGATTGCCGGTCGCCGGCAAAATGTTGCGAATCACCTGCGGCAAAATGACATTGAACATCACTTGTCTATGATTCATGCCAATGGCCATCGCCGCTTCAAATTGACCTTTATCAATGGACAGAATGCCGCCTCGAACGATTTCCGCCATATAAGCGCCTGTATTGATCGATACGACAATAAGTGCTGCCGTCAACGCATTCATATTGAGGTTAAACGCCAATGCCGATCCGTAATAAATGACCATCGCCTGAACGATCATCGGCGTTCCTCGGAACACTTCGATATATGCCGTCAAAATCAAATTGACTAGCTTCAGCATGATTCGCCGCCCTCGCTGGGCGGGCACAGGAATCGTGCGAACAACGCCTGCAAGCAAGCCGATTAATCCGCCGATGACTGTCCCGATCAAGGCAATAACAAGAGTCATTCCCGCTCCTCGGAGAAACATTTTCCAGTTTTCTTCTACAATGGATACAACCCATTCAAAGCTCATACTTATGCCCCCAACCTATTCATTGCAAAATGACTGCGGATACAGCCAGCTTCTCTGATTTCATTATTGTGCAGCGGGTTGATTTTTGATCGCTTCATCCATCATAACCATGCGCTGCTCTTCAGAAATGCTTTTCAACACGTCATTGATTTTCGCTGTATATTCGCTGTTTTTCTTAAGACCAACTGCGATAGCCGTATCGTCCTCAGTCGTTTGGAAACCATCCTGCAGCTCAACCATCACAAAGTTGTCATTAGCCGCAGAAGCGCTTACGGCTTCCGGACGCTCGGTGACATAGCCGTCAATAATACCTGACTCAAGCGCGACCCTCATAGCCGGGAAGTTATCCATCGCCGTTTGCTTGGCTACGCCCTCGATTTGATCAATGACCGAGTAGTGGAACGTATTGAGCTGTCCCGTCAATTTTGCGCCGCTAAAGTCCTGAATAGATGCTGCGTTTGCGTACTGGCTTCCCTTCTTCACGACTACTACCAGATTGGATTTATAATAGTTGTCCGAGAAATCAATCGACTCTTTACGCTTGGCAGTTGGGGACATCCCGGCAATAATAGCGTCGATTTTACCCGAAGTTAAAGCGGGCACTAGACCATCCCATTCGGTTTTCACAATAACAAGCTCTTTGCCTAATCCTTCAGCTATTTTTTTCGCAATTTCCAAATCATAGCCGCCTGCATATTCAGAAGATCCGGCGATGCTGACAGCACCGTTGCTATTGTCGTTTTGAGTCCAGTTGAAGGGAGCATATCCCGCCTCCATGCCTACTCTAAATGTGTTGCTTGCTTCCTTGCCCGCATTATTGGATCCGCATCCTGCTACAACCAGCATAGCCGCGATTACCGTCATCAAAAATAGTTTTGTTCTCATGTTCTGTTCCTCCTGTTGTGTGTGCGATTCTTGTTGGCAAACATAAAAAAATGCGCCCCGAGATGAGCTCAGGTCGCATTTGTAAATGTGCATGATTTGCCTCTGCTTCCCCTGGTAAGATAGCTCAACTTAATAAACGTGGGACGTTTATTAAGACAGTCCTGCAGCTCTTAACTGCAGACCCAGCAAGTAATACGGAGAATATTACAAACTTCGGCGATATTTCCTTCTTCACAGCTTCTTCGTTTCTCCAACTCCGCTGCGAACTGTTAAATACCGCGCCTCTACCTCAACGACAGTGATCGCGTGAGGTGTTATTTAATTAAGTTAATTATCATGTCATAAGAGCTTAACTGTCAATATTAATACTTTGGTTATTCGTTCAGAAAATGCCAGTTACTCCATTTGTCGATTATTTATTGAGCGGACACGCTTACCCATTCGTCGATTCCGTATCCGTGAAAATGGTACCAGACGGTCCCATCGGGGGCGGTCCATTTCTCGAACGCTTGCACCGTCTGCGGTTTATAGAAACCTTTAGCGTGAGCTACCTCCCCCGTTAACGGGTATCGATAAGTGGTGGATTCCTTCGTCAGCGCAACTTTGTCTTCAGTCTCGACGATTCCCTCGGGGCGCTCCAGCAACGCCCTAGCCGGATTTACCCAAGCCTCCCCGCCTTGCGGCAATCGAATGTGTCTCCACTCGCCCGAAATTTCGAATGCCTCGTAAGAACCCGGCGCCAGCCAGTTTTGTTCGTCAAGGCTTAGTTGAGGACTTGAAAAATATCTCGTATCTGTGGGCAAAACGATCCTCTCGTTTACTACACTATAATCGGGAATAATGGGGCTCGACGGATAAACCCAGCGAATGCCATCCTCCAGCTTCACTTTATACCATAGGGCGCTCGATGGCCCAAAGCCCGTTTCCCATGTCGCTAATACACGTACCGCTTGAGGCATAATCTTCTGTGCTTTTGATTCTACAATATACGGAAAAGGATATGTATTCTCCTCACCCGTCAGCTTGATCGTATAGGAAACCGGCGTTTCCACAACATCCTCCAGTAAGCTCGGATTATGTATCCATTTATCGCCTAGCCAAGTCGAGATTCGAAACCAGGTGCCGTATGAATTTAAGAAACCCGCAGCACTTCCGAAACTGCTGGGACCGTATGCAATTTGTCCAGTTACGCGCAGTTTCTGTGGGGAAACCCATTTGTTAATATTTGTGTTCAGGTCCGGCTTATCGTACAACTGAACCTCATAGACGCTAGTCACTTGGCGGTTGGTCACTTTGAACTGTCCGTTTATGACGATGTTGCTGGACTTAATCCACTTGTCGCCGAGCCATGTTTTAACCTTTAGCCATTTTAACGGCGCGCTCCAGTCATTCTCGTTATCCACACCGACAACCTGAAGAGTCTGAAATGGTGCAACCGCACCGGCAGGCTTGCCTTTTCCGCTAGTGTCATGATACAACTCCGTTTTGGCGATAACCACCACTTGGCTAATCGGTCCATCGTATGCCGCCTGCACCGCCGCTGCATTCCGGCCGATAACGCCAACAATGACGAGCAGCACGATAAGTGACAAAAGAACGGCTCGATGCCGAACAGAAAGGCTGTTTCCTGACTCGCCTCGGACTTTCTTCATCCCACTTTCCACCATGGATATATTATCCTCCATTCACTTTTGATTCCTTTTTTAAACAACAATACTTTGACGCGACATTAAGGTTTATAGTTGCAAGTTGAATGGCGCGACAGACACAATTGCGACAGCAAAAAAGAGCAAAAAAGACCGCTTCAAAGGCGGTCGGGTTCAATCATTCAGTCCGTATTAAAAGCGCTTATTACAAGCTAAATTACAAGATAATTAACTTAAGTACTCATAGAACGCAACTAAGGCCGGTAGCCGCTTGAAAAAGCGAGAACTACCGGCCTTTCTTTGAGTGGCTGCCAAGCTTTGTGCGCTAAACTGCCTTTTAACCTTGCAAACGCCTGTAGCAAAAAAAGACTTGGAAGTATTTTCACAAAGCGAGCTTATCCAGGTCGCTTCAGATCGGCGTCAGTTCGATGAGCCCAGCGGCGTCTTTCCAAGGCTTCATTTGACTGCCGGGAATCTGGAGTTTGCCCAGGCCGGTTACACGACGCCTTGCGCAATCATTGCATCCGCTACGCGGACGAAACCGGCAATGTTCGCGCCCACGACTAAGTTGCCTTGGTGACCGTATTGGGCCGCAGCCACATCGCAGCTGCGGTAAATGCTGCGCATAATGGTATGCAGCTTGGCGTCCACTTCTTCAAATGTCCACGACAAGCGCATGCTGTTCTGCGTCATTTCCAGCGCAGACACTGCCACTCCGCCGGCATTCGCCGCTTTCGCCGGCCCGAACAACACGCCCGCGCTCAGGAACACGTCGATCGCAGCTAGCGTCGAAGGCATGTTCGCGCCTTCGCCGACCGCAATGACACCATTCGCGACGAGCAGCTCTGCCGCTTCGTGGTCGATCTCGTTCTGCGTCGCGCACGGAAGCGCGATTTCGCAAGGAATAGTCCAGATCCCTTCGCAGCCCGGTGTATATGTCGCATTCGGACGGGAGACGATGTATTCGCTGATCCGCTTGCGATCCACTTCCTTGAGCTGTTTTACCAGCGCAAGATCAATCCCCTCAGGGTCATGCACATAGCCGTTCGAATCGCTGCACGCGACGACTTTCGCACCCATTTGCTGCAATTTCTCAATCGCATAAATCGATACGTTGCCGGAGCCGGAGACGACGACCGTCCGTCCTTCCAAGCCGAGCCCTTTCGCTTGCAGCATCTCATTCACGAAGTAGACGCAGCCGTAACCCGTCGCTTCCTTGCGTGCAAGGCTACCGCCATAAAGCAGTCCTTTGCCCGTCAGCACGCCCGCTTCGTTGCCGCCGCGAATCCGTTTGTATTGACCGAACATATAGCCGATTTCCCGTGCGCCAACGCCAATGTCGCCAGCAGGCACGTCGATGTCCGGACCAACGTAGCGGTATAGCTCCGTCATAAAGCTTTGCGTGAAGCGCATAATTTCCTGCTCCGACTTGCCCTTAGGATCGAAATCGGAGCCGCCTTTACCGCCGCCAATTGGCTGGCCAGTCAGCGAGTTTTTGAAAATTTGCTCGAAGCCGAGAAACTTAATAATGCTCGCGTTAACCGAAGGGTGGAACCGGAGCCCGCCCTTATATGGGCCCAGCACGCTGTTGAACTGAACGCGGAAGCCGCGGTTGACTTGGGCTTTGCCGTTATCGTCAACCCATGGCACGCGGAAAGAAATGACCCTCTCGGGCTCAACGATTCTCTCTAGGATGTTGTGCTCCACATAGTACGGATTCGCTTCTAGCACAGGAATAAGGGAATCTAATATTTCTTTTACCGCTTGAAAAAATTCCTTTTCGCCCTGATTGCGATTGATGACCGTTTCATAAACCGATTGCACGTATTCCTTGGCGCTTTGCTGTTTAACCAATACTTGATTCACTTCGGTGGACGCTCCTTTGAAACGAAACGACGAGGAAAAAAGAAGGATAACTACGCATCGTTACGCTTATGAATGGGATAGGGATGGGCGCAAATGCGAGTTTACAGCAACTCGCGGCGCAGCTCTTCGGCCGATTTCGGCGACAGATAGGAGAACGGCACATCGAACACGGTTTTCGCGCCGGTCAGCCCTTCACGACTCATACGGTTAACCGCTCTGGCGTAAGCCACAAGCACGCTTGCCGTAAATTCCGGATTGCTCTCCAGCTTCAAGCCAAATTCGATAATTTGCTTCGTGCCTGACCCGGTGATGCCGCTGCGGATAACGAAACCGCCGTGCGGCATGCCCTGATGCTCGGCTTTCAATTGCTCATCGTCGATGAACGTAACTGTCGTATCGTAATCGGCGAAGTAGTTCGGCATCGAAACGATCGTCTCTCGAATCGCGTCCTTGTCCGCGCCTTCTTCCGCTACGACAAAGCATTGACGGAGATGCTTCTCGCGAGTAGCCAGCTCTGGCGTTTCACCCGCTCGAATGCGGTCGATTACCGCTTCAACGGGAACCGTATACTGCACGCCAGCTTTCACGCCCGGAACGCGGCGAATAGCGTCCGAATGGCCTTGGCTGACTCCTTTGCCCCAGAACGTATAATCCGTCCCTTCCGGGAGGATGGCTTGCGCCAACAAACGGTTAAGAGAAAACAATCCCGGATCCCAGCCGGTCGAAATGACGCTAAGTTTACCGCTTTGCTTCGCTAAAGCGTGAACTCGATCAAAAAACGCCGGAATTTCAGCATGCGTGTCGAAGCTGTCTACCGTATTGAACATGCTTGCCATGTAAGGAGTTTGCTCCGGGAGATCCGTTGCTGATCCACCGCACAAAATCATAACGTCGATTTGGCCCTTGTATTGCTCGGCTGCCGAAATATGCTCAAACTTGACGCTGCCCGTTGCCAGTTGATCCGGCTCTCTGCGCGTAAATACCGCAACAAGCTCCATGTCCGGGTTTTGACCAATCGCTTTTTCCACGCCTTTTCCGAGATTGCCGTACCCTACTATGCCTACTTTTACAGTTTCCATTTCTATCCTCCTAAAATAAAGGCGAATCTATCAGCTTGTGGAATAAAAGTCCAAACGACATCCTACCAGATTCTAAGGATTAGGAATGTACAAGCTATCGCCTATTGTCTCTAGCACCTGCTGCTGAACAGTCATAACTTCGACTTATTGTAAGGAATTCATCCAAATAATGCAAACAAATATTTACATAGTGCAAACGGAAACTAACCTGACACCATACTTTTACCGTTTAACAGGGTTGTTTGCTCAATTAACCCTACGTTTCTTTCCTTAATAAATGAACCTAAGATGGAGATAATTGAGGTATTGAAACTTTATTAATCTGGAAATTTCGGACTTTAAATTTACATTAATTTACTGTAATTATTTTTAACCTAATGAAGTGATCTATTGTGACATCAACCCCAATTAGCTTTTCCTTTCACCAAATTGGACAACAATGCTACTAAATCTGACAAATCATGTTTGTAAGACTCCCCTATTTTTCCGTAGAGAAACAGCGCAGAAGCCTAGAAAAAAAGTGTGATTGACAAACAAATAACGAAGTTTTTTAAAAAAACCGCCTTTTCAGCAGACAGATTCGGAAGCGAAAGCCTAATATACCAACCCATCTTAATACTCCAACATTAAAATTGATCCTACCCAAGCAAGTCATGTTACAATTCATAGAGCATAGCAGCAAAGGAGAATGAGAGGAATGGAAACAGCTGTTAACTGGAAGATCGGAGCTTATGGGCACAAATTTATAGCTTCTTTTAGCGGAGGAAAAGATAGCGCACTGGCTCTATACAAATCTATGAAAGTTGGAGAAGCGATCGGACTGATCGTCATGATGGAGGAAGAAGGAAAACGTTCCAGATCCCACGGCATGCCTCCGGAGATTATCCGCGCCCAAGCCGAATCTATCGGTTTGCCCGTTTATACCGCCGCTGCAAGCTGGGAGGACTATGAGAACAAATTTATAGTGCTTCTGACACAAGCAAAAAGCCACGGCGCAGAAGTGTTAGTTACTGGAGATTTGGACATGCCTGTTGAGAACTGCTGGCATGACAAGGTTACCCAAAAGGCCGGCCTAAAACTAGCCATGCCCCTATGGGAAATAGATCATGATAAAGCTGTCGCCGAGTTTATTAATCTCGGGTTTAAATCGATGCTGGTCACTGTAAACCTATCGCTCGGGATGCGGGAAGAAGATTTGGGACGAACCTTAACGCACGACTACATTAAAGAACTTCTAGCACGCGGGATTGATCCTTGCGGAGAAGGCGGCGAGTTCCATACGACCGTAATCGACGGCCCCATTTTTAAACATCCGATTCCTGTTCGAAAATGTGGCATCGTTAAGATCGGGGACTATGCCTTTATGCCTTTGGAATTAGATCGGATTTGAAATTTAGGCCACAACCGGATTTATTCCACCAAACCAAAAAAAGCCGTGATTTACACGGCAATTAATGGGATAAAGTTTTGCCAACCAACGAATAGCTGAAATAGACGGGATTAAAGATTTAATACGTATTATATATATTTTCACATTCTTTTGCGGTCGGTTCATAAAAACAGTGCTTTTTCCATCGTCCGGCAAACGGCTGATTATACCAGGTTGGCGGACAAGGACCGGGATTGTCGAACGATCCCGGACGGAAATACCATAGTGAGAATTTAGCCGGCCAATTCCGCTCCCCATTCACGGACCGCTGTGCCAGACGGCGCTCCCTGTCTCTTGCGTTTTGATAATACAAGCTATGCTGCAACGCTTCGAACGCATGTGGCTGGTTGATCATTTGAGGAATAGTGCGGATATCTTTAAAATCGGAGCAATCCCCTCTTATTCGGTTAATGCCGACATTTCCAACAAGGAGCATGCCCATTTCGCCTTCGGTTTCCGCCTCGGCTCGAAGCAACCTTGCCAACATTTTAATATCCTGTTCCCTGGCTTTTACGACCGCCATTGGCTCACCTCTTTTGATTTCTAAAATCATCATATTGTAGGCAAAGCGGAAGTGTGACTCCGGCAAAATGGAGCGCGAGGTTGTAAGCACACCCCTTTGTTCGTCCTGTTTTTACCACTCGGCTTTGCGCAAAAGAGTCATTTGCCGTTTTATTTCACTAAGCTTCTTTTCTCCGACTTCTATTGCATTTGGGAGGCACTGTCTTTTTTCTCCGTTTTGGAAGAGGCAGTCAAAGAAATCCAATATTTCGTTCGCCGTAAGCCCAAGGCTGAAGTAGAGCTGAATAAACTCCACCCTTTCAGTATCCGATTCTCCATAATCTCGGTAACCATTGTCCAAACGAGTGGGAATTAATAATTTTTTGTCCTCGTAGTATCTGAGAGAACGCAGGCTTACTCCTGTCCTTTTTGACAATTCGCCAATATTCATTGTGATCTCTCCCTGTTTTGGATTGATATTGACATCCTACACCATCACTTCATGTGAAGGCCAAGTGTACAGACATTTGATCAATCGTTCTCCAAGGAAAAGAAAAATGAAACAAGATCACGCCCTAAAAGCGGATGAACAGAAAACAGACCGCAACATGATTGTTGCAGCCTGTTAAACGATTATTGATGACATACTCATTTCACATTTTTGTACGATTAATTACCTGATAGCCAACTTTTACAGCTATCGGCCATCCCTTGCAGCTCATTAAACAACAAACCGGCATGGTAGCCGTCGCATACTGCGTGGTGGAACTGTGCCGATAAAGGTAGGAGTGTTTTCTCATCTTGTCCGTAGTATTTCCCCAAGGTAAATATCGGCAGCAAATACGTTCCGTCGGTATAAATATTCAGGTTAAATCCCGTAAAGCTTACCCACGGGATGCCGGAAATCGGAAACGTGTTCGGCGGTTCATTTGTGTCGGGGAATAGCTGCTTCACATTCTTGTACTTTTCTGTTTCTTGAAGGTAACCTTCGTAAAATGTTTGAAAATCCTCGCTAAACGGAGTCCAAATACTTGAGAAAGACTTATCTTCCTCATGAAATATAGTGAAGCTCGGAGACATGCGATCCCAAACGCCCAACCGTCCCTCCGAATCAAAGCAAGTTCGAAACTCGGAGTGGCGATTAACCACCGTCGTAATCATGTAAAGCAAGGCAGGATATAACTTGATCCCCTTGCCCTTTAGTTCTGCCCGCATCATGGTGATGTCAATATTGGCTGTCAAGCTGTAGGTGCATCTGATACGGTTTAAATAGTGTTCAAAATAAGGCTTTCTGGACCACTGATCCATATCAATCGGATTAAATATCATTTTTTACCCTCCTAAAATTTTTATTTTAGGAGGGACCATCCACTGCTTTAACCATATCCGCATTCACATTCCTCGTTTATATTTGTACTGCCCGTTGCTTCTCTTAAATTCCTAAGATTCTCGATGACTTCTTTTTTCCATTTTAGCACATCTTATGTATCTCTTTGTACAGAATCACTTTCTTTTTCGTATCTCTTAACTCCTATCCATTCAGCCAGCTAGGCATATTATTCACACGATTAGCATCAGCCGATCAGCTTCGTTCGCTTGGCGTTCTCTGCCGACTTTCTGATCCATGGACTCAACGGTTGCTTGAGAGCCAGCGACAAAACCAGACTAAGCGCGATAAAGCCAACCAAAGCAGCCATATCGCGGACAGCCGTCTCCCATAGTACGCCTCCGACCGATTCTCTCAACAAGCTGATCGCATAGGTGAATGGCATAAACGGGTTCAATGCCTGGAAGAAAGGAGAGGACATGCCGATTGGGAACGTACCGCCCGAGCTGGAGAACTGGAACACCATAAACAGAATCGCAAGCCCCTTGCCCACATTGCCAAAGACTGATACCAGCGCATACGTAATCGCCACGAAGGTGGCGCTGACCAGTAGAGCGAACAAAACGAATGCCGCCGGATTCGCGACATAGGCTTTCAGGATGAACAAGTCTCCGAGCGTCACAAACAGCGCCTGCAACAGCCCGACCGTCATAAAGGTAGCGAGTCTCCCCACATACAATTGGTATGACTTCGCCTTCATTTCCTCTTCTTGCTCAGCATTCGGGTTAAGCAACGAGATTAACAATGTCGCCCCTACCCACAGGGACAGCACACCATAAAACGGCGACATCGCCGAGCCGTAATTCGGAATCGGATACATCCGATTTTCCTTCACCAGTACCGGCTTTGCTAGAAACTCGCTCTCCTCTTCAATATTCCCCTTCAGCAGCTTAGTCATGGCCGCGAGCCGCTCCCCTTCGTCCAACTCGCGGAGTGTATCCGCGGCCTGCTTGACAGCCATCTCCAGTTGCGGCAGATCGTCGCGGACCAGACCCGCGAGTTTATGAATGCCGGCTTCTGCTTCCGACAAACGATAACGAACGAAATCCGCCATCTCCCTGATCCCTTGTTTAGCTTCGGGCAGACTTTTGCGGATGAACGCATCCGCAGCTTCCAGCTTGTTCTGGGCCGAACCGATCTTCTCAGTGAGGTCGGAAGTAGAATCGCCGACCGCTTGCCTATACGCCCCGATATGAGCTTCCATCGTCCTAATTAATTCGGCTACGTTTTCGCGGATCTCGCGGAGCCTCTCGTCATCTCCAACAGCCTCCTCCGCCTCTTGCTCCCCAATCGCCTTGCCTGATTCAGTGATCGTTTCCAATGATGAGCTACTGTCCTTACTCACTCCAGCGGCAAGCTTACCGTATTCGTCCTGCAACTTGCCGAGGGCAGCCTCGATAGCTCGGACATGTGCCAATGCTTGATTAAGCTCAGTCATTCGTTCGGCCAGACCACCTGCGGCAATAACCGCTTCTCCGGCCTTCGGCCATTCACTTCTTAGCCGTTGCAGCTTAAGGGCAGCCTGATCCAGCTCGGGCAGCGCGCGCTCCACTTCCAGAATGAGCTGAGCTTTCTCGCGAATATCTGGCAGCTTCCGCTCGACTTGAAGTACCTTCTGTCCGGCTTGCCGGATAGCGGGAAGCTTTTGCTCCAGCTCAAATACGCCTTGTTCAATCTTGCGGATGAGCGGCAATTGCTCCTCCAGCTTCACTCCAAGTTCCTCGAACTTAGTCAGCAATGCAGAGCTAACAGCTTTCGCGAATTGCTCATTCACCTGTTCCGCGAGAGACGACACTCCGGTCGCCGTTACTTTGGGAGCGACTGCGTTGATCTTCTCGTTGACCGAATATATAACCTCGGGCCTGTCGACTTTGCCTTCTACGATACCGACCAAACGTGAAGAGAAATCGCTCGGAATGAGGATGCTTGCGGAGTATCGACCACGCACCACGCCGCTCTCCGCCTCTTCCTTATTTGTAAAAACCCAGCCCAGCTTCGTGTTCGTCTTCAAGCTCTGCTCCAGCTCATCGCCAATGGAAACCCCCCTCCCCAGAACCGAAGCTCCTGCATCCTCGTTCGTGATGGCGACCAGAATACCTTCTGTATGAGCATATGGATCCCACACCGACTTGATATTGATCCAATCGTAAAGACAAGGAATCGCAATTAGAGCTATAACAAGAAAAACGCCCACAGGCACTTTCAACATATGAATCCAATCTCTCTTATACAGCCTCCAAATTTCAATCATGATTAACCACCCGCCGCTTTTGTTTGCAAGGTAGTTATTTCCAGTTAATCTCTTTATTATGTGCCGAATTCCACGCAAAAAAGCGCCATATGGAAATGGCGCTCTTTCGTGTGCAGCCACCTTCGATGGCAGTCCACTATTCCAATGTTTCGTCCGTTGCAACAATAATTTTACGAGTATGATTCGTTGAAGCGTACATTTCTTATGGTTTCTTAAGGCGTAAAGCCATCTATAGAAGCAATTGGGTCACTTGAGCTCTGCTATTAATAACCCTGAATTCCCTATATGCTGCATATCATATTCCACAAAACGTATTGATCTTCGATAGTGGGAGCTTCCAGTCTTCTTTGAGCTTAAGGGAGTTCTTTTATAACACCTTCCAACTGGTAAGCGCTCACTCCGGTTATACCTAAAAAACTTACAAGAAGCAATCATTGGCTCTTTGTTGACTTCGGCACCCTAAAGCACAACACAAAGGAGTACATCGTCATATGAGCAATGTACTCCGGTGTCACATACATTTATGCTGCTTAAACCTTCTTTTCTTCCCCCGTCACCACCAGATTCTCCTCATAGCTGTCCAATTACCAACTGCGGATTAACTTTAAGAATCAGTTAAATCTAAAGGCCGGTATTAACCTGATAAATACTCATAAACGGACGAAATGGCAGCATTTCTCATCCTCCTTGCCCTTATTTCACCAATATAATGAGCTTCTTTAAGTTTAGATTCGGTTGACTTTAGAATTTCCCCAACAGTTGAAATCCCTATTGATTCTAAACGTTCTCTTTGCCAAGGTGTTAAATCTAGAACGGTTATAGGCCTTTCAAGTTGTTCTATTAGAACGGTTGTCATATTCGGTTCTGTAAACTTTGGCAACTCATTAAGTAAGTTCTCATAAAACTTGTAATTTACCCCATATTCACTCATTCGTTTTGGAGTAAGTGATTTTGCTAAAATAAAACCCGTTGAAGTTGGAGTAGTTTCTAATGCCAGTAAACAACCCAAATTTACAGCATAACGGGTTCCGATTTCTGACCTAGTTGCCTTAATTCCGGATGCCTGCTCACTCACTATTCCAGTGTATTCGAGAAGTCGCAACGATTCTTTTATAGGCTGGGGGATATCTCTATGCATCCAAAAATAAGTAGTAGTCTTTTTATCCTCCGATAAATAGTGGACATTCTTTCTATGAAGTTCAGGTAAAACCTCAGACTCAAGAAATTTCCTTCCCCAATCGATTAATGCCCTATGACCTGAGTATTTTGAAGCTAGCCCAGAGTGCTCTGACCAAACATCTGTCCTATAATACTCACGAATCACATTATTAACCGCATCACCTGTTAAGTTACCTGCTTGCATAACGGTCTTAAGTAAATGTCTAGGGTTACCACTAGAGGCATAAGCAAGCAAAGCGAAATTTTGGCCTCTTTGAGCAATGTTTTTTAGTAATGTGCTGTTATCATCAGCCTGTTTAGTTACTATCTCTTTCATTGAAGCCACATACTTGTCATCTTGAATATCCCTATATAAAGGCCTAATGGTAGCATCATGAATTGGTTGGAAAGTATCCCCATAAACTGTAACACCAGGATAAACAGCGGCATTACAAGTTAAGAATGGACTTCTTAAATCCCTAAATAAGGTGAAAAACTGCCTCTGTTGCTCAGGTAATAATACATGTGCCGCTTCATCAATAAAAATGACGAATCGACTAATTTTAAATGTTGAACAGATATCCTCTATTGCATCTAAAAAGTCATCTGTAGTCGGCAAACCCTCAATATCAATTTCTTCCCCAGGTGCTCTCCAGGATTCTTCAAAAGCCTCAGTGATATGCTCTATCTTTGATTTCTCTATAGATACCCCTGTAGTACCACCTGCCAGTACAGACAGACTTGTTGGCAATAAAGTAACTAACCCTAGCTTACTTAGAGCTCTTAAAACTTCACTACAAATTCTTGCCATCATCCAAGACTGAAATTGTTTAGTATTTTTCGTATGTATTAATGAACTTCGCCTAAATGTAATATAAACCGGCAATACCTTATTCGTTGGAAATTCGTCTAACAATTCCTTTTGAGCCATTCGGAACAGAAAGGACTTTCCTACTCCGCGACTTCCAACTAGAACAATTGGGTTTCTAGCCTTTAATTCGTTAATTAATTCTCTGTCTTGTTGTGTTTCAACGTAATAATCGCTAATTTCATCAATTCGTATTTCTTCTGTTCTATAAAAAAACTCACTCATTATGATTTTCCTCCTTTCATATTTCGAGAAGACCTTGTATAACAGAAACGTGTCCGAGTCGTTCCATGACAGATGACTCTATTCTACTCTTCGACTCTATACTCAAGCCGGTGATATACCTAGAACACAAGGCAAATGTTAAAATAAGTTGCGCGGACTCAGCCTTATCATGCCAATCGTTAAATATTTGCTGGTTAAACTCTAAATTGCCCGGAAGCTTATCCTGGGTATTATAGTTACCATGCGTATATTCAGAACATTCTCGATATAGCCCCCTTGCTATATTTCCGTGGCCAAGTGCATCTTCCGTTAAGGGGTCACAGAAGGCGCTAACAAAACGTTTTGAAAATATACCTTGTTCATGATCAATAATATTGCTCCAGAAAATATCCTGTTTCCCTTTCATCCATAGTCGTAATTGCAGCTCATTAGCGGAGAAATGAATTGCTGCCAATGAATGTTCAACAAAAAAACGCAATGAATTATACGCTTGTCTGTATTGACCATTTACAACAGAAATTAATCCTTGTTGATATTCTCTCCCTGATGTTTTAAGTAGGGAAACTTCAAGTCGATCTTTTAAAATTTCTATCCAATGGCTAAGATCTTCTAGAAAGTTGTGGTTTCGAGATTGTAAGCCTCTTATATCCGATTCAAGAGTTTGAATTGCTATTGTTTTATTTGTTTCTATAATTCCTAGATAATATTCCGAACAAGTAGTCAATTTTTATCCTACCTTCTTATTTTTTTCCAGCTACCTAATAATAACCTAAAGCAGATAAAGAATAAACTGGAGTGTACCATCTGTTACTTCTTGTTCGGCTCGCACGTTGATTCCATGTTGAATAGACTTACATACAATTATAGTATGCTGAACTCAATACCAACGAGTTAATTCATCAGACTTAAGAAACTCTTCAATTACAATTATTCATAGCAAAGGCCAGAGTCCTCAAGCTAGGATTTCTGGCCTTCTTTATCTATTGCAGAGAATATTAATTTGTACTTAAATTCTTTTTGTGCAGTAAGTACTTTTTTAGAACGGTTGACTTCAGGAAATTAACAACACTTCACTTGACCCGCATGGTGTGTATTCAGAATTTGCATACCGCTATTCGTATTTGTGTTTCTCTTCTTCCCCCACCGCAACCGGATTCTCCTCATAGCTAATCCAATCGCTCCAACTACCCGCATACAACCGAACCTTCGAAAACCCGGCTTCCTGCAAAGCAATCACATTTGGCGTTGCCGTAACGCCCGATCCGCAGTACACAATAAGCTCGCGATCCCCATCCAAATCCGAGAAACGCTCCGCCTGCGCCGCTTCCTCTTTCCAAGCCCCTGTAGCGTCCAAACCTTCTTTCCAAAAGCGATTAATCGCTCCCGGAATATGTCCAGCTACGCGATCCAAAGGCTCGACCTCACCGCGATACCGCGGTGCCTCCCGAGAATCGATCAGCGTCACACGCTCGCTGCCAAGCAGCTCCTGCACTTCCGCCATCTCAACCAGCATGCTGTGCCGAACCTCAGCCAGGAACGACGCTTGAGCAACCTCCGGCTGTTCCGAACTAACCGGGAATCCCGCTTCCGTCCAAGCGGCAAACCCGCGATCAAGCACGTACACTTTTTCATGTCCTAAATATTTCAGCAGCCACCATAAACGGGAGGCCATCGCCCCTCCCTGATCGTCGTAGGCTACAACAGTTGTTTCGTTGCCAATGCCCGCGCGGCTCATCGTAACCGTCAGGTCAAAAATATCGGGCAGCGGATGACGTCCGCCATGCTCCTCAACGGGAGCGGACAAGTCCTTTTCCAAATCCATATAAATAGCGCCCGGAATATGGGAAGTTTCATACAGGCTGCGCCCCGCATCCGGCTGACCCATCACAAAGCGGCAGTCCGCAACGACGAGACCCGGCTCGCCGAGACGCTCCTTCAGCCACTCCAAAGACACGATATTATTCATTACAATCTCCGTCCTCTCTATTGCCTTCTTGCGTACTCATTATACCGAAACTCCTATCACCATTAAAGCAGGAATATGAGAGGATAACTACCCCAGCTCAATCACAATCAGCGTCCCTACCCCAACCTCACTAGAAACGTTAATCTCCCCGCCATGAGCTTCAACGATATCCCGAGCAATCGCCATGCCGAGCCCCGATCCTTTATGTGCCGCTCCCGTATTAGTCCCTCGATAATAACGGTCAAAAACACGCTCCAGCTCCTCCTCGCGAATGCCCTTTCCGTCATCGCGAATCACAATTCTCGTCCGCCCCTCGCTTTCCAAACTAACCATAATCCTGACATTTTCATCGTTATGAACAACAGCATTATACAACAAGTTAAAAATAACCCGCCGGAATAAAATGCCATCAACCTGCTGCGGCACATCCTCCCGATCAGCGTGAAACTCAATATGTATATCCATATATTTCGGATCATTAAGCACATCAATGACTGTGTTTCGCAACAAAGCAGTCAGATTCACCTGTTCTTTATTAAGCGAAAGCTCCTTATTTCTCAGCCTAGTCGATAAGCTTAAATCCTCAATGACTTCTTTAATATAAATCGACTTAACTTCAATAATGGCGGCGTACTCGCGGACTTCCTCCCAAGTAAAACTGTAATCCGGGTCCTTCATCATTTCGGCATAGCCCTTAATCGACGAAAGCGGCGTTTTCAAATCATGCGAAATATTGCTGATCCACTCTTCCTTCATCCGATCGAGCTTTTTGCGTTCCCGTTCCGTTTCCTTCAGCCTGGAAGACAACTGGTTCATATTTTGAAAAACGCCTCGATAAATGCCCTTCTCCTTCAACTCCGGATAATCATCTTGATTTGCCAAACGGCGAATCCCGCCAATGAGCGTCTGAAGCGGCTGAGTTAATTTTTTGCTAAATAAGTAACCTATACCGAGCGCGATCAAAAGATCAATGGCAAATACAATGAGTCCTGCCCTAAAAAACATGAGGACGTTCCGATGATCATAGGAAAGCACGTACCTCTCCAAATACGGGTTTTCGAGGCCAACCAAATAGCTCAGCCTGCGTTCGCCGAAGCTCGCCTCCCCAACGTATACGATCGTGTCACGGTTCACTTCCTGATATTTGTACATTTGCACAATGTCCGCCGCAGTATATTTGCCTGGAAGCTCCGCAGGCTGCTGATATTCATAGAGCACCCGCCCGCTTTCGTCCAAAATCTGAATCCAACCGTTCTGCTCGTCCAGCAGCCGCCGCCCCTCCTCCGTTACTCCCGCAACAGCAGACGAAGGCACAACAGTCGCAGCAGCATCCAAACGCACCTTCGCTCCTACCCCTGTTCCTGCATCCGTGACCGAGCCGAAAAACTGTACATGCCGTTGAAACTTGCGGGTAAACGTTTCAGGCGAATTCGTATTATTAGGAAACAAAGGCACCCCATTTACCACGCTAGCTATAAAAAAGCCGACCGCAAGAACCCCGTTCAGCACAATAACCAAACTGACAATAAGGATTACCGAGGCCAAATATCTTCCGGTCAGCTTCCATTTCATCGCCTATCCATCCTTTACAACAAGCTTGTATCCCAGCCCTTTGACCGTAATGAGGTGGTCTGGCTCGGACGGTCTCTCCTCAATCTTTTCCCGCAAGCGGCGAATATGTACCATAACCGTATTGTCCATCCCCATAAATTCCTCGCCCCAGACGGTGTCGTAAAGCTGCTCTTTGCTCATGACTTTGTTTGGATAGAGTAGAAACCGTTTCATCAGCCCCAATTCCTTGGGCTTCAAATCGATTACAGTCCCGTTTTTGAGCAACTCCGCTCGATCCTCATCCAATTCAAATGGCCCCACTCGCAAAATAAGCCCCCCGGTCGGCTCCTCCTTGCCAAATTCCGCCCGTCGAAGCTGCGCTTTTACCCGATAAGCCACTTCCTTCGGACTAAACGGCTTTGAAATATAATCGTCTCCCCCGATGGCAAATCCCAATATCTTATCAATCTCTTCCGTTTTGGCGGACAAAAATAAAATCGGCACATTCGATACTGCTCGAATCTCCTTGCAAACCTCGTACCCTTCGCCATCGGGCAGCATAATATCAAGCAAGACCAGATCGGGAGCCTCGCGCTGGAACTGCCTTACCCCGTCCTTTGCCGTTCCGGCCGTCACGATTTGTTCTATCCCTTCCTTTTTCAACACCGTCTCAAGCAGTCTTACGATATCTTCCTCATCATCAATAATTAGCACTTTTCTGTTGCGAGCCATCGCCTCAAACCTCCAAGCTCATCCTTCTCTTCATAGGATGGTACATCGGCTAAAAAACCAAACCTCATTAACCATTGAACATGCCATCCTGAAACCAATCCTCATTCATCCCCCGATTAACGGCAATAACCGCCATGAAAAAGGAGCCCTCACCACCGAACCGCTACCCGATTGAAGCGCACTTAACCTCCAAGCGTCCTCCTACGAGCGTCCGTTCAAATGCAGCATGAAGGCTCCTTTTCCTCTATGGCATTTCCTTATCCAAATCTTTTTTGCGCGGCTTCGGGTATTTCATCAAAGCTTACTTCTTGATAAGAGGTGACCCCTTTTCCCTCTTTAACAAAAAGCTTAAGATAAGCGCCTTCCCGAAGCTGCTTAGCCGCAGAAAATGGCAACTTCTCCTCTTTCCCGTCATCCATATAAGCGACAAGCTCATATTCGTAACGGATAAAATCCTTAGTCCCGTCTACACTCACTACTTTCCCCGCTCCAACAATTTTCGTAAAATAACCGTCTGTCCCAATCCGATTGATGTTAACGGTCTGTAGCGCAAAAAAACCAAGAATGACGCAACCTGCCATAAACGCTATAACAATCCCCGCAATACTTGCTTTCTTCATCCTTTTCCCCTGCTTCCCATAGTTAAAGTTAAAAACTGCTCAATGACATCCGATAATCATCGCTTAACAGAGCGAAGATCGGCAAAATAGTCAAAATAGAAGCTCCGCTTGCCCTTATGCAACAAAACGATAAGCCCGTGCACGACAAGCAACGCCCACATCACGGCTGAAATAAAAAATAATATAATCTGCAGCCAAAGCCCGTAATCATAATACGGAGAGCCTAGCGGGATCTCCCACTGGGACACGGCACCGAACAATCCTGACAACATCCATGGCGCATACAAAGCGAACGTCCGCTTCAAAAGCGATTTCAAAGGAGGCCTCCCCCCCTCTCGATCAGCCAATCGAAGACGCAGCAGGCTCATTCCCACCGTTCTGCCTTTCAAAACATAAGGAACAATACCAAACATAATCAAAAATCCGACTGTCATATGAACCGCTTCGGCAAAAGCGTTTGAAGTTACTAGCCAAGTAGTCAGTGCGTAGCTGATTTGGATTACCCAATAATCAATCAGCAGCGCAAGCAACTGAGCTACTGGAGGAGCATGTCTATTTTCCTCGAAGCTTTCTTTTTTCGCTTGCAAACTCGCTCTGGACGGGAACAAAGCCAGTACAATCGGCGCAGCCAAATACCCGATAAGCGCACCGCCGCTGTTCAGCAGCAGATCGTCCACGTCAAATAGACGATAAGGACATTTGTACAGCCCGTAAATACCGGTCAATTGAGTCACCTCGTAAAATAACGATAGCAGAAACCCAAGGCCAAGCGCTCTTGTCCAGTAACGTCTCTCTCGGAAAAAGTAGCGGAGATAAACGCCAAACGGAACGAGCAGCAGCACGTTAAAGGCGGATTGCCAGAACGCTTTTTGCTTCAAAATTTGCGGATACGTAGCCGGCTGCGCCCATATGACTGTGCCGTCTTTTGCAATATCATTAATAAAAGTGAACGGCATTAAGGAATAATAAACGGTGCCCGGCGACTGCCTCGCGCATGTGTCGAGTGATTCGGGCAGCGGCAGCAGCACAAGAAACAACGCCGATATCATGTAATAAATAAACGAAAAGGCGACCACTGTAGCCCATAAGCTGAAAAAACCATACTTTCTATAGTTGTAAATGAGCCATGGCAGAAACAGCATCATGCCGAGCGCAATTGAAATGAGAATGGCCACCGTTAGCGGCTGTACATAAAAAGACATTAAATCACCTTACCCATCTTGCGGATTGATTTTTACAATATGGTTAAGTTCGCCATCTTTTATGCACCGTCCGGGGTCGCCCGTTTTAATAACTTCTGCCCTGACTTGCCGTAAGTGAGAAACCTCCATAGCTTTTCGAGCGGACCCATTCGGAAAAATTTCAACCATACGGCGCTTATCCCAATTTGAATGGCGTAAATGGACACCGCGATCAACACAATTTGTCCCGGAGTCGGCAGTCCGATCCCAAACGCATTCATAAGCCCTAATCCGATGAAGCTTTGTGCAACATAGTTGGTCAGCGCCATACGGCCAACTTTCGCGACCGGACTAAACATAGACGCGATTTTGCGATTCTCCAACAATAAGAACAACCCGGCAAGGAAAAAATAAGCCATCGGCATCGCTCCAAGTGCGATAATAGACGAAAGTTGCGGACTGCCGCTCGCAGAAGCCGTCCAGGTCCAAACCGCCAGCGCTGCAGCGATCGGCAGCAGAAGAAAAAACAGCTTGCGAATGGAACGCAAATGTTCGCTAGTCCGGCCAATCCATCCCGCTTTGGCGGCAAGGAAACCGGATAGGAACATAAGAAAAATAGTCACAAGATCATTCGCTAAATAGTCGATAACGCCAGCGATTCCCGGTACCGGATTTGAAAGCGACAGCTTCAGCCCGGTTGCAAGCAGATGAACCGCAAGCAAACTGCCCCCGATTGCCATAATGGTCTTTAAGCTGGCCCGGTAAAACGGCATTAACAGAAATCCTACAAGCGCGTAGATCGGCAATATGCTGCCCCAAAAGACGAAGACATGTAATATCCCCATTAGCAGCAGGACGAACAATCGTCTGGAAAACCGCCACAACGGCTTGTTGCCGCGCCGTTCAGCGCTAGCGGCAAACAGAAAAAATCCGGCGCCGAACAGAAATGAAAAGATAGAAAAAAACTTTTTTTCCACAACTACTGCAATTAACGTTTGAATCGTTGCGTCCACCCCGACAATAGAGGGCATCTCCATTCCTTCCGTCACGAGGCGATAGCCTCCAACGTTTATGAGCAGAATGCCGAACAGCGCTAAACCGCGAATAATATCGAGCGAAACGATCCTTTCGTTAGGCGTCATAGATATTTGTTGCATTTGTGAACCTCCTGGCAAGATGTAAGCAAATGATTTAAGCAAATTCAGTGTAACTCCCTGAACTTAAACCTTCTTTGCGCCAACCTTACAGCAACCTTAAACCATTCATTTTGGTCCCGGCACAAATGAATCAGATATACGAAACACAAAACCATTTGCCTGTGTCTTAAACAAATGACAAAAAAGCCGAGTCCTCTAACGAGGAGCCTCGGCTTTTAGAAACTTATTGCGGTGCAGTGCATTGCAGGGCGGGGCATTGCATTACGTTAAAATACATTACACTACATCAAATCACAATACATCACAATACACTACACTACATTACACTCCACTCATTTCACTTCACTTATTACACTTCACTCATTTCACTAACTTATTACAATACACACGTTATATTCGCTACATTCGTCACATTAATCACATAATCTACTTCTTTTCTAGAATCTCCAAAGCAATCCGCTGAACAATTTCATCTACCGCCATAGAGCCGATATCCCCCTCTTCTCTACGTCTTACAGCAACAGACGCGGAGCTTTGCTCCTTTTCCCCCAGCACGAACATATAAGGCACCTTCTCCAGCTGAGCCGCGCGGATTTTATATCCCAGCTTTTCGCTTCTGATGTCCAGTTCCGCTCGGATGCCCTTTTCCGCCAGCTCTTGCTTCACTTGGAAGGCATAATCGATAAAACCCTCCGAGACTGGCAACAGCTTCACCTGCACAGGGGCAAGCCAGAGCGGGAACGCCCCGCTGTAATGCTCGGTCAAAATCCCGATTAACCGGTCGATAGAGCCATATATGGCCCGATGAATGACGACTGGCCGATGCTTTTGATTGTACTCCCCAACGTAAGACAAATCGAACTTCTCCGGCATCTGATAATCGAGCTGAATCGTCCCGCATTGCCAGCTGCGATTAAGCGCATCCTTAATATGAAAATCAATTTTAGGTCCGTAAAACGCACCGTCGCCCTCATTAATATGATAGGCTATCCCCTGCTTATCCAGCGCGCTTTGCAGAGCTTGCTCCGCCTGGTCCCAAACTTCTTCTGTTCCCAAAAAATCTTCCGGGCGAGTAGACAGCTCAATCTTATATTCAAAGCCAAAAACTTTATAAATATGGTCGATCAGCGCAATGGTCCGAAACATTTCCTCTTCGATCTGATCCTGGCGAACGAAAATATGCGCGTCATCTTGGCAAAATGTCCGAACCCGCATCATCCCGCTTAAAGCGCCGGAATATTCATGGCGATGCACTTGGCCAAATTCCGATATCCGAATCGGCAGCTCCCGGTAAGAGCGCAGGCTGTTTTTGAAAATCAACATATGACCCGGACAGTTCATTGGCTTAAGCGCAAACTTCGTCTCATCCACTTGAGTAAAATACATATTATCCTTGTAATGCTCCCAGTGCCCCGACTGTTCCCATATCCGATTATTCATCATAAAAGGGGTGCGGACTTCATCGTAATCCCGTTTGTTCTGCACCTCGCGCGAGAAGTTCTCAAGCTCGGTACGAATCGTCATTCCTTTCGGAAGATAAAACGGCATTCCCGGCGCCTCTTCAGAAAACATAAACAGATCGAGCTCCCGGCCCAGCTTGCGGTGATCGCGCTTTTTGGCTTCTTCCAGGACATGCAAGTACTCGGCCAATTGCTCCTTTTTGGCAAACGCCGTTCCATAAATGCGCTGAAGCATTTTATTGTTGGAATCCCCTCGCCAATAGGCGCCAGCCACTCTAAGCAGCTTGAATGCCTTCATTCGCCCGGTAGACGGAAGATGCGGCCCCCGACAAAGATCGACGAACTCTCCCTGCTCATACAAAGTGATGACGGCATCTTCTGGGAGATCCCGAAGCAGCTCTAACTTGAGCGGGTCTTCCAGTTCTTCGAATACCTCCTGCGCCTCTTCTCTGCTGACGACACGACGCATGATGGAGAGATTCTCCTGCACGATCTTTTCCATCTCAGCTTCAATAGCGGCTAGATCATCGGATGAAATCGGCTTTTCTATGTCGATATCATAATAGAATTCATTTTGAATAACTGGCCCAATGCCCAGCTTGACTGCTTTTTCTCCATAAATCCGTTTGATCGCCTGCGCCATCAAATGGGCCGTGCTGTGCCGGCATATCTCTAAGCCTTCAAGGCTGTCGAATGTAACAATCTCAATTTGGCAATCTTCCTCAATCGGGCTGCTCAGATCGACGGACTTGCCGTTGATTCTGCCCGCAACCGCGTTCTTTTTCAAGCTGCCGCTAATGATCCCGGCCATCCCTTCGATGGTCGTCCCTCGCTCCACCTCTCGAATTTGTCCGTCCGGCAATGAGACTTGAATGACCACAACTTAACCTCCTTAGGGTAAATTTGAACGCAAAAAAACGCACTGCTCCACAAAGGGACGAGTGCGTTCAGCTCGTGGTTCCACCCTAATTCAACCTGCCGCGATCCATGAATTCGCATAACGCGCAAAACATGCCCGGCAAGTCCTTAATCGGTATCCGTTAACGGGGATAAGACGGTATCACCTACTGCCATATGGTCCAAGAAAGGAATACGGGTTCGACGGTACGGCTGCAAAGGGGTAATCTCGCTTCCGTTTGCTTAAGAGGCTTTCAGCGTGTGCCCCTCTCTCTGTGAAGCTCGCAAAGGAAATCATGTCTTTGGTCATCGCCTGATGGATATTGCTTGTAAACATTATATGCACATGATTCGCCCCGGTCAACAGGCACTAGCATGAGAGTGAAAAGAATCGGAACCGCCGGTCCCGATCCTTTATTTCACTCTGGCCGTAATGGAGGAATCCGACCTACTCCACGAAATAAGCCATAATCTTCGCAATTTCCGCTCGCGTAATCGTCTCCTTTGGCTTCAGCCTGCCGTCCGTTCCGCCAGACAACACTCCTGCATTTACAAGCGCTTGAATCGCTTCACACGACCAAGACGATATGTCGTCCGCGTCTTTAAAAGAGGTCAAATCGACGTCCACCGGAGATCGTTTTAGCTTGTCCTTCATTGACCGATAAAGCAATACAAATGCTTCCTCGCGCATAATTTCGTTCTCCGGACGGAAGCTGCCGTCCTCAAAGCCATTCGTCAATCCTTTGTCCGCAAGCGCATGAATATAATCGCTGTACCATTCTCCGCTGCTTACATCCGTAAAGTTCCCGCCGACAGATTTGCCGGTCAAGCCCATTGTACGATACAACACGGCCATATATTCCGCTCTCTTCATCGGTTTATCCGGTTTAAAAGATCCGTCCGGCATCCCGTTCATAATGCCCTTCCCGGCCGCCTCTTCAATATAAGGCTTCGCCCAATGCCCGTCTATATCGTTAAACCCGACCACCGAGGAGGTCGGTTTTGGTGTCGGCTCCGGTGTTGCTGTCGGAGTCGGAGTCGGTGCAGGCGTCGAAACGGGAGGGATGTAGGCAGCTCGTATGATGTTTAGAGTATACGTTTTTACCGCTACTCCATTTTGCGCCGTTACCCGGGCCTCGAACGTATTGGAGCCTTCCGACAATCTCAGTTCTCCACTTGGCACATCGCTTTCAAGGCTCGCACCATTCAAAACGATATCGGCATAACCATCGTTCGTCCGCAGCTTCATTTTGACCTTTGAATCTGAATAAGGGACGTGAACTGTGTAGCTGTAGGTTGCAGGGTTAAACGCAAAGGTTGGCGAACCGCTTAATTCACTGAGTTCCCAAGCGGCCAAGCTGGCATCGTCGCTCTTCGGCTTGATTTGATTAATGACGATTACAGTCACAGTGACATTCCCCGCTGTGTCGAGAGCATAAACCGTATAAGTGCCGTTTTCGCTAATCTCAAAGCTTTCGCTGAAAGCTGTGCCTTGCGTTGCAAAATAATCGGCGGTCTGGCTTCCTGCAGCCCATTTCATTAAGGAAATTCCGTTTTCCCGGCCTATAGCGGATGCTGCCGCCGATACCCATACACTACCGAAGGTTGGCTGCTCGGGCCTTGCGCTTAATTCAATCGTTGGAGGCTGGTCATAGACAAACTCAACAAAAACCGCCTCATCCAGCATCATTTCACTATTGGTATCTATAGCTAAATACTCAGAGGTTCCTGCAAACAAGCTGCTTGCTTCAAAGACGGCAACGCCTTGCGCATCTGTTGTTCCAGAGACCGTCTTTATATAGGAACGCTCTTCGACTTCCCGAAGAATAATGCGTTTTCCAGGCAAAGGATGGCCGTAATCGTCCATAAGTGTAACTCGAATGACGGCAACGCTTTCTCCGTCTGCCCGTACCGTTGCAGTATCCGCCTTCGCCGTGGAAGCCGAAGGGCTGCTCCCGCCAACAACAAATTGCACTTGAGCCGTACTCTCCAATGTCACATTCGGCGTACCGGCTACGACCGCGCTAACCGTCGCAGTGCCCAGTGTGAGGGGAGCGGTCAGCATCGCGCTGTACGTGCCGTTCCCGTTGTCCGTCACCGTTCCGACCGTACCTAAAGTGGATTGGACCGAGACTGCCGCTCCTCCCTCAGTCAAAGAATGGCCTTGTTCATCCTTTAACCGGACCGTAATGGCGACCTGCCCTGTGCCATCGGCCACTATCTTCGCTTTTGATGCTGCGACTGTGCTGTTCGCCGCCGACAACGGCCCCGGCACAAACTCCACTGACGCTGTCGATGCGGCAACCGCTCAGTTTAGCGTAGCGCTGATAGAGGCAGTTCCAAGTGATGCAGGCGCTGTCAAAATGGCGTTGTAGCTTCCGTTCCCAAGATCCGTCACCGCTCCGACCGTCCCGAGCGTAGAAGCCACTGCCACCGTTGCGCCGCCGCTCGTAAGCGCATTTCCTTGCGCATCGAGCAGCTTAACGGTAATCGTCGTTTGGCTTGTTCCGTTTGCGGGGAGCGTCAGATTTGCTACCGTCACTAAGCTGCGATCGTTGGAGGGCGCCCCCGGTACAAATTCCACCTCAGGCGATAAAGGAAGCGAAACCGAATTCACTTTCGCGCTAATTGAAGCTCTGCCCGTCGTCGTTGGCGCGGTTAACACAGCCGTATAAGAACCGTTCCCGTGGTCCGTCACCGCCGCTAACGTTCCCATTGTCGTTGCAATGGCTACGTTATCCCCGCCGCTTGTAATGGGATGACCTTGCGCATCCTTTAGCTTGACCGTTACCGCAGTCCCCGCCGTTCCATCAGCCGCAAGGATTGCGTCTCCAACCTCCAGCGAGCTGTTCGCAGCCGAAGGAGAGCCCGCAACAAACTGTACCGAAGTATTCGCAGCCAATGCTGCGCCATTCACTTTTGCGCTGACGGTTGCATTGCCGAGCGTTGTCGGAGCAGTCAAAGTTGCCCAGTAAACGCCATTCCCTTGATAAGCTACCGTTCCAATGGAACCTAGAGTCGTTGACATTTCCACTGTCGATCCGTCGCTCGTCACCGAGTGGCCCTGCGCGTCTTTTAGTCTAACCGTGATGGTCGATTGGCTAGCGCCATCCCCTGGCATCAATGTGCGGCTTGAGGTAAGCTCACTGTGAGCGGCCGAAGGATCTCCCGGTACAAATTGTACGGAAGTCGTCGAGGTTAAGGCCGTCCCATTCAGTGTAGCGCCGATTGTGGCAGTACCGAGCGTTGTCGGTGCGGTCAGCATCGCCGTGTAGGTACCGTCTCCATTATCCGTAACGGGTCCAACCGTTCCAAGTGTTGATGAGATCGCAACCGTCTCGCCACCTGCCGGCCAATCCGCTCCTTGCGCATTTTTCAACTTCACAGCAATGGAGGCTTGGCTTGTCCCGTCCGCCGTCAGCCTTGCAACTGAACGAGATATTTCGCTTTGCTTCGCAGAAACCGTTTCGTCTCTTATCATATAAGTTTGAAACACAAAATCGGCAATATCCGCCGAAAAAGAATCCGTCCCGCTTTTGTGCCCAGGATATGGATTTGAGGTTCCCGTACTCCATCCAATTCCCGAGGTTCCTCCTCCGATCGTATGCACTCTCATCCGATAAGTCATGTTTTTATCCAGATATATGCCCCCAGGAATTGGAACATCAACCCATCCAATCGCACCCGAAGTGATCGGCAGCTCCCCCAACCCGATAACAGCAGACAAATCGTTTGCTTTATAAATCTCAACGATAAGCCCCTCAGGGTTTCCGTATGCTCCAGCAACATGGATTCTTACGCCAGACAACTGACCGGCTATCTTCGCCGTAAATTCCTGATGCTTGGCAGATTCTCGATTAGCCCAAATATTCCCTCCTGTACTAACGTGTTGATTCACATCAAGCTCAGCCGCTGAAGCGTATGTCCCCTCGACCGGGAACGACCACCCCAAGAGAGCCGTTACAAGCATAACTGCCAACCATTTTTTCATTCGTTTAACCTTTTTCATCGTCTTCCCCCGCCTCTGATTCTCTTCCGCTGTCATCTTTAGTCCCGGCCCCATAAAGTAAGGTTAACCTTTAAAAAATTGCCAAGTACCGAAGCCGAGCACCGCCACAAAGCCGATGCCGCAGCACCACTTCGTATATTTCCAGCCAACCTCGGGCCCATCTCGCCACAACATCCAACCAATCGCGATTGCCAAAATGAATAGAACTGAATAACGGACAGCGGAAAACTCCATTTTGTCATTCACCTTTTCCCTAATAATCGCTCGACCTGTTTAAAAATAACGAGATTCTATTAAATTCTCTATACCTCAAAGGAGGTATCTTTTGTAAAATAGAATAATTGTTAACGATTTGAACTACGAGGTGCATGTTATGCAACAAAATGGGGCCGCCAAACGATCAGGCGCTCAAACGCTCAGAACAATTATCAACGAACACGGGCGCATGGAAACGGAAGCCTTTCTAGAAATGGCACGAATGATTGCGGCCTGCGTCGGCCAATTTCATCAAACTCGAAACTGCCATGGCCGATTGCGGCCGGAACTGCTTCATTTGGACTTTAGCGCAAACAAGGCGGAAATCTATCATTTGGAGGAAAACAGCAGCCTTGAGCAGCTCGCCTACTGTTCGCCGGAAAATACCGGACGCATGAACCGCACAGTGGACGAGCGAAGCGACCTCTATTCGCTGGGCATTATGTTTTATGAAATGCTTGCAGGGCGGCTACCTTTTCAGACAGACGATTCTCTGGAATGGGTTTATATGCATCTGGCTCAGAGTCCGCCTCCGCTTGTGCAAATTCGGCCCGATCTGCCCGAAGATTTGGCTTTGCTTGTGATGAAGCTGCTGGAAAAAAATCCGGAAAACCGTTATCCGAATGCGGCTTTTCTCATTGCCGATCTGGATACCGTTGGACAAGCTCGTGAAGCTTCTGCTGGCGATTCAGGCTGCTACGGCAGAGAAAATGAAACTGCCGCGCTCATTCAGGCTTTTCATTCCGCTTGTTTAGGCGCTGCTGAAATCGTGTACGTCTCTGGAGAATCGGGTATCGGCAAAACAAGCCTGATCGACTCCGTATTCCGCAAACAAAAGCATTCCCGCAATTTCTTTTATATCTCTGGAAAGTTTGAAGAGCTGCCCAAGGAAAGCCCCTATCACCCGATCACCCAAGCGTTCGGCGGACTTATCCGCCATTTGCTCGGCGAACGCAAGGAGCAAAGGGATCAATGGGCGCATCGGCTAAGAGAGGCACTTTCCTCCAACGTCAGCGTCATTTCGTCTATTATTCCGGAAGTAGGCGTCCTGCTCGGCGAAATGCCGGAGGCGGAGGAGTTGCCAGGCGCAGAATCGAAAAATCGGTTTGTGTACCTATTTCGTAAATTTGTACAAGCTTTGGCCTCCAAATCAAATCCTCTCGTTTGGTTTATTGACGATTTGCAGTGGGCCGACGCTTCATCCTTGCAACTACTGCACGAACTGCTCCGCGATCCGGAATGTCAATATATGATGATCGTCGGCGCTTATCGTCATCAAGAGAAGAACTCCCCCGCTCTGCCAGGATACGAAGCGGATGGCAGCTTCACCGCACATGCCACCGTTCGGCATGTGCAGCTCACCTCTTTGCATCTGAAGCACATGGTGAAAATGGTGCGGGATACTCTGAACGCAAGCGACGAAACGACACTCCCTTTGGCGGAAGCGCTCTATTCCCAATCCAAAGGAAATCCGTTTCATTTCAAGCAAATTTTGCTCCGCATCCAGGACGACCGTCTACTAGAGTACAGCCATGAGCAGCGGCGGTGGCATTTGGATATGTGGAGGCTCATTGAACAAGAGCCGAACTATTCTATCGAAGGGCTTATCGACTATAAGCTTAGGCGGCTTTCACCAAGCAGCATGGAACTGCTCCATATCATGGCTTGTATTGGCGGACAATTCTCTTCCTCTTTCGTCGCAAACGTGGCCAAACAAGAAGCCGGTCCCGTTGACGCCGCCTGCAAGACTCTTGAATCGGAAGGCCTTCTAGTCCGAATCCCATCCGGCTCCTTTCGCTTCTCGCACGATAACATGCAAAAAGCGATATACAATCGAATTTCAGCCGTATCGAAAACGAAGCTTCACCTTCAAATAGGGTTGTGCATGAGGGAGCGCGGCTCCGGCTATGAGGATGATGCCTTTGAAAGCGTAAATCACCTGAATCGCGGCTCTGCACATATCAAAGATTTCACTCAGTTGCACGAACTCATTCGTTTAAATCTGGATGCGGGCATTCGGGCCAAATCGTCGTCGGCTCACGATATTGCACTATTGTATTTCGACCATGGCATCGGTCTGTTGTCGCAAGACGATTGGAGCAGCTCATTTGATCTGTGCTTCGAGCTCCATGCCCAAAAGGCGGAATGCGATTACTTGTGCGGGAACATTTCCATGTCCGAAACGGGTATCGAAACGCTGCTTGGCGTTGCTCGGAATCGGATTGAGCGCAGCCGCATTCGAATGATTCAAATTATGCACTACATCAATAAGGGGAAGTATTCGGAGGGCACCGCTCTCGGTTTGCAAACATTGCAAGAATTCAACATTGACATCCCCGTTCACCCTTCCAACCTGTTGCTGCTTATGGAAGGCAAGCGTACGGAGCTGCTGCTTCGCAACCGTATCGACAAGTTGCCGGCTCTGAGAGAGATGAATGACCCGGAATGGATAGCGGCGATGGATTTAATTTTTTCTATCATTTCGTCCACCTTTTTTACGAACAAAAAAGTATTTTTCCTGCTTGTATGCAAAGGGGTTCGACTGTCTCTCCAACACGGAAATTCCCCTGTGTCTGCAGCCATTTATACGGCCTACGGGATGCTGTTAGGCGCTGTAGCGGACCAATTTGAAAAAGGTTATTCTATTGGGAAAATCGGGCTTGAGCTATCGGGACGATACAACAACAGCTCGGTCAACAGCAGAGTTTATACCATATTCGGCGGGGTGTTGTGCCAGTTCGCCGGCGATGCGAGAGCAAGCGATTCTTATATGAAACAAGCGCTGCAATTTGGTATTAATGCAGGGGATCTCGTATTTGCCAGCTATGCCGTCGGCGCGCATATCAATTCCTTGTATACCCGTTCGCCACTAGGCCATCTAGCCCGCACTTTGACGGAATATTTAAATGTAATTTCGACTCTAAACGAAGAATTTGTCCGGCAAAACATCTATTTGTACCAGCAATATATCGACGCCCTTCAAGGAAAAACGGACGCGCCGGATTCCTTCAATAGCTTTGGCTTCGAAGAGGAACGTTTCCTTACCCTGATTAGCCGTGAAGAAACCTCTTCGACAACGTTATTTCAGTTCTGCACCTATAAAACTCAACTTTGCTATTTGCTAGGCCGCTATGAAGAAGCTGTTGGCTGGGCTCGGCAGGCATTCCAGCATGAGCGTTATGCGACTCATTTGCCTCATTTGCCTGAATGTCTGTTCTATGAGTCGCTGGCTATGCTCGTTGCCATGAAGCCTGCGACGAAACGGCAGCGGAATTTGCGCCACGGGCGTCTCGGAGCCATTCTCAAAAGAATCGAGAAATTGGCCCTTTGGAGTCCCGCCAACTTTAAGCCGCGCTCCCTACTTCTGCAAGCGGAGCTTGCTCGCGCCACCGGACAATCGGAGCAGGCCGAGCTGTTATACGACCGAGCTATTCGAGAGTCCAGAGAACGAGACGATTTGCAAACGGCGAGCTTGGCTGGAGAGCTTGCAGCGCATTACTTTTGGAGCGTAGGCAAAAAGAATTCCGCCCTGCACTACTTACAGTTGGCACTGAGCAGCTACACAAAATGGGAAATTTCCATCAAGGTGGATTCGCTCACCAAGTTGCAACGAGAGTGGGCAGCTTTGCGAGAGGCAGCTTTCGATTCCGCCTATCCATATAAACCATCCGCAGAAACGGATACAAAGCAACAACCCGCTGCGGCAGAAATTCGGGCTGCAGCATCCGGCAATGAAGACAGCAGCCTTGATCTTGAAGCAATGCTCCGCGCACTGCGGGCAACGTCCGTACAAATGGATATGAATACGGTTGTTCATGAAATTGTTGGCACTATAAAAAAATATGCGGGAGCAAGCAAAGCCGCCCTTCTTACAGAGGGAGGGAATGATGCGCTTTTTATTCAAGCTTACGCCGACTCGGATGACTCACAATCGGGTCTCCTGGCAGGAGAGTTCATCGACAGCGCCCTTCTCCCGGAAGGTATAATTCGATATGGATTTCGAACGGGCGAATCCGTCTATTTTGACGCCCATTCGGAAAACTGGCTTATTCACAATCCGTATATTTCACAAAACCGTCCTCAGTCGGTTGTCTGCCTCCCGATCCGGGTCAACGGCGCAGTTCTCGGTATTCTTTATTTGGAAAATAAACACGCAAGCGCAGTGTTTGCACCCGAACGGCTAGAGGTACTTCTTTCCATGGCGTCGCATGGCATTTTGCTCAGCATTCTTCAAAGCTCCAGCGATCAATCGAGCGAATTGGAGCCCGAAGCGAGCCGCGAGGCGTCATCCGACGTCTCAACTATCGAAGAGCCGCTGACCGACCGCGAGCTCGAAGTATTGGCTCTGCTTGCAGCAGGCCTGTCCAATAAAGAGATAGCCGACCGCCTCGTCATTGCCATCGGCACGGTTAAAGTGCATATTAAACATATTTTTGCCAAGCTTAAAGTGAATCGCCGGACAAAAGCGATCGCGCATGCCAAGGAACTAAACCTGCTCGGCTAGAGCGGAAACAACGAGGAACAGTATTCGGTTCAAACCGATGCTGTTTCTTCTTTTTTGCCCCTCCATCTCCAATCCCAAAACTGACATGATACGTTATATAACACCGATCTAAATTTTTCGCCATAAAACAAACGGATCATTAAAATTTTTATACATTTATTGACGATTTTTAATTGATGTGAGATATTTTAACGTGTAATTGTAGATAAGGTGCTATCGTTTGTCCGAGTTCATTTGAACTTTAGTCTTTAAAGCTTTAGCTATACACATAAGGAGGCGCTCCGAATGAAAAAAATCGAAGCTATTTTGCGTCCGCAGAAGCTGCACGACACCATTAAGGCTCTGCACAGTATCGGCGTTACCGCATTTACCGTGGGCCAAGTCGTCGGTCGCGGCATGCAGAAGGATCGCAGCGGCATTTATCGCGGCCGCAACTTCACCATGAGCCTGCACCCTAAAGTAAAAATGGAAATCGTCATTTCCGATTTTATGGTGGAACGTACAGTGCAAGCGATCATCTCCGCAGCCCAAACGGGAGAAGCCGGAGACGGCAAAATTTTTATTACATCGTTGGAGCAGGCCTACAATATTCGGACAGGACTCATTGACGATTCGATTGACGAATTGCGTCCGCTGAAGGAAGAGGGGTAGAAGGACATGGTAGAAGCGATTCATTTAAATACGACCTGGGTCGTCTTGGCTGCGGCTATGGTGCTGTTTATGGAAGGCGGCTTTAGCCTGCTGGAGGCCGGTCTTGTCCGTACCAAAAATGCAGTTAACGTGACTATGAAAATATTCGTCGACCTGACTATCGGCGCTCTAGCCTTCTGGGCAGTCGGATTCGGCCTCATGTTCGGGACGGATGCGGGCGGGTTTATCGGCACCTCCCTATTTGGTTCTCCCGAGAAAATCCAACTTTCCGTCGACTTGCCCCCGGCGGCGTTTGTTCTATTCCAGCTTGGATTTGCCATCGCTTGTATTTCCATCGTTTCCGGTGCGGTTGCGGAACGAATGAATTTTAAAGCTTACGTTCTCATTGCCGCATTCATCACCCTCCTGCTATACCCGATCTCAGGCCACTGGGTATGGAATGCGGACGGCTGGCTCGCTCAGCTTGGCATGAAAGACTTCGCCGGTTCCGCTGTCATTCATTTGCTCGGCGGTTCGGCGGCACTGGCAATAGCCTGGATACTTGGTCCGCGCAAGGGCCGCTACACGGACGGAAGCGTCAACGTTTTTGCTCCTTCTAACATCCCGCTTGCCTCGGCGGGCGTGTTTGTCCTCTGGTTTGGCTGGTTCGGCTTTAACGCGGGCAGCACGCTGAATGCGGGAGACGCCATGTTGTCCAGCATTGCGCTGAACACGATGCTGGCCGCCGCGGCAGGCGGAGCTTCCTCCATGTTCTTTACGATGTTCCGCTTCGGTAAGACGGACCCCAGCATGGTGATGAACGGAGCATTGTCCGGCCTTGTTGCCATTACGGCAGGCTGCGCTTATGTCAATCAGTGGCAAGCGGTATTGATCGGTTTGGTTGCGGGACTAATCGTGATCGGAGCTACGCTGTTTATCGACAGGTTGAAAATTGACGATCCCGTCGGAGCAGTTGCCGTACACGGTTTCAACGGCGCCTTCGGCACGATTGCGGTCGGCTTGTTCGACTCGCAAGGCGGACTGTTTAACGGAGGCGGCTTTTCCTTGCTGGGCACTCAACTTTTAGGCTCGATAGCCATTTGCGTATGGGGCTTTGTTGGCGGCGTCGCCATTGCCTATATCGCCAAGGCAACTGTCGGCCTCCGCGCATCGGTCGAGGAGGAAGAAGAAGGGCTGGATATGGCTTATCACGGCATTCCGGCTTACAACGAGCTTGACCGTTTCTCTGAAACGGCTAAAGCAATGTACGATTTTGAAGCGACGACCGGCGTCACGATTAAACAAGCCGAGCCGCTCCCCAAATCCGGGAGCTAGGCTTATGCAGCTAGGCTCATGCAGCTAGATTTATGCTGCTCGGTTTCTGCTACTAGCCTGGCTTAGCAGCTTCGCTTTATGTTGCTTGGCTTATGTAACTAGCCTGGCTTAGCAGCTTCGCTTTATGTTGCTTGGCTTATGTAATTAGACCGATGCAGCTAGGCTTACGCCATCAAAGGGACTGTCTCAAAAGTCATTTTTTGATTTTGCTACCTTTCATGCAATATTTTAAAAAGCCTACAAACCCACAAGAGTGGTCGGTTTGTAGGCTTTTTGGTTCTACATGTGGGACTGGCTTATCCGTCGTTACCCTTTAGAGACATTTCTTTTAAGGAAGAAGCGCACCCATGACTGAGAACCGTAGTTGTGTCAGAAACCACTAGAGCTCTCGCGGCGCACTCTTTCGGACATTTAGTTGTGTCAGAAACCACTAGAGCTCTCGCGGGCCCCTCTTTTGGACATTTAGTTGTGCCAAAAACCACTAGAACTCTCACGGCGCCCTCTTTTGGACATTTAGTTGTTTCAGAAACCACTAGAGCTCTCGCGAGCCCCTCTTTTGGACATTTAGTTGTGCCATAAACCACTGTAGCTCTCGCGACGCACTCTTTCGGACATTTAGTTGTGTCAGAAACCACTAGAGCTCTCGCGACGCACTCTTTCAGACATTTAGTTGTGTCAGAAACCACTAGAGCTCTCGCGACGCACTTTTTCTTTTCGATTGGATCGGTGAAGCTGACACCGTATGGTCTAGAAACTTCTACACATCCGCTTTCCTTACGCTATAGTACCGCATCGCTCTTGGTACGCCCTTCATTTGCAGACGGCCGCTATAGATCAGCTCACGCAGGCGGTATTCCAAAAAGCTATCTGTAATCGCCTGATCCAGTTGGCCCAGCACTTGCCCAATAACGCGAGCAGATTTTATAAAATCTCGATTCCCTCTCAGGATATGAATGTTTTCCGCCGCATCTACCAACGATTCGTCCCAATAGTTTTCCTCCACCGAAACGAGCCGTCCCTCCTGCCAAATACGCAAATGGGAACGATCTTCGGACAATGTCAGCCACTCGTCCTCCATCCCTCTTCTACGCTCCGAACTTAAAGGTGCCAACGCACATTCATCTTGCAAAATGAGCATCAATGAATCCGAGCTAATTGATCCCGATTGGATAAATTCCTCCCGATGCTCCGATATGCTCGGAAGCTGCGTAACTTCCTTTATAGTGTTCCGAACATATATTTCATTTGGATGGTCTTTCAACAAATAAGCACCGAACAACAAGCCGGCATACTCGCTTGCATTATCGCTGTACCACAAGGTAACCGAAGCACCTTTTGGTATAAGCGAAAGCTGGTGAACTATTGTTTGATGCTTCTCTTCTATATTTACATCCTCATCGTGAGTGTTAATGTGATCTTGTATCCATTCTTGCCTAAACGCCCGGCCTTCCGGCTCATGCAGCTTCCAGATCGGTCCAGTCGAAAACGGATCCGGCAACACGATTAATTTATCGGTGCCCCTTCGCTCCAGCTTTCGTAATGCCACTTTCAAGCTCCCTGCAAACGATTCGCCGCAGACGATATGAACCCGCTTCGTCCCTTCATCCGGTTCCCAAGGTTTAAGCTGCTCGGGCTGAAGCCTCGACAATTTGTCGTACAACTCCGCAAGCTCCCCATGCAACTTCTCCTTCTTATCTTCATCATGGCTCGCTATCTCCACTCTCAGCATCACTTGTCCAAGCAGCTGCCTTACCTCATCATCCCGCAAATGCTGAATTGCCCTATTGATTTCTTTCCGTTTGTCCATTTGCTTCCCCCCTGCCTATGCTGCCTTCCAACCATTATAACAACTGCTTCTTTTCACTTCGAATTTTACCGCCCTTGCCCACTCCAATCCAATCCCCTATTGCATATTGTTAAACATTCACTGATTTCTGTCCAAAATCATTCGGTTCCCGTCCGCTGCTACTCCTCATATACTGAGTTCCAGAGGCCAATTACTCTTCATATATTGAGTTTTGGAGGTGAGTCATTTGCTTCAAATGCCATGGTATACAAAAGCTCTCGGTCTAATCGGCCAGCCTGTAGGCGTCTCACTTGTCAACGGCCAAGGCGTAACCGGCGTATTGTGCAGCTTAAGCGGCGGAAATGTGGTCGTGCAGGAATATTTGTATCAAAGTCAATTCGCCACCAAGCATTACCCTTTTGGCACGGTTCGGGACATTAACGGATTCCCCGGCTGCACAATACCCGGTCCGCTATATTAAGCTGTCTGCATAAAAAAAGGCCGCTGCATCTGTATGTGCTAGCAGCCTTTATTATTGCTCAAATCTACAGCGGCAGCGATTGCAGCTTCAAATCAAGCAAACGAAACGCTTCCTTTATACGCTCCTTAGGAACAATTCCGTAGCTGTCGCCAATGCTGACCTCAAAAAAACTGCCGCCGTCCTCTTTCTCCCTTACCGCTACAGCCAAGCCGATCCCTGTCTCCGCAGCGACATCCGCGAGCGCGTTTTCAAGCTTGTCCTTGCCTGCCTCGGCATGCACATGGAACATGTTAGACACCGGTATTTCCGGAACGGTTGCGATTCGGTGACAGCCGTTATACAGAGCTGCAAGCTCGCAAGCTTCGCGGTAATATTGCTCCATTCGGGGCAGACGCAAATCCACATAATAATCCGCCGCCAAAATGTAGGGGTAGAGGCTAATCAAATCGCCGCCGTGGCGCCTTTTCCACACCTTTGATTCCTCGGTAAAAGAAGCATCGCCCGCAAGAACGGCACCCGCAATGCCACCGATTCCTTTATAGACTGAAATATAAACGCTATCAAACAAAGCGCATACCTCTTGTGCCGTCTTTCCATAGTAAGGAAGCGTTTCGAACAACCTCGCTCCGTCCAAGTGCAGCCTTATTCCCCGCTCCCGGCAAAAGGACGACATCGCCGCAAGCTCTTCAAACGAGGGCAGCTGGCCCCCGATTTCTCTTTGGGGAAGCTCCAGCAGAACGCAAGCAACTTCCTCTTTCATCTCCAGCAAATCTCTGGGCAGAACGATCCTTGTTTGATCCGCCAACAGAACGGATTCCAAATGATGCAGCTCCTTCATCCCGTCCTTTTCATGAATTTCCAGGTGACACAGCGGATGATAGGCCACTTTCCTGTTTCCCTTTTTGTCGCTCCATATCCGGAGAGCAATTTGCTGTGCCATCGTGCCGCTCGGGAAAAAGACGGCCGTTTCTTTGCCCAACAAACGGGCCATCTTGTCCTGAAACCGCTCAATGACAGCCCCGCTCCCATACATGTCGCTATCCAGCTCTCCGCCAAACCGGTTCAGCGCTTCCTTCAGCACCGCCACATTTCTTTTCCCATGCCCCAGAAGGGGATATTGGGCTTGATTGTAACTCTCTCGCAATGATTTTTGTTTCAGCATTCCGTCTCCACACTCCTTTTTTAGTCGTTCCAACCTGTTCCCTTATCCCCTCTGCCCCTCGCTCCGTTTCCTCCGTATGTTATCCAAAAAAACATCAAGGCCATAAAAAACGACGATGCCCGCCGTATATCTGACCAAATCTACCGTCAAAAAGCCCCGGCCCAGTACAAGCCCGCCCAGTACAGTATTTCTGATTTGATTCATCCATTCCGCTTGATAAAGCTGGGTCGTTTCGATGCCTAAGCAAAACAACAGACTTAAGAGCAGCGCCCATCCCATCCGTTTCCGAGTGCCGATTGCGCGCAAGCCGCAATAAATCATTGCCGCCCATAACGCATCGCCAAAATGAGACGCTACAAACGGGGGCAGCCGATCCCCCCATATCCTCGTGCTCAAGCCTGCTGCCAAAACGAGCATTGTCACAGCCATGTAGGCTATTTTCGCTTTCACTTAGCTTTACCCGCTTTCTTTATGCGATGACCTGGTTTTCCGCTATCTCTACATTTCCTAACTCATACTATCATTTTAACTTTCAAAAACAGGTTCCATCAAGGCGAACCCAACTCAGTTGTCTCTTCTTCCATTTGGGAGTATAATTCTTCCATAAAACTTAATCGGCATATACTCATCTTTTTAGATAGGGAGGAATTATAATGGTTTTTGTAGCATTATTGCGTGGAATAAACGTTGGCGGGAACAACAAAATCGATATGAAGCTGCTCAAAGCAACCTTCGAAAGAAGCGGCATGAACAACGTCGTGACCTACATTAATACGGGGAATATCATTTTTTCAAATGAGAGTGATTCCCCGGCAGAGCTGTCCTCTATTCTCGAAAAAGCCATTCTAGAAGACTTTGGCCTGTCTATCAAGGTGTTGATTCGTTCTAAGACCAACATCGAGAAGATAATGGCCTCGCTTCCCGAAAACTGGTCTAACGATCAGAGTATGAGAAGCGACGTCCTTTACCTTTGGGACGAAATAAATACGAAAACCGTAATGGAACAGCTCCCCTTTCGGGAAGGCATTGATCGGGCCATATACGTTCCCGGAGCCGTCCTCTGGTCCTACGATCGGGAGAATGCAGGCAAAAGCGGACTGAACAAAGTTGTCGGCTCTAAGTTTTACAGCTTTATAACCATCCGCAACGTAAATACGGCACGTAAAATTTACGCGCTGATGCAAGCGGCAGACCATTAAGCCCTATTCAAGCCCAATAAGCGGCCCAATTGCTGAACGCTTCCGGCATAAAAGGTCGGTTTAGTCGTTAAACTCGTCGAAGTTTAGATGTTTGACGGTCAGAGGTTCCCCTTGAGTTATTTTGGCAATGGCTTCCTCGTAAAAGTAGTTGTCCCACTTCATCATATGGCAAATGATATCTTTATGCTCCATTTCCCTTCAGCGACCGGAGTGTTCCAAACCTCTTCCTCAAGCTTATTCAAACGGTCTACATATGGAATAAATGCCTTAAACTCTTCTACCATTTCTCCTATAAAATCCCAACATATTCTGAATTGACTATAGCATGGCGAAAAATCTATGTATAGAACAGATGGACTTCCTTAACTTAGTTTCAAGCCCTTTTTGCAATGAAAAAGGTAAACAATAACCGCGATAGCGGGAGGATACAGCGCCGACCAGCCCAAAAACGGGTATAGGCACAAAGTGCTTCCAAGCGATATGAAAGCGCAAGCCCGCCCAAACTTATGGCCCTTCAGAAGACGAACGCCAGCCAGACAGCCTGCGATATAAATCGCGATAAAAGTGGCGTTCGGCCACTCAATCAACTGCGCGAGCGTAACGACTTTGCTGTAAAGCAACACAAGCGTTAGAAGACTGCCTCCCCCAACAAACAGCAAACCTCCCACCGGCGTTCCATATCGGCGATGCAGCAAACCTAGCATCTTCGGGGCCGCCCCGTCCTTGGCAAGCGTATAGGCAACGCGGGAAGCAGCGCTGAAATAAGCGTTGTGAGTCGCAAAACAAATAAACAATGCGGCAATCGCTACAATCCATCCCCCCGCTTTTCCCAGCGCCAATTGCACCATTACGCTTAAAGAGGCAGCAGAGCCTTCGCCGACATAACTTCCTGTGGCAATCGTAAAATAGGCCACTGCAAAATAGAGCAGCGCCACGATGCCAGCACTCCACAAAACGCCGCGAATGGCATCCCGCTCGGGATCAACAAATTCGGAAGAAAGATGCGTCACCGCCTCCCAGCCGATAAAACACCAAAAGAGCAAACCGGCAGCCTTAACTACACTAAGCCAGCCATTCGGGACAAATGGGGTGAAGTTTTGTGCCGATTGATACGGAATGGCCGCACAAATCGCGAGCAGCAGAATCGCTATAATAGAGACAATAACTACCGTTTGCACTTTCCCAGCCAGCTTTAAACCAAATACATTCAGCAGAAGAGGCACGATCGTAAGAAGAGCCGCCGCCGTGTAAATTTGATCGTTCCCCCAATTTAATACAATTCCGATATAGTTAGCACCAGTAAGCGTCAATACAGCACCTCCGAGCGGGACGGACAGCAAAAAAAACCATCCGACCAAACGGCCGTAATGAGCGCCGAACGCCAGCTTGGCGAAATGCGCCACTCCTCCTGAACTCGGATATTTTGACGCGAGCAGCCCCATGGTCACCCCCATCGGAACGACCAGTACCGACATCGCAAGCCATGCCAAAATAGAAGCGGGGCCTGCGATTTCCGCCGCCATTCCGGGGATAAGCAAAATTCCCGAACCGACTACCGATCCGATATAAAGGGCTACGATTTGCGGAAGCTTCAACACTGGTTTAAGGCCCATTTTGTGATCGGAAGGAAGTGCCATATGCTCTTTGCTCCTTGCTAGATGGAATTTATTTGTTTATAACATACCGAATATTTGTCACCTGTAAAAGGGGCAGATTCTCTCTTCCTAAAGGGGGGCAACCTCCCCGCAACTCTCACGCTCAACAAAAAAAGCGCCTCCCCGGAAGCGCTCCCTCTTGCATTTATTTTTAGTCCCACCGTGTCAAAATGATTGGACCTTCCTTCGTAATCGCAATGGTATGTTCAAATTGAGCCGCCCACCCACCGTCCACCGTTCTCGCTGTCCAGCCGTCTCTGGCGACATAAACGTCCGGTCTCCCCGTCGTAATGATGGGCTCCACCGTAATGACCATGCCTTCTTCCAGCTTAACGCCTTGACCCGGCGGGCCAAAATGAAACACTTCGGGAAATTCGTGCATCTTGCGTCCGATGCCGTGTCCAACAAATGATCTAACGACATGAAAGCCTTCCCGCTCCGCCCGAGACTGGACGGCATATCCGATATCTCCGATGCAGTTTCCGGGAAGCGCAACGGCTATGCCGTCCAGCAGCGATTGTTTCGCCACACGAAGCAATTTCTCCGTTGCCGGGGTCGAGCGTCCGATAATATATGTCCAAGCGGAATCCGCTTTCCATCCGTTTACATCCGCCACCATATCGATGGTCAACACATCCCCAGACTCCAGAGGCTCGGTATCGGGAAAGCCATGACAAACCACATCGTTTACTGAAGCGCAAGTCGCATACGGGTATCCTTTATAGCCCTTCTGGGCAGGCGTTGCGCCCCGGTCCAGCATAAAGCGCTCTACAAAACGGTCGATTTCCCTTGTTGTTACACCAGGGGCAAGCCGGGTCGACAATGCCTTATGACAGGCGGCAACAATCCGTCCGGCCTTTCGGATTCCTTGAATATGTTCCCGCGTTTTCAACTCCAATGCCATGCGCGAAGCCTCCTTCTCGATCTTGCATCACAGAATATGGGGGTATATGCTACCCTATTCCGCAGAAGGAGAACTCAGACCCTTTTCATACAGGCATTAGTGAAAAAACATGATCCCTCGTTTTCAGCAGACGCTGCATATGTTTTAGGGCCTGGACTATACTTTCTCCAATTGCTCCAGTTCCTTGTTTTTTTCATTAAATCTGTCGTTATGGGAGGAGACGTAGGCGTAAGGCGATGCTTCCGGGTCCATATATACTTTGGCGCTGTTAAGTGCAAGAATGGCATCGGTAAACGTTCCGGCAATCAATCCAACCTTGCTTTCAAAACCTATAAAATCCCCAGCTCCGAAGATGCCTGGAATATTGGTCTCCATCTTCGGACTAACATTTGCTTTCCATTCCCCCATATCGAAGCCCCAATCGCGGATCGGGCCGAAGTCGCTTCTCATGCCATGATTTACAATAACGGCATCCACTTCTACGGTCTGCTCTTCTTCCGACTCGACATGTTGAATGACCACCTGCGAAATGGATTTGCCGTCCGTACTATGTAGTCCCTTGACCGTATAAGGCGTAAGCACGTTAACCGAAGACTGCTTCATCATCGTCACATTCCGTTCCAATCCTCCAAAGCTGTCTCTGCGATGGACGACCGTTACGCTAGCTGCGACCGGCTCCAGTTCATTCGCCCAGTCAACCGCGGAATCGCCTCCTCCAGAGATCAATACATGTTTGCCGCGGAAGCTTTCGAGATTTTGTACCGTATAATACAAGTTGGATACCTCATAGCGGTCCGCTCCTTCAATCTCAAGCTTCGCCAGTTTACGTATGCCGTAACCGCAAGCCATAATGATGGTTTTTGTAAAATGCCGCGCACCGCTCGCCGCCGTTAGTACAAACGTGCCGTCCGGCCGCTTGTCCATCCCTGTAATTTGCTCGCTCATTACAATCGTAGGATCGAATGTTTTTCCTTGCTGAATGATTTGCTCCAGCAGCTTTTCGGCCCGAATCGGCGTTACGCCTCCGACATCCCACACAATTTTTTCCGGATAAAGAAGCATCCTTCCGCCTAGCTGGTCTTGAGCTTCAATAAGCTTTGTTTTGAGCTCGCGCATCCCGCTGTAAAACGCCGTATATAATCCGGCAGGTCCCCCGCCGATAATCGTTACATCAAAAAGCTCTTGCTGTTCTAGCATACCTATGTATCCTCCCTTAGTGCATTCACGTTGTGATAATGATTATTATTATCTTCAATATACAACAAATGAGAGCTATTCTCAAATATATATTCATTTATCCGATGCTGATCCCGGCTAAAACGGCTGCCCGATTTGAAATTGGACATAACAAAAAGGCCTTGCCTCCCGCCGAAGCGAAAAACAAGGACCGTAACCATTATGACTCATCCCACCGAAGAATTCATTCTGCCAAGCTCATCCTCAACCAATGTCGTAAGTTCATCCTCATATCCACCTGTGATGCGATATTTGCGAATGTAATCCTTCACAAATTTACGCGCGTCCTTGGGCTGGAAAATTCTCGTTAGTTCCTTCAGGCTTTCCTTGACTTCATTCTGGCTATGCTTCGCCATGAAATCTCCTCCCTTATACGATGGATGGTCGTCCTAAACAGCAGTATCCGAGAACGTATGCGGCTCTTACACCAAGAGCCCTCCGGTGCAGGCAATTCCATGGCCAATGAGTCACAATGTTTTCATTTTTCTTACTATTATAACAGTTAGCCAGTGAATAGGAAAGTAAACAAAATGTTCAGATCGCCTTCAATCTTCCCTCATTCCTGTATCTGTGCCTTCCGTCTGTTCTCGCTCTCCGGAGCTCTCGACCCGAAAATTTGAAGCAGAAGGCGGGGCATTCTCTCCGGCTTCTTCAGGAGGCGCCGCCAGCTTTTCCTTGCGAAATAACCTAAGATAAGCGATAACGCCAATGACGCCAACCGCAATGCCAAACGCCAGCAGCAGCGTCGTCATCCACCCTTGATCCATGCCCTCACCTCCATTCGCATAACCTTTTTATCGGACAAAAAGTTCCGCTAATGTATGTGCAACATGCACAAAAAGGCTTCCATTTATTTGCTATCATTATATCGAATCCCACAATCACTGGCAACTCATGGAACAAAAGTAAGATGATTTCCAAAATAAAGAATCGGTTAAAGCAGCCGATAAGCTCCGCTTCCCCAAGCGAGCAGATGGCCGTCTTCATCCTTAACTTCCGCTTCAAGCGTGATGGTTCTTCTCGTCCGATGACGCAGTTCCGCCTCGCAAAGAAGCAGTCCTCCTCTGCTGCTGGCCAAAAAGTGAGTGTTCATCGTCGCCGTTACCGTTTTTTCACTTGTTTCCGCCAGCATCACGATCAAACCCATCGCATTGTCCATGAGGGACATGAGCACTCCCCCGTGGACAATGCCTAGCAGGTTTAAATGAGAGGGAGCAATATCGAGGCAAATCGTCGCCTTGCGCGAATCGGCCTGCACCACTTCACAACCTAGCATCCCCCAGAACGTTCCTTTAGCCAGCTCTGCAAGACGGGTCAATTGACCGGCATCGTCCGCCTGCTGTACAAACCATTGATCATCCATGCCGACTATTCCTTCCCTTCATCGGAAGAAGCTCCTCCCAGCTCAAAGTCCTCCTCTGCAAGCTTCCGTCGCAGCACTTTGCCCACCATCGTTTTTGGAAGCGTTTCCCTGAAGGCATAATGATGCGGCACCTTATAAGCTGCCAGCCGGTCTCTGCACCACCTATCCAGTTGGCTGCGGGACACTTGCCAGCCTTCCTTCAGTACAATGTACGCCTTAACCGTCTCTCCTCTATATTCGTCTCTAACCCCAACCACTGCCGCTTCCCTAACTGCGGGATGCTCGAACAGCACCTCTTCCACTTCGCGAGGATAGATATTGAAGCCGCTGGCAATAATAACATCCTTGATCCTATCCATTATCGTAAAATAGCCGTCCTCATCCATCGTCGCCAAATCGCCTGTGCGAAGCCACCCGTCTTTCAGTACCCGATCGGTTTCCTCCGGCCTGTTCCAATAGCCTTTCATGACCTGCGGTCCTTTGACGACCAATTCGCCAAGCTCTCCCTGCGGAAGATGCAGCCCCGTCTCCGGATCCATTACCGCCGCCTCGGTATCCGGCAACGGAACGCCGATGGTTCCAATTTTACGGTGCCCCCAAATCGGATTAGCATGGGTAACGGGCGCAGCCTCCGTCAGCCCGTATCCCTCAATCAGCCTTCCCCCGCTCATCGTTTCAAACTGCTCCTGTACCTCTAACGGCAGAGCAGCCGAGCCGCTTATGCAAATATTGACGGAGGACAAATCCGTTTTCACTACGCCGGGATGATTCAGAAGCGCGACATACATCGTTGGAGCGCCTGGGAAAATAGACGGTTTCTGATCTTCTATCGTTTTAAGAACTGCCTCCGTTTCGAATCTCGGCAGAAGGACGAGCGTCCCCGCTTTGTACACGGACATATTCATAAGAACGGTCAATCCAAAGACGTGAAACAGCGGCAATGCGGCCAAAAACTTTTCTTTTCCATTTTCCGCTCTATAGCACCATGAAGCGATTTGAAGCGTATTTGCGACCAAATTTCCGTGTGTCAGCATTACGCCCTTCGGCGTGCCGGTCGTCCCTCCCGTGTATTGCAGAGCGGCGATATCGTCACTTCCGGCCAACTCGGGCAGCTCTACCGAAGGAGCTTTCCCGCTCAAAAGCTTGCGGTAGGCAAACACGCCTTGTTTTCCATAAGGAATATTCGAACGGAACCCTTCTTTTCGTTGTTTAAGGGGGTAAAGCATATTTTTAGGAAACGGCAAGGCGTCTTTAATAGAGGTAATAAAAACATGCTTCAGCTCCGGGAGGGGGCCGTCTTGGGGTGCGCTCCCCCTCACTCGGGCTACACGGGCATACAGCAGATCAAGTGTAATGATTCCAACCGCGCCGCTGTCTTTCAATTGATGCTCCAGTTCTCGTTCCACGTATAGCGGATTGGTCTGAACCACTACGCCGCCAGCAAACAAAACCGCATAATAGGAAACGACAGCCTGAGGACAATTCGGGAGCATAATGGCGATTCGATCCCCCCTCGCCACTCCTCTGGCCGCAAGCTCGCTGGCCAGCCTGATCGATTGCGCATGGAGCTCCCGGTAGGTCATGCTTTTGCCCATAAAATAAACAGCGTCGCTATCTGGGTAATGGTTAACGGCATGAACAAGAAACTTAGCAATGCTCGTATCGGGATAGGTTAACGAATAGCTCACTTCAACCGGGTAATGACGAAGCCACGGCCGGTTGCTTTGCTCCTGCCCGGGCTGCTGCCCGGATTCAGCCTCGTTGGCGGGCTGGTCATGCAAATTGGCGTCGGCGGCTTCAGGTTCGGCTGATGTTTCGGCTATGTCGGCAGCTTCCTGCGGATCTTCCGGTCTAGGCGGTTCCATAGCGCTTCTCCCCCTCTACACTACATACTGCTCACTTCGAATGACTCGCTCCGCTATTTTCCGTTTTAAGGCGATCGTATCGGAAAGCGGTGCCCTCATCAGCTTTTTCAGCACGGACAACTGCATCTGCAAGCCGTCCCCCCGCTCCAAAGCAGCCAGCGCAATTTTGGCAAGCGCCTCTACCTTCTCCATCCCTTCCTGTATGAATACGACGGCCATCATCGCCGCAAGCCCGTTCCCGTCCTGCTTTGTTTTCTCCTTTGCGCTCGCTATTTTCTGCGACCTCAGCAAGACGCTTTCCATTGCGAAAGTGTGTATCATCAGGTCGGCTAATACGCAAAGCACCTCCTGCTCCTGCTCAAGCTTTGCGCCCAGCTTCTGAACGGCAAGGCCTCCGATGGCAAGGAACGTTTTTTTCGCTTGGGAGACTCGATACGCTTCTTTGCTTAACGGTTCTGCGAACGATGGCAAAGGCATCGGCGCAAGCAGTTCTTCTTGCAAAGCCTGCGCTTTTTGCAACAGCGGAATTTCCCCTTTCAGCGCTTTTTTCATAAGCGTTCCCGGTATGAGCATGCGGTTGATTTCGTTGGTGCCTTCAAAAATCCGGTTAATCCGCGAATCGCGGTAAATCCTCTCTACCTTATATTCCCGGATGTATCCGTAGCCGCCGTGAATTTGCACCCCCTCGTCGATGACAAAGTCCAGTGCTTCGGAACCGAACACTTTGACGATGGAGCATTCAATCGCATATTCGCCTATAGCCTTGGCTGCGCTGGCTCCCGCGTCCCCGGCTCCCCGGCTTGCGTCCTCGTCTCCGCCCGTTTCAGAACCGCCGAGCATAACGTCGATCCATCCCGCCGTTCTATAAAGCATGCTTTCCAGCGCGAACGTGCGAATATTCATATCCGCCAGCTTTGCTCCGATTAAAGGGTAGCTTGATATGGCCCGCCCGAATTGCTTGCGAGTATTCCCATATCCCGCCGCCAGTTCAATCGTCTCCTTCGAGGAGCCAAGGCAAGCCGCACCTAGCTTGAACCGTCCGATGTTCAAAATGTTAAAGGCGATCAAATGGCCTTTCCCGACCTCTCCGAGCACATTTTGAACGGGTACCGCCACATCTTCAAAAAACAGCGGGCATGTGGAAGAGCCCTTAATGCCCATCTTATGCTCCTCAGGCCCGACGCTGAACCCCGCCATGTCCCGTTCTACAATAAAAGCGGTAAACTTCTCGCCGTCGACTTTTGCGTACACGATAAACAGGTCCGCAAATCCAGCGTTTGTAATATACAATTTGGACCCGTTCAGTAGATAATGGCTGCCGTCCTCCGCAAGCTTTGCCGTTGTCTTGGCGCCTAGCGCATCCGAGCCCGATGCCGGTTCAGTCAAGCAATAAGCGGCAATTTTTGCGCCCGAGGCCAAATCCGGCAAGTAACGTTCTTTCTGCTGGGCCGTACCAAAAAATACGATCGGCAGCGTGCCGATTCCCGTATGCGCTCCAACCGAGAGGGCAAAAGAGGACGCTCTCGCCATCGTCTCTGCAAGCAGCGTTGTACTGACCTTGTCTAAACCGAGCCCCCCGTATGGCTCCGGCACATCCGCTCCAAGCAAGCCGAGCTCGCCCGCTTTTCTCATCAGCTCGACCGTCAACTCATAATTGAGCGCCTCAATCTCCGCGTCCTTCGGCAGCAGCTCCGCCGCTATAAATTGTTCCGCTGCCTGCGACATCAGCCGTTGCTCCTCCGTGAAGTCTTCGGGCGTTACGACCGACTCCGGCTTGCTGTCTTCGACGACGAATCGACCGCCGAACCGTTTCGTTTCCATCATCCCTCAGCCCTCCTCTATGATGGTTTAACTTTAGGAAAATCACATTAAGAGCGTAGCCGAGCATCAAACTCTCCACTAAATTGATGTTTGTTCCGCTCAATTTGTGCTTGTGTAAACCTCCAGCACGCCTGCCGCTCCCATTCCACCGCCCACGCACATCGTCACCACGCCGATACCCCCGCCTCTGCGCCCTAACTCATGAATTAGGGATACCGTCAGCTTCGTACCCGTACAGCCCAGCGGATGGCCCAGCGCGATGGCTCCTCCGTTCACATTTACTTTTTCGGGATCGAGCTTAAGCTCGCGAATAATAGGAACGCACTGCGCGGCGAACGCCTCGTTCAGTTCGAATAAATCGACTTCGTCCTTCGTAATTCCGGCCTTTTTCAGCGCTTTGGGAACCGCCTCAATCGGCCCGATCCCCATCACTTCAGGAGCTACGCCCGCCACGCTGAAGCTTCGGAATGAAGCCAGCGGCTTAAGGCCCAGCTCGGCTGCCCGCTGCCTGCTCATGACAATGACTGCGGCAGCTCCGTCGCTCATTTGCGAGGCGTTCCCCGCCGTTACCGTCCCTTCTCTGGCAAAAGAAGGCTTAAGCGGCGCCAGCGTTCCCGCCGTCGTCTCCGGTCTGACCCCCTCGTCAATCGCAAATGTAAAGGTTCTCTCCCATGGACGGCCGTTGTCGTCCGTACCGGATCTTCTGACGGTAAGCGGGACGATTTCCTGTTGAAAAAGCCCGGCGGCAATAGCGGTAGCCGCCTTCTGATGGCTGGAAGCGGCAAAGGCGTCCTGCGATTCGCGGGATACGCCGTACCTGCGCGCCACCTCTTCCGCCGTATGGCCCATGCCCATATACACTTCTGGCATGGAATCTACAATTCCGGGATGCGGGGACAACCGGAAGCCCGTCATCGGCACATGGCTCATGCTCTCTACGCCTCCCGCCAGCACGACCTCCGCTTCCCCAAGCTTGATTCGTTCCGCAGCATAAGCTATGGACTGCAATCCTGAGGCGCAGAACCGGTTAACGGTTACGGCAGGCGTCGTATCGGGCAGTCCCGCATACAGCGAAATAATTCTTGCAACGTTAAGCCCTTGCTCCCCCTCAGGCATTGCGCAGCCGAATATGACATCTTCGATATCTTCGCTTTTTAGAGCGGGCACTCTCTCCAGCGCTCCTTGAATAACGGCTCTGCCTAAATCTTCCGCTCTCGTCTCCGCGAAGCTGCCCCTCTGCGCTTTGCCTACTGCGGTACGAACGGCGGACACAATAACGGCATCCCGGGCATGCTCCCGAAATCGCGATTTCTTGTTCATTCTTTTCCCCCTTTCAATTGCGAAGCGGTTTGCCTGTAGCCAGCATATGGCTCATGCGCTCCTGGGTTTTGCGCTCGCCGCACAGGCTCAAGAATGCCTCGCATTCCAGATCGAGCAAATATTGCTCGCTTACTTCAGTGCCAGAACGCACATCTCCGCCGGCCAGCACATACGCCAGCTTGCTTCCGATCAGAGCGTCGTGCCGACTGATCGAACCGGACAGCCGCATCGAGTGCACCGCCAGCTTCAGCACGGCCGCACCTTCCCGGCCCGCTACCGGGATACGTTCGGCAGTAGGAGGCGAGTAGCCCGCGCGGTCCAGCTCCAGCACCGCCCGCTTCGCCTCGGCGATTCGCGATTCTTGCCGGGCAATCACTCGATCTTGCGGCCTGAGCAGTCCGTGCCTTTTGGCTTCATGACCGCTCGTAGACGCTTTCGCCATTGCGATCGTTTCAAAAAGCGCACCTAGCGACGACTGCCAATCGACAGCGCTCCCTCTTCCTCCCCCTGACGCGGCAATCGCCCTGCCTGCTGCCAGCCATGCGGCTTCCTTGCATCCCCCGCCGGCGGGAATGAGGCCAACCCCCGTTTCGACCAGACCGAAATACGTCTCCGGCGACAGAATAATTTGATCCGCTGGGAGACAGGCCTCCACACCCCCTCCAAGCGTCATCCGATGAGGGGCCGCCACAACTGGCCGCTCGAGGCGCTTCAGCCTAAGCATGCTATCCTGGAAAAAGCGAATAATTTCCTCGACCTCATCCCATTCCCCGTTCTGCGCTTCCATCAGCAGCAGCATCAGGTTAGCCCCTACGCAAAAATTGCGCCCTTCATTGGCAAGCACAAGGCCCCGCCAATTTCGCGACACTTCCTGAACCGACTGCCTGATTGCTGTCAAAATTTCTCCGCCAATCGCATTGTTCGCGGAATGGAATTCCAGACAAACCACATCGTCGCCTATATCGATCAAGCTTGCTCCGGATGTGGACAACACGGTACGTCCAGCAGCTTTAAGCTTGGCGAGCGAAATGATATCATCATCCGGCTCCTCCGCCGCGTAGCCTCCTGTCGTTGCGTAATAGCGTTTATTTTCCGACTCGCGGTAAAAGCTGCTATGTCCGTCGGCGAGCCAAGCTTCCACCCACTCCGGGATAGACTCCCCTTCCCGTTTCATTCGCTCCACCGACCGTTCGACGCCAATCGCATCCCATAATTCGAATGGGCCCAACTCCCAGTTGAAGCCCCACCGCATCGCCCGATCGATATCCGTAATGGAATCTGCAATAATTCCGACTTGCGAGGCGGAATAAAGCAGCGTTTTTTTCAGCGTTGACCAGGCGAATTGGGCATGTTTATGTTCAGGTACCGCCCCAAGCAGCGCTTTTGTTTTCGCCGCCGCGCCTTTGGCCGCTTTCGCCGCATCGATAACAGGCGAGGAAACGCGCTTTTGCTCCTCGTAATCAAGCGTGTCGAGATGAAGAGACAGGATGCGGCTTTTGCCGTCCGCCCCTTTTATTTTCCGATAGAAGCCCGCTCCCGACTTTTCGCCTAACCTGCCAAGCCCCACAAGCCGCTCCAGCGCCTCCGGTCTTGCAAAAACCGCTTGCTCCGCGGCGTCCTCGCTTCTCTCCCGCACATTGTCGACCACATGAAGCAGCGTATCGAGCCCGACCAAATCAAGCATGCGAAACGTTGCCGTCTTAGGACGTCCCATCGCCGGACCCGTCAGTGCATCGGCTTCTTCCACCGTCAAACCGTAGGCCAGCGTGTCCGCGAGCGTCACCAGCATGCCGTAGGTGCCGATCCGGTTTGCAATAAAGTTCGGCGTATCCTTCGCCGCCACGACGCCTTTCCCGAGCCGTTTCTCGCAAATTTCCGTCAGCAGCGTAAGCGTCTCCGGGTCGGTATCCCCCGACGGCACCACCTCTACGAGCTTCATATAACGGGGCGGATTAAAAAAGTGGGTGGCGGCAAAATGCCGTCTAAACTCCAAACTTCGTCCTTCCGCCATCGACGCCACCGACAAACCCGACGTATTGGTGCTGACCGGAGTTCCGGGGCGGCGCACCGATTCGATAGCGGCAAGCACCTCCCTTTTTACATCCAGCCGCTCGACTACCGCCTCTACGATCCAATCCACATCGCCTAGAGAGTCTAAGTCATCGATCAAATTGCCCGGGGACACTCTGGTCGTCCAAGAAGGATCGTAAAGTTGGGCGGGCTGGGCTTTGCCCATTCTAGCGATGGCCGCAGCGGACAGCCGATTGCGGACGGCGATGTCTGACAGCCCCAACCCTTGCTTCTCCTCCTCCGGCGTCAGCTTATTCGGGACAACGTCCAGCAGCTTCACTTTAATGCCTGCGTTCGCCAAATGCGCCGCAATTCCCGCCCCCATCACGCCGGAGCCAATGACGGCCGCGCTTCGAATGGAAGCGGCATTTTTTTGCTTTGTGGATGGAAAAGGCATTTTGCAGCTTCACCTCTCTCTAGAGATAGCTTTCTTGTCACTTTTGCAGGTAGCTTCGCAGATAGCTTTGCAGTTTGCTTTGCAGTTTGCTTTGCAGTTAGCTTCCCAGTTAGCTTTGCAGTTAGCTTTGCAGTTAGCTTCCCAGTTAGCTTTGGAGTTTGCTTTACAGTCAGCTTTGCATTAGCTTAGAAGTCACTTTCGCAAATATCTTTCCTGCAGCCTCGTAATGGATGCTCTGAACGGTTCTGGCTCATTGCACATAGCGGACCGTTGCTCAATGCTTCATTGCTGTTTGGTGTGTTCGTTTATGAGCGCTCTCCAAATATGCTGTCGGCGAGCAGCTCCGCTACATCGCGGGCAACAACCCCTTTGCCGTCGGCGAGCGACTTTAAACCGTCTTCCATCATAGTTAGACAATATGGACAAGCGGAGCTGACTACGGTCGGCGCCACTTCCAATGCTTGCGCCGTTCGCGCGTAATTTACGCGCACCCCGGCATGTTCCTCCATCCACATCATGCCGCCGCCTGCGCCGCAGCACATCCCGTTTGGACCAGACCGCTCCATCTCCGCGATGGAAGCTCCCGGAATTGCCCGGATCAGCGACCGGGGAGCGTCATACGTATCGTTGTAGCGTCCCAGATAACAGGAATCGTGAACGGTAATCTTCTCCTCCAGCGCCAATCTCGGCGTAAGCTTATTTTCTTTAAGCAGCCTTGCAAGAAATTGTGTATGATGTTCGACTTTGACGCCCTCCAGTCCAAAATCGGGATATTCATTTTTAAACGTATGAAAAGTATGCGGGCAGGCGGTTACAATATGCCTCACCCCATATTTTTGCAACACGGCAATGTTGTCCCGGCACAGTTCTTGAAACAGCAGCTCGTTGCCGATTCTTCTCGCGGTGTCTCCCGAGCTTTTCTCCTCTAGACCAAGCGTCGCAAAATCGACCCCTGCTTTTGCAAGCAGCCGCACTAAGTCGTACAGCACCTTTCTGCTTCGGGAGTCGTAAGCGCCCATTGAGCCTGCCCACAGCAGCACCTCCGGAGCAGATCCGCCCGCTTTTCGCTCCCGCATCGTCGCCACCCGAATTCCGGTTTTGCTCTCGCATTCGTCAATCCACGCCGCGCGCTCCGCTCGGGGCAGACCCCACGGATTGCTTTGCCGCTCAATATTTTGAAGAGCGCGCTGACCATCCGAAGGAAGTTTTCCTTCCATTAATACAAGATGGCGGCGCATATCGATAATTTTGTCCACATGCTCATTGCCTACGGGACATTGCTCTTCGCAATTCCGGCAAGTTGTGCACGCCCACAGCTCTTCTTCCGAAATGACATCGCCAATCAGCTCAAGCTCCTCAGCCTTCGCCTCCCTTCTTTTGCTCCAAGCCTCCCCTTGTGCCGACATCGTTGGAGTGATCGAGGTCCGGCAAGACGATTCCGCCGATTCCTCTTTTCCATACGCCGCCTCCCATGCCGGAATGGTTGCGCCCATGACATGAGCACCCGCGAGGCCGGCATCTCCGCGCTGCCATAAGCTTGCCGGAAGCCAAGGAGATTTGGACGTAATCGACGCCCCCTTTTCCGTCAGATGATCTCTCAGCTTTACAATCAGATGCATCGGCGACAGCAGCTTCCCCGTGCTTGCCGCAGGACACACGTTTGTGCAGCGGCCGCATTCCACGCAGGCGTACAAATCGAGAAGCTGCTTCCTCGTAAAATGCTCCACTTTGCCCGCTCCAAACGACTCGGCCTCTTCATTTTCCAAATCGAGCGGCACCAGCCGGCCTGTCGGGGTACTGCGGCGGAAGTAGAGATTGACTGGGGCTGTAATCAAGTGAAAATGCTTGGATTGCGGAACATAGACGAGAAAAGATAATAGAACGAGCAGATGCAGCCACCAAAACAGCTCGTGTCCCGCATGGGCTAGCCAGCTTCCTTCCTCGACGCCAAGGAAATGGATCAAACGTGACAACGGTTCGCTTACGGGGGCATACGGAGACGCCACTAGTTCCGCTTTTTCGGCGGACAAGCGTTCAAAAGATAGAGTGAGCAAGACAGTCAGCATTAAGGAACCGATAAACCAAAGCACGAGCGACGGCTTCCAGCCGCGCTTCAGTCTAGCCAGCTTTTCCCCGTAGCGTCTATAGCCGCCGTACAGCATAGCGGCCAGAACAAGAGTTGCGGTGACTTCTTGCGACCACGAAAACATCGAGTAATAAGGAATCGGCAACGGGTGGCCTCCGCTAAGTCCCTTCCAAATCAAATCCGTCGCTCCAAATTGCAAAAGGATAAAGCCGTAAAAATAAACCAGATGCATCAGCCCGCTGCGCAAATCGTTTAAAAGCCGGCGATGGCCGAATACCTCCTTGCCAAAGCCGGTTCTCCCTCTCGCCCGGTAACGGGCGAACACAGCCGGAGCCCCCAGCTTTATATAGCCGATTCGCCTCCATACAACGGCAGCAAACATCCAAACGGCAATACCTATAAGCGCGGCAAAAAACAGCCATCTGATCAAAGCCTGCGCTTCCGGGAAGCTGGCGGCAAACATAGTCCATAATTTGGCTCCCTGGGTGCCGTTCCAATCCGACATTGCCTCATTTGCAAACGTTGGCGCCAGCCCTATCCATGCCATTGCTCAAACCCTCCTCCTGATCCGTTTGCCCTTTACCCGCTTCATGCCGGCAGGAATCTTTTTTTGGCGGATAGGACAAGTATTAAAGCGCTTTCATAAATAACTGCGGTGCTCAAAGTATATGATTCTCCCTTCATGAACATGCTTCTCATTCTGTTGCTGGCGGCGGTCTATTCCTCCGCTTGCCGACATAAGGTAGCACTGATGGACAGTCAAATCCCTCTGGTGCGCGAGGCCCGCGCACAGAGTTTCCAAGGGAGGCCCGTATGCTGAAAATCGTTGTGCTGCTCAAGCAAACTTTCGACACGGAAGAAAAGATAACGGTGACGTCTGGCGGCGTGGACGAACGCGAAGCCAAATTTGTCATCAACCCGTACGATGAATACGCTTTGGAGGAAGCGATTCGGCTCCGCGACAAGCATGGAGGCGAAATCGTCGCCGTCACTTGCGGCCCCGAGCGTTCGCAGGAAGCTCTTCGGACTGCGCTTGCGATTGGAGCGGACGAGGCCATTCGACTCGATATTTCCGAGGAGCTTCAGGGCGACAGCTTCGCTGCTGCGTCGGCTCTTGCCGCCGTGATCAGGCCGCTTGCTCCGCATTTGCTTCTCGCCGGACTGTTCGCCGTCGACACCGGATCGGGCAGCGTCGCTCTTCAAGTGGCCGAGCGGCTGGGGCTTCCTCATGCATCCGCAGCCGTTAAGCTGACTCTGCTAGCCGCCGCTGAGCTTGGGGATAACGGAACAACAAGTCCCCCAGCGGAGGGCGCTGCTCCCGATTCCCGCCGCCTGCCAAATGCAGAATTTTATGCGCTTGTCGAGCGAGACGCCGAAGGAGATACCGAAACGGTCGTCATCCCGCTTCCTGCACTGGTAACGGCTCAGCAGGGATTGAACGAGCCGCGTTATCCGTCCCTGCCTGGCATTATGAAAGCGAAACGCAAGCCGCTTCGTACCCTTTCCGGCGATGAGCTGGGCGATAGCTTCAATAAGGACGGCTCGCTTTCAGCACGCACCCGCCAAACAGAGCTGTTCCCTCCTCCCCCGCGCGCGGCTGGCAAACGGATCGCCGGCACCGCCGAACAACAAGCCGCTAAGCTGACCGAGCTGCTTCAAACCGAAGCAAAGGTGTTGTAGAAGGGTTGATTGGCGCTTCTTGCCCAAACTTATAAGGCAGGACAATTCAAGGAGCGGGATAGCTTAGAAAAGATTGGATAAAAGAGCTGGATCAATAAAAAATGCTTGAACAGATATAAATGCCGGATCGAAAGGGGCTTATCCCATGGCCAAAAAAATACTTGTATTCGCCGAACGCCGAGATGGAGCTCTGCGCCGCGTCGCTTTCGAAGCGCTGGGCGCAGCGAAGCGCCTCGCTGGGGAGGGCGGCTCCGTCCATGCCGTCCTCGCCGGAGCGGGCAGCGCGGCAGAAGACGCCGCGGCGCTTATCGCTAGAGGGGCGGACGTCGTTCATATCGCCGACGATCCGTCCCTCCATGTGTACGCGCCCGAGGCGTATTCCGCCGTTCTGGGCGCGGCTATGGATGCGGTGAGGCCGGACGCGCTGCTGCTCGGCCATACCGCAGCGGGGCGCGAGCTCGCGCCCCGCGTGGCCGCAGCTTACGGCGCCGGCCACATCGCCGACGTCACCGCCATCGAGCCGTCTTCGGATGGCGGTGACGTTGCATTCATTCGCCCGCTCTACGCCGGCAAGGCGTTCGAGCGGCGCAGCTTCTTGCCGGGCCACCCGTGGGTCGTCACGGTGCGCCCGAACAATTTGCCGCCAGCGGAGCCGCTGGACGCCGGCGTTCATAGCGGCAGCGCCGTAGCGCTGGCGTATACGGCGCCGCCGCTGCTCACCGCCGTGCGCGGAGTGCTTCGCCGCGCCGGAGGCCAGATCGATCTCGCCGAAGCCGACGTTGTCGTGTCGGGAGGCAGGGGCGTGCGCAGCGCAGCGGGCTTTGAACCGCTGCATGCGCTCGCCGCCGCATTCGGCGGCGCGGTCGGTGCCTCCCGCGCCGCTTGCGATGCGGGCTACTGCGATTATGCCCTGCAAATCGGGCAAACCGGCAAAGTCGTAACCCCGCAGCTCTATATCGCTTGCGGCATTAGCGGCGCCATCCAGCATCTGGCCGGCATGAGCCAGTCCCGTACGATCGTCGCCATTAACAAAGATCCCGATGCGCCTATCTTTGGCGTTGCGGATTATGCCATTGTCGGCGACCTGTTTGAAATTGTCCCTCTTCTCACTTCCGAAGTTCTGCGAACGGTACGGGCAGAATAGCTGCAAATAAGCGCCAGTCCAAGGGCTGACTCCGCTCTTTTACTGGCGCTATAAAGCTGTGTACAAAACCGCTATTCACATCTTTTCCCCGAAAAAAGTGCATAACCGGTTTTAAATCCATCCCTCGACTCTGTATCCACATGTGCATGGTTCATACCAAAACAATCTATCCACATCCTATGCCCGTCTAGAAAAAGCAGCTATCCCCCTCTCTTCTTGCGCCCCTTACCCCAACTCTCACCTATCCACAACTGCATAGCACCTTGTGTTTCACATTTTTTCTACACACGACAAAAAGCCCCGAAGCCGCTTATATCCCCCTTTTCAACCCTATTGGATCATGAATCAGTATCCAACCTGATAGAACGGGAAACATCTGCAAGCTTAAGGGGCATACGCTATCGCAGCGCGGCTATCACAATATCTTTATACGGATCGAACAATATCACTCTACTGTTCGAACTATTAGGCCAATCCAGGAACTACAATTTCTCTTATGCAGTCCGGCGCTTCATACCACTCGTCATGAACGGCATTGGTCACGGGGTAGGACCGCATTTGGTAGCCCTCTATCGCCTCTAAATGTTTGCGCAGCCTGCTAAATTCCGTCAGCTTCGGATTCAGCCAGTCTTCCATTCCTTCTTCGTCCAAAATGACCGGAACACGAGGCTGCCAAACAGAGATGCTGCCGGAAGCCGCCGCAGTCAGCATCGTAAAAGCTCGAACTTCCTTGCCATTTGTATGGCGCCAACAATCCACAATGCCCGCTATGCCAAACAGCGGCTGACTGGGTACAACGGTGTGCATCGCTCTAGGCCGTCTTTCGTTTCCGATCATTTTTTGCCCGTAAAAACCGCTGCACGGAATGACGCATCTTTGTCTTTTCAACATTTGATGAAAAAATGGCTTCTGAGACAAAGCAGCGCTGTCGGCGTTAACGGAATCTTTGGCCCAAAAAGGAAACAGCCCCCATCTGGATTCCTGCAAAACGCGAGTGTCGTGCCTGTCGTTCATGACGATGGATACGTTCTGCGTCGGCGCCACATTAAACCGGTTTGTATGGCCTTCAATAACCGTTGCCACGCCAAATTTGCCCACAATTTCCCCTATGTCCGCCGTTAACGAAAACCTTTCAATCATCGCAATTCGCCCCTTTCGGCTCATGGCCTGTTGTTGGCTTTAGCTTTTGTAGCGAACAGGAAAATTATTCATAATGTTGCGCATCGCCGCCTATCCTATTGCCGATTCCGAAGAAACGAAAAAAGACACCCGTCAAGCTCATCCCTCAAAGTCATCGGCTGTCAGTGCAGACACTGCATGGTTCCAAATCGTTTGAGTTCAAGCTAAAACAAGTGTCTCTTTTCTAAAGAGAAGGGATCTACTTTTTATAGAACAGCTAAGTCGTGAACCGCTTCCGGAATTTAAGAGGCGGCATGCCCGTATGGGCGGCAAACAGGCGGGAAAAATGCGGCGTCTGCCGGAATCCCGTCTCCTCCGCTACTCTAGCGATAGTCCAGTCGGTTTTAATCAGCAGCAGCTTGGCTTGATCCAGCCGATAATACAGCAAATATTGCTGCGGCGTGCAGCCGAACACTTCCGTCATGCAGCGTGTAATATAATTGGTATGCAAGTCCAAAACCTCGCTTAGCATGGTGTTGCTGATCGGCGTACGAAAATTCAGTTTCAGGTAAGCGGCAGCCCGCTCCGCGATCGAAACAGCCGCTTTGGCCGCATCGGATCGCCAGCCTTCGTCCAGCATTTGCAGCAAATGCAGGAATCTCTGCTGACGGTCCCAGAAGGCGCCGTGAGACGAGCTTTTGGCAGCTTCGTGAAGCTGGGCAAAAATCATTTTTGCCTCATCCGGATAAGTCAGCTTCATCTTTTTCGGCAGACGAATCGCGTAGGTATAATAATCTCCTCGAATATTTCCTTGCTGGTTGTCCTCTGTCTCCTCCCAAGCCCCTACCGTCTGAAAATGAACCCAATCAAACACCGTTTCTTCCGTACAAGGCTGAAACGAATAGTGCCAGCGATCCGGCCGAAGGATGAGCACATCCCCCGGGGTCAACGTCCATCTATAATTTTCCTCCGCTACATACAGCGTTCCTTCATTAACAAACAGAAGGTCGAATACACCCAGGTTCGTCCGGTTGGGATGTTCCTCTCCCGGCCCGTAAGTTAATCGATTCGATTCCACAAAAAACGGCAATGGCGGCGAGCGAAATGTGAGCAATAAATCGTCTGACAAGCTGATCTCTCCTTAGACGCTTAGCGTCCTTAACAATTCCCATGAATACTGCCATGTTACTTGAAGTATGGCGCATTTGTCCATACGCCGCTTTCCGACTGCATCGATCCGGACGGTCAAAAAAAGCTCCGCCTCCGCTTTTTTTGAGCAGAGACAGAGCTTTTGCCGCAATCTACGAAGGGCTGGCCATTGCAGTACCTTAAACACAGCCCTTTAATGGCTGTAGAGAGTTTCATCTATTGGGTTAGATGCGGATATCGGGTTCGGCAGCAAACTTTTGATCAAAGCCATATAGTCAAGAGACTCTCTCCAGAAACGGTAATTCGGCGCCCATGCATACCGTTTGCCGCTAAGCAACGAGAACGCCTCGATTTGCACAGGAAGACGGCCAAAAGCGCTCATGCAAAATAAAGTCGTCATCCGAGCATACAGCTCTAGCGCTTCCTCCCCCTCTTCTACAACATATTTTTGAACGTTATAATGCTCACTGGCATCTCCGCCGTCAAAAGCAACGATATGAAAATTTTGCACCATCTCCATATCCAGCTCTTCTATGTAGGCAGTCATTTGTTCGAATAGTACCATCACATTTTTCAAAGGATGCATTTGTAAAAAAGCAAGCAGATGGTCCATTACCATGCAGCGCACCTGCAAATAATGTTCACTGGAATGGAATCGGTAATGTCTGTTGCTCCAGCGGCGATTAGCGGCTTTATTTAATCGAAGATCAAGCTCTTCACCCGAGTTTTCGCTCAAAACATCGTTTACGCAATGGCAAGCGGAAAAATGAACAAGCTGCTTCCACGTCACATCGCGGTGAGATGGCTTTGAACTGTTGAAGCACGTTTCGCCTATTAGCATACGCTCCATTTGATAATCGTCAATACGAACCAACGCCGGCATCTGCTCCAGACAGCCGTCCAGTCCTTTGTCTGAAATCATCCTGCTACCGAAAGAAGTCCTGCAATGAGCCCGCCGATTCGTTTTCCTTGCTCCTTCTCCTCATTTGATGCGTTATATTCAAACTTTAAGCTTTCACACGAGATTTCTGCGCCGAGCTCGCGCAGTTTGGCTTCAATAATATCAACGGCACCGCAATAAATCGGATACGAGGTATCACCCGACCCGAATACCGCCGCTTTTTTCCCACTTAGGCTGATATCGTCCATTTCTGCGTAAAAGTCCAAAAACTCATCGGGAAGCTCTCCGTCCCCCCACGTATAGGCGCCAATAATAATGCCGTCGTATTTCAGCAGTTCCTCGGGCTTTGCATCAAACGCTTCCTTGCAAACCGTCTCGGCGCCAGCCTCTCTAGCTCCTTCCGCGATAGCTTCCGCCATCTCCTCGGTATTTCCGGTTAAACTCGTATAAAGAACAATTACCTTCGGCATAACTATATCCCCCTATAACTCCATCGTTTGCACACCTTGAAACAGCGTAGCCATATACAATTGATTTCCTTGAATGTCTATGTCCGTCACCGGGAAGCCCAGCTTAACCGAAAGCAAGATGAGTTTATCCGCAATATAAGCCAGACGAAACAAACCTTGATCCGTGCAAACGTAAATTTCCCCGCTCTTTGACGCAACTGAAAAAATAAATTTTTTCCCGAATTGAACTCGGTCAAAATCGCCGCGCTTGTCGCCAATCAACAATTCGCCTTGTTCGCTGACGCCAATCAGATGTCCCCGGAATACAGCCAGACTCGTCACTTTTCGATTCAGCTCGAAATGAGCCCATTCATCCATGAAACGGTCATATAGCGATATGCCGGAGTCGTGTCCAACAATCATATATTGAGGCAAGCTTAAAAAATCGTAGACCCGCTTCCCTTCGCATGCGAGCAGTCCCCATTTGGATCCCGTTTTAATCCACAGCCCGTCTTCCGTTGCTGCGTAGCTTACTCCGCCCAGCTTGCGATATTGATAGCAAGGAATCGTAAGGCCATCATTCTCCCACTGTTCCCCCATCCATTCAAATAACCCATGATTGGTACAGACATGAAGCAGCTCTTGATGCAGCTGCAACCGATGAATGCTTGTTGTATCGGGCAATCCTTGGCTCAATTTATCCCAATTAAACGAATGGTCAATTTCATAAACCCCGTAGCCGACTGACGCCGCGAATACTCCGTAAGGTCCAGCTTTAATAGAGGAAAACGGGAAGAGCAGCCAGTTCCATGGTTTTTTCGTTCCTATTTGCATCATTTAATCTCCTATCTGAATGCGCAAGGCTAACTTATATTTTATTCATATGCTATCGGTTCATTTTAATGATAATGATTATCACTTTCGTAAATATGATAACTATTCTCAATATGGTTGTCAATCTCATTCGCCCGCCCATTTTTTCAAAAATAGGTTTATGCCTACTTCTCAGCCTGCCTGCACCCAAGCAAACCCAAGCGAGTACCCGTAGTATAAAGGAAATTCACCTAGGAGGTGCTCATTCTGAAATACAAGGTTACAAGTAGAAGCCGGAAACGGTTTAATAAAAAGCAGTTGAACATTAAAGCCGTCTCCAAGCGCAGCTCTTCGACAAAACATAAGAAGACGACTTCGGCAAAGAAAAAAAGCATGATAGTTGCCGGATCAAGGAGAACACGAACTGGCGGGCAAAGGATCATCCCTCGCATCCCTCGAATCCCTCGTCGCGACATTGATCTCCACGACCATATTCGCGATGAATTAGATCCGATTGGTCTCCCAGGCCCTCTAGGGCCTGCGGGCCCGCAAGGTGAACGAGGCAAAAAAGGAGATGACGGTGACCACGGCGAACGTGGCAAGCGGGGTAAAAGAGGCCATCGCGGCCACACTGGGCCGACCGGACCTACTGGTCCTGCGGGACCGACTGGCGCAACCGGGGCTACAGGCGCCACGGGTTCTACAGGCGCTACGGGCGCTACTGGGCCATCTGGAGGACCTCCCGGACCAACTGGCGCCACAGGCGCTACTGGAGCAACCGGGTCACAAGGACCCCAAGGAGCTCAAGGGCCTCAAGGTACCCAGGGAGCAGTGGGACCTCAAGGACCTCAAGGCATTCAAGGCGAGCAAGGACCACAAGGCACTCAAGGACCTCAAGGACCGGCTGGACCTCAAGGACCTCAGGGACCTCAAGGAAATGCCGGACCGCAGGGGCCTCAAGGAGCTCAGGGGCCAATTGGGGCAACTGGCTCTACGGGATCAACTGGCTCTACCGGTTCGACCGGCGCTACTGGAGCTCAAGGACCGGCTGGAGTGCAGGGGCCTCAAGGGAATACGGGGGCGACCGGTTCTACTGGCAATACGGGGGCGACCGGTTCTCAAGGGCCAATCGGTCCTCAAGGACCTCAAGGGCCGGCCGGAGCTCAAGGAACAACTGGAGCTCAAGGACCTCAAGGGCCTATCGGACCTCAAGGGCCAATAGGCAACACAGGAGCGACTGGCACGACAGGGGCAACTGGTGTCGGCACAACTGGAGCTACGGGACCAACGGGCACGACTGGCTCAACGGGTGATACTGGGGCGACTGGCGCCACTGGCGCGGGTACAACTGGCGCGACGGGCCCTACAGGGTCAACAGGAGCAACTGGGGCGACTGGTGCCACTGGCGCAACGGGTGCTGGTACAACCGGTGCTACAGGACCTACGGGGCCAACTGGACCGACTGGGGGCACTGGAGCCACGGGAGCTACGGGGGCAACAGGAGCGACGGGTGATACTGGGGCGACTGGAAATACGGGAGCCACTGGGGCCACCGGTTCAACAGGAGCGACGGGTGATACTGGGGCGACTGGAGATACGGGAGCCACTGGGGCTACGGGTTCAACAGGAGCTACAGGTGATACTGGGGCGACTGGAGATACGGGAGCCACTGGGGCCACCGGTTCAACAGGAGCTACAGGTGATACTGGGGCGACTGGAGATACGGGAGCCACTGGGGCCACCGGTTCAACAGGAGCTACAGGTGATACTGGGGCGACTGGGGCGACTGGACCTACAGGAGCGACGGGCACTACTGGATCGACAGGGCCTACGGGTGATGTTGGACCGACAGGAGCAACAGGAACGACCGGGCCAACGGGAGCGACTGGTGCTACTGGATCAACAGGCGCTACGGGTGATGTTGGACCGACAGGAGCAACAGGAGCTACTGGGCCAACGGGAGCGACCGGCGTTACAGGCGCTACTGGCGCTACTGGCGCTACTGGACCAACTGGACCTACAGGTGATGTTGGACCGACAGGAGCAACAGGAGCTACTGGGCCAACAGGAGCGACCGGCGTTACAGGCGCTACTGGCGCTACTGGCGCTACTGGACCAACTGGACCTACAGGTGATGTTGGACCGACAGGAGCAACAGGAGCTACTGGGCCAACAGGAGCGACCGGCGTTACAGGCGCTACTGGTGTTACTGGATCAACTGGACCTACGGGTGATGTTGGACCGACAGGAGCAACAGGAGCGACTGGCGTTACAGGCGCTACTGGCGTTACTGGGCCAACAGGACCTACAGGAGCCACCGGCGTTACGGGCGCTACTGGTGCTACTGGGGCAACGGGCAGCGGTGCTATCATTCCGTTTGCATCTGGCTTACCTCTTGAATTAACTACCATTTTAGGAGGGCTTGCTGGCACTGGCGGTCTAGTTGGATTTGGCAATAGTGCTCCGACGGCAAGCATATTAGGAGCTACGATCGATTTAACTGGGGCAGCCGGATTATTGCTGAACATGGCATTCTCTGCACCTCGTGATGGGGTCATTACTTCGCTTGCCGCTTATTTCAGCACGACTATTGCACTCAGCCTTATCGGATCAACGGTTACACTGCAGGCTCAATTGTATAGCTCAACTACCCCGGATAACATCTTTAGTCCGATTCCAGGGGCAATCGTTACTCTTGCTCCACCATTGACAGGTATCCTAGCACTAGGAACAATAAGCAGCGGAATCACAACCGGACTTAGCATCCCAGTCACAGCAGGAACACGTCTATTACTGGTCTACTCGGCTACAGCTACGGGATTGACGCTAGTTAACGCCGTTGCCGGATATGCAAGCGCAGGATTAACAATTGCGTGACGACCAGCAATAAAACTTAGCAAAAAGAAGACCAGGCCGCCTGGTCTTCTTTTTTGTTGTCATGGCAAACAAATAAGGATTCTACCTTTGATCTTTTATCTATTAACCTCCCCCTCCTCTCATCTCTCTTAATGTAAGGGCCTATATGCATTTACACATTTTATGAAAATTGTTTGAAATCTATCATTCTCTTAGCAAAACGCACACTCCTCCAATAATAACCCTCCGTATAATGCAGGAGCACTATAAGGAGGTGTTCATACTGGAAAACTCATCTAGCAAAAAGAAAGTAATCAAGTTAGTAAAAAAGAAAGCTTCATCGCAAAAAAAATCGCTCTCTATTCATACTAGTGAATCTTTCTTCGACAAGAAGAAAAAGAAGGATGGAAAAAAGAAAGAAAAGAAAAAAGTATTTTTCAAAGGCCGTGATTGTGACAGAGGTCCAATCGGACCGGTCGGACCTCAGGGACCTGAAGGGCCTGAAGGTCCTCGCGGCAAGAAAGGGGACGAAGGCAAAAAAGGAAAACGCGGCAAGCGCGGGGCAACAGGAAGCTTTGATCCAGGCGAAGAGTTATTCAACGTTATTGGACCGGAGGGTTCCGCTACTTTAGGCTTCGGAGACGATCTCATTTTTGAATCCGACACGCTTGATATCACTGTATCGGAAGGTTCTGCTATTGTTCGCATTGAATCTCTCGGCGCAACCGGAGCTACGGGAGCAACTGGCTCTACTGGCGCGACTGGCGCAACTGGTGCGACTGGCGCAAGAGGTGCGACTGGTTCAACCGGCTCTACTGGCGCGACTGGACCGACTGGCTCTACTGGCGCTACAGGTTCCAGAGGACCGACCGGAGTAACTGGAGCCACGGGGGCGACAGGTTCAACTGGCGCGACGGGAGATGAAGGTTCAACTGGGGCGACTGGGGCGACTGGCTCTACAGGTTCAACGGGTGCGACAGGTCCTACAGGTTCAACTGGGGCCACGGGGGCGACTGGCTCTACGGGCGCAACTGGATCTTCTGGAGGACCTCCGGGACCAACGGGCGCGACTGGACCGACAGGCTCTACTGGCGCAACAGGCGTCACTGGACCGACGGGCGTCACTGGACCGACGGGCTCGACTGGCGCGACGGGAGCTGGAGTTACTGGGGCGACTGGACCGACAGGCGTCACAGGTCCAACTGGGGCGACGGGAGCTGGAGTGACTGGTGCAACTGGGGCGACTGGCGTTACTGGAGCAACTGGCGCTACGGGGGCGACAGGGGCTACTGGCGCGACTGGGGTTACTGGAGCTACTGGACCAACAGGTGATGTTGGACCAACTGGACCTACAGGTTCTACAGGTGCTACTGGCGCGACTGGAGTTACGGGGGCTACAGGTGCCACTGGGGTTACTGGAGCTACTGGACCAACAGGTGATGTTGGACCAACTGGACCTACAGGTGCTACAGGTGCTACTGGCGCGACTGGAGTTACGGGGGCCACAGGTGCCACTGGGGTTACTGGAGCTACTGGACCTACAGGTGATGTTGGACCAAATGGACCTACAGGTGCTACAGGTGCTACTGGCGCGACTGGAGTTACGGGGGCTACAGGTGCCACTGGGGTTACTGGAGCTACTGGGGTTACTGGAGCTACTGGACCAACAGGTGATGTTGGACCAACTGGACCTACAGGTTCTACAGGTGCTACTGGCGCGACTGGAGTTACGGGGGCTACAGGTGCCACTGGGGTTACTGGAGCTACTGGACCAACGGGTGATGTTGGACCAACTGGACCTACAGGTGCTACTGGAGTTACGGGGGCTACGGGCGTTACAGGTGCTACTGGAGCAACTGGTGCTACGGGGGCTACGGGCGTTACAGGTGCTACTGGAGCAACTGGTGCTACGGGGCCGACGGGTGACGTTGGACCGACTGGACCTACGGGCGCAACTGGACCAACGGGCGCGACGGGCGTTACTGGTGTTACTGGAGCAACTGGTGCTACGGGGCCGACAGGTGACGTTGGACCAACTGGACCGACGGGCGCGACTGGACCAACGGGCGCGACTGGCGTTACTGGTGTTACTGGAGCTACCGGTGCTACGGGGCCGACGGGTGACGTTGGACCAACTGGACCGACGGGCGCGACTGGACCAACGGGCGCAACGGGCGTTACTGGTGTTACTGGAGCTACTGGTGCTACGGGGCCGACGGGTGACGTTGGACCAACTGGACCGACGGGCGCGACTGGACCAACGGGCGCGACAGGCATTACAGGTGTTACTGGAGCTACTGGTGCTACGGGGCCAACAGGTGACGTTGGACCAACTGGGCCGACGGGCGCTACTGGTGCGACTGGAGTTACGGGAGCTACAGGTGCCACTGGAGCTACTGGGCCGACTGGACCTACAGGCGACGTTGGACCAACTGGACCTACAGGTGCTACTGGCGCGACTGGAGTTACGGGGGCTACAGGTGCCACTGGGGCGACTGGACCGACTGGACCTACAGGCGACGTTGGACCAACTGGACCTACAGGTGCTACTGGCGCGACTGGAGTTACGGGGGCTACAGGTGCCACTGGGGCTACTGGGCCGACTGGACCTACAGGCGACGTTGGACCAACTGGACCTACAGGTGCTACTGGCGCGACTGGAGTTACAGGAGCTACAGGTGCCACTGGGGCTACTGGGCCGACTGGACCTACAGGCGACGTTGGACCAACTGGACCTACAGGTGCTACTGGCGCGACTGGAGTTACGGGAGCTACAGGTGCCACTGGGGTGACTGGACCGACTGGGCCTACAGGTGACGTTGGACCAACTGGACCTACAGGTGCTACTGGCGCGACTGGAGTTACGGGAGCTACAGGTGCCACTGGGGCGACTGGAGCTACGGGGGCTACAGGTGCAACTGGACCTAACTTTGCAAGCACTGGCTTCTCCGCATTGACAACAGCAGCAGCTATTACTGGCACGCAAACTCTGGTTGGCTGGACTACTGCAGCTCCTTATTATACAGACCCGTCCTTTAACCCAGTAAGTGGTCAGTTTACAGCTCCAAACACGGGAAGATATTCGATTAGTGCGACTATAAACTATCAGACAACCGCTTCGTTATCTATTAGCCTTGGAGCAGGTGTCAATCCAGCTTTTGCAATCGTTCGTACTAATACAAGCACCAATCTATTAACCGGACTTTTCCCTATTTTAGACGTCAACGTGGCCTTGGTTTTATCTCTTAGAGCTGTGCTTGGAGACGGCACTGTAACATTGGCAGGAGATGTGGAACTTAACGCTGGGGATATTCTTGTCCTTCAATATCAAGCAAATGGCTTAACAATTTCTCTTAACCTTGGAGGAAGCACTCAAGGAATTTTCTGGGCTATTCATCAAATTGCTTAACGGTTTTGCAAAAAAGTGGTCTTAGAATTCAACAATGAAAAAGCCCTCGGCTACTCATTGGGGTTCATCCCCTTTGAGAGGCCAGGGCCTTTTCAATTTGTGGTATGGCCTCCTCTGCCCAGTTTTAGCCAAGTAAAAAATGATTTTATTACATAATCCAGCAGCAACCGTTTATTGTATAAATCCAATTAGCAATTGCTTTCCCATTTTGCTCACTGCCTACATATGTTAATTAGGCGAATATATTTAAGGCTGGGGAGATGCATGAGCGAAAACTTTGAAAATGAAACAAATCGTAAGGCTTTTAAAAGGACACATAAAAAAACATTCCAGAGGAAAAAACTCGTCCTAGAAATCAACACCAATCGAGAAAAAAACAATCTGCTCAAAATATCAAAAAGAACCGTTAATCCAACTCCTCTCTTATACCTTCTCGGCCCTATTAACTCCTGCTCCTCCAAATTGTTAAATGAGCTTCTATTAAAAACTAATCCTATTTTAAACGAAGCAAATACCGACTCGGCTAGGGGACAACTTAACATTGATGACTTGCAATTAAACTCGTCCGTGTTAGTAGAAGCGTTAGGAGCCACTGGGGCGACTGGCGCGACTGGCGCGACCGGACCAACGGGAACTACTGGCGCAACAGGAAGACAAGGAGCAACTGGGGCAACTGGCGCGACTGGCAGTACCGGCACAACTGGGGCAACTGGCGCAACTGGTAGACAGGGAGCCACCGGTGTTACTGGGGCTACAGGCGATACAGGGGCTACGGGTGCGACTGGACCGCATGGCGCGACGGGGGCGACTGGGACTACTGGCAGTACAGGCGCCACTGGTGCGACCGGATCAACTGGAGCCACTGGCGCTACAGGTAGGCAAGGGGCAACTGGACCGACTGGTGATACTGGTATTGGTATAACTGGACCAACGGGGGCTAGGGGCTCGACAGGATCTACTGGGGCTACTGGCGCTACAGGAGCCACGGGAGCGACCGGAATAACCGGGGCTACTGGACCAATGGGAGCCACTGGTGCATCCGGAGCGACCGGACCAACAGGAGCTACTGGTGCAACGGGTGCTACAGGGGACATTGGACCGACGGGGTCAACTGGGGCTACTGGCAACACTGGACCAACCGGGACGACTGGCGATACCGGAGCCACTGGGGCTACTGGAGCTACTGGCAACACTGGACCAACCGGGTCGACCGGAGCTACTGGTGATACTGGATCAACCGGACCGATCGGTGCTACTGGTGATACTGGACCAACCGGGTCGACCGGAGCTACTGGTAACACTGGACCAACCGGACCAACCGGAGCTACCGGCGATACTGGACCAACCGGGCCGACCGGAGCTACTGGTGACACCGGACCAACTGGGCCAACCGGAGCTACTGGAGACATTGGACCAACTGGGCCGACCGGAGCTACTGGTGACACCGGACCAACTGGGCCAACCGGAGCTACTGGCAACACTGGACCGACCGGGCCAACCGGAGCTACTGGCGACATTGGACCAACTGGACCGACCGGGGCTACTGGTGATACCGGAGCCACTGGTGCGACTGGAGCTACTGGCAACACTGGACCAACCGGGTCGACCGGGGCTACTGGCGATACCGGGACCACTGGTCCGACTGGAGCTACTGGAGACACCGGACCAACTGGGCCGACCGGAGCTACTGGTGATACTGGACCAACCGGGACGACCGGAGCTACTGGGCCGACCGGGGCTACTGGCGATACCGGAGCCACTGGTGCGACTGGAGCTATTGGCAACACTGGACCAACCGGGCTCACCGGAGCTACTGGCGATACCGGGGCCACTGGTGCGACTGGAGCTACTGGCGACATTGGACCAACGGGAGCCACTGGCGTGACTGGAGCTACTGGTAATACTGGACCAACTGGGCCCACAGGAGCTACTGGCGATACCGGAGCCACTGGTGCGACAGGGGCTACTGGCGGCACTGGACCAACTGGGCCCACCGGGGCTACTGGCGATACCGGAGCTACTGGAGCTACCGGCAACTCTGGACCAACCGGGCCCACCGGGGCTACTGGCGATACCGGAGCTACAGGAGCTACCGGCAACTCTGGACCAACCGGGCCCACCGGGGCTACTGGCGATACCGGAGCCACTGGTGCAACTGGGGCTACTGGCGGCACTGGACCAACTGGGCCCACTGGAGCTACTGGCGATACCGGAGCCACTGGGGCGACTGGAAGTACTGGACCAACCGGGTCGACCGGAGCTACTGGAGACACCGGACCAACCGGAGCTACTGGCGACATTGGACCAACTGGACCGACTGGGGCGACTGGCGATACCGGAGCTACTGGGGCGACTGGAAATACTGGACCAACCGGTTCGACCGGAACTACTGGAGACACCGGACCAACTGGGCCGACCGGAGCTACTGGCAGCACTGGACCAACCGGGCCAACCGGAGCTACTGGCGATATTGGACCAACTGGAGCCACTGGCGTGACTGGAGCTACTGGCGACACCGGACCAACCGGGCAAACCGGAGCTACAGGCGACACTGGACCAACTGGACCCACCGGAGCTACTGGCGTGACTGGTGCGACTGGCAATACTGGACCAACCGGGTCGACTGGGGCTACTGGCGATACCGGAGCCACTGGTGCTACGGGGACTACTGGCGACACTGGACCAACTGGACCGACCGGGGCTACTGGCGATACCGGAGCAACTGGGGCGACTGGAGCTACTGGCAACACAGGACCAACCGGGTCGACCGGAGCTACTGGTGACACTGGACCAACTGGACCGACCGGAGCTACTGGAGACACTGGACCAACCGGGCCCACCGGAGCTACTGGCAACACTGGACCAACCGGGCCAACCGGAGCTACTGGCGATATTGGACCAACGGGAGCCACTGGCGTGACTGGAGCTACTGGTAACACTGGTGCGACTGGAGCGACTGGAGCGACTGGCAACACTGGACCAACCGGGCCCACCGGAGCTACTGGCGATACCGGGGCCACTGGTCCGACTGGAGCTACCGGCAACACTGGACCAACTGGACCAACGGGAGCCACTGGCGTAACTGGAGCTACTGGTAACACTGGACCAACCGGGTCGACCGGAGCTACTGGAGACACCGGACCAACTGGGCCCACCGGAGCTACTGGTAACACTGGACCAACCGGACCAACCGGAGCCACCGGCGATACCGGAGCCACTGGGCCGACTGGAGCTACTGGCGACACCGGACCAACTGGGCCGACCGGAGCTACTGGCAACACTGGACCAACCGGGCCCACCGGAGCTACTGGCGATACCGGAGCCACTGGTCCGACTGGACCAACGGGAGTCACTGGCGACATTGGACCAACTGGACTGACCGGAGCTACTGGCGATACCGGAGCAACTGGGGCGACTGGAGCTACTGGCAATACTGGACCAACCGGGTCGACCGGAGCTACTGGTGACACTGGACCAACCGGGCCCACCGGAGCTACTGGCGATACCGGGGCCACTGGTCCGACTGGAGCTACCGGCAACACTGGACCAACTGGACCAACGGGAGCCACTGGCGTAACTGGAGCTACTGGGCCGACCGGGGCGACTGGTGATACCGGAGCCACTGGTGCGACTGGAGCTACTGGCGGCACTGGACCAACCGGACCGACCGGAGCTACTGGAGACACTGGACCAACCGGGCCGACCGGAGCTACTGGCAACACTGGACCAACCGGGTCCACCGGAGCTACTGGCGATATTGGACCAACGGGAGCCACTGGCGTGACTGGAGCTACTGGCGACACCGGACCAACTGGGCCGACCGGAGCTACTGGTGATACTGGTGCGACTGGAGCGACTGGAGCGACTGGAGCTACTGGCAACACTGGACCAACCGGGCCCACCGGAGCTACTGGCGATACCGGGGCCACTGGTCCGACTGGAGCTACCGGCAACACTGGACCAACTGGACCAACGGGAGTCACTGGCGACATTGGACCAACTGGACCAACGGGAGCCACTGGCGTAACTGGAGCTACTGGTAACACTGGACCAACCGGGTCGACCGGAGCTACTGGAGACACCGGACCAACTGGGCCCACCGGAGCTACTGGTAACACTGGACCAACCGGACCAACCGGAGCCACCGGCGATACCGGAGCCACTGGGCCGACCGGAGCTACTGGTAACACTGGTGCGACTGGAGCTACTGGAGCTACTGGAGCTACTGGCAACACTGGACCAACCGGGCCCACCGGAGCTACTGGCGATACCGGAGCCACTGGTCCGACTGGACCAACGGGAGTCACTGGCGACATTGGACCAACTGGACCAACGGGAGCCACTGGCGTAACTGGAGCTACTGGTAACACTGGACCAACCGGGCCCACCGGGGCTACTGGCGATACCGGATCCACTGGGGCGACTGGAGCTACTGGCAACACTGGACCAACCGGGTCGACCGGAGCTACTGGTGACACTGGACCAACCGGGCCCACCGGGGCTACTGGCGATACCGGGGACACTGGTGCGACTGGAGCTACTGGCGATACCGGAGCCACTGGGGCGACGGGGGCTACTGGCAACACTGGACCGACCGGAGCTACTGGAGACACTGGACCAACCGGGCCGACTGGAGCTACTGGAGACACCGGACCAACTGGGCCCACCGGAGCTGCTGGCAACACTGGACCAACTGGGCCGACTGGAGCCACTGGCGATACCGGGACCACTGGTGCGACTGGAGCGACTGGTGGCACTGGGCCAACGGGGCCGACCGGAGCTACTGGCAACACTGGACCAACGGGGTCGACTGGAGCTACTGGCGACACTGGACCAACCGGGACCACCGGAGCTACTGGCGCGACCGGAGCCACTGGCAACACTGGACCAGTTGGGCCGACCGGAGCTACTGGGCCAACTGGAGCCACTGGCGATACCGGGGCCACTGGTGTGACTGGAGCGACTGGCAACACTGGACCAACTGGACCGGCCGGAGCTACTGGCGATACCGGAGCCACTGGTGCGACTGGGGCTACTGGCGGCACTGGACCAACTGGGCCCACTGGAGCGACTGGGCCGACCGGGGCGACTGGCGGCACTGGACCAACTGGGCCGACCGGCGATACCGGAGCCACTGGTGCGACTGGAGCTACTGGCAACACTGGACCAACCGGGCTCACCGGAGCTACTGGCGATACCGGGGCGACTGGCGGCACTGGACCAACTGGGCCAACCGGAGCTACTGGCGCGACTGGACCAACGGGAGCCACTGGCGTTACCGGAGCCACCGGACCAACAGGAGACATCGGACCGATTGGACCAACCGGGCCAACCGGGGCCACTGGCAATACTGGAGCCACTGGACCAACAGGGCCGACCGGAGCTACTGGAGCTACAGGGGCTACAGGAGCCACGGGACTGACTGGCAATACCGGAGCAACCGGGGCAACTGGCGCTACCGGAGCGACGGGCAATACCGGTCCGACTGGACCGACTGGAAACACAGGAACCACTGGCGCGACGGGTACAACGGGCGCGACTGGTGCAACTGGGACGACTGGCGCAACCGGCGCTACAGGAGCTACGGGGGCTACAGGGGCAACCGGACCAACTGGTTCAAACTTTGCTTCAACTGGCTTTTCCGGCAGAATCAATTCAGTTTCGGTGTCGGCCGATACTCAGCTCGCTAACTGGACCATAACAAGCCCGTATTACGGCGATCCAAGCTTCAATGCCACAACAGGCGTGTTTACCGCTCCGAACACTGGCCGCTATTCAATTAAAGCAACCATTAACTATACGACAACCGCTGTCATATCGGTAGCACTTGGAGCTGCAATCTTCCCTTCATTCAGGGTTAGAAGAACCTCGCCTACAACAACAGACCTCATAACCGGCGTTTTTCCAATTTTAAACGTCAACATCGCTTTACTTTTGAGCCTACGGACTATATTGGGCAGCGGCAATATTACACTCGCAGGCGATGTGAGCTTAAATGCAGGGGACACGATAGCGTTGGTCTATGTCACTAACGGTTTAACGATCGGTTTAAATCTAGGGGGAACAAACGGAGAAGGTATCGTCTGGTCTATTCATCAAATTGCTTAAAAAAGGGCGCTCTTCCAAAGCCATTGGCTAACGAAGAGCGCCTTTCTTCCTATTTATCATTTTAAAATTCCAGCTTTATTTTAAACAAAACCTTGATCGCATCATTTTCAAAATTTACATTTTCTACCGATACCAACTCTCCCGTAGGCAGCTCAAGCGGTATCGATAAAGTATCGATCATACTAGTAGGAAGACCAATTCCTTTGAGATGGAGAGATTCCGGCTTTAAAACCAAATTTGGTTCCTGCCACTCCATTCGGTACTCCACTTTAACCTCCGCCGGTATACGATCTCTATACGTAATATTCAAATCGGCAAGCAGTCTGTCCCCCTCCAATTGAAATTCCGCGCCATCGAGCAATACGTTTTTGGCTATGTCCCGCTTCAAATGTTTTTTGATCAAATCGTTCACTTCCGGCTCCGTCAATACCAGCTCAGGCTTAAAGGAATGAATCATCTCCATCGCCTTGTGTCCCACATCAATAGGTCGGTATTGCAAATCAAGCGGCTTGTCCGGTTTGATATACGAAAGCAGCCACCAAGCGCCGCCTCCCGCAAGCACTAGCAATACGAGCAGCGTGATGCACAGTCTTTTTAAAAGCTTTCCCACTACTTCTCCCTCTCCTCTCATCTTTCAAATCCATTTATATTTTCATTTCCGCGCCTTCATTCTGCCTCTTCTAATGGTATAATGAATCCACTTATTCATACAAGTCACAGGGATGCCCTGGAAGGATGATCGTTTATGAATTATCAAAATGAAGACCATTTTCGAATCGGTCTCGAAGAAATCGTGCAGGCGCAAATGCATCTGAAAGATGTCATTTCCCGCACCCCTCTTCAATATAATCGCGTTTTGTCGGAACGCTATCAATGCCAAGTATGGCTCAAAAGAGAGGACCTTCAAGTGGTTCGATCGTTTAAAATAAGAGGCGCCTACCATTTGATGCGCTCGCTGTCCCCGGATGAAACGGCAAAAGGCGTTGTATGCGCAAGTGCGGGCAATCACGCTCAAGGCGTCGCGTACTCCTGCCAAACACTAGGCATTCACGGGAAAATCTATATGCCAAGCACAACTCCCCGGCAAAAGGTAAAGCAAGTTTCCTTCTTCGGCGGAGACAAAGTGGAAGTGGTGCTTACGGGCGATACGTTTGACGACGCATATGCCGAAGCGATTAAGGAAAGTGAAAGAAATGGCATGGCTTTCATTCATCCCTTTGACGATCGCAAAATTATTGCAGGCAACGGAACGGTTGGCCAAGAACTAATGGAAAAAGCGGATTCTGCTCCCGATTACATATTTGTAACCGTTGGAGGAGGCGGGCTGGCCGCTGGCGTCGCTTCTTACATTAAAATTGTCGCTCCGCAATCCAAGATCATTGGAGTCGAGCCCGAGGGCGCCCCATCGCTTCGCGCTTCCTTAGACGCTGGGCATGTCGTGCCGCTTGAGCAGATCGAAAAATTTGTAGACGGAGCGGCCGTTAAACGGATCGGCGATTTGACGTTCTCCATTTGCCGCGATCTATTGGACGATGTCGTGACGGTACCGGAGGGCAAAGTTTGCACCACTCTTCTCGACCTGTATAACGAAAACGCCATCGTCGCGGAGCCGGCAGGCGCGCTTCCTATTGCAGCACTGGACGCCTACCGCGATCAGATCATGGGCAAAACGGTTGTTTGTGTCGTTAGCGGAGGCAACAATGATGTGGACCGCATGCAGGAAATTAAAGAGCGTTCTTTGATTTATGAGGGGTACAAGCACTATTTTATGGTCAGCTTCCCTCAGCGCGCAGGCGCATTGCGTGAATTTCTCGATCAGGTGCTAGGCCCGAACGACGATATTACGCGTTTTGAGTATACGAAAAAATCGAACAAGGACAACGGGCCAGCTCTTGTCGGCATCGAACTGAAGCACCGGGAAGATTATGCACCGTTAGTCGACCGAATGAGCAAAAAAGGATTCCAGTTTCTTGAGCTTAATAAAGATCCTGTCTTGTTCAATTTGCTTATTTAACGGCAAACCTTATAGAACTCGGCGTTTGACGCCCTCTCCCCGCCAACGAGCGCGGATCTTTCGAGGGTGTTTCAAACGCCTTTTTTATTGCAAATTTACAAAAACACAATCACTCCCCGCAGCCACCCCGTCATATGTATCACCTATATAGCCATACACTTTAGTAGCAAGGACAAACAATCGGCCCCATTTGTAAAAAGCTGTGCATCCTTTTCATCAATTCATTGGATATTACAATCGGGATACAAAAATAATAAAAAGGATTATCCATTTAGACTTGTTGTCAGGAGGTGTAAGATGCATTTCCATTCTTCGAACCGCGGGGTCAAGCTGCTCATCTTGTACGCTTCATATGGCGACGGGCATTATCAAGCCGCGAAAGCCATTCGGGACGCCTGTCAGTCGAACGGCAGCCACGAAGCCGTCCTCTACGATTTAATGGCGGAATCACATCCTTGGTTGAACGAGATGACGCGCCGCTTCTATATTCGCAGTTACACGCACATGCCGTTTCTTTATGGCTGGATGTACGACTTGACCCGGCCAATGAAACACGACTCGTTGTTCGGGAACTGGCTTCATTCCTTTGGACGACAGAAGATCACGCAAATCATGAACCGGGAGAAGCCGGATGCCGTCGTCTATACGTTCCCTTTTTATGCGCTTCGTACAAACGACATTAGAAAAAATCCGCGCATCCCTTCTTATACCGTCATAACCGATTTTGATTTACACAGACGGTGGATTCATCCAGATATCGATCGGTATTATGTCGCCACACAAGATTTAAGCAGCGAGCTCTGCCGGCACGGAATCCGAAGCCATCAAGTCCAAGCAACCGGCATCCCGCTCAAAAAAGGGTTTGAGACAACGCCGGTTACCGAAGAGCTATATGCGAAGTACGGCCTTCTGCCCCATTTGCCTACGATTCTAATCATGGCTGGAGCGCAAGGAGTGCTGCCTAATGTCACACAAATATGCAAGCGGCTGCTGCAAGAATCGCCTGTGCAAATTGTGCTGGTATGCGGCCGCAATCGTCAATTGAAGGAGTCTATCCTAAATCGGTTCGCTTCGGCTGATTTAACCTCTGTTTCTTCGAGGCTTCATCCATTCGGCTTTGTTGAGGAAATTCACGAGTTAATGTCATTGGCCGACTGTCTCATAACAAAACCGGGCGGCATTACTTTGGCCGAAGCGATCGCAGCGGAGCTGCCAACGTTCATCTATCGGCCGGTACCCGGTCAGGAAAGGCACAACGCCCTGTATTTGCAGTCCAAAGGAGCCGCTTTTGTCGCAAGCCGTATTAATCCGCTTATTGAAGGCTTGCTTCAGCTTGTTAACGATCCGCTGAGACTGGACGATTGCCGCAAGCAAATACGTCAGTTGCAAGCCGCTCCTCCTTACGGTCCTGCGGGATCAGCCGAACAAATTGTCGAGGATATTTTATCGAGCCTGTCGTTAAGCCGCCAAGCTTCACGTTTGTAAATACGTCCACAAAGGGGTTTCATCGTGCGCATACGTCTAGGCATGTGGATGGAAGCGGACATCAAGCTGCTCGCCATCGTTTTGTTTATCGTCGAATTTGTTAGAGGCGCCGTCTTGGTCAGCTTGCTTCCCATCTATGGCGCGAAGACGCTCGGCCTCACTCCTGATGTTATCGGGGTTGCCATTTCCGCACATTACGTCACAGATACCGCGCTAAAAATTGTTATCGGCTATCTGCTCGACCGGTTTTCGCAAAAGCTTGTCGTACTGATCAGCTTGCTCATTGCGCTGTCGGGCGTTTATGCTCTTCAATTCGCCCACTTGCCATGGATGTTCATTGCGGCCGCTGCTTGGTATGGAATCGGGATGTCGCCGATTTGGATTGTATGCCTAACCAAAGTGTCGGAAGAAAACCGGGCTACACAAATGGGCTATTTGTACACGATCTGGCTGTTTGGACTTGGGAGCGGTCCAATTGTGTGCAATATTCTGCTCGACTACAGTACGACGAACACCTATTGGCTGCTTTTAGCACTTTCAGCAGCGGCTTGCGTTCTATCCTTCTTTATCCGCGGCGGCAAAACCGTCTCTGTTATGCGAATACCGCTTAAAGAACAGATAGCCGCATTGCGGGAGAGACTGAGTCAAATGAAGTTCATACTGCCCGGCATGATTCTTCAAACCACTGGAGCCAGCATGCTTCTCCCCATTCTACCCACCTTCGCCAGCCATGAGCTTGGGCTAACCGGAGCACAGTACTCCATCTTACTAACAGCGGGAGGTTTATGCGCCGTAGCCGGGCTTATTCCCATGGGCAAACTAGCCGACAAGCTTGGCGGCAAACGATGGTTTCTAGCGCTTGGATTTGCCTGTTTTTCGGCAGGATTGTATATATTGGCATGGGGGCTTTCGTTCTGGTATTGTTTAGTTATAGCAGTACTGCTTGGATTATCGTACGCAGCCGTACTTCCGACCTGGAATGCCTTGCTCGCCACCTACGTCCCTCCGAAACAAGAAGGGGTCGGCTGGGGCTTGCTGTCCACTTTTGAAGGCATCGGGGTTATGATCGGCCCTATATTGGGCGGAGTGATAGCGCTATGGGGCGGAGAGCCGGCTGTCTTTTGGACAAGTGCCATTCTATTTGGCTTGATCGGCCTGTTTTATTCCATATTAATGAAGAGCGGGGTTAATTGAAGTATGGCGAATTGGCAAGATTGGATGGAAAACATTAGAAACATGGATATCGACAGCATACAAAAAACGCTGGAAAGCTATTCCGAATTCGGACCGCTCCCCGGCATACTTCTGCCTTTTATCGAATCCTTTCTCCCTTTTCTGCCGCTCATTCTCATCATTGCGGCGAATGCCAATATTTACGGGCTGGGATTCGGCTTCCTCTTTTCCTGGGTTGGAGTTACGCTTGGTGCGGTCACCGTTTTTTGGCTATGCCGGACTTTAGGACGAAATGTAAAAGACCGATTGATGCGGCGGTTTCCGAAGTCGGAACGGTTCTTCAACTGGGTAGAGAAAAAAGGATTTACCCCTTTATTCCTGCTGGCCTGCTTTCCGTTTACTCCGTCTGTCGTCATTACGGTCATTTCCGGACTTAGCAAAGTTCCGTTCCGTACTTTCCTGCTGGCAACGATCCTTGGAAAAGCAGTGATGATCTTTGTCATTTCGCTGATCAGCTTTGATATCGGAAATTTGGTGGATGAGCCTTGGCGCATCTTTGTCTCCATCACAGCCGTTTTGGTCATGTGGTTCGGGGGCAAACGGCTCGAAAGCCGCTATCAAGTTAACGGATAAGGGGGGATGGCATGGAGCTTACTGTCCTTTTGAAAGGGACGCCCCCTTTGAATGCATGGATCGATATTGGAGCGACTACCCTCGTCCTGCTGCTGGCAGGAGCTCTGCTTGGCGCCATGTTTCTATTTATTAAAATCTCCACCGACGATTCCGACAAACATAAAATTTTAAAGGAAATGGTGGAAGCTTTGTTCAATACTCCCGCCCATCTGCGAAGCGGACAGGACACTTCGGGCAGCGGGAATTCTGAGGATCCCGTCTCCCCGGGAGCTTTAGAGTTTAACGGAAAAACTTCCTCCCCCGCCTTTGTTGAACCATGCCCCGCTTGCGGGCACGAGGTGAACGAGCGGGATAACGTCTGCCCTTCCTGTGAGCTTAGGTTGTTGTAAAAGATCATCGAACTCATATCTTTCCTTGTCCTGTGGAATACTAATGCCGATCTTCTGAACCTTAGGGATCATATATCCTGCAAAGGAGCGACCGCCCATGTCAGGCAAACATCCATCCGAACGTCAAAGGGCCGCTAGTGTGGCGCAATCCAAAGCCGATCGCAACCTTGCGAGCAAAGAACAAGCAAGCCAGCAACAATCGGAATCCGATCGCGCAGCTGTGCCTAAGCACGGATTATAGGAACTATTAGTCGACGAAGACACCTTTTAGGAGGGTACGGGCATTATGAGCCATTCAAATCATGAACCACGCATGAACCCTATTTCTGGCGAATCCGTTGAGTCCGACGGGGTTTACCGCAACGAATGGGGACGCGACGAGAAGCTTGAAAGAGGAGACGTCTTCCCGGCGGACCCTATGCTCGGAACGACGGAGTGGAAGCAGGTTGAGCTCGAATTCGACAATCATCATGAAGGCCGTACTGACCCGAGGCTTACGCCGCATGATGACGACGACAATCCAGAAGCTCACATGCAGCATCCCAGACGCCATACAACAAGCAACAAAGATCAGGACTAGGCGCCATCATTCAAAAAGCGAAAGGATATTCGTTTCACGATATCCCTTCGCTTTTTTCAAGTCATGTTAAGTTAAGGAGCGTCTTTCAGGAGCAGCTCAGTTTTTGCCACCTCTACCCCATTGACCCATAGCGTAAAAACATGAACGCCTCCATAATGTTTGCGTGTAGTCAAATCCGCAAAACGATGAATCCGATTATGTTCCGCAATCCCACCGGGCATATACTCGCGATCCGACAGCAAAAACCTCTTCAAGGAAGTTTTGCCTCCCGATTTAACAAAATCGATGCCATATTCTATCCTCAGCTTGAGCGGCTCCGCATTCTCGGAATCAGCAGCACCCGCTAGACGGATAGAATATCGAAACGGAACATCTCCCCCAATAGCTACCTCTTCCTTGGATAAATCCAATGATGCCTCAGCGACAAGAGACTGAGCCCCTGTTCCCTCGTTATGCGCGGTATAGCCAAACAGCGCCATTACCCTTGGTTCCGCACGCTTGATCAACGAACGGCAGGCATGCCTAATAATCCAATCCGTGTGTGGATGATGGCCTTTCCATTTCTCAGCTAGTTCCATTACCAATTCAGGATGATCTTTGGCCATATCGTTCAAATGGTTGGCTACGCTCTTGCGAACATAAAGGGAAGAATCGGCCTTCAGCTTGTCCAAAAGTGGCAGCATAGGCGATGGGTCCCGCTTAAACACCGGAAGAGCTTGCCCCCAGGGCAAACGCGGTCGCGAACCTTCGCTGGACAGTCTCCGTACATGTTCATTTTCATCGCTCGCCCACTCCAGCAATTGCGGAATCATCCGTTCAGTATGCTCCAATATAAACGGCCTTACGGCAAACTCCGACGAAGAACGCCGTGTAAAACGAGCCAATGCCTCCATAGAGAGCGCCCAATGCTCCTCTTCTCTTCCATACACCTCTACAAAGTCCGGAAAAAACAAATAAGGAAAACCGACACATTGCTCGTCGATCCCATACAAAATATGCAGCGCGCTTTCGTAATCTGAAGGCAGCTCCGCGCCAAGCGACTCCGCTATTCGCCGGATGCGCGGCTTCAGCTCCAGCGCATGCCAGTCCTCTTTTCTGGCGCGCGCTACAAACGCTGATGCGTCAAACCCGCTCCATGCTCCCTTCACAAGGGCTCCAAATTGCTCAAGAAATGCGCCGTCGTACATATTTTTAAGCGGCTCCGCCATCTCCATCCTCCTTCGTCCCCACATTAGGAACATATGTTTGCTTAATAGAGATATAACATGAAACCCGCTTTATTTCAACCTGTCGTTACGCTCGTTGAGGGACTAGAGCCAGCTTGCTTACAATCGGACAACGATAGGGCAGCTGTACAGTAAACGTTGTTCCCACGCCCGGCTCGCTTTCTGCGACAATATGCCCTTCATGGTTGTTTATAATTTTGTAAGTGACCATTAAGCCAAGGCCTGTCCCTTTATCTTTGGTCGTATAAAAAGGCTGGCCGATCTTGGACAACTGCTCGCGCGGAATGCCAACGCCCTCATCTTGAATGCGGACACTGACCGTTTCGTTATCTTTCAAAGACAGCTTAATGGTGACGACTCCACCCTCCTGCATCGATTCAATTGCATTTTTTATAAGATTAATAAACACCTGCTTCAATTGGCTCTCTACCCCCAGCACCCATGTTGGATGGCTGTGCGTTTCACAGTCCATTCGCACATTAAACTGCTTGGCATGCGAGTCGAGATGGCCTACCGATTCATGAATCAATTCCCGCAAATCGATATGGGAGTATTCATACACTTGCGGCTTGGAGAGCATGAGCAGCTCGCTAATGATGGTTTCTATTCGGACAAGCTCAGACTTCATAATGGAGTAGTAGTGATTATTGTGTATTTTCCCTGAGGCGATTAGCTGCATAAATCCTTTTAGCGAGGTGAGCGGATTACGGATCTCATGCGCAATGCCTGCCGCGAGCTGGCCTGCAATCGACAGTTTTTCGGCATTGATCAGCAGCTCTTCGTTTTTTTTCCGCTCGGTAATATCGCGGATAATGACTTGCTCCAGAGGCGCCCCATAAAAAGAAGCTCTGACTCTAACCAGCTCCGTATAGACCAGTTTCCCTTGAAGTGTCCTCCAAAGCAGCTCAACCGGCTTTACCAGCTGCCCTCCTTCAGACCATTCGGATTCAAGCCACTCCGAAATGCAGGGATGATGTTTCGGGTCAAGCAGCTCGAATACGCTGTTTCCAATCAGCTCTTTTTCGTTCGACGCCTCAAACAATTGCAGGCCGGAAGGGTTCAAATACTCCCATCTGCCCTCTTTGATTAATGCGATAGTATCCATGGAGTTTTCGACCAGCAGCTTGTATCTCTCGTCGATCGCCGCATACTTTCGAATGCTGAACCACGCGGTGAGACTAAAGCTAATAATGAGCAAAGTGGTCATGCATAGAATAAAAGCCAGTAGAAGCAAATATTTGTTAAAAAGCTCCGTCGTCAAAATATCCCGGTATTCTACGGTAATGGCATACAATCCGAGCTGATGCATCGATACGCTCGCGATTCCTACTACGAGGCTTCCTAACGTTTTGTAAAACGGAGGTTTTTTTCGAAGCATAATAAGTGCTGTATAAGTGCCTGTAAAGCTTGTAGCCAACGAAAGGGCAAGCATGAGAAAATTAACGGAGAAAGTGTGAATGGCGTTGGATAAGATCGATGTATATGGAAGCAATATAGCAGCGCATGCCATCAGGAAGGCGGCAATTCCTTCGGAAACCCGCGATGGTTTAGGGCTGCGGTATAAGATAAGAAGCCCGGTGAGAGTCATTAAAGAACATACGCCAAAGTTGGCCAGCATGCTCCAATCGACGATCAGCATATAATCCGAAGCCAGCAGCGAGACGATATGCATCGTCCAAAGTCCAAGGCTGAATACAATCGAGGCACCGAGTAGCGATTGGATGGAGGGGCGGTTCACTGTAGGTTTACCATGGTCGATCATGCTCATCATCGTAAATGAAGCGTAACTGATCATGATAAAAGAAAGCAGCAGGTAGTAAGGGTTACCGTACAATAGCGGGTGGATCATTACGCTCCTCCTGTACTTTTGGATAATCTTACATTTAAAGTGAATTCGACAAATTTCCATAATATCCTTTTCGTTTCGCCCGGCCCATGGCGCTTTTTGTTGAAAAATAACCGCGCTCATTTTCCGAAAGACTTGAAATTACAGATTAGCAGTGCTAGATTTGGTTCATACTAAAACAACAAGAGTAGTACAGGAAAGAAACGGAGGCTTTTTAAATGAAAATTTTAAACGAATTTAAAGAATTCGCCATGCGCGGCAATGTTGTCGATTTGGCCGTGGGCGTTATTATCGGAGGAGCATTTGGCAAAATCGTAACTTCGCTGGTTAATGACATCATCATGCCGCCTATCGGCAAACTGCTTAACGGAGTAAATTTTGCCGATTTGAAAATCCCTCTAGTAGACGTAAGCACGCTAAAAGACCAAGCGGCGATCGACGCGGCCCCCTATATTAAATACGGAGCTTTTATTAACGCCCTGCTCGACTTTATTATCGTAGCGTTCTGTATTTTCTTGATGGTCAAAGGCATCAACACTTTGCGTCGCAAAAAGGAAGAGCCTGCCCCGGAAAAGGCTCCCGAGGAAAAGGAATGTCCTTACTGCTTGTCGCAAGTGCCCGTGAAGGCGACTCGCTGCAAGCACTGCACATCCCAATTGGAAGAAACCGTTCATGCCTGAGGAACGCTTCGATATTTATGACGAGCATATGAATCCGATTGGAACGGCAACAAGGTCCGAAACGCATGCAAACGGATATTGGCATCGTTCCTTTCACTGCTGGCTCACCCGCGACGACGGGGATAAGCGTTATGTATGGTTTCAACTGCGCCAGCTCAGCAAAGATACCAATCCCGGCTGTTACGATATTACGGTAGCCGGCCATCTTGCTGCCGGTGAAACGGTAATGGACGCCTCTCGCGAGCTGGAGGAGGAAATCGGCGTCGCCGCCTCCTTTGAAGAGCTTGTGCCGCTTGGACAAATCCGTGAGGAAGACAGCGGCATGGCGGGCGGGACACCTTATATCGACAGGGAAGTAAGCGATGTATTTGCCCTTCGTTATCCCTATCCGCTGGATACTTTGCGCCTGCAGCAAGATGAAGTGGCCGGTGTTTTCGAAGCGGAAATCGCCGAACTTCTCTCCCTGTTTGAGGGGGAGCGAGCAGAGCTTTCCGTCCAAGGCGTTGAACTGGTGAAAAACGGCCATGGTCGACTTAAACCCGCCACCCGTACCATCCGGGCAAATGAGTTTGTTCCACGAGATGAAGTCTATTACAAAATGATTTGCCATAAGCTGATGACTCTTGAATAAGAAGAAGAACAAAGCCCGGACTGTCGCTCGCAGTCCGGGTTTTGTTTTGTACACTTGTCCGGATATTAATAAAATCTGTTTCCAAAAAAGCCTCCACAACAGAAACCGCGATGATGATGCAAGCTTCTTACGCAAATGTCAAATGAAATGACGGCCGAACCTCTGCCGAAGCTGCAGCAAATTTTGACGCAGTCAAAACCCGGCTTTTTGAAGAAATGAATCGCTCTGCAGCGCCAGTCGAATATTTCGTTGACGGTTCTGTGATCGCATCGGCGGATAGCCTCGACGAGTCTACGGGCTTCGCACCGTTTGCGCAGCTTTGCAAACTTTTTGCTTAAATCGATCCCGGCTTCTTGAATTCCTTCCACTGCAAAATCTTCTCTTCTATGATGACGACGATGGTGATGTTTGCGGTGTTTGCGGCGGCGATGGAATTCTCCAGCCACTTCCCCTACTCTTCTTTCACTTTTAAAATGGTAGTTAGCAGACATATCGCTCCTCCTCTCTATTCGCGTCTACTCTATTGTATGCTTGTATTAGAGAGAGGTATGGGTAGATCAAGAGCGGCAAATGCTGAAATTGAAACAAGCTGTAGTGGCATTGAACATACGGTTGCAAAGCAAAAGCGAGACGTCCGCAAAGGAACATCCCGCTTGGGCAAGCATGCTATTTTTCGTTCAGATTGTCAGTTAAGTATTGAATAATGCCATCCTCGGAATCCTGCGAGTATTCCCAAACCATAGCGCCGGCCAGGTTTTTCTTTTTGATATAGTCCACTTTAGCCCCGACCGCTTCCAAATCCTCATAGCTGATAAAAATATCGCCATTGTACAAATAAGCCGCCTTCGCATCTTCGTCAAAATAACGTTTAAAGCCCTTTTTGTCCAAATAATCTTTTTCAATCGTTTTGTAGCTCAAATCTTTTTTGACGATATCGATCGGCTTGCCTTTTTCGAACAGGCCGCCTTCCTTGCTCTTTACCCCGGACCAGCCGTAGGAATAAGCGGGGATGCCGAGCAACAGCTTTTTGCTGTCGATGCCAATATCCAAATATTGATTAATAATGCCGTCTATGCTGAGCTGCGATTTCTTCTCCTTATCTAAATACAAGTTGGCATTATAGCCAGTCGTATCCGACCATCTTCCTGTCAGGTCATAGCTCATCACGTTGATAAAGTCGACGTACTTCTCTACCTTTTTGAGCTCCACCTTTTCAAAATACCAATCTTGGGTGCCCGCGGCAAAAGTAAGAATATACTTTTTGTTGCCTTTGTGAGGCAGCAGATTCAATCTCTCGCGCAGCTCTCTCATCAAGCTTGTAAAATTGACTGTATCCTTAGGGCTCGCCTTTACTGTGCCCCAAGCGTCGAAGGCTGGAAACTCCCAGTCAATATCGACGCCGTCGAGGTCAAGCTCCTTCACCATTTCAACAATGCTTGTTGTAAAAAGATAGCGGTTGCCGTCCAGCGAAGCGTCGGAGAACCCGTCGACCCCGTAGCCCCCGACTGCCAACACCATCTTGGTATCGGGATTGTTCGCTTTAAGCTGCTTAATATTGTTTTTAATTTCCTCGTTGCCCTTCTCCGTTTCGTGGAAATAAAGGCTTGTCCCTTTTATTTTGGCAAAAGCGACAAAGGCGATATCGACGCCCTTCTCCGAAAGCTTCACTTCCTTCGGATCGCGCCACGCTTCAATGTAAACCGTCGTGACTCTGCGCTCTTCCTTGTTCACGCTTTGAAAGTAATAAATGCCGAGTCCAATCAGCAATACGGCTACGATTATTTTGGTCCATGCATTTATTTTGATTGCCTTTTTCGCTCTCACTTCACTACCCTCTTCCTCCAAATAATATCCACGTTACAAAGCGGTTCAAGTTAAGCACCTTTACAATGACGTAACTGATCGTAAAGACAGCCGTCAAATTGAACAGCAATATTCCCGTCGTTTCAAAAAAGCCCGCCTCCACGCTGACTTGGCGGGATACGAATAACTCGACGAGCAAATGGATCAAATAAACGCTGAAGCTCGCTGCGGAGACGGAGCTTACTATCTTTTTCACCTTGTCGTTCATTTTTCGGTTCATCGCGCTGTCCCTTTCCTTAAAGAAAAGAAACAGGCCAACCGCCATAAAAAAGCTCGTTACGGAATAATTGCCGTAAAACGTTTCATCGAGCGAGCCTTTTATGGTCGATACCCAGTACGTCAGGACGGGAGCCAAGAAAAAGGACAAAATGCCCAAATTGTAAGCGATATGCTTCACTCTGGCAGGAAGCTCGTAATGGAATAAGTAATAGCCCAATATAAAATAGCCAAGATACCCTTCAAATAGCGGGATTTTAAAGATAGGGTAAGAAGGGTATCCCTTCAGCAAAATGAAGATGACGTCCGAATAAAGGCGATATCCAATACTTACGATCATCCACATGAGCACGAAATATCGCAATTCCTTTTCACCCAAAGTCTTCACAAGCTTAGAAATAAGCGGAACTGTCATATAAATGGCAATAATGGCGTAAAGAAACCATAAATGAACATAGTTCCGGTCAAGCAGCAGCTTCACGCCGAAATCGGCGATAAATTGCAAAGCGTTCATATCCGATTTCAGAAAATAATATTGCATATACAAACCGTAAATAAGCGACCAAGCCAGCAAAGCGATGACGAGCGGCAAAATCCTCTTTTTGTAAAACTCTTTGATCGACTTCACTTCCGTGCGAAGAATCATCGCCCCGCTTATCATAAAAAACACGGGCACCGCAAACCGGCATACCGAATTGAACACGTTGCTGACCCACCATGAGGTCGTCGAAAAATCATTCGTTCGAGTCAGCAATGCCGCGGTAAGATGCAAGGTGATAACCGCAACAATGGAAAGAATCCGAAGCAAATCAATATAAATAAATCTTTGGCGGGCCGTACCGCTGCTCATAAAAAGACTCCCCTCTTTTATCTGACGCTTGCCGTTGTATTGCTTCCGATCGAGGCTGCACCTTTACGCTCGACGAAGCCCCAGCCGTTGTCATTGTCGAAATATTTAAAGGTACCAACGATATTGATATAGAGCAGAACGAGCCGGTAAGTGACCAATTCCGCTTGGCTGAACACCAACATTTTGACATATTCCCAAAAGGAAAAGTGACTGCCGTATTTTTTGCACAGAATGAAAGATATGCCGATTTGCAGCGCATTGATGAGAACGGTAATAAGAAGCAACAGAAAAGCCGTCACAATATTGCTGCCGGAAAACAAAGCGTCGATTAAATGGAAAATAGTCGTAAAAGCCGTGAGCGTCCCCAGTACAAAGCCGTCAATGGCGAAAAAGACGCTGATTCCGAGGCCGAATCTTCTCGACAGCTTGGACCAATAAATGAGGATGCAGTCGACAAACGCCTTCTGCCAGCGAATCCGCTGCTTGTAGAAATTTTTCATATCTTCCGGGCATTCGGTATAGCATACAGCCTCCGGCGCATAGACCAGCCGCTTTTTCAGCTTATTGGCTTTGATATACTCGTGAATTTTGAGCGTAATGTCGATATCTTCGCCTACAGTGCTGCGGAAGCCGTTCACTTCAAACATCAGTTCTTTGTAGAACGCGCCGAACGCTCCTGAAATAACGACGATGGAGTTAAACGCGGATTGGGTCAGCTTGCGGACATAGAAGCTGTGGATGTAGCTAATCATTTGGCTTTTGACAATGCCTTTGCCCGTAAACGTCTCGCGAATGACGCCGTTTTCCCGCTTGGCGCCCTGTACAATTTTGACTGTTCCGCCAAGCGCGACGATGGACGGATCGTGGAAGTACTGATTCACATATTTGAGCGAATCCACCTCCAGCATGCTGTCGGCATCCAGCGTAATGACAATTTCCGTACTGGCGTAATCGATGCCTGCATTTAGGGAGTCGGCTTTGCCGCCGTTCATTTTGTCGAGTACATAGATGTGAGGGTATAACTGAGATTGGTAAAAGCCTTTAATACGCTTGTATTTCAGCCTGCCGCTCGGCTTGCGGTAGTTGACGCGAAGGTCAAGCAATTGCTGCAGCTTGCCGAAAGTCCCGTCTTTGGACCCGTCGTTTACTATAATGATTTCAAAGTTGCTGTAATGAAGCCCGTCCATTGCATCCAGACAGTTTTGAATCGTGCGTTCCTCATTGTAGGCGGGAACTAGAACCGAAAGTGATTTCTCCTCCAGGGTCGCGTCAAGCTTCTTCACCCTGCTGTATAGTAGAGGGACAACCGTGTACAGCGCTTGAAAGATCATAAAGCTGACGGTTGTTAAATACAGCACAATATACATTGTTATTCACTCCTTCCTGGTTACGGGAGCATTCGTGTAGGAAGGTTAGACTGGGCAATTCGCCAGCTCGAGCCAATATCAGCCTATTGCAAGAAGTCATTTCCCTAGTAACCAATAATTGTTTTGGTTCTAATACCCTATCCCAACGGAAATCATCTGTAAAATCGGATTTTGAAGTAAGAAAACGGTAACATAGGGTTGTTTTATGAAAATCCTCGGTTTTTTTGCATTTTTCGCTGCTCTCATTAATCATTCGTGAATTTTTATATCATTTTTTGGCGTAAGGAATGGTGACATTAAAGGGAGATTTTTGAAAGAGGAATGGAACCCTGATTAGGAGAAAATTCCCCCTTGAAACGGTGCTGTGAGCGGAGTCGATCCTTCCTTATATATTTGTAAAATGATGTTAAAACCCTCTTTTTTAAAATACAATATTCTTGTACTTACCTCAATTTCAGCTAAGTTTCTCTTCTTTTCGAGGTGCAAACCAAAATTTTTCGTCCTCTATTGGCAAGTGCTCTCCATTGTAGTACAATTAACTTGTACCTTCGAAGGCTTTAGGCTCAGTTGGCGATTATGCATCACTTGTGGAGGAGATCAACTTGTTCAGAGCAGACCGATTAACGGAACGTAGAAAGCTAAATAAGCTCACGCAAGAGCAGCTCGCCCACAAAGTCAATTTGACCAAGGCCGCTATCAGCAATTATGAGCAAGGCAGAAGCGCCCCGCCCCACGAAACGTTGGCGGCACTGGTGGACGCCTTGCATACAAACGCCGACTATTTACTTGATCTTTCGGACTCTCCCGAGGCGGTCGGTACGAACCGGCCAGCACCAGCTCCTCAGAGGAACGGCGCTTCTCAGGGCAGTAATCCCGAAAACGGCTTATATATCGCCTATCTAGGCGGCCCGCCAGAAGAAATGAATGAGGAAGAAGCCGAGCATTTGAAGAGGGAACTCGAAATGTTTCGCGCATTTAAAGAAAAGAGGCGCAAGGAACGCGAAGCCGCTCCTATCCGCCATAATGAATAAAACCCGAATGGGTTTTATTTTTGGAACAAAAACCGAACGTACATTCTTATTTCAAGGAGGATCATATGGAACTGCTGGACTTTGATCTGTACCGTTGCACGGATATGGAGCGATGGATTGAGGAGAAATACGAGGCAAACGGCATTTATTTTCCCGGCGATCTGGAAGATTTGGACCGAATAGCTTCCCTCTTCGGCACTCATATCGCTTACACAGAAGGCGATACAAAGGTAATGTACGATGAGGACGGCGACAGCCTGATCTTTTTGAACATTCATTTGGAGGAGCATGAGCAGAGGCTCGCCTTTTTCCATGAGCTGAGCCATCTGGCTCTCCATTCCGGAGATCAGCGGAAACTTCCCGCCTCTTTCGTTCATTTGCAGGAAACGCAGGCCGCCCATTTTCAACAGTACAGCGCCATGCCGATCCATATGCTTAGGGAGTTTGCCTCGCTCCAGCACCAGCCTCATTATGCCCGTTTAATAGCTGGAGCCTTCGGCGTGCCGGTCGCTTTCGCAGAGGCTCGTTTGGAACGAATTGCAAGAGTCATCCGGCAGGAGCGATCCGATCGGAATTTACGAACCAAATTAACCTCCCTGTCGGCGAGAGCGTGCCATCCTGAATATTCCGATGCGACTAAGCGGCTGCTTGCTCAATTGAACCGCCAAACATCTGTCCCAAAAAAGGAGGTCAATCGTGTATGAGACAAGCCGTATTTTATGAAATGGACGGCGAGACGGGAATCCAGCTTCCTGTCTGGCTGATGCTGGACGACATTGGCGGGGAACAATGGAACTCTGCCCTTTACATTTTATTTGAGGCTCCGTTTGAGCGGTTTCTATTTCATGAGCTTGATCAAGATGTAATGGCCCTATCGGTGCCGGACCATGTTTATGTCAAGGATAGGGACAATCCCTTTGCGATCGGCATTCACATGCCGGCATTGAAATCTTATGCCAACAGAATGATGGCCGCTTCCGACGATTATTACAGTGAAGCGGATTTGTCCCGCCTAATGCTTCGCATATCGGATATTGAGGATATTCTTCAACTCGATGTTCGCGCGCAGCTAAGCTGGGAGACTGCACAAACCGATTAGCCGACCGCTTTCAGCCCAACTACCGAAAAAATGACGCCTACTATACAAAACATTCTAACCCAGCTTTTCGACTCTTTAAAAAAGACCATTCCCACAATAGCGGCGCCAACCGTACCGATTCCTGTCCACGCCGCATAAGCCGTTGCCAGCGGTATGGTTTGCATCGCGCCCATCAAAAATTTAAAGCTTATAATGAAACCTCCAAATAAAATTAAATTGTTGATCCAATTATTCTTTTCAGCTACCCGCTTAATTCCGATAACGCCGACGACTTCGAACAATCCTGCAACGATAAGAAAAAACCAACCCATTACGCGTCCCTCCTTTTGCCGGTAAGCTTAAGTCCAATGATGCATACCAGCAACAGCAATATAAAAACAATTCGCAAAGGGCTGATTCGCTCTGTGGACATCACCATTTCCACAGCTGTCGTTCCAAGCGTGCCTATGCCGGCAAACACTGCATATACCGTCCCGACAGGCAAAGTTTTGGTTGCGCGAATAATCAGGTCAAAGCTGACAATCAAAGAGATCAGCACAAAGAAGACTGGAATGGATTCATATTTAAGTCCGCTTGCCCAAACAATTTCCAGCGCTCCCCCCACCATAACGTAAATCCATGCCCGGGATTCGCTAATCGGTTTATATGCCACCGGATTTCTCCTCCTCTGTCTGCCGCAAATAGCGATCTACAATGAGATCGACGTAAGCCATCACCTCTTCATCGAGTGCAAACACTTTGCTCTCTCCCCCCGCCTCGGGACGAATGAGTGTCCAATATTTTGCGATAAGCTCCTCGTCCCCCTCGAACCATTCCCAAGCCACTTCAGCAAACTGCCTCCCAAGCTCAATTTGCTCCTCCTCCGACGGAGAATGATTCATTTGCGCCTTGGCTGTACGAATAAGCGTTGCCCACTTCATCGTTCGAGGATCATCCGAGCTTAAATCCGGAAGCTTTTTCAAAATGGCGATTTCCCGCTCCGTAAAAAGCTCCGCACTGAACGAACTCCGTACACCCGGCTGAGATTGAATAGCTCTTATAAAAAGAAAAATATGTTCCGGCTCAATATCGCCATTCATCTCCAAAGCATATTTTGCGTTTAGCAGCAGTCTCTCCATTTCGTCAAGCCGATTTCTTTCATTAGCGATAGCGGAGAGCTCTACATTCAGGAAGGACTGCCATTTCCCTTCTTTCGTGCTGTCTCCTGACGCGATCAGCTCTTTTATGGAAGAAAGAGTAAATCCCAGCTCTTTCAAAGCTGTAATATGGCGCAGCAATCCGACTTCCTCATTGGAGTAGTAACGATAACCGGAATCGGAAATTTTGGCCGGTTTCAGCAGCCCGCGCTCATCGTAATAACGCAAAGTGCGAATTGAAATATTTGTTTTTTTCGACATTTGACCGATGGTATACATGTTTGGCTCCCCCTTCCATTTCATTATAAAGTCTCCAGTATACGTGAGAGTCAATGCTCTTTTTCGATTTTTAATATAAAAATGAGCCTTGACCCGCATAGTTCAGCCCTCAATAGGGAAGGAATGAAGGGAACATTTAATGAAAAGGAGCATGCCTGTATGTCGCAAAAAACGCCCCTTCCCGTTTATCCGGAATCCCCTTGGATTGCCTCGATGGAGTCAATGCCTTCCTTTCCCAAGCTGTCTGGCGATGTATCTGTCGATGTCGCTGTAATCGGAGGTGGCATCTCTGGCATCACCACTGCTTACTTGCTCGCCCAGGCGGGGCTAAAGGTCGCTCTTCTGGAAGCAGGCAAGCTGCTTCATGGAACAACAGGCCATACGACGGCGAAAATTACCGCTCAACACGATCTGGTTTACGACGAGCTTATTCGTCAGGAAGGCATGGAAAAAGCCCAGCTTTATTATGGGGCTAACAAAGCTGGGCTTGATTTTATCCAACAAACGGTTGACCGGCATAACATCGAATGCACACTTTCGGTTCAAGACGCTTTTGTATATGCCCATTCAGATCAGTATTTGACGAAGCTGCAAGAGGAATTGTCCGCCTATGAGAAGCTTGGCATCCCCGGTGAATTTGTAGATCGTATCCCTCTTCCTATCCCTGCGAAGGGCGCGCTTAAAATGAGGGGCCAAGCTCAATTTCACCCTGTCCGTTATTTGGAGGCTCTTGTTAAACAAGCAGCTCATAACGGCTGTCAGTTCTACGAGCATACAACAGCAGTGGATATAGAAAAGGGCTCATATCCCAAAGTCGTCACTTCGGACGGACATACTCTCACCTGCCAACATGTCGCCATTTGCACGCATTTCCCTTTCTATGACGGGTTTGGCTTCTTTTTCGCCCGGATGCATGCAGAACGGTCTTACGCCCTTGGGATAAAGAATAGCCTCCCTTACCCTGGCGGCATGTATCTCAGCGCAGAGGAGCCGAAAAGGTCGATTCGCAGCGCAGCGTTGCCGGACGGCTCGGAGATGATCATTATAGGCGGACAAAATCATAAAACCGGCCAAGGTATTTGCACGATTAACCACTATGAGGAATTGCAAAGATATGCCGGCCAGCATTTCGAAGTACAGGATATTGTGTACCGTTGGTCCGCTCAGGATCTGGTTACCGGCGATAAGCTGCCTTATATCGGACGCTTAACCGATTCGTCCCCTAATTTATATGTGGCCACCGGGTACAAAAAGTGGGGGATGACTACGGGGACAACTGCCGCCATGCTCATTTCCGATCTCATTATGGAGAAGCAGACGCCATATGAAAACCTTTTTGCGCCATCGCGTTCCCTCTCCTTAAAAACACTCAAAAATTTAGTCGTCGACAATTTTGACGTTGCCAAACATCTTGTCGGAGGCAAGCTTCAAATGGTGTACCGCAGGCCGGACGATCTTGCTCTGGATGAGGGAGCAGCCGTCACCCTGCACGGCCGTCGTGCCGGAGGGTACCGCGACAAAGAAGGCAAGCTGCATCTGGTCGATACAACATGCACCCATATGGGATGCGAGGTGGAATGGAACGACGGCGAGAGGACATGGGATTGCCCTTGCCACGGCTCCAGATTTTCATATTCGGGCGAGGTTTTGGAAGGCCCTGCGGAGAAGCCGCTTAAGTCGCTCGCGCCCCCCTCTAAATAAATGCAAATGAAAAGCCCTGTCTAACTAAGCTGAACGGCGATTCTCTTCATCGCCAAATGTTCTTCTTCGTTAGACAGGGGTTCTTATTTTAAAAATCTATTTTTTCCGCTTGGACTTCGTTATTTTGCTTAGCGGCGACGAAATGGAATTCGATTCTTCTTCCCATTGTTCCGTTACTACAGGCCCCACTGTGTCAGGCTCCGTGTCCTCCGCCAAAGTCGTGACCTCCATATGAGAGCCGCCTGATGCCTCCGGCGCTGTTTCCCCTCTCTCCTCTGCCAAAATGGCGGCCAGCTCTTCCTCCATCTTCGCCGCCAACCGATCGACGTCGAGTTCAGCCAACAGATTCTCTGCTTCTTTATGCTGCTCGGTGAGTGGATAATAGGTCGCCAGCAAAGCAATAACCGCTCCCAGCGCCTCCAAATCCGCGCCGTCAAAATACAATTGCGCGAGCTGCAGCAAAGTGTCTGCTTCTACCTTTTCATTGGGAGCGGGTATTTCCGTTTCCACCGCAGCGGCTGCGCCAGCTAAATCAACTTCCCCCTCGGGGACGATTTGAATCGTTTCTTCACTGTTTGAAACGGCTGCCGCATCCTCCTCTCCAAGAAGCTTTGCCTTCAGTTTTGCATTTTCTTCCTTCAAATTTTCAATCTGCTGAAGCAGCTTTTCATTTGTGTATTGAAGCTCGGTAAATTCCGCCGATTTTTTCCCGCCGCCGATCAAGGCGCATCCGGAAGTCAGTGCGAGTATAGTAAGCAATACAATTGCCGTTTTCCATGTTTTAATCGTCATGAGGCGCCCCCTTTTCCCTAACATTACCATATCCTAGTTGTACAGTCTATGAAAATAGTCCTTGTCGTAGAGACTTCCGTTCTATTTTTAATTTATAATTCGACATTTAATTTCAAATATTTACAATATGGCTCGGCGCTCCGCTCTTTAAGCAAGCTTTGCTATATTCGAAACGCCGCATAGTTATGACGACGCTCCGACCCGCATACCTATGTATTAAACCATTGCGCAGCCCGAAAGCTTTTTCCACCGTTATAATGCTATTTTTCCGCTCGTATATGGGCTATTAGTCATCACACTGCTACATACATCTCGCGTATGCGGCACCGCCCTCTTGAAGGCCGACATCTTAAGTGAACTTGCGAAAAGAGGTGAGCTTCCTTATGTTTTTAAGGCAAAACAAACTTCAAATCGAGCTTCCCCCTTCTCCTTATGCGGATGCCAATGCAGCCGCGGCCGTTCAGGAGCTGCTGGGAGGAAAGTTTGGAGAAATGTCAACGCTAAACAACTATATGTACCAATCTTTTAACTTCAGGGGCAAAAAGAAACTGAAGCCGTTTTACGACCTCGTATCCAGCATTACGGCAGAGGAGTTCGGCCATGTCGAGCTTGTAGCGACCGCGATCAATCTTGTGCTGACCGGGACGACAACAGGCGGTGCGCCAGACACCACACCGCTGAAAGAGGGCGTTAACAAACGGAACAGCTACTTTTTTATCGGCACGGCGCAGACGGCTTTGGCCGGGGATTCCATGGGCAGGCCATGGGCCGGGGACTATGTGTTCAACAGTGGAAACCTTGTGCTGGATTTGCTCCACAATTTCTTTTTGGAATGCGGGGCAAGAACGCACAAAATGAGAGTCTATGAAATGACCGACCATCCGACCGCAAGAGCTATGATCGGATATTTGCTCGTAAGAGGCGGAGTTCATGTGCTTGCATATGCCAAAGCTTTGGAAATCGCTACGGGCGTCGATATTAAAAAGCTCATTCCGATCCCCGATTTAAGCAATAATCAATTCGAGGCCACCCGTAAGTTTGAAGCGATGGGGCTCGGCAACAAACTATATACGTTCAGTCCTAACGACTACAAAGATATCGCGCTCATATGGAACGGACAAAATCCGCAGACGGGGGCGCAACTGGAAGTGATTCAAGGCTCTCCGGAAGGGGCCCCTGTCCCGGATCTAAACGAGCTTCCCGATGAATTCGCTCCCGGCATTTCGCATGAAGATTTTTTGGAGATTGCGGCGAGGCTGAAAAAAAACGCAGGATTGTAGCCCGTCTCCACACATTAGCAACATCCATTAACGCGAAGACCTCCGGACAAACGTTTTTAAGCGAATTCCCGAGGGCTTCGCGCCTCTCCGCCTTTCCCAAGTCTTATGGTATACTGGGAGCAACATTTTGCGGTGCGGACGAGGGTGAGCTCAATTCAACTACTGGCAATGTTTACGATGTTAATGGATCATATCGGCGCTGTTTGGTTTCAAGACAATCCGGCTTGGCGCATTATCGGAAGGTTGGCTTTGCCCTTTTATATTTTTGCGCTGGTGACCGGCTACACTCGAACCCGAAATATGCAACGTTATCTGATACGCATAGCCCTGCTCGCCGCGGTCTCCCAGCTTCCTTTTCAAATGGCTTTGCAATCCCAGCAAATCAACATTATCGCAACATTGTTTGTCAGCTTGGCCGTGCTGCTTCTGCTTGACCGATTGAAAGGGAATCGTCCGGCACAACTTGCTTTGACCGCCGCAGCAGCCGTCTTTTTGGAAGTGCTGCCGTTCGACTATGGCGCTTACGCTCTTCTATTGGCGCTGGTTTATCGGTATGCGGCTCCAAAATGGACCGTCCTTCTGCACACTGCTCTAAACGTAGCCGTCCTTTTTTACAAAGGCTGGTTTTTGCAAATGTTCAGCTTGTTCTCTACTCTGTGGCTCGTCTATTTTCCTGATTTTATAAAAGGTTTGGATGCCATCCGCATTCCCCGCTGGATTTGGCGCAGCTTCTATCCTTTGCATCTGGCTGTGCTCGCTCTACTGCACCGCTTCATATAACCATCGTGACTATACTTGGTTCACCGCTTAATATAAACATCGCAGCTATGTTTGCTTTGTGCCCAGTTGCGCAAGCAAAGACTTGAGCTCCTGCTCGCATTGCTCAGTCGTCTCCCAAGCGTTCTCGTCATTCAGCAGCTTGCGGGCAAAAGCTTTCACTTCCGGCTCCAAAATAAGCTCCTCTTCCCAGCTTCGTTCTTCCGCATCGTCCGGGGGAGTATAACCCGCATACATCGCAAACAGAAACAGATGGCCCAGCCCAAACCAGTCGCTTGCAATGTTCGCGCTTCGCATTCGACGCTTTATGGCTGCACCGTACATTGCGCCGCTGTCTTCTCCAAGCGCTAGGCGCAAATCGTTCGGCAGCTCCTCGCCGATTCCGCAAGCGAGCCCGAGATCAATTAAATAGACGGCGCCATTGCGAATGAGTACGTTTGGAATGCGCACATCCCGGTGGACATAGCCGCGTTCATGAAGATAGCGGAGCGGTTCAAGCAGCGCTTCAAGCAGTTTTAAGGCTTGCTCGGCCGTATAGGTTTCATTTTGCTCATAAATAACCTGCTCCAAGTTATACCCTTCTATATACTCCATAATTAGCGCTTCATCCCGGTTGCGCTTGCCATAATGCAGCCACTTTGGAATTTGCGGATGGTCCAGCGTCCCCATCAGCTCGCTTTCCCTGCGCAGCAACGCGATGCCTGTTTTGCCTTTGCTCGGTTTGTTGCGCTTCAGCAGCACAAGCTCGTTTGACGCTTGATCCAAGCATAGATAAGCTTGGCCGTAGCTGCCCATGCCCAGCATCTTCTCGATGCGGTATCGTCCCTGCCATACCGTTCCCGGCTGCAACGGATAATCCCGCCAATTGTTTATCATTTCAGCGCATCTATGCGCAAGCTTTTTCCACATTCATGCATCAGCTCCTAACCTAAGCTTACAAGCGCCAGGCCCTTCCTGTCGAGTTAGCGGAAATGGCGGATCGATTAGAAACCTCCAGCTTGATTTAACGTATACATATTCAACGCCATACATTTTCACCATTCCTTGAGGGAGGTTTCCGCATGTTAAAGCGTATTTTATATTCACTAACAGGAAAACACGGCTATCGCCATTACAGCAGCAGCGATTTCAAAAAAATGAGACACGGCTATCACCACTTAAGCAGCAGCGATTTCAAAAAAGGACATTACCCGCCGCCGCCATATCCACATAACCAGCATCCGCCTTACCCGAATCAACACGGTCAACATCCGGGGCAACCACCATATCCAAATGGCCAATACCCACCGCCGCCTTATCCAAATCAACACGGTCAGCATCCGGGTCAGCCGCCTTATCCAAATCAAAATGGCCAATACCCGCCACCGCCGTATCCGAACCATCCGCCGCAATACAATCATCAATACGGTCACGGATACTATAAGAAAAAATGGAAGTACAGCAGTAGCTCCTAAGCCGTTATGAAACTTGTTAGGAAAGTATGAATAAAACAAACATTATCCTGACGACAGTTTCATAAGGGGCTAAAATGTTCACGGTAAAATGGGAAAAACGCAACCGGAGGTGAATGGTACGATGATGCGAATCGTTACCTTCAAAAATCGTTCCGTCCCTGTCTATTATCCGACCGAACAATCCGCATCCGTAGAACTGCTTCATCATAAATTGTCCGAGCTGGAACTGAACTTTGATTTTAGGAAAAAGTGGAAACGAATCAAATCGGTAGAAATGGTGCGCGACGTCGCCATCTTTCAATATAACGACGGCACGAAGCTGTACCTGGAAGTCAGCTAACAGGAAACAAAATCAAAACCGGCCACAAGGCATAAAGCCTAGGCCGGTTTTGTTGTTTTCGGTATCGCTTTATGACAGGCTGGGAGTACGAAACATCGTTGTGTCAATTTTGGTAGGCTCCATAGGCTGGCCAAATAGAAAGCCTTGAACATAATCGCAGCCCCATTGCTTCAGCAGCTCGTATTGTTCTATGAACTCTACGCCCTCTGCGGTCACTTCCAGACCAAGCTTCTGAACTAAAGAGACAATCGCCTCTACAATATGTCTTTCCGCGCTTTGTCTGTCAATTTGTTTCACAAATGATTTATCTATTTTTAAACCATGGATAGGCAGTTGCTTTAAATTGCTAATTGAGGAATAACCCGTGCCAAAGTCGTCCAGCACAATTCGAAAACCTGCTGCGCGTAAACGAGTGAGGGCTGATAAGGATAAGTCTGAGGAGTGAATCATGATGTGTTCCGTTATTTCCAGCTCAATCGAATGTGGCTGTAGGCCATATTCCCGCACAACGTTCAGAACCATTCCCGGAAAACGGGGGTCGATCAACTGAACCGGCGATATATTAATCGACATGGTGAGTTGTTGCGATCCGTACTGCGTAAGTCCCGCCAGCATTTTGCAAGCTTCTCTAAGCACCCACTCTCCGATAGGCACCATTAATCCGTTATGCTCGGCAATCGGAATAAATTCTCCTGGCGAGATATTGCCCAGTTCCGGATGCTTCCAGCGAATCAGCGCCTCAAAGCCTTTAATACGGCCGTCTGACAATCGATAAGAGGGCAAATAGCTCAAATAAAATTGACCACGGGACAAGGCCGGGCGAAGCGCGCTCTCAACCGCTATTCTTCTGTTCATCCGAAGCGTATCTTCCTTGTTATAAAAGAGCACCCGATTGCCTCCGTTTTCTTTGGTTTGGTGCAAAGCCGACTCAGACCGGCATATCAATTGCTCGCTTGTATAACCGTCCTGCGGAAACAAGCTTGCTCCGATGCTGGACGTTAAATACAGCTCTTTTCCGTCGTCTGAAATCGGCTGTTCGACCGCATATTTAATGGCCTCTACCATCCGCCAATCGTTCGAAGTCTCTTGTCCTACTTCCATAATAGCGAGAAATGTATTGCCTTCTATTCTAGAGATCGCTGAATTTGCCGCCTCCGACAGCGCTCTGCCCGCTGCAGCCAGCCGTTTTGCAATCATAATGAGCGCATAATTGCCAAATTCCGTTCCTTTTGCCTCATTAACCCGATAAAACCGATCGACATCTACCAAAGCCACCAGCAATCGCTTACCTGCCAAACGAGCGTTGGCAATAGCCATTTCCAACTGTTTAAATGCGTCTTTGCGCCCAGGTAAATCGATTGTCCCTTTCATGTGAAGTTCCCCTCTCCTAAAATATCGTTCCTAAGGTTTAATCCAATAGTCGCATAGAATTATTAGAAAAATGCCGGATAGACTTTTAGGAGATTGTTAGATATTTTAACCAGATGGGGGGAAACCCCGCTCCAACGAAAAAACGCCCCGCTAGAGCGGGACGCCAATTTGATAGATTCATGCAATAGACACGCTAGTTCGCGCTCTGTGCCGTGTACTTGTATCCAAAACCCCAGACGGTACGAATCAGCCTAGGCTCCTTCGGGTTTTGCTCGATTTTTTTGCGGAGGTTGACGATGTGTACATCGATGGCCCGATCCGTCACAAAAGAATCGAAGCCTCTGATTGCATTAATGAGTTCTTCGCGACTAAACACTTTGCCGGGATGTCCGAGAAACAGCTTCATGAGCTCATATTCAGAAAAAGTCGTTTCTACCAATTGCCCTCGAACGAGAAGCAATCGCCTCTCTACGTCCAGTTGAATAGGCTCCACTTCTTCCACCGCTATTGCAGCAGCCGTTTGAGAGACCGCTTCACCAATGACGGTATGGGAACGTCGAATAAGCGCCTCGACCCTGGCGGTCAACTCGTGCATGCTGAAGGGCTTGCATAAATAATCGTCGGCCCCCGTCTTAAGCGCTTGCACGCGTTCGGACACTTCACTCTTCATAGACAAGATCATGATGGGCACCTTTGAGTAGCAGCGAATTTGGGCGCATACCTCAATGCCGTCCATATCGGGCAGCATGAGATCGAGAAGAACGAGATGCGGGTTGAACTCCGTCGCAAGCTTCAATCCCTCGTCTCCGCGATAAGCCTGCTTCACTGCATACCCTTCTTCCGTCAGGTACATGGATAGCATGTTGCTCATCATGACGTCATCTTCAATAACCAGAACTTTATGCATTGGCGTCACCCTTTAATAAATTGAAGATTTCTGTCGATTATATGTAGTAACTCTACTATACAATACGGAAACATTAGGAACAACAGATTGTTAGAAAAATGTTAGATTTTATTGTCGAAGCTTTGTTCGCGCTTCTTGAAGACCCGTGAGCAGCTTAGCTAATTCTTTTTCCAAATGGGCCAGTGCGAGCTGCAATTCTTTCGAATCGGGCTCGGTCCCCTTTAAAAGGGTATTCACCTCGCCTGCGGCTTCGACAAGCTCATAAGCGGACAAATACCCGCCAGCTCCTTTGAGCGTATGGATCATACGCAGCGCCGTGTCCATTTCGGCTTGCTTCAGCATCATTCGAAATTGGTCCATAAATGATTCATAGTCCATTCGGAACTGCTCGATCATATGAAGCAAAATCGCTTTTTTGCCGTTTACCCGCTCCAGCGCGCTCTCCACATCCATTCCAGGAATATCAGCAAGGCCATTCGCGCCCGCTCTGAACAAACCTCCAGGGAGCAACTCCGTTCCCCGGCCGTCCGCCCCTTCGCTTAAGTTCCGCCTAGGCAGCTTGCTCGATTTATCGAGCCAATAATCCAGCACCTCTTGCAGCTGATCGCTCGACAGCGGTTTCGTCACTACGTCGTTCATGCCAAGGCTCATATAATGCTCATGATCCTTCTTCACCACATTAGCGGTAACGGCAATGATCGGGATATGATCGAACTCCGGCTTGCTTCTAATGATCCGCGCCGCATCCGTGCCATCCATTACAGGCATATGGATATCCATCATAATGAGGTCCCAAGCGTCCACTTCCATCATCCGCAGCACTTCTTCGCCATTTTCCGCAATGCTGGCTTCGTATCCTCTTTCCTTTAACATTTCAACGGCCACCAACTGATTGATCTTGTTGTCTTCCGCCAGCAATATTTTTTTACTACCGCTTCCCTGCTCCTGAGACGGCTCCGGCTGCTTGCTGTGTGGCTGAGCCGATTGCTGGGTGATGACGCTCCTCTTGCGGAAAGCCTCCCCAAGCACGCGGACAATGGCCGAATTTGTTACCGGTTTCGTCAATATGGCAATCGGGCGTTCATCCGGCGGAAGCTGCTGCAATTCATCTCGTCCATAAGTCGTGGTAAGTGCGATGATTTGAGCTCCAGCTTGCTCCGCCTCGCTGCTGAAAGCTCTCCATGTATCGATGCCATACATATCCGGCATTTCCATGTCCATCAGCAGCAACTGGGGCAGCACTCCCTGCCCCACTCTGCGGAGCTTTTCAGTTGCCCCTTGCCAGCTGTCGAAAGTGATGGCAGACAAGCCTAAAGACTCGAACAAATAACTCCAATGGTCGCGCATTTTGACATCGTCTTCTACAATCCACACATTGCCCTCGCCGGCTAGAAGCGGGACAGCAGCTTCGGAATTTTGCCAATTGGGATCGGCGGCAAACGCAAGAGTGAAATAGAAACGGCTGCCGACTCCTTCTTCGCTGGTCACATTCAACTTTCCGCCCATCAGCTCGACCAAGCTTTTGGAAATAACGAGCCCCAGACCTGTTCCGCCATACTTGCGCGTAGTCGAGCTGTCCGCCTGCATAAAAGGTTTAAACAGCTTGTCCATCAGCTCTTTGCTCATGCCGATTCCTGTATCCGCAATAAGGAAACGGAGCTTAACCATGTCAGCCGACTCTTCCAACAGTTCCAGCTCTAGCTTCACATGACCTTGCGGAGTAAATTTTATGGCGTTCATACACAGGTTAAGCAGCACTTGCTCCAGCCGAAGGGCGTCCCCATACAGCAAGGACGGCAACCGATCCGGCGTTTTGATCATAAATTCGAACTGCTCTTTGCCGCCCAGAAAGACGCTGAGCCCGTTGGCAATCCGATGCAATAGCTCCTCCGGCTGGAACGGCAGCCGCTCCATTTCCACTTTTCCCGCCTCGATCTTCGAAATGTCGAGCACATCGTTAATGATGCGCAGCAAAGACTCCGAGGACATCATCATTTTATCCAAGTAATCCTTCTGGATAACCGACAATTCCGTCTTGAGCATCAGCTGCGTCAAGCCGATAATGCCGTTGAGCGGCGTTCTGACTTCATGGCTCATAAGCGCCATAAACCGGCTCTTGGCTTTGTTCGCTTCCTCCGCCGCAAGCGTTGCGCGGACCAGTTCCTCTTGAACTAGCTTTTGTTCCGAAATGTCCCTTGCTATACACGAAAAAAACATTTCGCCCGTATGTGATTCCACATGTGCCACTACAACCATCGATACAAACAACGGCTCGCCATTTACTTTAAGCAATTGAGCGCCGCTTTCCCAATACCCGTATTCCTTCGCGAGCTCGGCGCCTTTCAGCAACTGCTCGTACATCTGGGGTTCGACATACCTCTCTACGACAGATTCTTCTTCTCCCGCATGAACAAGGCCTAACATCTCTTTGCCGGCTCGGTTCATATAAATGATTTTGCCCTCCATATCGACGGAGGCGATTAAATCTTTGCCGGACTCTACAATATCGAGCAGCCGATTGCGCGTTTTTTCCACATGCTTCTTGTCCGAAATATCTCTAACCATGCCAACGACGCCCGAAAAATTGCCGCTTCTATCCCGTAGTCCGTTCGAACTGTGCAGCGTCGGGATGCGGGTTCCGTTTTTATGAACGAAGGTCCATTCCCGCTCGTAGGAAAATCTATGGTTTCGCAGCTCCTTGAACACTTCCAGTCCCGGTTGTACCTTCCTTCCAAGCTCGGCGGACAGATGCTCCGCCTCCAATCTGATCTCTTCCAAATCCATAAATAGAAGCGGCGTAGCATGACCCACGAGCTCTTCCGTTTTGTAACCAAGCATTTTTTCTGCGGCAACGTTTAAATAGGTAACCCGGTATTGATTATCAAGCACGATAAATCCATATTGGTTTTGATTGATGATGGCGTTCAGCCGGTCGAACAAATCTTGCAAATGCTCCATCATCCCATTAACGGAATGAGCTAGCTGACCAATCTCATCATACTGGGACGTATCGAGATGTTTGGCCTGAAATTGACCCGCTGCCGCCTGCTCAGTCACAGACAAAATGTTTTCCAGCCGCTTCACAATCCGTTCGAAATAAAGATAAAACAATACACTGATAATGAGCTCGGATACCGCGATCGTCGCAACGATTTTCCAGAGAATCGGCAATAACGCTTTCTCCAGCTTTGATACCGGCTCCTGCAGCGCAATTCTCCAAGGCGTCCCTGACACCTTAGCGTAAAAAACGATGTGCGGCTCGCCATCCACCTTTACCTTTACATTTCCTTCTTTGTAGCTCAATATCTCCTCTGCGACGGTGCTTAGAACAGGGTCCCCCTGGAGGGAAGAAAGGGGTTCTTGCTCAGGGTCCGATCTATAAATAATGCTCCCTTTATCGTTATAAAAACGAACGGGCGAGCTGGCGTCGCCAAAATCAAGAAATCGGTCAAATGCGGAAAAAGGGATGGACGCGTAGATGACACCTTCGATCTCCGTTCCAATGCCATATACAGGCACAACAATAAAGGTTTGCTCCATAACGGAGAACCCCGGCTTGTAAGGATCTGTTATCGTTAATTCACCATTAATAGCGGATTGGAAAAAGGACTCCGCCCTCATGTCGCGTGGAGGGCCATCGCTTCGAAAAGCCATTCCGTCCTTCCCGATAAAGCCCAGCGCATGATAAGTGAAGCCGCTGCGAACCAGCTCTCTTTCAAAATAGTCCAGTCTTTCTTTGTTAGTGCCAAAGCGGATCACGGAAGTTCTGCTCATGACCAGCACTTCCGCACGCCGAATGTCCATCCAGGCGGCAATATTGCCGGCTTGGGTGTTTTGCTTGCTGCCGATCTTATCGATTTCGGTGCGAAGCATCGCATCCCTCACGGCGGAATAACTTCCGAAGCCGGCCAGAAGCAAGGGAATAAACGAAATGATCACGATGAGAATCAATCCTTTTGTTCTAAGCGACATCCTGTTCATCGCGCTTTCCCTCCAACCGTACATGCGCACCTGCGCTGACTGGCTTTATTTGGCTGCCTATCATTTCTATCGTTCGAACATTATCTGGCTATTTTATCATCCAGTTTCAAATGCGGGCTGTTGACCAGCGTATCCTGGAAAAACTGCTGGTGTTCCACAACCAGCCTCTCCCAAGCACGAATGCATCTAGGATCAAAGTGCCTTCCGCTTTCATTCAGCAAGATCGACATCGCCTCATCTTGGGACATCGCCTGACGGTAAGAACGGGAAGAAGTAAGCGCATCGTAAACGTCGGCAACCGCCGTAATACGTGCGACAAGCGGGATATCTTCTCCCGAGAGCCGGTCGGGATAGCCGCTTCCGTTCCACTTTTCATGATGGGAGCGAATAACCGCGAGCTCCTCGACCATAAAGCCGAGCCTTTTGCAAACATCAAAGCCGGAGACGGGATGCGACTCGATAATGGCCCGCTCCTCGTCGTTTAATTTGCCCGGTTTGTTTAGTATTCCGTCCGGAATATACAGCTTGCCGATGTCGTGGACAAGCCCTCCTTGCGCGATGGCTCGAAGCTGGGAGGAAGAGAGTCCCATCTCTTCTCCAAGTTTAAGCGCATAAAGTGCGACCCTGTAATTATGTCCAGCCGTATAGGAATCTTTGGCTTCTGTGGCGAGTACAAGGTCCCGAACGCTTGGAGAAATATATGTATTGATCCAGTCTTCGGGATTTGCCCGAAAAAGCATTTTGATAGATGAGGTGATCGAGCCTGTACTTAAATGCTCCCGGATAATGCCATACACCATGACGATAACCGATGCCAGCAGCAAGAAATGATATAACCACCAGCTTGCCATCCACGGCTCGCCTGTCACCATAATAATTTGAGCGACGAGCATCCAGCCGGTGCTATAGACGATAGCGAGTTGGAGCGGAAATTTAGAAACCATGTACGTCTGCATATTTCGGTACATCGTCCAGCCGTTCAGTACAAAAATGACGGCGGTCGTGACCCATTTGCTCATATCGCCCTTTAAATGGAGCAAATTTACAAAATCGGGGTTCAACCACAAAAACAAGCCAAAAGCCAGCATCATCACAGACCAAACCGGAAGCAGCCATTTCTGTTTAAGAGAAAGCCATCTAACCAGCTTATGATCGGCAGAAATGGAGCACAGCCACAACCAAAACGCGGACATCAGTACGCTTAATTGCGCAACGTTGCCGGAAATCGAGGAATGGTGCATCAAAAAGCCGGGCGTCGACAGACCGTGCAAAGTAAACATCGCCGCCAATGAAACGTAGGATAGAGATAAAAAGCTGACCTTTATGTTCCGAATCCGGGTCGCAACGAGACCGATGGCAGCCGCTACCGCAAGGGCGAGCACAGCGACTACGCTTACAATGTAAAAATGGCCGTCCGGCGTATGGATTTCCACATCATACGGAGATACCAGAATATAGCCGTAACCGAGCAGCGGCGCCAGCATCAACGCGGCAAGCGTCGCATAAATCTTGGAATGCCTTACCAAAACCGAACCCTCCTTCAATGAAGATCGCCTCTGTCATTAATTGTCGTTGCAGTTACTAATAGTATACTAAAACAATTCAATCGATTCGACATCCTATAAGCTTTTTTTATTTTAGATTAAGGATTTTTTGACGATGATTTGATATAGTAGTTGAAGAATTGCAATTTGAAGGGAGTTTATGGAATGAATAACAAAGAATCGCAGCAGCCGAATGAAAAGCCACAAGATAACGACTCTGCGACAGACAACCGCAATACCACGGAAAACGAACATATCGAGGAACAGGCTCACGATCTTGCCGAGCAACAAGACAGCCAAGAAGAAGCTGGATTGGACAAGCCTGAGAATGAGGAGAGCGATCGCCCCGCGACTGCTGCAACTCCGTATTCCGCTGCTTCAACAGCAGCGATTGGCGCAGCGGCTCCCCCGAAAAAAAGCAGCCTCGGCTGGATTATTCTTTCCGCTCTGCTAGCTGCGGCACTAATCATCGTTCTGGTTATCAAACCGCCATTTGGCGGCAATGAAGCGATTGCTACAGTAAACGGAACGAAAATTACTAAAGATGAGCTGTACGAGAAGCTTGTCAAAGGCAATGGCGAATCCGCTATGGAAAATCTGATTTTGGAGAAGCTTGTAGAGCAGGAAATTAAAGCCGCGAGCATTTCCTTTACAGAAGAAGATATTACGCAGGAAATCGAAATTTTGAAGCTGAACTTCCCTACGATTGACGCTTTTAATGAAGCTCTTGCGCAAAACGGCTTTACAGAAGAAGACTTGCGCGAAGATTTCCGTCTAAGCGCTATGGTCCGCAAAGTGCTTGAGCCAAAATCGACTGTCACCGACGAGGCGGTTCAAGAATACTTTGACGCCAACCAAGGCAAGTTCGGCGGTTCCGACGAGCAGATTCGCGCTTCCCATATCCTTGTGAAAACGAAAGAAGAAGCGGACGCTATTTATGCAGAGTTGAAAGCAGGCAAAGACTTTGCGGAATTGGCCAAAGCCAAGTCGACTGACGGTTCCGCAGAAAAAGGCGGAGACCTGGACTTCTTCGGTAAAGGCGCTATGGTTGCCGAGTTTGAACAAGCTGCGTTTGCCCTTGAAGTCGGTGCAATCAGCGAGCCGGTGAAGAGCGAATTCGGTTACCATATTATCAAAAAAACCGATTATAAAGCAGGCACTCCTGCAAGCGAGGACAAAAAATCTCTTGCCCGCGCCAAGCTGGTGGCAGACGAAGTGAATCAAACGCTTGCTAGTCCATGGCTTGAAGAAATTAAAGCAAAAGCAAAAATTGAAAACACGCTTGCGCCAAAAGAAACAACTCCTGCGAGCGAGCCTCCGGCAGCCGAAGCACCAGCCAGCGAAGTTCCAGCACAATAAACGATTCATCGAAGCCGATAACGGCAAACCTTAACTGGTTGCCCCGTTATCGGCTTTTTACATTTTGCGCCCTATTTCCGCCAATTCCTCCATTGCGCTTGTTTATTGCGACCGTTCATCGCTTTGCCTGAACTCCTCCCTTTACTCTTCAAGGAGATTAAGGCAAAATGAAAAAAACAAAACCAATTTGGAGGTAGCATCATGAGCCAGTATGAAGTTAACCGCTTTGAAGATACCTATACGATCTACGAATTAAAGGAAGCAAACACGTCTTCGCGTGTGCTTGTTTGCCCGGAAAGAGGCGGCATCGTCATTTCGTGCCAATTGCACGGACAAGAGTTATTTTATTTGGACAAGACTACCTTCGAAAACCCGGCGGCCAATATCCGTGGGGGCAACCCTATTCTGTTCCCCATTTGCGGTTCGGTACAAAACTCGGTCTACGAATGGAACGGTCAAACGTACCAAATGGGTCAGCATGGAGTAGCTCGGATTTCTCCTTGGGAAGTTGTCGATACCGCTTCGGAAGGCGAAGCTTCTATTACTCTCCGCCTGCGGGCAAATGAATCGACGCTTAAGGCTTATCCGTTCCAGTTCGAGCTGCTATTTACATATGCCCTTGTCAACGGAGAGCTCCATACCCGCCAGCAGTACCGCAACGCGGGAGAAACGGAAGCTATGCCTTTCTACGCCGGCTTCCACCCGTACTTCGCCATTCAAGGCGAAAAAGACATTGCTTACGAATCAGATGCGACACGCTACTTGGATTTTAACGACAATCTGGAGAAAGCTTATACGGGCCGCATTGATCTCGAAAATCTTGTTGAGTCGGTATGCCTGCTCGATGCAAAACAGAGCGAAATTGCTTTCCCTGTATCGGAGCAAACTAGAGTACGCCTTCGCTATGACGACCTTTTTAAATACGTCGTCATTTGGTCCGTGAAGGACCGTCCGTTTGTATGCGTTGAACCATGGATGGCTAAGCCGCTGGAATTAAACCGCCGCGAGGAGCTCGTATTTGTCCAGCCAGGGGAAAGCATTCATTCCAATCTCATTATTAGCTGCGAATCGTAGAAAAAACGCCGAGAAGTCCATTCGACTTCTCGGCGTTTTTATTTGTTCTTTAGTAGCCTTCTCCTTGGCCTCCGGTAACAATCGCTACACTTGCGCTTGCGCCAATGCGGGTAGCGCCCGAACGAAGCATAAGAAGCGCGGTTTCCAAGTCACGAACTCCGCCGGATGCTTTGACGCCAAGCTCAGGACCCACTGTGCGGCGCATAAGCGCGATATCTTCTGCCGTAGCTCCGCCTTTGCCAAAGCCAGTCGACGTTTTTACGAAATCGGCTCCCGCTCTCACGCAAATTTCACAAGCGGTCACTTTCTCTTCGTCAGTCAACAAGCCCGTTTCCAAAATAACTTTAAGCGCCGCTTTTCCTTTGCAAGCCGCCACTACTCCAGCTACGTCGCGCTCCACGCCTTCCCAATCGCCCGATTTCAACAGGCCGATGTTCAGCACCATGTCAACCTCGGTTGCTCCTTCGGAGATGGCTTGCTCAGCTTCGAACGCTTTGGAAGCGGTCGTCGTCGCCCCAAGCGGGAATCCGACTACTGTCGTAATGCCGACGCCGGAGCCTTGAAGCTCGGTTGCCGCCAGCTTAACCCAACCCGCATTGACGCAAACCGTTGCGAATTGATGCTCTCTTGCTTCCTTGCAAATCTCAATAATATCTGACTTTGTAGCATCCGCTTTCAAAATCGTATGATCGATCATAGAGGCCACTTCGGCCGATGACCAGTTTGTCTTGTTGTCCATTCGTTGTTCCTCCAATCCCTATGTAAAGGGGTATCTCGTCTATGCACCCTTCATTATACGAAGCTTTGGGCCAAACAACAACAGCTATAACCGCCTTCCATCCCTTGTTCTGAGAAGGGGACGATTTAAACGCTTTTGCGTCGGTTTACTTTGCCCTATTTTGTAAGCGATTATGGGCTTTTTTACTAAAGATTAAATCAACGCCTACAGGAACAAATTGTATTCCCGTTGAATAACAACATGTACCGATTTTCAAACTATTAACATAGACGGAGGATGATGATTTCGACATGTTAACAAAGGGAAAATGGTTGTTGTCAGCGGCAATAAGCGCAGCATTGATTCTGAATTTGGCAGGCGGCGCGGCCGCAAGCGGCACTGCGACGCCCCCGGAGAAAGGGAAACATTTAACGATTTTGCATACAAACGATATGCATGCGCGAGCGGTATCCGGTGGAGCGGATATGGGCTTCGCCAAAATTGCCGGCATTTTTGAGGACTACAAAAGCAAAAATCCGAATACGCTCGTGCTTGACGCAGGCGATGCGATTCATGGCACTACTTTCGCTACTTTAGTTCAAGGCCAAAGCGTGGCCGACTCCATGGAGCTGATGGGCTATGACGCTATGGCGCCGGGCAATCACGAATTCAATTACGGCACCGACAGACTGCTGGAATTATCAAAGCAATTAAGTTTCCCGCTCCTAAGCGCCAACGTCAGAGACAAGGGGAACAAGCGGGTTTTCCAGCCTTATATCATTAAAGAATTAGATGGCTTAAAAATTGGCATTTTCGGCTTGACTACACCGGAAACGGCGTATAAAACACATCCAAACAATGTTCAAAACATCCAGTTCGGCGACCCTACCAAGGAAGCACAGACCATAGTGGACGAGCTTGAACCCAAAACGGATGTCATTATCGCACTGGGGCATCTCGGCATTGATGAGTCAAGCGTGGACACCAGCCTCAAAGTAGCAAGCGAAGTAAAAGGAATTGACATTTTCGTTGACGGCCACAGCCACTCCAAGCTGGAAAACGGACTGGAAGCAGGCAACGATACGCTGATCGTCAGTACGGGAGAGTATACTCAGCATGTAGGCGTGGTCGACCTTTGGGTTGAAAACGGCAAAGTGACGAAACGCGAAGCTAAGCTCATTGATTCCGAGGAAGCCAAAAACATTGTTCCGAACAAAACGGTAGCCGCTAAAGTCGAGGCCGTCTTGACCGAGCAGAAAGCGATCTTGGCCGAGGAAGTAGGCAAAACCGATGTAGAGCTGGAGGGTTCTCGGGAAAAGGTGCGGGCGGGTGAAACGAATTTGGGCAATTTGATCGCCGACTCCCTGCTCTATGCAACAAAAGCCGATGTTGCGCTCACAAACGGCGGGGGCATTCGAGCTTCCATAGACAAGGGCATCATTACAAAAGGCGAAGTCATTACCGTCCTCCCTTTCGGCAACCAAATCGTTACGTTGAAAGTGACGGGAGCGGATATAAGAGCCGCACTGGAAAACGGCGTTTCCGATTATCCGAACGCAAAAGGCGCTTTCCCCCACATCGGCGGAATGAGCTTCAACATCGATCCGTCCGCCGAGCCGGGCAAGCGGGTACATTCCATTAAAATTCGAGGAAAAGCTGTCGATGACAAAGCCGTATATACGTTTGCGACCAATGATTTTCTAGCGGCTGGCGGCGACGAATATGTCATGCTTGGAAAATATCCTCAAGCCGGCATGTTCGGTTCACTTGACGAAGCGCTCATCTCCTACATGAAACACTTGGGATCGGCAAATCCCAAGGTCGAAGGGCGAATTGCAGAAGGAGCGACCCCCGTCGTAAAGCCGGGGCCAAAGCCGCAACCTAAGCCCGAGCCTAAACCCGAACCGAAACCAAAGCCGGAGCCCGCTCCGGTTTACGTGGTGAAAAAAGGCGATACTTTGTGGAGCATCGCACGAAAGCACGGAACGACTTGGCAAATTTTGCGCGAACTGAACAAAATAAAAAATCCGGATTTCATTTATCCGGGACAAAAGATTCTTTTACCAGCTAAATAAGCCTAATAATCAAAGAACCTCGTCATTGGCGATTCCGAAGGGACAAAGCCCTTAGCCTTGACAGGTTCTTTTTTGCTGTCATTTCGTTATCTTTTTGCCGTCCTTCTACTCTCTATTGTCCCGTTCCTGCGATCATTCCCCTGTACTTCCGAGTAGGACCATCGTAAAATACAGGAAATAAGAACTAGATTTCGCCGTAAATGGAAGCGAGGCACTCCTAACATGTTAACCGCATCAGGCAAAAAACACCCGTCTCCGCAGGAGTCGCGCTATTTGTATGTCTCTTTTTTAAAAACGCTGCTCCGCAATTACCTATTCGGCTCGGCCATCGCCGTTCTGGGCATTGGCGGCACCATCATCGTAAACACATTAAGCATTCCGCTTCAGGAATTGTCTCTGCTAGGCGTCGTTTTGCTCCTCTCTCTACTTATTATGCTGATCGCCGAGCTGACTATTTTTTTTCGGCATTTAAAGCCGATTGCAAAAGTGTTCAACCATGACGTTCCCACAAAAAAACAATTGGAGCAGGCTTATTTGCAAACCCATCGCTTCCCTCTGCTTGCGGTCAAGCGAACGTTCGGCCCCCATTTTCTCGGCATGTCCATTCCGGCCGTCCTGCTAAGCCTGGTGCTCATCTCCACCGATCTGGTCCACATTCCAAATAGCTACTTGCTAGTAGCGGGGGCGGGAGCGCTAATGGTAGCCAGCATGCATGCGATGATTGAGTTTTTCTTTACATCGATTGCCATTCGGCCCGTCATTTCTTACATTCGTCAAAGGCATATCGAGCTCTACAAACAAGACTTGACGCTGGGAGGCCATGTGCTCGTCTCCATCCGCACCAAATTCCGGCTTTCCGCATTTTTGATCGGTACTTTGCCTTTACTGCTATTTGCCTTCGCCTCTCAAATTCGAATGGAGGGTATTCCGAGCCAAGGTACGGATTCTTACTGGCAATGGGCTGCCATCATTTTAATCATCGGAATGTCCTTTTCGTTTCTAGGCGCCTCTCTGCTGTCGAGAAATATTCAGGACCCTATTCAAACGATTCAGCAAGCGATGGCAAATGTTCAAGAAGGCAATCTGTCCGTTAGAGCAGACGATATTTATTCCGACGAGTTTTCCAAACTGGTTGCCGGCTTTAATCATATGGTGGAAGGGCTGCGCGAACGGGAAAAACGCAACAATCAGCTTATCGAAAGCTACTTTTTCACCTTGGCGGCGGCACTGGATGCTCGGGACGCTTATACGGCGGGCCATTCGGAGCGAGTGGCTCGCTACTCCGTCCAAATAGGCAGGGCGGCTGGCTGGAGCGAGGAGCAGCTTCAACTGGCGCATCAAGCTTCCCTGTTGCATGACATCGGAAAAATCGGGATAAGAGATGCCGTTCTTTTGAAAGAAGGCAAGTTAACCGACGAGGAATTTGATCAAATTAAGCTGCACCCCGCTTTGGGTGAAAAGATCGTCAAGCAGATCGAACCCGCAGATGCGATGGCTCTTCTGCTGCCCGGCATCCGCTCGCATCACGAGCGATATGATGGAAGAGGTTACCCCGACGGCTTAATAGGGAGGGGCATCCCTTTGCTAGGCAGAGTCATTGCCATTGCCGACGCCTTCGATGCGATGACATCCGACCGCCCTTATCGGAAGGGAATGTCGATTGAGCGGGCTTTGGTCATCTTGGAAGAGGGCAAAGGGACCCAGTGGGATCCCGATCTGACTTTGCATTTTATCGAAAGCATCCGGAAAACCAGCTAATGAAAATACAGGAATGTTCCCCTCTTGAGTTTATGTTTTTGCGTAACTAGGCTATAATTATTAGAATTAGGTCAACAATGAGATCAAACGGGAGGAGGCGGAATATGGACAAAATAGAGCATTCATGCGCTATAAATGGTTCCAAACGCTTTATGAAGCGTTATTTGACGTTCTTTCTGCTCCTCCCGCTGCTTATAACCGCTTCATTTGCATATCAGGCAGGGAATAACTTTGAGCTGACCGCCGGTTCGGGAAAAATTACCTCAAGCGGAACAGCGCTTCATGTCCAGTCGGGGCCTGGCAAGCATCCTTCGGAGACCAAGGCTCTACTTCCGAACAGTCCTGATATCCTTGCTGTCACAAGCAGCTTGCTCGTCATCTATCTATTGGCCATATGCGATTCGTATTTCCGTACTCCGCATAGACAGGGGCTAAGGGATCGAATCGTCAATGTGATGAAATATACCTCGAATTATGTGGATGAATATAGAAAGCAATCATTTGGAAAACTTGAAAAAGACGCTACTAGGAGGACTAACTTATTATGAACATCAGAGAATCAGACTTGCCGGGAATCGGAAAAAAATATCAAATTATTACGCGCAGCGGGGACAAATTCGTAGTCGTTATTCACGATGACGGACGCCGCGAGCTTTACCACTTTGACTATGACGATCCGGACGACAGCATCTCCATGGTGACGCTTGAGGATGACGAAGCCCGCCAAATCGCTGCTATTGTGGGTGGCATGACCTATAAGCCGAAGGCGCTGGAAACGATTGAAGTGGCACTGGACGATCTTACGATCGAATGGTACAAAATCGAATCCGGAGCCGCTTGCATCGGGCTCAGCATCGGAGAAGCAGACATTAGACAGACGACAGGAGCAACGATTATTGCAGCCGTTGAAAAGGATGGCAAGCATATCAACCCAGGTCCGGACTACAAGTTCAAAGCAGATACGACTCTAATCGTCGCAGGCGAACGCCAGCAATTGAAACTGCTTAAGGCGATGCTCAAAAACGGGAGCCGTTAACAATGGACCACATGGTGCTTGAGATCGGCCTCGCCGTTATTCTCGTTGCCTTAGCCGGACTGCTGGCAGCGAAAATCCGCTTCTCTGTCATCCCTTTTTATATTCTGATCGGAATGGCAGTCGGGCCCCATGCTCCTAAAATAGGCGTACTTGATTTTACGTTCATTCATAGCGCGGAGACGATTCATTTTCTAGGTCGTCTTGGGGTTCTGTTCCTGCTGTTTTATCTTGGTTTGGAATTTTCTGTAGGAAGACTCATCAAGTCAGGACGCAATATCGCAGTCGGCGGTACCATTTATATTTTGATCAACTTTTCGTTGGGGCTGATATTCGGTTTCGCTACCGGCTTCGACTTCGCGGAAACGATGGTGCTTGCAGGCATCACGACCATTTCTTCCAGCGCAATTGTCGCTAAGGTGCTGGTCGATTTGAAACGGACGGCAAATCCTGAGACGGAAATGATTCTTGGGATCATTATGTACGAAGATATCTTTTTGGCCGTTTACCTCTCCGTTCTATCGGGCCTTGTACTGAGTACGGAATCCTCATTAGGCGGCGTATTGCTCTCTGCATCCTACGCTCTGGGATTCATGCTGCTGTTCATCGTGCTGGGAAGAAAGGCAGCCCCGCTGTTGAACAAGCTGCTCGATATTCGGTCAAACGAGCTATTTATTTTGCTCATTTTCGGCTTACTCTTCTTTGTGGCAGGCCTTGGAGAAACGATTCATGTCGCGGAAGCAATCGGAGCGCTGCTGTTTGGCCTTGTGCTTGCAGAAACGAATCACATGAAACGGATCGAACATCTGATTTTGCCTTTCCGCGACTTTTTCGGCGCATTGTTCTTCTTCAGCTTCGGTCTCACGATTGAGCCAGCGAAGCTGGGCGGCGCCGTATGGCTGACGCTGGGCGCCGTTGCGCTCACGCTATTCGGTAACTTCGTTGCAGGCATGCTGGCAGGCAGAAGCGCTGGTCTTTCGCCAAAAGCATCCTCCAATATCGGGCTGACAATCGTCTCCCGCGGAGAGTTTTCCATCATCGTCGCAAATGTAGGGATCGCAGCTAACCTGGATGAAAAAATTCAGCCGTTTGCCGCTCTGTACGTTCTCATATTGGCGATTATGGGACCTTTGCTTACGAAGGAATCCAAACATATTTATAAAGGGCTTAACGCCATTTTCAAATGGGATAAGCGTAAAGCGCATAGGCAGACGGGGTGATTTCCGGCTTCGAGAAGCGTTAAAGAAAAGAGAGCGGGGCAAACGATACGTTTGCTCCGCTCTCTTTTTTTCTAAGGCCTTACTTTGTGCTCGCCAGCTTATTTAGTGGTTTTGGCACAACTAAATGCTCCGTTTGGTGCTCATCAGTTCATTTAGTGTTTTCTAACACAACTAAATGCTCCATTTGATTCTCAACAGTTCATTTAGTGGTTTTTAGAACAACTAAACGCTTCATTTGGTGCTCATCAGTTCATTTAGTGGTTTTTAGAACAACTAAACGCTTCATTTGGTGCTCATTAGTTCATTTAGTGGTTTTTAGAACAACTAAACGCTCCATTTGGTGCTAATTAGTTCATTTAGTGGTTTTTAGAACAACTAAACGCTTCATTTGGTGTTCATCAGTTCATTTAGTGGTTTTTAGAACAACTAAACGTTCCGTTTTAAACAGTTCGGTAAAGGTACGAAAAGCACCCGTCATCCAAAGCCTATGCCCGGCCAAATTGAGCGGCATGAAGTCGGCTGTAGATGCCGCCCGACGCCACAAGCTCCTCGTGGCGTCCTTGCTCGGAAATGCCGTCTTCGGTGACAACGACGATGCGGTCCGCATTTTTGATCGTGGCCAGACGGTGTGCAATAACTAGCGTTGTGCGGCCCACCGAAAGCTCGGCCAGCGATTGCTGAATCGCTGCTTCCGTCTCCGTATCCAAAGCCGATGTCGCTTCGTCCAAAATAAGAATCGGCGGGTTTTTCAAAAACATTCTGGCAATTGCAAGCCGCTGCTTCTGTCCTCCCGACAGCTTCACACCGCGCTCACCAACTACCGTTTCTAACCCGTCCGGCAGCGAATCAATAAATGATTCGAGACGAGCCCGTCGAGCAGCTTCCATAATTTCAGATTCGGGTGCGCCAAGTTTGCCGTAAGCAATATTTTCGCGAATCGTTCCGGCAAACAAAAATACGTCCTGCTGCACGATTCCGATATTTTTCCGTAGCGATTCCAGCTTCAATTGCTGAATATCATGCCCGTCAACGGTAATGCTGCCGCTTTCGATTTCGTAAAACCGGGGCAGCAAGCTGCATATCGTCGTTTTACCTGCACCTGAAGGCCCGACAAAAGCGACCGTTTCCCCAGCACGGACGGATAGGTTGATGCCTTCAAGCACCTTCGCCTCTCCCTCATAGCCAAACGTGACATTCCGATACTGAATATCCCCTTTAAGCTGCTCCACCTCAACAGCACGTGGCGAATCTGCAATGTCGGGAGCCGTGTCCATCAGTTCGATAAACCGTTTGAAGCCTGCAATCCCTCTCGGATAGCTTTCGATGACGGCATTAATTTTTTCAATAGGCTTAAAGAAAATGTTCGTCAGCAGGACAAAGGTAATAAAATCTCCATAAGTCATGCCTTTTTTCAACACATAGTACGCACCCGCAATGAGCACAAACAGAGATACAAGCCTCATCAGCATATAGGAAACAGAAGCGTTCAAGCCGATAATTTTATAAGAAATTAGTTTGGCTTCGCGGAATCTGAGGTTGTTGCCGTTAAAAAGCTTGCTTTCATGTTTCTCATTGGCAAAAGCTTGCACAACCCGAATGCCGCCTACCGTATCTTCAACTCGCGCGTTAAAATCGGCCATATCCGAAAACAGTCTGTTGGCCGCGCTAGTCATCCGGCGATTGAAGAAAAGAACGAGCCAAATAATGACCGGGATAATAAGGAACGTCATCAGCGCCAGCTCCGGTTGAATGTAGAGCATAATGCCGAATGCGCCAGCCAGCGTCATCGCAGCAATAAACATATCCTCCGGTCCATGATGCGCCACTTCGCCGATTTCGAATAAATCGTTGGTCATGCGGGAGAGCACATGGCCTGTTTTGTTATTGTCAAAAAAACGGAACGACAGCTTCTGCACATGGTTAAATAGCGATTTGCGCATATCCGTTTCAATGTTGATGCCGAGCATATGCCCCCAATAGTTGACAATATAGCTTAGAAGCGTGTTCACGGCATAAATAAGCAGCAATACTACACAAGCGGAAATGATCATTCCCCAGTTGCCATCCGGCAGCAGCGTATTAACAACGTAGCCGACAGCTAGCGGGAAACCCAACTCCAAAACGGCCAGCAACACCGCACAAGTGAAATCCAGGAAAAACAGCCCTTTATAAGGCTTGTAGTACGAGAAAAAACGACGCAGCATCTTTAAACTCCTCTTCCGTCCTGCTCAACACATGTAGTTAGGGACTAATTGATAATGATTTTCAATAGGAAAATCATAACCAATACTCCTCTTACTGTCAAGGTAACAAACCGTTTATAATGATTCGCCTTGGATGCGTATAGATCGAAAGAGAGCCCCCTCGAACAAAGCCGACACAAGTAATGCCTAAATCTTCGGCAAGCCGAAGCGCGAGATCGGTGGGAGCAGATTTGCTGATTAAGATGCCGCAGCCGATTTTGGCCGCTTTTAACACAACTTCGGATGACAATCTGCCGCTGAACACGATCGTTTTGTCGAACGTTTTAATTCGCTTCAATAGAGCATACCCGAACAGTTTATCCAGCGCGTTATGCCGACCGATATCCGTCATGACAGCCAATAGCCCTTCTCCCGTCGCCAAAGCGGCGTTATGAACTCCTCCTGTGCTTTTGAAATCGCCGGATTCCGCTTGCAGCTTCTCCATTAATTCCATGCAGCGCGAAGCCGTCAATGTAAGAGAAGTCTTAACCGTTCTAGCCGTGAGCATATCGTTGTAAAAATAAAACTGTCTGCTCTTCCCGCAGCAGCTCCCGATAAACCGCTTCGACACTTTGCTCCGGCTGACCGAAGGCAAAGCGGCCAATTCCACATGGGCAAAGCCCCGTTCCAGATCCAGCTCCAATCTTTTCACTTGTGCGGCCTCACGAATCATTCCTTCAGACGCTAAAAAACCGAATACAAGCTCCTTGATATGAGTGGGAGAGCATACGATAGTAGCAAACTCCTCGCGGTTCAACATAACTGTAAGGGCAAACTCCGCGGCAATCGCATCCTCCATTTCCTCGCATGCCGTTCCATCGTACCGGATTGCTTTCCACTTGGTCACGTTTCCCGTGCTCCCTATGTTTCCTGAGCTTTCAATAGTTTTCGGGTCTTTCGTGCTTCCCGTGGTTTCTACGTTCTCCACATTTCTCTCTTTTCCCTTAATGTCTCCTTTGCCCTCTTTAACTCCTCTACCTTCGTTATCCTCCTTGGCTTCATAGCTCATCATCTCATTCGCCCCCTCATGACGGCGGCTCCAGCTCCAGCTCTTCCAATCTGGATTCGACGTACCGGGTATCCTTAAGTGCGTGAAACGTATCCGCCCGCTCTACAATAACGGCGGCGTTGTATTCCGGTATGCCCGCATGGGGCTCATAAATGCCGCGTCCGAACAACGAGTTGCTCTCCGGCCAAAACAGCTCGATATTGCCGTTTGCCACAGGTGCCAGCTTTGCTCGTCCATGAAACATTCCGTACCGGTTATACACGACGATAGCGGAGCCTTCCATCAGAGCGAGCGAATCCGCATCCTCCTCGCTGATGAGCACATCGTAGCGGGAAGCGGCATTAAAACTGTCTTTCTCCCCGTACAGCATCGAATTGAACTGCTTGCCTCTGCGAGTCGTTGCAAAAAAGCTTCCTTCAGCTTTCCTTCTATCCGGGAGCGGGATGGCAAATAAACGGCCTTTGCCATCCTCGGTTGGACAATGAGCATCCTCGCACAGCCATGCGCCCCCCCATTGAAAGACGTCGCCTTGCTTGCTTAGCTTCTGAATTCCATCATAATAAGGAACGGCAACCGCAATTTCTTCGCGAATCGCTTCTGCGCTGCCGAATCGAGCGGATGAACCGGGATGGCGTCCGCACCGCTCTGCCAACTCTCCAAATATGTCCCATTCCGCCCGCGCTTCCCCTATTCGAGGGCCTTTAATTTGGGGAGAGAAATAAACCATCCTCTCCGTGGAAGTCGACGTGCCTCCGCCCGGCTGCTCATACCTAGTCATGGCAGGGAGTACGATGACGTCGCCAGCCGCATCGGCAAGCGTTGAAGTGTTCAGCATAATATCTTGATGCACACGAAGCTCCACCGCTTCCAAACAGCTTCTAATATGATCCGGGTCCGGCATCGTCTCCAAAAAATTGCCCCCGGATGTGTAAAACAGCTTCAACTTGCGCTCATGATCATCCGGCAGCAGCGCATTTTCGAGCGATACTCCGACAATATCGCCTTGCCAATTCGGGAGCTCGAAACCCCATATTCCCTCCAGCCGCTTCCGGTCGACTTCGCCAAACTCGCCCCCCGGCAAGCTGAACGGATCGGCTCCCATCTCGCCGGAGCCTTGAACGCCGCTATGCCCTCTGATTGGCATCAAGCCGCAATGCTCCCGGCCTAAAAATCCTCTCAGCAAAGCCAAGTTGGCTACCTGCGAAATATTGTCCGTGCCGAATCGATGCTGGGTCAGCCCCATGCTCCATACGAAAATGCCGGACCGAGCCACGGCGAGCAGACGCGCAAGCTCTTCCATTCTGCCCCGCGCAAGACCCGATGAACGCTCCAGCTCTTCCCACAGCAGCCCTTCGACATGCTCGCGCAGCGCATCGTATCCGTTCACATGCCGCCGCACGAATTCATGGTCGATAGCGGAGCCGTGCTCCAGCTTCTCCATCTCAAACCAGCACTTCATAATGCCGTGCATAAAAGCGATGTCCCCGCCAATGCTCACTTGATAAAAATCGTCGGCCAACTTGGTGCCGAACAGCGCCGATTCGGGAATCGACGGTATCCAGTACCCGTCCATAGCAGGTTCTCGATAAGGGTTGATTACAATGATTTTGGTGCCTTTCCGTTTGGCGGCATACATATATTTAGTCGACACAGGCTGGTTATTGGCGGCTACACTGCCCCAAAACAGCAGCACGTCCGTTCCGATCCAGTCTTTATAGCTGCAGGTCGATGCTCCAACGCCAATCGACCGCTTCAGCGCCGTCTTGGACGGCGAATGGCAAATCCTTGACGCATTGTCGATATTGTTCGTCCCAATATGTCTTGCTGCCTTCGCGGCGGCATAATAGGTTTCGTTCGTAATGCCGCGCCCGGTTAAATAGAAAGCGATTCCTTTGGGATCAATCGTCCTCATACGATCGGCAATGCGGGACATCGCGTCATCCCAGGATATCCGGCCGAAACGGCGCTCTCCCTTTCGCCTGATTAGCGGGTAGGGCAGCCGCCCCAATTCGCGCAGCTCCGCACTGCTAAGAGCGCGAAGCTCGTCAATGTCCGCATGGAGCCTCTCTCCCTTCATGGCAGGCATGGTGTTTAGCCTGAGCACGTTCAGTCTCGTCGTGCATATATGGGGCCCCTCCAGCGTTTGATCGTAAAGGCCGGACACGCCAAGCGCGCATCCATCGCATACCCCTTGCGTCAAAATCCGGAACGCATAAGGCAAATTGTCCCGATTATGCCATGCCGTCTTGAACGTCTCGCGGATATGATGCGGCTTTGTAAGGCCAAGCCCGAACGGACGCTTGCTGACCCACAGGCTTGGATCCCAACGTCCCGGCAGCTTCACACGGCCCGTATGTACGCTTTTCCCCATCCCCACACTCTCCTTCTTAGCTTTCATTCTATCTCCTTGAACGCAAAAAAAGACCGCTCCAGCATGATCTCTCCAGTGTTTCCACTTCAAAGTTCATCACTCGCGGTCTCTATCCTATCCGTCCCGGCAGGGTATATGTATGTTTAGATTATAGCATTAGACAAGGATCGGCGTCACCAGTTGCCGCACCCTTTCAATCCCTTCCCACATATCGCCTGGCCCATCATAAATAATAACGACTGAACCGTCAAATCTGGACCTTCTAGCTACCTCTAGGCAGCGCTGAAACTCAGGAACATCCGGGTTGCCGAACTCGTCGCAATCGGCCTTGGCATGAATAATGCTGCTGTATGGAATCGTCAGCGACAAATCCTCGTATTTGGAATGTCCCGAGAAATTCCCGAAATCCGTAATCATCCCCACTTGAAGCTCCGTTTTCTCCATCAAGCGCAAGCAACTGTCCCCTGTGGAAGTGAGCGCTTTTCCGTTTACTGTAACTACTTCAACATCGAGCGCACCCGCAAATTCCGACAGCATAAGCAAATAGTTGGCAGCACGCTCCATCGCAGCTCCGCTGGCCGGCTCTGCCTCTCCCGCCATAACCCGGATACGTTTGGCCCCCGCAATAGAAGCATATTCAACCCATTCGCACATATAACGGAAGTCGGATTCTGCCCGCCGCTCATTCGAACTCGTCAAATCTCCGTAATCGAGAAGCAGCGTATCGAACGAAACGCCTGCCTCGGCAAAAGCTCTTTTTAACTCTAGCAAATAAACATAATCCGTCGCATGAAAATGAACATGACAAATTTCTACCGCGCGGAACCCTCTTCTTGCGGCCTCTTCAGGCAGCTCAAGCAAAGATATTTGCTGAGGGTGAAACTCTTTTACAATACGGCGATCCTGCGATTCCTCATCCCAAACCGTCAGGTGCAAAGGCCCCAGCATACGGTGTAAGCTCCAAGTACTAAGAGATAAATAAGTCATATGTCTCTCACTCTCCCGATGAAGTATAAACAGCAAGCTGCAGCATGATTGCAATTATACCCATGTCATTTATAATAAAATGAACAATTCTTGCTATTGATGGGAGAGCTCATGAAAAATATAGAGGCTTACCGCATAATTGAAGATACTGTTAATTTAATTGAGGAAAAGCTGAAAAAAAACTTATCGCTCGACGATCTCTCCTCCTCTCTAAACGTATCCAAATTTCATCTGCACCGCCTAATGCGACACGCAACCGGGATGCCTCTCATCGAATACATAAGAGCGCGGCGGCTTAGCAAAAGCATCGACCTCCTCATGAACACCCGCATGAAAATTATCGATATCAGCTTGGAATTTGGCTTTGATCATGAACAATCCTACATCAGGTCGTTCAAAAAGCAATTCGGCGTGACGCCATCCTGTCTAAGGAAGCAATTTCAACCTATTAAGCTAATGGAAAAGTTTGATCTCTCGAGACTTCTGAATGTGGCGGACGGACTTCTGTTCGAGCCCGTATTTGTGATGAGGCCTTCCTGCAAGTTAGTAGGGAGGCGTTACGAGGTTAATATTGAGGAAAACTATCATGAATTTACATCTAACACCGTTGGAGTCGATTTTTTCTACACCGTACAGCCTCATATCCCTTACAAGGTTAACCCAAATCTTTATATCGGATTGACGCTGCTTATTTTGGACGAATACTCTACCGTCTATTTCCCTTCCACGGAAGTCTATTCCTTCTCGGACGATATAGCGCCGGAGAACACGTTTGTCCTGCCGGCGCAAAAATATATCGTCTTTAAATATATTGGACATTTTCATCCTCGGCGACTAACGATCCGGCAGCTTGAGGAAATATGGAATTTCATCGGCAATTGGATGCCAAAATCCCCCTATTCTTATGCCGCCTCACATTATTTCGAATATATCGACATAACGGTCGCGACGGAAACCTACTGCGAAGTGGATCTTCATATCCCGTATACGGATTAAAGAGTCCGGATGTACGGGCCGAAATACAGCGAGTGATGCTGCAACTAAACAACAAGCCGCTACACTGGAATAAGCTCCACCGCCGCTTGTTTGCCGCTCAGCTGAATGCCCGTTTTTTTCTTGCCCGTGCTTTTCAGATCGTTTGCAAGCCGTTCGAGCAGCTCTTTGGCCGCTGCGCCCTCTTTGCCTTGCACCTTGACGACAAACAGGACTCCGTGTCCCGATTCCAAAAGTTTGGCCGCTTGCCTGCATTTCGTGTCGTAGTCGTGATCTTCAATTCCGGCAGTCAGCCTCATTTCCTTCACTTTCAGTTGACCATCCTTCTGCCTTGCTTCACGGCCCGCTTGATCCTTCTCTTTCTTTGCATGGCCGCGGCCAACAAGACGGCATGGCGGCGGGCTGCTGAGGAGCGAATCGCATACGAGATCCGCCTTATGCTCCTTCGCCAGCGCAAGCGCTTCTTCGCGCGTGACAATGCCGATCTTCTCCCCGTCAAGGCCGGTCAACACGACTTCGGACGCTTTTATCGCTTCATTCATTAATAGTTTGGATGACATGGTTCATTCTCCCCTTAGCTTGTTCGTTTAATGACCCGATCCTCCCGAATATTCGCCGCCTTCGGCAGTGGCGGGGTCCAGCTTGCTGCTTCCCATAAAAAAGGCGACGGCGAGCGCCAAACCGGCAGGTACGATGGCAAGCACAAAAGTAAACGTAATGGACGAAGACAACGAAGCCGTAATCAAGTCCAAAATATCAGGCGGAATTTGGGCGCGCATCTCCGGCTGCAGCAGTTCTCTGGAATCTCCGCTCCCCATAGTGGCTCCTCCGTCGATTCCACTCGCCTCAAAAGCTTCATTCATTTTGCGAACAAACAGATTGCTTTGCACAATGCCAAACACCGTAATCCCTACCGTCATGCCGAGGGACCGAATAAAATTAAGCGTAGAGCTGGCTGTTCCCCGCTGGCGGGCAGGAATGCCGTGAATGGCCGCATTGCTAAGAACGGAGAACGATGCTCCGATACCGAGACCAATCAAAATCATATACAGTGTAACTTCCAGTCGGCTTGAATCGCTATCCAGCGTTGTAGCGAGGAAAATACCGATCACAAGCAGACTGAACGTGCCGACCATAATGTTGCGGTACGGTATTTTCGTCATCAGGAAGCCGCCAAGCGTAGCGGTAACGACCGACGCGACCATCATCGGCAGCAGGACAAGACCGGAGTTGGTCGCCGAACCTCCCAGCACCCCTTGAATAAAGATCGGAATATAAACCGAAGCCACAATAAACGCAGCCCCGCTAAAAAAGGAAGTCAAAATGCTGGTGGAGTAAATCCGCTTTTTAAACAAAGCATACGTAATAATAGGCTCCTTGGCTTTGGTCTCGGCATACAGGAAGATGGCAAGCAACAAGGCGCTTGCGGCGAACATGCCGATAATTTGGACCGAGGCCCAAGGAAACTCTTTGCCGCCCAGCTCCAGGGCAAACATAAGACAAACGACTGCCCCAATGAGCGTAATGGCTCCAATCCAATCGATCGGCTGTTTGGAATGCTCGTGAGACTCTTTGTAGAAAAAAGCGATCATGCAAAGAGCGATGATTCCGAGCGGCAAGTTGATGTAGAAAATCCATTCCCAGGCGATATGATCCGTAATATACGCGCCAAGAAGCGGGCCGAATATGCTCGACAGTCCAAACACCGCGCCGAACAGTCCTCCTAGTTTGCCGCGGGATTGCACCGGGACGGCGTCGAACATGATTGTAAAGGAAGTCGGAATAAGCGCTCCGGCGCCAATTCCTTGAATCGCCCTGTACAGCGACAGCTCCGTAATGGTGGACGCCGTGCCGCATAACATGGAGCCGATCATAAATACGATTAATCCGAACACAAAAAACCGTTTGCGCCCGTACATATCGGACAGCTTGCCGAATATCGGCATACCGGCCATTTCCGCAACCATATAGGCGGAGGTGACCCAAACAAACTTATCCAGTCCTCCGAGCTCTCCTACGATATTGCCCATCGCTGTCGCTACAATCGTATTGTCCATTGAAGCCATTAGAATAGCGAGGAGAAGACCCGCAACGACGATACCTATTTTATTTTTCCGCTCCGCAACCACTGTTTGTTCCTCCCTTTCTTTTTCCGAAAATGCCAGCTGCTTTCTAGCATGTTTCATCTGCATATCTGAAGCGTAAGTTTTGCGCCTTAACTTAAACAGCGGAAAATGCAAAAGCATGCGTCATCTCGACACATGCCTTTGCTTGATGCGAAAAAGCCCAACCTGCTCGCTTTATTTCCGATGCATTTTAAACTCTAGAAACAGCTCGTTGTAATGAGAGAGCATGCGCGGACCGAGATTATCGTAAACCTCAAGCCGTTTGGTCAACTCTTCATCCGGATAGAACCGCTCATCGCCGGAAATGTCCTCCGGCAGCAAAACGAGAGCTTCCTTATTCGGCGTGGAGTAACCGACATATTCGGCATTTTGCGCGGCTACATCGGGCTGGAGCATAAAGTCGATAAACTTATGCGCCCCTTCCAAATTGCGCGCCGTCTTTGGAATGACCATATTGTCGAACCAAAGGTTTGAGCCTTCTTGCGGCACGATGTAGTCAAGCTCCTCGTTCTCCGCCATAATTTCCGATGCGTCGCCGGACCAAACAAGCCCCGCCGCCGCTTCTTCGTTTGCGATCAGCATTTTGATCTCGTCGCCGACAATCGCCTTTACGTTAGGAGTCAGCGTGGAGAGCTTCGCGAGCGCCTCCTGCAAATGCTCTTCGTTTGTATCGTTGAGTGAATAGCCGAGACTGTTCAGTCCCATGCCCATCACCTCGCGAGCGCCGTCGAGCAAGAAAATTTTGTTGCGCAAACTCTCGTCCCACAGATCGTCCCAGCTATTGAACGTCAGATCACCCACTAGATCGGGGTGGAAGACGATGCCCACCGTACCCCAGAAATAGGGGACGGAGTAGGCGTTTTCCGGGTCAAAGGACAGGTTCATAAACCTGGAATCGATATTTTTTAAGTTGGATAGTTTCGAATGATCGAGCTTAAGCAGCAAGTTTTCGGCTTTCATTTTGCTAATAGCGTACTCCGACGGAATGGCCACGTCAAACGTGGTGCCGCCTTGCTTGATTTTGGTCATCATCGCTTCGTTGGAATCAAACGTCTGATAGATGACCTTGATGCCCGTCTCCTCCTCAAAGCGAGCGAGCAGCTCCGGGTCGACATAATCGCCCCAGTTGTAAACGGTAAGCGTGTTGCCGCCCGTATAGCCTTCGCTGGAGTTGAGATACGCCGTTGCGTACATCAAGCCGAAGGCTGCGACAAACACAAGCAAAAACATCCGGACAAGCTGGCTCATGCGCGTCCCTCCTTCAAGGCCGGACGGTTATTGCGGCGGTTAATGAAGTAATAGCCGATAACCAGCAGCACCGTAAACAGGAATATTAGCGTGGACAAGGCGTTGATGGAGAGAGACACCCCTTGCCGCGCACGAGAATAAATTTCGACCGACAAGGTCGAGAAGCCGTTGCCCGTAACGAAAAACGTAACCGCAAAGTCATCAAGCGAATAAGTTAGCGCCATAAAAAATCCGGCAAAAATACCCGGTTTAATATATGGCAAAATAACTTTCGTCAGCACCTGCCAAGAGCTCGCGCCCAAATCTCTTGCAGCGTCTAGCAGAGAACCGCTCATCTCTTGAAGCTTCGGCAGCACCATAATGACAACAATCGGAATGCTGAACGCAATATGCGACAGCAGCACCGACACAAAGCCAAGCTGAATCCCGGCTATCGTGAACAAAATGAGAAACGAAGCGCCGATAATGACGTCCGGGCTGACAATGAGCACGTTGTTTAAAGTGAGCAATGCCCCTTTAGGCCGATTGCTGCGAATATAGTGAATCGCGATTGCGCCAAACACGCCGATAATAGTGGAGATGGCGGCAGACAGCAGCGCGATTACAAATGTGTTCAACACAATAATAAGGAGCCTTGTATCTTGAAAAACTTCGCCGTAAAACTCCAACGTAAATCCTTCAAAGTCGCGCATCGAGCCGCCGCTGTTGAAGGAATAGAACATGAGATAAAAAATCGGCGCGTACAAAATACCAAAAACTAAAATAAGATACAGGTTGGAAAGCTTCCATTTACCTTTTGACAATGTCGATCAGCCCTCGCTTTCGGTTCCCGGTAAGCAGCATGATCAGCGCCATTGCAATAATGAGGAAAACCGCAATAGTCGCCCCCATGCCCCAATCCTGCGTCACTAGGAAATGCTGTTCGATCGCCGTTCCAAGCGTAATGACCCGGTTGCCGGCAATAAGCCGCGTAATCATAAACAGCGACAGCGCCGGAATAAACACCGCCATGCAGCCCGCCTTCACGCCGTCCAGCGTTAGCGGGAATACGACGCGGCGAAACGTCATCCACGGAGATGCGCCAAGATCGCGCGCGGCGTCGATGAGGGTTGGGTTCATTTTTTCCAGTGCATTAAAGATCGGCAAAATCATAAACGGGATAAAGATATATACCGACACAAACACAAAGCTGAAATCGGTAAACAAAATTTGCTTCGTTCCGATGCCGGTCATCTCCAGCACCGCGTTGACAAAGCCGTATGTGCCGAACAAGCCGATAAAAGCGTATGCTTTCAACAGCAGGTTAATCCAGCTTGGCAAAATAATTAAAAGCAGCCACAGCCCTTTATGCTTCGTTTTCGTTAGCAAATAAGCCGTCGGATAGGAAACCAGCAGTGAAAACAGCGTAATGAGAAAGGCGTACCAGAAGGAGCTTAGCGACATTTTTAAATAGACCGATGTAAAAAATTTCGCGTAATTGTCCAAAGTGAACTGGCCCTCTACATTAAAGAAGGAGTAGTACACAATGAGCAAGATCGGCGCCACAACGAACAACACGATCCAGAGCACATAAGGGATCAGATATATGTTTCGAGCTCTAGCTTCCATGAGTGTCCTCACCGCCGCTTTCTTCATATGACTCCAGCCGCTTGTCGAACTCCTCTTCCGTCTCTCCGAGACGCATGACATGAATCGCTTCCGGTTCGAAGGTCAAGCCGATGCGCTCTCCGACCGTCGCTTTGCGCGTCGAATGGACAAGCCATTCATTGCCGGAATCGTCGTAGCAGCTAATTTCGTAGTGAACCCCGCGGAACAGCTGAGTATCGACGCGCACTTGAAGCTTGCCACTCTCCGAAGACGTAATTTCCAAATCTTCGGGACGAATGACGATATCCACTGTCTCTCCAGAGTTAAGCCCTTGGTCCACGCATTCGAACTGGCGGTTCGCAAACTCCACTTCGAAGTCGCGCAGCATCCGGCCCTTTACAATGTTGGATTCGCCGATAAAGTCGGCTACAAAACGGTTGATCGGCTCGTCATAAATATCCGTCGGCGTGCCCGATTGCTGAATCGTCCCTTCGCTTAGGACGAAAATTTCATCGGACATCGCAAGCGCTTCTTCCTGATCATGCGTAACGAAAATAAACGTAATGCCTAGACGGCGCTGAAGCTCGCGCAGCTCGTACTGCATCTCCGTCCGCAGCTTCAAGTCGAGTGCCGAGAGCGGTTCGTCCAGCAGCAAAATTTCAGGCTCATTGACAATCGCGCGGGCGATCGCGACACGCTGGCGCTGTCCGCCAGACATTTCCGTAATTTCGCGGTTCTCGTAGCCGCTCAGGTTAACGAACCGCAGCGCTTCCGTTACTTTTGTTGTAATGACGTCGTTTTTGAGGCCTTTGATTCGCAGGCCAAACGCTACATTTTCGAACACGTTTAAGTGTGGGAACAGCGCATAATCTTGAAAAACCGTATTCACCTGGCGCTCGTTGGCGGGAATCCGGTTAATGACCTTGCCATTAAAATAAATATTGCCTTTAGAAGGCTCCGTAAATCCGGCGATTAATCTCAAAATAGTCGTTTTGCCGCAGCCCGACGGCCCCAGCAGCGTATAAAATTTGCCCCGTTGTATCTCAAAGCTAACATCCTTGAGTACGGCAGGATCATTAGCATCATATTGCTTCGTTACATGCTCAAAACGGATGATTGTCTCTTCCCGCATCCAGCACCCTCCTTTGCCACAATAAAAGAAATCATAGTGATTATACAGCATCCCCGCAAAAGGGCAAGTAGAAACTTAGACAATACCACGTTTTATAATGATATGTACAGATTTTTGGGAGAATTCGGATGAATTCGGATCGATTTCGGTTTGTTTTAGTTAAATTTGGGTCTGAAAAGTATAGTTTAGAACGTTAAAAGTCGGATTTGAGTAGCTAATGATTTTAAATAAGTATGAATGATTAGTGCTTTTTTGGGGATTGCCACAAACAACTAATCTACTCCAGACCGACCATTTCGAACCTTTAGTGGTTCCACAAACAACCAATCTACTCCAGACCGACCATTTCGAACCTTTAGTGGTGCCACAAACAACTAATCTACTCCGAACCGACCATTTCGGACCTTTAGTGGTTCCACAAACAACTAATCTACTCCGAACAGCTCATTTCGAGCCTTTAGTGGTGCCACAAACAACTAGCCGACTCCGAACCGACCATTTCGAACCTTTAGTGGTTCCACAAACAACTAATCTACTCCAGACCGACCATTTCGGACCTTTAGTGGTTCCACAAACAACTAATCTACTCCGAACCGACCATTTCGGACCTTTAGTGGTGCCATAAATCACTATTCCCATTGAGGCTTAAAAACAGTATTCACCCTATCCATTTGTTTCGATAACTTAAAATGGATGAGTATCATATCTGTTTTTACCGCAAATTTGCTGCAATAAACCATTAAGCCACTATAAGCCGCTTCGTTTGATCACCCGTTAGAACACTTCAAACATATTTGGCATGGTTGACACCAAAAGAATAGCCCTTGATTCCACCGCTAGGATGGAGCCAAGGACTATTTTTCAAAGATGAATTTTAGTTTAAAACAGTTTTCCAAGTTGCAACTGCATCTGTTACTGCTTCTGCTTCTGCTTCTGCTTCTGCTTCTGCTTCTGCTTCTGCTTCTGCTTCTGCTTCTGCTTCTGCTTCTGCTTCTGCTTCTGCTTCAATATTATTGCTACTATGATGCGGCATTTCCATCTTCACTTGCTCTTACCTACAACTAACCTTCAGCTTACGCAAGTCTTATACCGCCAATTCGTTGCTTTCGCCGCCGCGCTCCTTGCGGTGAGTAACGCTGAAATAAATGAGCGTTAGTACCGAGAAGCCGACTCCGAAGATGGCGAGTACTCCTGCATCGCTCCACATACGGGACAGTTCGCCGCTGGAGATGACGTCTTTTAGACCGGCTACCGAATAAGTCATTGGCAGCCAAGGCGTTACATGTTGCAACCAGCCTGGAATCAGTTCCAGAGGGAATGTGCCGGCCGAGCTTGTCAGCTGCAAAATAAGCAGTACAATCGCAACAAAGCGGCCCGGGTTGCCCAACGTAGCAACAAAGAATTGAATGAGCATCATAAAAGTAATGCTAGTGACAATCGAGAACAAGATAAACAATGGCATATTTTGAACTTCAAGCTTCAATAAGAAGATCAATGCTGCATCCGCAATGAGTGCCTGAATGGTACCTACGAGCATCAGCGTCAGCGCCTTGCTCCAGAACCAGCTCCAGCCGTTAGCCGGCTTGATGGCAGGCTCTCTTACCGAATACACAATCGTAATGAGCAAAGCCCCTACATATAGGCCAAGCGATAGGAAGTACGGTGCAAAACCTGTGCCATAGTTCGGCACTTCAGATACACGCTCAACATCAAGCTCAATTGGCTCCGCGAACATGCCAACCATATCGTCCGTCATAGCCAGCTCAGAAGTTTGCGATGATGCGTCGCTTAGCTTAGTGGAAAGTTCTTTCGTACCGCCTTCGAGTTCCGTTAAACCGGAAGCCATTTTGGTCACGCCTTCTTCCAATTGCTTAGCGCCGGAATTCATTGTGCCTACCGAATCATTCAATTTGCCAAGTCCAGCCGACAATTCGGCCGATCCACCGGACAGCTTTTCGAGTCCGTTTGTTAATGTGCCTGCGCCAGTTTTAGCTTCACCGAGCTTTTGCTGAAGCGTTCCCGTACCGGCTGCAAGCTCCTTCAAGCCCGCTTCCAATCCGTTTGCTCCTGCCAACAGCTGCTTTTGACCAGCTGCCGACTGTTCAAGTCCAGCCGCTAAACCTTTGCTTGCAGCAAGCAATGCTTGAAAATTCGCGTCTTTCGCAAGCGCTTCGTTTTGTGCAGCCATACCTTCTAAACCAGCTGCCAATTTCTTCGCTCCGTCTTTCAGTTCCGCAGCACCGGCGGAAGATTTCGTTAAGCCGTCCGCCAACTTAGAGGAACCGCCCAAAGCGCCATTTGCGCCTTGCGACAATTTGCCGCTCGCATCCGCCATTAGGCCGATCCCGTTTGTCAGCGTGCCTGCGCCTTTATGAAGTTCAGAGCTTCCGCTTTGCAGCTTTTTGCCAGCTTCATTCAGCTTGGAGGCTCCATCCTGCAACGTCATTGTGCCGTTAGCTAGCTTAGTTAAATTTTGCTCCAGCAATTCGGCTCCATCTTTTGCTTTTGTAGTGCCTTCGGCAATTTTGCCGGCTCCGTCGCTTGCCTTCACGATCCCGTCAGCAGCCGTCTCCAGCTTTTCGAACACCGTTCTCGTATAGGCCGATGTAACTTCTTTGTTCAGCAAACCTTTCATTTGCTCAACAGCGGTATTGCCGATTTGTGCGGCCAAAAAGTTAAAGCCTTCATTTGGTAAGTAAACCAGCTTAGCCGGTTCTGGCTTATCTGAAGTCAGCGTCGTTGTTTTTTCCGAAAAATTAGCCGGAATTTCGATCGCCATATAATATTTGTTGTCTTTCATTCCTTGAACGGCTTCATCTTTGGTGACAAAAGCCCAGTCGAACTTCGGATTTTCCTTTAGCTTTTCCTCAAAGTCGCGACCGATATGCATCTCTTTCCCTTGGAACTCCGTCCCTGTATCAGAATTGACAACCGCTACCGGAAGCTCCTCTAACCGTTGATACGGATCCCAAAACGCTCCTAAAAACATAGCCGTATACATAACCGGCACCGTCAGCACGGCGATTACGGGAATCAAAACTTTTTTGTTTTTCGCAATCGCTGCAAGCTCAGAGCCAAATTGCTTTAACCCTTTTAGCTTCATTTCTTCCACTCCTTCTTCTAGTCAACTTCTTGTTTGCTTAAAACATGATCAACCATCCCGACCATAAAAGACCAACTGACCAATTTCATCATTCGGTCATTTCAGGCCGTAAAAAAAGGCATCCCGCTTACGCCGGAGCCAATCCTTGCTCCAAATAAAATCTTAGCCGTTCTGCGACCTGGCCTTTTTCGAGAGGCTTATGACCTTTCTTCCATTCCACCGTAAGCGCCATGTACAGCCTTAGCATAATAAACGCCGTCATTTCCGGCTCGCAAGGTTTTATCTGACCTTTTTCAATAGCCAGCTTTACTTGCACCGCGATATAGCCGACAACCGCATTTTCCAGCTGCTGCAATCCTTCCAGTGCCATCGGTGTGCCAATTTCCCGCATTTCCTGTGAAAGCTTGAGCGCAAGCTCATGTTCCTCGCGGAAATCAAGCAATAGCTCCAAAGCGGCGTTCAAATTGTCAAAAAACGTTCTGCCCGGCTCAATCGCCGTTTCGGCAACCCGTTTCATCTCGCCGATCATCCGATTCATAATTTCCTGGAATAGCTCTTCTTTATTCGTAAAGAATGTATAGATCGTTCCTTTGCCCACATTCGCAATTTTGGCTACGCCATCCATCGTTGTTGCTTTATAGCCAAATAACGAAAATGATTTAGCCGCCGCATCCACGATTTGCTGCCGTCGATCAATAGCCATTCTGGCAACACCTCCTTGCGCTTTCTGACCAACTGACCAAAATACTAAATCGGTCATTTTGTTGCTGAAGCAATAATAACACGTTCTCGCCCCTCTTTCAACCCCATTTTTAAAAATGAATCGTCCTCCATTCGCCACGTTGGCTTTAGACGGCGCGAAGAGATATAATAACAGCATAATTGCGGCAATTATTCCGCGTGGCAAAGAGAAAAGGAGTGTTCTTATGAGCTATCAAGAAATTACAACTGCTGAACAGTGGGATCAAGCTTTTCAGCGTTCCGATGACCGACCGGTCGTCGTTTTTAAACACAGCACAACGTGTCCGGTAAGCTCCAACGCCTATGAGGAGTTCAACAAATATTTGGGAGGCAGCCCGAGACAAGATGTCGACTATTTGTTAATAAAAGTAATCGAGTCCCGTCCCGTCTCCAATAAAATCGCCGAAGATACCGGAGTTAAGCACGAATCGCCTCAAATTATTTATATCGATAAAAAAGCAAAAGTGTGGTCCGCTTCCCACTGGTCCGTCACGAAAGCGCATATCAGCGCGGTGCTGGACTAAACGTATCCTTAGAAATTAAACAAAACGGCTTGCAGGGCAGACATGCCTTCAAGCCTTTTTTCATTGCTCCGTATTTTGCACAACCCCTCTATTGCGCCTAATGTCCCCGTTTACGCCTTTTCATTTCTATGTCATTCCGACTAGTCCGCTTTCATAAGTAAGAGCAAAGGTCTACTCCTTACTAAGCCCTCCTGCTGGCAAAGGTTGCATCATTATGCCCATTCTAAATAACGAATAGATGTGGTTATCTAGAGAATGTCGGAATATATCGAAGTAGGAGGAAATAAATACATGAAACGGTTGGCACTAATCTTATTAGGAATTTCGATGGTATGGGCGGTTTTGGCAACGCCTTCAGCATACGAACAAGCCGCGGCGGCCACCTCAGTCTCCGCATTTAAAGACACGAAAGGACATTGGGCGGAAAAAACGATCAACGGCATGGTACGTCAAGGCATACTGGAAGGCTATCCGGACGGGACTTTTAAACCAGAAGAAACAGTCAAGGTGGACCAATTTGTCAAAATGCTCATCCTTTCGTACACAGACCTTCACCAGAACGGATCTCGCAGTTGGAATACGAATTTCTTAGGCTCTCTGAGTCCGGAGAACCAGGCTATTTTGAAACAGGATTACCGTTACTTTTCATTTGCACCAAGCCCTGTTGGTTATTGGGCCAAAGAATTTATCGATATCGCAAGCGATTTGCACTTTTTGAATAAGAGCCGTTATTCCGACTTCCAAGCAGATATGACCCGTGAAAATGTGGCGGAAATCATCTATTACACACTTCAGGAAACGGAGTTTTTGGAAGACAGCGGCTTCGGGCAAAAAATGGCTCAGTCTTTTGGAGATATCAACGGTGCATCGGAGAGGGAACAACGTTTTATCGCGGAGTCGCTTGTAAAAGGTATCATGGAAGGTTATCCGAACGGATTTTTTGGAGTCGGGCAAAAGGTAACGAGAGCGCAATCGCTTGTTATTTTGGAACGGCTGACCAACAAGTCCAAACGAATCCCGGTTAAAGTTTCGCCGGACAAGCTGGAACGTATCGTACCGACGGCAAGCGGCGGAAACAAAATTGTTGTATTCCCGGACAAACGGATGTGGGATGCATACGAATCCCTCATTTCAGTCGGCAAGCTGCGCGGCTCCAATCAGGATCTATTTGATACAACGCTTCGCTTGTATAAGGACCAATCTGAAAAGGACAATGTGCTGAACCGTCCATCGGGCTCGCCGGTCGTCCATGAGGAAGCGGCTATTTGGCTGGACCCTCAGTACAATACGTACGGCATAACGATCCGTCTGCGCGACGGCTCGCTTGCCCGCAACAAGGAAGTGGTCGAGCAGTTTTCCAACGGCTTGTTCGGCTATAATGCGATTGCGTTCAAGCAACTGTTCTCCGACGTATGCGCCAAAGTGGAGAAAGGCGAAACGGTTGCGAAAACCAACCATACGATCGGAACGGATTCCATCAATGTTCTAATCGACGCAAAAACTAAACAAGTCATCTTCTCTGTTGCAGCCAGAAAGTAGCGGCATGGCTGGTTAGCGCGAACAGCTTCAGTAGAACCACTAACTAATAAAGAACCCGCCGGGAAGTTGCTTCCTAGCGGGTTCTTACTATTTATTATGTAAAGATGGCCGTGTATCCGCTGCTTCACGCCATTGTTGTTCCGTCCCTACAAAAAAAGTCACTTTTTCAGGAAATAGTTCACCCGTTGAGCTTTCTCCGGACGAGGTGCCGAGTCCATGGATCAGCGGAATATCTGTCCGAAATTGTTTTTGTTTCCCCTCTTGATCGATATAGTTAAGTTCCATTGGACCTGTAGCGTTTTTGCTTGATGTCACTATTTTCCCAGAAGGGGGAACTTCGTACACTAATTTTTTTCCTTCTGTTTTCAAAGGAGGGTGTTCAGGCTGTTCATATGTAACCTGTATCCATCCCGTAAACCCTTCCGGCAATAAGTACTTATGTGTTGTCCTATCCGAAACAATAGACAATAGTATAATAACTCCTACTGCAATGGACGCAGATGCTATTGCGACGCATATTAAAGCGATGTTGCTTGAACTCCTTTTTTTTGCCATGAGCAGCCACCTTCCTTTTAACAGTTTTATCCGATGGAGTTATTTATTAGTTTACTGTAATTCAATCGCTTTTCCCATTAAATATTTAAACCGGCCGGGAAACCATTCCCGGCCGGTTCAATTTCCAGAATTAAAGGACAGCCTTCGCCTTATTGCAATTCAACTTGTATTTGCGGCCGTACTGCCCCCCGTAATAAACGATACGCCGAATCATCGTCTGATCTTGCAAAATGGCAAACGGGCAATGATCCGGCTTTGTGTTAACCTCCAATATCCACACTCTGAGATCATTGTCGATGGCAACGTCCAATCCAATTTCATTTAAGCTTGGATAATATTTTCTTAGCCTTTTCATCGTGCTTACGCCCACTCTTTCAAGCTGCGACAAAATTTGATCTATCTGACCCGGACTAGAATGAATGCCGAGCACTTGCTCCACCGGCAATATCGTCCCTCCTTGGCTTCCGTTGGTCACGATTTTGTCGGGATGCGCGACCCTTGCAACCGTCCCCGTCGTTTCCCAGCCTCCATAAGGAGACTTCTGCACGACTACGCGCATGTCGAACGCCCGTCCTTCATACGTGAGCAAATGGATTCCTCGTTGAATGAGGTAACTTTTTCCTTTCGTATCCTTACGAATAGAGGCGTACAAGCCCCTCAGTGTGCGAAAATACTTTTTGCTGCCCCCCAGCTGGTAGTTGTACCCTCCCGCAGAAGACTTTTCCACTCTCATAACTCCTCTGCCCATAGAGCCGAAAGTAGGCTTTACATAGACCATTTGATAGGACCCCAGCATTTTGCCAAGCGTCAACTGGCTTAACCTCTTAGTAAGCGGGATATAAGAGTTCAGTCCGCTATCTCTTAACATGACGTTTGTTTTGGCCCACTTATCGGTTGTACGGTACGCTTTCCCGCTGGCTTTCCCCTTAGCCTTAGGCATGCTTTCCCGATCTCCCTTCCGTCACCCGAAGGCGAAACGCTAGAATGAATTTTCACCGCTCCTTTTGCTAGACTCCTGTCTCTATCGACTCTCTCTACTATTACTATACGAAAAAAAGACAAAATCGCTTTAGGCCGCTGTCGTCATCCCTGAACCATCGTTCGAGCCGGACATATGCTTAAGTAAGGCATAATAACGACTCCATTTTGTCCACTTGGGGAGGCTTCCTTTTTTATGAACGATTTGCGACTGAACGCGCATCTGCTCCACATTTCGGGATGGCATCCCTGGTATAAAGAGCTGCTTCGGGAAAACGGCATCGAACATCCAAACCCAGCTCCCCTAGACAACTTCACTCTTCTAAAGAAACTCCCGCTTCTAACCGCCGAGCTGCTCGAAAAACATTATTATTCCCAGCCTCCCCGAACGGAAGAAGGGTTATCGGTCTATCGAACGTCGGGCACTTCCTCCGGCATCCGGAAAGCCATTTATTATTCCAATGAAGACGACGAGCAATATACCGATGCCAAAAGAACCAGCTTCAACGAGTGGCTGGGCGACGATCATGGGGTGATCCGCGCGCTTGCCGATCTCGGCACCGGCCATGCCGCGAGTACCGCCATCGCTATTTTTGCAAGCCTTGGTATTGAAGGAGAATCGATTCCTTTTACAGCACCAATCGAAGAGCATCTCGCCAAGCTGAAACAGTATCGGCCTCATTTGCTGTACACGATGCCCTCTATTTTGGAAGCAATAGCCGATGCAGCTGAAAGTCCGCAAGAGCTGGGGCTTCGCAAAATCATCCTCGTCGGCGAGCTCGCCTCCTCCGAATGGCAGGCCCGAATGGCGGAGCGCTTCGGCCTCGCCCCGGCCGATCTTCTGGATACGTTAGGTTCAATAGAAGTAGGAGCGATAGCCGCTTACTCCCATGAGCTCGGCAGTTATGTTTTGTCAGAAGGACTGCTCGGAGAAGCTTTGCCGGCTGAACGCATTGATAGCAGCTTCGCCCCGCTGCGGAGCGACGAAGGCGTTTTGACTTTGACTTCCTTCCATCGGACTTTATTTCCCGTTATGCGGTTTGTGACCTACGACGTCGTGCGAAATTTCCGCACCGTTCTCCATCAGGGCAAACAGATTCAACTGTTCGATTGCCTTACAAAACGAATTGGCCGCGAGCTTAAACATGGCGAAAAGATCAGCTTGTACGATATTGAAGAGGTCGTCAGCCGCCATTTGGACGATGCAACGCTGCGGGTGAAGGTTGAACATAACAAGCTTAAGCTGTATATCAAAAGCGGCTCCATGGGGCCGGCAGCCGCGGAAGCCATCAAGCGGGACGTGGAGCACAAAATCGAAGATATCGGCATGATGATTCGTAACCGGCTGCTGCAAGGAATCGAAGTCGTGCATGCTTCCGGGAGAGAGGAGCTTCCAAGCGGCTCCGTCAAAGCAAAGAAACTATATCAATGAAAGTGAAGGAAAGGGCTGCTGCCGATGCGGAATAGCTGGTTAGATCAAATAGGCAATACGCCGCTTGTCCCGCTGACTCATCTTTTTTCAAACACAAGAGGCATTACCGTTTTCGGCAAGCTTGAGCTGATGAATCCAAGCGGCAGCGCCAAAGACCGGCCCGCCTTGCGCATCGTCCGGCAAGCTATGGCGAAGGGCTTGATTCGTTCGGGCTCCGTTGTCATCGAGTCCAGCTCCGGCAATATGGCCATCAGTCTCGCCGCTATCTGCTCCTTTTTGGGGATGAGGTTCATAAGCGTCATTGATCCCCGGACGGCGGCGCAAAATATAGCCATTATGAAAGCTTACGGCGCGGACGTTTCTTACGTAGACTCCCCCGATCCCGAAACAGGAGAGTTTCTTCCTGCCAGACTTACGCGCGTAAGGGAGCTGCTTGAAAGCTTGCCGGGAAGCTACTGGCCGAATCAATACGGGAACGAAAACAATTATTTATCCCATTATTACGGAACCATGCCCGAAATCGCGAATGCACTGGACAAAGTCGATTTTATTGCCGGAGGGGTCAGCACCTGCGGCACCATGCTGGGCTGCTCGCGCTACATTAAGGATCACGCGCTCCAGTGCAAAGTGATTGCCGTAGATGCGGTAGGCAGCGTCATTTTCGGAGGAGGCAAAGGTCCGAGACGCTTTCCCGGCCTTGGCGCAGGCATCGTCCCGCCATTTGGCGAGGAGCGGTTTATGGACTATGCGGTCAACGTTACCGACCTGGACATGGCAGCAGCCTGCCGGGAATTGGCGGAAAAGGAATCTATTCTAGCCGGCCCTTCGTCGGGGGCTGTCATATCCGCCATGCAAGCGATGATGGATCGTATTCCTGACGGCTCTACTTGCGTCGTGATTCTGCATGACCGAGGCGAAAGATATATGGATACTGTGTTTGACGATAATTGGATGCGGGAGCAATTCGGCAAAACGTTAGAAACGGGGAGTGAGACATGACTTTGCTTTATTTGGGCGAGGAGCATTTGCGCGCTATCGGCTTTCATTGGGGCGAGCTCGTCGATGTGGCGGAAGAAGCGGCGGCTCTTATTGGCAAAGGCGATTACGTTCAGCCGCTTAAGCCTTATTTGCGGTTTCGAAATGAGCAAAACCGAATTATCGCAATGCCCGCCTATGTTGGAGGGGACTTTCATGCCGCTGGGCTAAAGTGGATTGCCAGCTTTCCGGGCAATCTAAACCGCGGTCTGCCAAGGGCCCACAGCGTGACCATTTTGAACGATGCGGATACGGGGCAGCCCTCTGCTATCTTGAATACGGCTACGGTCAGCGCCGCCAGAACGGCTGCGGTCAGCGGCCTTATGATCAGGCATTGGCTGGCCGCGCATCAGGCGCCAAAGAACGAACTGCGAATCGGAATTATCGGTATGGGGCCGATTGGCCGGTTTCATTTTGACATGTGCAAGGTACTGTACGGGGATGTGATTAGCCGCATATCGCTTTATGATCTTCGAGGAGTCGAGCTTGACGAAGAGAGCGATGAACGATGGATAGGGCGAATTCGAATCGCCGACAATTGGGAGGAACTGTACAACAATTCCGACGTGATCATTACATGTACCGTTAGCGACAATCGCTATATTCATCTCCCGCCGCCAGAAGGTGCGCTCCTGCTCGATGTTTCGCTGCGCGATTACCGCCTTGAAGCCATCCGAAGCATTAAAACGATAGTTGTCGACAGTTGGACGGAAGTATGCCGGGAAAATACCGATATCGAGCTGCTGCATCGGGAAAACGGGCTTCAGGAAGAGCAAGCTGTCACGCTCGCACATGTGGTGCTTAACAAAAAGTTGAAGGGGAAAGCCGGTCAGGAGCCCATTTTGTTCTGTCCGATGGGTATGGCCGCTTTCGATATCGCCGTTGCGGACTGGTATGTCAAAAAGGGGAACACGCTCCAAATCGGTATTCCTCTGCCACGCTAACGCTTTGACGCTTCTCTAATTGACAAGATAACCACTGTTCATTTATATTAAATTTATTGCAATTAAATTGATTGAATTTTATTAAAGCCCGAAGGCGGTTTGCGCCCCTCGGGCGTTTGTTATGGAGGCCGCCCAAATGACTGACGACACCTTGCTGCTAGACAATCAAATTTGCTTTGCCCTATACGCTTGCTCGCGCGAGATCACGAAGCTTTATCGGCCCCTGCTCCAGGACATCGGTCTCACTTATACGCAATATGTCACCATGCTCGCCCTGTGGGAAAAGGATGAAGTGACCGTTAGCGCTCTCGGCGCCAGACTGTATCTCGATTCCGGCACGTTGACGCCGCTTTTAAAAAAGCTGGAGGCACAAGGTCTCGTTACCCGGACCCGCGACAAAAACGACGAAAGAAGCGTTTTGGTCGCCTTAACGGAGCAAGGCCGCTCTCTTCGCGGACAAGCCGAAGGCATCCCCGCCAAGCTGGCCTGTCAGCTTGATGCCACCCCGGAGGAAGCAGATGTTTTGCTGAACCAAATGAAGCTGCTGCTTGGCCGGGTTAAACAATGCGCGCTGGAGGAAAACGATTAACATCGTTTTCTCCCGCGCTTTTTTTATTTGTCCTTATGCAGCCACCAAACTCCCGCGCATTCGGGCACATGCCGGATGCCCTCCTTCGCTACACGGTCCGCAAGCTCGTCGCCGAAAAAAAACCTCGTCAATCGCTCCGCCTGCTCCACGCTTTCAAAGTGATAGTCCAGTCGAATCCAGCGATGCGCAAAGCCGTAATCTTGAACGAGAGCTTCATAATAAGGAACTAAGAAATCCGGCGGATGAGGGCTTTCCCAGCCTGTGCCCATCGTTTCAAACAGAATCGCCGTTCCCCCGCTCCTAAGGATTCTATCAATCTCGCCCATCACTTCCGCCAAATGGTCCTTCCACTTTTCGTTGTCTGACGTACATAAGTAACAGATGCTCCAGCCCGATACAACCAAATCCGCACAGCCGTCTTCAAGCGGCAGCTTGCGGTGATCCGCCGTCATGGTCCCCCAATGGGAATAGCCCGCGCTTCTCAGCCGCTCCCCCGTTACCTTCAGCATAGCTTCGGCCGCATCCGTAGCCATAATCGACTTCGCTACTGGCGCAAGCACATTTGTCAGCCTGCCCGTGCCCGCCCCCATATCCACGATATCCAGTCCGGCAGCTTCCCTAATGTCATTAATGACGGGAAGCAAGCTCGGCTGGGCAGCGATCAGCTCATCATAGCCAAGCGCTTCCTTGTTATAGATTTCATCGTGATTCGGCATTTCGTCAGCCCTCCATTCCTTGGTTCTCGCCTTCATCTTAAACGTTGACGTAACGACAAGGTCAAGCGGGCTTGTCCTATACGAAGCATGTTATAATAAATCATATTCCAACCGGAGGTTTCATCCATGCTGAAAAAAATCGCAATCGCCGCCTTGTACGCAGCGACGGCAGCTCTCATTTATATGTACGGAGAAGAAATACTCGCTTGGTTCCAGCAGTCGAATCCTATCGCGCTCATAGCGTTAATGGCGACCCTTATGGCTTTGTTCCCCATCATCCCTTATCCCATTGTCGGCGGGATCATCGGCGCGGCACTCGGCCCTATTCTCGGAGCCAGCATCACCTGGATCGGCTCCGCCGCCGCATCCATTATCATGTTTCTATTCGTTCGCTACGGCTACCAAGAATGGGGAGAGAGAATGCTTTACCGCTATAAGGGTGTGGAAAAGGTGACGAAACTGTTCGAGCAGAATGCCTTCCTCGCTATTCTTTTCGCCAGGATGCTCCCTTTTATCCCGTCCATCATTATCAACGTGTATGCCGCCCTAAGCCGCGTTTCTTTCCTGTCGTATGCCATTGCATCGTCTGCGGGTAAAATTCCGGCCATGCTGCTGTTTGCGTTCGTCGGGGATCATGTCATGAGCGATCCAAAAAATATTGTTATAACGATCGCCATTTATGCCGTATTCCTTGCTATTTCCTTAGGCGCTTACCGACTCTGGCAAAAGAAAGCGATTGCTCGCAGCACCGCCCCGGGCGCATAGTTTCGACATGTTTTTACAAGCCGCGACTCCTTTCTGCCGTTTCTCATCAATCCCGTCTAGCAAATGCGACTTTTTCAGGTTAGATTTTCCTTTTGGGACTATGTTAAGATTAAAGCTGGACAATCGAACATTCGTTATTAAATAACAAAGGAGGAACATGATTTATGAGCAAAGCAAAAAGAAAACTGGGTGTCGTCGCGCTTCTATGCTTGATCCTGGCGCTGGCGGTCGTTGGCTGCGGAGTCAATAAAGGAAGCGGGAATGGCTCCTCCGGCGGCAGCACGGCATCGCCTTCCCCATCGCCTTCCGAATCTCCATCTCCAGTGGCATCGCAGGCGCCTTCAGCGCCGGCAGAGGACGGACCTGAACTTCTTGGTTCCGACAAACATCCTGTCGTTACCATCGAACTCAGCAACGACACTACGATCAAAGTGGAGCTTTATCCAGAGGTGGCTCCCAATACGGTTAACAGCTTCATTTCCCTGATCGAAGAGGGATATTATGACGGATTGATTTTCCACCGCGTCATTCCCGGCTTTATGATCCAAGGCGGCGATCCTAAAGGAGACGGTACGGGCGGACCCGGCTACAAGATCAAAGGGGAATTTACCGACAACGGCTTTACGAACAAGCTGAAGCATACAAAAGGCGTCATTTCGATGGCTCGCGCAAACGATCCCGATTCGGCGGGCTCCCAATTCTTTATCATGGTTGCAGAGGCCCCGTTCTTGGACAATCAATATGCGTCGTTCGGCAAAGTCATCGAGGGCATTGAAAACGCGGATACCGTCGTCAATCAGGAGAGAGACGCCGGCGACAAGCCTTTGGAGCCTATCTCCATGAAAAAAGTAACGGTGGACAAAAAAGGCATGACCTTCGAAAAGCCTGAAAAGGTTTCTTAAGCAGCAACGCAAAATAATTCAGACATGGTCTCCATGGCGGGACGGACGAAAACAAAATGGCGGACAAGCTGGCTTGGTTGCAAATGGCCAAGCAGACTTATCCCCCTGTTTTCGCTCCGTGCCGCCTTTTTTCTTTCTATGTATAGAGAACTAGACGTTCCCGTTCGAAAAGCCTCCATTTTTAGTCCTTTTTCACTATTCATAAACTGGAGATTGATTGCGATATAGACACATAAATTGCCAATTAAACAAAGGTTCTGATTGTATATAATCTGAAATATTCTCACTTTCTTCTATGTATAAAGAATTATTTACCAATAATATGACCCATGCTATACTTTGTCGCGGAGGTGACCTGCGTTACTTTAATATTTTGCCTTTCTGCGTCATCCACTACCGAAGGAGGAATTATAAATGACTAACGAAACAGCAGCAATACGGCGCGGGGCAAATCCGGCCACCCTGTTCATGGCGCTTGGCGCAATGGCGCTAGCCCTCGTCCTCTCCATCCTGCTATCCGAAAGCGCAGCCGCGCACGGATATATGGAATCCCCTGCAAGCCGGGCCTACATGTGCAAGGACAAGTTAAATACGAATTGCGGAGCCGTTCAATACGAGCCGCAAAGCTTGGAGTCGATCGGCAACTTCCCTCAATCGGGACCTGCCGACGGTCAAATTGCTGGCGCAGGCGTTTTTAAAGAACTGAATGAGCAAACGGCTACCCGCTGGAAAAAGGTTGAGCTTCGCGGCGGTAAACAAACGTTTAAGTGGAAGCTGACAGCGAACCATGTTTCCGAAAGCTGGAGCTATTATATAACGAAAAAGGATTGGGACCCGTCGAAGCCGCTTACTCGCGACTCGCTGGAGCCTAAGCCATTCTGCTATATCGACTACAAAGGTGCTAAGCCTCCGACAAGCGTTTCCCATGATTGTGAAGTTCCAACAGACAGAAGCGGCTATCACCTCATTTTGGGGGTATGGGAAATTGCTGATACCGTCAATGCGTTTTACCAGGTGATCGATGTTCAATTAAGCAACGACGGCACTGTGCCTCAACCTGAGCCGGAACCGGAGCCGACTAATCCGCCTGCCGCGCCAAGTAAGCTTGCTTCTGCGCTGCAAACGGCAAAATCGATCGTGCTTAGCTGGCTGCCTGGCTCATCCACTATCAGCATCAAAAAGTTCGATATTTACCGCGATGGCGTTCTGTGCGGATCGACATCCCACACCACTTTTACGGATGAGGGCTTAAAGGCTGATACTGCCTTTACGTATACGGTACGCGCCACCGATGCGAACGGCCTTGTATCCGATCTCTCCGCTCCGCTAACAGTCAGAACGCTGAAAGAGGAAACCGGCGGTGAAAACGGCGGCGGAAATAGCCAGTTGCCGGTTTGGAATTCGAAAACCGTCTATGTAAAAGGAAATAAGGTCCAATACGGCGGATTGGAATACGAAGCGCAATATTGGACGCAAAACAATACTCCGGACACTTCTGCTGCCTGGAGACTGCTTACCAAAACGACCGTGGAATGGAGCAGCAACAAAGTTTATCTCGGCGGCGACCGGGTCGTCTTCAACGGCGTGGAATATGTTGCCCGTTGGTGGACGCAAGGCAGTCGTCCCGACCAATCCGATGTTTGGGTCAAGGCTTAAACATTAACCCCTATAACCAACAAAAGGCTGGGCCGCGTCATCACGCGATCCAGCCTTCCTTTTTCGCAACAAGCTTCAAAACCATGAATCATTACCGACGGAATCGTGCTGTCGTTGCTTCTCCGTCTCTCATCGTGAGCGACTGGACTTCCGCAAAATCCGGACGAAGCACCAAGTTTTGCAAAAAAGCCGAAATCATGCTGCCCGGCACCCTTGCCCGGTTAAGCTGAGCAATAATCTCTTGAGAGGAGTCAATACCGATGCCATGCCCAAAAAACAAGTTGTCATCGAGCAAAATCGCATTTTCCCCTTGCCACTCTGGCGTCGAAGGATCATGATCCGGATTTTTGAAATAGAGCACGTCGCCAGGATATGTCTCATTTAGATTATAGGACGTTTCAAGCTGCAAATCTTGATCCGTCTGCCAGTCTCTAAGAAACAGGTTGCGGAAATGGCGGTTGAACGCCGCTTCGCCAATCGTGTCCAGCACCGCTTTGTACATAATAATGATAATAGCCGTTGCGCATTCAAAACCGTACAGTTGACCTTCATTAAAAATATCGTTTACCGCAGCAGATGGCGGTACTCCGGGCCTAAGCAAAAATCCGCCATTAGGTACCCGAATCCAATACTGCGGGTTGCTGTGGGAATTTTCGAAGGTTGCAAAGTTTACCCCGCTTTGATGCATCGCTCTCGCCGCATTCACAATATTCGACCTCAGCTTCAGCTCAAAAACAAGCGCATTAAGCGACGGATACTGATATAAAGCAGGACTGCTCATTTTCCGGTTCAATATTTTCTTCTCAAACTCCGTCAACATCCCTGGCGGAACTTGTACGGGACTGCCGTCCAATATTACAATCACGCGCCTACCTCCAAACCGATTAGGTTGATTAGGTTATTGTACGTAGGCATCGTTCGATTGGTGAGTTGAAAATAACCGGATTTCCTCAACGTCTAAACCGCCAGTAATCCTGCCTCAATTAATCCGTTGCGAATGCCTTGCTCGTCCACATGCGTCGTGACGTAATTGGCAAAAGGAAGCAGTTCCGGATGGGAATTGCCCATCGCCACGCCAAAGCCGACGTAATGCAGCATTTCCTTGTCGTTCAGGCCGTCGCCGAAGGCAACTGCGTCTTCCGCCGTATAGCCCAGCTTCTCCAGCAAAGCCGCAATGCCTTGAGCCTTGGAGCCGCCGAAGGGCAGCACGTCCATCGCCTGCGGATGCCAGCGAATAAGCGTAAACTCCGATTTCAGCTCTTCATACAACGGCTCGTCGCCGCTTTCGCAGTGCAGGAATACTTGGAAGATGTCATCCGTCCGCCAAAAGTCGGGGTTATAGCCGGGAAAATCCACTTTCAGCGACAATATCGCATCGTTAATAAAGGGATGACTCTCCCGATCTGAGCAATAGGTATGCTCCCCCTCAAAGACGAGTCCGTGATCGTGACGACCTGCAAGTGCAACCAGCTTCTCCAATGCGCTTTTGGTTATTTCACGCCTGTACAAAGGCTCCCCTTTGTATACGACGTAACCGCCGTTTAAACATACATACGACTCGATGCCCAGCATCTCCGCCAGCGGCTTAATAAAATATGGGGCTCTGCCCGTCGCGATAACCGGCTCGATCCCTTTCTCCTTCAACTCCCGGATCGCTTTTACAGTATCCGCCGGAATCTCCTTATCTTCGTTTACCAAAGTGCCGTCTATATCAAAAAAAACGATTTTGTAGCTCATGCTGCCATTCTCCTATCCTTTTTTTCTTTAGTATAAAGAAGTGGAGAGGTTACGGCTAGTACGGAAATGAAAGGATATGCCGACGAATTGACCGTCCCTCGAAGTTGGTGTATAGTAGTTAAAAATAGTAATCGGCCAAGCGGGAAGCACCCGCAAGGTATGACGCCAGTCGTCTACCTTGCGGGTGCTTTTTGCCGTTCTTCGCCGTTGCTCAGTCATAAGGAGGTTTTTGAATTGAAAATATCGCTGCTTTCATTATGCCTGATCTGGATCACCGCCATTGCGATTGCTTCATCGCCTGCCGTCTCGTTTGCCGCTCCTTTCGAGCTGTCGGCCACGGCCAAAGCCGCCTTCAACAAAATTGTGGAAAAAGCCGAGCCCGTAACCGCCGCCTTATTGAGGCAGCATTATGCGGATCTTCAGACGCTACAGCGGCAGGAAACGGACTGGGATGCCAAAATTAAAGCGCTCCACTACCGAAATGAAAGCAAGGACAAGGAGCTGCGCAAGCGGATTAAAGGAATCGACGCGGAACATATTCGTTCTTTGCAAGCCAAGCTGTTAGAAACCGAAGGGAAATACAAACCTCTGTTTGACCTCTACGAGGCACAAAAAAACCAGCTTAGACTGGCAAAAGCGCTCAGAAACAAAGAATTGACCTCCATCGTCAACGCGCAGGTAGAGATTACCCGAATTGCCGTACAAGCTGCAAATAAAGAAATCAAAGCAAAGGAAGACGCCGTCAAAAAGGCCAAATCAGCGGCATCCGCCAAAATGTCGGCAGTTCGCAGCATCCTCTCCGCCAACGAAGCGACGGCTCCCCAACTGAAGTCGGTCAAAGGATTAGCCAGCAGCCTCAAGAAGCAGTTTGGCACCGAATCGAAAGCGCTGTCCGCATCCATTCGGAGGGGAGACGCACCGGGAACGTCCACTTCGCTTGCCCGCCTTCTCGTATACGAACGTCAACTATTAGTTTATAAAGCTAATCACTACGGTTATGAAGATAGCATATCCGCAGTTCTAGCTCAGGCAGAAGCCAAGCTATTGAGCTATAAATAAGCAAAAGGCGGCATGAAAACGGACTCTCCGTTTTTCCAATGCCGCCTTTTTAATAAGATGAGCTGCCTTATCCAGATTTGCGCACATTCCGTACAATAGCTGCGATAGCCTCTACCAACAAACCTGCGGCAATTCCGAGCGCCGTTATCATAAGGAAAGACAAAAATCCGACCAAATCCTCCCATCCGGATCGATCATCCGCCATTGTAGCCATAAGCACAAGACCCAATAGAACTCCAATACTGGATAGTCCCCATAGCCACTTGGCTCCAAGCCATCCCGCAAGACCAAATACGAACGAAAGAACCGCTGCCAGAAGCAGAAACCTGAAAGCATGCACTGCGGTAACTGCTTGATCCATTAAACCGAACCGAACCAGCCCAATTCCCGCTCCGAAAATAAGAGTAGACACCGCCGAAATGATCCACCATTTGCCGCTTCTTGCCTTCGGAATCCAGCTCATCGAAGCCACTCTCCTTTGGGAGTTATCCTTCTTGCCCTTCCACTTGTTTAACGTCAAACCTTCTTAAATGGTTTCGCCCCCGAGAGGATCAATTCCTCTTTTAAACACTATGCTCTCCGCTCTTTATTTTTGCGGTATGTGCGCTTTGGGAAAAAGGTTTTGTAGATCGCAATCGTATGAAGCGCATCCTTTGCACAGGATACGAGGTTCCCCTCATCGTCCACTACGATGAGCGAGCGGGTCACTTTGTTGCGATACGAAAAGCCCGCTTCATCCTGTCCCGCATATTGCAAATACCCCATCATTCTATCTGCCTCATGGCGATGCTCCCGTTCCAAATACAGCCGGATAGGAGCGCTCTTATCCTGGGGTCCCTTCTCTTCCTCCATCACAATTCACTGCCTCCTTCAAATCATAAAAGCGCCGTACACGCAGAATTTCTTCTGCACATACGGCGCTTCCGTTTTGGTGTGGTTTATTCAATTTAACACGAATGGTATGGCCGGGCAACTCCCTCAAGCGGTGGAGATTTCTTTAAACCGTTCTCTCGGTTGCTCTCGGTTTTCAAGTATGCTACACTGTTCTCATTCCAAGGATTGGAGGGTTACGTGTTGATTGATTATATCCGAGTTAGGTCTTTGCGCGGCTAATTGAATAGCGCCGAAGCTCTGCGTACACGCAGAGGACTCAGGATTGGTCTGTCTACTTACATTCGTAACCACCCATAGTACATTGCTGAACATTTTTTGAAGCCGATTAATTGATGATTCGCGAGTGACACGTCTAACGTTAGCGTCGTCTATACGCAAGCATCAGAATGTCTACTTTAATTAGGTTCTCAATTAGCCAGCGACTATGGAAGACCATTCACCCTACTGGAACCAGTTATATCTGGTTTATGGGCGACTCCGAACTCCTCTTGCGACGATGTGAGCACAGGCGATGGCGCCTGTGTTTTTTGATTTATTAAACGTTGTGAATTTAAGGAGGACCTATAGATGACAAAATTAACGGATTTAACGGAAATGCAAATACAAAAAGCGATTATCGTTGGCGTTCAGCTTCAAAAGGATACCGACTTCGCTTATTCCATGATGGAGCTTCGCAATTTGGCGGCAGCCCGTTATGTGGACGTCGTAGATGAGCTATCGCAAAAGGTGGAGCGGATCAATCCCTCCCACTATATTGGAACGGGCAAAATTCAAGAGCTGAAAGCACTGCTTGAGGCCCATGAAACAAACATGGCCATCTTTAACGATGAGCTGTCCCCTTCTCAAATCCGCAACCTGGAGTCCGAACTGGAATGTGTCGTTATGGACCGTACCATGCTTATTTTGGACATTTTCTCAGAACGAGCAAAGACAAGAGAAGCTCAGCTTCAAGTCGAAGTCGCACGGCTTCAATATTCCCTCCCAAGGCTAGTCGGGCTCCGGGCATCGCTTGGCAGGCAGGGCGGCGGATCGGGATTAAAAAACAGAGGCGCCGGCGAAACGAAGCTGGAGCTCGACCGCAGACGGATCGAAGAGCGAATTACCGCTCTTCAGGCGGAGCTTGAGAAGCTCGTGGCTACCCGTCAATTGCAAAGAAAGAAACGCCAAAAAAACGAAATGCCCGTTGTCTGTTTAGTCGGCTATACGAATACAGGCAAATCAAGCTTGATGAACGCCATGCTTGAGTTGCATGATCCCGAAACATCCAAGCAAGTGTTTGTGAAAGACATGTTATTCGCCACACTGGAAACGTCGGTAAGAAGCATCGAGCTGCCCGACAACAAATCGTTCCTTCTGACGGATACGGTCGGATTTGTCAGCCAGCTTCCGCATCATCTCGTCAAAGCGTTCCGCTCCACCTTGGAGGAAGTGACGGAAGCGGATTTGCTTATACATGTCGTAGATTTTGCCCATGAGGACTATAATCAGCTCATTGCTGTCACGAATGAAACGCTTGCTGCGCTTGGCGCGGAAGATGTTCCGACCGTTTACGCCTACAATAAATGCGATCTGACCGACCATCCTTATCCGCAAGCTACCGACAGCAGCATTTATATGTCTGTTAAAGAGCGGAAAGGATTGACCGAGCTGGTCGACTTGATCCGAGGCCGCATTTATGACGATTATGTCGTACGCGAAATTGTCATTCCTTACGATCAAGGACGGCTTGTCTCTTATTTTAACGAGCATGCTCATGTCATCTCCACCAGTTACGAGGAGGAAGGAACCCGGATGAAGCTGGAATGCAGCCTTGCCGTCTATGATCGGCACCGGGGCGACTTTACCGAGCTGTAAGAGCAAGGTACAGTGAGGCGGCGGCACATGCGCAGCCAAATAGTGCAAAAATGAAAAAACCTTCGGAACCGCATTTGTTGCGGAATCGAAGGTTTTTTCAATTGTTATTGTAGCCGTTTAAGGTGCGACTACTTGGAGAGAATTAGCCATATCCTTTAGCTCTTGCCGAGAACTATTTGAATCTGTTAGCGGCGTTAGGGCGTACAACTGGAGGAAATATTTATCCGTTTCAATTATGGTAGACAAATACCAATAGGTATCCCCTTCGGCAGTTGTAACGTTGAATTGATATTGGAAGCCATAGTGCCCGTTTATAGCCACATTTTCAAAGGAGTCCATAGTTACATCTTCATAATGGTCATAAACCGCAGATTCGGCAAAATCGGCAATGTCATTGAGGGTGAACGTTTCATCTTTAGGATGAGCAATAAGCATAGCGTACTCTCCGGTTGTTAAGTTTTCAATGGCAAGCTCAGGCCCTTCATAAATATCCGTTTGGGTCCAATCTGGTCCTGCCGACAATTCGAACTTCCCGCTGGAGCTCACAAAGCTCTCTTGAATATCCGGTCCGATCATGCCGCCTTTTACTTTTGAACCGACAGCAATATTTACGACAGCTCCGGCAAGTGTAACGACCAATAAAGCAACAGCGATCAATGTGTACAAAAGCGGTTTTTGACGTCCTGTATCCGGCAAATCTCTAGAATTGGCCACATAAGTATCCGCAGCCATATCGCCAACCCGTTGCTTTTTACTCGAAATCAATACGCTAATGCCAGCCGGCAAAGCCCCTAATAAAAATGGATTTGTATCAACAATCCTCAAGGAAGAGCGAATTAGCCCCTTTACAAAACCTGGCGCCTTCCCGTCGGCATTGATCGCACGAATTTGGAAAATGCGCTTGCCGACCGTATACCCCGTCAGCCCTTCCAACAGAACATAATAGAGAATTATATATAACAGGAAGATAGCAAGTCCGCCAAAAAACGCGTCTTCTTTTAACAGTAATAAGAAGCTTCCTGAGCAAGCTAGAAAGATAAAATCAATAACGGTTGCTCCCCAACGTTTGAAAAAGAGGGAGCTGCCGTACCTTTTCATCAAACTTTCCGCAAACTTCTCTTCTGTCATATTCATTTCCGCATATCCCTGTCGGGCGGAAAAATGTTGAGCCGCGCTAGGCGGAGCGTTCGGCGGTACATTTGACTGTTGGTATGGCGGCTGGTATGGCTGTTCGAATGGTGAGCCAAATGGCGGTACGCCCGATGTCGCGTTTGACGGTGCAATTGGCAGCACATTAGGTGGTACATTTTGCGATATGCTCAATGGAACATTTGGCGGGCCATACGCTGGTCCGTTTGATGGTACGTTTAGTGGTGCATTTGGCAGCGGTACGTTAACCGGCGCATTCGACGGCTCATTGGAAGATCCATATGAAGGTATTTTTGGCGGACCATAGGAAGGGCCGTTCGATGGTGCATTTGATGAACCATTTGGTGGTACATTCACTAGCCCGTTTGACGGATTATTTGTTGCCGATACATTCGTTGACCCGTTTGACGGCCCATTTGTTGGTACATTCGTTGACCCGTTTGATGGCCCATTTGGTGGTACATTCGGTGGCACATTTGGTGGTTGGTTCATCTCTAGCAGTCATCCTCCAGTTTATGTTTATCTAGTTAGCAGCTAGTGCTTACGCTTGTAATAGGTTATCGCCAGCGCAAGAGCGAGTACGGAGCCTTTTACAATATCCATCGCATAATATGGAACGGACATCATGATGAGGCCATTGGACAACAGCCCGATCAGCACCGCTCCAATAAACGTTCCAAACGCGTTCGGCTTGCCTGCACCGAGAACGGAATAGCCGATAAAAGCGGCCGCTACCGCATCCATTAAGTAAGGGGCACCGGAGCTCACTTCGGCATTCATCACGCGAGCGCCAAGCACAATGCCGCCTAGACAAGCAAACAATGCGGAAAGCACATAAGCGAGAAGTCTATATTTGCTGACCGCGATACCCGACAGCTTCGCCGCTTCGGCATTCCCGCCGATCATGTACATATAGCGGCCATGCTTCGTATAAGTAAGAAATAAATGAACGAGCAATACGGAAACGAGCATGATCACAATAATCCATGGCACTTTTCCGAGTTCGGAGAAAAGAGCAGGAATTTGCCCCGTGGCAAAATCGCCGCTTGGCATAATCATATTTTCCGAGACGGTAGCCCCTTTTGTATAGGTGAGCGCCACTCCCTGAAAAATGAACATCGTCGCCAACGTCATAAGCATATCTTGAATTTTAAAATTAATGACGAGAAAGGCGTTTACTAGTCCCACCGCAAGACAGAATAAAAGAGTGATCGCAATGCCGAGCCCTATATTTTGACCGTGCCAGACGAACATGGAAATGACTAAAGCGTTCGCCAAAGAAGCCGTGGAGCCAACGGACAAGTCAAACCCGCCGACGGACAACGATACGGTAAGGCCAATCGCAATAATAGTAACGATGGATATGGATCTGAGGATGTTAACAATATTAGCGGAAGTCAAAAAATTGTCCGTCATCGTCCCGAAAAAAATAATGAGCAGCAAGATCGTAATCAGCGTTCCATACTTGTACAAAAATTCAAATGCGCCTGTCCCTTTTTTGGTTGCGGCTATGGGGGTGCTATTCATCGTTGTATGCCTCCCGTGCTGTACAGCATCAATTGTTCTTCGTTCGTCCGAGCCGTCTCCAGCTCATGCGTAATCGCTCCGTCGTACATGACGTAGACGCGGTCCGTAATGCCCATCATTTCCGGCAATTCGCTGGATGCGTAAAGGATGCTTTTGCCCCGGCCCGCCAGCTCCGCAATCAACTCGTAAATGTCCCGTTTCGCTCCAACGTCGACGCCTTTGGTCGGCTCGTCGAAAATGTACACTTCCGCATCGGCGAGCAGCCATTTGCCGATGGCGATTTTTTGCTGATTGCCGCCGGACAAATTACCGGCCTTCGCATGTTCGTCCGGCGTTTTGATGCCGAGTCCGTCCACAATGCCCCTCGCCGCCACGCGCTCCTTGCCCCGGTCCAGCCATGCGAACGCGCGGGCATAGCGCTTCAAGCTTGCAGCCGATAAGTTGGCCGCCACCGACTCCTCTACAAAAATGCCTTCCTTCCGGCGTTCTTCAGGGACAAGCGCCAAGCCGCCTTTTACAGCCTGATGCGGGTTGTTCGCCCTCAGCTTGCTCCCGTTTAGCCACAGCTCCCCGGAAGAAAATTCAGAAGCGCCGAACAGCGCCCGGCACAGCTCTGTTTTGCCCGCTCCGACCAGTCCGGCTAGTCCGACGATTTCTCCTTTTTTCACAAAAAGGGACACATCGTTTATTTTGCCGCCATCGCAAATGCGCTTAGCTTCAAAGGCAATTCCGCCAATGGCGCCGATTCTTTTTGGAAACTGTCCTTCCAGCTTTGCGCCAAGCATATGCTCCACAACTTGATGAGGCTCAAGCTCCGCCATCTCATTTCGAGCAACTAATCGCCCGTCGCGCATAATCGTAATATCGTCGCAAATCTCGTAAAGCTCCGGAAGCCGATGAGAGATGAAAATAACGCCTACCCCTTCCGCTTTCAGCAAGCGAACGAGGGCAAAGAGCGCTTCCGTCTCGCTCCGGCTAAGCGGAGCGGTCGGCTCATCCAGCACAAGAAAACGGCATTGCATAGACACGGCTCTAGCAATAAGCACCATCTGCTTTTCGGCAAGTGTAAGCTCCTGCACAAGCTTGCCCGTAGGCACGCTAACCCGCAGCCTCTCCAGCACCCGCTTCGCCTCGCGATGCAGCTCTCCCCACTTGATGATATGTTTGCCGCGCATCCCGTGAACGGTATGCTCCATCATAATGTTTTCCCCAACGCTCAAATTGGGAATAAGCGCAATGTCCACTTCTTGATAGACAATTTGGATGCCAAGCTCTTTGGCATCTCTCGGACTTCGAATATGGACCTGCTTGCCATCCAGCCAAATTTCACCGCTATAGTGGCCGTATGCGCCCGACAGCACTTTCATCAGCGTCGATTTTCCCGCTCCGTTCGCTCCAATGAGCGCATGGCTTCTTCCGCTCTCTGTATGGAAATCTACTTCGGTCAGCGCCTGCACCCCGGGGAAGGCAATCGATATGCCTTTCATCTCCAGTCTGCCGCTACGTCGTTCCGCCAAGAGCCGCACCTTCCTCTCCAAACAGGATAGAGCGCCCCCATCCACTGGACAAGGGCGCTTGCAATTTGAAACTATTATAGCATCAAACGGGATTATTTGGCATTAGCTTCCTTAAGAGCTTTCATCCAATCTTCTTCAAAAGCGGTTGTCGTTCCCCAGCCTGGAACGATGTTCGCCAGCGTTGCCACATTTACAGGCTCGGAAGACTTTTTGAGATCCTCCTGAGTGATCAAAGCCGCATCCAGATCGTAGGTTGCAGGCGTTTCTTCTTGGGCCAGCTTTTTCGCAGCAATTCTTAAATTAACCGCTCCGATCATCTTCGCATCGACGGCCGCTGTAGCCGCCCAAGGGCTGTTCGCTTCTTGCATAGCTTGCAAATCGGCGTTGGAAACGTCAATGCCGTAAATTTTAATTTCCGTACGTCCCGCTTCTACCAAAGCGCGAGTCGCTCCAATAGCAAAGGCGTCCCACGTAGCGAAGATCGCGTCGATCTCCCCTTTTGGATATTTCGTCAGCATCGCCGCTACCGCATTTTGCGTTTCAACCGAAGTGTTTGCCGAAGCAACTCCGAAGCGGTCTACCTCTTTAATGCCAGGATACTTAGCAAGCACATCTTGATAAACATTGTTGCGGCGAACCATCGGCGGGAAGCCGTCTACCCACAAATAAACGATTTTTGCTTCCTGACCGTGCTTTTCTACCAGCTCATCCAAAGCGTATTGCGCCAATGCCTCGTCTTTTTGCGAGGTGAGCGTCACGCCTTCTACTGAAGTAAGCTCGCCTACGGAATCAAATGCGACAACCTCAATGCCTTTTTCCCTCAGTTTGCGAACCGCATTAACCGTTGCCGGATCATCGCCATGCGACAGTACAACCGCATCCGCATCGCTATTCGCCGCCTGCTCGATAGCATCTAGAAACTTGGCCGTATCGTTGTTAGCGGAAAAGGTGTCCACCTTAAAACCAAGCGCCTCTCCTTCTTGCTTGGCTCCCGCCAAAAATTGAGCGGTATGGTCGTCGCCGCCGATTTTGCGAATGACTTTAATGTTAATATCGCCCTTCTCTTTAAGGGCGGCAGGAAGATTTTCGACTTCTTTGAGAGCTCCCCCGGATTTGCCGGGATCCGCTCCACATCCCGTTGCCGCAATTACAATAGCCAGCAGCAGTACAAGCAGCACGCTTGTCCGATTTTTCTGTTTCATTCTGACTTCTCTCCTTATGTATGTAATAAACTGTTAATACAAGTAATCCTATCGGATAAAATTTGAAGCGTCAATACATTTCCAGAATATTTTAAATCTTGTATTGCCGGAAGGCTAGTGTAAAGGTAGTTCCTTTCCCTTCTTCGCTGCGAATATCGATTTTGCCTTCCATCTTCTTAATAATACTGAATGAAATCATAGTGCCAAGGCCCGTTCCCTTCTCCTTGGTTGAATAATAGGGTGTGCCTAGACGTCTGAGCTGCTCTTGCGACATCCCGTGTCCGGTATCTTGGATGCTGACCAATGCTTTGTCGCTTCGCATATCCGTCACAAGCTCCAAAATTCCCCCATCCGGCATCGCCTCTATCGCATTTTTCCCAATGTTGATCAGCGCCTGCCGAAACTTATTGCGGTCACCCATTATGCAAGGCTCAGTCCCTTTGGTCAGCATCACATTCAGCTGCACACGGTTCAAACGCGCGTAAGCCGACAAAATATTGGACAAATACTGGATTTCGGCATTCAAATCGAGCTTATCCATCGTCTCGGGATCGGTTTTGGTCAACGACAAATAGTCCGAAATAATATGCTCCGCACGCTCCAGCTCAGAGAAGCATATTTCTTTGTAAAACTTGCGCTTTTCGGCATTGAGGCCGGAAGTTCCAAGCAAATAGACAAAACCTCTAACCGACGTTAAAGGGTTGCGAATTTCGTGAGCTACTGAGGCGGCCATATCGCTGATCAGCCTCATTTTTTCACTTTTGACCACTTCCTCTTGCATCTCGTAATACCGATTGACGAACTCGATAAAATAGACGCTCAAGCCTATAATGACAGCTTGCATAGCATAGGTTAGCAAGGTTTGCAGCGGCTTGTTCGTAAACAGCTCAAGCTTGCCCTCAAGCGATAAATAAGCGGTAAACGTGATCAGTTTTACGAGTGTGCATGCCGCCATGGCCAGCAAAATTTTTTGACTCAGTGCAGCATGCTTATACCAACGAATAGCTGTCAGCACAATGAAGTAACTCGGCATAAACGACATGGCATAGATAACCGTGGCGGGGTAGCCAAGCCAAAAGCGGCCGGCCATGAGAGTGACAAACAGCATAAAAGAAACGGCTCCACCGCCGTACAACGAACCAAGCACGAGCGGCACGGAACGAAAGTCGTAGGTAAGTCCGTTGAAATAGACGGGAAAACACATCGTCACAATAATTGCGGTGGCACAAAGAAGATAGAGCAATACCCGAAACGGCACGTATTTGTTCTTTACCTTTCGAATATAGGGGTACAGCATAAACGGCGAAGAAATAATAAGCATATTCAGCAAAAAATCTTCCAGAAAGAGCACAGGATAAGCCCCCTTAATCCGTTATGCTTCTGTTCTTTATCGCGATCCAGCACTACAACATTCAATATAGCATAATTTGACTGGGTTTACTGAAAAAAATATAGGGAAACTATCGCCTCAATGCGGTCCCTTCAACAAAAAAACCAAAAATCGGCGAAAGAAACAATCGCAAATTTCTGGTTTAAATTAATCTCTTCTAGGTGATATCGCTCAGCTTAAAAAGCTTAAAGGGGAGCCTGTCGGCCCCCCTTTTTTTCGTTTGCGCTAAAGCACAAGCTGTTTATTGTACATCTTGTGGATGCGGCTCTGTTACCAGTTCAGCCGCTTTCGCGTTGGATTCCACTTGCGCCGGGTCTTTGCAGCCCGGAATAACCGAAGTTACAGCCGGATGCTTAAGGCACCAAGCGAGCGCCCAGCTTGCCATATCGACTCCTTGCGGAACTTCCTCGCGGCCAATGCGCTCTACTTCCGCAAGCTTCAGCTTAGTCGCTTCCGCGTCGTGGCGGTGGCGGACGTCATTGCCGGCGAATACGGCGCCCGGCTTGTACTTTCCGCTCAAATAGCCGCTCGCAAGCGGCACCCGCGCCAGTACGCCGAGGTCTTGCCGCTCGCAGGATGGAAATACGCGCTCTTCCGGCGTACGGTCCAGCCTGTTATAAACGACCTGGATCGTTCTGGAATTGACTTTGGACGAAGCATCCGTCTGATGCAAATTGTCGTTGCTGCCGATGGATGTGCCCAAAAAGCGGATTTTGCCCGCTTCGATTTGTTTATCGAGCGTGGTCCACAGCTCGTCGTTGTCGAAAGAAGCGTCGGGACCGGAATGGAACTGGTAAAGATCGATGTATTCCAATTTGAGCGACTGCAAGGAAGCGTCAAGCTGCTTCACAACACCTTCTGCATCAAAAACATCCGTTCTCGTGAACAGGTTGTGGAAATGATGGCCGAACTTCGTTGCGACGATCCAATCCTCGCGATTTCTGCGGCTGAGGTAATCCCCGATCAGCCTTTCGGACAAATGGTCGCCGTAACATTCTGCCGTATCGATCAAGTTGATGCCGAGCTCATGCCCTTTATCCAAAATGGCGTCCGCTTCCGCTTGAGTATATTCCCGTCCCCATTCTCCGCCAAACTGCCAAGTGCCGATGCCGACGACCGACACGTTCAGATCCGTGCTGCCTAACCGTCTGTACTTCATCATTCCATCTCCTCTCCGTTTATAAGCATTCGTCCTTATTATACTCCCTCTCGCCCTGCAATCAAAACGGCATGTCCGTAAAGCGAATCGTGAGCGGAGAAAGAGGCTTTAAACCCGTCCTCTGAGACGACGGCGAGACATACGGAAATAAAAAAAGAATGCTCCCAAAAGAGCACTCTTACTTAATATAAACGCTGCCGAACGGAAGCACCTCTCTAAGCAGCCGTTTGATCCAGCTTTCATCCATCAGCTTGTCCTGCAAATCTCTGTCGCGGGAGCCGGTTTGGATCAGCACGGGACCCTTGCCCCGCAGCTCCCACTGCACATTCATATGCTGGCTGGCCAGCGAGTTGCCGTAGACGGACAACCCAATGCTCGCGTCCTCGGGATAAGCGACAAGCGCGCTTTTGTCCACAAACAACGGGCGTTCGGGGTGGAGCTGAATCGAAGCGAGTTCTCCCGCCGTCAAAATACCGAGCGTGCCCGGCCCCGAAAATTTGATCCGCATCAATTCTTTCGTAATCCAGGCCGTTTTCCACTTTAATACTTTCGTTTTGAAGGTCATCCCTTCCGAAAATAAAGCTACATGGCGGAAATCGAACAACAGATTGCTTTCACCGGGGATATCGATAACCTCCAGCGAAAAGCCGGCCGGCAAGCCGAGAAGCAGCTCGGACGGGCCTTGCAGCCGGGAACGAATCCACTTCTTCTTGCGGTAGACGCCGCCCAAATCCATAAAACGGTCCTCGCGGCTTCGCGGAGCCCCTTGATAAGCGACGATCGATTGAGGATTGAGCACATGGAGCGCTTCACTATCCTCTAGCCTCACACGCACAAATCCGACTTGGGCGGGAGTCGTTATGTTCATGGCAGCGTTACTCCTTGCCTTTCTCTTCCTTGCTTGCGCCAAACGGCATAGCGCCAAATCCGAACGGACAGCGCATAGGCAGCCGCAAGCCCAATAATAATGCCCGCCGCCCACATCGCCTTGCGGTACAGCGACTTCCGGCTCGCCTCCGCTTGCTCCATCTTGGTGACAAGCGCCTCGTTCTCCGCCATGAGCGCTTCATTTTGCTCGCGGTACGTTTCGTTGCTTTCAATTAAAGCCTGAGTTTGCTGCCGGGACTGCTCAAGCTGAGCCTCCATCTGCTTCGCAGCGGCATCGTACTGCTCCTGCATTTCCTTCAACTTGTCGGGCGTTTCATAAATATCTTTGATGCGGTCGATCACATTCGCTTCGGCCGTATTAGCCGCAAACGGGAACAATAAAAGTAAAACGATGGCTGCCGCATATGCTTTCATTTTCATAGGGAGATCACCCACCTGCTTCTTGCAGAAACGGACACGCCGAATCCGCTAGGCTATTTCCCTTATTCTATCATATTTTTGTCGGTTGCTGTCGTATGAAAGATTGCCAGAAAAATAGATGTCTAAGCTTCAACAGGCTTTACCGCTTCCAGAAGCCGTCTCTCCAGTTCCTCCTCATGCCGAATCCGCTCATCCTTCGACCAGCCGAGCTGCTCCGCCATAATGGCGATCACCGCGCCCTTCCATCGCTTCGCCTCTTCCATCCGAAAAAACAGGCTGCCCGTTCGCCGGATCAAAAAATCGGCAGGAGTCGCAGCCATTTCCCGGTCCATCGCATAACGAAGCTGAACCGCCCAAGGGAGCGGCAAACGATGCCGCTGCACCCATTCCCGCACTTCTGGCTCATAGGCAAATATAGCGTCCACATTCGCTCCGTAACGCCGGGCCAGTTCAAGCGCTGCTTCCCGCCCGAAGCCGAGCTTCTGTCCGTTCTCCGCTTTTTGCACAGCATACGTTTCAAATGAAGCCGCTCCGCCAACTTCCCCGCCCGAAAGAGGAATGGATTCCGTCCGGCATTCCCCAAAGCGGCCTGGATGCCCTTCCTTTTTCAGCAAAGACGCCACTCGGTTCACGACCGATTCCGCCATCTTGCGGTAGCCGGTCAGCTTGCCCCCCGCTATGGAGACAAGTCCGGATGGAGACACAAAAATTTCGTCCCTCCGCGAAACTTCCGACGGTGCCTTTCCTTCCTGCTGAATAAGCGGCCTAAGCCCCGCCCAGCTCGACTCCACATCTTCCGCTTTCAAGCCCAGTCCGGGAAACATGTGGTTGGCCGCTCGAAGCAAATAAGTACGGTCTTCTGCGCTCATCGTTGGGCTCGCCGTATCACCCTTAAAGTTCGTATCGGTTGTGCCAAAATAAGTTTTGCCTTCGCGAGGAATGGCGAAAACCATGCGTCCGTCCGGCGTATCGAAATAAACCGCTTGCCGCAGCGGAAATCTTCTCCCGTCAAACACCAAATGGACTCCTTTTGTGAGCCGCAGCGTCTTGCCTTTTTTCGAGCCGTCCAGCTCTCGCATGTCGTCTACCCATGGCCCGGTGGCATTTACCACCTTAGCCGCATAGATGCGGAACTCCCTGCCGCTTGCGGCATCCTGGATCAACGCCCCTTGAAGCTTGCCGCCGTCGTCCTTCAGCCACTCCCGAACTTCCGCATAATTGACGGCAAGCGCGCCGTATTCCGCCGCTTTTTTCATCGTCTCAATCGTCAGCCTCGCGTCGTCCGTCCGATATTCGACGTAATAGCCGCCTCCTTTGAGCCCATTCCGTTTAAGCAGCGGCTCTTTGGCAAGCGTCTCCGCTCCGCTCAGCATTTTACGGCGCTCTCCCCTCTTCACCCCGGCGAGAAAATCGTAAACGCGCAGTCCAATGGAAGTGGACAGCTTGCCGAAGGTGCCTCCTTTATACAGGGGGAGCAGCATCCATTCCGGCGTCGTAATATGAGGTCCGTTTTCGTAGACGATGGCCCGTTCCTTGCCAACTTCCGCCACTACGCCGATTTCCAGCTGCTTCAAATAACGCAAGCCGCCATGCACAAGCTTAGTTGAGCGGCTGGAGGTGCCCGCCGCGAAGTCCTGCATGTCCACCAAACCGACCTTCATCCCTCTCGACGAGGCGTCAAGCGCGATGCCCGCTCCCGTGATGCCGCCTCCAACAACAAGCAAGTCAAGCCGCTCCGCTTCCATCCTCTCCAAAATGGCAAGTCGGTTCTGGGCGCTGAACATAATCGGCTGCTTTTCTTTTTCCATTGGCATTCCCTCCCGGCAACCCTCCTAGTATCGTATGGTTATCTTAACCGAATTGCCGCCATTTGCCACATCCCTTTACAAAAAAACCGCAAACCCCCATTCTTCTCGAAGAAGAAGTGACGAGTTTGCTGATCGATTTGCCTTTTCTAAAAAGCCATAGCGGCCTTGACCGCTCTCTGCCAGCCGGCGTAGAGGCTTTCCCTACGATCATCCGGCATTTCGGGATGGAATACCCGATCGACTTTGCGCAGTTTCGCCAGTTCTTCGCGACTTCCCCAAAAGCCGATGGCAAGCCCCGCCAAATAAGCGGCGCCAAGCGCTGTCGACTCCAGCTCGGATGGACGCTCCACAGGCACATGCAGCATATCGCTTTGGAATTGCATAAGGAGATCGTTGGACACCGCCCCGCCGTCAACGGACAAGGAACGGAGCGACAAGCCGGATTCCTCTTCCATCACATCAAGCACATCTCTCGTTTGGTATGCGAGCGACTCCAGCACCGCTCTTACAAAATGGGCTTTGGTCGTACCGCGTGTAAGACCGAATACGGAGCCCCTTACGTCGCTATTCCAATAGGGCGTGCCGAGCCCGACAAAGGCGGGAACCACGTATACGCCATCCGTCGACTCCACCGATTCCGCCAACTCCTCCGTCTCAGCAGCGCTGCCGATTAGCCCGAGGCCGTCGCGCAGCCATTGCACCGCTGCTCCGGCGACAAATACGCTGCCTTCGAGCGCATATTCCAGCTTGCCGCCCACTTCCCACGCGATAGTGGTGAGCAGCCCTTTTTGCGACTGGATCGCCCGCTCTCCGGTATTCATCAACATAAAGCAACCTGTACCGTACGTGTTTTTGGTGGCCCCTTCTTCAAAAGCCGTCTGGCCGAACAAAGCCGCCTGCTGATCGCCCGCCGCTCCCGCGATGGGAATCGGACAGCCGAACAGCTCCTGCTCGGTATAGCCGTATATTTCTGAAGATGACTTCACTTCAGGCAGCAAAGATTGTGGAACATTGAGCAGATGGAGCAGCTCTTCATCCCATTGCCTTTTATGAATATTAAACATGAGCGTTCTCGATGCGTTGGACACATCGGTCACGTGACACTTTCCGCCAGTCAAATTCCAAATCAGCCAAGTTTCAATCGTGCCAAATAACAGCTCCCCGTTGGCGGCTCGCTCGCGTGCTCTAGGCACATTTTCCAGCAGCCAAGTCACCTTTGTTCCCGAAAAATAGGCGTCGATAAGCAGGCCCGTTCGCTCGCGCACCGCCGCGTTATGCCCTGCCGCCTTGAGCCGCTCGCATATGCCGGACGACTGCCGGGACTGCCAGACGATTGCGGAATGGATCGGTTTTCCCGTCGATTTGTCCCAGACGACCGTCGTCTCCCGCTGATTCGTAATGCCGATAGCAGCTATGTTTTCTGCTCCAATGCCGCTCGTCGCCAGCACTTCGTTCATCACCCGCTTTGCCGACTCCCAAATGAACAAAGCATCCGCTTCCACGGCTCCCGGCTCGGGATACTGAAGCGGAAGCTCCTCGCGGGCAATCGCGACAATCCCCCCGCTTTGGTCCACAAGCAGCGCGCGCGTACTCGTCGTCCCTTGATCCAGCGACAACATATATCCTTTCATCGAATCCCCTCCCGGCTTTGTCCTCTATATGAACTCTCAATCCTATAAAATAACTCCGAATCGGACATTGTTAATCTAGGCCATACTATTTCCCACAAGCGCTTTCATTGCATTCTGAGCTATCATTATACGTAACTTCACCCCTAAATTATATAACGATTTTTTCCTTAAGACGATCTGGGATGAAAAACGTCGCTCGCTATGCTACAATACTTGAGTTATGTTGGCACTACAATTCAGGAGGGTTATGCAACCGCATGCTTATTATAGGAATCGCAGGAGGAACGGGCTCCGGCAAAACGACCGTGGCACGCTCCGTCATTGACAATATGGGTGAAGAGAATGTCACCTTTATTTCGCAGGACAACTATTACAAAGAACAGTCGCAGCTCAGCATGAGCGAACGCGAGGTCGTCAATTACGACCATCCGCTTGCTTTTGACAATGAGCTGCTTATTCAAGATTTGCTTCTGCTTAGAGGGGGCTCCCTTGCATACGCGCCTGTTTACGATTTTACGGTACACGGCAGATTTTCGGACAAAAAAATTGAGCTGAAGCCGAATCCCATCATCATTTTGGAAGGGCTGCATGTCCTCTCGGATGAAAGGCTTCGCAAGCTGCTTGATATAAAAGTATTCGTGGACACCGATCCCGATGTCCGCATTTTGCGCAGGGTTGTGCGTGATATCGAAGAGCGCGGGCGCTCCATTCAGTCCATTCACGACCAATACTTGAACACGGTCAAGCCTATGCACGAAGCTTTTATCGAGCCGTCGAAAAAATATGCCGATCTCATTATTCCCGAGGGCGGCCACAATCAAGTCGGCATTCAGCTTCTGTCCATCCTGACCGAAAAGTATTTAAACAGCGGCAAAGATTGGGAATCGAAATAAGGGTGCCCCCGTCAGGAAAGGGAGTTGTCCCAAAAGTCATTTTTGATCTCCCTCCCCATGTTTACTATTTTTTTAAACAATAAAGAAGCCTTCAAACCCACTGTAGCGGTGGATTTGAAGGTTTTTTGGCTTTGCATTTGGGACCGGCTCGATTGTCGTTCCCTTTTGGGCAGCTTCTTTACTTTTTTTGCGAAAAAGCACAACCTTGGAAAAGTAGTGCCCGCCGTTGCCCGTGCGGGAAACCGCTGGAGCTCTCGGGGAGCCCCCTTTCGGGACATTTAGTTGTGCCAGAAACCACTGGAGCTCTCGCGGCGTACCCTTTCGGACTTTTTAGTTGTGCCAAAAACCACTAGAGCTCTCACAGCGTGCCCTTTCGGATATTTAGTTGTGCCAAAAACCACTGGAGCTCTCGGGGAGCCCCCTTTCGGACTTTTAGTTGTGCCAGAAACCACTAGAGCGCTCGGGGAGCCCCCTTTCGGACATTTAGTTGTGCCAAAAACCACTAGAGCTCTCACAGCGTGACCTTTCGGATATTTAGTTGTGCCAAAAACCACTGGAGCTCTCTCAGCGCACCCTTTCGGATATTTAGTTGTGCCAGAAACAACTAGAGCTCTCGCGGAGCTCCCTTTCAGACTTTTAGTTGTGCCAGAAACCACTAGAGCTCTCACAGCATGACCTTTCGGACTTTTAGTTGTGCCAGAAACAACTAGAGCGCTCGCGGAGCTCCCTTTCGGACTTTTAGTTGTGCCAAAAACCACTGGAGCTCTCGGGGAGTCCCCTTTCGGATATTTAATTGTGCCAAAAACCACTGGAGCGCTCGTGGAGCTTCCTTTCGGACATTTAGTTGTGCCAGAAACCACTGGAGCTCTCACGACTCGCCCTTTCGGATATTTAGTTGTGCCCAAAAGCCTTGAGGTCGGGTGGCTTTCGTTCTCCCACAATCTGCTATAGAAGACAGCTATAGACCCAAAACAGGAATAGCTGTGAAGGGATGAATTGCGCTCCTCAACATCGCCATTCCTTTAGTTGTGCTGCTTTTGATTCAAACAAGCCATCTCGTTAAGCAAGAAAACTTACTTTTGGGACAGCCCAATCTTTCTTTATATAAACAAATTGACCTTCGCTTCTGACGCATCGCCCAAATAAGCCGCCACGCCGGCATACTGCATGCCGTCAATCAGCTCCTCCTGCTTCAAACCAAGCAGGTCCATTGTCATCGTGCACGCAACCAGCTTGACGCCTTGTTCCTGCGCCAGCTCAATTAATTGCGGCAGCGTAAGCGCGTTATGCTTTTTCATAACATGCTTGATCATTTGGGGGCCCATGCCCGCCATGTTCATTTTAGACAATCCAAGCTTCCGGGCTCCTCTTGGCATCATCCACCCAAACATTCGCTCCAGCAAGCCCTTGTCCGTTTGGACGGGCTCATCCTTCCGCATCGTATTCAGTCCCCAAAACGTAAAGAAAATAGTTACTTCGTGATCGTAAGCCGCCGCCCCGTTCGCAATAATAAAAGCCGCTATCGCCTTATCGAGATCGCCGCTAAACAGAACGATCGTTGTCCTTTCCTTCTCCTGCACAAGAGCCGCAGCTTCCGCACTCATCCGGCACCCTCCTCTAGACTGCAATTATTGTTTAGATTGAAATTATTGTTTAGATTGAAATTATTATTTAGGCTTCAATTATTGTTTAAATTGCGATTAATTAGACTGCAATTATTGTTTATACTGCGCTTTTCTTTTTTCACAAAATACCCTGCAGGGTATTAAAAAACTCAAAATAAAAGGAATGATATTTTGTCTCCTGACTCCACCATCATCCCGTTCTTTGCGAATTGCTCAAATGGCTCTATCGATCCCGCCGCACGCCCTTTATCGGCTTTTGATCAACAGCTCAACAGCCTCTTGAACAAGCTTCCCTGTATCTCCGCCCCGCTCGATTTCTTCCACAATGCATTGCTCCAAATTTTGCGCCACAATATAGGCCATCGCCTTGTCGGCTGCGCTGCGGACGGCGGACAGCTGTGCAACGACATCTTTGCAGTCCTTGCGTTCCTCCATCATTTTCAGCACGCCGCGTACTTGCCCTTCCATTCGCTTCAGCCTGCGAGTCACATTTTCATCATATTGATGCATTTCTTCCGCCGCTCCTTTCAGTTCACGATCTTTCATACCCCTAAGGGTAATATAGCTCGCTAAAGCGGGAATAGCAATAGGGGCTCCATTACTGCTTTCGGACATAGAAAACAAAAACGCCATCCTCTACCTCATGTTTCACCATCTCATGCTTAGTGCCTTTCACCCATGCTCCAAAATCTTGCACCGATCCCCGGTCCGTCGACAGCACCTTCATCACTTCGCCGGCTGCCATGCCATCAAGCGCTTTTTTCGCTTTTACAATCGGCATCGGACAGGCCATTCCTTTTGTATCGACTACTTTATCAGCTTTCATCGTGTATCCTTCCTTTCCTTTTATCGTTTTAGTTACCGTGAACCGCGCATCTATTCGGGCCGAGTTCCATCTCGCTCTGCTCTTCCAGCGACGGTTGCAGCTTTCCCATATTCGTTTCGCGTATAGCGGTAAATGAGTTAGGCTGCGGCGGAAGCTGTTCCGTTACCGTCCTCCTGAAAGCAGCCGGACTGTCCAGCTTAAGACCGGGATTGCTTGCAAACAATTCGCCAAGCTCCGCTGCCACTCTGCCGTCCTCGCCAAGCTCTTCAATGCCGGAATAATGTGCGGGCAAAACCACCAGTCTTTTGGAAAGCAGAGGATATCGCTCGTAAAGCGTCGTCCGCAAATCGCCCGCCCAATCCTCCGCTTGACCAGCCAAATCCGGCCGGCCGATTGAAGAAACAAATAAGATATCACCGGTCAATAGATAGCGACCGTCGATTAGAATCGAAGTACTGCCAATCGTATGGCCCGGCGAGTAAAGAGCACGCAGCTCGGATTTTGAGCCGCCAATCGGGATGACTGCTCCTTCTTCCAGCTTCTCATAGATAAAGGCCACCCCTCCCGCATCCTTTGGAGGCAGCCAGTACACCGCTCCCGTCTTCTCCGCCAGCTTTCGGCCGCCTGAAATATGATCCGCATGGAGATGAGTATCTATCGTGTGCTTAATGACAGCCCCTTGCTCCGCCGCGAACCGTTCATACACATCCGTAGTCCGTATGGCATCAATTACTGCGGCTTCCCCGTCTGATATTGCCATATAAGATAAGCAGCCTTTGCCAAGCCGCACAAACTGGTACAGCGATCCGCCGCCCTCCAGATCCCCGATTTTAACTGGCTCCACATGCTCGCTCCACGCCTTCATACCGCCCTTCAAATAGCGAACGTCTGCCATGCCCGCCTCGACCAACTGATCTGCTACAAAAATAGAAGAGCCCTCCTTCGCGCAGACGACCAAAACCTCCTTGTCGCGCGGCAGTTGCCGAATAGCTTCTTCTACCCCTTCCAGCAATTCAAAATACGGAATATTGACGCTTCGTACTCCTCGCCCTTCAATCGTCCAATTGGCAAAGTCCTCCTCATTGCGGACATCCAATATAACCAGCTCTTTTCCACTTACCACATAGCCTGCGAGCTGCGCTGCATCCATTGCTTTTGCTTGGACTTCACTCTCTTCCGCCATGCTTTATCCCTCCTTTTCCCCATCCCAAGACGCCATACCCGGCAGCACATTCCACACGTTCTTAAAACCGTTGTCCGCAAGCAACTGACAGGCCAAATCGCTCCGCTTCCCCGTTCGGCAAATAACAAATAGATTTTGCTCTTGATGAAGCTCGGATAAACGGTTTTCCAATTCCCCTAAAGGCAGCGACCTAGCTCCTGATATATGACCAAATGCAAACTCCGCCGCTTCCCTTACATCCAGCAAAACAAGCTCTTCACCATCTCGCAGCTTGGCCGCAAACTCCTTGTTGGAAACGGTTTGTGCATAGCTCGGTTCAGCACCGGCTTCGCTCTGCGACAGCTTACGCACATAATGTCTAAGCACTCCGCCCTCTTCCATCGATCCAAGAAAGTCGTGACCGGCCTTTTTCGACCAGGATTGCAAATCCGCGAGCGAGCCTTTGTCCGTCGCCTGTATTTCAATCACTTGGCCCGCAGCCATACCGTCCATTGCTTTTTTCGTACGTACAATCGGCATCGGACATGCAAGACCGATACAATCCAGACTTACATCCACCCGTAGGCTCGTCTGCCGCTTTAGCTCGTTGCTCATCTGTCTGACCCTCCATCGCTATATACTATAGGGGGTATATAAAAGTTTAAAAAAATACTTTCTCTTCGATTTCCTACCCTCATGCACGACTGCCAACTGCCGCAAAAGGAATTCTGAAGGGAAAGCCCTTAATACCCTATGGGGTATATAATATGGCATGCAAGCTCTGCTGTCAACCTTTAAGCTCATATATAATTATGGGATTACCATCTAAACTGTACTTCAAGCTCGTATTCCGACTTTATGCCTTCGTCCCCTCCTCTTCCAATGAAAAAAGGCCGCCAAATCGGCAACCGTCCGCCAATTCAACAACCTTGCCACTCCAAACGCTTCTTTAACTTAAGAAGAGGTCTTATTTCCATCGCCATCCTCAACCGCCGGAAAACGCATCGTAATTAACGTGCCTCGTCCCTTGCCGGAGTCGGCTTGAATGGTGCCGTTATGCGCCATAACAATCGATTTAGCGATATTCATGCCGAGTCCAACGCCATCGCTGCTCTCTTCCGTATTTGTCCCTCTGTAGTATCTATCGAACAAATTGCGCAAAGTTTCTTCATCCATGCCCCCGCCATTGTCTCTAACGAATAAAACCGCTTCTTCTTCCCACTGTTGCAGCGTTACCGTAATGGCTGTACCAGGCGGATTATGCTTGACGGCATTGATTAAAATATTGTCCATCATGCGCGTAAACCATTTATCGTTCGCCATCACATAAACGGGATGATCCTCCCCTCCATAATGGAAGACCACATCGCCGAGTGTAATGTCATTCACGTATTTCAGCACAATCCTTCTGACGAATTCGCCCAGTTCCACCCTCGTAACTTCAAAAGGAACCTGCTTGTTTTTTAACTGGAACGCAAGGGAAAAGTCCTGAATCAAATCGATCATATAATCGCTTTTTTCCCGAATCGTCTCTCCCATATCCCGCAGCTCCTCGTCGCTCCAGCCGAATTGTCCGCTTTCCAGCAGGTGACCGTAGCCTTGAATCGTGCTGAGCGGAGTCCGCAAATCATGCGAAATGCCCGACATCCATTCTTCGCGGGTTTTCTCCAGACGAAGGCGATCCTGCTCCGCTGCATCCAGCTTGGAGGCCATGTCGTGGAAGCCGTCGATCACTTCTTTATAAAGCTTGTAACGGCTGCGCAGCTTTCCGCTTTTCCGATAAATTCTTTTGCGTTCCTTTTCGGAGAGCGTATCCTTGTAGTTGCCTTGTCCCAGCCTCCTGAACCATTCAATAAACAGCAAAAGCGGCCTGCCATACCGATATCCGTGATAAATAGAAAACGCAAGCGTAGCTGCCAGGACAAACGCCCCCACCGCGCAGGACGCTATAATAAGATCCTTCAAAAACGGCTGCTTGACGTAGCTGCCTTGTTTCGCGTCATGGAGCACCCAGAAATAACCGGAATCCATGTCGGCATAAACCGAGACATTGGTGGGATAATAGCCTTTCAGCGTTTCCATCCGCACGAGTTCAAGCGGTTCGTACGATTGAACGGCGGTCGGCATACCGTACGTTTGCACTACCTTTCCGCTGTCGTCCATCACTTCCAGCGACCGTTCCTCAGCTTTAAGTTCTTTCGAAAGCTTCGCCGTATCCTCCGCTCTTGGAAGTCCATTTTGCGAATAGGTACGGAATATCGCCTCCACCGCAACGGCTCCCTCATTGACATGTCCAAGCAGAAACAAAGCGGAATTCGGCACGCTATCGTCCAAACCGGTCATCAAATCATAAGGACCAAACCTTTTCGTTTTTTGAATAGTTAGCAGTTGCCCCGCCGTATAGGAAACGGGAATCTCGTCCGGAGCATTGCTGCTGTACATCACGTTCCCTTTGTAATTGACGACTTGCAGCCAGTACCCCTGCTTTTGAAGCTGTTTTTCCCATCGTTTAGGGACGTCCGCGCTTTTTTCGGTCACGAGCGTTTCCGTAATAATAGCGTCCAAAGAAGCGGTAGGAAACGTTCGCTTTAAATCCTCATTCATGAGGAGCGACACGATCGTGAGAACAATAATAGCCATTATGGCAAGGACAAACACAAACAAAAGCAGCATTTGATATGTAAAATGGAGAGTCAGCCTTCTCCTTATGCTGCTCATAACGTCTTCTCCCTCACCAGCTTGTAGCCAAGTCCTCTCACCGTAAGGAGACATTCGGGTTCGCTCGGGTTTTTTTCGATTTTTTCCCGAATTTTTCGGATATGCACCATGACCGTATTGTCGTCCCCGTCGCCTTCCATCCCCCATACCGATTCATAGAGCTGAGCCTTGGAAAACACCAGGTTTGGATATTTGCATAAAAAATGAAGCAGCTGATATACCATAGCCGGACAAGAGACGGATTTCCCATCTACAATAAGCTCTCCAGCCGCATCATCGAGTACGAATCGGCCGAAATCGTACCGTTGCCGCTTCTCTTCAGGCGGAACCGCAGACAAAGCGCTGCCCCGACGCAGCCTGGCCTTGATCCGTGCAGCAATTTCGAGCGGATTAAACGGCTTCGTGACGTAATCGTCTCCTCCGGTTGCAAAACCAGTAAGCACATCCAAATCGGATGTTCTGGCGGTCAAATATATAATATGAGCACTCGAAATATCTCTTATTTTCGGACAGAGGTCAAATCCGGTCTGATCCGGCAGCATGACGTCCAGCAAAACGATATCAGCTCCGTGACGCTCGATCAGCCTGAGCCCATCGGCGGCCGTCTCCGCGGCATACAGATGACGGAAACCTTCCTTGCGCAGCGTCATCTCGATCATTTTCGTAATGGCCCGCTCATCGTCAATCATGACAATTCTGGCATTCGTATAATCCACTTGAATCCCCTCCGCCTTTATTTTACTATATAAATCTTAATTCCCGTTTAACGGCAGTAGAAATGTTTAGCAAAAAGTAAGCTTTACATAAACGTACGGTAATTACAAGTATTTACAATAGGCTTTAGAGGTGATTAGCGATGATTCAATCAAGCAACAGGCAACAAATCGTGGATACGATCCGCGGCATTAGTTTGCTCGGCATTTTGTTGTCCAATATGCTCATCTTCCAATTCGGAATGCTAGGCAAGGATGAGCTGGAGCTGTTCCAACTGTCGGCTTTTGAAAAAGGAATGCACGTTTTTGTAAAAATTGTTATCGAAAGCAGCTTTATGCCGATCTTTACGTTCCTCTTCGGCTTCGGCCTCTACAAAATGATGGAGAGCCTCGAAAACAAAGGGCTGAAGTTCAGAAGGATTTTATCGAGACGTTATCTTCTGCTGCTCGGGCTGGGTTTCCTTCATTCCCACTTCATTTGGGAAGGCGACATCTTGCTGTTTTATGGATTAATGGGTTTCTTCCTCTTTTTCTTTTTGAGAAGAAAAGCGAAGACCGTGCTCATTTGGGCAATCGTCCTGCTCTCCATACTAGGACTCGCGGGACTTATAGGCGGCAGTGAATTAACCGGTACCACGGGATTAGAAAAGGAAAAAGTCGAGGCTTACATTATTAAATCGAAAGAAGCTTACGGGAATGGGACGTACGGAGAAGTTATTGAATTCCGGAAAGAAGAATCGCCAATGCTTGAAGACGAATGGATGCTTCTCGTTGCTCTGCTCGTTGCGCCTTTGCTTACGGCGCCTTTGTTCCTGCTCGGCATTTACGCCGCCAAAAAGAACTGGTTCAAAAATCCGTTGGAAAATCGGCGCTTCTTTTTCCGAAATGCCTCTATCTTCATCCCGATTGGGCTCATTCTAAAAACGATAAGCAACGTTTGGCCGGAGTCTCTTCTTAGCGGTTTCGGAATTGCGGTTGGCGGAACGATTCTTGCTATCGGCTATATGATGGGTTTTGCATGGCTGCTGGCGGGCAGACAATCCTCCGCGCTCACTAACGGTTTTACGGCAGTAGGAAAGCTGTCGCTGACCAACTACTTGATGCAGTCCGTCATTGCCACTACTATCTTTTACGGCTATGGCCTCGGCTTGTTCGGCAAAGCAGGAGTAACGGCGGGTATCGGCATCGCGCTTGGCATTTACGTTTTGCAGATGATCGCAAGCTCGCTGTATTTAAAACGATTCAGCATCGGCCCGGTAGAATGGCTTCTGCGAATCTGGACCTACTGGAGTTGGAAGGGAAAACCAAAGCAGAAAGCGCCTAAAGCGCCGGATATTGGGGTAACTTCTTAACACATATAAAAAGAGAAGCAACGGCCGCAGCGGCCGGTTCGTCAAGGGTGAAGTCCCTTCCGTTCCGGCAGTTGCGGCCGTTTGCCATTTTTTAATGAGAATCGTATTCCCGGACAATGGCCGCCGATTATGTCGTTCCAATTTTTTCATATGGCTTATCTTTAAGCTCATTAAGCTTTCTTAGAGGCGGTTACAAATGTATAATAGATAGGTTCTAGTCAAAACCGCCATATGTGAAAGGGGCATTTTTTTGTCAGCCAAAAGCTTCAAACTTACGGTCCTACTGTTCTTGGCAGCTTGGATCATGCTTATGTTTTTTGTCGGCTCCAAGGAGCTTGAATGGTCCATTGCTTTATATAACGAGCAACATTCCGCGTTCGGCCGGTTTTTCGAAATATACGGCGAGCATCCCGCTTTCATCGTTTTGTTGGCTGCGGGCAGCCTTCTATATCGTACAAGCTATTACACACTGGGGAAAAAACAAATGCTCATGCGCCTCGCAGGCGGACTCTCTTCTACTGCGGGCGGTTTCGCTGTCGGCTATTTTACGCTCGCCCGCCAATTTGATATAAAAGGGCTCGAAGCTGTTCCCTTCAGTATCCTTATCGGCGCTGCGCTGATTATAGCCGCTCAGCTCCTGCTAAGACGCGTATCCGTCAAGACGATGCAGACCTATACTTTAGCTGCATGGGCGGGCATCGCTATCGTGGTCACGGAAATGATTTTGGTCAATGTGCTCAAAATTTCTTGGGGACGGCTCCGCTTCCGCAACATGAACGGGGATTATTCGCTATACACGAGCTGGTTTTTGCCGCAAGGCTTGCAACAGCACGGAATAGTGTCCCAGCATCACAAATCGTTTCCGTCGGGCCATTCCGCAAACGGCTGGACTATGCTGGCATGGGCGCTTTTTATGCCGATGAAGTCGAGCTGGCGCACCTTCGCGCTTGCAGCCGCCGTCGGCTGGGGATTGTGTACGTCATACAGCCGAATTATCATGGGCGATCATTTTGCGACCGATGTGCTGTTCGGCGCATTCCTAACGATTATCAGCATGATTTTTTGGTGCAAATGGCTGCATGTTCCGCTGTATCCGCTCCAGAACGGCTCTTCCGCCATATGGCATGGAGACGCTAGCTCCGAAGCCGCCGCGTCTGCCGAACAGAATGAGAAATTGTACTAACGCTGGCGCGCCTTTACCGGCGGCAAAGCCAGCTCATCCCTCCATTTAGTTATGCCACACGAACCACCAGAACCAGGTAAACAAGGTCAAGCTAACTCAAAAACTACTAATTAGAAAATGAAGGACCTCCATCACCATGGAGGTCCTTCTCGCGCCTGCACGGCGTCAAAATGAAGTGGCTGAAGCTTCTTATTCCACTCGACGATTCAATCCTTATATGGATCGAACTCGTCGGCACCGGCCATGCACACGCCGATCGGCTTCAGCACATGAAGCACATCGATCGTCTCCGCATGCGCGTCGAGCACCTCTTGCAGCTTCCGGTAGACGAACGGGCTTTCATCCGTCCCCGCCCCTCTTAGCTCTACGCCGAAGCTGGCGACAGCTTCGCGCATCTGCTCCGTCGTAACAGCTCCGCCTGACCGGCTTCGCGTCTTCCAATTCATTTTTCCAGCGGCCTGGGTCCGGCTCATGATGCGGCCAGCTCCGTGCACGGTGCTGTAATAAGACTCCCTGTTTTCTGCGGTATCCTTGCCTCTCACAATAACGGATATATCGCCCATGCTGCCCCCGATAAAACCAAGCTGACCGGGCGCGGAAGGAGTTGCCCCTTTGCGGACGACCATTCTTTCTTTGCCGTCATGCGTCTCCTTCCATGCGTAATTGTGGTGGTTATGCACTTCAAAGTCGGCTTCCGCTCCAACAATAGAAAGCACCTGCTGAATCACGTAATCTCTGCCCGCATAGGCATAGCGACCAGCCAGCTTCATCGCTCTGTAATACATATCGCCAAGCTCGCTATTCATATCGAACAGCACCGGCGGCTGGTCCATGCCCTCCCCTGGCGCCTTTCCGAGAAACTCCCGACCGGCCGCCAAGTTCAGAAATCCGCTGGCCGTCCTATGCCCAAAGCCCCGGCTGCCAAAATGATTGCCGATCCATAGTCTACCCGTCCCCGCTTCCTCAAACAGATCGACGTAATGGTTGCCGCTGCCGACCGTACCAAGCTGTTCGCGAGCCAGCTTCATCAGCTTTCGGTGCACGTCTTGGCCAAACGTCGCATATACGTTCCAATCGGGATCGTCGAACAGCTCATGATCCACCTTTTTATTATTGACCCGGCCTACGCCGAACGACACTTTGCGCGCCAATTCATTCATCAAGCTGCCGAGACGCGGTTTAATATCCGCGGCAAGCAACTGGGTCCGCACAGCTTTATTGCCGCAGCCAATATCGTAGCCCACTCCCGACGGGGAAATTTGTCCGTCATATACGACAACACCGCCGATCGGCTGGCTGTACCCTTTATGATGATCCGCCATCAAAAGCGCTTGTACGACATTGCCGTGTGCAGCGCATGTCGCCGCTTGAGACAGCGCGTTTTCTTCCGGCTTGCCCCAGACGCGGACTCCATTTATCGTTTGATAAGCCATCTGTAAACTCTCCTTAGAACAACCGACCCTACAGGCGAGGGTTGATTTTTTTTCCACCTAACCCTACAGGCGAGGGTCGATCTCTTTTTCTTTTGCCACCTCAAACAAGAGATTAGCTGTTATTTGCTTATACTGCTCGTTGTCCGGTGAGATGTCCCGAAGCTTAACCTCCAGCATGCTTTTCCCAAGACGATGCTCACTGAGCGATGTACGCAGCTTCGAAGCAATCTGTTTTTGTTTGATCAGTTTGCTGTATTTGTGAGGAAAACGGTAATCGTAGCCATATATAATCGACAAGTACCCTTCATTTCTTACCTTCAAAAATGGAACCGCTCCCGGCGATTCGTACTCGGGCTTGATGACGACGCCTTCCATCCCCTGCTCGACCGTTAACGTCCGGAAAAACTGCTCGGCCCGCTTATATGCGTCCCCCTCATGCAAATGAAGAACCAAATATTCATCGTCGGACAAAAATCCGTACATCTCCGATGTGCGCCCCTCAGGAAGCCGCTCCTCGCCATTTTCCAGCACTTCTTTCAAAATAGCAAACGGCTTGTAGGTCGCCTCGCCGTCCCCCGCATACAGCTCCATTTGCTGCTTATACATCCGGTGCGCCTCTTCATGCTGCTCGGTAGGGATGTAAGCACCCTGTATCTCTTTTACATTTTTGTAGTTCTGGTATACGCTCATTCCATATTTATTGCTTAATTCCGCTTTCGGCATCGTATGCTGATCCTTCTCAAAGCCGCTGCTGTCATATTGCTCAAAAAGTGCCGTAAGCGCCCCGTCGAATCCATATTCCTTCAAAAAAGACAGCTCCGTCTCCAGCGCCTTCTCAATCGGCTTAAACTGCCTTTCAATCAGCCCTTCGCCAAGCGCCTTCCACGGCAGCAGCTCGCCATCCAAAATGAGCGTATCAATGCCGCTTTCCTCCATATATCCGCCGAACTTAGCCAGCAGCGTTTCATAAATCGGCGCCATATCGACCGCTTTTATTTTGTAGCCGTTGCGGCTTACCGCGTAACAACGATCCGCATCGCGGCTCAAATAAAGATTGCATCTGGAGCCCATATACTTAGGCTGAAGAACGACATCGAAGATGCCCCGTTCCCGGAAATAGTCAAGCCCCTTCGCCAGCGACTCCAGTTCGCCCCCCTCCATATCCTTATCCGCCGGAGACATCGTCCCCGAAATATAGTTGATTTTGTGGCGAGTGCTGTATCGCAATCTTTTGATTGCGTCTTCATCCAGCTCGCGCAGCGTAACCTTCTTTTCCTCATGAAACAGGACATGAAGCGGCTCTTCGACCGCTGCGGCGAGGGACCGGAACGACTTAATAAACGGTTTGAACGTCACCGTAGCCGCGCTTAACAAGTTTCCATGTACGCAGCCCGTATCGAGGTGAATTTTATTTTTCAGTCGGAAAGCCTTTTTAGCGGCAATATGTCCAAAAAAGTGAAAGGGATGATTGCTCACCGCCTCCTCTTTTAGAAAAGACAGCTGCTGCTCCGCGCTTTCATCGCGGTCGAGGCGGAATCTGCGCTGATGGCGCACGGAATTGGCATCCAGCTTGCCGATATATTTGTTTTTGCATGGAGCATGCGTCACATAGTAGGAAGGACCATACACGCCATTAAACCGATAAAACGGCTTCGCCAGCTCCGCCAGCTCATAAAATTTGCCGCGCAGCTCCGCATCGCCTTCCAGCACTTCTATCGAGTCAAAATAGTTTTGGATGATTTCCGATTCCGCTCCCTTAATGTCCCCATGCAAATATTTATACACAAAGTTTTCGTGATTGCCCGTCACAAATAAAAAATGATCCTTGTTATCGTGCAAAAACTCAATAATCTCACGCGTTCGTTTTCCTTTATCGATCCAATCTCCTGCCAGCACAATCTTCGTATTTTTCAACTGTTCCGATGCGATCAGCTTGCCGCTTTCCACTTTAAAGCCGTATGTAAGCAGCAGCCCTTGCAATTCCGCAACGCATTCATGCACATCGCCAACGATAATATATTTGTAATCCCTTGAAAGATGCGTAGAAAGGTACGCCTCCCAATCCGTGACCTTCACCGAATAATCCGGGTTGCGCAGCCCTGTATCCGCATGGATAAAATCTTTGGCCCGCACCTTATGAATATTTTCGTAGCCTTCTCTTGAGATAACAGGCAAAACATCCTTTTTCATTCTCGTAATATGATTGCTGATCAACTTTTTGGACCGTTCCGAGTGGTAATAATCCTCCCGTCTGCGGTAATCGAACAAGACGACCTCCACGTTATAGTTGTTCATGTGCGCCGCTTCGCGCACTTTGGCGCGGAAGTCTTCCGCCAGCCCCGTCGTATCCAAAATAACAAATTCCGCATTGATCGGAAAAGAGGTCGCCAGCTTCAGCCTGTCGAACAGCAATTGAAAGGCATGAGAGCTCGACTCCAACATCACTTGGTCGTATTTATCGTACGGATAACCAAGCAGTTCCTGACGGATGGCGTCCGATGCCAAATATTGCACGTTTGTTCGGGCATTCGCTCCTTCGTTGTACATTTTTAATTGCGGAAGGAGCACCTCTTGGGCAAAAGTTGACTTGCCGCATTCCGACGGCCCTACCAGCATAAAAATCGTATGTATTTTCGTCTCGATGATCATCGGTTATGCCTCCTTTCCGTATATCGTTACGCCTAGTGTAGTATGCACGCCGTTTACGCTGTCTCCTATAGGGACAAACTCGTACTTCACGTCATAGCGAGCCAAAATATCCGTCATCCATTGCCGGAAAGCTTCGTCGCCCATCTCCCATTTATGATCGTCATGGCGATAGTCTTCCAACTCATAATACGTGTTAAAATCGGCGTTTGGCGTCGTGATGATCAGCCGGGAGAATGACAGCTCCTTAACAATCGTATGCACAAGCTGAGCCGCTTCCTCCTCGTTCATATGCTCCACGACCTCCGTGAGCAAAACGTCGACCCCCTCGCCGTTGTACGATTCCAGAAAATGCGCAAGCGACCGAAACAAAGCGATGTTATCGATTTCTTTGGCCGCTGCTTTTCGTTCCACGACGGGATGCAGCTCTTCATCAATATCGATGGCGTAGTACATGTCCTCTATTTTTTTAGCAAATGGAATGGCATAGAACCCTTCGCCGCAGCCCACATCGACAATCGGCTTATCAAACCGAAGGACGCCCGAAATAAAGCTTCTCCTCTGCTGCGCCGTTCCGCCATATTGCAGCTTAATCTCGTATCTCTCGCTTTGCTCGATAAGAGCCTTGTATTGATTGAATCTTTCTCTTGTCGCCAAAAAGTTTCTCGCAAACAGGCTGCGAATATAGAAGGGAGCGTCGATCACATTTAGGCTGCGGATATATTTGTCCAAAATAGATTCCGAAATATCGATATATTCTTCTCCGAATAGGGAAAGGAACAGGCAAAGCACGCTCGTCATATGGAGAAGATGATATAAGCTTTTTTCCGTCCTAATCGTTAGAGAACTGCTCTTATTTGATTGCGGCTCTACGATAAACGTGTAGTCTTTCATATGCTTTTGAAAAAACGGAATATAATGCGCCCGATCCATATGGATCATATTTATAAAAAAGGTATGCTCATAGCCCGCTGCATCGCTCTCTTCCAGCCCTTTAAACGGAGACGAAAAATATTCGGTAATCGCATTAAGGGGAAACATCGGCGTGTTGTAGCGAGAGACGTTCAAATATTCAAAGTCTTCCTTTGCATGGCGCTTATAGGACACTCCATTGTCCGCATCCTTGAAATAAACGTTGAACGTCGAATCATCCGAATACCAGCCGTAAGACATCCCTTGTCGGACCGTTCTGAGCACCATTCCGGCGCCCGGATTTTTCCGGATTAAAAATGAAAATTGCGGGTTTGTCGATCTCAGTTGCACGATAGCCACAGCCATCTTCCTCTCTCTATATGTAATTCTAATTAGCTCCTAGCGCCCCACACCTCGTTTAAAGCGGAGCGGAACAAAGGGTCCAGCATTTCATCGGCGTTGGTTGCAGCAGCCGGCATACTTGCGGCCGTCTCCGCTAAACTCGTAAGCTTCTCTTCAATAAATTCGTTCAGCAGCGCGATGCGAGGCTCATAATCGAGCTCCTCGCCAGCCCTCTTCCGGGCCAGCATCTCCTTGACGATTCCTCTTAATACGCCATCCTCCGGCATCATTTCATCGGCCAGCTTCTCAAACTCAATCGGCGGTAAAGTACCGAAACGAATGATCCAGTCACAGGCCAATATCGGACGCAGCACGTAAAAATACTTTTTGACCCGCACGCTGTCGCGCTGCAAATAGGTTCGATAGTTTCCGTTTGCCATATGCAAGTAGTGATAAACGCTCGCTTTTGGCGAAAAGGCGACGCTCCTTAACTCCCTCAACCGCTCTGCAACGCTGCTCGTTTCTACATAACCTATAGGGGATTGCAGCCATTCCATGAGCGGCGGGTTCGATTTACGAAACAATCGCAGCGTCTTCTGCAAATCCCAACCGCTTATATCGAGCATATCGTTAATCGGACGCTCAATGACATCTCTTTTGTTGAAGATAGACAAATACCATTCTACCGGACGAATATAGATAAACCGGACATCGTAGTCGCTGTCCTGCGACGGAAAGCCCCAAGCGCGGCTGCCCGATTCGCAGGCGTACAAGATTTGAACGTTCTCCTCTTGCTCCAGCTTCTGCAATTCCTGCTTAATGGTCTCATTTATATTTTTCATTCCTGTCCCTCCTCAGGCAAAACAATGAACCGTTTCCAGACACTTTTTACATTTTGCTCGATTCCAGCAGCCGCGAACAGGGTGAAAGTATGGCAATGCATCGATTACCAAGTAAATTTTTCGTCCCATTTCCACCAGCAAATTCATTTGATAGAATAAAAACCATATTGCCAAAACGGCTTACTAGAGGTGACATTGGGATGGCACGTGAAAGCTTCGACAAAGAGATTCAATTTCTCCGCTTGCTCGCTTTAACAGGGGGCGCTTACAATAGGCAGCAATTCGCCGCAAGGCTCGGCGTCTCGGTCCATACATACGACAAAACGCTGAAATATTTAAAAGATATGATGAACGCCTCGCAATCCGGCTTAACGGCAGAGCAGGACGCCGAGCTGACAGAGGGGCTGCGCTACAACCATTACGAATCGGCCGACCCGCTGCTGTTGTTCCTTTACCGGGCGAAGTCGCTTAAGACATCGGAAAGCGTCCGTTTGGCGCTGCTGATGTCCGCTATGCGGGATAAGGATTGTTCCGCTATGGAGCTGCTGGATCTATGCAGCGGGACTATGCCGGACGACCTGCCGCTTCCCGACGAGAAGACGATTCGCGGCGACCTGAAATATTTGGAGGAGGTCGGTGTCATCCGCAAAATCGGGACCAAACGCCCCTACCGCTACAAGGCGGCAAGCGAGCTTTTGCATGAATGGTCCGACGATGAACTCATCGATCTATACGATTTTGTCGATGTGATGGCCAACACCGGAGTACCTTCCGTTCAAGGCTATTTGCTGCGCGATACGTTAAAAAAGTCGCTGATGCAGCGTGGGTTCGACTCTGGAGCTATGGAGACGCATTTGTACAAATATCACTTTCACTCTCGTATTTTGGACGAGGCGCATCTCTACATCATCTATAAAGCAATCCAAAACCGTCGCAAACTAAAGTTTCTTTATCTCTCGCCCAAACGGAATCAGCGCTACACCTCCCAAAACACGAATCCTCTGTTTGAACGGCCGACAGAAGGTGTATCTATGACCGTAATTCCCCTTCGGGTTATTTATGACCATCAATACGGCAGATGGTATCTGTTCGGGCATCAGGATAAGCGCGGGCTCTCCAAATTCCGGATGGAAGGACTGACTCAAGTCGAGGAAACGGACGAGGTCGACGAAACCTTTTTCGCCAATCAGCTTGCCTATGTCAATGAACGTTTGGAGCAAAGCTGGGTATCCGATACGGGACGTTCGGTGAAGGTGGTCGCACGCTTTTTCAACCCGGAGGGAGTGCCGAATAATTTTGTAAAAGAAAGAGTTCTCTCTCAAGGCCAATGGGGCGTCATTACGGAGGAATCGGAGCAATCGTTTGTATATGAAATTGATATAAACGGCGTGACGGAAATTAAGCCGTGGCTGAGAAGCTTCGGCTCCAGCTGCGAGGTGCTGGGTCCACGGGGACTGCGCAAGGAAATGATTGCGGAATGGAAGGAGATTCAAGGCTACTATGAATCCGTTTGAGAAAATATTTAACTATCAAATTATATCGCGACTCCATCATACCGGGGATTTTGCCCTTACCGCACAAGAGAGATCGTGGCTCAAAACGATGCTGGAGCATGAGACGGCCGAAAACGCCTTTGCCCCGCATACGTTATCCAGGATGAAGCAGCTGCTAAGCGAAGAAGTCGATTTCCGCCTGCAAGATATCATCATCGAAAAAGGGAAAAATCGCCAACGTCACGTCTATCATCCTCTGCTGCGCCAGCTGCGCCGCCATATTTTGGAGGGCATAGGCGTCAAAGTGGACACCCGGCTCAAAAATGGAGAAACGAAAACGGAACAAACCGGAATACCATACAAGCTGGAATATTCCATGGTCAAGCGCGAATGGTCACTGCTCTGGTACAGCACGCGGCGTCATTCGCTTATGTCTACCAAGCTGCACAATATAACGGCACTGCAAGAGTGGGAGCTTTCTCCCGAGAGCGTGGAAGCCGCAAAGTCGCGCATGCAGCAATTGTTAGCCGGGCGCGTACGGAAGGCGGTCGTAGAGGTTATGCCCGCCTATCACGCCGAGCTGTCCCGCATCTTGTCGGCGTTCTCCTGCTTTGACAAAACGGTGCAGTATGACGAGGAAACTTGGCAATACCGCATTCATATTCAATACCTTGCCGACGAGGCCGAATATTTGCTGTCCAAAATCCGCTTCCTCGGCTTGCGGGTGAAAGTGGCGGAAGGCGACTACTTCATCAAGCGAATGCTGGAGGCCTCTACAAAAGCTTTGATGCGTTATGAAATCGAGCCGGAAGGGCAAGCTCCTCAACCGAAGCCCGTGCAGGAAAAAAACGAATCGGCTTGATTAAAACCGATAGATCGCATAGCAAAAAAGCGCCACCGATACGCCGGAGGAATGTTGCTCGCTTCCATCCCGCGTTTCGTAAGGGCGCTTTTTTAGCGTGCCTGTTCTGCCTTGTCTTACATAATGCCAAGAGTCCAATCGCATTCCAAATGGACCCGCAAATCGTCGATATTCCAATGGGTAAGCGCAGTCGGGAACCGGTTATCCGACGAGCAAGCCGCCAGCTTGTATCTTGGCTCCAACTCGTAGGTTTTGAAATAATAAGGCTCCGTAGCCGGATCAAGCACAATAGACCCGTCGTTCCTAATGGAAATGGAAAACGTATGGAGCGGAATGGAAAGTCCCTCGCCTTTCGCTTTAATATAGCTTTCCTTCAGCGTCCATAGATCATAAAAATAAGAGAGCCGTTCTCTCTCATTTTTGTCCATAATGTCCTCGTATTCTGCCGGAGCCATATAGGACTCCGCTATGTTCGTATCAATCGGGCGTATTTCCTCCACGTCGATTCCGATAGGAACGTCGCTTAGAAACACGGCCACCCAATCTCCTGAATGGGAGATATTGAATTGAAATTTTTCAAAGCCGCACAAGGCGGGTTTCCCGAATTCATTTTCAACAAAGCGAATATGCTCGTTTGACAATCCCAGCCGGCTGACGATGGCCGCACGGACAAGCGCCTCTCCAAGAAGCGTGCGATGAGTGTCTTTCAGCAGCCTAAGCCGCTTTACTTTGGTCCGCTTCTCCTCCGAAACAACTTCCAGCAGCCAATTGTAACGATCCGTCTCCATGATGGACGGTATTTTCAGTACGATAATTTCGGCACTCACTTCGCCCACCACTCCTATCCTCTATTTTTTATCTCTATAGACTAACTCAAACCATTTCCTTATTTACGCAGGTCGGTTTCCCCATAACGCGCAAGCACCCGATACAGAGCTTCCGCTCCAAAGAGGATCGACTCCGCCGGAACACGCTCGTCCGCCGCATGAATCAACGATGTGAAATTCAATTGTTCCGGCAGAGGCATAGGCAAGTACCCATATGTCTGAATGCCCAGCTTGTCAAAATGACGTCCGTCCGTACCGCCGGGAAGCAGCATGGGAACGGGGATCGCATCGCGGTCGGCCGCCTTCAGCACTTCCGACAAAAGAGGGAACAGTCCCATATCGGGAGCGGCCGGAATGGGATCATGCAGCAGCAGCTCAAGCTTGATTTTGCGGCTAAGGCCCGATTGATACAGCTCTTCGATAAACTGTTCCGGGGTAAAGCCCGGCACAAGCCGGCCATCCAGCTGCACCTCGATTTCACTCGGGTGGACGTTAATCTTCTCCCCGCCGCGAACGATTGTAGCGCTAATTGTGTTATAAAGCAGCGATTGAAACAGCTTCCCTTTGTCTCCGAGCAGCTTCAGTACGGCGCCTGTCCAGCCGGGACGCAGCAGCTGGCGCAGAAGAAAGCCGCTTGCGGCCGGGAGCGCGTCGGCCATGGCATGGATCATAAGGGACGCCGCCGGAGTCACATGAACGGGCAGCTTTACACGGTTAAGCCATTGCAGCATGTCGCCAAGCTGCGCCATACAGCCGTCGCGATGGCCAAGCGACCCGTGTCCGCCGTCGCCGCGAATCGTCGCTTTCAGCCAGCAAAGCCCCTTCTCTGCTACCATGACCGGATAAAACGTCCTTCCTCCCGATTGGAAAGTAAAGCCGCCAAATTCGCCGATCGCATAGTTGACCCCTTCAAACAGATGAGGGAACTGCTCCACCAAATAACCGGCCCCTAGATCGCCTCCGGCTTCCTCGTCGCTTACAATAGCTAGGATGATATCCCCTTTTAGCGGCACGGCCTCTTGATGAGCCCGGATAAAGGCGGCAAGCATCATCGCTATCCCGCCTTTCATATCCAGAGTCCCCCTTCCCCAAATATAGCCGTCTTCCAGTTCTCCGCCGAACGGATCGCGGCTCCACTCCTGCTTAGTCGTATCTACAACGTCAACATGACCGTACAGGAGCAAAGGGGGAGCCTCTCCGCTGCCCGGCAGGCGGGCAATCAAATTGGGGCGGCCGCTTTCCTTGGCCAAAATGGCCGATGGGATGCCCGCATCTTGGAGCAGCCCCTCAATATAACGAATACACGCTTCTTCATGGCCGGGAGGATTGGTTGTATCAAATCGAATCAGCTGCTGCAAAATGCGAACGGGAGAATTGGAAGTTTCATCTCCAGAGCTGGACCAGACGGTTTCCTCGGCAACGGCACCCGTCATTTTGCAATGGCCTCCTGATTCATCAGCCTAGACGCGAATGGACCATTTACGCCTTCCTTGCCAAACAGTTGATCTAGGCGCAGCTGCCGCTCCTCTTGCGGAACGTTTTTCGTTTGAAAGACGGATAAGAGCATCCCATAGGCCTCTTCAATATGCTCCCATGCGGGCGCCCGACCGGATTGCTGAAGACCGTACAGCCTATTTTGCACGCTGCGGTAAGGCTCCACAACCCCACGCCGATAGGCCTCCGTATCCCAATTCCGATTTCGTGTGCTGGTCGCGATCGCCAAACACTGGATAACAAAATCGAGCGGGAACCGCTCCTCCTGCGTCGCTTTCAGCAGCAGCTCCGCATCGGGAGCATGATCGAACGCCATCACCGTAATGCCTTGCAAAGAATCCGCCAGCTTTTTCAAAATGGCCTTAGGTCCCAGCTCTACCGCTTCCGTTACCCCGCTATTCAGCAAATGCGCCATAACCGCCGTCCACTTGACGGGAGCGGTCAGCTGCTCCTTGAGCGTAGCAGAGATGTCGTCCGCGCTTTCATAGGGCAAGCCGGTGACACTGGATATGACGGGGCAAAGCAGCGGTGAAAAGGAATGGCTCCGAAGCTCTTCCTCGAACTGAAGAGCTGCAGGCGCCATAAGCGGACTATGAAACGGCGCGCTCACTTGAAGCGGAATGACCATTCCTCCGAGTTCGCTCAGCCGCTTCGAAGCCTCCTCAACCGCCCGCTTATGCCCGGAGATGACGATTTGATCATCCGAATTGATATTGGATACGACGACAACCTCAGTACCTCCGAGCAGAGACGATCCGACATAATCGCATACATCGGCCGCTTCCGCAGGTGACAGTCCATTGACGGCAGCCATGGCGCCGCCCCCTTGAGCGGCCGCATCCCGCATGAGCGCTCCTCTGCGGTGGACGATGCGTACAGCGCTGGAGAAAGGAATGGCGCCCGCACAGCTCAAAGCCGTTATTTCGCCTAGGCTATGCCCCGCCATGACATGTGCTGCCGCCCCCGTCTCCTCCCGAAGGACACGGTACATCGCTGCTCCCAAAGTCAAAATAGCGGGCTGGGCGTATTCCGTTTTGGTAAGCTCCTTCATGCTGCCTCCAAACATCAACTCGGACAAATTCATGTTCATAGCATCATTCGCTTCTAGAAAGACGTCTCTAGCGACCAAATAGTTGTCAAATAATTGTTTGCCCATACCAACATATTGCGAGCCTTGTCCAGGAAAGAGGAGTGCGAGCTTATTCATCGACGCCGCCACCTCCTTCTCCAAGCTGTTCAAGCAGAATAGCAAGAGATTGCCTGAACACGTCAAGCCATTCCGCCATCTCTTCTTCCCCCAAGTGCGAGGTGTCGTATTGGCAAATCAACACGATATCGTTTCCATCCGCTTGAAACTCAAGCGCAAGGCCAATATGCGAAATAAAGCCGTCGGCAGCGCTGGAATCCACGAGAGAAAACCAAGGAATAACTCCTCTGCCTGGGGCGCGGAACCGAGCGGCGGTCGCCAAAGTGTCCAGACTGTAATAAAGCGATGAGTTGCGCTGCCGGCGAACCTCCCTGACAAGCTCGTCCCCATCCATAAATTGCGTCATGCTCAGCTCCACAGGCGTCATCCGGTCGCGTTCGCTGCCCTTCACCAAAATGGACAATTCATCCGTCATGCCGAGATCGGACAAGACGTAAAGGTATGCGGACAACAAAATATCCGGCGTCCCCACATCCCATCTCGCCGCAGCACGCTCCAACTGTCCGGCCACAGTCCCATCCAACGTCAAATCGAGACAGCCCGCGGCAAAACGCGTTTTCTCCAGGGCCGCATCCTCCTCCTTGGACGGGAGCACAATCCCCTTCATTCTCGATAAGTCTCTCAAATCGCCTTCTTCCGCTTCAGGCGCGTCAAGCAGCGCAGCCATCCCCCGTACAGTGGCGTTGCTGAACAAATCGGCAACGGTTACCCGGCCCGGGTAAGCCATTTCAATTTTTCCGTACAAAGTCACGAGCAGAATAGAGTTGCCCCCCACTTCAAAAAAGCTGTCCGAAGCGCGGAAGCCGCCCGTATCCAATACTTCTTGCCAGAGAGAAGCGACCGCCTTTTCATGCTCCGTCTCCAGATCGGCCGAATGATCCTCCATGTCCGCACATTGCTCGTGCCCGTCATCTCCTGCATCCGTGTCGATCAGAGCCAGCGCCGGCCGGTCGATTTTGCCATTGGTCGTAAGCGGCATAACGTCGAGCCTAATGTAGCGGTACGGCACCATATATTCCGGCAAGCGGTTTGCCATAAAAGCGCGGAGATCCACCGCAGGAAAAACCTCCTGCGCTGTATAGTAAGCGCATAATTGCTCATTTCCGCTCGTCCTCTCTTTGAGCAGAACGGCAGCCTCTTTCATCCCGTCAAACGAAGACAAAACGGCCTGAACTTCCTCCAGCTCTACCCGATGACCGCGAATTTTCACTTGAAAATCTTTGCGTCCCAAAAACTGAAGATTCCCGTCCGGCAGCAACCGGACTAGGTCGCCCGTTTTATAGATGCGCTCGCCCGGGACAAACGGACTCCTCACAAAGGCTTTATCTGTAAGCTCAGAATTGCCCCAATATCCGACCCCCAGACGATTGCCGCCAATATAAAGCTCCCCAGAGTCTCCGGGCGAGGCGAGGCCCCCCTCTTCGTTCAGCACATATGTCTTCACGCCGGCAAGAGGTTTGCCGATTCCGGGATTGCCGTCCGTCACCCGCTGAACCGTCGACCATACTGTCGTTTCGGTAGGCCCGTATACATTAAAGACGCGAAGGTTAGGAAAGTCCTTTAACTGGTCCCATAGGGTAGGAGGAAACGGCTCTCCTCCCACCATGATATCGGTAAGCCCCGCCATTCCGCTTCGATCCGCCTCTCCAAGCAAGAGCTGGAGCCGAAGCGGAGTGGTCACGATCATTTGAACGCCGTGACGCGCCATGAGCAAGTTCAGTCCTTGCGGATCGCGGCGCTGAATTCCACTCGCAAGCACCACTTTCATGCCGTAGAGAAGAGGCATGACAAGGTCGTGAATGGACACATCAAACGCGGCGCTTGCGAGCGCTGCAATCGTTTTGCCCGGTTCAAACCCGACATGCTCCGCCATTCCCTCCATAAACGAAAGCGCATGATCGTGACGAATCATAACCCCTTTTGGCTTGCCCGTGGAGCCGGATGTATAGATCAAATACGCCAGCCGCTGCGAAGGCTCGTCGTCTTGCAGCCTCCCGTTCTCGCCATTATCGCTCCCGGCGATTTTCGCATCAAGCTCAGCGCCGTTTTCCACTTCCGCGTCCATACAAACCGTTATGCCCGCATACTCTTCAAGTCTATTCAGCAAATGCCGCTGAGTAAGGACAATAGGAGCGCCCGCATCCTTCAACATATAACGGACGCGCTCCGCAGGATAATCGAGCTCAATCGGCACATACGCGCCGCCAGCCTTCCAGACGGCCAGAATGCCGACCACAAGCTCTTTCGTTCTCTCCGTCATTAGACCTACCAGCATGTTCGGGCGGACTCCCATTCTTTTCAAAACGGCAGCCAGCTCATTTGCTTCCTCATTCAGCTGCCCGAAAGTAATCGCGCCGTTATCCCAAATAAGGGCCGTCTCCTGCGGACGGAGCCCGGCTTGCTTTTCGAATGCGGAATGAAGCGTCCGAGCCTCTGCTGCGGTCTCAGCCGTTGCCACATGAGGGGAATGACTTGCCTTATTCATCATTTATGGACCTCCTGTACATTCATTAAATCAATCTGCCGCACCAGCCGGAACGCGTCTTGCCACTCGGGTCATATATCCGGTCAGTTCTCCTACCGGTTCATGCAAATAGAAATGGCCTCCATAAAACTGAGCGGTTTCACAAACACCCGTCGTATGCCGCTGCCAATCCCTCGCTTCGCCAATCAGGCCGGTATCGCTTTCTCCGTTTAAAATAAACAAATCGATCGGCAGCGGAGCACGAGGCGCATACCGATAATCGGCAACCAGCTTAAAGTCAGCGCGCAAAATGGGCAAAAACAGCTGAAGCAGCTCGGGATGCTGGAAAAACTCATCGGGCGTGCCGCCCATCTCCTTCACCTTCGCCACAAACTGCTCATCCGGCAGCAAATGCATGTCTCTCTTGTCATCCAATAGATGAGGAGCTCCTCTTCCCGACATAAAAGCCACTTCAGGCAAAGGAAGCCCTTCTTGCCGTAAACGGTGCATCAGCTCAAAAGCGACCAGGCAGCCCATGCTGTGCCCAAACAAGGCGTATCTCTGCTTGGTATACGGAATAATAGCGGGAAGCAAATCGTCCACCGCTTTATGAACATCATCAATTAAGGGGCCCTCTATCCGGCTTCCTCTCCCAGACATTTCAATCGGAACGGGAGTGAGGAATGGTTGCAGCGGATTGGTCCACCTTTTGTAAAATTGGGCCGATCCTCCGGCATACGGCAAACATAACATTGGCATTGGATTCATCGTATCGCACCTTTCGTAGGTTGCTATAGATTACCGGGATAACAGCAGCAGCAGGGGGAAAAAGGCAAGCTTCCGCTTGCCCTTTATGCCCCGTTTACAAGGCTTGTCCAAAACGCCTTTTCCTTCGCCAGCAATCCTTCAGCCAGCTTCAATTCTCTGCCCCGCTCAAACTTATGATTAACGAACGCCGATTTAATGCCGTTCCAGCCATCCTGAATGTCCCGCAACTGAACCATAAGCGATTCGCTTAATGAATCGCTCATCAGCTTCTGCTCCTGCATGGTGCGGATTAAGCCCTCGTTAGCCGTATGGCGGTTTCCGATAATGTTAATGCCAATCAGCGCGTACGTAATATGGGATTGATATTTGTCGGGACTGGTATCGACGTTCCACATGCCTTCCATCGAAAACTCGCCAAGCTCGCGGGCAAGCCGCTCGGCATTTTCCGCCACTTCCGCCAGCTTCAGCTCATACGGCTCGCAATCGGAATGCAGGTTGTACACGTAGTAGGCAGGACCCGTAAAGCTGCTGCTGATGTTGTACTCCGAATTCATAAATGCCTTCCGAAGCCGGTTTTCCGGCACTTCGTGCTCACTGTAACCGGCAAGGGTATCGTCGATGACAAAAAAGGTGTTGCGCTCGTCATCGTATCCGTTAAACAAGGAGTAATGGTACCAATGGAACTTTTGCCAAGCCATGCTGCCCGGCAGCCAATAGTACAAGTCGACGTTTAAACTTAAATTGCGCCCGCTGCGCAGCACTTCCTTAATTTCTTCCGTAAAGTTTTCCTTGTCGCGGAAATGCCCCGGCTCAATCAGCTTAATCACTTTGGTCAGCGGAAACTTCATCCAATCGTCCAAATAATATAATGTGTCTATCGTCGGATATCGAAAATCGCGATCCGTAGCGGCTTCCCAAGGGTAGTACCGGTAGATGTTCAAATAAGCGGCGCTTTTGTAGCTGGGATGTGCCGAGGCCGCTATAGAGAAGGCCTGATTCAGCATACAATTCATCCAAAACTCGTTAAACGGCTTTCTCTCAAGCGTGACTTTCATAAGCAATGACCTCCTCGTATTGGATCGCTATTAGGCATGAATGCGGAAGGACGGCCGTTCATCCTGCCGGCCCCCGCCTCTTGCCAAACTTTAATCTTCCGTCTGCAGCCGGCCTATCGTCGTTTGCCCGCTGCCCGGTCCCGCCAACTTGGCAAGCAGCCTTAGATACCCGTTCGCCAGTTCCTTTGCCGTTTCATTTCGGAACAAAGCGGTTGAATATTCCAGATTGAAGGAAATTTCACCGGAAGCTGTTTCCACCGCCTCCAGCGTCAGATCGAATTTGCTCACTCCGGGATCGAACGGCTGCGGTCTAAATACCAATTCCCCCGCATGCATATCGGACCGCTCCATGTTTTGAAGAATAAACATCGTATCGAAGAGAGGATGGCGACTTTGGTCCTTGCCCGCATCCGTTCTTTCGACCAAATCCTCGAAAGGATATTCCTGATGCTCCAGCGATTCGATCACTTGACCATGAAGCCGCTTGAAATATTGTCCTGCCGCAAGCTTACGCTCCGGCATGCTTCGAATAGCGACGGTATTAACGAACATCCCAATGAGCCCCTCCGTATCGGCATGGCTTCTTCCCGCAACCGGAGAACCGACGACCACATCCTCCTGCCCGGACAGCCCTCCAAGAAATACGGCATATGCGCCTAGCAGCACGGTGTATAAGGTGGTGTCTTGCTCCCTCGCCAGCCTTCTCACGCCGTCGGCAGCTTCCGCTTCCAGCCGGAACGAATGACTTTCTCCGGCGGTACTGCGCGACGCTGGCCGTGGATAATCGGTAGGCAGCTCCAAAACAGGGATAGTGCTGGAAAATTGCTCCAGCCAATAGCTTTCATGGGCCAAATACGCATCCCCATTAAGACGATTCTCCATCCACGCGGCGTAATCACGGTACTGAATACGGAGCTCCGGCAAGTTCTGGCCGCTGTACAGCTCCGTTACTTCCTTCAGCAACAGGCTTACGGAAACGCCGTCCGTCACAATGTGGTGCATGTCGAGCAGCAGCAAATGACGGTCTTCACCCGTCGGCACGAGCCATGCTCTTAATAAAGGACCTTCTCCCAAGCTGAAAGGACGTATGAAGCGGCGCATCAGCTCATCTACGAGCTTTTGGAAATCCTCCGCCGAAGCCAATCGTTTCGCCACCATACGAGCCCAAGCATTGCTCTCCAGCTTAAAGGCCATTTCATCATGAATCCTCTGCACGAACTGCCCTTTCTCGTAGTGGAAGGTCGTTCGAAGGCTCTCATGCCGCGCAATCAGCTTGTGGAACGATGCCTCCAGCCCCTCCGAATCGAGCTTACCAAGCAGCTCCAGCGCAAATGGAACATGATAAGCCGTAGAATCGCCGGATATGAGCTGAAGAACGTACTGCCGCTTTTGCGCCCGGGACATCGGATAGAAGGACTCCGTATCCAATCGCGGAATCGGTTCATAGCAAGCTCCGTCATGCCCATCGATATGGGCGGCAAGCGACCTCAAATCCGAATATAAGAAAATATCCTTAAGCTGTACGTGAACCCCGAATTGCTCTCCGATTCGGCCTGCCAGCATCGCGGCTTTTAAGGAGTGTCCCCCTAGCTCGAAAAACCGGTCCTCAGCGCCGACCTCGGCCACATTTAGCAGCTCGCTCCAAACGGAGGCCAGCTTACGCTCCGTCTCGGTTGCCGGGGCGACATACAGGCGCGTTTCCCGCTGATCGCGATTCGGTGCCGGCAAAGCTTTCCGATCCACTTTTCCCGTTGGAGTCAACGGAATCGCATCCAGCTCTACAAAGTAGGTCGGAATCATATAGTCCGGCAACCGGGACGCCAGCTTCCTGCGCAGCTCGCCCTGCGGAATGCCGCCCTTCTCCTGCCCTACGATATAAGCGCACAGAGTTTGCTCGCCTTCTCCTTCGACAATAGCAGTGACGAGCGTCTCCCTGACTTCTTCCAGCGCCAGAAGCTGAGATTCGATCTCTCCCGTTTCGATCCGGTGGCCCCGTATCTTCACTTGATGGTCGCGGCGGCCCGCATATTGGAATTCGCCGCTAGCCAGCCTCCGGCCGAGATCGCCCGTCTTGTACATCCGTCCGCCTGTACACAGAGGATCGTCCACAAATACGCCCGTGCCCCTTTCCGGGTGGCTCAGATATCCTCTGCCGACACCTCTGCCGCCGATACAAATTTCTCCGATGACGCCTATTGGCTGAACTTGCATCGCCTCGTTCATAATAACCATCGTTGCGCCTGCAATTGGCGTACCGATCGTAATGGCATTTCCGTCCGTAACCTCGCAAATAGATGTCCATACTGTTGTCTCTGTCGGGCCGTACAAGTTAAACACTCTGGCATCCGTCAGCTCCCTGATTCCGGCGAACAACTCCTTGCTTAGCGGCTCCGCTCCGATCATAAAGATCGACAACGGACGGAAGCTCTCCGTTTGGCCCGTTTGCGCCAGCCACCATTTGAACCGTGACGGCGTAATTTGCAGCACGTCCACTTCATGCTTCGCCATCAGCTCTTGCAATAGGCCCGCATCGTTCCGCTCTTCTTCGCTCGCCAGCACAATGCGCATGCCAAGCATTAGCGGAAGCAAATTTTCTACGATAAAGATATCGAACGAGGCTGTCGCCATCGCCAAAATCGCTTGCCCTTCCCGCATCGGAATTCGCTCTCCGAACCCTTTGAGAAAGCTTGCTAGACCGCGATGCTCGATCATCGCTCCCTTCGGCCGTCCAGTGGAACCGGAGGTGTACAGCACGTAAGCGAGCCCTTCCGGCTTGATGACGATTGGCGGATTGTCGGCGTTGTCGCCGTACATGCCCGGATCGTCCAAATACCATGCCTGTGAAGCCGAAGCGGCCCGATTGGCATAGGCCTTCTCCGTCAGCAAAAGCTGCTCTCCGCAATCTTCAAGCATCCAAGCAACCCGCTCTGGCGGATAGGCGGGATCAATGGCCACATAAGCCCCGCCTGCTTTCATAATGCCGAGAATGCCGATCAGCAAGAGCGGCGATCGATCCGTCATCAGCGCCACGATTCGCTCCGGCCCGACGCCCGCGTCCTTCAACGTATGAGCCAGCCTGTTCGCCCGCTCGTTCAATTGCCGGTAAGACCAAACCTCTGAACCGAACAATAGCGCCGCAGCGTCCGGCGTCTTAGCCACTTGCCGCTCGAACTGCTCCATGAAGCCGATCCAGCCCGTTTCGGCCCCGTCTTCTTCCGCCCTCTCGGCCTTGTCGTTCACCAACCAATTAGACGTATCATGCATTTCCTGCTCCGCTATCACTTCCAACGCTCCGGCACTTTCCAGAAATGCTTCCTGATCGGCGTCCTCTTGAAGAATCGCCATCTCCTCTGAGCTTAACAGCTCCAATTCCCCGATTATGCGATCCCGGCCTCCGCTTGCCGTCATCTCTTCCACCAGCTTTAAGTAATGCTGCGCCAATCTCTCCACCGTTTCCGGGAGGAACAGCGCCGTCGCATACTCCAGATGGAAGGCGATCTCCTCGCCTTCCTCCGCCGCTTCCAGCGTCAAATCGAATTTGCTGACGCCCGGCTCGAAATCAAGCGGCATAAAAGACAAGTCCCCCGCTTCCAGCGGTGCGCGGTCCATATTTTGCAAAATAAACATCGTATCGAAAATCGGATTCCGGCTCTGGTCTCTCTTAACCCCGATCCGCTCGACAAGGTCCTCAAACGGATATTCCTGATGCTCCAGCGCTCCCAGCACCCCGTTGTGCAGCTCCTCGAAATAATCGCCGATCTTCATCGACCTTTGCGGACGGCTGCGCACGGCCACCGTATTGACAAACATGCCGATCAAGCCCGCCGTATCGCCATGGGTCCGGCCCGCCACAGGCGTTCCGACAATAATATCCTCCTGCCCGCTGTATCTCGCAAGCAAAGCCGAGTAAGCGCCAAGCAATACCGAAAAGAGCGTAACGCCCCGCTCCTTGGCGAACTTGCGGGCGGCATCCGTGAGACGGGCATCCATGGCAAAAGCGATCCGGCGCCCGGCATAGCTTTGCACGGCAGGTCGCGGCCAGTCCGTCGGCAGCTCCAGGACGGGAAGCTCGTCTTGGAACAGATCGAGCCAATAATGCTCGCGGGAAGCGGCCGTTTCGTTCGTGAGCCGCTCCTCCTGCCAAGCTGCATAATCACGGTATTGAATCGCGAGTGCGGGCAATTCGGCTCCGCCGTAAAGCGCGGTAAGCTCTCCTACGAAAATGCCCATCGATACGCCATCGGTCACAATATGATGCATATCGAGCAGCAGTAAATGGTAGTCTTCCTCTAGCTGAGCTATACCTGCCCGGAGCAGCGGTCCTTTATCCAGCGAGAAGCTTTTTACAAACCCTTCTATCCTCTCCTGCAGCGCAGAACCGCTCAAACCAGAAGAATGCGCCGTATAATCTACGCCTTTAACCGCCGTATCGAAGCCGCTTAGTCGCTCCAGCTTAAACGAAACCTCATCCGGGCCATGAACCTGCTGCTTAAAGTCCCCATCATTGTAATGGAATGTGGTCCGCAAGCTTTCATGGCGTTCTACGAGTCTAGCAAAAGCCGCCTCCAGCCTGTGCAAATCCAGCTTCCCTCTCAGCTCCAATGCAAAAGGCAGGTTATACATAGTCCCTCCGCTCGATAAAAGCTGCAGAACATATTGCCTTCTCTGCGTGCGGGACATCGGATAGTCGCTTTGATCCGGCTGTTTCGGGATCGGCTTGTAGCCTTCGCCTGATGCTGAATCGATCACCGATGCAAGCTCTGCAAGAGTAGGCTGCTCGAACACGACCCGCAGCGGCACAACCGCTCCAAACTCCTCTTGTATCCGGCTAACTAGTGTAGCCGCCTTCAGCGAATGACCGCCTAAATCGAAAAAGTGGCCGTCGGCTCCAACGCGTTCGAGATGCAGAAGCTCCTCCCAAATTGCGGCAAGCTTTTGTTGCGTTTTGCCGCTTGGCGAGATATAAGGGCGGTCTCCTTCCTCATCGCTGCCAATCCATTGCGGCTCCGGCAGCGCTTTACGGTCGACCTTCCCGTTCGGCGTAAGCGGAATCGCCTCAATGCTCAAGAAATAGGAAGGAATCATCGCATCCGGCAAACTGCGCCTCAAGAAGCTTTTTAGCTCGTGAATGTTCATTTCCCCACTCTGCTGGTTCAAGACGATATAAGCGCAAATCCGCTTGTCGCCAGCTTTGTCCTCTTGAACAAGGACGACAGCCGCTTCAATTTGTTCATGTCTGACAAGCTGCGCTTGAATCTCTCCCAGCTCAATCCGGACACCTCTAATTTTGACCTGATGGTCGATTCTGCCCACATACATGGCGCTGCCGTCCGAACGCCATTTCGCCAAATCTCCAGTGCGGTACATCGTCACGCCGGACTTAAGCGGATGCTCTACAAAACGGCTGGCCGTCATCTCCGGCTTGTTCACATAGCCGAGAGCGAGCCCATTGCCGGATATGCACAATTCTCCGGGCACCCCGGCAGGAGCCAGCTTGTCTCCATAGCCTAAAATATGAATATCGACGCCGTGCATCGGTCCGCCGATGGGCACTACTGCCCCGCTAACCGAACCTGGCTTGTACAAAAACATATTGGAACAAATCGTCGCTTCCGTAGGCCCGTATCCGTTGACGATCCGTATGGCCGGATTAAGCTCCGCGTACAATTCCAGCGTCTCATCCTTGATCGGCTCCACGCCGACCAGCATTTTGCTCAGACGTACTCTGGATTTGTCTTTGCTTAGAGTGCGTGCGACATCACCCAGCAAGGTAGGCGGAAGATAAGCGGATGTAATGCCTTCTTCGACGATCACGCTTGCCATTTGCCTTGGATCGAGATGTTTCGGCTCGGGATACAAGACGACGCATGCCCCAAACATAAGCGGCATAAACAGCTCGTACACGCTGACGTCAAACGAGATGTTCGTCAAACTTAAGCAGCGGTCCCGTTCGTCAAACTTTCCGTCATAGAAAGTCCGAAGCGAATGGCCAAAGTTGAAAAAGCTCCGATGCGGCACCATAACGCCTTTTGGCTCTCCCGTTGAGCCCGACGTATAAATGACGTACATACGGTCATCCGCCGAACGTTCAACCGCTAGAGGTCTTCCGTCCCCCTCATCCGTCAGCGCAAGGCTCAGCCTCATGGAAGGAAGCTCAAGAACCTTCTCCGTCTCGTCAGGAGCCGAGCCGTCCGTCAGCAGCAATTCCGCTCCGCTGTCCGAGAGCATATACCGAATCCGCTCCCCCGGATAATGAGGGTCAATCGGCATATAAGCCCCGCCCGCCTTCATAATGCCAAGCATAGCGGTCATCATGGCGAGCGAGCGCTCAGCCATTACGCCGACGATGGAGTGGCGGCCGATTCCCTTCTCCTGCAGTTTGCGTGCAAGGCGGTTCGCGCGCTCGTTCAGCTCCCTGTAGCTAAGCGAATCCGCTTCGAATTGAACGGCGGCATGATTCGGCACGCGATCTGCTTGATCCTCGAAACATTGTTGAAGCGTAACCGGGGCTGGGAATGACGCGCTTTTGCTGCCAAAACGATTCAACAGCATCTCCTTGTCCTCGTCCGACAGCATTTCGCAATCGCCAAGCGCCGTCCCCGGATTAGCCGCAACGCTATCCAATAGCGTCATATAATGCCGCATCATCGTCCGCACCGTCTCTTCACGGAACAGATCGGTGCAATATTCCACAACGAACCGCAAGCTTCCGTTCGGCTGCTCGACAGCTTGAATCATCAAGTCGTATTTGGCTGTCCCGTGAGGGAAACGCTCATGCCGGTAGCTAAACTCAGGCGTGGAGAAATCCGGAATATTTAAATTTTGCATAATAAACATTGTGTCAAACAACGGGTTGCGGCTGCTGTCCCGCCGATCCCCCCATTGCGCCAGCTCCTCAAAAGGAAACTCGCTATGCTGGAACGCCTTCACGGACATTTCTTTAATTTCCTGCAAAAAGGAGCTGAAGCTTTTGTGAGCTGTAGGATAACCGCGCAAAACGAGCGTGCCGACAAACATGCCGACAACCGACTCCAGCTCGCGGCTCACTCGTCCGGTAATTGGCGTTCCTACCGCAAAGTCATCCGCTCCCGTATATTTGGCAAGCAGCGTGTAGTACGCGGAGAGGAGAACCATGTATGGCGTCGTTTCGGTTTCCGCCGCGAGTTTCCGTACCTTCGCCGCCCGCTCCTCATCCAAATAAAGATCGAAAGTATCGCCGCGGCTGCTCTTCACAGGAGGGCGCGGGTAATCCGTCGGCAGCTCAAGCACCGGCCATTCCCCGCGGAATTGCTCCCGCCAAAACTCCCGGCTTCCCTCCATTCGTTCCGATTGCAGCTGCTCCGCCTGCCAAGCGGAATAATCATGGTATTGCAGCTTGAGGGGTTGAAGCTCCTCGCCCCGGTATAAGCTGATTAGCTCCTTGAGCAAAATGCCCGCCGACATGCCGTCCGATGCGATATGGTGCATATCCAAAACCAAAAGATGATGATCCGGACGCAGCGTCAGAAGGGAAGCTCTGAGAAGCGGAGCCCGGCTTAAATCAAACGGAAGGGAAAGCTCGTTCAACCTTTCCGGCAGCGCTAATTCGTCCACCTCCCCCGTATGAAGCTCAAAAGAGACATGCTCATGAACAATGCCTCTCAGTTCTCCTTCTATAACGGCAAAAGAGGTGCGCAGCGTTTCATGTCTAGCCACCAACTGACGAATGGCCGCCTCCAGCAGGCTTGCGTCAATTCCCCCCTCAATATGGAGCATTTCCGGCAAATTGTAGCTTCTGTCATCCGGCGCTGCCTGCTGCTGCAAGTACATCCGCTGCTGCGGAGATGAAACGGCGTAATGATCGCTTTTCGGCAGGACGGGAATACGAATTGCCGCTTCGGAAGCCTCTTCCGGATCAGCCTGATGTCCCAGACGCTCCTCTATCGCTCCGGCAAATTGTTTCAACACGGGGCGCGCAAGCAAATCAATGACTTCCAGTTTTGCTTCAAACTGCTCGCTTAACCGGTTGACGATGCGCAAGGCAATGATGGAGTCCCCGCCAAGCTCGTAAAAGTTCGCTTCGCTATGCAGTTCCCGATAGCCAAGCAGTTCTCCCCAAACATCGGCTATGGTCCGTGCCGTCTCCGATCCGCTGCATTCGCCAAGCAGAACGGTTCCGTGAAGCTCCGCTTGCTCATTTTCGCGAGAAGATAGGGTTCCCTGGGCCAAAGCGGTCCCTGCCGATTCAAAAGTTCCGCCCCCCGAAGCATTCGCCCCGGACTGTGCCAGCGACTCCAACCGTTTAAAGGCACGTGACGGCTCCACCCAACAGGCATGGCGCTCAAAAGGATACACAGGCAGCGGCAGCCGTTTTCTCCGCTCTCCTTGGTACAAGGCTACAAAATCAACCTCTTCTTCCTTCACATACCGCCTCGCCAGTCGCACCAATTGTTCCCGGCCAAACGCCGCTCCGATTTCGGCATCTCCTGCTAAGGCAAATGACAAATCGTTAGCCAATCCGCCTTCTCCGACAAAAGCCCGGTGGCTCATGCCGCTAAAGAGCCCGTCGTCATGCAAGCTCTGCAAAACGTCGCGCAAATCTGCCGCGTCTTCGGCGACAACCGCGAGTCTATGCCGGTAATGGCTCCGGCCGATAGAGGCGCTGTAGCAAAGGTCTGCGAGAGAGACCCGCTGCGATTCTTCGCCGCTTAGCCATTCCAGATAATCCGCAACATAGTTTTGCAATGCGGCCTTGCTCTGAGCGGAGAGTACAAATAAACGAGGCCCCTCATCGAGGGACAGCGCACTCTCCCTCGTGCGCTCAGGAGCTTCTTCCAGCACGACGTGACAATTCGTGCCGCTCATGCCAAAGGCGCTCACGCCGCATCTGCGGGGGGATGATTCCGATACCCAAGGCATCAAAGTATCGTTTACGTAAACTGGAGAGTCCACAAACGATATTTTGCGGTTGGGAAGCTTGTAGTGCAGCGTAGGAGGCAACATCTGATGCGTAAGCGAAAGAACGCCTTTGAGCAGGCCGACAATTCCGGCGGCATGATCCAGATGGCCGATATTGCTCTTTACGGAGCCAATGGCGCAAAACTGCTTTTTGTCCGTAAAGCGGGCGAACGCCCTCGTCATTCCGTCTATTTCAATGGGATCTCCAAGAGAGGTTCCCGTTCCATGCGCTTCCATATACGTAATCGTCTCGGGGTCGACGTTCGCGTCCTGCCATGCCCGGACAATCGCGTCTTCCTGGGCGAGCGCGTTCGGCGCCGTTATGCCGACTGAGCTTCCATCTTGATTGATGGCGCTCCCTTTAATGACGGCATAAATGTGATCCCCGTCCGATTGCGCTTTGGCAAGGGGCTTGAGCAGCAGGGCCACGACTCCGTCGCCAATCCCTGTGCCGTCCGAAGAATCGTCAAAAGGCTTAGCCCGGTTGTCGCTGGACTCGATGCCAAGCCTGATGCCGATATCGAGAGGCAGCAAATTCAGCTTCACACTGCCCGCGATCGCTAGGTCGCACTCGCCTGTGCGGATAGACTGGCAAGCCAGATGCACCGCTACAAGCGAGGACGAACAAGCGGTATCTACGCTGACAGCCGGCCCCTTGAGGTTCATTAAATACGAGATGCGGCTTGCGATCATGGAGCTCAAATTTCCGGGAGCAGCCATCGATAGCGCCTCCGGGTCCAGCGTTTCGATAATGCGTTTGTAATCGTGCAGAGCGTCCGCATTATGACCGATAAATACGCCGGTGCGCGTACCCCGCATCCCTTCGCCGCCGTAGCCTCCGTCCTCCAGCGCGTTCCAAGCCGTTTGCAGAAACAAGCGCTGGTTCGGACTCATCAGTGAGGCTTCTTTCGGCGATAACCGAAAAAACGAATAATCGAAGGAAGATATGTCTTCTAAATAGGCTCCGTCAAATAAAGACAAATTAGCATAGCTGCGCCGCAGGCTGCCTAAATAAGGCTCAAGCTCGCGCTGCCGTGCCTCTGGAAAGGCAGCGACGCCATCGACGCCGCCGCTCAGCAATTCCCAAAATTCCTTGTGCGTTTTCGACTTCGGAAGCTTGGCCGACATGCCAATTATCGCAATCTCATGGGTGGAGGTCTCCAGAACCGACTCGTTGTCCTTTTCCAAAATACGATCCTCTTCTTCGCTGCTGGATTCCAGCAGATCCAGTTGAAACATAGCAGACGCTCCTTCCTTGTTCTGAGTGCAGTCTCCTGCTTCCCACTCTCTTAGTTAAATGTGGCCGGCCTTGCCTGCTGAACGCTGTTTCGGCAATCCTGAGGCATGCTCGTACCCTCCACGCATCATTCCGTACAAATGTGCAAGCAGCGCCAGTCCGCTGATGACCGCCAAAATCAAATACATGTCCGCCGACCATTCGCTGCTGAACTTCCCAACGATATACAGCGTCCCCGTGCTCAAAACATGAGCCATCAGCGACGACCAAATGGAGCCGGACGATAGGCGAATCACTCCATAAATAACTGCGCCTAAGGCGGCGAACGCCCCTACGGCAACGTTCATGAACACGGCTCCGAACAAAACGGCCTGAATAACGACCGACCACATGACGGAGAAGCGCTGGCGGAGCACATGCAGCATCATTCCTCTAAACAGCCATTCCTCAAGCAAGGAGCCGAGCAGAAGGCTTCCCGCCAAAAATACGAGAATGCCCCCTCCGCCCGTCACAAAACCTACCAAATTCGCTATTGCTGGAAAACCTTCCTTTATCCATGGAAGCTGCGTAAAGGAAGCGATAAAAAGACCGAGCCAAATGCCGCTCCCCGCGGTGATCGTCAAGGAATGCGGACGGACGAAGCCAAGCTCCTTCCAGCCGATCCGCTGCCATTTGAGCAAAGGAAAATAAATAGCGAGAACAATAATGTTAGCGAAAATCATAGTGGCTCCCGAATTGACCGCAAGCCAGTCCTGAAAAGGCTTATGGTCGACCCAGTTGTACAGTGCAAAGCTCGTCAGCATAAGAACGCCTGCATAAATCGCCAAATAGAGCAACGAGATACCGACTACTCTTAACGTTTTCAAGCGTGGACCTCCTTGCCGCCCGCTGTCGCAACGCCCAGCTTGCGACGATGGCGCGCCGCCCAAAACAAGCCCGACGCTATAATGCATGCCGAAACCGCCATCACGATGGAGAGACTCGTAACGTTGTCGCTTTTCGGACCGATATGCCAAAGAATGTACTGCAAGCCTTGACATGCCACTTGAGCGGCAATCGGCGCCCAGATGGAATCAAACCAGACGTAAAGGATGGCAAAGATGACTGCGCCCAAAAAGCCGTACATCGACAAAGGAATATCTCCGAAAAAGAACAACGCTCCGTACAAAAGTCCTTGTATGACGATAGCTACCGCCAAGGGAGAAATCCTTTTAAACTCGTTCAGCAGCACTCCCCGGAACAACGTTTCCTTGTATATATTGCCGAGCAGCAGGAACACAAGAAATACATACCAATCCGCCCGATTCAAGTAATCGAATAGATCGTTGAATTGAGGATGCTCATTCCGAATAAAGGGAAGCTGCGAGAAAGCTGCCGTAAACAAGCCGGCGCCAAGACCTACCCAAAGGGATAGGCCAACCGCGCTTTTGTCCATTTTGCGGTATCTGGCAAGCTCGAACATATTTTTTTTGAAGATCAGCTTGAACGCGAAATACATAAGAGGAAACCCGACGATATCGTTCAAAATAATGACGATAAGCGTATTTTGCTGAAACCATTCGCTGTTCGGAGCGATGTAGTCAAAAATCAGAGTTGTGACCGCAAAAAACCAAGCGAAGTATATACCGACAATGACTGCTACACGCCCAAGCGCAGATCCCCAGTTTTTCATGCTACATCCCTTTCTCCGCCGCTGTCGGCTTCGTGTACTTAGTAATAGTCAGCTCTCCGCCGCCTCTGCGCCACACGGAAAAAGCGATGGCCAGAAATACGAGCAGGCTGAGTATCGTGATGACATAGAGCGCTGGCTCGCCGAGCTTGTCAATCGCATCGTACCAGCCGGCGTCTTTCGCTACGAAAATCAAGCTCATCGCCGTTACCTGGATAATAATCGGAGCCCAAAGCGAAGAGAGACGGACGTACATGATTGCATAAATGAAGCCAGAGCCCAAGCCGATAACCGAAAGAGCAAGGCTCGGCTGGAAATAAGCGTAGACGAGCGCCTGCAAAACGAGCGCCGCATACATCGGCATGACATTGCGGAATTGTCCGTAAATGAGGCCGCGGAACAAAATTTCCTCGTAGATCGGGCCGATAAAGCCCGCTCCGAGAACAACAAGCCAGATGGAATCTCCCCGAATCAAATCGTCCACAAGGTGAGGAATGGATGGGAAGCGTTCCGCTACATAATCGATTTCGATCAGCCCGATGCTGAACAGACAGCCTGCGAGGCCCATCGCGAACATGAGGCCGGCGTCCTTCAGCCCCAGCTTCCGGAATCCGCTAGCCGCAAACAGGGACTGCTTGCGGTTGCGCCAGATGAGGCTTTTGATCCAAAATACGATGACGTAAACGACAAGGATGGACGAAAACAGTACCGCCACAAACATGGACGGGTTCACTTCAAGATACTTGGCGAACTTGAACGTCGCCTCATAGTTGTACGTGGAGCGCAGCAAATACATCAAAGCGTAGAAAATGCCAAGATAAAGCGCTATGTTGCCTACCATCAGCAAAAACTTTTTCAAAGGGATGCTCCTTTGCATGTGGGATGTATTTCTTTTAAGCGCCGCCCGATCCGGCCTTCGCCGCCAGGCGGTACTGCTCGACTGCCATGCGCAGCAGCTTCAAATAGCTCTGTGCCCATTCCTTCACTCTGTCTTTGCCAAGCTTCCGGGCATTGAACTCCATAACCCCCGTCATTTCAAAGTTCTCCTCAGCTCCTCCGGTACGAACGGTCAGAACCAAATCGAACAAATCAAGCCATTCTTCCCCTGCTCCCGGCGAACCGGACGATGCGTCGGCAAACAGCGGCGCCACAGTAAACGTTCCGTCTTCCGAACGGCTGCGGTTAAGCTCAACCTTTCGCCAGTCGTATTCCTGGTCGGACTGCGCAATGGCATGCCCCGCTTGTACGAGCAGCTCGTCAAACCCTTTGACGGCTCCGAAATCGACGGCCAGCGCTGCAAGGCGACCGTTCGGCCGTGCGAGTGGAAGCTCGATGCTTGCGGCTCCGGATTGCTGTTTCCAAAAGAGGGCGAACAGGGCAAGCGGCGCTGTATAGGCCGGTGCGGACAGGGATGCCGCCATATCGCGCAGCCCCTTTGACAATTCCGCATCCATCGCCAATTGATAGGAAGCTTTTCTTTCCGCAACATACGTTTTGGGCGAAGGGTCCCGTGGCAGCGTCACTCCGCTCCATGTCCATACCCGCCCTGAATCCGCGCGAGAATCGATATAAGCCGCTAGCCGAGCGATCGTCGGATAGTTGAACAGGTCCGTGACGCTGAGTACGCCGGGATATTGCTCCTCCAGCCGTTGATGTGCCCGAATAAGGAGCAGCGATTCGCCGCCGACATCAAAGAAGTTATGGTGAACGCCGATATCGTCCCGACCAAGCAATTCCGCCCAAACGGCGGATACGGCCTGTTCTGTCTCGCCGTTTGCCGCTTCGTAGCTAACGCCTGTATCGAGCCTTCTCTCCGGTGCGGGCAGCGCCTTCCGATCCGCTTTGCCGCTAGGCGACAACGGGATATGAGGCACCTCCACATAGACGGCTGGAACCATGTAGTCCGGCAGCGTGAGGGTTAAAAATTCCCGAAGCACGGACGATGTAACAGGCTCGACTGCAACGATATAAGCGCACAGGTACGCGCCTTCACCGCCCGCGTCGCCCTCGCGCTTCATGACGACCGCTTCCTTAATGCCTGCATGCCGCATAAGCGCCTGCTCAATTTCGCCGCATTCGATGCGGTAACCGCGAATTTTGACCTGATGGTCGATCCGTCCCAAGTAATCGATGTTGCCGTCCGGCAGCATTCTCGCCAGATCGCCGGTTCGGTACAACGTCTCGTGCCCGTGAGCGGCGTACGGATTCGGGACAAACTTCTCCGCCGTCAAATCGGGCCGCTTCCAATACCCACGCGCCAAGCCGACGCCGCCGATGCACAGCTCCCCAGCTACACCTACAGGCTGAAGCTTCATGGCATCGCTCATAATATACAGCGAGATATTGTCAATCGGCTTGCCGATCGGAATGGAGGATAGCCCTTCCGGTTCCGAACAATCGAAATACGAAACGTCGACGGTCGCTTCGGTCGGTCCATACAAGTTGATAAGCTTGGCCTCATGCGGCCCGCCGATGACAGCCTTGAATTTAATGGCCATATCCGGCGTCAGCGCTTCGCCGCTGGCGAACACCGTGTTCAGCGAGGCCAGCTTGCCGCCTGCCGATGCAACGCCGGAATGACTGAGAAACAGATGCAGCATGGACGGCACAAAGTGCATCGTCGTCACTCCATGCTCGGCAATGGCCGATACAAGGGCATCCGGGTCCTTTTCCCCTCCCGGCACGAGCAGGCACAGCCTTGCTCCAACGAAGCTCCACCAGAACAGCTCCCAGACGGAGACGTCGAACGTAATCGGCGTTTTTTGCAAAATGACATCGCCTATATCGAGCGGATATTCCCTCTGCATCCAGCCAATCCGGTTGACGACGGAATGATGCTCGATCATAACCCCTTTTGGCTGCCCGGTAGATCCGGACGTGTACAAAATGTAAGCGAGGCTTCTCGCATCGTGAATCTTCTCTAGCGCCGAACCGTCAGGCTCGTTTAGGAGGGCATCCTCTACGCGCAGCACCTTCGCTGCTCCTAGCAGATGAGGAGCCGTCTCGCCTTTTGTCAATATCAGCTCCGCGCCGGAGTCCTCCAGCATGTAGCGGACCCTCTCCGCAGGAAGCGACGGGGATACCGGCACATAGGCCGCACCCGCTTTTAATACGCCGAATATCGCAATCATCATCTCCGGCGAGCGGTCAATCATGACGGCTACGGCCGCTTCCCGCGCCGTACCGCGACCCCGCAGCGTTCTTGCCAATCGGTTCGAAGCCGCGTCAAGCTCCCCGTAGGTCATTTGGCCGCCATCCCAAACGAGAGCCGCCTCATGCGGTATCCACTTGGCCTGCGCTTCCAAATAGTCCTCCACCGTGCGGTGGGCAGCATAAGGTGCAGCCGTATCGTTAAAGGCGGAGACGAGCTGCCCCTCTTCCTCTCTCGACAGCAGACTTACATCCCCAAGGAGCAGGTGCTCATCCGCCGTAACCGTCTCTAAAATACGGAAATAAAAGTCGACGTACCGGCTCACCGTTGCTTCGTCAAACAGCGCCGTCGCGTATTCCGCCGTCAGTTGAAGGTCCCTCCCGCGCTGTGCCAGCTCGAAGGTTAAATCCAGCTTGGCGACGGCATGCGGGAGTGGCTTCGGCTCAAACCTCAAGCCTGCCGCTTCAAGTGCGGGAGCGTCCATATTTTGCAGCACAAACATCGTATCGAAAATCGGATTGCGGCTCAGATCGCGCCGCGTCTCAAGCGCCGTCACGATATGCTCGAACGGCAGCATCCCATGATCCAATGCGTCTACGACGGTCGATTTGACGCTTTCCGCAAATTGCAGGAAGGTTAAACCTCCATGCACATAACCGCGAATGGCGGCCGTGCCGACGAACATTCCGACAAGCGGCTCCGTCTCCGGATGGAATCGGCCTCCGATCGGCGTGCCGACGATGATATCTTCCTGCCCCGTCAGCTTGTGGAGCAGCAAATGGTAGCCCGCGAGCAGCACATGATAAGGGGTCAGGCCCGTTTTGACCGCCAGCGCTTCTACGCCCGCAAGCAGCGGGGCAGGCAGCGATCTGCGCAGCTTGGCTCCCTTAAAGCTTTGCTCAAGCGGACGAGGGCGATCGGACGGCAGTTCGAGAACCGGCAGCGAACCGGCAAGCGCCGATTTCCAATAGTTCTCTTGCTCCTCGCGCTCCTTTCCTTGCATCCACTCTCTTTGCCATACGGCAACGTCCTTATAGTGAATAGAAAGCGGGGCGAGTTGTTCTCCCGCGTATAGATCCGCAAAGTCGGATGCCAGCACCGTCATGGAAATACCGTCGGAAACGATATGATGCATATCCATGAGCAGAAGATGGCCCTCTGCACCGTCTGTTACTAGCGATGCTCTTATGAGCGGCGCTTGACGCAAATCAAAAGGCTGTACGAAAGACGCCATTTCCTCCGCCGCAGCGTCCACTTTCGGCACCATGCGCACTTCAGCGGTTAACGCCACATTCTCTTCAATGACTTGTACAGGCGATCCGTCTCTCCAATGGAAGCTCGTTCGAAGCGGTTCATGACGGTCGACGAGCGCCTGCAAAGCATGCTGCAGTCTTTCTACCTTCAACTCACCATCGATTCGCAGCGCTAAAGGAAGATTGTAAACGGTCCCGCCGGCATTCATCTCGTGCAGGACAAACAGCCGGTTTTGTGCGAGAGATAGTGGGTAATGAGGCCGAATGTCCGCTGGCTTCAATACGATGCTCTCTTTTTTCGCGGCTCGTTCGATAGCCGAAGCCATCTCTCTTAGCACAGGATGAGCGAATACGTCCCTCATCGCAAAGGCGACGCCGAAACGCTGCTCCGCTAGTCCGGCTAGTTGTGCCGCCCGGAGCGAGTGCCCTCCGATTTGGAAGAAATGATCGTCCGCTCCCGGAAGTTCGGTTCCAAGCACGCCTGCCCACAGCTCCGCAAGCTTCTCCTCCGTCTCTGTCGACAATGCCCCTCCTTGCCCGGATTCCGGGAAGTTCGGCAGCGGGAGGCTCGCGCGATCCGTTTTGCCGCTGGCGTTCAGCGGCAACGCGTCCATGAATACAAACCAGGAAGGAATCATATAGTCTGGCAAAGAAAGCTTAAGCGCTTCTTTAACCGCTCCTTCATCGGCAAAGCCGGACGACGCTACATAGGCGCACAGCGAATATTCGCCAAGCCGGTCCTTCACTGCCGTTACAATGGCATCCGTTACGGACGGCAGCGCCAGCAGCGCATGCTCGATTTCTCCGCATTCAATACGAAGACCCCGTATTTTCACCTGAAAGTCGAAACGGCCTAAATATTCGATATTGCCGTCTTCCAGCCAGCGTGCGCGATCTCCCGTCAAGTACATCCGCTCTCCGGGATAGAACGGGTCCGCCACAAACTTCTCCGCAGTCAAGTCTGCTTGGCCTAAATATCCGCGCGCCAGACCGACACCCGCAATGCATAGCTCGCCGGGCACACCGACGGGCTGCAATTCTCTGTTTTCGTTTACGACATAAAGGCGGATATTGTGGATAGGCGCGCCAATCGGCACAGAACCTTCCTTGTATCCCTCGCAATCGTAAGCACTGACGTCGACGGTCGCTTCCGTCGGGCCGTACAGGTTGACAAGCCTTGCAGCGGCCTCGCCGCGCTGCCTGTAAAATTCCACTACATGGGCAGGCTTGAGCGCCTCGCCGCTTGTAAACACATATTTTAAACCGTGGAACGGATTAGTCCGCGACGCTTCTTTGGCATAAGGAAGGAAAACGCCAAGCATGGAAGGCACAAAGTGCATCACCGAAACGCCTTGCTCCTGAATAGCCCGCAAAATAAGTCCAGGCTCCTTCTCTCCGCCCGGTTCCAACAAATAAAGCGACGCCCCTTCGAAGCTCCACCAGAACAGCTCCCATACCGATACGTCGAACGTAATCGGCGTTTTTTGCAAAATGACGTCCCCTTCTCCAATCGGGTAGTCATGCTGCATCCAGTTCAGCCGGTTGATGACGGCATCATGCTCGACCATGACCCCTTTGGGTCTGCCCGTCGAACCCGACGTATAGATAACATAGGCCATATTTCGCGATCCCGTCGTCGGCGCAGGCGGTTCCAAATCCACGCCCGTCATGCCATATACGGCTTCAATCGCCGTCTCAAGCTCGAAAGCTTCTCCGCTGAAAGGCAGACCCGCAAGCCATTTCCGCTCGGAAATAAGCAAAGCAGCACCGCTGTCCTCCAAAATGTAGCGAATCCGGTCAGTAGGGAACGTCGGATCAATCGGCAAGTACGCGCCTCCGGCTTTCAAAATAGCCATAATGCCAATCATCATGCCGAGAGATCGCTGCGTAACAATCGGGACAACGGTATCGGCGCCGATTCCTTTTTCGATAAGCAGCTTTGCCAGTCCGTTTGAACGGTCGTCCAGCTCCTTGTAAGTCAGCTCACCGCCGCTCGTTCTAACGGCAATCGCTTGAGGCGTCTTAGCCGCCTGCTTCGCGAACATGCCATGAATCGTTTCTCCTTGCGGATAGTCGAACTCCGTCCCGTTCCATTGACTCAAAATAAGCTTTTTGTCCTTTGGCGAAGCCAACTCGTATAGAGCTGAGTCCTCCTCAAAAGAAATCGCTGCTTGCTCCAGAAGGGAAAGCCATCTCTCCGCGAATCGCTCCATCGTCGATCTGCGGAACAAGCGGGTGCTGAATTCCAGCTCTGCCGCAAAGCCTCCTTCCCCGGAAGGATAAAGATCGAGCTTAAAGTCCAGCTTCGCTGTTGTTCCTTCTCCCAGCCTTTCCAGTTGAAGAAGACGGCCCTCTCCTTCGAGCTGCAAGCCATTCTCCAGTTGGTTATGCACAATGAGCATTGTATCGAACATCGCATTGCGGGAAGGATCAAACGGCAGTTGGGCTGCTTCGACTATCGTTTCGAAGGCCGCTTCTTGATGCTCGTAAGCGTCCAGTAGCCTGTCATGCGTCGCTTTGGCGTACTCCGCAAAGCTTGTTCCTTCCGGCACATGAAGCCGAATCGGCAAAAAGCCGTTGAACATACCGACCGTCTCCGCAGCGTCCGGATGTGTTCTGCCCGCCGTCAGCGCGCCGACGACCAGCTCTCTTTGGCCGGTATGCTTTTGAAGAAGCAGCCCGTAGGAAGCAAACAGCAAGCTGCTTAAGCTGATGCCGCTTTCGTCCGCGAGCTTTTGCAACGATTGTCCCAGCCTGCCCGGAACGGAAAACGGGACCGTTTCCCCTTCGAACGTTTGTCGTTCGCCGCGGGCATAATCAAGCGTCATATCGAGCGCCGGCAGCGGAGCGGCAAGCGCCTCCCGCCAATAACGGCCATGCGCGAGCATCCGTTCCGACTCGTTCTGACGCTCCCTCCATACAGCGTAGTCCTTGTACTGCACTTTCACTTCAGGAAGCGGCTCCCCGGTGAGAAGTTTCTCAAGCTCCTCAATCAAAAGCGCCATCGATAGGCCGTCTGCCGCGATATGATGCACATTGAGGAATAAATAATGGTCGTTCACGCCGTCATCCAACCATGCCGCATCCAGCAGCGGAGCTTGGGACAGTTTCAGCGGTTTAACAAACGAGCTGAACTTCTCCCCCTTCCCGCCTGTACCGTCCGCTTCTTTAAGCGCGAAAGCGACGTCGGAATGAATCGTTTGGCGCGCCTCACCCGCGTGCAAATGGAAGGAGGTTCTAAGCGATTCATGCCGGGCAATGAGCTGCTGAAGCGCCCGTTCTATCCGTTTCCGGTCGATAGAAGAATCAACGCGAAGTGCCAGCGGAATATGATACGCGATGCCGGCCCCGCCCATTTGCTCAATTAGGAAAATACGCTGCTGAGCCGGGCTGAGCGGATAAGACGACTGCTCCGCAGCGGGAACAATCGAATCGAGAATCTCCGATTCCGCTTGATCGATCCATGCAGCCTGTTCCCTAATTGTGGGATGCAGAAAAATATCTTTGATCGGCATGCGTACTTGGAACTGCTTCTGAATTTCCGCAGCCAGCGTCGCAGCTTTGAGCGAATGTCCGCCATGATCGAAGAAATGATCGCACACGCCGATTTCTCCGGGATGAAGCACCGCTTGCCATACGGCCTTAAGCTTAGACTCCGTCCGCGAGGCCGGCGCTTCAAACGCTCCGCCTCGGCCGGCTCCGAAATCGGCTGCTTCCGGCTCGGGCAGCTTCTTTTTGTCCACTTTGCCATTTGCCGTAAGCGGAAGCTTGTCCATCCGGACAAATGCAGCCGGCATCATAAAGCCCGGCAGCTTCTCGCCAAGCTCGGCGCGGAGCCGCTCAATTGACCACTCCTCCGTATCGACAACCGCATAAGCGGTAAGCACGGATTGCCCGTCCCGCTCCCGTACCACAACGACCGTTTCACGTACGCCCGCACATTCCAGCAGCCTGCTCTCGATTTCACCAAGCTCAATTCGGAAGCCGCGAAGCTTCACTTGCGAGTCGATTCTATCGAGAAACTCCAGCTGCCCGTCCGGCAGCCATCTGACGAGGTCGCCCGTCCGGTACATATATTCCCCTTCCTTGAAAGGATGGGGCACAAATTTCTCCGCCGTCATGTCGGGAAGGTTCAAATAACCCTGAGCAACTCCTTCTCCGGCAATGCACAGCTCGCCGGTCATGAGCGGCGGCAGCCATTCTCCCCGCTCATCCAGAACGAGCGCATCCGAAAGCGCAATCGGCCGCCCGATTGGAATCGTCGCCGAATCCTCTTTCCTCTCCCGGACCGGATAACAAGTGGCAAAAACGGTCGTTTCGGTCGGTCCGTAAACATGCAGCAAAACGCCGGGGCCGAACGCTCGCAGAGCCTTTTTGACATGCGCCGCAGAAGCCCTCTCTCCACCGAATAAAACATGCCGGATATGGCTGAGAAGATGGAGTCCATTATCGACCAGCACATTAAACAAGGCCGTCGTTGTAAAAAAGACGGTCACTTCCTGATCCTTAATCCGCTGGAGCAATGCGCCCGCATCCAGCACATCCTCTTCGCTTGCCAGCACCAGCTTGGCTCCATTCAGCAGCGCGCCGTATAGATCGAAAGTAGAGCCGTCGAACGCATAATTGGACAATTGCAGCAAAACATCATTTTCCGAAAGGCGAATATAATCGGCTTCCACCGCAATTCGCGAAACATTGCGATGAGTCGTCAAAATCCCTTTCGGCTTGCCGGTCGAACCGGACGTATACATGATATAAGCGAGATCGGCGTTCGTAACTTCAGCCTTGAACTCGGACGGGTCCGCTCCCATCCATTCCTCTCTCCGCTCGTCCAAATCGTAAACTTGAACGTTGCTTAGCGATTTTGCCGCGAGCTCGCGGCTCTTTGCGGCATCGGCCGCACCCGTTAACAGCATTCCAGCCGCTCCGTCCTCGAGCATAAAGGAAATCCGTTCCTCAGGATACGTCGGGTCGATCGGCACATAGGCTGCGCCTGTTTTCAATACGGCTAGTATCGCTAGCGGAATGGAAAACGAGCGGCGAAGCATAAGCGCTACCCGCGATTTCGGAGCGACGCCGCGATCTCTCAGCCAGCTTGCAAGAGCGTTCGAACCCTCTTCAAGCTCACGGTAAGTCATCGCCTTGCCGTTCATCTCCAGCGCAACTCTCTCTGGATGCCGCTCCGCGATTAGCCGGAACCGCTCATGCAAGGGCAGCGGAGCATACTCTTCCGCCCGCGGGCTTGCGCTGAGCTCGGCCATATGCGCCTTCTCTTCCGCATCCAGAAGCGACAGCTCAAGCAGGCTCGCCTCCGGCCGCTGGACAAAAGCTTTGGCCAATGCGGCATAATGACGGGCAAGCTGCTTGACGGAATCGGCCCGGAACAAATCTTCCGCGTATTCAATGGAGAAGGTAATGCCAGCATCGCTTGCCGTACATTCCCATGTCATATCAAATTTGGCCGTACCCGTTGGAATCAAGCTCGATTTGAACACGGCCCCGCTTGTTTTGAAGTCGGGAATGTCCATGTTTTGAAGAGTAAAGACGGTGTCGAACAAGGGATGACGTCCCGCTTCCCGGGCAGCGCCGGACAGCTCTACCACCTCGTCGAACGAAATGTCCTGATGCCCGAGCGTTTCCATAATGTCTCCGCCGGCTTTTTTCAACCATTCGTTTACGGTAAGCTCCTTGCCCCCCGTCAATCTGATCGGGAGCATATTGACGAACAAACCTACCATATTCCGCACAGCGAGCTGGGTACGTCCCGCCGCCGCAGTGCCTACGATCATGTCTTCCGCTCCTGTATACTTGGAGAGAAGAGCATAGTAAATGGAAAGCAGAACGGTGTACAAAGTGCCTCCCGAAGATGCCGCAAGTCGGTTCAGGTTGGCCGCAAGCTCGGCGTCCAGCAAAAAGGTTTCTACAGAGCCCTGATGACTGGAACGAAGCGGCCGCGCATAATCGGACGGCCATTCAAAAGCGGGAACGCCTCCCGCAAACCGGCGGCGCCAGAAAGCGCGCTGCTCCTCAGCTCGCTTATCCCCTCTCGCCGTTTCTTCCCACATAGCTATGTCGCCGACATGCAAATCGATAGGCGGCAGGCTGCCCCCTTCGTACAAATGGAGAAACTCGCTAATGAGCACTCCCATCGAGGTGCCGTCGGTAATTAAATGGTGCATGTCGAACAGCATGAGATGATGGTTTTGCGAAAGCATGATCAGCTCGATGCGGAACAACGGCCCCTCGTCCAGCTTGTAGGGACGCAAGAAGCTTTTTATTTTCGCTTTTGTTTCGGCAGCCGTCCATGCCCGACCGTCCCTTTGCGAAATCGGCGGCTCCAGCTCCGCTTCAATCCTTTGCAGCACTTGCCCTTCTTTCATTGTAAAAGAGGTGCGAAGTGAGGCATGGCGTCTGACGAGCCGCTGCCACGCATTCCAAAATGCAATTCCATCCAGTGCGCCCTTAATATCTATCGCATACGGCAAATGATAGCTGAGCAAGCCCGGATGAATTTCCTCCAGCATAAACAGCCGCTTCTGCGCTGCCGTCGCGGGATAATATTCTCTTTCTTGCGCTTTTGCAACTAGAGTCCGGTTATCCTGAGCGTTCCCTCCGACTTCTTTCCCGTCCAGAAAAGCGGCCAGCAATCTTGCTGTCGGATACTGAAACAGTTCGCCAAGAGCGATGTCTAGACCCAGCGCTTGTTCTAAACGCGCAGCCGCGTAGGCAGCCAAAAGCGAGTTGCCCCCATGCTCCAAAAAGTGATCGTCCACACCCATAGTCTCGGATTTCAACAGGTCTCGCCATATATCGAGCAGGATTCGCTCCGTTTGGGTGAGCGTCTCTTCTCCGGAGGAATTGGCCTCGGACCGCACAGCCAGCTCCGCTGCCTCCAGCGCCGCAAGCTCCGCCAGTACGGCCGCAAACTCACCGCTGTTCATACTTTCGGCAAGCGCATACCGCTGAATTTTGCCAGACGTCGTTTTCGGAATTCGCTTCACCGGCACCACAAGCTTGATTTGCAACCCCGTCCGCTTGTTCAGCAAACGCTGTACGCTTCGCTTCAGCTCAATAAACGCGCCCACTTTGCCGCGATGCTGAATAAACACCGCAATTTCATCCTGCTTCGACACGTCGTCCTGAACGGCGCATACCGCGGTTTTGCCGATTTCCGCCCCTTTAATTTCACTCATTAGCGCTTCCAAATCATGCGGGTACACATTTTGCCCATTGGCGAAAATGATATCTTTCATCCGTCCCGTCACAAACAGACGGCCGCCGCGCATAAATCCAAGGTCGCCCGTATTTAGCCAGCCGTCCCGTGTAATCACTTCGGCATTGACGTCCGGGCGATTGAAATACCCCTTTGTTACGTTGCTTCCCTTAATAAAAATAAGACCGATTTGCCCTTCGGCCTGCTCGCCACCCGCCTCGTTGCCGATTCGAACGGCACATTCTTCAACGGGAAAGCCCAATTCGACAATTTCCACGCCGTCTGGATCGCTTGCATCGGCGAGCTGAGCTGTGTCGCCGATCGCCAAGCTTTTTCGGTTGACGTAGCTTGAGCCAAGGTGCTCTTCCACACCGGGGAACGTAACCGCAAGACTTGCCTCCGCGAGTCCGTAAACGGGAAAAATGCATTCCTCGCGCAGGCCAAATTCCCGCATCCGTGCCAGAAAGTCCCGGCAATGGCTGGCCGATATAGGTTCCGCTCCGTTAAAAATAAGGCGAATCGACGACAAATCCCAATGGCTCGCCGCTTCCGCCTTAAAGTGTTGAAGAAAATGAACATATCCGAAATTTGGTGAAGCCAAACAGGTAATCCGATGCTTATGCGCAATCTCCATCCATCTCATCGGATGAAGCACAAACATAGATGTTGGCATTTGCCACTGGTTCATTCCGCCGAGAATCGGCGTCAAATGGAACCCGATAAGACCCATATCGTGAGTTAGCGGCAGCCAGCTTAAGGAGGAATCCCGATCGGTCGATTTCGCTCCGTTCACAATAGCGCGCATATTCGAAATCAAATTGCCATGCGTCAAAACGACGCCTTTTGGATCCCCGGTCGAGCCGGACGTAAATTGCAAAAAGGCGGTGTCGTCCCAGCCCGCCGGCTGCGGCTTCCCCGCAGGTCCCTGCTTCGCCGCGAACAAATCCTCAAACGGCAGAAGCTTGCTCTGCAAGCCCGCGATAACGGATCCCTCGTCCATCTTTGCACCATAGGACTGAATGGACTCCCAAATATCGGCTTCGCAAAGAAGATAAGGCTCCCCCAATTGCTTGCAAACGGACAGCAGCTTCCTCCTGCCCTCATCCGTCCGTCCCGCCGTCAGCGGAACGGGGATAATGCCGCCGAGCACGCATGCCCAAAACGATGTCACAAACCGTTCATTGTCTTCCGTCTGGAGAACGGCGAACTGCTTCGCCTGCACTCCTCTGCCTTGCAGCTCTCCAAGTAGAGCCGTCGCATTCTCATAGAGGCCGTCATAGGATAAAAATCTCTCCGTCCCCGCCTCGCAGAATGTAATTCCAGCTCCGCTTGTCCGGACGGACGACAGCACTTCCGATAGATTGCGGACCGAGTTCATTAGCTCCCCCCACTTTCGTATCTGAAGTTAAACGATTGTCGAATGCAGTTCTTGATAAGAATCCGTCACAATACGGTTGTTCTCACCCATAATGACGACGTTTGGCTTGTACGTTCTCGCCTCCTGATCCTCCATCATGGCATAGGAAATAATGATGACCAGATCGCCAGGCTGAACCAGTCTTGCCGCTGCTCCGTTCAGGCAGATCATGCCGGTGCCTCTTGGGCCCGAAATCGCATACGTTTCCAGTCTGGCGCCATTGTTAATATTGACGACCTGCACCTTTTCATTTTCGAGAATATTCGACGCATCCAAAATATCCTGGTCAATCGTAATGCTCCCTACGTAATTCAAGTTGGCCTCGGTAACTACTGCACGGTGAATTTTGGACTTGTGGATTTCTCTAAACATCAAAAACACGCTCCTTAAGGAATAGTGGATGTCCTGCTTGTTTTTTAGGGGATAAAAAAATAAAGAGAATAATCGCCCATTTTCAAATTTATTAAAGTATTGTATAAATATGGACATAAACCGACATGGAAGCTCGCATCATGTAATTTGATTGTTTGCGGTACTTAAAGTTGTTGGTTGTTGTATCGTGATGGGCTGGGAGTGGTGCTAAAAGCTGATTAAGAGAGAGAAGTCTAGGTGAGTTAAGTGTGTGAAGCAAGTTGTATGAGGAGTCGGAACGTGTTGTGAGCCGAAATGGCGGCAAAAAAATGAAAGGATAAAAATCGTTGCTAGTTTGCAATAAATTAATATTTTTCAATGAACATTTGACCTATTTAATTATCAAAGAGCATTTTAGCTATCTACCAAATGTCAATTTTCTCGTAAGTTTTATATATTTCAATGATTTGTCTCATCCTTATAGTAGATGGAAAAAATTCATTCCGTAAGGGTGATTATTGTGTTTAAGGGGGGAAAATTTCATTATTTGATGCCATGCGGTCATGAACATGGCCAAAAGGCGCATTTACTAGGAGGTGACATTTACATCGGAGTTTCGGGTATGGCTGCAAATCTTTAGTCGTCGCATAGTTTGACAGAAATTGGCATGTGTCGGTCTCTGTCTCCCTTATTCTATTCTATTTAAGTTTCCGAGTATACGCTACAGTTTCATATCCGAAGGAGGTTAAACCCATGAATATGTTTATGCCTGCCTATGTCGTGCAATATTTTCACGTCAAATGGTTCGTCCGCGACCAGGACTGGACTCCGCAGGGATTGTCCCATATCATAACGCCCACTTTTTTATTTTGGCTAGTTTTTACAATGAGCGTCTTGCTGATCACTTCCATTTTGGACCCTAAAATCGAAAAAATCGGCTTTGTTCACAAAACCCATCTTTTTTTGGACAAACTAAAGCGCTACCAATTTCCGATATTGCGTATTGGCGTAGGAATAGGCCTGTTGCTTCAGCTCGTCACCGGCACCTACTTGGCTCCAACTTTAGTTCCAGCGCACTGGGGAGTTTATGTTTTGCTTGTGATCGCCATATTAGGTCTGCTGCACCAGCGAACACTTATTATAAGCGGGGCTGCAATAACTACGCTTTATATAATAGCCATTATGACCTACGGTTTGTTTCATATGCTTGACTATATGTTTTATATCGGAATCATCTATTATTTGCTCGCGGCAAATACAAAATGGCATGCCGCATCAGCGACCATGCTTTACTTCTTTACCGGCGTTTCGCTGGCATGGCTGGCCATGGAAAAGCTGACGCTGGCAAAGCTGGCATGCAGTCTTATGCACGAATACGGCATTGCCTCGCTAGGCTTTACGGTGGAAGACTTTGTTCTCATAAGCGCATTTATTGAGATGGCGCTGGCTTGGGCGTTTATTGCGGGCATTATGAACCGCTTTACGGCGCTTATGCTCACTGGACTATTCCTGACGACAACGGCTATTTTCGGCATTACCGAAATTATCGGCCATGCCATTGTCCATACTTTGCTTATTGTATTTTTGGTTGGCGGCCGGGAAGACAGAACGACGCTTTTCCGTTTTTTCAAAAAACCGATCATTCGTCATCTTGTCTTCACGTTTTCCTTTGCCGTTCTTCTATTCGGCCTCATGATTCCTTATATTTGGATGGGTCAGCCCGGCAACGGCTTTGTCATTACCTACAATCCGTTCCTCTAAAAAGCTTTGGATTCGGTCTCCGCTATAGAGCCGGTCCCAACTGCGGACGTCTGATGGTGCCGGTACAACAAGTACAGCAAGGAAGCCGCCACGCAAAAGACGCATAGGAACAAATACAAATATTGCGCTCCCAGACCGTCGATGACGATACCGCCCATCGCGTTGCCGATAATGCCTCCCACCCCCCAGGTTACAGCGGCATATACGGTCTGAAGCGTAGCCTTCGTTCCATCCGTAGCATAGCTTTGTACGACCTCGACAGCGGTCCCGGCGGCAAAAGCAAACGCAATGCCGTTCAAAAGCTGGGCCGCAAGCGTTAAGGTCACGTCAGCAAAGGCGAACATGAGAAAAAATTGAATGCCATAAATAAGCGCTGCCAGACTCAGCACCTGATATCTTCCTATTTTTTTGCTGAGCTTGGCGGCTACCCAAAACATAGGGACTTCAATAATGGCGGCAATGGCGAATGCACTGCCGATCCAGCTTTTGTCAAAACCAAGCTCCTTAAAATAAAGCGGCAAAAAGTTTAAATTGATTGATCCCGACATCATAATAAGCATGCTAATCACAGTGAACAAAATAAACGGCTTATTGCGGACAACTTCACCCATTTGCCCAAACAGGGTAAGCTTGCTCCGGGTCGTTTTCGTTTTCGGGAGAAATAAAACCATAATGGAAACCAACGCGCAAACGATGAGATAATAGAGGAAAATATCGTTGTATCCAAACCTTTCATACAAGATGCCCGTTGCAAAAGTCCCGACTGCGAAGCTAAGCGCCCCCCAAAGTCTTACACTGCCGAACGAAAATCCTCTCTGGCTTGCAATGTCCACAGCCACTGCATCCCCGATCGGTCCAACGGACGATTGAAACCAGGTAAACAGCACGGAAAGCACCACGATCCCAAGGAGTCCGTCTATCCAGTAAAACCCGAGCCCCAGCACCGCGGACACCAAAACGGACGCCACCAAAATGTGACGGGGGCGCTGGAAGCGGTCGTTCCAAATCCCCATTGCAGGCTGAGCGACGATGCTGACAAGAGCCCATAAGGACAAGATGAACCCGACTGTCGTATGGCTGAACCCTTTGTCGCTAAAATAAAGGCTCGTATACGGCATAAGAACGGAAATAGCCAAATACCACAAAAAATAATAACCGGCTAACGATTTCAATGTTTGGCCTCCTTGCTGCTTGAGCAACCTAAGTTGTTATAACAACATTTTATATTATAATATTGGTCATTACCATATGCGATTTTGTTTTATTTGTTATGATATTTGACTCCGGTTTTCGATGTTGATATTCTATTGGTGGACATAGATTCCAACAGTATATACCGTTCCGTTTTTTGAACGAGGAGGATTTCCGGATGCCAAACCCCAAACACTCTTCACTCTATACACAAGTAAAAGCCAAATTATATGAAGATATGCGCACAGGCGTCTATCAATCCGGCGATAGACTGCCCACCGAAAAAGAGCTTTGTGATATTCATGGCGTCAGCCGGACTACTATTCGTCAAGCCTTGCAGCAGTTGGAACTAGAAGGGCGAATACGAAAAATACAAGGCAAAGGCACTTTTGTCATGAAGGAGAAAATTACGCATCATACGCTCGCTCCGATGAGCAGCTTTGAAGACCATATGCATGAGCTGGGCAGACGTTCGGAGAGCAGAGTACTGGAGGCAACAGTCATTCCGGCTGAATCTCCAATTCATAACCTTCTGCATGTCCCGCTTCATTCGCCAGTCACCAAGCTGCTTCGGCTTAGACTCGCGGACGATGAGCCGATTTCCTTCGAAACCTCTTATATCCCATGGCATGTGGCGCCGGGCCTTTCCCAAGACAATTGCACCGGCTCGCTTTTTAAGCTGCTGAAAGAAAAATACGAGAAGCCGGTGTTGCGGTCCGTCGAAACGCTGGAAGCCGCGATCGTAGAGCCCGGCATTGCAAAGCTCCTCGAAATTGACGCCGGTTCCCCCGTTTTTCGTATAACCATAATGGCTTATTCGGATGGGGATGGGCTCGTCGAATACCGTATTCTTTATTTGCGCAGCGATGCTTCGAACTTTTCCATTGAGCGGCGTTATCCAGCAAGTCATGAGAGCCCATAGTTCGGCGATAACTGGTTTATTGAAAGGCCAAACATCTGATTTCTGCATTCCAGCTAAGCAAACAACTGGCGTACAACCGTTCATATAGATAAGTTGGACAAGGTTTGCAAGAGCGTTTGAGCCAGCCCCCGCGAAATTGGAGCATTTTATACGATTGTTAAGATAGCTGCGTTTTTGGTTCATTAGTAGGTGATCTACGCTTGTTAGGTTTGTCCTTTGTTACGTTGTGCTAAGTTGGGATGGATAAGATTGTAAACGCTTTAGCGGGCAAATAGGCTAAACAAACGAGAGGAATTGTAAGGGAAACCTGCTTCCTTCTCTTGCAGCGAACAGAAGCATGAAATAGGCAGATCCGTCGAAGAAGCTTTCTTTGTCGGTCTGCTTATTTTTTGCCGTTGCACAGGGGAAATTCCGGGTATTGCCATTTATAGGAATGCCGAATATAATAGTAGGTATATACCTAGATTTCCGATGCATAGATTAAAGACTTATTCTTGTCGAAGGAGCGTTGGCCGTTGAAAATTAACAAAGAGCTGATGAAAGGGAGCACTGTTATTCTCATTTTGTCACTGCTAGGGAAAAAAGATATGTACGGTTATGAAATGACAAAAGAAATCGAGTTAAGCTCGGCCGGCGTATTTACCTTTAAAGAAGGAACGCTGTACCCTATCCTCCATACGCTCGAAGTAGAACGAATGGTCGAAGCGTACTGGAGCGAAGAAGGAGGCCGCAAGCGGAAATATTACCGGATTACAGACGAGGGCAGACGCGGGCTGGATGAGAAACAAAAAGAATGGACGCTTTTCCGCACAACGGTGGACCGGGTTATCGGAGAGGGAAGCCTATGATTAGAGCGATTGATGGACATGCAGAAGTTCAGGCTTACCTTAACGAAGTTTGCGCGCAAGTGAAGGCTAAGGATGTCCACGAGGATATCAGGCTGGAAATGTTAAATCATTTGGAAGAGTTGACGGAAGAATTAATAGAAGATCGCGGTTTATCTGAAAAAGAGGCGGTCATAGCCTCACTGAAGCAAATGGGCGACGCCGGGCCCGTTGGCAAAAGCTTGCATGAAGCGCATAAGCCCAAGCCCGAATGGACCGTTATTGCCATCGTAACCGGGATGATTGTAATAGCTCTTCTCTCGTTGATCGCACTGCCTGCATCATCGCTGAGTACGAAGCCTTTTGCCCCAAAACTCATATATGGCATTGTTGGAATAGCCTTTATGTCCATCATGTATTTTGCCAACTATAAAAAGCTGCTGTACTTATCCTGGCCTCTTTATGGTGCAACCATTGGTTTCATGATTTGGGCATATTTAAACCCTCATCGTGGTGACGGTACGGGACACTGGTTTTATATAAACGAGAGCTTCCCTTTCGACATCTATTCCCTTTCCCCCTACTTGCTTATACTAGCTTTTGCTGGCATTTTGCACGCGCAAAAAAACAAAAGCTATTCGTCCAATCCCTATTTAAAGTTATTGCTCCGTGGAGTCTTTGCCATTAGAAATCTGTTTTTTATGGCGATTGTTCCGATGTTCCTGTATTTTCAGACACCTGATTTTGACGGGTTGATTTTTTTTATAATAGGTTTCTTAATTCTTCTGATCATTTCCGGAAGAAAGGGTCTGGCAGCAGCTATATGCGCCGTTGTTCCGATAAGTGTCTTATTTGACGATTATGATAAACATCAACTTATTTATGGCTTGCAACGACTTTGGGAAGGTCGTAACAGCCCCCTCGCCGCTCACTCTTTGGAAACCATTCGGGAGGGTGGATTATGGGGCAATGGAGTTGGTTTAGCATTGGATCGACTTCCTCTGATCGAAACGGAAATGCTATTTTCATATTTAGTTTACAGCTTTGGGTGGTTTTTGGGCGCAGCGATTGCTTTGGCAGCTTTCATGTTTATTTTGCGAATCATTCGAATGGCGCTTCAGGTTCAAGATGAATACGGAAAATGGTTGCTGATCGGCATAAGTACGATTTTTGCCCTTAAGCTGCTGTGGAATTTGCTGATGTGTCTTGGGATATCCCCATTCATTGCCGTCAGCCTCCCCCTGCTGCAGTGGGGTTCTTCCTCCGTTGTGGAGTTCGCTCTAGTCGGACTCATGCTGAGTGTGCATCGGCGCAAAGATATGATTGGCCGAAATAAGATTGTAGAGCCTTTGACTTAATTGTTATGTAAAAAGGAGCATCTCGGCAGATGCTCCTTTTGTTGCTTTTATGTGACGAAAATTCCTCCAACTGCTAAATCTCCTTGCGATGCATATAAGCAAGCCCCCCTGCTGCGAAAATCAGTAAGCTTCCGCCTATCGTAACCAGGATGTTTTCCATCGGCAAATTAAAAGCGCCATAGTCCATCTCTCCCGAAGAAAGCATAGCAAGCGACGGCTGCGCCCAAGGATAAAACGGGCTGAACTTGGCGGAATTGACAATTAAAATGTTCGGCAGCGTAAAGGCAACGTTGATCGCAAGCGGCATCGCAAAGCTGCTCCATCCGATAGAGGCCCACAATTGCACAGCTGCCAGGGGCAAGCATGCGAGCCAGCCGCTCGCGATCGCCTGAATGGCTGCGCTCCAATCCATACCGCCTTCAATCCCATGATAATAAACCGTCGCCATAAGCGAAGCTAGAATCAAGAGCTGCGTTGCGGCGAGAAGAGCCGCTATTGTCACAAGCTTGGCCGCATACAGTCCGCCTCTGGATACCGGCAGCGCGAGCAGGCTTTTCCATCCCCCGCCCCCATGCTCGAACCGGCATACAAATGACGAAAATATTCCGGTCAAAATGGGCAGCAGCAACAGGGCGTGCAGCGTAAATACGGAGGATTGCAAAATCGTATAATGCTGGGCCGCTGGAGCCTCGTCCAGCTCGGCGAACAAACCGATCACAAAAGCTAGCGCCGGGCTGATGGGCACCAAAAGCCAAATCGGGGATTTCGCCAGTTTCAGCCGCTCCGACGCCAAAAGCCCCAAAAATGCGCGCAATCGCATTTAGCTCACATCCTTTCGGTTGAAGTGGAGCATGCCGACCACAAGGACAGCCAGTCCGCCGAGCAATCCGGCCAGCACAAACCATTGCGGCTCCACACTAGCGTAAGCGAGCATGGGCCAGTTAAGCGGGACCCAGTCCCCCAGCGGAAAAATGGAGACCACCGCCATGACAATGCCGAGCGTGAGCGGAACCGACTGATTGCGCATCGTCACGCACAACCAGAGGAGCAAAGCAAGCAGCGGCCAAGATGCCAAATAAGGGAGGAAACTAAGCTTGGCAATTTCCGCTATCGGAATATCCCCGCCAAATCCCATTAGCAAGCCGAGCATAACGGTGCCGAGCGCCAATAACATGCTGGATACGGCAAGCATCGATGCGGCAACCGCAAATTTGGAGGCAAACACGGTCAGCCGGGATACGGGCAAAGCAAGCAATTGCTTCCAAGAACTTGTATGATGCTCGATGCTCGCCATAAGCGAGCAAAAAATCGCGATCCCCATTAACAGAGCAATCGGCACAAAGACGAGCAAGTTGTCCAGCAATGCTGCCCACATCTCTCCGCCGTACGCTGTTTGCAAATAATCGAATCTTAATCCGAAATTAAGCGCCTGCATCGCAATCAGCCCAATCGGTCCAAGACAGATGAGAAACCAAAGTCCCTTCCCCTTCAGCTTCAACAAATCGGAGGCGATCACTCGCCCCAGCGCAGTCTTCTTCCCTATCATAAGCTCCGGCCCTCCCCAACAATTTGCAGGAACAGCTCCTCCAGCGACTTTCGCCGCTCCTCAACACGAAGAACATCATGCCCCCCGTCTACCAGTTCCCTTACCGCCCTAGCAACGCTAGTATCATTCGTCTCGGCGATCGTCATCCAATCACCGTCCAGCTTGGCGGCGGCTATACCGGCTGCCGAGAGCGCCGCTGCCGCACGGTTCGGCTCTGAAACGCGCAAAGCAACTTCTCCTTTGGCTTGCTGCTGAAGAACAGAAAGCTTATCTTGAAAAACAAGCTCCCCTTGCCGAATAATGCCGACCGTGCCCGCCATCTGTTCTATTTCGCTCAGCAAATGGCTGGAAATGAGCACCGTAATGCCATGCTCCTTCGGCATCGCCTTAATCAGCTCTCGAATTTCCAAAATACCTGCCGGATCGAGACCGTTCGTCGGTTCATCCAAAATAAGCAGCTCCGGACTCCCGAGAAGAGCGCTGGCGATGCCGAGTCGCTGCTTCATGCCAAGCGAAAACCCTTTGACGGGACGCCGAGCTTCTTTGCCAAGACCGACTATATCCAGTACTTCGCTAATCCGGCCTTTGGGCGCATCAATGATTCTACGAATCGCCTCCAAATTATCTGTAGCGCTCAAATGACCGTAATACGACGGATATTCCACCAAAGAGCCGACCCGTCTCAAAATTGAAAGCCGATGCCTGTGCAGCGACTGTCCAAACAATTCGATATTGCCGCCCGACGGTTTAATGAGCCCAAGCAGCATTCGAATTGTCGTCGTTTTGCCCGCTCCGTTCGGCCCCAAAAATCCGTAAATTTCCCCTTTCGCTATTTTCATGTTCAAATGGGATACGGCATATCTGCCCTTATAACGCTTGCTTAAACCGCTTGTTTCGATAATCCATTCCTTCATCTCATTCACCTCGATTACAAGCTTATCTTCGCAAGGTTAAAGGAACAGCCGCCTTAGTTTAAATTTCGTTTAAAAAAATAGCGGCTTCAGCCTCCGAAACGGAAACTAAAGCCGCTTAATGTCATCTGCTGCCGGATTCCCCTTTGCGGACTCCCACTTGCAGATGATTCAATGCACTTATACGTGTTCATTTAAGCGCTCATTTTGGACTCCAATCCAAATACGAGTACCCTCTGCCGAGCTTTCATTCCGCCAACTTAGCCCCATCTCCCCCACAAGATAATCCACGATGGCAAGCCCGATGCCCGCCCCGTTTCCGTTGGAAAAGGACGAAGCCGCCTCTTCGGAAGAAGGGTCGAGGAACATTCCCGGCCCCCGATCGGCTATAACCAAAGAAGTGGCGCCGTCCGGCCCTCTCTCCACATAAATACCGACGTAGCGCCCACTCGCGGCATGACGCATTATATTTTGGAACAAATTGTCCAGCACACGGCGGAACGCTTCCTTATCCACGCTCCAAATGAGCGATTCGCCCTCCAGACGAATATCGGCTTCCATTCCTTCCTGTTCCCAAGCTGGGTACCAAGCCGCCGCGCTTTCCCGGAGGAGCCGTACTACATCTTGGCGCTCTGGCGCCAGCCGGTAACGCCCGCTTGTCATCAGCGTATAGGACAACAAGTTATCGATGAGCGTGCCGAGTCCTTCTGTCTTAAGCCCCATCAACTTAAGCGCTTCTTGGCCCGCTAAGCTCAGCTCCTCCTTGTGCAGCCGATACATATGCCCTTGCATAACCGTAAGAGGCGTCCTCAAATCATGCGACAAGTTTGAAATGAGCCGTTTTCGCAGCTCTTCTTCCTCGTTCTGGCGCCGCCTGCCTTCTCTTAGCTGCTCCACCATGCCGTTAAACGCTTCCTCCAACCCGCCGATTTCATCGCGGCGCAGTACCGTTACGGGAGTCGGAATGCCCCCGCTATCCCTCTCTGTCAGAGCGGATTGGAGCAGCAGCAGTCTTTTTCGAATACGCATAAAAAAGAAAAGAGACAGCGCCGCAAAAAAGGCAAACATCGCAAACACAAACAAAATGATAAACGGAGTGTTCACCTTCCCGCCCGAATCCCCTTGAACGGCTGCCCTCGGCAATTGTAGAACGATGAATCCGGGCCCCTCGTTGTTTTCCCCAATAAAGGCGACAACGGTAAACGGGTCCCCGTTTACGCTCGATTTCATAAAACGGATGGCCTCATCCGCCGTCCACTTTGCAGGTAAACCGCTGCCGCCCTCCATTCCTTCCCGTGCAGGCAGCTCAAGCTTCGTATTTCCCTGCCCGTCTACCCAAAACAAAGTGGCTTCGGTGTAAACCGCACTAAGCTCAGCCATCCTCTTCTGGACTAACTCGTCATTTTCGCCGGACAAGGCTCGCGCCTCGGCATGCCAATCGGCTTGCACCTTGGCTGCGCTGCCGTATTTCAAGGAATCCGAATCAATGCCTCCCGACGCCCAGTGAAAAAGAACAGGTATGAATGCGCCAAGCGGGATCATGACCGGGATAAATAGAAAAGCGCCGAGTATGATCAGCAAATACCGCGACAACAGGCTGCCGTTTGAAGACCGTCTCCAAAACGAGCGCCGCCGCCGCTTCTTATCCGAACCTGCCTTCATGTCCTCACCCGATATCCGATTCCTCGCACCGTCTCGATAATTTCCGGCTCCGCAGCGTTCCTCTCAACCTTTTCCCGCAAATAACGGATGTGAACCATCAGCGTTTTGTCCCCTTCCAAATAAGGCTCGTCCCAAACCGCCTCATATATTTGCTCTTTAGTCATAATCTGTCCCCGGCGGCTAAGCAAATAGTTAAAAATATGAAACTGCTTGCCGGTCAACATAATTTCCTCGCCTGTGTCCGCATGAACGATACGGTTCTCCTTCTCGTATACAAGCAAGTGCTTAACGGCCAGCGGCAAAGGGCTTGCCTTCTCCGATCTCCGCAGCAGCACCTCGATCCGGGCAGTCAATTCATCGGGATGAAAAGGTTTCGTCAAATAATCGTCCGCGAACTGCAGCCCTTGCACCTTGTCGTCAATTGCCGTTCTCGCGGACAGCAGCATGATAGGCATAGCCGGCGCCGCCTTTTTCAATCGTTGACCAACCGTAAATCCGTCCAAGCCCGGCAGCATAATGTCCAAAATGGCAAGGCTGGCGCCTTCCGCCACCTCTAAAGCGCGATCCCCGCTTCTAAGCCAATGCACTTCATACCCGCAAGCTTGCAAATGATCCGTTACAAATTGCCCAATTTCTTTGTCATCCTCTATATAAAGCAGCTTCGCTCCCATTACCCGTTTCCCTCGCTTGTACATTTAAGGTAAAATTTATACAACCATCCTAATCGTCATTCAATATCATTATACAGGAAAAAAACAACAGCCGGGGGTGCAAGGCACATGTGTTACTTTTTGTATTTAGGGACAGTAGAGCCAATTTCTAATCAATTGATTAAGGATTATTCCAAAAAATACTCGATCGCCATCGACCGCATCAATGCTTATTTAAAAGCTCCAACCACCCATCATTATTACACCATTCACCTTCAATGCGCTTGCGATTTTATTGGGAAAAACGCTAAATATGCGGAAGAAACCATTCGTTTGTTCAAAAGTGTTCAGCAGCCGTTCGAAGTTATTTTACTTGACGCCTCCAAAAATCCAAATACCGATGAAAAGCTGAATGTCCTCATTGCCGATAGGCCGCTAACGGAAACGCTAAGTGTAGATGAATGGTTGACCATCTATCCAGCCCATTTATCGGTTGAAAAGATTTATTGTATTGCTTAATTCATTGTTGCGGCTCATACGAGGTATGATTTTCCTTTCCTTAGCAAAGCTATACGGTAGAAGGAGATGAATGCCATGTCGCAAATGACAACGCTTAGCCGGTTGGCAGCAGCTATCATCGTCACCGTTGCTGTTCTTCCGTTTGGTCTAATAAATGGACCAGAGAGGGCCGAAGCCGCTCACCCTCCCGCCATTCGGCTCATCGTCAAAGCTTCGCCCGATTCCGACTACGAATCGTCCATTCCGCTTGCGATTCCTTCGTTGCTCGAAGGAGCTTCCGCTTCGGCGGAAGCTGCATTGCCCGCTGTGGACACATTCTTGACGATGAACAAAGGAGCGGAAAAAACCGAATACCGGTTAGACGCGGACGGCCATTTGCACTCAAAGGATGGGGAGAAGCTGACGCTGAAGCCAGCAACTCGGCAAAAGCTGCTTGCAGCAGCCAAAAAGCTGAGAGCCAGCCATTACGGGGAGCTGCTGCCGTGGAAGGAAGCGAGATCCGCCGTCCCCCGCAAAGCGGTCGTCACGGTCATCGATCTTGAAACGGGGCTGCGGTTTAAAGCGCAGCGGAGAGCGGGCAGCAGCCACGCGGACGTCCAGCCTTTGACCAAAGCGGATACCGAAATTATGAAAACCATCTACAATGGCGAATGGAGCTGGCACCGCCGGGCTATTGTCGTGGAGGCGAATGGGCGCAAAATCGCCAGCTCCATGCACGGGATGCCCCATGGCGGCGACGGCATTCCGGACAACGGCTTCAGCGGGCACTTTTGCATTCACTTTGAAGGAAGCACGACGCATCGCTCCGGCCAAGTTGACCTCGGTCATCAGCTCATGGTTGCCAAAGCTTCCGGCACGCTGGACGCTTTTTTCAGACGGCTTGGCCCTTATGAAACGATTGACGCTTTTTTCCTCGCCAACGAATACGGGGATCATGGGCTTATGGCAAAACTATTTCCCGATGCTGAACACCCCGAGGCGGCGAAGACGCATTTTGGCGCGGAGGAAGGCAAAATACGCCATCACTACATAGACGCCGAAACGAGTGCCGACGAGGGATTAGCGCTTGATGTAGCTTTGGAAACATGCATTGCACGCGCAAGCGGCTGCTCCGGAAGAGCCAAAAGCGTGTTCCATCTGCGCCGAATGTCGCCTATCGAACCGTGGCGCATCGATGGCATTTTTCCATTTTCGTAAAAAAGGATATTGTCAAACGGTGGTTTATCCTGTAAGTTAATTGATGAATCGCATACACGGGTGCTTGATAAAGTCTTGCTGAGATTGTGGCCGAATGCCGCTGACCGTCAATCTGATCTGGGTAATGCCAGCGTAGAGAACATTTATGCATTTTTTGCGTGCATAGAATGAAGCCTGCCGGTAAACCGGAGGCTTTTTTTGTTGCCCTGCCTGCGAATTCAACCAATTATCGTTGTTCAGGAGAGGAAGAGGGTTGTTATGACTGCAACACATGCTCAGAAAAAGGGACTTACGTTAACCGACGTACTGGTGACGATTATTATCGCTGCCGTATTCGGCGTTATTTACAAACTTTGGGGGCCTGTTTATGATCTGGCCAAACCGTTAGGCACCAATGCAGAGCAAGGGCTATATGGCATGTGGTTTATTGCCGGAACGCTTGCATTCCTTATTATCCGCAAGCCGGGCGTTGCTCTTCTCGCCGAAGTGGCGGCTTCCACCGTTTCTGCACTGCTAGGCAGCGAATGGGGGATCGCTACCTTGTATTATGGCGCCGCCCAAGGCCTTGGAGCCGAGCTCTTCTTTGCCGCTTTCCGCTATCGCAAAATCAACGCATTCGTCGCATCGCTCGCCGCGCTCGGCTCAGCGGCCGCTTCGCTGCTCGTCGACTATTCCTACAACTACATCGAATATTTATCGGCATGGAACTTGACGCTGCTGATCGGTCTGCGCTTGCTCGGCAGCATTGTCATTGCGGGAATTTTCGCTTACGCGCTTGCCAAAGCGCTGGAGAAAACCGGCGTCACGCATTTGCTGCGGCCCGCATCCAAAAAAGATTACGAGATGCTGGGATAAGAAGCCATGTCTCCTTCTATAGCAGCAGGTTTTAACCATTTGCGTTTAAAATATCCCGGAGACGAAAATGGGCTGTTGTTTCAAGGGCTCTCCTTCTCCGCCTTGCAAGGGGAAAAGGTGCTGCTGCTTGGCCCAAGCGGATGCGGCAAATCGACCGCCCTCCAAGTGCTCAGCGGGCTCGTTCCCCGAACCATTGAGCTGCCTATGAAAGCGGACGCTATCATCGTGCCGGATCGCTCGGGTTATGTTTTTCAAGACCCGGATGCTCAGTTTTGCATGCCGTATGTGGACGAAGAGCTCGCTTTTGTACTCGAAAATGTTAGCGTACCTAGAGAGCAGATGGACGGCATCATCAAAGGGCTGCTGGATACAGTCGGGCTGAAGCTGCGGGAGTCGCACACGCTCATTCAAACCTTGTCTCAAGGCATGAAGCAAAGGCTTGCCGTAGCGGCTGCTTTGGCGCTGGAGCCAGATGTGCTGTTTCTGGACGAACCGACCGCTCTGCTCGATACGGAAGGCACTCGCCAAGTTTGGGACACGATCAAGCGTACGTCCGGCGACAAAACCGTTCTTATTGTTGAGCATAAAATCGACGAGATCATCGACTGGGTGGATCGTGTCGCCGTTATGGGGCCGGATGGCACATGGCTCGCCGACGGGTCCCCGAGGGATATTTTCGCATCGCATCGAGAGTTGTTTAAAGCCTATGGCATTTGGTATCCGGGCGTATGGGAGGATCGAATGGAGATTTCTCCCCTTCGCGAGTTCGGAACAGGCTATCGTAGGAATGGGACGGAGAGGGCAACTGGGTTTGAGCTTGCAAGCAGGAATAAAGACGAAGCCAGCAGAGATAAAGACGAAGCCAGCAGAGATAAAGACGAAGCCAGCAGAGATAAAGACGATGCAAGCAGGAATAAAGACGAAGCGAGCAGAGATAAAGACGAAGCGAGTAGCTTAGTTGCAGCATCGACGAGCTCCGGCGGAAATCCGGTTCTTTTGCAAATGGAGAATTTCAAAGGTTTTAGAGGGATAGGCGGAACGGCAAAAATAACGGTGGATCGCTTGAACGCTTCGGCTGGAGAGTGGATTTCCGTCATTGGTAAAAACGGAGCCGGAAAAAGCTCTTTGCTGCTTGCAATCATGAGGCTTATTCGAACGGAAGGGCTTTGCTTGGTCAGAGGGAAAGAACGAAAAAAGGTTGTACAGCTGGCCGATTACGCCTCGTTCGTTTTTCAAAATCCCGAATTTCAGTTTGTTGCCGGAACAGTCGAAAGCGAGATTGCATTTTCGTTGCCCGCAAGCTTGAGCAAGGACGAGAAAGAACGGCGCATTCACGACATTTTGGAGTCGTTTCATTTGCTGCCATTGATAGACAAGCACCCTTATGCACTGTCTATGGGCCAAAAGCGCCGTTTGAGCGTGGCCGTCTCAATCGAGCGGGGACAAAAGCTGCTGCTGCTGGATGAGCCGACGTTCGGGCTGGATGCCCGCAATACGTTTTCCATGCTGGAGCGGCTGGAGCGGCTTCGTGAGGATGGGGCCGCCATTATAATGATCACCCATGACGAAAACATCGTCCGGCATTATTCCACGCGCATTTGGCGGGTAGAAGAAGGACATTTGGCCGAACTGGCTGTAACCGAGGAGGCACCGGTCCTATGCAACTGACGTTTCCGCATCGGCAAACTTGGCTGCACCGGGTCAACCCCGGCGTCAAGCTGCTTCTTTTCCTCGCGCTGTTTATTGCCGTTTTGCTTATTCATCAACTGAATATGCTTATTTATTTTACAATCGCTGTTTTGCTCCTGCTGCTGTGGTCGGGGCACCCTTGGAGGAGACTGCTGCTGTACGCCTCACCTTTCCTGCTTATTTTCGTCTCCACTTCGACAGGAATGATGATGTTCGGAACGGGCAGCACCACTTGGTTTCGTTATGGCTTGATCCACATTACCGAAGAAAGCTTTTACCGAGGGCTCCACTTGGGCTTTCGTGCGCTCAATATGGCCGCCGCCGGCTTGCTGTTCGGCCTTACGACTAGGCCGGTCGCTTTATTTTATTCGTTAATGCAGCAATGGAGGCTCTCTCCAAAATATGCCTACAGCTTTCTAGCCGCGATGCGAATGCTGCCTTTGCTTGCGGAGGAGTTCCAAACGCTGCGACATGCACTGCAAGTTAGGGGCGTCCGTACCCGCTTTACGCCCAAAGGACTTTATCTGACGATTCAGCGGTACGCCATTCCGCTGTTAGCGCAGAGCATCCGTCGCGCGCAGCGCACAGCCGTTGCGATGGAAGCCAAACGGTTCGACAGCAGCGCCTCCCGAACCTACTATTATAAAATCGGCTATTCGGCATGGGATGCCGTATTTGCGCTTTATTTTATCGCGGCTATCTTCGCTTCCGAATGGCTGGCAGCCTATTTGCCTTATTTTCAAGTTGGAGATGTGCGGTAACAGAGAAGTACGTTGTTACGCAGATCCGGGAATTAGTTGTGCCACAAACCAAATCCAACCAGAGTGCCAAATCCGGGGCTCTAGTTGTTTCACAAACCACTAATCCAACCAGAGGGCCCCAATCCGGGGCTCTAGTTGTTTCACAAACCACTAATCCAACCAGAGGGCCCCGATCCGGGGCTCTAGTTGTTTCACAAACCACTAATCCAACCAGAGGGCCCCAATCCGGGGCTCTAGTTGTTTCACAAACCACTAATTCAACCAGAGGGCCCCAATCCGGGGCTCTAGTTGTTTCACAAACCACTAATTCAACCCGAGGGCCCCAATCCGGGGCTCTAGTTGTTTCACAAACCACTAATCCAACCAGAGGGCCCCGATCCGGGGCTCTAGTTGTTTCACAAACCACTAATCCAACCAGAGGGCCCCGATCCGGGAAATTCAACAATAAACACAACCAAAAACACAACCAAACAGCACAGTGTCCAAACCACTTTGGCTTGGACACTGTGCTGTTTAACCTATGAGCGTGTTCTGCTCATTTCAATTTCCGCCTCTATTGAGGCACGTCATTTATGGAGCACTACTCGCCACTCCCGATGAGGCGAGCATCCTTCTCCCTATTTCCCCAAAATTAAGCTATCAGAGAAATCCCACTCCCCGGGAGCGGTCCTCTTTCATCCACTCTCCTGTTTTGCTTTTGGAGAAATCCGATTTCATGGAAGCGGCAAGCTCCTCCAAATCGACATCGCCTTCGTAATGCTTCTGCAAGGCCGCCGACACATACAGCTCGCTAAGCTGAGCGCATGTAAAACCTTCCGTTCGCTTCGCAATCAAAGCAATCGTCTCGCGATCCGCCAGCCTCTCCATCCCTTTGCGCAGCAAATATTCGTACCGGAGCGGCTCGTCCGGCGATTTCACCTCATAGGCACGGTCGAATCGTCCCGCCCGGTTCATTAAGGCAGGGTCGATCCGCTCGGGATAGTTGGTCGTTCCAATTAGAAACACGCCTTCCTTCGACGAAATGCCGTCCAGTGTGTTCAAAAAGTAGGACCGGCAAGATTCCGGCATGGAATCGATGTCCTCAATGACGAGCACCATCGGCGCAATGCGCACAGCGGCTGAAAAAACTTCACTGATCGATTCGCTGCTCGTATACTCTGTAATCTGCCAATAAGCAACCGGCGCATTTACGGTGGAGGAAATCGATTTGACGAGCGTCGTTTTCCCGTTGCCCGGCTTGCCGTAGAGCAGAATGCCCCTTTTGTACGAGATGCCGTATTCACGGAAAAACGCTCCCTCGCCCGCAAAAAACTCATCCACCGACCGGTAAATATGAGTTTTCAACGACTCCTCCATACACACATCGTCCCGGGTGACAGGCTGAGTGGCGCTCATTCTTTCCGAATCCAGACCGTTTCTTGTATCGCTGTACAAAATGATTTTCCGATCCGCGAGCTGCCGTTCCCTCATATGTTCCAAAAAGCGGCTTAACGCCTCGTCGCTCTCCGCAAACATAATATCTTCGGTGCCCAGCCCGTGATAGTTTTCTTTCGGAATACGCGCAAACGCCACACGAAACTGTGGATACACAAACAGATTGTTTCTGACGGAAGCACAAATTTCATATTTGGTTTCCCGGCGAGTTAGATCGGACTGAAAACGAAACATATCCGTCTCAACCAGATCGTAAAGGCTGGCGGCATGCTCCACGCCGCCATCCCCCCTTCGGATGTCTTCCTCCAACATATCCCAAATATCATTATTGTCCTCTTGATAATAAAGCCGAATGCCGCAGTCGAGCCGCTTCTGCAAAAAAGCGACAATACGCTGCATCATCGCAACATAGTCAAAATAAGGCTGCTCCCCATTCGCAGCCGTCATCATTTGTTCCGATGAAACGAGAAACGGTACCTTTTTGCTTTTCAAAATCGTCATCGTCATCCTTATACCCCCTTCACGGTCGCCAAAGGACTGCACTTCGCTACCACAGAGGCAAGGCCTGCTCCAACGACGCTTTCTATAATTTGATCCACATCTTTGTAAGCTTGCGGCGATTCATCCAAAATGGACTCCAGCGCCCGATGGTTGACGACAATTTCATCGTCCTTTCCGACCCGCATCACTTTTGCAAACTCATCGACCGAGACCAATTGCTTCGTCGCGTTTCTCGACCGAATGCGTCCGGCGCCATGACAAATGGAATAGTAATTGCTTATCCCGCCAGCAGCGCCTACCATCAGGTAAGAGGCCGTACCCATGGAACCCGGTATAAGCGCGGGATGCCCCGTCTCCAAATAAGGCTCCGGATTTCCGGGATGTCCGGCGGGCAGTGCCCTTGTAGCGCCTTTCCGATGGACGAAATAAGCGTCTTCGCCTTCCGACTCTTCACAAGCATAGTTGTGCATTAAATCGTACAACGTGCGGAACTCGATTCCTTTGCCAAGCGTATCGAGAAAAGCTTCCCTTACCGCAAACCCGAGCAAATGGCGGTTCACAATGGAAAAGTTCAAAGCGGAATACATCATTTGCACATAGCTTTCTCCGGCCGCACTGTCAAGCGGAGCAAATTGCAGCTTCGGATCGGCCGAACCGAGACGGAGCTTGCTCATCGTCTTTGCCACTTCCGAGCCGCAATATTGATTGACCGCTCCTCCCCACGCTCTTGACCCGCTATGAATCATCACAATGACTTGTCCATCGCGCAGACCCCATTTTTCCGCAATAGCGCGATTGTCCTCATGGATTTGCACCGATTGGAGTTCAACAAAATGATTGCCGCCCCCAAGCGTCCCAAGCGTCCGGTGCGAACGATGCCATACCTGCTCCGGCAACCGGTCGAGCGCATCTTCCCGGAACCGGAAGCCGCTGCTTTCCACATGGGTCAGCGAGGTCGCCTTCTTCGGCGTATAGGAATCGGGAACATATTTGTTAGGCAAACCATGCAGTCCTTTGCGCAGCACATGCTCCAAACGAATATCGGAGAAATAGCCGCGGGCATGATTTTCGACGGGAATCAATTTTTCAATCGCCTTCACCAGCTTTCGGCGAAGACGCACATCCCTTAACTCCTCGGCTTGCAAGTTCGTCGTCAGGACGCGCATGCCGCAGCCGATATCGCTGCCTACAATGGACGGAGAAACATAACCGTCCTCCCGCCCCCATACCGCCGTCGTGCCGATGCAAGTTCCCATTCCAACGTGGGCGTCCGGCGTATAGCTCATATATCGAATATTCGGGATTAACAAATTGTTGTTTGCCATCTCCAGCACCTTGTGTCCCATGTCTCGGAACAACGGGTCGCTGGCATAAACGTGAAGATCGCCCGCCGGGAGATCCACTCTTCTGTAATAAGTGTGTTCGTTACTCATCTATCTTTCATTTCCTCTCTATAATTAGAAGTTTTAAGGTATGCAAAAAGACCGCAAGCCTGGCAGCTCACGGTCTTCAAGCATAGGAGAATAGAACCGGACAATCGCGCGCCGCAGCCATAAACGCCGTGACGGGATGCCGATTATCCTTTACTCAGGCCCGCTGGAGGCCGAAGGACAATGAACGTGCAGGTTATGAATCTCTCTCTGTAAATAGGCGCCTTCGTCACGCGCATAGCCCTCAGCCTCCCTTCCAAATAGAATAGGTTAATCATAATCTAACTATAGCCCCGCTTCAATGTAAAAAACGGCTATAATCAAATACGCGTTATTTCGCTCCCAGCATCTCTTCCACAATTCGCAGCAATTCAAGCGGGCTGAACGGTTTCGGAATAAAGCCGCGCGCCCCTGCTTCCATCGCTTTTGTCCGATCCGAATCCTGCGCTTTGGCCGTCAGCATCAAAATCGGCATTTCCGCCTTTTGCTCCGCCGGCAGCCGCTCCAGCAGCTCGATGCCCGTAAGCTCCGGCATCATATAATCGAGAAGGACCAGATCGTATTTATCCTTGCTCAGCTTCTCCAGCGCAATGCGGCCATCCTCCGCAACATCGACCCGGACATCCAAATCTTCCAAAGTATCTGCAATCAACATGCGAAGAATTTCTTCGTCGTCGACAATTAATATGTTTTTCATAGGCGCTCCGCTCCCGATGCCGTTATTTGTACAGTTTGTGCATGAGCCTCTCCACGCGGGAAAGCAGCTCCGAAACGAGGAACGGCTTAATAATATAGTCGTCCGCTCCTTGCTGCAACGCATAAATAATATCCGTCTGATTGGTTCTGGCCGTCAGCATGGCAATGCTGATGTCGCGTTCGGGATAGCTTTCCCTAAGCTTCTCCAACACTTCAACGCCGTCCATATTCGGCATAGCCCCATCCAGCAAAACAATATATTTGCTCCGGTCCGAATACCAGTCCGATTCCAAAAAGCGGCCTCCGTCCTCATACCCTCTCACCGTCACTTGCAAGCCGGGAAGAGGATTCCAGAGCGTCAGCTTGGATATGACAATTTCCCGGATAAGCGGATCATCGTCTATGATTATAATGCCAAGCTTTCTTTGCTCGACCTCTCCGCTGCCCATCTGCGAGGAATAAAGCGCCGTTTGGTTCCGGCCCGATTGCTTGCCAAAGTAGAGCGCTTGATCGGCCTCCTCCACCATCTTTTCGGGATGGGAATTGCAGCCGTTAATATCGGTGATGCCTGCCGTAAACGTCACCTGAAACCGCTGGTCGCCCGCGGCAAACCACTGTGACGAAAACGATTCCCGAATAGGCTCCAGCAGCTCGGCCGCTTCATCCCTCCGGACATGAGGAACGATGAGCGCAAACTCTTCGCCCCCATAGCGGCACAAAATATCCACTTCCCGCTTCAATCCCATAACGGCGGAAGCAAAACCTTTCAACACTTCATCGCCAACCAGATGCCCATACGTATCGTTTACTCTTTTGAAATGGTCAAGGTCCAGCAAAATGAGAGAAAACATCCCGCCCGACCGTTGAAAATCGGAAATAAGACGCATCATCGTCCAGTTGAAATGTTTGCGGTTATAGGCTCCCGTCAGCTCATCCACAATGATGGACTGCTGCCATTGAAGCTTCATCCGAAAGCGGTTGTCGATTAACGCCAAAAGCAGCTCCTGATCGATCGGCTTGGCGAAAAAGTCCATGGCGCCGTATCGGTAAGCGTGAATACGCTGTTCTCTTGTATCGCTCGTGCTAATGACGATAATGGGCGTATGTTCCTGATGCGACTTGTCTACGATCAGCTTGAGCACTTCAAGCCCGTTGGAGTCGGGCAACAAAATGTCCAGCAAAATCATATCCGGCTTCCAATCGTAAAAAAGCTTGAGCCCACGCTCAGCCGTTAAAGCGATATGGACCGGATAGCCCTTCTCTTCCAAAATCCCTTTTAAAAAAGCCGCCAAGTCCACGTCGTCGTCAATAATTAAAATGCGCTTTCCTACGGAATCGTTCATCGGGAGCGACAGGTCTGTCTCCCCAGCTTCATTCGCAGCTCCGTGTCCGCCCGGCAGCCCCGCCAGCAGCGGCTTCAGCAAGCCAAACCATTCCTTGTAGCTGAAAATGCGTTTGCCGTTTTCTGCTACAGCTTGCAGCAGCCGCTCCGCCTCGGCCTCTAAATGGGCCATGCCGACGGTACCCGCCGTTCCTTTTAAATTGTGCAAAAACCGATAGATTTCCCTTTCCGCAACGGAAGGCTCACCAGCCCATTCTTCAAACGAGCTTTTGATTCTCATCTCAACCATTTTTTTGTATTTATCGTCAATCACAGTAGTTCTCCTCATACGATGGAATTCAGTCGCTTTCGAATAGGCTGTGCTGCACGAAACTTATTGTTTTTTGCTCTGCAAGATGTGTTCAATGGATTCCGATAATTTGTACGGCACATAAGGTTTAATTAAAAAGTGGGCAACACCTTGCTGCAAAGCTTTTTCCTTCTCTTCAAAAGCGCTGGAAATGACAATCGGAATATCTTTAAGACGATTTGACGCCTTCATTTTGCCAATCACTTCCCATCCGCTCAAATCCGGCTCCAGCTTCAAATCCAAGACGACGATATCGGGCGGATGAGCCTCCATCGCCTTAAGGGCGCTGCTTCCGTCCATAAAGACGGCGGTTCGGTAACCCTGCTCCACGAGCTCGTCCTGAAGCATTAAGGACAAGCTATGATCATTTTCGACCAGCATGACGTCAACGGAACCCGATACCCGCTCCGAAGGTACAGCCTCCCCGCCGCGTCTCTCGTTGTTTCTTGTATAGAGCGGCAGCTCAATCGAAAATACGCTTCCTTCGCCCAGCTCCGACTCAACGCTAATTTCTCCCTGATGCTGCTGGACAATTTCTTTGACGATCGCAAGCCCCAGCCCCGTCCCGCCAATTTCCCTGCGGTCCGTGTTGTCTACCCGGTAAAATTTCGAGAACAAATGAGGCAGAGCTTGCGGCGGTATGCCGAGACCTTCGTCCCTAATTCCAATTCGCATTCGGCCGTCCGTTTCACTTGCCGATAGTTGAATGCTGCCGCCGCCGGGCGAATATTTGACCGCATTGCCAATCAGATTGACCAAGGCCTGGAGCAGCTTGTCCCGGTCTCCATATACTTTAGAGCCTTCCTTCGGCCCATCCCATACTATCGTATGTTTGGCTGTGGCGGCCTGTTGAAGCTCCGCAACTTCGCCAATCAAGCTATACATGTCTACGGGCTTAAATTCGTAAAACTGCTTGCCGCTCTCCATCCGCTGCAAATCGAGGAAATCGTTTACCAGCTGAGTGAGACGACTTGCTTCTTGGTGAATCGTCGACACATATTTTCGTTGCCGCTCCGGCTTAAGTTCCCGGTGAAGCATCAATTCCGAGAAGCCCAATATGCTCGCAAGGGGGGTCCGCAGCTCGTGGCTGACCGTGCTCACAAATTCCGATTTCATTCGGTCGACCTCGTACTCTTTAGTCATGTCGCGGTGAACAAGCAGCACGCCAAACGGGATGTTGTTGCGGTAGATTGGCTCCCAGTACATTTGAATATAGCGAACCGGCTGTGTAGCAAGCTCATACGTCATGCTTCTGTCTTGCTCCGTCCCTCGCAAAGCCCCTTCAATAAAGGAAAGCAAAGCGGTAGGGTCCTCCACTCGCGCGGCCAAAAGCTTTTTGAATTCGGAGAAACCCGCTCCGTTCAATTCCGCCCCCTCATAAGGAAGTCCCATTAGCTCATACAGCTTCTCGTTGACCCGCAGCGACTGTCCATCCAGACTCATCAACTGAACGCCCTCTTGTATCGTGTTCAGCATGACCTGGGTAAGCTGCCGCTCATTTTCCGATGTTTCGTACATAGCCAGCTTATCAAGCGAAAGCGAGATGCTGCCGGCAAGTCCTTGCAAGTCCGCTTCTTCCCGCTTGGTCACAGCTTTGCCGGTTCGGGTCAAGATGAGACATGCCGCCGCTTCCCCGTTTCCTTTGTACAAAGGAACAAACACGTCATATGCGCTTAGGTTCCCTAACAGGTATCCCTTCTCCCCTTCGGTCGCCTCCCTTTCCCTCACAAACAGCTTCCCGCTCTCCAAAGCTCTAACGGCCGCGCTCTCACGGAATCCGCTGATCAATTGGCGGACTTCCTCCTCTGACAACCCATAGGACGCATAGTCCAATGTCTCGTTCATCCGCACAAGCATGCCCTTATCCATCGCCGTAATTTCGGCCACGTTGCGGATAATGCTCTCCATCAACTGATGCTGATCCAGCTTACTCGTCAAGGATTGCGTCAGCATGTTTCGCTTGTTGAGATAGATTTCGTTTTCTTCCATCTGTCCAAGCACTTTCTGAAGCTCGTCCTGTTGCGCCTGCAATTCGTCTTGCTGCGCTTGCAGTTCTTCGTTCTGCGCAAGCAGCTCTTCTTCTTTCTCTCTAATTTCATAGATCATTTTATTAAGCGATCTAGACAAAAGCCCGATTTCGTCAGGCCGATCCAGCATCGTTTTGTCGATGCTTTCTGCTTTTGCATAGGTGGCCGCATGTTTGGACAGTCGTTGCAGCGGATGACCGATATCCATCGCCAGCCTGCGCGTTATGAGAAGCGAAAAGATAAGCACCGCAACCCCATAACCCATTAAATAAACGCCTTGCAAAAGCAGAGTGCGAAACAGCTTCTCGTTTTCTTCATTCAACTGTCCCCGAATCAGTTCCTCCGATTGCTTCGCGTATTCAATAATGTCGTTGGTTGGATTGTTTTCCCCCAGCGTAATCAGCTTACGAAGCGACGTATAGTCGTCCACCTTGGCAAATGCCGCGCCTTTGGGCAATAGATTATTAATATAGTTGTCAAAATACTGCTCAATGCGAACAATCAGCTCAAGCTCCTCTTCGGTCAGCTCCGTATTTTTAAAAGCGGCGATTGACTTTTCCAGCTCTTTTTTGGCAACAAAAATTTGCTCGTATTCGTAGTCATCCAAATACGCGAAATATCCGCGCACGCGCAAAATGATTTCGTTCGTATGATTGACGATACTGGTTACATATTGTTGACTCTCTCTCAAATGACGGGTTTCCTCGTCGTAGTTTTGAACGTAGCGGAACGTATTGAGCGGCACAATAATGGCGCCCACCAAGATGAGCAGCAGGCTGACAACCATCATAGAAATAATTCTTCGTTTAATACTGGAGCGTACGATATGAAGTAGCTTGGACAATGGAAGTGCCTCCTGAACGTTAAACATTCGTCTCAATATTGTATAATTCGACAAATTTTTCGTTTCCCCTCTGCATGGGCAAAAAAATACCGCCATACAGTCTAGCTGCATAGCGGTTGGACGGCCGTTTCGCGGCCTTATTTTTTGAATATCCGAAACGGTTTGCCGACAGGGAGAAACTCCCGGCCGAAATGGACATTAAGAACGGCTGCCGCCGATCCGTAAAAGCTGAGCAGAGCAATACACAATTCCGCAATCGCCGCCACTTTATGCATCACATGCTCGGCAATGCCGAAAGAGCTGAACGTCAACCCCACAAACAAAACATCGATAAACACAAAAATGAAGAACAACACTTTATGAGTTTCCATCGCTCCGATGGTCATAAACAGGGTGAAAATCAAATAACCGAGGAAAGCGACGCCCAGTTGATGAGTATCCGCTCCCGCCTTCATCGCTTCGCCAAATACGCCAAGCTGAATCATCCAAGACGAAGCAACGGCAAACCAGAAAAAGGCGTAGGCGCCAAACGCCGTTGTGCCAAACGTGTTTCCTTTTTTCGCATCATGGATGCACGCAAATAACTGCGCGAAAGCTCCGAGAAAAATCGCCCACGGGATCACTAATGAAGTGCCGTCCGTCCAGCCCAACTTTTGAGAAGAGGCGACTAGTGTAACCATAGCGAGTCCAAATAAACCTAAAGCGCTTGGATCCGCTGTTGAAATTTTAACTTGCTGTGTTTCCGACTTCATTGTCAAAACTTGCTCCTTTTATGCTGATTCTAGTTGTAGCTGCCGTCATTTATGAAGTTTTCATAAAGATGAACAACAGACCTTATCTTAGCACAGCCGGACAGTTTAGGGAAACACGTTTCGTGAAGGATTTGTGGCGGTTGGGGGAGCTTATACTCCCCGCCTTACTTACTCTCTTGAATTGGTACGTTATTTACGTAGGCACTGTCGCTATTAAGAATTTCCAGCTCCCAGTTTTGATTAGAGATATAATAGAAACCGTCTTTAATAACTACCACTTTCCCTAAAATGGTTTGATTATTTTTATAATCCCTTATCGTTTGCAGTTTCCTAGGTTCCTCAGCTGTAAAATCACGAATATATTGTCCCCCCAGCGAAGCCAAGCTGGGCGTTAATGTTCCTACGACAATAATGATTATAGACAGAGAAGTTAATATTTTCGCTTTCCCTTGTTCCTTCAGCGAATTCAAATATTGTTCCGACCGGAACAATTTATCATTTTGGTTTCCATCTCCTTCGTTACTGTTCTCTTGATTAACCGAAAGTGTATTCAAGTTAAGTTTTGGTTTCCAAACTCCACTCACAAAGGCCAATATAATAGAGCCGATAAAGAGCCACATTAAATATTTTTCCGAAGCAAAAGTAGTATCCATAATGTAAACAGCTACAAAGAAATAAGGCCAATTTATGATTACCCTATAAAGATAATACCTATAGCAGCTCTTTTGAAAATAAGTAAAAATAGTACCTGTCAAAAAAGCGGTTAACGGTACTAGCAATTGATCCAACGAGCTCCAGTTTCCGAAAAATACCTTGATCATTGAATAAATGACAATTCCGTAAACGGCACCCGAAAAACCATTCCCGAAACTAAGCAAGCTTCGATAGGACCAAAATAACATAACCGAAATAAAGACGGGCACCACCCAAATGATTAAAAACCCGAGCACTTTTTGGCCTATGTCTGTACCGTCAACAAAAAAGATCGATAAACTGATATGAAAACCAATACTAAAAATGACGATACTTAATCTGGTCTGCCATCCGCCTTTTTTAACCAAAGAAGCCGCCGATAGAATATAAGTAACAGCGAGACCAATAAGCAGCGATATAATTAACAATGAGTGGAAGTTAAAGACAACGGGACTAATAGAAAGAGACAAAAGGGATTGATACGTATTAGCTTCATTTCCCGAAAAGTAATATCCATACAGAAAGCTAAAACTTAGTGTGAAAAAATAAAAACTGAATGCCCCTCCAATGAAAGCAAATAGACTTATTGCTCTAAATATATCTAATACCCTTTGAATCTTTTCATTCCTGCATAAATGAATAACTCTAATGAGAAACGACAACTGTCCTGCCCCCTTTTTATTTTGAAACAACTGCACTTATGGCTTAATTTGTTCTTTGTATCCCACCAGCGCATTTAGCTGCTCCAATAAATTCCCGCCGCCATTAAGTGAAATATGACCGACGCGGTCGCAAATTTTTTCCAAAAACTCAAGCTCCTTAAGCCGGTACAAGGTGCTATTATCCTCCATTAGCTTGGCCGTGTTGAGCAGGCTTCGAGTAGAGGCCGTTTCCTCGCGGCGGGTAATGAGGTTCGCTTGTGCCTTTTTCTCCGCAAGCAGCACCGTGTTCAAAATGTCCCGTACGTCTCCGGGTAAAATGATGTCCTTTACGCCAGCGGAGAGAAACTCAATGCCGAACCTCTCCTTCTTCTCGTTCAACCGAGACAGCACATACGTCCCGATTTCCTGTTTGACTTTAAGCAGATCGTCCAGCTTCATCGTGCCGACATATTCGCGAAGCATAAGTTGAAGCATAATGTAGATTTGCTCCTCAAACCCTTTGATGTCGAGCGCCTTCACCGGATTGACGATTCGGTATTGGCATACAAAGTTAAGCCGAAGCGTCACTTTATCCTCCGTCATCATCTCTTGGCCCGTCATGTCCAGCTGCTGCTGCCGAAGATCGACCTTCTTTACCTCTGCAGTGACGGGGCCTCTCCAAAAATAATATTTGCCTGGCGCCAGCTCCCGCTGGAAAACGTTGTTGAAAAACAACAGTCCACGCTCGTGGCTGGCCACCTCCGACAGGATGCAGTGTCTAGGAAGCTGCGAAGGAATGGCAGCGTTAATGTCCGCAGGCAGCTCCGGGTTCCGAGCGTCCGCTCTCAAAAAGTGATTTTTCTTCAGTACATTCCAGAAAGCATAGCTGCCTGAAGTGAGCAGGGAAGAGAACCGTCCGTTTTCGTAGTGGAGAACATATTCATGATCCGCGACGTCGACTACTGTCAACTCTTTCAACAGCTCCGCATCGTGGAGAAAAACTCCCAGCTCTTTGCCGCGAACCGACAAAGGCTCGGCTATATTTTGAATAACGACTTTATGTTTGGACCAAGCAGCGTAACGATATGTACCTGGCTGCAAATGCTTCACATAGCTCCCTTTGCGGAAAAGCAGCCCTCTTTCGTCCGACTTTACCGTGAAGACATTAATAAAGTGATCCATCGTAATTAAATCTTCCATCGTTAGCACCTCTTCTAAGTAAATGTTTATCGCTTAGTTAGCGACTGTATCGTTCATTCATTGTCTCTCGTCTAGGGTTTTAGGGAAGTTAATTGATTTGCGGCTGGATCGTCCTCTTGCGAAGGACGGGATCGAATTAAGAAGGGCATCCGCCTGCGTAGGGCCGGCCATCATTCAATAGAAATCGGAATCTCATACCTTCCTATTCTCTACTGCTTTCTGGACCGGACTTTCGGAATGGCTTCTCCCCATCGGTATCCCCCGATCGCATGGTCCGGCAAAAGTGGAAGAGCGAATCAAGCCACTTGACCGCTTGCTCGTTCATTCCTGACAATCCCGCCGAAAATCATTCTTTTACATTGTATTATCCTCAATCCCACATTGAGTGCTCTACCATGAGCTTCGCGTGAAAGGCGAATTGGGAATCGAACCCAACAAATATACTGGCGGATTAGTTACAGCTAATCAGTATACCGGAGCCAAACGGCCCGGCACTGCGGAACGTCCGAAGTTCACGCTCAAGATCGCCGTTGATCATTAACCCACCTCATCATGCCAAAATAAGGAACTCCGGAACATGGCGAAAGTATTACAAAATGGTTTTATGGAATAAAGAAAAGCCGCGTATCTCATTTAAATGAGTACACGGCTCTTCTTTATTTATTGCCTTGCTACTTCTTAGTTCAAGCGGATGCCGTCGAAGTGAACAATTGGTACATCGATGTTTCTTCGTCCATTGCTTTCGCTAGGGCGAATGCTTCCTCGACCGTTTTTTTATTTTGGATTAGCTCATAATAAAATCGGGTCGCAAACATAAGTGCGGAATTGCCATCCACATAGTCGTTCGGACCGATGTACGCTGTGCATCCGCCGTCCAAAAAGGCTTGTGCCAAAGCATTTTCGCCCAAAGTACAGCCGTTACCGAGGACGACCTTCCCTTTCAGCTTGGCAAAACGTACAATTTGTTCCGGCCCAAAATCCTCTCGCGGCTCGTCTTCCTCGTAGACCTCTTCGCCGAGTTCCGGCATAACAAGTTTGCCCTCATCACCATGGAAGCTAAAAACGATATGATCCGTTCCTTCGTACAACCCTTCGCCGGACAATACGTCTATTAAATCGTAAGGACGGCCAATCCAATAGGGAAATACACGCGCTCCAAAATATTCAAGCGACGCTCTCAGCGCGACCGCTTCCAAATCACTGTTGGGCCCGCACACTAAAGCTACTTTAAATTCCGACTTATTCAAACGCTCTCCTCCATTGCTTCTCTTTTTGAAATCCTGACAACGCAACTAAAGAGACGACTATGGAGGCGCTCTGGCCCTTGTGGTACGTTACTTCTTCCAATTGTTCATAACTGGTATGATCCTCCTTTGTTGTTATGATTATCTATATTAGCACACACTCACTGTAAACCGCCAAATGAGGCGACTGTTCATCTTAAACGACCAGAATCTTATCCAAGTTGCATGAGTTGAAAAACCGTCAATTCTGGCGGAGCGGATAGACGAAGCGGCAGCCGGGTTGTTCCGATTCCCCGATTAACATAAAGCGTAAGCGGCTTGCTGCCGCCTTGCAAAGTGTACATTCCTTCTACATACTTGCTTCCAAGAGAAGTGGTCACGAGCGGTTTGAAAAAGGGAAGGCGGACCTGCCCTCCGTGACTGTGCCCGGACAACTGAAGATCGATAGAATAATCGACAAGCCGATCCGCCACATCGGGCTCATGGACAAGGAGCAAATTGAATTCCCCCTCTTGGAGCAAGCTTAATGCCGCCTCTGCATCCGGTCTGCCTAGTAAAAAATCGTCGAGTCCTGCAATCGCAATCGACTCCCCGGAAGCCGATTGAATGGAGCGGCTCTCATTCACTAATAAAGTGAATCCCGCTTCTTCCATTAACCGCCGATAGCCTCTGCTGCCTCCACCTCCCCGGTCATGGTTGCCGTAAACGGCAAACTTCCCGTACGGAGCATTTATTTGGGCTAGAACCCGCTGAGCCTCCTCCCTATTTTCAGAGCCGTATTTTCCAAAATGATCGATAAGATCGCCAGTAAACACCACAATGTCCGGCCCAAGCCGACGGATAGCCTCCACCAGCATTTGCAGCTGCTCCACCGAATAATCAGGCCCTAGATGCGTGTCGGAAAACTGAACAATTTTGAAACCGTGAAAGGAAAGCGGAATCCGCTCGTTCACGATATTAAGGCGGGTTACGGTCAGCTCATCGGGTTCAACCTCCATGGCGTAATAAAAGGCTCCCGCCAATAAGAGCAGCAGGATAAGTACAAACTTTATGATTTTCATGATGCAACACCTCAAAGCCATCTTACCCGGCCAATGTTACGCCAGTATGACAAAAAACATGGCAGCCCGTAAGGCCGCCATGCTCTCTTGCTCCTCTATTTAGCTGCTGCGCAAACCAAAATAAAATTCGATTTCTCCGTCTTCCTCCCGGACGCCGTACCGCGCATTATGACGCTCCAAAATCGCTTGAACGATGGACAGTCCGAGGCCAGATCCGCTCAGTTCTTTACTCCTTGAGCTTTCCCCTACGTAAAACGGCTGCCAAAGCTGGTTAGCCTCCCTGCCCTGCCTTTCGCTAACGGAATTTCTTATTTTAAAAACAAGCCGTTCCCTTTCATTAAAGGTTGTAATGACGATTTCCGGTTTGCTGGCGTATTTCAAAGCGTTGCTTAAAAAATTGTCCAGCACAACCGCAATCTTTTGCTCGTCCCCCCAAACGATCGGCTGGTGAAGTTCGCTATCCTCCACTTTAACGCTCTTCCCGCCCAGGCTAAACGCCACACGATAACGATCCAGCGTCACGTCAAGCAAACGACTGAAATCGAAAGCGTCTATCGTGTACGGATCCGACTGGAGCTTTGCCACATAAAGCAGCCTGTCCACTATAGCGGACATGTCATCCGCCTTCTGTTTAATTACGGCTATATAAGAGCCGTCATCCAATCCGTCCTCAATGCCGGAGGAGTAGGCCTTAATTAATGCGATTGGCGTCTTAAGCTCATGGGAGAGATCGTTTATGAACGTTTTTAAGTTTTTGTTCTTTTGCTCTAGCTCTGCATGGGCGCTCTTCAGCTTTTCGCTCATTTCACTAATGCTGTCGGCAAGCAGTTCAATCTCATCCCCGGTGCGGATGGATACCGTTTGAAAGCGAAGACCCGCTATTTGCTCGGCGTTCCGCGCCAGCTTCCTAATCGGCGTTACAATCTGTCTTGTAATGAGCCAAGACAATCCGAGCGTCAGCAACAACGCGCTTATTGCGGCGTACAGATTAAACCTGTTGACTGCACGAAGTGATTGCTCCGAATGCGCGATGGAGTCTCCCGCTACAAACAACGTATCCTCCACTCGTAGAAAGGTTGTCAAAAAGCTGGTGTCGAGCTTAGCCTGATTGTATAGTTTTCGCACCTGCTTCCCTTCCGCCAGAGAGCTAATGCTCTCCTCAGTCAGCCAGAACCTGTAAAGTGTAATTCCTTCGCTGTACAGCTTGCTCTTGACCGCTTCATTCAGCAAGTTCGGATTGTTCACAAAGGGCGTTGCCACGATGGTCGCTTCATATCGGCTTTCCAGCTCCGCCTCCTTCTCCCGCAAAGCCTGCACCGAAAGCTTCCCCATCTCATCCGTTAGTTGAGCCAAGTTTTGCTTCTTCTCGTACAGCATGTATCGGGGCAAAAAATAGGCGTTTGCGGCAAACAAAAAAGCGAACACAAGCAAAATCATCCCGGACATGCGCCAAAACCATTTGCGGCTTAACTTACTCATGGTTCATCTCCAGACTATAACCGCTGCCACGATGCGTCTTAATCCACTGCTCCCCGATTTTCTCCCGGAGCCTGCGTATATGAGTGTCCACCGTTCTTTCTTCCCCGATATAGTCAAACCCCCAAACCCGGTCCAGCAGTGACTTACGATTCAAAATTTGCCCCTTGTGCTGGAGCAAACATTTCAGCAATAGAAATTCCGTATTTGTCAGCTTTAAGTCAACGCCAGACCGATAAACCTTGCCGCCTCGCATGCCAATCCGAAGTTCTCCGAGCAGGATGTCGTCCTCAAGCTGGAGCAGCTTTTTGGCTCGCAAGACCAAGATTCGCGGCTCAAACGGCTTGCGAACATAATCGTCGGCCCCGATTTGCAAAGCGGCAAGCTCGTCCTCCTGCTCCCCTTTGGCCGTCAGCATCAGCACTTTGGCGTATTGCCTCCTCTTCAGCTCCTGACAAACAGCTACCCCGCTTGTTCTAGGCATCATCCAATCCAGTACAGCTAGATCAATCCGGCTCTCTGCACTTAGCCGTAATGCTTCCTCTCCGTCCCGGGCCAGCAAAGTTTGAAAGCCCTCTTTCTTGAAATAAGCGTCTAATATATTCAACATATCAGGATCATCGTCCGCTATTAAAATGTTCATTCTGCTCTCCTTCCGCCAGCTGCACGTTCCATTATAGCATCGACAGGAGCCGCTTTTCCCACACATGCAAAAGAGCCGATTGCTGGCAATCGGCTCTTTTCTCTCATATGGAAATCGTTTCGTATATTTGCTGCGTAACGGCCGAAGGGCCGACATGAAGCTCCGCCAGCTGGACGGACAGCCTCTTGTACGTGCGATGCACCTGCTCATGTTGTCCAAGCATTAAATAGGCTTGCATTAAAATCCGGTATGCGTGCTCATCGCATGGCGATAGATGAACGACACGGTCCGCCGTCTCAATCGCTTTGACGAAATGGCCTTCGGCCAGCCTCAGCTCCGCCGCTTTAAGCAGCCATTCCAAGGCTGTTGCTTTCAGCTTCTCGCTCGCCATAATCGCCCAAGGATAATCCTCGTCTTGAAGCAGATTTCCTTTGTATTGCTCAAGCGTCTCCTCCATAGAGTCAATGGTAGAGGCCTCCGAATCTTTCAAAGTACTGAGATTGCTTTTGAACAGCAGGGCGTCCACTTCGACCCGATCCGCATCCAGCCTGTATCGCTCTTTGTCGTACAGCAGCAGGCCGCTCAGCCCGAGGCTCGTCAAATGTTTGCGGATTAAGCTGATACATGTATGCAAATAAACGCGGGCTTTTTGAAACGGGTCGTCCGGCCATAAATCCTCGATAATGCGGTCGCGATGAACAGGAGTGCCCTGTTGCAGCGCTAAATAAACAAGCAGTTCCTTTTCCTTGGCCGTCCGCCATTTAAAGACCTGCTTAGAGGAAGTTTCCGCGTAAAAGGTTCCCAGCATGCGAATCGACAGCTTCTCCTCTTCCTTTGTTAGCGGTGCCGTCACGGCACGAGCAGCTGCCTCCTTGTTCAATCTCGCGATCGTGCGGAACAGCCTGTCCTGCTCAAGCGGCTTGAGCAAATAATCGAGCGCCGCATGCTCAAATGCTTTTATCGCATATTGGTCGTATGCCGTCACATAAACGATGGCTACATCCGGGTCATAGCTGCGGATACGCTCCGCCAACTCCATTCCGTTCATGCGCGGCATCTCAATATCTAAAAACCATACGTCCGGCTTTTTCCTCTTCTCCAGCTCATGCAAAGCGTCTAGCCCGTTGCTGAACCGGCCCGTTACGTTCACCATGCCCGATCTTGTCAGAAACAACTCCAGCAATTTAAGTGCCGGCTCCTCGTCATCAACCAAAAAGGCTTCTATCATGTTATTCCCCCTAACTCTTCCCGTTAGCTCCATTTTAGAAGACCCCGCTTAACACACACTGAAAAACATCCACTCTCTTTGCCGTGCCTCGCTCTGCACATTACTCAAGCGGCATCCAAATCGTCACTTTCGTACCGTGAGCGAGCGAGCTTTCCACAAGCGGCTGCTTGCCCGTTTGATGCATCAGCCTTCTTGTAATATTGCGAAATCCGACGCCTTGATTAGCCGCGGCAAAGCCGAGCACTTCCTGCACTTGCAGGGCGGTCATGCCGACGCCGTCATCCTCCACCGTTACCCGCATCAGCTCGCCTTCCCGCTGAATGGAAAGTTTGACCCGGCCGCCCTCTACTTGTTTGGAAACGCCATGTCTGATCGCATTTTCGACTAAGGGCTCAATCGTAAGCGGCATAACTTTTGTGCTGTACAGGGATTCATCTACATCAAACTCCACTTGAACGCGGCTTCCGAACCGCTCCTTCTCGATATCGACATAGGCCCCGATCAGTTCCATCTCTTTGCCTAGCGTAACGGTCTCCTCGGTATTGTCCAAGTGGAAAATAATACGGAGATATCGGCTTAGGCTGCTCAGCAGCTCGCCGGCGCGGGCCCCGTCCGTATAGCAAAGCGACATAATGGTGCCAAGCGCATTATATAGAAAATGCGGTTTAATTTGCGAACGCAAAAAAGCCATTTCGTTCGTCGCCGCTTCCTTCACTAAACGGTTCATGGAAAGCAGCGTATGAACCCTTACGCGGACTTCGCCGGCATCCAGCGGCCGGGAAATAAAGTCGCTCCCCCCGGCGGCAATGCCCGCTTCAATGTCGGCCGGCGTACTCCGCGCTACTATAAACAACACTGGCAGCTCCGCCTGATTGTAAACTTTACGTATCGTGCGGCACAGCTCATAGCCTCCACTATCCGGAAGAAGCACGTCAATGATTGCGAGATCGGGACGCCTCGCTCCGCTCAGCAGCGGCGCGGCCTCCGCATCGGAGCCCACACAGTTGACCGTGTATCCTTCCAGACTAAGCATCCCATACAAATGCTCCACATTGACGGCATCCGCCGAAGCGACGAGCACATGGCCAAGTCTCCTCTCAGGAGCGATGCGGCCTTCACCTAATGGGGCTTCGCGGCTTGCAGCCGTCTCGGCGAGTTCATCCCCCCAAGTCGGATATTGCCGCTTAGAGGCGTTCAGCCAAAACGTGACGATATAGCCGTCTTCGCTGCATTCGAACTCTCCGCCCATCAGCTCCGCCAGCTCCCTTGCGATCGACAGTCCCACGGGCAAGCTGGCCCTTCCCGGAATTGGCTCTATTCCATCTGAATCAGATTCGCGAGAAGCTTCCCCCAATCCGCCTAATCGAATCGAAATCCGAATTCGGCCCTTTTCCCGATCGCTTTCGATTGCGGCGATCGTATCGCTTTTTTGCCGGAGCAAATGCTGAATGACGCTATAAAACATTTGCAGCAGCCGATCCTCGTCGGCCACGATCATTCTGGCGTCCGGCGCAATACGGTGATAGAGCTGGACATTGCGTCCTTTTGCCAAAAAGTCAAATACCTCCATCACGACCTGGACACATGGAATGAGATCGACCTCGCCCATTCGGACTTCCAGCCGCCCGTCTTTAATACGGGACGAATCGATAATATCTTTGACCAGATTGGACATCCGGTAAGCCGTATTTCGAATCAGCTGCAGCTTCTCCCGAACTTCCCGTTCGTTCACCCGGTTTAAAGGAGTCGACAGCAGCGACTGCGACATGCTAATGACTCCATGCAGAGGAGTATTCAGCTCATGCGAGGTAATAAGGAGGAAATCGTCTTTCATTTGATCGGCCATTTGGAGCTGATTCGTCAGCCGCCGCATCGACTCGTAGGCATTCAAATAGTGGTAAATCAATAAAATGCCGATCGACAAAATAAGAAGCAGTCCCGTCACATTGGTGAGCACAAGAGGGACCAGTCCGGCCGAATTCAGCAACACCACAATTACGCAAAGCAAATAGAGCCAGTAACCGGCCAATAGAAGCTGAAATTGCCTCTCGTCCAGCTGTGAAAATCGGCGCTGCTTGTAGTGACGGAACAAAACTGCAACCATGACGGCGTTCATGACAAAAATCATCATATAGAACGATCCTTGGAACATGGAATAAATGCGGAACGGGAACAACAGAATGACCGCGTTATATCCCGCTAAAATGACAATGCAAATTTGAAGCGCACGATGAATGCGGCTTCGGTCCATCAGTTTCCAAGCAATAAAAAACAGCAAGGTAGGCATCAGATAAACCGATAAATATTTAATTTTAAACGCAATTTCGAAGGGCGTGTCCGGCATAAGCTGCAGAAACAGCCTCTCCCCGTTTGTAATGACATTGATGGCGAAACAAATCGAAAAGGCGGCAAATACGAGCAGCAGCATATCTCCCCGGTACCATATATAAAGGGACAAAAAAAGCAGGGAAAACAGCAGCAGCAAGCCGAAGCTCATCAGCTCCAGTCCCGAACGGATATTGTTCCGCTGCGAAACCTCCGAGCCTAGTCCGAGGTCAATGGAGTTGAACACCCCTCCATGGCCGTAATCGAAGTTCGCCGCTTGCAGCACAATATCGATGTCTCCGCTGCTCGTCCGGAAATAGGAAGTGTATGGAGAGTTGCGCGGCTCATAGCTTTCACGAGTTTCTCCCGGCTTGCCGGACTCGCCATACAGGTCTCCGTTTATATATAATCGGTCGGAGAAACGGACATATTGTTTGGCAATGGCAAGCGTAACGTCGGTCGGCGCATTTCGGATAACTAGCCTATACGTGCCGTACCCTTTGCCTTGCATGGTGCTGCCGTCCTTTTTCTTCAAGCCGTCCCAATTGCCGGGCACATGAACATATAACGGATTTTCCGCTTGCTCCGCCAAGTCGCCAGGCGCAAGAAGCTGATCCGGGTAAAAGGCCCATTCACCGTCCAACGAAAAAATGTCATGCTCGCGCTCATCCCATCCGCTTAGATCGAGCATCCCTTGCTCAATGACGGGAATGTCCTTGTCTTTATTAAAATGAAAAATAATCATAACGATCCATATACAAGTAACCGCTATCATTCCGATTGAAAAAGCATTTTTGCGAAGGCTCACCGGCAATCCCCTTCCCCAAGTAGTCAGTCCATTTATCATAAGTGGAGAATGGCGAACGCACAATCCTTTTTTCGTTGCTGCGCCGTACAGCAAAAAAAGCCCGCCCGTTAAAGGGCGAGCGATCTTAATTTCTTTTTGGCACGGTGAATTTTGGACTTCACGGCGCCGACGCTTGTCCGTTGATAATTCGCCAGCTGCTCGTAGGTCATCCCATATTCATAGACCATAATAAGCGACTGTCTTAGCTGCGGTTCAAGCGCCAACAACATATCTTGAATAGCGCATCTCCGGATAAAACGATCCGTTCCGTCTTCTTCCGAAGCGGCGTTCGCTTCAATATGAAGCACTGACACTTCCTTGCGGGAAGCTCTGCGCCGGCAAAAGTCGATGGCCGTATTTCGAGAGATTGCTTTAATCCATGCCTCTTTATTGCCGTTGTTTCGGATAGTATCGAGGCGGTTGTACACTTTTATAAACGTTTCCTGAACGATATCCTGAACGAGATCGGCATCGCGGATGACACGGCTAGCGGTAAGAAAGGCCGCTTTGTAATAGTTGTTGTAAAGCTCTTGAAACATGTCGTCGCTGTTTCTCTCCTGTCCGCTCATGAGGATAAACCTCCGGACTCTTTATCTAGTTCTTCTATATATTGCTTCAAGCCGTCTACGATCGCCTCGGCAATCCGTCCTTGCCCAGCCTCGCTCAAAATGAAGGCCTCCTGCGTGGCATTGGTCAAATAGCCGGTTTCCAGCAAAACCGCAGGTACGGTGCTAAGCGTCAATACTTTTAACTCGTTCAGCTTGGCTCCCCGGTCACGGAACCCCGTCGCCGACACTACCTTTTGCTGGATTGCCGCCGCTAGCGCCATGCCGCTGTCATAACGGTAGAACGTTTCGGTCCCCTCTACGCTACCATCCTCATACGTATTCCCATGGATAGATATAAGGGCATCCGCATCCCAAGCATTCGCCATCGCCGATCTTTCCTCGATCTCCACAAATGTATCGTCGGTGCGGGTTAAACGCACCTCAAAACGTGAATCTTTGCCCAGCAGTTCGCCTACTTTGAGCGCGATCGCCAAATTGCTTACCTTTTCCTCGGTGCCGCTTACTCCCGGTGCTCCCGGGTCTTTGCCGCCATGTCCTGGATCGATCATTATTTTATAAGTTCCATTAGAATTTTCGACTGGCTTTACCGTTTCCTCATTGTCCGTGCCCGATTGTTCTTTCTTGCCGGACAAAGCTTTCGTCGTTTCTCCCGATTGCTTCGGCGATTGATTCGCCATCATAAAAAGACTTCCCGCTATGATGATTAGAAGGAGCGGAATGAGCACAACTTTGGTCATCTGTTTCTTCTCTCTTTGTAAGTGCATAACATCCTCCCGATTCGCTAAATGATGTTGCTTCTACCAAAGTGTAGCTTCTTGAAGTCACGGGAACGTCTCCAACTTGTCACGAAGTTGTCTCTAAATGATCCTGCGGATGTCTATAAAACTAGATTAATAGATTAAAGGATATTTTGGAAGAACTATTCGAGGAAAGAGAGCGGGAGTAAGAACCGGGAATTGGGCAGGTCAAAAAGCATAGAAAAAACCTCTCTTCCGCAAGCTGGAGCCGAGCTCCAAACAAGGCTAAAGAGAGGTTGCATCTAGCCGGCATCCGGGATGTCGGCTACTTGAAATCAATAACGATTAATTGTCTGCTAAATATTTCGGAGCTGTACTTTACCTTTGCTTCCGGTTCTGGCGCGATCATCTCTTCATAAGGCTTGCGGCCTAACACAAACAGCGATCCGTTATTCGGACTCCATCCCATTTCACTAGCAACAAAAGTATGGTAAACCGTTGATTTATGGAGCAAATTGTTCCCTTGCAGCTTGGCAACGTCTATCGTCGCTTCTTCCGTGGAATAAGCGATATATTGCTTGTCAGCAGACAGCGCAAACCCGCTTACCTGATCCAAAAGAACATAAACGCTGTCGTTGCGGCGGTCGTAGCAAAACAAAGTGCCGTCGGTTCCGACAAACGCAATCCGGTCTTGATCAAGCCAGACGACGCCGAGGCTGGGGTTTAAAGTATGCTTATATTCGCTCACAAACTGGCCATCCGCCAGCTTGCCCAGCTCAAAGCCCGCCGGCTCGCCGCCATACTCTTTGATGAGAACGGCACTGCTGCCATCTTCCGAGAGCTTGATAGCGTAATAAAACTCTTGTTCGTAATGATCCGCCAATTTATAACCCGTCAGCTTTTGTTGTTCGATATCATAAACGTTGATGCTTAATTTATCGCTTTGGTCTCGGTAAAGGTAAGAGAGATATCGGCTATTGTCCGACCAAGACAGTGTGGTTGTCCCCATACGGTAGGACGATACTTCACCGTTCTCAATGTTTTGGCGCCCTCCGTTCTTCAGGTCCACTATCATGATCGGAAGCTTATTATCGTTCGACTCCATTATAAAACCAGCGTAATATCGGCCGTTCGGCGACAAGCCGGAGTAATCCACTAAAAAAGAACTAAGATCCAGTATCTCTTTTGTCTCTTCATACGGCGGCGTCAGCCGGTCAACGGTAGCCACCATTTTGTTGCCCACCGACAGGCGCACCATTTCGTTTTCCCCCGACCACCGAAAGGGCCCGACATATTTTTCATTCATAGTAAACATCGGCTTGTAGTAGATTTCCGCCTCAAACGGCTCGCCTTCGGACTGGGCGGGCGGCTCCGTTTCCGAATCCGCAATAACAATCGTCTCCGTCCGCAATCCCCCCGCTGAGCAACCGGCCAAAAGAACGATGGCGAGCAAGCTTATCTCAAACAGCCGCCGAAACAACTGTCGGCTTCCTTTTCTATCTCGCCTCATGTCCGTTCCACCACCTCTGAGCAGGGAATTTCCACCGTTATGCTCGTTTCCCCGTTTTCGCTTAGCATCCTAATGTCCCCACCCATTTCGTCCACAATCGATTTGGCAATGCTCAGTCCAAGCCCAACGCTGCCCTGCTCCTTGGAAGAACGGTCGCCTACGTGGAACGCTTCAAAAATATGGGCAAGCCGCTCCGGGGCGATGGGATCGCTCGGATTGGATAACCCGATTCGAATGATGCCGCCCTCCTCCATAACTGCTTTTACCGCAATATCCGCATGATCATAGCTGTATTTGATCGCATTGTCGATCAAGTTTATGAACAGCTGACGCAGCTTGTCCGGCTGGGCTTGCACATATAAGCCGGATTCCGCTTCGATCCGAATCGTTTTTTTGTAACGCTGAGCTTTAAAAGCCATCGCTTCGCATACATCCTTCAGCAGCTGCCCCGCCTCAACCCGGCCTTTCTCCTCCCAGCCCTCCTGCTCCTTCGACGTTTCCAGCAAAGAGATAACCATGCCGTGAAGCCTTTGGCTTTCGTCGACAATATGCTTCATCCCTTTTTGAAAAAACGCCGGGTCGCTTTCACCGTTTTCCCGGATCATCTCGGCGTACCCAAGAATAGAAGTAAGCGGCGTCTTCAGCTCATGAGTCACGTTGTCAAAAAAATGTTTGCCTTGCAAATGCAGCTTCTCCAGCCGGTCGCGGTCGCGCTCGATTTTGCCGATTTGACTGCGAATTTGCCCGATCATGTCGTTAAAATTGTTCGCCAGCCGTCCAATCTCATCATGCCGGTTCATGGCGAGGTTGACCTCCAAATTTCCCTTCATCACTTCCGTAGAAGCGGCCGCCAGCCTAGACAGCGGAATCGAAATATGGCGGGACAGCAAGTAGGAAAAGAGGAACGCCGCCGCAAAAATAGCGAGCGCGATATAAAAGATGGCGTTCAAGATACGATCCGACTGCTCATACAGCAAATCAAACGGCTGGGAATAGCGCAAAATGCCGACTTTTACTCCATCGATCACAACGGGATAAGAAAAAAACACGGAAGCCGTCCCTTTGTCGTAGGCGATTGTATAGGCCGTTTTTCCGCTTAAAGCCTGCTTCAAGTCGTCGCCTTCCGCTCCAGTAAATAAATTCGGGTCTGTGGCGTGCAGCAGCTCCCCGCTTACTGTATAGGCGCTGACATGGCTTGAAGTGGCGTAATGGAGATCGCCGATAATCTCCTTTGCCATTTGGCCGAAATAAATATCGTCATTGGAAAAATGGTTGATCATAAACGCTTGGCGAACGTAGCTGTTGCCCGTTTTTTTCAGCTTGATTAAATCATCGGTAATAATGCTCTGATTGCTCGATTGAATGATGCTGATCACCGTTTGATTCAGCAGCAGGAACGAAACGGAAAAAATAAGAAAAAAGCCGACGACAAACTTGGTGCGAATCGACCGGATTCGGATGCGCAGCTTCATGACTCTACTCCGCATCCTTTTCAAATTTGTAGCCTATGCCGAATACGGTTGTAATGAGCTCATTGGCATCCAGCTTTTTGCGAAGCCTTTGGATATGATTGTCCACTGTGCGGGTCTCTCCCGCATAATCGTAACCCCATACCAGTTCAAGCAGCTCTTCCCGCGAAAAGATTCTTCCGCGATTGCCGCTTAGCTTCATCAGCAAATCGAATTCTTTCGGCGTCAGCTCAACCGCCTCCCCATGCCGTCTGACAAGGCGCTCGGTCCGGTTGAGCTCCAGATGACGCACTTTCATCTTCTCGCTTTCGGCTTCGTCGCCGCTGCTGCGGTTTCCATTCGCTTGCGCTACCCGTCTCAAAATCGTGCGAATCCGGGCAATGACCTCACGCAAATCAAACGGCTTCGTAATATAGTCGTCCGCCCCGAATTCCAAGCCAAGAATTTTATCCGTAATATCGGATTTGGCCGTAATCATTAGAATGGGGACGTTGAGACTCGACGTCACTTTTTTGCAAATGTCCAGTCCGCTCATGTCCGGCAGCATCCAATCCAAAATAAGCATGTCCGGCCGGAAATGGTCCACTTCCTTAAGGCCCTCTGCCCCATTGGCGGCCGTCTTCACCGCATATCCTTCTTTCATAAGCCCGTAAGCGAGAAGATCGGCGATCGCCGATTCGTCCTCGACTATTAATATTTTGGTTTTCTCCATGAGGGTGTCTCTCCTGCTCCATGAAAAATAGTAGGTGTGCTTTCATCATAACAGAGGGATCGGCTTAAATAAAACGAGGCTGGAGCTACGGTTGTTTGACCTCGGCAGGACTGCTGACAAAGGAATCGTATTGCAGCAGCAGCTCCTTGGAAGGACGGATGCCAAGCTCCCGGCTTAGCAGCCTCACATAATCGGTGTATTGGGCGGTTAGAGCCTTTTTGTTTCCTTCCTGCCAATGTTTTTTCATAAGCAGGCTTACGACAGATTCATCAAGCGGATTTTGGTCATGCAGCTTTCCGAGCAGCTTGGCCGCGTCTAGCAACCTTGGGATGGAGAGAAGCAGCTCCGCAAGCCGTTTTGCAAAAGAGGAGTACATGCCGGCCAGTCGTTCCGTTTCGTGAACCGCCCAAACGTAAGCTTTGGACCCAAACAGCTCTCCCGTATACAGTCTTTCCGTTTGCAGCAGCGCTTCTGCCTCTTCCGGCTCAAAAGCTTGCCGCCCGCCTACCCGCCGTTCGAACTCCACATAATCGACTTGCACTCCGCTGAGCTCCAAAACATAGCCGTCGTTTTCCGAACGGATGGCCTCTTTAAGGCCAATCGGCTCCAGCGATTTTCTCATTTGATATACGATTGTATTTAAATATTTGTTTCCGCTGTCCTGCGTCATACCGCCAAAAATATCGGCAATGAGCCGCGACCTGGCGATTCGCTTGCCGCGATGCAGCAGCAAATACGCGAACAGCTCCGCACTTTTGCTGGATATCCATTTGACGCGTCCTCGTTCGTTCTGAACGGAAAAGTCGCCTAATGCCGTCACGGTAATGCCGGGCATTCCCGCACTTTTTGCAGATTGCTCCTTCGCTAGTCGCATAGAAGCACGTCCCACCAGCACGCGGTTGACCGTTCGTTCCAGCCGTTCCTGGGACACCGGCTTGACCAAATAATCGAGCACGGACAATTCGTATGCTTCCAAAGCAAATTCTTTATGCGAGGTAACAAACACGAGCTGCACCCCGCTTCCTTCCTCCGCCAGCCTAGCCGCAAATGACAGCCCGCCGCCTCCCGGCATGGAAATATCGACAAAAGCGAGTTCAATATCATCGTTTTCCTTTAGAAAAGCGGCGGCCGACTCCGTTTCTGTGAAAGCTCCCGTAACCTGCACCTCGGGGAGTTTCAGCAGCATTTTCCGCATAATGAGATGCATGACGGGTTCATCATCAACCAATATGACTTTCACGAGCATCCACCCCCGATCCCTTTTCTAACGAGTCGCCGCGATTTTTAAAGCCGGGCAATGAAAAAATAAAAGCCGTTCCCTCCTGCGGGACACTTTCAAAGCGAAGGCTGCCTCCATGAATCCTCACAAACTCTTTGGCCAGCATAAGGCCAAATCTCATTTTGCCGCCTTCGCTTTTGGCCGCCGACTCCTTAACGAACAGTTCCTCTTGCCTCAGAAGCTTCGCCGTTTCCTCATCGATTCCTTCTCCGTTGTCTCTTACGGTAACCATTACCTGACTGCCCTCCAAAGTCGCGCTTATTCCAATGCTGCCCCCGACTCCGGTAAATTTAATCGCATTCGAGAGCAAATTCCGCAATATGAGATCCAGCATTTCCTTATCGGCGCTTATCGTGAGCGTTTCATCTATCGTTTCATATAGGCTAATGCCTTTCATATTTGCTTTCGTACTGGATAAGGACAGCGCCTGCCGCACGACTTGCTGCACATTCCACGCCATCGGCCGAAATACCACCTGCCCGTTTTGGCTGCGATACCAATCAAGCAAATTGTCGACAAGCCGAAACATCTGGCGCACTTGGCCTTTTACTTCTCTGAGCACTTCTGCGTGAAACGCGTCGGGCTCCCCCGGCTCCTCGTCAAGCAGCTCCGTCAGACTTACCAAGTTTGCGATGGGGTCGCGTATATCATGGGCTACGACGGTAAACAGCTTATCCTTAAAAGCGTTAAGTTGAGACAATTGCTCGGCGCTTTCCCGCAGCCGCTCCTCGTTTTCCATTAGCTCCGTAATATCGCTTAACATCAACATTTTTCCTATAGGAACCGTGCCGGTATCGTAAATAAAAGAGAGGCTGCAAATATAGTGCTTATGCCGGCCACCGATCCCCTTGTGAAAAGGAAATCTCTCGTCCCGATAGCCCGGTTCCAGAATTCGACCTTGCAGTTCGGGATAGCCCTTAAGCGCCTGTTGGAAGGGAATCGGGAAATCGCTAATCCCCCGAAGCTCATGAAACACTTCTCCAGCCGCTGAATTGTAACTGACGATTTGATTGTCATGGTCGAGCAGCAATACGCCTTCCCTTATCGTATTAAATACTTTCTCTAGCGCGAGCGGCGTCAGCCTGAGCAGACTAAAGCGGAAAATGCCCCAAATGTAGACAACTCCCGAAACAGCGAACCCAAACGGGGTAAAATCGATTGTTTTCCCAAACATATAAGCAAAGTTAAACAGAAGAGGCGCCGCCGCTCCGAGTGTAAGGACGATGATTTGATTACGCACAATCGGCATCGACCGCCAATAAAACGGGATAAACAAAAAGAGGCCGCATACTAAAATAAAATAGTTATAGATGCCGTGCACCACATACCAAGGACCTTTAATCGTTGTATAAAGAGGGACGAGCGAGTCCGTATTGAGTAGATAGCCCCTATAGATCAGATGATGCCAATCGTTCGTCAGATGCAGAATGAAAGTCACGACGGGGATGACGAACAGAAGCAGCGTAAGCTTCTTCCGATAGCGAGAAGCGGCTCCTGTAAATTGGATCACTAAAATAAGCCAAAACACCGTAACAAAGGGAATACCGATATATTGCAGCTGAAGCGCAGCCTTCACTCCTTGCAAACTTTCGCTAAGCAGTTCAAGAGCATAGCCGCCTGCATAAAACGCGGCCGTCCCCATAATAAGCATCATCGTCCGCGCTACCGGAAGCTGCCGCTTGCGGTACGCAAGTACAAGAACAAACAGCATCAGCGCCGCCGCCAAAAAAAGCAACACAGACAAACCTAGCCTTGTGTCCACAACAAACAATGCCCCCTTCGTCCATTCGACAAATTTCATTGTCACTTATTATATCATTGGGGGAGCACGGCAAAAAGAAAAACCAGCCGAAACGGCCGGTTTTAGACTTGCTATTTTGATGGCTTGAATCTTATTTAAGTTTCCATGAGGTCCCGTCCGTAAAATGGACGTTTGTCACTTTTACATCTACTTTAGTAGTGTTCTCGAATAGATTTAGAGTCCATACAAAAATGTTCTCTGCACCTGATGGAATGATAATATCTTGAGCAATTCCTAGGAACACATTGCCTTGTCCCGGGAAAGTAACCTCTCTACCAAACGTATCATAGCAACTGATTCGAATTTCAAGGGCATCTACTGTTTTGTTCGTCAAATTTTTAAATGAAATATGCGGCTGCGGAATTCCGATTGAATTATGATCGATTGTAACGCCTGTTACTTTTATTGGTTTATTTCCGTTGGCTTTCAACTCTTTGCTTAACTCAGACAACCGGTATTTTTCCATCATCTGAACATAATCCAAATACTTCGTTTTAATGTAATTCTGCTCTTCCTTATACAAAGGATTGACCGTTATGTTTCCTTCAAAATCTTCTGTCGCTTCAAATACTACACCTAAAAAAACATACTTCCAATAGGATTCTGTATAATCGCCAACAGTAGTTGTCGCGTCATGACTTTGCCAATTGGATGTTTCTTTGGCGTCGAGGCCAATTATGCTAGTAGAATATGTTTCGACTTTTTTTGTAGCCCGGTTATAAAAATAGACATCATAGCCCGCTTCTAGAAGGTCAACATTTGATAGATTTTTGGTCTTAATATTCACTTCCGAAAATGTATTGTCGTAACTAAGCATTAGTTGAAGCGGCAGATCCTTAAGAGCATATTTAGATAAAAGCAGACGTTGTTGTTTCAATTTTGTATCATAGCTAATGGCTCCGTACCGGAATAAATCTTCAGCATAAATAGCCGTGCCATTGCCAATATAGAAGGACGGTACCAGTCGATTGTCTAAAAGCACTGTAATATCGGTATGCTTGACATCTACAGGCTTAGCGCTAGTTGTATCCTTAACAGGCTTGAATGTATTCTCCTTTAAGTTACGCTTAATGGTAATGGACCGCAGTTCATTGTCCCAAGAAGACACAAAACCGTATTTGCCCAAGTCCTTTGTAAAAACGACCAGTTTATTATTAAAGGTTACCGCAGGGACTTGAGCTCCGTTAATAAAAAATTGAGTTCCCGATTTTTGAGCCTTACCCAGTACAACGCCAGACTTGGCAGGTTCAATAAACCCTTCGGCATAAACCGACAACGGGGTCAGCCAAATTGCAGCCATAAGAATAACTATAAGCCATTTTTTAAATTTCACTTTATATCCTCCCTGTCCATATTTTATGTATTACTTGAAACCATTCATCAAAACTTCCTAAATTATTACATACTGTTACATTCTACATGAGATTGTTTATGCTGTATATAAAACAGTCGTATTTTTCGACAATAATCTTAGTATTTCAAGTGTCGAAAGCGCAAACTTGCTTGCCCCCATCCTACCCACCTCATATCCATCTCGTTAGCAAAATGACCGCAAAAAAACCGGCCTATATGGGCCGGCTTTTGACTCGCTTCATTTTATTCGTCTAAACCTTATTTAAGCTTCCAAGTCGTTCCGTCTGTAAAATGAACGCTAACCACTTTTAATTCTACCTTAGCCGTGCCCATAAACTCGTCCAATGTAGCTACAAAAGTATCCTCTGATCCGGGTGGAAGTACAATGCTTCGTGATTGTGCCAAATATGTATTTCCATATCCGGGATATTCTACTGGCCTTCCAAATGCATCGTAGCACAAAGCTTCAATTTCAAACGCATCCACTGTTTTTGCGGATAAATTTTTGAACGTCATATACAGCTCTGGAACCCCAATATCATTATGCTCCACTTTACTTTCTACGACTTTGACAGGCTTGTTGCCATGGGCTTTCAATTCCTTGGTAAGCTCGGACATACGAGCCTTCTCAAGCATAAGGATATAATCCAAATATTTGGTCTTAATATATTTCGACTCTTCATTAAAGACTGGATTAGTCAGCGTCGTATTCGTGTTGTCTATTGCCGTCTCGAATACTAGCCCTACAAATACATATTTCCAGAACGCATCTTCTCCGGCAATAGACCAGAAGTTCCATTCCTCTGTGGCTTCATTAGGTAAATTAGCGTCTATCAAGTTAGAACTCTCTTTAAACGATTCAACCTTTTTAGTTACGCGATTATAATAAAACACGTCATATTTAAGATGAGCAATCGGATTATCCGTTAAGCTAGAATAATAAAAACTATTTCCATGAGCGTCTACCTCTTCATACATCGGCATATCTTTTACTGCGTATTTTGAAAGAAGAAGGCGCTGCTGTTTCAACTTCGTATCATAGCTTATTGCTCCGTAACGGAATAAATCATCGGCATAAATCGCCGTTCCGCTGCCAATATAAAAAGCTGGAATCATACGATTTTCAACAAACACTCGAATATCTGTATTCGATACATTTATAGGTTTGCTGCTTGTGGTATCCTTGACTGCTTTAAATGAATTCACTTTCAAATTGCGTGTAATCGCAATGCTTCTATTTTCATTGTCCCATTCCGTAATAAATCCGTAACTGGCAAGATCCTTCGTAAAGACGACCAATTTTCCGTTAAACGTTACCGATGGAACCTGTGCGCCATTAATAAAAAACTTCGTTGTTGATTTCTGAGCCTTCCCCAGTATCATGCCGGGCTTATAATCCATAATTTCAGCCGCGTATGCCTGAAAAGGCACTAGCCACATAGCAGCCATCAAAATTAATACGATCCACTTCTTCGGTTTCACCTTACATCCCCCAATATTTATGTTTATGTGCATAGTTTGAAGCAGCGAGTCAGCTTCCTTAATTATTTTGCACTACCATATTCTACATTGGATTATTTATCCTGTACATATTTTTTCGGTTATTTTTCGACAATTTGTTTCATTTTTTAGTTCAATTGGAGAGATTGACAATCAGTATATTTCCGTCCAATTGCCTACTATCACTCTAGCCTAATAGCCTAGAAAACAACTAAATCTTTACTAGAGAGGCAACTGTCCAAGCGAACAAACGGCTATTCGCATTGAATAGTTTAGAAAATCAAATAGGAGGGATATCCCTTGGCATGCAATACAACCGATTCCACACTAACCTGCTGCGCCGATCAAAATTATGTTCAAGATAAAGTATGTGCGCCATGGAGCGGAACAGTTGTGGCGACCGACGTCGAAATTGTCGTTTTTACGAACAATATTAATCAAAATATCGTCGGAACCGGATATGTTCAGTACGATGTAGGCCCGGACGATATTACGGTTGATTTTCTCGACAGTGCGGGCAACCCAATCAACGCCGCTCCTATTACGGTGGAAGCTGGAACGAGCCTCGCTTTTACGTATCGCCGCTTTAGCGCCATTCAAATCACATTGCCGGGCGCAACCGCCGGAACTTATCAGGGTGAATTTTGTATTACGACGCGTTATACGATTCAGTAGTTTAGATCCCCTTACTAAGATGACGAATAGGAGGTTCATTCTACATGTGCAATACTACTTCGCTCAGCTGCTGCTCGGACAAAACGATTGTACAGGATAAAGTGTGTACCAACTGGCAATTAACCGCTGCCGGCACGCAAACGATTTATTCCGATAATATCTCTCAAATCATTAGCGGTACAGGATATGTAAAATATGAAACGGGCACCGGAACGCTAACTGTCAATTTCCTTAGAACAGGTGTAGTCGCGCCATTGCAGACCATAACCATTCCAGCTGGCGGAAGCGCCTCGTTTACGGTTGCAAAATTCAATACCATCACTTTGACTTCAACTGCGGCCGCTACAGGAGAATTTTGTATTACGGTCCGCTATAGTCTGTAGCCCGGCTTGCTGCTCTCATAACGTTTGATGAGCAAATGCGGCGCTTCCGCTTAGGAAACGCCGCATTTTATTTTGCTATAAAAATATTATCGAAAAGGTTTGGGCTGTTTCATTTGAAGAGTAGTTGTAATCGAATATCTTCCTTCTACATATGGAAGCTCCTTGCTTTCATCCACAGATACGGAGACCGTGTGCACGTCTTCCCCAATATAGTTGCTCGTATTGCCGGGCTGTATCTTCATACGCACCTTTTCCCGGCCGTTGATCACAACGTTTAAAGCTTGGGTACTGTTGGAGTTGCAAAGAATGGTCACTTGTATGACGGACTTCCTTGATTTTACATCGCATTCCCATATGAGTAATCCCGGTTGGCGGTCTTGAATGAGTATGCTGCCGCAGCACTCTTTTTCAACCACTGTGCTCGGAGGGTCGGCTGGAGGCGGTACGGGATGAGTGCAATGTGTGCAATGCCGGCGGCGCCTCCCGGAGCCATAGTTGTAATGTAGCTTTGGAGGAGCGATATAAGCGGGCAAAAATCCGAATCGGAGCTCTCTGCGAGTCTCCCTCCGCCTAGTGCGGCTCTCGGGCGACCCATTGAACTCGGCCTGAGAAGGAGCTGAAGCCCCAGAGCGGGAGCACTTTCTGGGCGAAGTTGAATGGCTTTGCCCGGATTGTTTTTTCTTTTTCAGCATCCTCCCCCCCTCTGACCGCCGACTTGAATCTAATCCCTTCTATTATTAAATGTAAGTAGGCCGCATAACGTCCTTGCTATTGTTCAATAATCGAAAAAGTGGTTGCTTGCCTAGAATAGTTACGTCATCTCATGGAGCGACCAGACGATCCCATTGACGGCGCCGGTTCCTAAATTAAGGGCAATCGTCAAACCATTGGCGTTATAAAACAACCCTATGACATCCCCCGCAGACAACTGAAACTCTCCCGCGAGTGTGACCGCGCCGCTGCCGAGAATGACTCTGAGCGTGAGCAATAAAACAATGTTTACATTAAGGATAGGCAGCAATCCTGTAACCAGATTTGTTGCGGTAGGAGAGGTTCTTTGTATAGCAAAATAAGGGAATATCGCAGCGCCAAGTCCTGCTGTTACAGCTACGGTCGTGGCGAAGTTAATGGTCGCTGAAATCGAATATCGACCCGTAGTTGGAACCGTATAGTTTCCGGTCGTTGGATTAAAACTGGCGCTTGTATAATAGGGATTAGCCACTGACCAGTTCGTAAGCTGTGCGCTTGTCGATACCGACACCGTCGCTAAAAATGCGGAAAAGCCTTCTATCATCACATTTGGGCCCGTCGCGCCTGTTGCACCGGTGGCTCCTGTTGGACCAGTTGGGCCAGTGGCTCCTGTTGGACCAGTTGCACCTGTAGCTCCGGTCGCTCCAGTGTTTCCTGTTGGACCGGTTGGGCCGGTCGCACCCGTTGCTCCAGTGATCCCTGTTGGACCGGTTGGACCGGTCGCACCCGTTGCTCCAGTAATCCCTGTTGGACCGGTTGGGCCCGTTGCTCCCGTTGGGCCGGTCGGACCGGTTACACCTGTTACTCCTGTTGCACCTGTCGCACCCGTTGGACCAGTTGGACCCGTTGCTCCTGTCGCTCCTGTTTCACCAGTCGGGCCGGTCGCACCCGTTACTCCTGTTGGGCCTGTCGGACCCGTTGCACCCGTGACTCCTGTTGCACCTGTCGCACCCGTTGGGCCCGTTGCACCCGTCGCTCCTGTTACACCTGTCGCACCCGTCGCACCCGTTGCTCCTGTCGCTCCTGTTTCACCAGTCGGGCCGGTCGCACCCGTGACTCCTGTTGGGCCTGTCGGACCCGTTGCACCCGTTACTCCTGTTGCACCTGTCGCACCCGTCGCTCCCGTTGCACCCGTTGCTCCTGTCGCTCCTGTTTCACCAGTCGGGCCGGTCGCACCCGTTACTCCTGTTGGGCCAGTCGGACCCGTTGCACCCGTTACTCCTGTTGCACCTGTAGCACCCGTCGCTCCCGTTGGACCAGTTGGGCCTGTCGGACCCGTTGCTCCTGTTTCACCAGTCGGACCCGTTGCCCCTGTCGCTCCTGTTTCACCAGTCGGTCCGGTCGCCCCAGTGGCTCCCGTTGGGCCAGTCGGACCAATTACACTCGTTGGACACCCGCAGCTTAGCGGCATGACACACGCGCACTTGCCATGCTTGACTGAACGGGCATCCAGCGTGGTATCCTCCATAAAAGCTTTTTTATACTTCGATACGGAATCGTTTGACTGACTCGGTCCCATAAAATTAAACCTCCTAATACGCTGCCTCTGCACGTATTCTCTCTTTCAGTACATGCATTTCCTCTTAATTCGGACTGTGCGAACGAACCAAATAAATAGATTAAGAGATAACTGTCCAGATGGAGGCTCCTTTCACGAGGCCAAAAGTTTATTCTTTTTTAATATCTTTGTTGCAAGACGTTTACATCTTTCTGCTATCCTTAATCTAACGAAAAAGGAATTAGTCCATACCATTATTCCAAAAGAAAGGATGGGGACGCTATGCTGCGTTTTTTGGCCATACTGCTGCCTCTACTCCTGACGGGGTGTCAAGCCGATACGGCGCTGACAACAGACGCAGGTCAGCAAGCAGCCCTTACGGTGAACGACTCTATGAATAACCTAAATGCCAGTTTATTAGCAGCAGCTGAACAAGGAAACGAAGCTTCTATTTTAAAATCGCTTGCCTATGGCGCCAATATCAATGCTCAAGACCAACATGGAAGAACTGCTGCGATGATTGCCGTCCATACGAATCGCCTCTCCATTTTTAACCTACTGGTTGAAAAAGGGGCAGATATCAATATCCGCGACAATCGTTCCGACAATCCGTTGCTTTATTCAGGTGCGGAAGGCATGTTGCCTTTTGTTCAGGCCGCTATCGCCGCAGGAGCGGATACGACTCTGACAAATCGCTATGGCGGTACTGCTTTAATTCCGGCTGCGGATCGCGGGCACGTCGACATTGTAAAAGAATTGCTGACTACCTCCGATGTCAATATTGATCATGTGAATAAATTAGGTTGGACCGCCCTTCTTGAAGCGGTCATATTAGGAGATGGCGGGGCGAAGCATCAAGCTATCGTTGACTTGCTTATTGAACATGGTGCCGATGTCAATTTGGCCGATTCCCAAGGAGTTACTCCCTTGCAGCACGCCAAAAACCGCCATTTCGAAAATATGGCTAACAGCTTGAAACAAGCGGGCGCGAAGTAACCATTTCTAATATGAAAATCCCTCAATTTCAATACGAGCATCAAAAATAGAGCCCCTTCGCTAGGGGCTCTTTCTAATAATCTCTATTTTATTGATCAAAACTGACCCAATTGCAACATTCTCTATTTGCTTCTTTTAGTTGCCACCTTTGCCTTTGCTTCTAGCTACCGCTTTGCATTTGCTTTTAGTTGCCATTGTGCAACTGTTTTTGCTTAAGCTCCACCAGCAAAGCATGAAGCTGTTCCGTAGCCAGCCCGTGCAGCACTAGCCGGAAGCCCGCTCTTAACGTGGACAGCGGCACCATGGGATGTTTGTTGTTGATCAGGGCAAGCCGGTCGTTGTTGCCAATGACTTTTGAGGCCAAAATGCCGACGGTTTCGTCCAGCTGCAGCGAGTTGGTTGCCCGCCAGAAGTCGTTGTCCGTCAAGAAAAACTGATAGACCGGTGTAAAACATTCAATAGCCGTCGTTAAATCGAGAAAATTAGTCCACCGTTTCGGCATCGACTCAATTGGAATTTTCCCCGACGTAATCGCATTGAAGTTGAGCCGCTCTTGCTTCGTGACATCGAGATTTTTGCGGCGCAGCTCATTGTTGAGATTAATAATGAAATTGTACAAATTCAAATCGTGAATCAGGAACAAATCGTCTTTGACGGGCTCCAAATTAATCGGCTTCAAAGGATTCATCGTAATGTCGACGCCCGGCACATTGTCCCGTATAAATTGCAGCACCTCCGACCCGAGGTAAAAATGCCGTAAAATCATCGTATTGGCGCTTGGGCTTACAAAAGTCTTCATTCCCCAATACAATACGCGATGCAAAGCCCTCGACGAGGTAAACGCCTTAGGTACGATGCTTTTGTAAATTTGCAAAAAAATGATCATCAACCGGGCCAGCGGCTTCAATACGGGAAGCAGAAATTGTCGGGTTTTGCTGGAGCAATCCTGCAAATAAAGCGCTTTGGCCTCCTCGTTAAACGGTATGCTTCTGTCCAAATAAAAGGCGAGAAACGGATTGGGATCGTCCTTGTCATGCGGCATTTGTTCATAAACATTAAGCTCGCTCATACATTGCCCAATTCCTCAAGCTGCAGGAGGTAAAGCCTAGCCGTCGTTTTGGCCGTTTTGACGATTCTCGCTGCAATCTCCTCCGTCAGCATAGGATGCTGAACGACCGACTCCAGCCGCTCAAAATGTTTTTCGTCCGAGTCGCTATGGTATAGAAGGAACGAGACCTGCTCATCCGTAAGCGACAGTTGGTCGCGGATCATCTCTCCCCAATAACGGGCCATCCGGCAGCCCAATCCTTCAATAATCCACATGGCTCCGATTAAATCGTACGGATTGTCGCGGCTTGCCCGCTGGAATAAGTACGAGGACAACGCCTCGCTGCCGATATTTTTTTGCCCGGACTGAATCGCAGATAAATCACCGCCGACAGCAACATAGTTGCGCTCCAAAATTTGAAAGTCTCTATGTTCATCACGAGCATGAGCAATAAAAGTAGAGCGGAGATCGATATGCTCGATTGCGATATAAGAAGCGGCGCGAGCGATCCATTGCGAACCGTCGATGACTTGCTGACGGATATTTTCCATAAGCGCTTTGTAATCGTCCAAAGTGAACCGGTCCTGATACAGCTTGCGAATAATCGGTACCTGGGCCAGTCTCTGCTCAAAATCAATCCAAACTTGCACGAGCCCGCGAACAAGCTGCGCTTGCACTTCGCTCCCCTGGTTATATTCCAGATGAGGAGCTTCCGGCTCGCGCTCGACAAAACCCTTTGCAGCCGATGCCGTTTCTGCCGAACCTACGACGGTCAGCAGCATAAACGACGTTTGAAATCTGCCGCTTTCCGGCACCATACAAAGCACTTGCTCACCATCGGCAAGTTTGCCGGAGTTCAGCAATTCCTCCAGCATGATATAAATAGAAGCGGCGCCGGTGTTCCCCTTTGTATACAGGTTCGTAAACCATCTTTCCTCTGGGATCATCATCCCGCCCAGTTCCATAAGCCTGAATACTTCATCACGGAAAAAATGAGACGAGTAGTGGCATACCATCCAATCGATCGAGTTCGGATGAACGAGCCCTTGCTCCACCAGCTCCATAAATCGGCTAACGCCAAGCACCGGCATCTCGTTCACAAGACGGACATCCTGCTTCAAATTAATGGCGCCTTCGTCCGCCGCCTCGTGAATCGACCGGTAGTCAAGCCACGAAGACTTGCTCTCACGCTCTTTATTCCTTCCTGCATACATACAGGTCTCATATACGTTGGCATACGATTTATTGTCAATCCATTCGATACGCAGCGATTGGCCATGCTTAGACGGTTTATTTTGCAAAACAGCCGCACCCGCCCCGTCAGACAGCATAAATCTTAAAAAATCCGTTTCGAAGGACAGAGCCTTTTCACTATACGCCTTCTGCGCTTCAAATCGGGTATGTTTAAAAGCCCGGCTCGGAAACTCACTCGCACAAGAAACGGCATTATCATGCTCACCCGACTGGACATGCAGGAAGGCGTTTTTTAGCGCATGCATTCCGCTGGCGCATACACCGTGATGAGTCGCGATTTCCATAACGGGCAAGGCCGTCTCCGCATGAACCATGCTGGCAAAGCCCGGAACGAGCAGATCGCCTTGAGTTGTAGCCGCCGCCAGAAATCCGATGCCGCTCTCCACTGCCCCACCGCTTCGTTCCAGGGCATCGCGAATCGCATAAGCGGCCATTTCCGCATTGGTATAAAGGCTATTTTGCTCCTTGTCCATGGCGTAGTAACGATATTGGATGCCGTTTTGCTCTAAAATGCGGCGTTTAGCTTTAGACGGCTTTCCGCCTATTTGACCAAGATAGTCTTCCATATCCTCATTGCTTACAGGCTCCCCCGGCAAAAACTTGCCCAAACCAGTCAAATATACCGAATTCATACAACACCCCATCTCTTTGTGATAGGTTCATTATTATTGGAATTTGATGGTTCGAATAGTACCAATTAACTATAGTACCGTGTTCTCGAAGAGGGTTTTCCCTTGGCAAAATAAAAAAACGGAAGCCTGTTACGGCCTCCGCTTCGCTTTCGTTTTTATTTACAATCTGAATGTGTTAATGGCCAAAAAAGACGAGCTGAATCAAGAACAGAACCGCAAATAGGTAAAAAATCGGATGAACTTCGCGCCACTTGCCCTTTACGGCTTTTAGGATAGGATAAGCGATAAAGCCAACGCCGATGCCTGTAGCGATGCTATAGGTGAGCGGCATAAGGACAATGATCAAAAACGCAGGGAATACCACTTCAAAGTCGCTCCAATCGATTTTGGAAACAACGCTAATCATAAGGAAACCAACAATAATGAGCGCAGGCGCCGTAATCGCCGGAATAGCCGCAAGCACCGATACGATTGGGGAGAAAAATAACGTAAGCCCCAGCAGCAAGCTGACCGTCACAGCCGTCAGTCCCGTTCTTCCACCTACGGCAACGCCCGCACTGGATTCGATATACGCCGAGGTTGGGCTTGTCCCAAGCACCGCGCCTGCCGAAGTACCGACCGCATCCGCCAGCAGAGCTCCTCTTGAACGCGGAAACTTGCCATTTTTCACAAGGCCCGCTTGCTCCGCCACGCCAAGCATCGTCCCTGTCGTATCGAATAGCGTAATGAGCAAAAAGGTAAAAATAATCGCATATAGCCCGTTCGAAAATACGCTGCCAATATCCATCTGAAACGCGGTTGCCGATAGGCCGGTTGGCAATGCTACAAACTTGTCAGGCAGCTTGAGCAGTCCCATAAAACCAGCGATAACCGCCGTGATGATCATGCCAATAAACAAGTAGCCTTTTACCCGATAAGACATCAAAATAAGCGAAACAACCAAGCCGATAATCGTGAGCAGCGTCATAGGTTCAGTTAACGAGCCTAGAGTGAGCAGAGTTGCCGGTGAATCCACAATAAGCCCGGAGTTTTGCAAACCGATGAACGTAATGAACAATCCGATACCGACTGTAATCGCATGCTTTAAGCTCTCGGGAATGGAGTCGAGCAGCATATAGCGGAACGAAGTCAACGAAAGCACAATAAACAGCAAACCGGCAACAAAAACGGCTCCAAGCGCAGTTTGCCAGGAAAGGCCTTCCCCTCCGACAACGCTAAACGCAAAATATGCATTAAGGCCCATGCCCGGCGCTATGACGATCGGATAGTTAGAGAAAATACCCATAATGAGCGTACCGATTATGCTTGCCAGAACCGTCGCTACAAAGACGCCATGAAAGTCCATTCCCGCTTGGCTCAAAATGCCGGGGTTAACAATGACGATATACACCATCGTAAAAAAGGTGGTCAGTCCCGCGAGCAGCTCCGTCCGAACCGTAGTCCCTCTTTCTTTTAGCTTAAACCATGCTTCCATCTACTTTTCCTCCGATGCAAATAATAAAATCCTAACTGCAGCATAAGCCTGCGCAAAAAATAGACGCAGCCTATGCTCGTAGTTAGGATTCTTTGGCTCCTAGTAGAGACCCTCAAACCATATTATTGAGGATATACGAGATGTTCGTTTCCTTCGATAGAATAATCAATTTTTCGGAGCATGTCAACGTCTTTTTTATTATTTTCGAGGCAAAACACGAACTATATCATTATTTAAAATTAAATCATTCGTATATTTTATTCTGCTGAAATGTGTCCAGTCAGCATGACCAATAGAAGAAATCAATTAATCTCCCTATTAATCTATCTATACCATTTTCTTGTCCCTTGAATAGAATGAACTATCTTCGTGATAGAGAGGAGGGATTAGGATGGATGAAGAAATCAGAAGAATCCTCGATTTGGAAAATCTTGGTGAGTTTGAGCGTGCTGCAGAGTTGGAGCGTCTTGAAGAGCTGTTAGCCGAAAGAGATGAGTTCGGACGCTTTGAGGGATGCCGCGGCCGTCGCCGGGAAAGAAGAATTCGCAGATTGAGACGTTTGATCAGACGTCTAAGAAGAGAATTGCGCAGACTCATTAGAGAAGGCGGAAGCCGGAGAGAAATTCGCAGACTGATCCGTTTGATTCGCATTCTTGAGCTCATTTTGCGCAGACTGACGTTCTAATGACGCCTGCAAACCAGCAACAAATCGGATCGGCCTCCTATTCAAAAAACCGTCAGAAGGACTCTAGCTTGAAGGTCCCTCTGACGGTTTTTTCTATTCGTATAGGATATAGCCGTTTAATCGGTCAAAAGTGCGTTGGCAATCAGCTTGTCAAACTTACGGATGTCTACGCCTTTATGCAGCTTTACTTTAATATGCCCTGCACGAGTCCATAATTCAACCTCGGCCGTCCGATCCAGAAATCCTCCCGCATTTTCCGTCGACCACATATTGATTGTGGAATATGGAAGCGAATAAATCTCAACCTTTTTCCCAGTAAGCCCTTGGGCGTCTCTAACAATCAATCTTTTGTTTGTAAAAATAGCTGTATCCCGGAACGTTTTGTAAGCGGCTACTGCCACTTCACCGTTAACCAACAAGTCGTTTACGTCGTGCGGGATCGGACATTCCCCCACCAATACCCACTCTAGAATGCTTTGAGTTACTGCCATCTGCGTAATCCCCCTCATGTCATGGTTGCACGATTAATCGTATTCGACAGGCTCAGACATATTCCTCCTTTTTCCAAAATGAAGAGTTCACCACGCCACACAGCAGAAAAAGCATCCCTCTCAGGATGCTTCTCCTTTATCAATCGTATTTTCGGACTTGCGAGCTCGGTTTACAAGCTTAATTAGCAAATCGATTGCAAGCGCTGCCAACATCGTATAGCCGACTAGCGGCATAAGCAAACCTAATCCAATCGTAATAATAATAACGCCTATGGACAAACGATACCCTTCGAATTTTTTCGGTACGCCGAACGTGCCTTTTTGCCGCCTTTTCCACCACATCGTAATGCCGCTGACCACTATTAAAATAAGCGAGAGGCATACGATCAAGTTCAGCAGCATGTTCGGCCAGCCAAACTGCCTTCCTTCATGCAGCGCGATGCCCGTTTCAATCATTTTGTCAAAGGTGCTGTAATCCTTCCAACGGTAGTCCATCAGAGATTTGCCGCTGTATTGATCCACAGCTACTACCGCATATTCGTTTACGCTGTTCGCCGCCCAGCCTGACAAGGTGATTAAGTAAATCCCTTTTTCATCCTTCGGCATAGCGACCGTATAGCCCGGCTGGATATTGGCATTCGCAGCAAATTGGGCGATATTTTCGATGGGCAGCATGCCCGAGTTGGCGTAGACCGATTCCGGAAGATGAATATTTTCCGCCGCCCACGACGTTTCCGCCACATCCTTGGCCAATTGAACCGATTCGGCGCCTCCGCCCGACCATAAATTTGCAGGAGCGTTGGACAATTTCGCCGCTTCCACGACCGTGTTCAACCGTTCGCCAAACGAGCTGGCCCACGGCAAACCGGTTAAAATTAAAAAGAGAATAAACACCGTCATCCAAAATCCGGTCGAGGCGTGCAAATCCCGCCAAAACAATCTTTTCCCTTGCCTTATACGAACTCGGAATAGAGATAGAAAGCTCGCTTTGTTGCGCGGCCAATAGAGATACAGCCCGGTAATGAGCAAAATAATGGCCCACGAGGCTGACAGCTCCACTATATTGTCCCCGATTTCGCCTGCCATCACTTCGCCATGCAATAAAACGATAATTTCCATAAGCCGCTTGTCGTTTTGCAGCTCGCCAAGCACTTTTCCCGTGTAGGGATCAACAAAAACGGTGTAGCCTACGCCATCTTTTGAAACTTTTATTTCCGTGGCGCGGTCACGCTCCGGGCGATCCGTAAAGTTTGATATGCTGGCCTCCGGATATAGGTCTTTGACTGCTTTAAGCTGCAAGCTCGGGGCGATCTCCGAATCCCCCGCTTTTACAAAGTGCAGCTCCTTGTCCATCATAGGTTCCAAATAAGGTTTAAATAGATAAATGGCCCCGGTTATCGAGAGCATAATTAACATTGGAGCAAACACGAGGCCCGCGTAAAAATGCCATCTCCACACAAACCGGTAAAGCCCCGGATTTCCTTTCTGTTCCCGTTGCTCCTTTTGTTCCTTCTGATCTTGCCCATCTTGCACATCTTTCACATTCGACATAAATGCCCCCCTTTTCGACTTTTAAAATACAGATAAAATATAGCAACTTGTCCAGAAATGCACATGACTCGATCGAGCTATATGGAGGGGGAAATTTGTATGTTGCCGTGCATAAATTACTCATTTCTATTAAAACTAAAGCAGGAATATCCACCGGAACAAACAAATTAATGTAGTAGAAACGCAATTCACTGCGATGGGGGTAATATTATGGGAAGATTAGTTCATTTTGAAGTTCATGTGGATGACATGGAGCGTGCCAAAACATTTTACGGAGAGGTATTCGGATGGACATTCGAGGACTGGAGCGACTATGCCGGAGTGCCCTATTTCGGAGCTGTAACTGGCGACGCCAATCAGCCTGGAGTTAACGGGGCTTTAACAAAACGCCGCGGCCCTCGTCCCCAGCCGGGCGAGCCTTTAAACGGTTTTGCCTGTACGATGGGAGTAGCGGATTACGATGCGACAGCAGCTAAAATTTTGAGCCACGGCGGCACAGTCGCAGTGCCTAAACACGCGCTCCCCGGCATGGCGTGGCAAGGCTATTATCATGATTCAGAAGGGAATGTAATCGGTATCCATCAACCTGATGTTAATGCGAAATAAGTTAAATGATTGATTGATAAGGAGTGTACATGAATGGCTGATGTTGCTTTTTACCGAGAAGAGGCATTGCCGTTCCTGGAAGCCAAACGATGCTGGAGGAGCGACCTGGCCTATCAAAAGCATTTCCACGAGGAGTATTCCATCGGATTAATTGACGAAGGCGAAACGCAGGCATGGTGCGAGGGTTCGGTGTGGAACGTGGAGTCGGGTCGAATGATCAGCTTCCCGCCCCACATGCTTCACGCTTGCCAGCCTGCCGAGGATGCCCAGTGGAAATACAAAATGCTGTTTATCAAACCGCTGTGGTTGGAGCAATTGGAGCTTCGTCATCTCGATAAGCTTCGGTTCCCCTTTTTGCTGGAGAAAGACAAAAATAGGTGGTGCAGTGGACTGCTCAATAGGGTCATGGAAGCATTAGCTTCTCCCAGCTCGCCTCTTGAAACGGAAACGGCACTTATTAATTTGGTTCAATCACTCGTTAGCCATGCTGCGGACGACTTAAACCATGAATCGGATGGCGCGCTGGAACAGAAATACGTCGTGAGGGCCAAAGAGTTTATTCATGCCTACTATCAGGATCGAATTACGCTCGACCTTCTGGAGAATGAAACCGGGATCAGCCGTTTTCACCTCATTCGAATGTTTAAAAAGAGCACTCATCTGCCCCCTCACGCTTATCAAAACTTGCTGCGGATCAATCATGCCAAAGCCGCGTTAAAAAACCGGCAGCCTATTGCCGATGTGGCAGCGGATACCGGTTTTTACGATCAGAGCCATTTTGCAAAAGCTTTCTATAAAATCGTGGGAGCAACGCCTCAAGCCTACGCGCTGTCTGTTTAAAACAGAGCAATTTTTTACAATCCTCATTCGATGTCTCTATTTTACACTTACGTGTAGAGAATAAGAGGAGGGAAACACACAGTGAAAAGATTAGACTTGGAAAAAGCCTTTGCAGATGCGATGAAATCTTTAGCCAGACGGGCCGATTTGAAAACGTACGTTGAGCGGACGCCGGCGGTTTACCAGCTTTTGCAACGAGCAGCGGCCAAATATGTTGCGGGCGATCATAGAGAGGCCGGGCTGGAGTCCGCACAACGGCTTTTGGATAAAGGATATCAAGTTTCAATTGAATACATCGGTGAAAATAAATCGGATAGAGCATCCTGCCAAGCGGCCAGGCTGGAGATGAGGAGGCTCATACAAGAGTTAATCGATCGCGGAATGAAGTCTCGAATTTCGTTCGATCTTTCTCATATTGGCTTATCCGTCGACAGTCAGTTGGCCTCGAGCGAGCTCGTTGCTTTAGCCGAGCAAGCAAGCACTGCTGACATTGAACTGTTTATCAGTATGGAGGAATCAGCCAAAACCGAATCGATTCTGTCCATCTACGAGCAGACGGCAGCCCTCTATCCAACTATCGGCATTACGCTTCAAGCACAGTTAAACAGCACCTCCGACTATTTAAACAATTGGACAGCCAACCGTGCCATCCATGGGGAACATTGCGCTAGAAGACTGCGGCTCGTAAAAGGCGCCTATCAGGAGCTTCAGCATGTTGCCATTCCTCGCTCGGATGCTCTGAACGAACGTTATTTGCAGCTCTTAGACGAAGCCATTCATAAAGGTCATCGAGTATCCGTCGCTACCCATGATGAGACTATCATCAATGAAGTGATCAAGCGTGGTTGGGCCCATAAGCCTGGCGTCGAATTCGAAATGTTATACGGAATCCGTCCGGATTTGGGCAGCAGTCTAAAAGCAGCCGGCTTTCCCGTTCGCATTTATCTCACCTACGGCCATGAGTGGTATTTGTATCTATGCCACAGAATTGCCGAATACCCGCCCAACATTTATCAAGCGATCATTGACATCTCGAATGATCGAGCCGTGGATTCAGCAGCGTCTTATGAATGAATGACAACTTGAATAAATAAATAGGGGTGTCCTAAAAGTCATTGAGCAAAGACTTTTAGGCACCCCTATTTATTTTATAGAAAATGCCGCGTTAATCAAAATGCCTCAGCTTGCCTCTTTAAATATCCTCGCTGTTTCTTACAGTGACCTCGCCGTTTGGATACTTGTGCCGGATATAATCTCCACCCCAGTCGCAGAGCACCTTCAACACCTCTTTTAACGACTCCCCGTATTCCGTCAAGGAGTATTCCACTTTAGGCGGCACTTGGTTGTACACCTTCCTAATGACCAGTCCATCCTGCTCCAGCTCTCTCAATTGTTCCGTCAGCATCTTTTGGGTGATCCCGGTTACGAGACGCAGCAATTCTCCCGTTCGAATTGGACCTCGGGTCAAATGATACAAAATATGAGTCTTCCACTTCCCTCCAATGACATCTAAAACGACTTCAATTCGATTGTTATATTGTTTTTCCATAGCGATCTCCTTCACTTCTTCTATAGGTACTTTTCGGTGCCTATATTACAAAAAAGTATCTATATTACGAAAAAGTACGTACTGTTCAATTCTACTGTACTACACCATAATAGGGTTTGTTAACCGCATCCTTGCAAATACAGGCTGGCTTGCATGTGCAAACATGTTCATTTTCATAAATAGTGGAGGTAAAGAAAAATGGAGAAAACAAAATGTACTTCAAATTTTTATGATGTCATTCGGGAGCGCCGTTCCGTACGCTTCTACGACCCTTCGGTTCAAATCTCCGAAGAAGAAATAAAAGAGCTTTTGGAGGAAGCGATGCTTGCTCCGAGCGGAACCAACTTAAACCCTTGGCGGTTCATGGTTTTTACAGACCCGGCACTTAAGGAAAAGCTGCTGCCCATGGCATCCCGCCAACGGCAAGTCGTCGAAGCATCAGCGGTTATTGTTCTGTTCGGCGATATGAATGCCTATACTCGGGACAACGCCGATAAAATCAATCAACGAGCGGTAGAGGCCGGTTTTATGACGGAAGAAATTAAAGACAGAATCAATAACAGTGTACAGGATTATTACGGTTCTGTAAGCGAACAAGTGAAAAATGAATGGCAAATGCTAGATGGCGGTCTGCTCGCTATGCAGCTGATGCTGGCCGCAAAAGCGAGAGGCTACGACACCGTTCCTATGCTTGGATATAGCATCGAGCAATTCCGTAAAGAGTTTAATGTACCTGAAAACCTCACCAACATTTTAATGATTGCAGTTGGCAAAGCAAAAGAAGCCGGTTTTCCAACGGTCAGATTAAGCGCAGATGAAGTGACCTACTGGAATGGGCATTTTTAATGTAGAGTCAGAAAAGAAAGAAGGATCGTTATGAAACTAAGCGTATTGGATCAAACTCCTGTTTCAAATGGGCAAACCCCGCAGCAAACCTTAAAAAATACGGTTGAACTTGCGAAGCTGGGGGATCAATTAGGCTACGAGCGCATTTGGTATTCCGAGCATCACGGCTCCCCCAACCTTGCCAGCGCTTCTCCCGAAATTATGATTGCTCATATCGCGGCGGCAACTAAGAGGATTCGTATTGGCTCTGGCGGCATTATGCTCATGCATTATCCCCCGTTGAAAATGGCTGAAGTGTTTAAAACGCTTGCCTCGCTGCATCCTAATCGGATCGATTTTGGCGTGGGCCGCGCACCTGGCGGAGACCGTTTCTCCACGCATGCTTTGCATGAAGGAAGACAGCCAAATGTGCAAAATGCATATGATAAGCTGGCCGAGACGATGTCGTTTATGACCGAAACGATGCCAGAGGGGCATCTATATAGCAACACGATGGCAGCTCCGGCGGGATCGCCGCTTCCTGAAGTTTGGCTGCTTGGCTCAAGCGGCAACAGTGCCGCGCAAGCTGGTCAATTGGGTATCGGATACTCCTTTGCCCAGTTCATCAGCGGCGGCTTGTCGGCTCCAATGCTCGATGCGTACCGGAATCATTTTAAAGCGTCGCCGTTTCTGGCCTCTCCGCAAGTCAATGTCGGCTACTTTGTTATGGCGGCCGAAACGGATGAAGAAGCGGAATATCATGCAGCGAGCCTGGATTTGAACTTATTGTTTTTGGATAAGGGAATGCCATTCCAAATATTTTCTCCAGAAGAAGCGCTCAATTATTCTTATACAGAACTGGACAAAATGCATATCCAAAGGAATCGCAGCCGCTTTCTGGTCGGTAGCGCTAAAAACGTCGCAGACACGCTGCGCGAGCATGATGAGAAGTTTGGCATTTCCGAAGCTGTCATCAGCACAATTAGCCACAGCCATGAAGCAAGGCTGCTATCGTACCGTTTGCTTGCTAAAGAACTTTTGTAATAGATGATGTTAAGGGGGGCTCATATGCTCGTCCGAGTAGTTACCTTTGCCAGCAAAGAAGGAATGGAAAATCAGTTAAAAGAAATTGGGCAAAACTTGCTGGTTCCGATCAATAAGAAGGCAGGCAGTCTACACGCCTATTTCTTGGAGCCCAACATTGAAGACGGCAATCCATTGTTCGGAGTCGTTAGCGTTTGGCCGGATAAAGAAACAGTAGACGCCATGAAAAATAGCGAGGTTTACCAAGCTTTACTCCAAACGATTAGCCCACTCATCGAATCCGTTACTGACCGCTTGTATTCAACTAGTTAGAAGAACTTCAAACACTGGATACTTAACGGCAGAGTGCTTACAATAGGGATGAAAGGTGGTTGTCAAAATGACTTCAAAAATGCACAAGCTTCATTCCTATATGGATGCACACAATCTGGACGCGATTCTGATTACTTCGCCGAGGCATGTCTACTATTTGACCGGCTTCGCTACCGATCCTCACGAGAGATTTCTAGGGTTGCTGCTCCCAAAAGGCGAGGACGCGCTGCTGCTCGTACCGGCGCTTGATTTGGCTGCTGCTGAGGCGGCCTCCTCCGTTTCGAGAATCCATACCCATAGCGATACGGATAACGCTTATGAGATTCTTAGCGGGTTGATGCCTTCTGGCATTCGCCGTCTTGGCATAGAGAAAGACGATCTGACCGTTCATCGTTTCGAGTCCATTCAAGACGCGGTCGAAGCTGCTGAGTTTGTCGATATCGGATTGCCTCTGCGAGAAATGCGCGCCATTAAGACGCCGGATGAAGTTGCTCGGATGAAAAATGCCGTTCGCATCGTCGAAGAGGTGTTAAGCGCAGGAGTCTCTAAAGTGAAACCGGGTATTACGGAAATTGAACTTGTAGCGGAATTGGAATACCAAATGAAGAAGCTGGGGGCACAGGGCCCTTCTTTCGATACTATGGTTTTGTCGGGAGCCAAGTCGGCATTGCCGCACGGCAAACCGGATAGCCGGAAAGTCGGCGAAGGGGAACTGCTTCTGTTCGATCTTGGAGTTTACGCGGACGGTTATGCCTCGGATATTACCCGGACGTTCGCTGTTGGCGATATTTCGGATGAGTTGAAGAGCATCTATGCTTCCGTGCTTAACGCCAATACTTTGGCGATTGAGGCTACCCGCCCAGGGGTATCCTTCGGCAGCTTGGACCGCATAGCGCGCGAGTCCATTGAAGCGGCGGGCTACGGCCCATACTTCAACCATCGGCTCGGGCATGGCCTCGGCATGGATATTCACGAGTATCCGTCTATTCATGGACGAAACGAGGAGCTTCTGCTCGCGGGAATGGTCTTCACAATTGAGCCGGGCATATATGTCCCCTCCCTTGGCGGAGTTCGAATCGAAGATGATGTATTCGTTACGCCGGATGGAGTTGAAGTGCTGACTTCTTATCCGAAGCAGCTAACGGTTATTGGATAACGGAAATGAGTCGGGCCCCGCTCTTATAAGAACGGGGCCTCCCCTTTGTTTATCTCCTCATTTCCGTTTCAATGGCCACCTTGATAGACATTGAACGGTAGTTCTCCCTCCACTCTTCCTCATTCCAGCCTCTATCCTTGCTGCGGATAATATTTCCGATTCCAATAGGGTCCGCATCCCATTTCTGCAGCTTGGCAATGATGGCTTCGCATTGCTTCGTCATTTGTTCGTTAAACGCGGTTTGTGCACGACTAAGCTCCAATGTTTTAGACAAATCGGACTGGGTCAGCTTCCCTTTTATTTTTAAACGAATATCAAATTGCTTGCTGCCCGGCTTATATTCATATTTCACTTTTGTCTCCAAGTTTTGAATGGTGATTTTGTTTTTATTTAATAACAGGACATAAGAACCGTCGCGCGTATTTTTTTTCATCAGGTTAAGGGGTACCATGTCCTCTATAGTCAGCTGCCCAACATATTTATCCCCCTTCATCACGGCAATTCCTGTGAGCGCCGCCCTGTTCTCGTGATAGCCGATAATCGGCATAACGGGGTCCATGCCCGCACCCTTCCATTCATAAATAAATTTATGGATATCCATTGGCGGTAAATCAAACGTCTTGATGTTGTTTTCGATGATATAACATAAATATCTTCCGATAGGCTGGTTGTTGGTATGTATCGGAGCGCGAAGCATATCTTCCGCCCTTCCTTCCGTCATTCCATAAATAAGACCTCCAGCAATTAACGGGTCGGCATTCAGCATCTCGGCATGATCCCCAATTCCGGAGCGAAGCACTTCCTTGCTAAACAAAATGATTCCCAGCTTGCTTATAGACAAGTACTGGTCGCTCTCATGATTAATACGGCTAACCGTATCTTTAATCGTAGCTCCGCGTTCTTTAAAAGTAACCCCTTCCACTTTGCGGCTAGGAGTAAACAATGGGGCGGATAAGTTTAATAATATTTCCTTCTTCGCACTGTTCGTATCGCCTTCGCCTGTGCCTGGCCGGTCAACATCAACAGACATCGCCAAAGCCATGTAAATGTCCTCCACTACCTCCGTTCGCACCATGCAGCCTGAAAGCATTACTATCATAAGCAAGCCAATAACCGCTTTCATACTTCTCGCCCTTTCAAAGGCAGCCATTTGGACATGACGATTAAAAAGGGGACGTAGAGGAGCAGCAGCAATAATCCCGCTTTTCCGGCAACCGAATAGCTGCTCATCACTTGATCCACATCGTGAAACCACAAGCTGCCTCCCCATATGATGAGTAAATAGACCGGCAGCATCTTTCGTTTGGACCAACCGAACTGCTGCTTTGACGTATGAATGGCACACCAGACATATAAGGAGAGGATCGGGATAACACGAGACAATTGAAACGTAGCTCCGATAAATTCTACCCGTTCCAAAAACGGAAATTCCACAAATTTAAACAGAACGAGCGTCGGCCACATCTCTTCCTTTAGCTGCCCCTGCGAAAAAAACATCAGGCTAAACACAAGAATAATCATATAGACCGCCAAAGTCGCAGCATTTCCCCCATGCGTCCACCGCTGCGCCTTTTTCCCATCCTTAAAATAGGGATAGTACAGCAGCAAAGCTTCAATCCCCATAAAGCTCGGCGTCATTACCCAAGCCGCTTTAGCGAATTCCGGAACGCTGTGAGTCATAATAGGCAGTAAATTAGTCGGATCGTAATACTCTCGCATGAAATAAAAGATCCCGTTGAGCACAACAAACAGTTGCGAAAACAGAAAAAATCCGGCAATAACCCGAAAACCGCCAGAAACAATATAGTAGGACAAAAGCAATAATATCAGTTCAAGCAGCCAAATATGTATGGTCGGAAAAATCCATATTTTCACGATTTCAGCGTACAAGCGAAGGCTCAACATACAAATCGCCAAAAAATAAACGATTAAAAGGCCATTGAGGCACGCCCCAAGCGCATTTCCGAACAGCCGCTTATTGATGGTCGCCAAATCAGCTTGTTGCCGGTTCAATAAAACAAACATCCCTCCTATCGCCAAATGAATGACGAGCGCTGCAATCACAATCGCAATCCATGCATCCTGTTCGACAGCCTGGGCAAGCTTGCGCTGAAAAGACAAATAGTCGAGTCCAACCTGAGTGCCAAAAATAATGTACAACGCCGAGGAAGCGGGGATTTGTTGACTGGCTTTTATAGATGGCTGGGCTGGCAAATGAACTGCTCCTTCCTATTCATCAATATCGGGCAAGCTTTGTTTCCCTGTTTTGTTGCTGCGCAAAGGACGAAAGGCTCCGGGCCGCTTGCGAAAATAGGGGGCTGGCACACGAAAAATCGAATCCTGCCAATCCCGTGGCCGAAGCGGGTAAAACGGCTGCAAATACGGCGTGCCCAGCGACTTTAACCTTAAGAGATGTGTTAGAAAAAAGCTGCCGCACACGACAATGCCGACAAACCCCAACAGCTGCGCGCTCAAAATAAACGGATACCGAACCACTCTGATCGTATTGCTGAAATGAAAGATCGGCACTGCAAATGAAGCGAGCGCGGACAAAGCGACCAAAGTAAGCAAAATATTGCTGGTCAATGCCGCCTGAACCGCAGCGGTGCCAATGACAATACCGCCCACTATGCCAATCGTTTGGCCTATTTTGGTTGGCAGCCTAGCGCCTGCTTCCCTTAGCAGCTCAATCGTCAGTTCCATAAAAATAACTTCCATATAAGGCGGAAACGGGAGATTGTTTCTGGACGAAATGATCGGTCCAAGCAGCAAAGTCGGGATGATGTGATAATGATAAGTAAGCATCGCAATATAGGCTGGAGTCGCTAAAATCGAAAACAAAATCGCTAAAATACGCAATATCCGAAAAAAAGAGCCCAGATGCCACGACAAATAATAATCTTCATAAGCGACAAGGAATTGTCCGATCGTGACCGGCCCGGTAAAAGCTTGGGATGAACCGTCCACCAATACGGCAATCCCGCCAAAAGATAACACATGAACAAGCCGATCCGGCCGCTCTGTCTCCAAAAACTGCGGAAAAATGGAATATTTATTATCCACGATCATTTGAATAATATTTGTGCTGTCCGTTACAACATCCATATCCACTTGGCGCAGCCGCTTTAACATTTGTTCCAAATTAGCGGGATTCGCTATTCCCTCCATATACATGACTGCACATTTCGTTTTGGACAAAGACCCGATTTCCAGTTGCATAACCCTAAGCTGGGGAACGGGAATCCTTCTTCGAATTTGCATAATATTTGTATCGAGCTGTTCGATCAAAGCGTCTTTTGGACCTATTACGCTGAATTCAATTTCAGGAGCGTTAATGGAGCGGGAGTCCACTCGAGCAGCCGAGATCGCAATATAGGCTTCTTCTGATGGAAAGGCAATGAGGATAGAGCCCGTCATCAACATTTGGTTTGCTTCATCTAGATCGTTAATGATTTGCTTATCCGGGTAAGGCAGCCCAGGGAAGAGCTCATCTGCGGATTGGCTTTCGAGCCGAAGTATGGCGGGGATCAAATCCTGGATCAACGTTTTGGAATCAACCATCGTTTCATAATAGCAGAGATAAACGGTTTTATTTTCGAGCAAGGGGGAATATACGAAGTCAGAAGACTTGGAATGAAACTGAACAAGCTGCTCAAATGACTTTGCCAACTCCCCCTCCTCCTTTGCCGTCCAATTATTTGGAAATTAGGGTTTGCCGATATGATCACAATTATTCTTCTGGCTTCAAATCTGCCTGCATTTATGTACAGTATCCTTTTTGATACTAGACCACTTTTAAGTGCGTACTTAAAAACTAACTTTAAATGGTTTACTATATAAATGTAAGTTAATTAACTCGTACATGATAACCAATCTAAATCGAAAGGTTTTGATCCCATATGGAAAAATACGGCATTGACCCAAGCAAAGGAATGGAATTTGGACTTTATACACTGGGGGAGCACACGCCGAACCCTCATACCGGCGAGCGCATTTCTGCTGAGCAGCGCGTTCGAGAAATCATTGAAGCCGCCAAGCTGGCGGATCAAGCGGGGATTGACTCCTTTGGCTTAGGCGAAAGCCACCAAGAGCACTTTATTTCGCAGGCTCATACCGTTTTGCTGGCTGCCATTGCCCAAGCGACGGAAAACATAAAAATTACCAGTTCCTCATCGATTATAAGTACATCCGATCCGGTGCGAGTGTATGAAGATTTTGCCACAATCGATTTGATTTCCAAGGGGAGAACGGAGCTTGTTGCCGGCCGCGCGTCCAGAGTGGGCCTTTTCCAGCTGCTGGGCTACGATCTCCGCAATTATGAAGAGCTGTTTGAAGAAAAATTCGAATTGCTGAACCAGATTAACGAGCAGGAAAAAGTCACATGGAGCGGTCAATTTCGCGCTCCGCTGAACAATGCGGCCGTCCTGCCGCGACCAAAAAACGGCTCGCTGCCCATCTGGCGCGCAGTCGGCGGTACACCTGCAAGTGCAATTAAGGCCGGCAAGGCCGGTGTTCCAATGGTAATGGCTACACTCGCCGGACCGGCATCGACCTTCAAGCTATCCATTGACGCCTATCGGCAAGCGGCGGAGCAAAGCGGCCATAATCCGGCCATGCTTCCTGTCGGGACAACCAGCTTGTTCTACGCTGCCGAAACGACTCAGCAAGCACTGAAGGAATATTATCCTCATGTCGACAGCGGGATCACTTTGGTTAACGGACGAGGGTTCCCGAAGCAGCTTTTTGCACAGGGAGCGGACAAACGCGATGTGTTGATGGTCGGAAGCCCGCAAGAAATTATTGAAAAGCTGCTGTATCAGTATGAGCTGTTCGGACATCAGCGCTTTCTGGCCCAGCTTGACTTTGGCGGTGTCCCGTTTCATAAAGTAGCCAAAAATATTGAGCTTATCGGCACAGAAATATTGCCTGCAGTCAAAAAGTATACCGCCAAAAAATAAGGAGGGTTTCCTATGAAAATCGTTGGATTATCTGGCTCCATTGTCGGGTCCAAAACACGGACGGCCATGGACTACACCATCAAAACATTTGTCGAAAAGTACCCTGACGCAGAAGTGACGCTGATTGACCTTGCGGACTACACTCTTCCGTTCAGCGATGGACGAAACTATTTGGAATACGAGGGTGATGCAGCTTATGTAACCAAAACGATTATGGAAGCCGACGCTATTGTCATCGGTACCCCTATTTTTCAATCGTCCATTCCGGCAACCTTAAAAAACATTTTTGACCTGCTGCCGGTTAATGCCTTTCGGGATAAAATCGTCAGCATAATCGTAACCGCTGGTACGCCAAAGCATTATCTGGTGGCAGAGCATCAGTTAAAGCCTATCCTTTCTTATATGAAAGCCCAAATCGTTCAAACTTACGTGTTTATTGAAGAAAAGGATTTTGAGCGCAAACAAATCGTCAATGATGACGTGTTGTTCCGAATCGAACGTTTGATAGAGGATACGGCCGTTTTGACCAAAACCTATGCGAAGATTCGCGAGGAAAAAGAATCGCAATACGATTTTTAAACCGCATTCCCGCGAATGAAGAAGACAAAAAAGATGAACACTTTGGTTCATCTTTTTTATGTTGCGGCTTATTTGGTTGCTGTGAACTTTCTAGCTATTGTGTTTGTTTCCGGTCTCGCTGCTTTCGGCTTCGCTATTGCTAGTCTCGCTGTTGCCGATTTCGCTGTTGTCGGTCTCGCTGCTTCCAGTATCGCCGCTTCCGGGCAGCTGCGCTTTTTTACGCATACTGTGGTTAGCACCCCATTCATGCATGGCATTTAAAATCGGCTCAAGCGTTTTGCCATATTCCGTTATGGAGTACTCTACTTTCGGAGGAACCTGCGGGTATACTTTGCGGGCAATGATTTCTTCCTCCTCCAGCTCCCTAAGCTGCTGCGTCAGCATTTTTTGAGTAATACCGGGCAAGCTGCGCTTTAATTCACTAAATCGGGAAACGCCTGTATGCAAAATATGCAATAAAATAATCGGCTTCCATTTGCCTACGAGTATTCCTAACGCATCATCTACACGGCATAATTTCGGATCAATTTGCACGGTCGTCATCCTTTAAGCTAACTTGATGGCCTTCACCACCTACGTTATCATTGTGCTTCAAAAATGAAAAGAGTATTTCGAGGCGATGAAGACAAAACGGAAGGCAACATGAACCTTTGCTTTACGTCATGCAGAGCCCAATCATACAAAAAGCCGCCCTATAAACCAGGGCGACTCTTCGCATCATATTTTCTTACTTCCAGCTTTCCACTCCGGTCTCGTAAAGCTCAAACGGATGCGGAGTCGATGCTTCCATAATGTCTTTATAATACTTGTGGCTTGCAGGAACGTCGCTCCATTTTGGCGCAATTTCAATGTGCCATGGTTTGCGGTCCAGCAGTTGGTTAAAGATTCGAACAGCCTCTACTCTCGTAATTGGCTTATTCGGATTAAACGTTTTTTCTTTAAAGTCGAACAGCAGACCTTGCTCCTCTACCGTTGCGATCGCTTTGGCAGCCCAATGACCCGTTACATCCGTATACGAGCTTTCGGTAGCCGCATCCCACTTGTACACGTTTGTGAGGATTTGTGCAAATTCTGCGCGAGTAATCTTTTTGTCCGGCTTAAACGTATCGTCGCCGAAGCCAACCATCCATTTATTGCCTGTTGCGCCTGCAATCGCTTTGGCAGCCCAGTCTTTTGCATTCACATCCGCATACGATGCTTTGCTGGAGCCAGCCGAAGAAGTATACAAGCGGGACAGAATTGCAGCGACTTCAGCACGGGAAATTCCGCGCTCCGGTTGGAAAGAGCCATCCGGATATCCAACGATGTATGGAGTATGGTCGCCTGCTTCCTCCACTTTTGGCTGTTGCGAGAAGCTGAACTTCACGATTGTTTCGCCAACGTGGATAATACCGTCTTTAATGTAACTGTCTTCTCCAAACTTCTCTTCGCGAGTGTCTTTACGGCTGTCGAAGACGGTGTATCCCTCTTTTTCGCCCAAGAAGTAGTAATCGCCGTCTGCATAAACCATCCAGCCATATTCGCCCGTTTCGGAGCTAATTTGCGGGTTGTGGTTTTGGTTTGGAGGGAAATCAGGCAGCTCAGGCAATTGAACAGGAGTTCCAGGAACTCTGCCTTTAGAACGGTTCAATGGTGTATCCGCCCAGTATAGTGTCATTTTCACACCGGCAACAGGCTGCCCTGTAACCGTATCGAGAATGGTGCCATACGGATCGACCAATTCAATGGACAAGCTTGCTTTTCCGTTGCTGTCCACAACTAGCGTGCCCTCTGGACCAGCCAGTTTTTCCCCATTTGGCGCAATTACGTTCATCGCCAATTTGTATTGACCAGGCGATACTTGCGGAAGCGTAAATGTGCCGTCCGGATTCATGACAATACTCGGCAGATTAAGCTCTTGACCGGTAGCCGATGTAATTTTTCCTGTCACTTTCAGGTTTTCGCCGATGAGACTTGTAATTTTTTCCTCAGTCGCTTTTCCGCCGTTAGTTGGATCGGAAATGATGACTTCCGTTTTCATTGTTGGCTGTGGATATACAAGAGGTGCGACTAGTGTTGCCGTCACCACATTGGATAGGCCCGCGTTCTCACCCGACACAACAGACAATCGGAAATAATAAGTTGTATCATTTGTTAGTCCAGTTACAGTAGCGCTAGTAGAAGTCGCGTTCAACTGGGCTGTTGTAGCAGCCGGAGTAAACGTGATTCCGTCTGTCGATTTTTGAACAACAATGCTCGATGCCCCTGTCAAAGCAGGGAACTTCAATGTCACTTGCTCACTGCCCGCTTCAGCCGTCAAAGTCGTGACAGGTGCGGATGGAGTCGCCGTGACCACATTGGATGTTCCATTATAGTAGCCCGATGTCACCACTAAACGGTAATAGTAAGTTGTACCGTTCGTTAATCCCGTAATGGTCGCGCTTGTGGAAGCCGCCGTTAACGTTTCTACCGAAGGAACGGCAGTGAAGTTCGTGCCATTAGTGGATTGTTGAACTACGATATTAGTTGCTCCGTTCAAAGCCGGGAAGTTTAATACCGCTTGACCGTTTCCTGCTGTAACCGCCAAAGTGGCCAGTGGCGCAGGAGCAGCGGCTTTGACATAAACGGTAAACGTTTTTTCGCTAGTCAGTCCACCTTTTGTAATAGTGGCCTTCAACGTGACGTATGTTCCCGCTTGTGCAATTGCCGGTCTCGTTACCGTGCCGTCAGGCGCGATAATGGAAGGCTGATCCGAAGACCACACAGTAGTTGCCGTTGCATCATCGTCCTGTTTCAGCGTAATTTTTTTGGTTACAGAGTTTTTGTCGTCGCCAGCGCTAAAGGTAAGGTCTGTTTTATTCTCAGCTTCTAGCATATTAGTAATAGCAGCTTTATAGTCATTGATGACTTTAGTTGCTACACGCGAAGCGATTTCATCAATAACCTGTGCGCTAGTTTTCGAGGAATCCACGTGCAGTCCGCCATTAATCGTGCCGATAAAGCTATCGCTCGCGGTTTTATATACCGATTCGGTTACCCCAATATATTGAGCGCCGCTATTATTGAACGAATTCGTCAAATCGGCTTGATTCGTGCCCCCGTCCAAACTCGAAGCGGGGTCCTCGTTAAGGTCTACCACATAGCGCAACGGCGAGTTCGGCTCCCAAGGGATCTCCGCCACCGCTTCGTTCAATGTTTTTGGCGAAGTCGTATACAGCTTCATATTGTCAAACGAAAAAATAGAAATGATTCCGCAGCCATGGCTTACATGGCTGACAAGTGGTCCAAAATTGTTACCGTAAACAGTAGGAAGAGCTAAATCTTTAATGATTTGTACTCCGTTATCCCACATATTCAGCTGCGAATCTGTTGCATTGATTTTAATGCTGTGCTTTGTAGCCGAGCCTTTTGTAAAGGTTCCGACTTCGGAAACTCCTTGCATCGCTCTCAGAGCGTTTGATCTCTCATTGTGCAGAGCCGATACACTGACTCCGGCAATCTTGTACACTTTGATAGCACCTGAAATATATAGAATAGCGTATCCGCTCAGCTTATCATCGCTATCAATCGTTGCATTGAATAAAAAACCTCCGCCTTCCATACTGTGATAGTCCACTTTGGATTCATCCATGTCGAAGGAGATGATTTTTTTGCCGGAAGGACTGTCGCTTGTCAGCATGAAGTCTTTATAGGCAGGAGCAGTATACCCGTAGAAAGTAAACGTTTTGCCTTCATTGAAAATTTGAACATGGTTATAATCGGCCGTTTCCACCATTGGAGTTGAGCCATTGTACCAGCTGTCTCGACCGGAATGCACATAAGTCGAATCCGTTACTGTCGGATTTGCGCTCGCGTCCATGATCTTCACATATTTGGGATCTACTCCCCCTGCTATCAACTTCGTTTTAATAGCATCGTTTAATTGAGCTTCAAAGTCGCTGCTATGTACGCTTGCCCCGGTCGTATTATAGTAAATCTCAGCTACCGGCGACAGCGCGGATACGAGTGACGCATTTGTAAAAATTAATAAGAAAGCAAGCGTCATTGCGATCATTTTTTTGTTCAATTGATTCACCATCCTGTAAAATTTATTAGCAATGTCGACTAACCGTAACGACCTGCATCTTTATCCCTATTCCTTTGGATACCCCCGTCTCTCACCGCCCTCATACTTTAGTATCTTCCCTCATAAACAAACCCGCCTAATGTCCTAACAAAAATCAAGTTAATGATTCCAACATACCAGACCCATCTCTCAAAAAACTCTCAAACCCCCTCGAATCGTGTAGTTTAATGGTAGTTTTTTGAGAGGGCTTTAACGTATGATAGTTTTATAGGGATGTGAGTAGACATGAAGAAATGGTTTGGCTGCCTAGGTGTAGCCTTTGCATTAATTGCGATCCTCTATATGATTTTTAGCGACCAGGATACTAGCGCAGTTAAAACGAAAGCCATAGATGGAGTGCTTGACCTAAGAGAGCTTTCCGATGCACCATTTGTATCATTAGCTGGCGATTGGAAGTTTACAGCCGAATCACTCCTCTCCCCGAACGTTCTGTCCAATAAAGCCGATCTTGTACAAGTCCCGGGACCTTGGCCAACCAACGTGCAATGGGGAACCTACCAGTTGACGGTATATTTGCCGGATCATTGGTCCGATATTGGCCTGCGCGTTCGAAATATTTGGTCCGCCCATACGATTTATGTCGATGGTCTAAAAGTTTCGGAAAAAGGAAAGGTGGCCACTTCCAAGGAAGAGACCATTCCAGACAACCCTACTTATGAAGTGTACTTTGAGCCGGGCGACTCTCAGCTCCTTATAACTGTTCACGTATCAAACTTCAACAATGCAAGAGGAGGCATCGTTCTTCCTATCGACCTTGGCGACGCCGAGCTAATGAAGGAAGACGTGAATCGCGATCTTGCCTTAGAGTGGACAGCCGTTTTAAGCCTGCTGCTTATTAGCGTGTTCCATTTGACCATCTATTTGCTGCGAACAAAAGATGAGGCTTTCTTATATAGCGGATTACACTTTTTGATGCTGTCATTTGTGATTATGTTCCGCAGCGAGCGGCTGTTCTTGCACGAATTCCCGTCGTTTCCTTTTGACGCCTTCTTTCGCTTGCAAGATACTGGAACCTTTGTAGCCGGCATTCTGCTTATTGCTTTTATTGCCAAGATCATTCCGGCCATATTAAAAAGAAAAACATTGTTTTTGCTTTTGCTCCCAATTTTCATCTATACCTTTTTAAATGCCGTTCTTCCGGCTCGAACCGTTTCTGTTCTGCAGTATCAGTTCTTTTTTTACATCAATGCATTATTTTTAGTGATGATCATTCGCTTAATCTACTTAACGGTTAAAAATAAAATAGGCATACATAAAAATGAAGCCATTATGCTCGTATCCATGCTTGTGTGTCTCGCTATGTTAACGATCAGCAGCTCGTGGGACAGCTGGTTCTTCTCCGGCAGAAACAGTATGGGGAGAATCGGACTGATCGGCATTATTATTACAATGAACGCTTTTCTTGGCATACGCCTTATGAATCGAGCCGAAGACTCGGAGCGGCTGACCGCCCGCTTGCAGAAAGCAAACGATGCAAAGGACGATTTCTTAAAAGTCGTAACACAAGATTTGCAAAAACCTCTGCATGACACCGTTCATTTGATCAAGTCAATCTCTCACGAAAACGATTGGCGCAAGCAAGGCGAGCAGCTCTATTTAGCCGAGCAGCTAACGGGCAGTATGGTTTATTTGCTAAGGGATTTGCACCATTTTACCCGGATTCGCTTTGACGATTACGCTGTTCAGCTTAAATCCACCAACCTCCGGATGGTTATGCAACATGTCATTCAGCTTATGCAGTTTTCATTCACTAAGAAAAAAATTGAAATCAACGAACGGATTACAAAGCAGCTCTACGTGTGGGCCGATGAGCAAGGACTGACGCAAGTGCTTATTAGAATCATGACCGAGATCGCTCACGATACTGCGGAAGACAGCCTAATGATTGAAGCTGTGCAAGTTGAAGATGGAGTCCTTCTTCAGTTAACGACGACCCGCCAATTCACAACAGCGCCCAAAGATCGGCAGGCTCTTATGATGACGGAGGAGCTCATTCAACAAATGAATGGCAGCATGACGTATGAGCTGCTGGAGAGCGGTATCCGCTTTACGCTGAAGCTCGCTTTTAGCGAGTTGAAAGAACCTGTTACCGTATCTATTTACGAAAACAATATTCGCTCATCTGCTCTATTCACGGAAGAACAGCAGCTTAGAACACTCCTCATTGTGGATGACGATGTCATGCATGCGGAAGTTATGCGAGGCATGCTAAGCGATAATTATAAAATACGAATCGCTTATACAGCTCAAGAGGCACTTGACTATTACAGCCGTCACGCTAATGAAATCGCGACGATTGTAATGGATGACATCATTCCGGGGAGCACGGACAGTTTCGAATTGCTTCAGCAAATCCGGATACAAGCCCCCTTAATGGAGCTTCCGATTATTATGATGACTTCTTCCGAATACCCGAGCCATATTGAAGCCATTTTTGCATCGGGGGCCAATGATTATTTGGTAAAGCCTTTTTCGAAAGAGACATTGATGGCTCGCTTGAACGCCGCTGAACAAACGAAACAATCTATGCAAAAAGCGATTGAATATGAAATGGCGTTTTTGCAGACGCAGATCAAACCTCATTTTTTGTACAACGCTCTTAGCAATATTATTGCTTTTTGTTACACGGATGGGGAGCGTGCCGCCTATCTTCTTACGATGCTGAGCTCCTTCTTGCGGTATATATTCGAAACAAGCCGAGACGGACAATATTCTACCTTGCAGAAGGAACTTGAAATTATCGAAGCTTATGTAGAGGTGGAAAAGGCCCGGTTCGGGGAACGGCTGACGTTTGACTATGATATCGATCCACTTATTGCATCCCAGGACGTGTTGATTCCAAGCTTGCTGTTGCAGCCATTAGTTGAAAATGCGATTCGCCATGGCCTCTTCGACAAAGAAGGCTCGGGACATGTTCAAGTTTCGATCGGCTCTCGAAAATCCTTTTTAAATATACAAGTTACGGATGATGGTGTCGGCATGACGGCCGCTGAATGCGCTCAACTAATGGAAGGGGCTGCTGCAAGCGGCGGCATTGGATTCACAAACGTACGCAGACGAGTAAATGACCTCTCTCAAGGCAGACTAGAGCTCAGCTCCTTGCCGGGCAAAGGAACAACCGTTCAATTAAAGATTCCTATCAAGGAGGGACGAAATCATGTGGAAAGTCATTATCGTCGAGGATGAAAAACCGATTCTCGGTCTTCATGCCCGACTACTCGAAACCTACGGTCCGTTCCAAATTGTAGGCAGCTTCGAATCGCCGTTTGATGCGCTTCAGGAAATACCCAAGCTGGACCTCGACGCCCTGCTGCTCGACATTGAAATGCCGAGGATGACGGGGCTTCAGCTCGCTCAAAGCTTAGTGGAAAACGGGATTGACGTCCCCGTCATTTTCACAACGGCTCATCAGCAATATGCAGTACAAGCGTTTCGCGTTCAAGCGCTGGACTATATTTTAAAACCGATGACCCCCAATACAGTCAAGCAGCTCGATGAGCGGCTTCAAAAATATTATGGCCATAAGCAGAAGCAGCCGACTCAACGAAATGAACTTTTGGTGCAACTGTATGGGGAGGCCTACGTCAAAAAAGGCGAGCTTATGGCTAAATGGCCTACCCGCATAACGGAGGAGCTGTTTTATTACTTCCTGCTTCATGAAAATAAACTGTGCTTAAAATGGAGAATCATCGATGACCTCTGGACTCATGTAGAGGAAAAACGGGCGCTCTCCAATTTGTACAACACCATCTACCGGATGCGGCAGCTTTTTATGGAACTGGATGTGCCTATCGTAATAGATAGAATTAATGACGGCTACGTGATGAATACCAATAATAGTGTCATTATAAAATCAAAGGAGCGGCCGGACGCGCTTCTTTTGGAGTCGAAAGGGTATTTGTGGGCTTATCGGTTAAAGTCTAGCGGGTAATACGCCAGAGCATCTCCCCTTAACTTTAACAAGTGCAGATAATGGCGAAAGGGAATCGCGGCGCAAACCGCGATTCCCTATATAAGAAATTTATTTAAATACATCTGGATAAACAAGCTTCCCGAAATGTTCAAACGTCTTATCGATTTCCAGCCCCGACGTATTAACAAATTCCGAAGTCAGGAAAAACACATTATTCTCCTTCACCGCTTGCAAAGAACTCCAAGCCGGGTTGCTGGCCAAATCTTTCTCAAGCATTTGCTTGCCGAGCTCCTCCGTTCCGTATACAAGGAGGAATAAATAATCCGGGTCGGCTTCTACAAGCTTCTCCAGGCTGTATGGAACGGCATCCGGCTTAGGCCCGGACTCCATACTTTCCGCCACGTTGCTTATTTTCAGGCGGCCCGCGATATCCAGCGCAATATTGCCGCTTTTCTCTAGGGAGATTCCCATAGACATCATTGAAATCATTGCATATTTATAAGAACGATCCGGCGCTTTGTTCACTATCGTTTGAACTTTCTCATCCGTTTCCTTCAACATTTTCTCCGTTTCGCTTTCCTTGCCAATGATTTGCCCCAGCAACTTGCCTGTTTCTTGAATGCTGTCGTAACTGTCCAGCTTCGTCAGCGCCAGCGGAATACCGTTTGAAGCCAGCGTTTCTCTCAGTCCGGCATGGAAAAAAGATTGTCCGATGACAAGATCGGGTTTCAGACTTACAATCCTTTCTATGCTGACCTCATTGATGAGTCCCACTTGCTTCGCGCCTTTGGCGGCCTCCGGCACAGGGGTGCCCGGCGCGGTAGCGATACCGGCCGCCGTACCTCCCAATTGATAAAGCAGCTCCACTACCTCCGTATTGAGAATGACAAGTTTCTCCGGCTTTTTCTCGAGGACTACTTGCTGATCTGTATGATCCTTAAACGTTAAATACGGCTTCGATTCAGAAGCGGGAGTAGCTGTCGCTTCAGAACTTGCGGATTCCGAAGCTAGGGGCACTCCTCCATGTTCGGCATGCTCGTCGTTTGTGGATGAGCTGCATCCCGCTAAAATTAAGCTTAAGGCAAGAGTAATAATCATCCACCATTTTGATTTGTTCGTCTGGATTCCTCGCTTTCTAACCTCCGTTTCTCCTCTCATTTCGTTATTCATCCCCTTCAAATTGGATATCGTATTCCATAAAACGCGCTGTATCTTTTGCCGTTTCTGTCCCGAGAAGGCGTCGGACCATATGAAAAGCCATATGAATGCCGGCAGAAATCCCGGCAGAGGTGACAATTGGTCCCTCATCCACAAACTTTGTATTTTCCAGCACTGTCACTCCCGGGAAATCCTGTCTCATCTTCTCTATGCTCGCCCAGTGGGTCGTTGCCCGCTTTCCATCCAGTAAGCCGCATTTAGCAAGTAGCAGCGCTCCCGTACAGACGGACGTTGTCCACTGGCCCGCTTCATGCTGGCGTTGTATCCACCCCAGCACCTCGGCATTGTTTATTTCTCTTCTTGTCCCTTGACCGCCAGGCACAACCAGCAGATCGAACCATGGAGCATCCGTCAAATTGTAATCGGCGACAACCTTCAGGCCGTTGTTAGCTGTAACCACCTTTCCGCTTGTCGCAATGGTTGACACTACAAACGGCTTGAACACATCCGCTTGCCCCCGGCTTTTTGCCGTCACAGCAAATACTTCAAATGGCCCCGCAAAATCCAAAACCTCCACGCCGTCGAACAAAAGAATTCCCACTGTCCAAGCTTGCATAACCGCTCACCCCTCACTTATTTAATAACTTCATTTGGCCAATATAAGGTTTTCCGCTGGACGTTTCGACCCCAATATGCGCATCAATCCGAAATACTTCTTGCAGCATTTCTATACTTATAACCTCAAGCGGCGTTCCTTTACTGTAAAGCTTCCCTTGCGAAAATACCGCCAGTTGATCGGATACGCTTGCCGCTTGGTTTAGGTCGTGAAGCACCATAATGACCGTCATGCCATGCTTCTTATTCAACTCTTTGACCAGCTCAATAATTTCCAATTGATGATGGATATCGAGATAAGTTGTCGGTTCGTCGAGCAGAAGAATGTTGGGCTGTTGAACAAGCGCCATAGCAATCCATGCCCGCTGCCTCTCCCCTCCCGAGAGGCTCGTTATGTTGCGGTTTGCCAGATATGTTAAATTCGTCAGGTCCATGGCCCATGATATAATTTCCTCATCTTGTTGATCCAACCTTTGCAGCGGCTTTTTGTGCGGAAATCTTCCGTAAGCAATCAATTTTTGCACTGTAATATCTGGCGTCCCGGCATGGGATTGCATAAGAAAAGCAACCTCTCTGGCCAACTCTTTGCGCTTCCATTGATTCAACTGCTTATGGTTCAGCACCACGTTGCCCTGCTCGATATTCAATTGTTTGGCGATTGCTTTCAAAAATGTACTTTTCCCGCATCCGTTCGGTCCAAGAATGCTGTGGATTTGTCCTCTTTCAAATGAAAGGCTAATATCGGAAAGGATCGTTTTATCGCCATAGCCGACTTTCACTTCAAACGCTTCAACAATCATAGGCCACTTTTCCTCCTTAGCAGGTATAGGAAAAACGGAGCTCCGATTGCTCCCATTACAATACCTACGGGAAGCTCGATCGGGGCAAAAGCTATACGCGCTAGCGTGTCGGAAACGGTAAGCGTTATGACTCCGAGTAAAGCCGAGCAGGGCAGCAGTACCCGATAGTCGTTGCCCACCAGCATTCTGGCGGCATGGGGGACGATGAGGCCAACAAAACCGAGCAATCCGACAATACTGACGGCGCTTGCAGCTAGTAGAGCGCTTATAGCGACGAACCATAACCGATAGCCTTCTGTATTCAGGCCGAGCGATCTAGACTCCGAATCACCAAGCATCAAAATATTCATCCGTTGTGATCCAGCAAACGTCAAGGCGGCTCCGATAACGCAATAGGGAAGCAAAACTTCAACGCTGCTCCAGCTTTTTGCAGACAGGCTCCCGATAATAAACCCAAGGACGGCAGGCACACGGTCGCTGTAGAAAGTAAACAGAGTCGATACTGCGGCGTTAAGAAACGCCGATACCGCCACGCCCGCGAGTATGATGCGCATAGGGGAAACTCCTTTGTTCCAAGCCAGAAGGTAGACCAGTATGGCAGCAGCCATCGCCCCGACAAAGGCAGAAGGAACCAGAAGATGCACATATGCTGGAAAGGCAAGAAGAACCGTCATTCCGGCTAGACCGGCCCCCGATGAAACCCCGATAATATGCGGATCCGCCATTGGATTTCGCATGACCCCTTGCAAGAGCGCGCCGGACAAAGCCAAATTAATTCCAACTAGAGCTGCTACAAGCGTTCTGGGAAGCCTGATATTCCATAAAATCGTATAGTGCTCTGCGGCTTCGTTGCCCGATAGAGCCGATAATAGGGCAGACACCCCGATATCAACCGCGCCAAAAGCCAAGCTTCCGAGCATACTCAAAATCGCCAGCGCAAAAAAACAACCGATAACGAGCATGTTCCGCAATGGATGCTGTACCTTCATGGCCAAATCATCCCCTTTCAGCTGTTGTTCCTCCTTCTTTAAATATAGTGGAGCACAATCAAATCCACATGACTCTTATGAGCTAATTGTTTGAGATGTATTGATGGTGGCGCTCTTTTTAGAAACAACAAAAAACCACGGCCTTTTAAGACTGCGGTTTAGGGATGCACGGCTTGCATTCAATTTGCCGGAAGACTCAAAAATAAAAACCTGACCTTTGGCGGTCAGGCTTGCAAGTTTGTTTGCTCACAGGTCGGGAACTTGCCAATCTATCTCTTGCAGCCCCATCTTGCGAAGAAACTCATTAGCACGAGAAAACGGCCTGCTGCCAAAAAAGCCTCGATGAGCGGACAACGGACTTGGATGCGGCGAGCGAATGATCATATGCTGGCGGTTGGTTATAAGCTCCGCCTTCTTCTGAGCGTGACTTCCCCATAAAAGAAACACAACCGGCTCATTTTTCCCGTTAACCGCTTCGATAACTTTATCCGTAAAGCTTTCCCAACCTTGATTCCGATGTGAGTTTGCTTCATGCGCCCTTACGGTAAGCACCGTATTAAGCAGCAATACTCCTTGCTGAGCCCATTTGAGCAAGTGGCCGTTATTAGGGATGGAACAGCCTAAATCATCCTGAAGTTCTTTGTACATATTTTGCAAAGACGGAGGTGCGCCCACGCCCTTTTCAACAGAAAAGCTTAAGCCATGCGCCTGTCCGGGGCCGTGATAAGGATCCTGTCCCAAAATAACTACCCTAGTATCCGCCAGCGATGTATAGTGCAAAGCATTAAATATATCATATTTATCCGGATAAACGGCCCTGGTCCGATACTCATCAATGAGAAACTTCCGCAGCTGCAAATAGTAAGGCTTTGCAAACTCCTGCTCCAAACTAGCCGCCCAATCATTTTTCAAAATAGCCATTTCAAATGGAAGCCTCCTGCCATTTTATAAGCATATAGCTGGATTATAGCATACGGTTTCTTTATTATTGGAACTTGGGCATCGGAGCTCCCGAGCGCTCGCCTTTTTGAGAGGCCGTTATCATAAGAATAATAGTAGAGGTGAGATGCAATGCCCATCCTAGAAAGGGAATCCATGCTAGCAAAGAAGTTACAACTCCTACCACCGATCCGGCAATAGGCTCTCTATTTATACTGGAAAGTACCAAAGTTATAAGATGTAAGATCAGCATTACCGGTAGTGCAAAATACGAGGTTACTAACACTATGAGTCCACCTAGCACTGGTATAGCTAACACAAGTTCTAATGATCCCGTAATCCATCTCATCGTTCTCGATACAGTCAATGAAGTACGCCTCCATTACAGCTTAGTCTTATTGCATATATATCGTATTGTCTTCCTGTCTTCCATATCGGCTCATTCGGGTAAGCAGAATAACTAGATTATCCGTAGCTTGAGCCTTGATATGGATTTGTTTCGACTCCAGATGGATGATCACTTTTTTTCTTAACAGTACAATTTTAGTAATATCGATATATTTGAAATCAGAACGTTTACCCCATTGATCGATATAAGTGAACGTATAATCCCACATAATGAGTTTCCACTTGCGTCTGAGCACCCATAGAACACACCGCACCAAAATGAAGAGAGCATATAACACAGCAACAAAGCGGAATCCTAGTACAAATATAATGATCCAGCCAATCGGGTTATCAAAACAATACTTCCACCATTTTACGTCCACTCTTTTTATAACTTGCTCCGGCGACAGTTTGGCTTGCTCCAAATGATGAGGCATGGCTATTTTTTGAGTTGCTAATGCATAAGTGTCTACAAAACGGGCCGGGTACTCCTCCCTATTTATACTGATTTTATCGAATAAACTCATATGAGATTCAATCATTACTAAAACTTGATCATTCAGTAAGTTGTACTGTTCCGACAACAGCCGCAACATTCGGCCATCGATTCTCGACTTTGCATTTATGTCCCATAATACATCGTCACTAAGCAGTTCCTCCCACGCTAACGGGTCATTTCTTTTGCCATGATCGTTAAAAAGCTGCTCCATCCGCGCTATAAAATCACGCTCAGCGGGTACCTTAACTTGAAGCTGTTCAGCAAAAAAATGGTTCGATAACGTAATAAACTCCTCATCCTCATAGTCCTCTTCTTGCTCTGAGTCCTCTAACCAAAAATCACCGTTTTCATTTTTGAACAGACGCCGATATCCTCGCATAGCCGCATCATCATCTTGAGCATACGCTTCATTTTGTATAGTTAAGTCGGCTGCCGGTTTCAATTCAACCTCTGTATCTACTTCAGCTGCTGTTCTCACTTCAGTCTTTGTATCCGCCTCGGCTTCTGCACTCACTTCCTCATGCTTAGCCATGAACTTTGCTGCGTTTATCGCCGCCGTATACGCTGCTCTAACCCTCTGATAGCCGGCAGGATCGTCTTCAGGATGGTGGACGAGCAGCTTCTGCTTATAGGCCTTTTTAATGACGGTTGTATCCGCTGTTCGTCTAATCCCTAGTACCGCCCAGTGATCCATTCTATCCCTACCACCTCTAATTTAGTAACCGCGAGACTGTTCAATGGAGTCCAAAAACTCTTTGAACTCTTTCGCCGCCTTGGCAATTTTCTTCAGATCCTGCTCGGCAAGCAAGCCATCGAATTGCACTAAATGATTCATAATGATATCTCGTTTGGCGCCAATGGATTCCTCATACAACCGTTCGGCTTTGGCGATAAGCAAGCGGTTTTCCGACCGATCACGAGGGTGGATTTTAATATCTTTTAATGCGTTCAACCGTGCGGCCAACACTTCTGGGGACATTTTTTCCGAACCTTTTTCGATGACGAGCGTTTTGGTATCGCCGGATAAAACGGAAGTCACATCCACTTCCAAAATGCCGTTAATATCGTAGGTGAACCGAACATCGATAGTGGCCTCCCCTTTTTTCATACGCGGCACCGTAATTTCAAGTTCTCCTAATAACAAATTGTTGGATACACGCATACTCTCGCCCTGAAATATTTTCAAATGAATCGCTTCCTGATTATCATGCAGGGTGTTGTACCGCTCAACTCTGCTGATCGGAATTGGATTATTTCGTTCAATAATTGGAGAAAAATACCCGCTTTCATAACGTTCCGACTCATCAGCGCTTTTGCTGACTTCAATCCCTAACGTATAAGGGCAAACATCCGTTAAAATCATCTCATTCAGCGCCCGGTCGCGACTTTTTAGTGCCGCTTGCACCGCAGCTCCCAAAGCAACAGCTTCGTCGGGATTAATGTTCGAAAACGGGAACTGCCCAAACATTTTGCCGACCACTGATTTTATTAACTGCATCCGGGTGGCGCCGCCGATTAAAATAACCGTATCCAAATCTTTTGGTGACAACGACACGTCGTTTAACGCCCGCTCAATCGGGTTCCGCAATCGCATAATTAAAGAAGTAACCAGCTTTTCAAACTGTGAGTAATTAACGGCCACTTCATAGGTTTGCTCAGCCGTTTCGTACCGCATCTTCACTGTCTGTCCTACGCTAAGATCCTTTTTGCAAAGTTCGGCCTGGTTAAAAATGAGCGACTTAGCTTTACTGTCCAAGCTTTCAAAATCGATTCCGCTTTTCTCGACGAAGTAGCTGGCAAGCAGTTCAGTGAAATCTTCTCCACCTAAAAAATTGTCGCCCGCGACCGATTTAACTTCCATGATGCCTTCAAAAAATTCAAGCACCGAGACGTCAAACGTTCCTCCGCCAAGGTCGAAGATCAAAAACTGGGTGTTGTCCTTTTTTTCGTGCAATCCGTAAGAAAGGGCTGCCGCCGTAGGCTCGCTAATAAGCCGTTCCACTTTGAAACCGGCAATTTCGGCAGCGTATTTCGTCGCTTTACGTTGAGCGTCGTTAAAATAAGCGGGCACGCTAATGACCGCCTCCGTTACTTCTTCGCCTAGAAAGGCTTCAGCATCCGCCTTTAGCGACCGCAAAACAAATGACGAAAGCTCCGGGGCCGAAAATGTATATTTTTTGAGATGAAACTCCTTCTCCGTTCCCATAAATCTTTTGAATGCTGCCGCCGTCACCCCAGGATGCGTAATAAGGCGCTCCTTGGCAATTTGCCCGACAATGATTTCACCGTTATCGTCTACACTTACGACAGATGGGGTCAAGAAGCTCCCAAACGCATTAGGAATAAGCTTCGGACCATCCTCGGTCCAATATGCGATCAAACTATTCGAAGTTCCTAAATCAATCCCAATCAGTGCCATAAAACCCCTTCTCTCTACTAAGCGTTTAGAATCATTTTTGCAGGAAAATAACACCATATCTATATTACCATAAACAGACATAAATGACTGATGAATAGTGTCGAAAAATGATATTTTTTGAGGGTTCATGTAAAAACTTGCAAGCTACTCCCTTTAAATATTCGCTAGCAATGATGAAGCAAAAAACCCATCACCTCATTCGTAGTGGGTTTTTCTATTTATTCCGCTTGTTCGCTAAGCTGCAGAAGTGAACCACGCCTTGAGCGAGTTGCGGGTATGAACTAACCTCATCGGGACGAGCTTGCTTTTCCTTCGGTCTATTCGCTTATTGCCTTCCGGATGTAGCACGGACAGAATCAATCGCAAGTACGAGGTGCTTACCCTTCTGAACAAGCTTGATTTAATTTGCTGCTGTTCGAACCCTAGTCCACGCACGATACCCCGGTGCAGCAACGTCACTCCTACTAAAGCCTTTACTTCTGAAAATTCACATCTGTTATGGTCAAAAGCGAAATGAATGTCCTCTAAGGAAGCGCGCAGCCTACGTGCAACTACGATTGCAGCACGATTGGCGCCCCCGGAATTAAGCTGCTTAACCACTTCTACATTATCCAGATGAAGTTCTCCTATCCGGTCGCCGGCCACAATTAAAGTGCCGTCTTTGCATAAAATGCTTTCTCCCTTATGTTTCTTAATCATAACCTTACAGATTCCGAACTTTAGCGTGTGCAGGTTGCCTAACTGATACATCGACGCAAAAATGCCTTCCCACATCATCCAAAGCGACCTAATCGCATTCTTATAAAATAACCCAACCATTTGAGGTCCCTCCTGCGTATTTGTTGTTTTGATCTTTGTCTCTACTAGACGATAATTGAATCCAATTCGTCTTAAATATTTTTTAATTCACAATCCTACTCCTTTATGTTAGAACAGATAATGCTCATTTTTTCTTACCTGATTCTTACTAGATTCTTAAGTTTAAATCCGGTTAGCAGGACGTTGAGACCTTAGAAAAAATAAAAAAGGCACCTGAAAAGGTACCTTTTGCATATTTTATTGTTTGCCTTCAACCAGCAAATTAACGATAATATCCAACTGTTGTTCTACCGAAATCGGATCGCTGGGAAGAAATTGGTCAAAATCGATATTGTACACGTTCCCCGCTTTCCATGCCGGCGTATTTTGAATAAGCTTTTCTACTTTCTTCACATTTACCTCTGCCCCATCATTCACTGCCAGAAATAACCGGTCGCCTATGAAATCGGGGATCACCTCGTTAGATATTTCCCATGTTTCGCCGTTAATGACATCCGTCTTTACTTTTTCGGTTGGATTTAAACCAAGATACTTGTAAAGGATGTTGCCGCCCATATTGGTATCCCCGTAAACAAAAACGGAATCGGGACGTACATTTAAAATCGTAAAAGTTTCATCGGCCCCAATAAACGGCGTCACTTTTTCCTTGTATGCGGCTATCTTTTTCGCAAATGCCTCGTTCCACTGCTTCGCTTCCTCTTGCTTGCCAACAATATCGCCAAACATTTCGACATCCTTAATCGGATCGTTGTACTGCTCCACAATAATGGTCGGCGCGATTTGGCTCAGTGCCTCGTATCCGCCCTCTACTACTTCCGCAAATGGCGCTGTGGTAACAATAAGATCAGGTTCCAGCGATAGAATCTTCTCCGCATCAGGTGGAACTCCAACATCTACAATATCGGAAGTATCGCTTAACAGCGGATTTTTCAAAATGAAGCTAGTTGCGCCTATCGGCTTTACCCCAAGCGCCATCAACTCGCCCAAATGGAACAGGCTAACCACACGCTGCGGCTTCGCAGGAATTTCCGTTTCACCTTTTAAATGCGGATACATCCGTTTTTCTACAGCGGCACTGTTCGTGCTGTTCTTGCTGTTCGTCGCCCCCGTTGTATTGCCCGCCTGGCATGCATTCAAAAGCAAAGCTGTGCACAATAGCATCATTGCTCCAAATGCCGGTCTTGAAAATCTAAACATTGAGGTGTCCCCTTCCGGAATTGAATGATAATAAATCTCATTCTCATTATGAGAAACTGGATATGGGGATACAATAGACGATTTTAACAGGTGCAATGGATTATTATGAACCGGCTGCCGATTATCCTTCCGGAATTGCAGTGGAGAGCAACCCGTATGCTTTTTGAACAAGCGACTAAAATAATAGACATCCTCATAACCAACGCTATTAGCGATTTCCTGGATACGGACCTCTGATTTCAGCAGAAACTGCTTTGATTTATGAATGCGTACATGAATCAGGTATTCAATCGGACCGACTCCAATTTGATTTTTGAACAAACGAGACAGGTAGCTCACGCTGCAGCTGTATCTCCCGGCCAGTTCCTCAGCTGTAATAGACTCCTTATAATGCTCATGAATATAGCCAATCGCTTCTGTAACTAAGTTCGGTCTGCCGGCTTCCTTTGCTGACGTCATTATTTGCCGCATAACCTCGTACACAAACGGAACAAAAATAGACTGTGCCTGCAGCTTGTCCATTGGGGCTGCTTGCTGCCATAGGCGATACATGGTTTGACACTTTTCTTGTAGAGGCAGCGACATATAAGGAGTGAAAGCATAAGGCATATGGAAGGTCTCCCGTTCCTCCGGCGATTCATGATTGGCTTTGTACAAAATCAAATAGCAAGCGAAGTCGTTTCCTAGCGGCTTAAAGCTGAGATCAGTGCCCTTGCCCCCATGCAAAATGTGAAATGAACGGGCTTGGTAGACCGTTCCTGATAGACTTATATTCGCTTCTCCGTGCGTCACAACAACGAAAAAACTGGTTTGTGCTGCATAGCGATCGGGCACGGTTTCATTCTGCGCGCAATACTGTCGAATATCGAACAGTCTGACGGCGATTCGGCTCCACCTTTCGATGTGGGTTTCCCAATCCATGTGTTCCCCTCCTTTCGCTGCTTAGACAAAAAACAACTTGTGATAGACAATATCCTCGTGGCAGGCCGTGATGCTTCTTTCCTTATAGGTTAGAAATACGGCTTCACTGGAAAAAGAGGCGTTTAATCCCGAACCTTTTTTTCATAATCGATTATTAAAATATCGGCTAAGAGTATAACATGAACGGCAACATTAAGATATCCGTTTCGAGTTTCGAGATCGTTGACCAATCAAATTTAAAGAGCTCTGGTGGCCAGAGCTCTTTGCTTTCAAATTAATCATATCCATCTGTTATGTCTAATTATTTTTTTGAACAAAAGTTAGTTTATTAAAATAAATAGTTATTAAAAGGAAATTACATCATACCGCCCATTTAACCGCGCTATTAGCTCACAATCTACTGAAGGTGGCGGGAATCGGCCTCGCTATTTTCCTGCATAAGCAGACATGCAAAAAGTTGGACGGAAAACATGATATTTTCCGTCCAACTTTTTATTTTCTAGGCTTTTTGAACAGCACCTTTCCTACTCGTCCCAGGCCGGCAGAGGAATGAGCTGTATTATGGAATGGGTTTACTTTCTATTCCCACGAAGGCTCGGCGGCTACAGAAGTAGCTAGAGAAACAAGCACTATGACTGCGATCAATCCCGTTCTCAAAACTAAAGGTCTCATACAAACTTTTCTAATTTTTTTTAACATTAATAAATTCCTCCCATATTAAAATGATGCTATGATATGCGCAAATGTACGCCGGCCTTCCGTTGTAGAAGCCAATTTCTAGGTGCACAACTATCCAAACATGCTAAAAGAATATTTATCATTTGGATTTTGTGATTGTTTCCACGCAAAAAGCACTATTAGTGAATCCATACTTACTTTTAAAAACAGTCCCTTGAGTGTTGAGCTTATTTTGACGAATGAGCTTTTATTTCAGCCATTTATTTATCGTAGTAATCCGTTCAGTCCACGCTTCCTCATCACCGTTTTGTACCCGTTCGACGACACAAGCCCTTGAAGGGCGATTCCTGATTGCTACCCTGATCACCTCCCTTGATTCCCTTGAATGAAGATTAGCATGTATTTTATACTATAGGCAGTAGGAAATGTAACTAGTATAGATACTACTAGGATAGGAGCTGGATGATTATACAAACCACCTCAAATAGAAAGTTAATGGGTGACTTTCTAAAAGCGCGCAGGGCGAGTCTTTCACCAGATCAACTGGGGCTTCCTGATGGATTTACACGTAGAAGAACACCGGGACTCCGTCGTGAAGAAGTTGCTCAACTCGCTGATCTAAGTACGACTTGGTACACTTGGTTGGAGCAAGGTAGAGATGTGGCCGCTTCGTCTGAGGTGCTCGAACGGCTATCTGATGCGCTGCAGCTGAACAACGCAGAACGTGAATACTTATATCAGTTGGCCGGGAAAACCCCCTCAAACTCACTTGATCGATCCGTTAATCAATTTTCTCCCGCCTTCATGGATCTAGTGACAAATTCCCCTCATCCCTTCTTTGTTACGGGCCCTGAAAATCGGTTGATTGCTTGGAATGATTTTGCTTGTACTCTATTTACGGATTTTGCTCTGATTCCAATAGAAGATAGACAGATAATGAAGCTTCTTTGTACTAGCCCTGCATTCCAAACGAGAATCGTAAACTGGGAGAAGGCGGTCAAAGTGGCCCTTTCTTTTTACAGAAAAGTGTATGACCAAGCCTCCGATCAAAGATGGTATACCAGCCTTATTGAAGATCTGAAAGTTCAGAGCAAGGAGTTCTCCGAGTGGTGGTCTCTTCACGAAGTAGCGGATCGGAGTGGACTGACAATCGATATTGATCATCCTTCTATGGGACGTTTGAATTTTGAAATCTTCTCATTCTCTCAAGTGAATAATTTCCAAAACTTAATATGCTGCATGTACATCCCTATACCTGGGACACAGACTGCCGAGAAACTTGCTGCCTGGAAACAAGGAAGGGCGGCGGTTGACCCTATTTTGAATAATTAAATATCGCCATTTTTAATTATTCTCCCCATACGAAACCGACTACTTCGAGTCGGTTTCTTTTGTCGCTATTCTTTATTCGGCTCTCAGAGTATCCCTTTCTTGATTAAATTTGCTGAAGAAGTCGATTCGCGGATAATGGTCTTAGCGGTGGAATGAGATGCCTTGCTCGTCCGCTTCGTTCCCTGCGCTTGCAACTTAATCTATGTCCTCCTTCGGACTGGGGCGACTCCCCGTTTCTTTCCACACAAAAACCCGACCTCATGCGGTCGGGTTATTCGTGGTGGAGGCGCGGCAAGTTGAACCCCTGTCCGAAGATCACGCTACACAGGCTTCTACGGGTGTAGTCACAGTTTTGACGTCACCCCAGCAAAAGCCCCATCAACCGATTGTTACAAAAATCAAACATATCCCGATAAAGAGACATAACGGGGAATACAACAATGTGTCCCGCTTGGCAAATAAGGTTCCTCTCTGTTTCTTAAAAAAGCCAATCCAGCGAAAATCCCCGACGGTTCGTAATATGAATACGCCTGATAAAATCCAACCCCCATAACGGAATAACCATTCAGGAAATATCAGCCTCTCTAGTACTTCTCCAAGCTCCAACACAAACAAACCCGCTAAAGCTAATGCCCCTGCAACAACGCTTGTAGCCATTTTCGCAGGTCGAAACTTTATTTCTGAACCATCGCTAGGTATCGCTCCTAGAAACCCTCTTTTCCCGCCGACCACCCAATACAGATGAATTCCGCTCAGTACAAACAGAATTACGCCTACAATCCACGCGAAAACAATCGTCATCATACTCCCCCATTTACATTCCTAATAAATGTATCCTCAGCGTTCTAATATGACGATCTAGTTCTTCATCTTCAACCTCAGCGTTCTTAAATCTTTCATACCACCCAAGATAATAGTGATATAAAATATGAGATTTTTGCTCAGCAACTTCGCGATCCATTCCAACTTTTCTAAAGAGTTCCGTAGCATAACTCATTCTCGTTTGCTCGATCGATTCTAGCACTGTATAAAAAGCTGGAATCTCCTCACTTAGTTTTCTTAAATAAAATAAAAAATCGCCTTTTCGTGTCGCAGAGAACATTTCATATAACATCTTCGTAATTTGATCATCTTCCTTCTCTAGCTCAGACGAACTTAAGATAACCTGTTGTGTCGATAATTCGACCCATCGTTCTATCAATCGCGCTATAAACTCATCCCGATTTTTGAAGTACCAATAAAAGCTGCTCTTGCTGCAACCTAACTCTGATGACATTTTTTCAATAACTAAGCCGTTTATGCCGTTTTGCGCAAATTTCCTCATTCCAATTTCAATCCACTGAATTTCCGTGACAATAACTTTTGGAATCTTACTCGCCTCCTTTTCTGTACGATATCGTCTAGAAAAAGATTACTCTAACTAATGGAAAATTTCAACATCTATACGTTAGCGTTCATAAAGTCGTCACCAACCCAAAAAATTTATAGACCTTCATATCCCAGTGCCTGCAAGCATAGCAAAAACCCAGACCTAATGCGGTCTGGGTTTGCATGGTGGAGGAGAGGGACTATTTAATTCCTGATTACACTTATTACCGGAAAAACTGGAGGATGATAATTTTAGCGGTAGAATTGAATTTTTTGCTGAATCCTCCTTCAGATTCGGCGTAATCGACCAACCTTCGGTCCACACAAAAAAAACCATCCTCATGCGGATGGTTTTGATGATGGAGGCGAGGGGAGTTGAACCCCTGTCCTAAAAGCACATTAAATGGCTCTAGGTTTCCAACCTCCGTTTTGGCGATTATTGAAAGAAGCCCTATACATCATCTGACGACGGAGTGTTCTTTTATACTATGTGCAACAACTTCAAACGTGTGAATTCCTTTTGCGATATCTACAATAGCGGTACACACGCTTCTAATCATTAATGCAAACTAGTTAACCTCTAACGTTTGTCACTCTCATTCAAAGAACCGCTCACAAGACGTCCCTGGAACCAAACCGCTTGGCGCTCCGCTCTTCGCGCTACCGCTTCTGCTGAGCAGCTTGCATGCACCAGCACAAAAGTTGCCACGTCTCCTGCCTTAGGCCAAACCTGCTCACCTTTTTGATCTAGCGGCGTTATCCCGCCTGTAATGAATCCAAGGGATTGAGACAGTGACAATTCATCATTGCACCCATACAGTTCTGCGAACCGCCCTGCCTTCTCTAGTTGATCTCCATTTCCAAATGGCGACCAGTGATCTGTAAGACTGTCTGTTGCCAGTTTCACCTTCACACCTTTATTATGCAACATCGGAAGAGGCATTGTTGTTCTTCCAATCGGAACGGTCGATGCAATGGACATCTCTAGCGATGCCAACCGTTCAGCAACTTCCTCCGCCTCTCTCGGTTCCGCATTTGCAAACCAGAACGCATGACTAATGGTTACCTTTCCTTGCAAACCTGCTTCTTCAGACAAATCAGCCAGTCTCGTCAGCGTTTTTTTGCCCGCCTCGTTCCCGTCATGTAAATGAAGATCAATACCGGCTTTATTCATAACCGCCAGTTCTACCATGGCTTGCAACGACTTTTCTATATCCCCATCCACTGTGAACGGATCGACACCGCCTACATGTGTTGCCCCTTCGGCCAAAGATTGCTTAACGAGTTGGACGGCATTCGAGCGAAGCAGTCCATGCTGCGGAAAAGCAACGATCTCAGAAGAGATTTTACCGGAAAATGTGTGCAGCGCTCCCACTGTTGCCTCTAATCTTTGCAATCCGCTAACAGGCTCAATATTACAATGACTGCGGACATGTGTAGCACCGTATCTCTGTATAAGCGTCAATATGCTCTCAGCTTGTTTTTTGGCCATTGGTAAGAGCTTAGGCAATAATACTTTCTCTTCCTCAATCCGATCAAAAATGCTGGATACTTTTTTTACCGCCTTCCACGGTCCATCGAAATAGGTTTTATCTAAATGAATATGCGCTTCCTCGAAAGAAGGCAGCATCAATAACGCTTTGCAGTCATATTTAGGAAGATGGCTCACGATCTCCGAATCCGCCTCGATCATTTCTGCAATCCTACTATTCTCAATTCGTATATGATAAATTGCCGTATTCGTGCCCGTTACTTGTCCATCTTCCATGACATAGTTCTGTTCTAGTTTTACATTTGTTAACCAATAAGAAGCATCCAACATGTCATCACCTCTATTTCTCAAGATTTAGCTCAGCTTCTACTAAAAGCTCAACGGCTGTAAAATGATTAGCGCTCGCATGCTCAAAGGGTTAGCTCTATCCTCATCCAAAAGCTAAAAGCACTATTACATATCGCATAAACAGCGATCTCTATCCTCTTAAACTACTTCTATGGTAACATAGCCATTAGCAAACGAAAAATATTCAAATCATTCACTTTCCATACTTTTATCGTTTGGACAGGAGAGTATTTCATACATGGATATTCGCCAACTTCGCTATTTTATTGCTATCGCTGAAGAGAAGCAAATTACTGCCGCAGCGCAAAGACTGCACATGACTCAGCCCCCGCTCGGGCAACAATTAAAGGCGCTGGAGCAAGAGCTGGATGTACAGCTTATGATCAGAAACGGCAAAGCACTGGAGTTAACTGATGCAGGACAAGCTCTATACATGCATGCCCTTCACTTGACGAAGCTTTTGGAAGAGGCAGAAACCGAAGTGAAAAAAATAGGCATGGGTATGCGAGGTAAATTGATGATTGGGGTTAATACATTGTCTTCTGCCTCATTACCCCAATTATTACGTACGTTTAAACTTCGTTATCCCGGCGTCACCTATAAAATTCAGCAAAATGAATCCGCACAACTTCTTCGTCTCATCAGAGAACGTGTTATCGAGCTTGCGATTGTACGGCTTCCGCTGGAGCTAAATGATTTTGAAGTATTACGATTACAATCTGAATCTTTTTATTTTGTAACTGCCAAGAACTACTTGCCCCCATCGGATGAAATCACTTACGGTGATATCCAGCACTACCCGCTCATTTTGCCCAGTGCGGAAGGTTTGGGGCTTTATCAGAGCATCATTAATCAATTTACGGAGCGCGGTTTACAAGCAAATGTAATCGGCGAATGTTCAGATATCGTAACGTTATTAGAGTGGGTGTCATCCGGAGATGGGACCACGATCGTGCCGGAGTCGATTCTTACCATGCACCGTGGATATGAAATTGAAGCCTTCCCCATTGCAGACAGCCAGCTCATATTCTCAACCGGACTAATTTGGCTAAAAGATCGCTATTTAACAAAAACAGCCCAGCACTTCATCGATCTCATGAAGCACATGAAATATGGCGCACAATAAGCTCGGTTAGTGTTAGCTTGATCTTCGGGAGCGATGAAATGCAAAAATCCACTACCTCATGCGGTAGTGGATTTTCATTTGGTGGAGACGAATCATGGCTGTGCAAATCCACAATTCGCCGAAGTGTACTGATGAGATTATTTGGTGAGGCCTACGATTTACGAGAGGTTACCTTCAGTCTGACTTTAAAATCCCTATTTATTAAATGAATTCCGCTTTTTTAAGAAATCTTTGAATGATTGCTGCGGTTTCTGCTCTCGTTATATTTTGCAGGGGATTCAGTTCGCCTTTGTATCCACTGATAACGCCGATTTCAATGGTTAACGCTGCAGCTTGACGAGCCCAAGAGGCCAATTGTTCGCTATCTGCGAAATTGCTGACTAGTTTTTGCTGCTTCGTATCGTCTATCTCCTTATTCAGATTCACAAGCTTCATTGCCCTAGATAGAATAACCATCGCTTCCTGCCTTTTAATCTTCTCATTAGGTTTGAAGGAACCATCGCTATATCCATCCACCAGCCCATAAGAGTATCCGATCTGAACTGCTTGATGGTACCATGCTTTCTCCGCTATATCCTTAAAATAAAACGTCTTGCTAGCTGAGCTTAAGCCTAATGCTCTGATCATAATAGCTATAAACTCTGCACGCGTAATTTCGTTATCCGGTAAAAATCGCTGTTCGTCTGCTCCATTAATGACTAGTCTTGATGCCAGGTCATTAATGCTTGATTTGGCCCAATGAGTGGATACATCATTAAAGGATATTTCATTTTTGATTAGTCCGTAAATGCTGTTGCTCATGCTGTTGAGGACAGCATAATAGCGACCGCCTTCTTGTATAATTCTAGTCGGAATATGAATAAGCGTTCCGTCTGGGGTTATCTTTACTCCCGTCATAATATGATTGAGATTTACCCCTTCAGGTATCGCAATTCGCCTCTCTATAAAAGTATCGAATTGGTTTAATTCCATTTCCTTGCTACCATAAATACCTTTTATAGAGAAGCTTACGGGTGGAGCGACAGGTGTGACTTGTCCATTGCCAGAATCCTTGAACACAAAAGCTGAATTAGAAAGAACGCTCAACTCTAGCTTGATCTTTATATCCTTCAAAGGAATATTGGCTCCTAATTGACTGTGCCATTTATCAACAGAGACCTGATCTAATGGAAGACTATACGCTGCATTTTCCGTGACTATTTGAATGATCGCATTGCTATTCTCAAAGGTTTTTAAGATTGCTGCATTCAGTTCCCAATTGATAATATCTGATTTATTGCGAACCGCTATTATAATAACCGGATTATTGCCTGCTTCCTTCAAAAAGCCCTTTAGCTGCTCTTCTTCTAGGATGACAGTTGTTACCTTTTTTCCATCCGTTATGTTGACGATAATTTTGCTCGCTTTTTCTGACTTATTACCTGAAATAAGTAAAACCTCTGAGGTTGATGTGCTTCCTGTGGTTCCGGAACCCCCGCTGCTACCTTTTTCGATTCTGAAGTTTACCGTCGTTTCATTCCCCGCTGCATCCGTGACGACTAGCGTGTATACACCTTCATTTACAATTTCAGTACCACTAGTAAATGCTACCGTATTCAACTTCGCTGTTCCTTCGTTGAATACAGGAGTGGCACTCTTGTACACTCCGCCCTCGGTTACTCCAGTAATAGTAGGTGGGGTTTTATCGATCGTGAAGTTTAACGTCGTTTCATTCCCCGCTGCATCCGTGACGACTAGCGTGTATACACCTTCAGTTACAATTTCAGTACCGCTAGCAAATGCTAGCGTATTCAACTTC
>NZ_JBHTHB010000004.1:566506-631030 GCF_042675505.1 Paenibacillus sp. GCM10027627
CGCTGTTCCTTCGTTGAATACAGGAGTGGCACTCTTGTACACTCCGTCCTCAGCTACTCCTGTAATGGTAGGCGGGGTCCTGTCGATCGTGAAGTTTACCGTCGTTTCATTCCCCGCTGCATCCGTGACGACTAGCGTGTATGCACCTTCAGTTACAATAACAGTGCCGCTTATAAATGCTACCGTATTCAACTTCACCGTTCCTTCGTTGAATACAGGAGTGGCACTCTTGTACACTCCGCCCTCATCTACTCCAGTAATCGTAGGCGGGGTCTTATCGATTGTGAAGTTTAACGTCGTTTCATTCCCCGCTGCATCCGTGACGACTAGCGTGTATGCACCTTCAGTTACAATTACAGTGCCACTAGTAAATGCTACCGTATTCAAGTTCGCTGTTCCTTCGTTGAATACAGGAGTTGCACTCTTGTACACTCCGTCCTCAGTTACTCCAGTAACGTTAGGTGGGGTCTTATCAATCGTAAAGTTTACCGTCGTTTCATTCCCCGCTGCATCCGTGACGACTAGCGTGTATGCACCTTCAGTTACAATAGCAGTGCCGCTTGTAAATGCTACCGTATTCAACTTCGCCGTTCCTTCGTTAAATACAGGAGTTGCACTCTTATACACTCCGCCCTCATCTACTCCAGTAATCGTAGGCGGGGTCTTATCGATCGTAAAGTTTACCGTTGCATTATTGCCTGCTAGATCGGTGACGATTAATGTATACGTTCCATCCTGTGTGATATTTGTGCCACTGGTATAAGGGCTCCCATTAAGCAATCCGCTACCTTCAGTAAACATAGGATTAACTGTGCTATTATATACGTTGTTATTCACTACATTCGTAATAACAGGAGCTATTGTATCTACTGTAATTGATTTGCTAATTGCAGAACTTAAATTACCGACTCTATCTTTATATTGTACATATACGGTTTTGACTCCCTGTCCAGCCGGTAGAACCCATAAAAGCCCATTCAAGTCAGCGATATTAAACCAAGCGGTATCCCAAATACCGTTGGTATTGGAGAGACGTGCCTGCTCAACTCCTGAGCCGCTACCATCTGTATAGGTTCCTTTCAAAGTGACAATGTCTGATTGCGTCCATGCAGCACCATTATTAATACTCAGTGTACCTGTCGGGGCTGTCTGATCCAATAGAATGGTCTGAGAATAATTGGCTGAGACCCCACTGTTAGAATCCCGCAACTGCATATAGATGGTCTTCGCCCCATCCCCTCCACTTAGACTGAATGTTGCTGTATTGCTGAAAGGCAGCCAAGATGCCGCCGATAAATTGGCAGCGCTATCGGCAAATCTCATATGGGTAACATTATCGCCTACATCAGAATCAGATCCTGCAACAGATAAATTTACGGTGCTGACGCTTGTTGCTGCTCCATCCGCAATTGTAAAAGAGCCCGTAGGCGGGGTATTAACCGGTCCAGTCTCATAAGTAACGACTAGCATCGGACGGAATGCAGCATTCGAAGCTTCAACGGAATAAAATAAAAATCTCCCGCTATCTGGATCTGCTTCATTGCCGTTAAGTGTAAAAGTTACTTTGCGGTCAGAACCATCCGTAAAGGCATCGACAGCACTCTTCACGTTGAGTGTAATCGTTTGATTCTCAAGATAAGTGCCCATCGGCACTTCCGCAGTGCTTTTCGCCGTAAATTTATCTGCATAAGGGCTATTTGTATCTATGGAGGGGAAGGTGCCATTAAAATTATGGTCCAAACTATTCGCAGCAGAGCCCCTTACCTCCATGTACAGATTGTGGTTTGGAGCTCTTAATACAGTAGCAACCGTTACGACCAGCTCTGCTGAGACAATAGGCCCATCTGGAGCGCCTATATTGAAAGATGCGGCCATTCTATTGCGCACATTGACGAAGCCGTTATTATTGTTCATGCCGACATAGAGAAATCCATTGCCGTCATTATCGTAGATTCCGTTATATTCCGCTTGACCATTTAATTCCATCGTATCAGCAGTTGCTGTAAAGGTCTTTGTAACTATTCCAACTGCTGCTTCAACTCTACTAGGTACCAACCCCGGTGTAATTATCGTGAATACAATAGCAAAATTCATTAAAAGAATAAGAATTCTTTGTTTCACTACTTCTCCCCATTTCTTCAAAACTATTAATTCGCTATTTCTTTAGCATATTCCTCAAATATTTACATGTCAATTTTTATTAGATATCAATACTATAATGAATATACCCGCCTATCGCACAGTATGAGGAAGTTACAAGCTTCAATCTCACACGTCCCTAATTATTCGTTGTTACATCTGAATATCATCATTATGCCATCAGCTCCTGTCGCATATGCTTATTAGAAGTTAAGAGAATAAACTCTAAATTCAGTAGACAGCAAAAACCCCTTCCTCACGAGGAAGGGATTCTACATTGGGTAAAAGCAAACCGTGACTGTTTAAAACCACTAATGCGGTTGTGGATTTACATGGTGGAGGGGAACCTCGCCTTTGCAAAACCACAATTCGTTACTTCAGATTACCTCCAAAGCGTAACCACAATTAGCCTTCCACATATTGCGCATCAAAATGCTCTGCTATTTCTAACATTTTCTGAAAAATGATCTCGTGCGATACGGCTACATACAGATCACCCTCATAATATCGGAATGGAATTGTCGCTTCTCCTAGATGCCAAAGAAAAAATTCACCCGGAATTGTCATTGTCGTATCAGCCGATCGGAAAGAATACTGCTCTGCATATTCAAAGTCCGGCTGCGTTTTAAAATAGCCTTTAAATTCATCTAAAGACATAGCTTGATCAAGACTATTGCCTTCAGCATTCCTCGTAATTCGATATCTAGTATTCATTTAATACCCCCACTGCATTTAATATATTAAACCTATTGTATACGATGCAGTAAGAAAGTGCACAGCCTATCATCTTTGATTTTAAATAAAGCAAAAACCCAACCTCTCGCGGTTGAGTTTTACATAGTGGAGAAGAAGCGTGGCTGTGCAAAACCACATGAGGCGTTATATTAATTTGTATTTATTAGACCGTTCTATAAATCTTTCCCCTATCAGAAAATAAGAAATGATCTTAGGTCAATGACCCAAGATCATAATTTAGTATTTCCACTATTTTCCTTGAAATCTTTTCTTCAACATTTCCAACTTCTGATCCATATCCAGACCATCCTCATTAGCCTGACCCTGCAACGCTTCGACTTGGGTCTGGGTCTTGGTTGCCGATTGCTGTTTTGGATTTTCTGTAAATCTTTTCGGAACAGGACGTTCCTCGAATAATTTTACACTACGGTTTTCTGCACGAAGTCCATCGAGAGAGAACCCGAATTTAAACTGTACGTCCTTGCCATTATGTATACTTCCTAATTTAGGTGATGTTTCGGAAGGCTTCACGAAAATGATAAATTGCAATTGCTTACCAAACTTATCGTAAGGGATTATATAACTTCCAGAGTCCTCTTTAAATTGAAATCGTCCTTTTATATACGCCAACTCATCATTTTTCCAAATATCCTTTCGATCAGCCAACCTGTTTCTACTTATGAGCCTTCGGATACCGTGCTCAACTCCATAAAACTCATAAGAACGCGTTCTTCCTGGTAATTGCCTTGAACTTTTACTACAATCGTCAATGTAATTTTTCGCTTTTTCTTTTGAATTGAAATCACCCTCGAACGCCATCAAAACTTGTATCATATACCGGTATAGTTTGACTTGGTGATTCTTTGGGTTTACACTGTGTAACCAATCTACAAACGACTCAATAGAGCTCAATGTACGGCTACCAGAATAACGAGCCACTTTGAACCACAATTTTAAATCCCGCTCATTATCCGGGTTTTTGTATAAACTGGATTCAAATAAACCGATAAACTCATCCAATTTCTTGGGAGGCACATTATGCAATCCGTCATAATTGAGTTCATATAAGTACACCATTCGTCGGCAGGCGTGTAAACAACGGGAGGTATCATCAATTTGCTTAGCCTTATCATATTCATTTCGCCATTCCATCAAAGACTTGGGAATATCGCCGAAGAACTCTTTCAACTCGATGCGAAAATTTGCAATTTGACGTAGTTTATCCTCTGCCACGTTATAAATAGCATACTCCTCCATCTCGTCGATCAATTCCCCGGCAGTATTGATGAAGATGTCAATCCACTCCGCACCAATCATTCCAAATTTTCGCGCCTCATTCAACACCTTCATATACATTTGCAAACTAGACAAGCAAGCATATTCCTTATTATTGATTTTGCCATGTAGGCTTGTCTTATCAAAAAAACTTTTACTTTCCGCTACCAATTCCATCACATTAGCCCAGAAATCACCTGACAAGTCGTCTTCTCGATTTTCACGGAACAAATCGTACAACTCTTGTCGGACGCACATACCTAATATATGATATAAGTTTGGATCGGGAGAATCATCCCTTTCCTGTATATCAATCGCTTGTTTTGCATAATACCTGGCCTGCTTATAATCACGCTTTACATACGCAAAATATCGCGCCGTATGCCCAAAGAAATGTGCGTCGTTGGGAAACAAAGCCATCAGTTGTTCAAATATCGGGTAAACATTCTCGTCATGCAAAATAAGAATCCCCATCAAAGGAGAAAATTGCTTATGGATTTTTCTCTTATCATCAGCAACAACATCATCGGTTTCATATGGAGCTATTCCTTCTTTTACATCGATAAACAATTGTTGCAACAAACGGCGCGCCGTTTCTTTCTCTCCCATATACTCATACACCGCATTAATTAGCTCATTACAATAAGCCGGAAGCCGTCTCACCCACTGGCCGTCGTACCGTTTCGCAGTCAATAACCACTGAAGCAGTTCTTTCGCAAGCAAGTAATGTCGAATGCTGTAATAGGTCAGGTTTTTTTTTGTAAACTTGTAGCTGAGTCCCTCATACGCAATCGGGAATAACTCCCCTCTATGATCCTTTCCGAACATTAACCGTGAGAGAAACGACTTAGGAAGACCAGAATCAATAAAATAATTGGAAAGGGCAAGAAAAACGAACGCTGACTCCTGTGCCCCATCGAATGTATCAATAAACTCCTTGACATAGTCCTTAACTCCAATAAATTCATCTTTGTAGATACTTAATCCGACTAAAAACGGACATATATCATTACGGTCATACTTGTTGTTGATGAGTTCGCTGAGTTCGTCATCATTCATATCCAGCAAGCGACGCGTTCCGCCCATTTCATCGTACGATAAAAAAAGTCGATAATGGTTTATAAAAGATAAGATATCGTCCTTGGTATAGTAGAATAGTTTTAATGTGTTCGGGCCGCTAGTATTGTCTTCCCTCCTACCTATAAATAGCAACACTATAGGCAACGTTGAAGCAAACACCTCAGTACGGATTGACTCGATCTGCGCATTGTTCACATACTCTTCATCAATGACGATAAGTAGTCTTTTACTACTACTGGCATAAATATTTCGCACCGTTATCATAAAGTAATTAGGATCATAATGCTTGAGATAGAGCACAGGATACTTCGTATGAATATCCCAAGCAATCACTTTGGCGGCTGTCGTTCCTCCGAATCCAGGACGGTGTTTTATGTAAAACTCACCTGCGGTTTGTCCATCTTTGCCACCATTTTGTAAATACATTAGAATTTCTTTCCCAAATCTCCGAACAGGTTCCGTCTTGACGACATCTCCATTGGCAATAATGTGCCAATCGACTTCACCGCCCTTTAAAAATTCTGTACGCAGACCTTTATAGTCGATATTCTCAGTTGGATCAATAAAATCAAAATGTAACACATCAAAAAAAGCGGAGGCTTCCTTGTATACAATGGCAGTAATTTTCCCATCGTTCGCTGTTCCCTCCAAATACGGTATACGATATTCTTCCGTCGACTTGTTCAAGGCAGTTATTTCCGTATATTCACATAATACTTGCAGAACGTGCTGGAGTTGCCCTTCAACGACCACCAATGTTCCGTCTACAGTCCGCTCGGCTTTCATGCGTAACAATTGGCTATTATTAAGATTGACAAATACGATTTTATAAACTATCCCGCTTCGACGGAAAATTCCAGATATACTAGCAAAGAAATCCTCGTCGTAATCCATTAAATAAACGATAGTCATTTCGACGTCTCTCCCGTTAATGAAACGGTTTACGATGGTTTCAAGCTGATTTTCCCCGGAATGAAGTGTTCTATTTCTTGCCGACCACTCCCCAAAGCGGCTTGAAAGTTCATTGTTACTGTACCTTGGCGCCATATTATTGGAGTTGCCGTCTGCAAAATAATAGACTAGGGGCTTCACCATAAGGTCACTCGTTTGAACAACACTCAACATTTCCGGAGAAAAATCAGCAATATTATCCTCTTCCACTCGGAATGCTTCCCGCAAACCTCGTTGTTCGGATTGGCAATCAAAATCGATAACGATATTCCATGGCAGTCGCGTTAGAGCCTCTAGTTCCGCCTTGCTACAATCGTGCATCGGACCTGTTATTAAGACAAATGTGTGGTCGACAAACTGAAATCCTTCATTGCATTCCGCTAGAAATTTATGCAGGTCAAAAGATTCATCGATATTCGGGAACTCAACTAGTTGGGTCTGCGCGTCGATATATGTGCGAATAAAGCGCCTTGTGTTTAGAATTAGACGAGGAATGGGGTCAACATCGGGAAAGTTGTAATTATGAACCATCTTGTTCCGTGTATCTCTATATTTCAATATAAATTGTAAATCGATTCCGGCTTCCAGTGGACTTGGTGTTAAATGTCGCAACGACAACTCGATCAATTGGTGGAATTGTAAATGCTGATCCGTGATTATCCCATCACGAATCAACGGAACTTTCAAAAGCGCTTCAATAGCAGTAAACAGCTGGTTTGCTTGATTGAACTTCTGGATTTTGGAGGCTGCGTTTGGGTCGATATTCGTGAGTCTACGAATTCCTATGTATTCTTGAATAGAATTGTTGAATAATTCTATAATATCTTTAACATTCTGATTCATATCCCATCTCCTATAATCTATTAAATTAAAACGTTCGAACCAAGTAATACAATATTTCCAGCTGAGGCTACTACATACAATAAGTCTTTTGAAATAATATATACGACAAAATCCTCCATTATCCTTTTTATGAGAAAAGTCTCCACATTACTTAGTTTTCTTACAATCCCATAATCGCGTATATATCAAATTAGTGGCCATTGAAACTAAGCACTCCCTTCTTCTTTTTATCGCTTTTTATGATACTGGAAAAATTAATTACTATAATATATTAGCAAAAACCACAACCTCTTGCGGTTGTGGTTTTACACAGTTGAGGCGAGGGGAGTCAAACCCCTGTCCGAAAATCACGCCACACGGCTTTCTACGGGTGTAGTCACAGACTTGATGTCACCAACAAAAAAAGCGACCTTGATAGGTCGCAGGCAAAGATATAATTCGTTTGGATGCATTGATTTATTCCACCAATTCTCCATTAATAAACGTCATCGATTTATCTTTGAATTCTAGGATGAAAGAGTGTTGATAATCAGGATCGCTACTGATCTGTGTCCCTAGCATATACTCGTTACCGACATTATCAAAAGGGTTATAAAGCACACCTTTAGGGGTGTATCTTGATTCATAACAAATGACATTACCATTTTGATCATAAATAAATTTACCTTTTCCCGTAACTAGCAATTCCTTGCCGTTCTTCAAAGTTAAATGAACCTCAAGATTACCATTGCTCTTATCATAAACGATATTTACATCCTCAGATGACACTCTAGTCCCAATAGCGAAGAGCCAAATAACAGCTACAGCAAGTAAGAGCACCGCAGATATAGAGAGAATAATTATCCTTTTGTTCATTTTTTTCACTTTTTTTAAGTAATTAAGTTTTTCAGCCTCATCTTTATCAACTAAGGGCATACAGAGACCTGCTTCCTCAGTCATTTCTCGATGAAACTGGCGGCATGCCTCGCATGATTCCAAATGTTTATCGATTTCTTCATTACTGTTTGAAGAAGTTAGCCTTTCAATATAGGAAGGCAACAGATCCCGTATTATATCACACTTCATGACGGTCTTCCTTTCATCAATTTTTGTTTTCCTCGGTAAAAGGTAACTCTTGCCCACGTTTCATCTCTACCGAGAATTTCTCCTATCTCTCGAAAGCTAAACTCTCCGGTCAAACGCAGGTACAATACTTCTTTAGTATTCGGATCGAGTAAATGAAGCCGTTTGAATAAGTCCATTTTGTTCTGAGCCAAAATAAACTGTGATTCTGTGGAATTTGAATCAGTAGAGGAAGGATCCCCTTCTAATAGGTCAGAGGGCCTCTTCCGCTGCTTGTCCAGCTCTTGGTACCAAACATGCTTAGCAATCTGACAAAGCCAAACGTATACTTTACAGCTTCCATCGTATCTATGTATCGACTTTATTGCTCTATAAAAGGTTTCTTGGGTGATCTCTTCTGCCAACAAGTGATTATGACAAAAGCTGAATACGAATTTATATACTTGGGTCGAATATGTCCTGTATAATTCCTCGGTGTCCTGCAACTGTTCACCTCCTCAAGTTATATATCCATGAATGATGATAAACGTTACAACATATTTTTGAAATCATCCTATTTTTCTAAACAACTTCAATTTTCCTTATACATGTGACAAATTTCGTTATAAACATATCTAAAACTTTGAATAATGAAGATAGACAATATTTGCTGTTAATATATATTTTGCCGCGAGGTTGAGTAAATGGATTGATAAAAATTACCTGTTTTGGGTTATGTCACCAGCATGTCCTATAAACCCCGTCACAACAAGTTTCTTTACCCAAATTTTACCTTCAATGAACCCAAAAAAATGAAAAAAGACCACCTCGCGAGGTGGTCTCACTGATAGTATTGGTAAAGGGGAGGGTAGTCGTATCCTATTAAATGCAGAACGATTTTCTTACACTAGTATAATATGCATTATTCTAGAGAACCAAATATGGATGTTCACGCTACTCCCACAGCTATTGAACAATTAATTTAAATATCTACTCCCTCAAATGAATCCCTGTCACCTTACTCGCCAGGTCCACCTGTTCATGATTAAGCTCCACCTTAACAACACCTCTCCGACGCTTTTCACGCCATATTGCAAGATCCTCATCTGAATCTAACATTAACTCAGCAATTTCTAAAGCACGGTCAAATATATACTTAGACGTGTATAGAAGCGAATAAATACCCCTACCTCCTGGAATAATCGCGCTTTCCCGCTTGAGCCATTCCTGTACCGTAAACTTTACATATAGCTTCTCTTCCGCACCTCTTCTTGCTGGTCGTTCCAATATCTCCTTACGTCGTAACACTTTCCAATTAACTACTTTGCCGTACCAGTTTACACCCACTTCTCCACGTGCAAGAAACAGATTCCGTGATTGGTACATTGCTACGTATTCGATCTGTGTTAATAAGGATTGATCAGCAATGTTTTCCAATGGTACATGATAATATTTGTACTTCAATGCATCTTCTAGCTGCGAAACTTCCCTAAGCGATCCTACCAGAACATTTTTACCGGACAATTTGTTACGATAATATTCCTTCGTTCCTCTTGGACGAATTGAACGTTCATAAGCTTTTTCTGGACTATCTAAAATTATCTCATCCAAGAAACTTTCCATCAGCGAGGTAGAGTTAGGCAAGAATGGAAATGCACCTATGTTAATTAATTCAATACTCTTATAAAACCGGTGCTCCCGGAATTGCTCCTCATTATGATATGGAAACAATACAAATGCACCAAACATACTTCGTTCGAGCTCACGACTTTGGGTTTCCGTATAGACAATAGCATCACGGTACCTATGCATTGTGTTAATATCATCTTCTTCTGGCCCTGGTATCTTGTACTTTTCTTGGTATAAAGTACCTTCATATGCTGGATTTAAGCGATACTTGGCATCAAATATATACTTATATTCCGCCTCAGAATCATTCTTCTTAAGTGTAAGCACATTATCTGGCCTTTGACCCAAGGTCTCACAATGATCACCTTTAGGAAGCGCATTATAATAAAGTGTGAAAATCTCCCCGTTCTTAGGGTTCCGGTAAACCATTTTAGCTTGCTGTGACTTATCCAATGTAACGAATATGCCTGTACGATTCACCTTAATAATATCTTGCTTCAGCAGTTCATATTTTCGCGCAAGGAGGTCGTGGATTTTAAGAAAACACCAATATTCGTACAACTGCGCTAAATCTTTCATGGATAATCGGAACAGATCACTTTGAATTGTTAAACCCTTCATCAGCATCAAGTAATTTCGATAAACTTCTCGATAACCCGGAGCCATATGTAAAACAAGCGATACTGATATCTGACTCATGTCACCAACATTCAAGAAATCCAATTTTAATAATCGCTGAATTTGCGTTTGCATAAAATTTAAACGTTTTTCCAAAATAGGATCCTGTTCACGTTTTTTTTGGGATAAACGAGTTTTTAAACTTTTAAGTTTAGTGGTGATACGCAACAACACCCATCGAACAAAACGATTTTCCATCGTGTCGTAATTAACTTGTCGTTTTGGTTCCAACACATGACTCGGGTAAAATAATTTCCCCTTCAGAGAAATGCTTCCGAGCTTCTCATCAGGAGCAAGGAGATGTGGACGCTTTGACAAAAAGTTTATATTGTCTCTACCTACCTTCTTAGCCCTTGCCGCTTCCACTACTCGCTTCTCGCACCCAAGCTTGGAATGAGGCGCAGAGTTGATTCGCTCAACAGCCTGGACCAGTTGGCCGAACACATGTTGGAGGATAGTGAAAAATTCGGTTAAACTTTGTTGCTTTGTTTCTCTAACCCCGGTGAGACTATAGGTTTTTCGTAGAAAATCAAAGGACAAATTATAGATCTGTTCATTCACATCACGTAAAATCATTTGATAGTCATGCTTATAGTCGATTTTTGAAGGGAAAATCTCGAGTTGCAATTGAAAGATGGGTTGCCCGTTTAATCGAAGTTCTATTTCTGTAAGCCCGACTTCATTCTGGAATTTTAACAAGCCGGATAAAATCATTTTTCCTAATGGTTTAATTGCCTGTCTCAGATATACATTTTCATGGTGAAATGTTAATGCTACATCTTCTTTTTTCTCGATTACTAATTCATAATTCTGCGTTTCAAAAAAAATCGGAAAGCTCTGGTTTCCGATTTTCCAGAGATATAATTCTCTGACCTCAGGATTAAACACAGAAATACTTTCAATCGTTAGGTATGAAGACAGAGTGGATACCTGTAATCCAGCATCCACCCATGCCTCTTCATTTGTTCGATGCAACTGCAAAGACTCCACCGTTGGATGAAACGGTTTGCCTTGAATATATAAATTAAATAAGTTCGTCTCTACGCGAAGGAGCTCAACACTTTGACTAAGAGAGCCAATATGAGGTGAAGCCATCTTCCTCCAACCTCCGTAACATAAACGCAATTTTCCGAGCGGTTTGCGGATGCTGCGCTTCTTCTACCGTTTGGTTTGAACTCCATCTCATATATACAACCGAGGCATCCTCCATTAGCTCTGAAATCGGCAATGTACTTCCTAGTGCAACCTGCATAAGCTGTAGTAATACACGTTTTACAGAAAAACTACTTCCTTGAACACGCGGTAATATCTTTTGAAGCAGTTGTTGATCAAATGCCGCATCCTCGCTCAGTAACTGAAACCTTTTATTATAAATAATGTAAAAGCAGACCGCATCCCGAATTCGAAAGCCGACTTGAGAATGGATTTCTTCTAGAACACTATTAATCTTTACAAGCTTTTCAGTTGTTCTATGTATCAAATCACGGTGGTCTTGATATACATCGACTAACTGCAAATACTCGCTCCGCAAGAAGAAGTTATCTGCTGGAATAGCCCCTACATCATTTGAAGAATCAAACTCAGTATCTGGAAACTGACTTAAGCAGATGTAGTTAAATTCAATCGCGTTCGCACGGTCGAGCACTTTTTTACTGAAAGGATGTGTAGTCTCATCCATGTTCACAGTGCCAACCAAATAGACATTATCCGATAGGGCCAAGTTTCCATACAACTTTTGATCCTCTGAGCTTAGGGATTCTGAAAAGATTAAAGGTGCCGTCACTATGCGATTATTTTTCCATTCTTGGGTCTCAATGATACTGAGTACATCACTGAAATAATGCTCTACTCTGGCTAAATTCATTTCATCTAAACAAATAAAATAGGGTTTGTGATAATTTTCTGCTTTTGAAGCCTCTATCAGAACGTTCGCCAACTGTCCAGGGCGAAAAACTCCTGATAAATCTTTATATCCGAGTAGATCCGATGGATCGCTCCAATCTGGTCTTACTGGTATAAGTGAAAACTGCTTATTTTCGATTGTGGCACCAAGAGCCTCTGCAAATAACTTAACAAGCTTGGTTTTCCCCGTTCCTGAAATACCAGCCAGAATGACAAAGGGTTTAGTCTTTAATGATAAATAGAGGTTCTCAATTAACGATCCTGGATAGTGAAAGCCCTTCTGATTAATGTATGTCTTAATTCCCTCTATCCGTTCAGGTATCGTTAGAGTATCCAAAGGTTCATTCTCCTTATTTGGGCTCGTTACTGTCTCTGCGTAAAGCTTATAGTTCGACACCATATTTTCTAGATCAGAAATAAGTTGATTCTCCTCAGGAATATTGTCCCTCTCGTAACGAATGTACGCGACAGTCGATACTTGGTAATCACGTCCCAGACCGCTGGATGTTAAATGAATATTATCATCCTTTTGCATGTATTCAAGCGGTAGTAACTCTCTCATTTCTCTTACTTTCTGCTCGAGGTATTGGTACCCCTCCTTCCTGCCCCGATCTCTAAGCGGTAATGTAACGCCCTGAGCCAATGTCAAATAAACCGAGTTCATATCCTCAGCAAATAAGTACACTACGTATTCTCCGTATTGCGTAGTTTCAGTTATTCGCTTATCTAGAATCGCAAGCCATGGGATATTCGCCCAGTTCCCTTGTCCGATTGAACCCTGTACTTTATACTTTTCATCAATGAAGGATAGCCTCTTAATATTTGTTGGTAGAGTCTGCCTGAGCAAAGCACCCAGTGAATGATTAGTAAACACTTGAGTTTTAGCATTTACGTAACTATTCATAATCTGTGTAATAGATTGTTTGAGCGATATGGGTGCAGCCAAATTGTTATTATAGTTGTCCAATTCTGTTAAGGCATATCTATGCAATTCCTCCATCATACTCTCGTTCATATAATCCCAGATAGTCGATTTAAATGAAAGTGTCTGTCCTTCGCTATTCTCCTCTAGTATAGATGACAACGCTTTAATTGGTGTGTAAAGTAACGATTTGGTTTGACTCAATGTAAACTCTGACCAATTCGAAGCTATTCCACTTGGTGGGCTATCTACTCTTTTACCATCTATAATACTGCTCTGATAATAAGCTAGGAATCGTCTAACGACATTATCTAGTAAAATAGCTTTATTAAGGGTAACTCGATACTCATCTATTATGGAAAGGATAAGAACCATTTTATAAGACTTCTGCTTATTTCTAAATATTGAGGATAACTCCATGGGCAGTGGCATTTATGTTTCCTCCATGACTATGAATTCGTATTAGTCCTATTATACTATAAACAGAAATTCCCTTGGGATTTGATCTTGTTATAACGTCAATATTTTATAGATATACACCTCTAATATAGTTCATGGTCATCAATAGTACACATCGGTAAACACGGTTGGGCCTTTAAAGTATTGAATGAAACCACTTTGTTGGTTTGATGCTTGAGAAACCATTTAATACATCCCGTAATGTCTATTCTTGTTTTAGTAATTTAAACTTCTGATCCCTTGTTCTTTCTTTTAATAAAAGAGAAGGTCAGTCAACCTTCTCATCCTTTAGAACACGAAAAAAAGCGACCTAACACGGTCGCTTTTTTCATAATTTGGTGGAGGCGAGGGGATTTGAACCCCTGTCCGAAGATCACGCCACGCGGCTTTCTACGGGTGTAGCTGCAGTTTTGATGTCACCTAAGGAGTCCCCCTGCAACGCGGTGCTCTATAGGTCAGCCTGATTATCTTCTTCAGCACACCCCAGGCGGAGATGTGACAGCGTATCCCACTAAAGTTGGGCCCTCATCCCGGTACATGGGCGATACAGAGCGAGAGCACGCGAGCAGGTTATTAAGCTGCTACAGCGTAGTTTGTTTGTTGTTTGCCATTTAATTGGCTTTAGCGTTGATGAAGCAGACGACTCCCTGCTACCCGCTGGCACGCGCTCGTCCAATCCCCGTCGAATCCATAAACGCCCCCGTATGGCATAAACGTTGCGTATGCTCTAGCTGCTCGCATCACTGCGAACACCGAACAACCAACGATTAGCACAACAATCGGGAACTCTGGATTGAGGCGATGCAGACTGCACGAGACAGTTACATCTGAAGCAGCAACCATCAATCATTGCCGCCAGCAATCAGTTGCTTTCAGTTTCACCTAAAAACGCAACCTTCATGCTTATTCAATCTTTGGCAACCCACCGTTGCCGTAAAACAAGTATACCACGTTCATCAAGCGATTGCCTCAGTTTGTTGCTGGCAACACTGCTCATTCCACCCATGGAATCAACGGCTTATCTTACCAGCTTCTTCATCAGCTTATCTTGCCACCTTCTGCTTCTCCCGAAGCACACGCTGGATATCGCGCTGCGCATCGCGCTTGGCGGCCGTTTCACGCTTGTCGTATTGCTTTTTACCTTTGCCGAGTCCGATTAGCAGCTTCGCATAACCGTTGCGCACATAAATCTTAAGCGGCACAATCGAGTAGCCTTCCTGCTTCGACAATCCCAGCAGCTTGTGAATCTGCGCCTTATGCAAGAGCAGCTTGCGAGCCCGGGTCGGATCGGTCGGGTTATGAATATTGCCTTGCTCAAAAGGACTGATGTGCATGTTATGAATAAAAATTTCGCCGTTGCGAATCGTCGCGAATGCATCGCTTATATTCGCCCTGCCGTTACGCAGCGACTTGATTTCCGTCCCCAGCAGCACCATGCCTGCCTCGAAGGTCTCCTCAATGAAATAGTCATGGGAGGCCTTTTTATTTTGGGCGAGCTGCTTGCCGTCATTTTTTTTAGCGCCCACGCTAGTTCACCTCGTTTCCTGTATCTTCAAGACCAGCGTCTGTTGGTTCATTGTAGCAACTTTACATTTGAAAAGCAACATTTGCCCAAGGTACATTTCCTTTTAAAATGTACTCCACCCGCAGCCTCCAAAACGATCCCCGCCGCAAGCTTAAAATAAGCAAAAGACCGCCACCGACACGAGGTCGGGGACGGTCTCAACGGGGTTAAGCTACTACAGCTTAACTACGTTTTCAGCTTGTGGTCCGCGGTTGCCTTGAACAACGTTGAACTCAACGCGTTGGCCTTCTTCAAGAGTTTTGAAACCTTCGCCAACGATTGCGGAGAAGTGTACGAATACGTCGTTTCCGCCTTCAACTTCGATGAAGCCGAAACCTTTCTCAGCGTTAAACCATTTAACTGTACCTTGTTGCATGTGGAATTACCTCCAAAAAGTTATTAATATGCGCCTGTTTCGTTAATAAACAAAAAATTCACACATTGGAAAGGGTTTCATGACTCTAATGACACCCTTTTCAATACGTGAATTCAGGTTCATATCATCGATTGCCTTGAGTATACTATTCCAGCCGCCAAAAAGCAAGCGACAAGCTTAAATATATTTTCCCATTATCCCCAGAAGGCGGTACCTTCAACCATTTCGGCAAAAGAAAGAAGGTAACGCCTTGCAATTTCCTTATCTAGAAATACGCTCCACATAAAAGCTCTTAAGCATAAGCTTTATGCCAAGCTTCACAACAACAGCAAGTCTTATACAGCTCCTCTTAACATCAACCCTACTACCGCTTTTTGCGAACAAAAGCTGCAGTGGCGTTATTCAAATCGCCTTTTTTCTTGCGCTTTTTCTTTTTGGCAGCTCCGCCTTCGCCGCTCGAAGCTCCTCCGGCCTCGCCGCTTGCGTTAAATACTCCGCTAGTCGTCGTATTTTTACGACGCCCATCGCCGCCCTTACCTCCGGAGCCGCCACCGCTGCGTTTGGCACCGCCGTGGCGGTTGCCGCCGGCATGGCCCTCACGTCCACCCTCAGAGCCGCCTCTTCCGCGTCCATCCCTGCGCTCATCGCTGGATGAGCCGCCGCCGCTGCGGATCGGCAGTCCCCACATGTCCTTGCGCACAGCCTTTCCATCAGCCTCAAGCTCAGCTGCACGCTTATCAATCCATGAGCTATCGTCGATAACATCGCTTCCGCCCCACGGATTGCCGTTTCCGCCTCCGCTTGCTCCCTCAGACTGTCCACGCTTGAACCTGCCGGGTCTATCGTTACCACCGCGTGAAGAAGCGCCCCCGTGCTGACGTCCACCAGCTTGCTCACCCGCTTGCGAACGACCTCCGGCTCCGCCTTGGCCGCCACGACCAGAGCCGCCACGCTGATCTCCAGCCCGGCCTCTTCCTCTGCCTGCATCGCCCGTACCGTTTCCACGGCCGCCTTTCCCGCCGGGACCGCCACGTCCTTCCGCTCCCTCTTTACCGGCTCCGCTGCGTCCAACTGCACCATCTCTGCCGGCTCCGCTACGTCCGGCCGAGCCATTTCTGCCAGCTCCACCGCGCCCTGAAGCGCCGCCGCTGTCTCCGCTGCGCCCGCCAAATCCGCCGCCGGAGCCGGGGCGTCCGCCACGGTTGCCGTATCCTCCCCGCTTGCGGCCTACGCCGAAGCCCGCATCCGCGACGCCCTTATAGCTGCCGCGAGGCTTCATATCGACCATCTCAAAGTCCATATTGTACTCATCCATGTCGACGCGTGCGACACGAATTTTGACCTCGTCGCCAATGCGGTAAACCTTCGAAGTACGCTCACCGATTAGCACCATATGCAGCTCGTGGAAATGGTAATAGTCATCCGTCAAATCGCTGAGGCGGATAAGCCCTTCCACCGTATTTTCCAGCTCGATGAACATCCCGAAGCTCGTTACGCTGCTAATAATGCCGTCAAATTCTTCACCGACTTTATCCAGCATAAATTCGCATTTTTTCAGCTTTTCCGTATCGCGCTCAGCATCGACCGCCACACGTTCCCGCTCCGAGGAATGTTGAGCGACATCCGGCATACGAGCCGTCAGCGCCTCATGCCGGGCCTCCGTCAAAGCGCCCCCACCCTCGATAACCTCGCGAATTACACGATGAATCACAAGATCGGGGTAACGTCTGATAGGAGAAGTGAAGTGGGAATAAAACTCCGCTGCAAGGCCGAAGTGGCCGAGGCTTTCCGCATCGTACTTCGCCTGCTTCATCGAACGAAGCATCATCGTCGAGATGACCGTACCTTCCTTCGTTCCTTGAATCTCATCCAGCAGCGTCTGCAAAGCCCGAGGATGAACTGAGTTGCCTTTGCCGCCCTTCACCACATACCCAAAGTTAGCCGCAAACTGCATAAAGTTCAGCAGCTTCTCTTGGTCCGGGTCTTCGTGAATCCGATACAAAAACGGCACGCGCAGCCAGTGAAAATGCTCGGCAACCGTCTCGTTCGCCACAAGCATAAACTCTTCAATGATTTGCTCCGCCACGGAACGCTCACGCTTGACGATATCGACGGCTTTGCCGTTTTCGTCCACAATAATTTTCGATTCCTGAAAATCAAAGTCGATCGCACCGCGCTTCATCCGCTTGGAACGCAGCCTCATCGCCAGCTTTTCCATCAATTCGAACATTGGAAGCAGCTCGGCATAACGCTCCTTCAGCTCCGTTTCGGGCTCCTCTTCCGTTGCCTTCAAAATACGACGCACATTCGTATACGTCATCCGCTCTTTCGTGCGAATTACACTCGTAAAAACATCATGTTTGACCCGCTTGAGCGTCTTCGCATCAAACTCCATCTCACAAGAAAGCGTCAACCGGTCCACCTGCGGATTCAAGGAACAAATCCCGTTCGACAGCCGGTGCGGCAGCATGGGAATGACCCGGTCCGTCAAATAAACGCTGCATCCTCTGCGGAACGCCTCTTGATCCAGCGCGGACCTCTCCCGCACATAATAGCCGACATCCGCAATATGAACGCCAAGCAGGAAGTTGCCGTTGTCCAGCACCTTCACATGTACAGCATCGTCCAAATCTTTGGCATCTTCGCCGTCAATCGTCACGATGACTTCATCGCGCAAATCGCGCCGTCCCTGCTCTTTAATCTCTGCCTCTGTAATAACGTCAGGCGCTTCCTCCGCCTCAGCCATCACTTCATCCGGAAATCCTTCCGGCAGCTGGTGCTTGCGGATAATAGACAAAATATCGACGCCGGGATCATTTTTGTGGCCCAATATTTCCAAAATCTCGCCTTCCGCCGCGCTCCGCCCCTCAGGATAAGTCACAATGCGAATGACTACCTTCTGCCCGGTAACCGCTCCTCTGAAACCGCCCTTCGGGATAAAAATATCCCGGTTAATCCGTTTGTCATCCGGAATGACAAATCCGTACGCCTCATGGTTTTCAAAGGTGCCGACGATCTGCGTCACCGCACGCTGCACGATGCGGACAACCTCGCCTTCCATCCGTCCGCCGCCTTCGCTTTTGGACGTAATGCGAACGAGCACGATATCCCCATTCATTGCGCTCTTCAAATCGTTGGCGTGGATATAAACATCGGGATGCTCTTTTTCATCGGGCAGCAAAAAAGCAAAGCCCTTAGCATGAGCCTGCAACTTGCCGCGCAGCAAATTCATCCGTTCTGGAACGCCATAGCGTTCATTGCGCGTACGGATGATTTTCCCTTCGTCCTCCAGCTTATTGAGCAGCTTCAAAAAATCCTTGAACTCTGCCGCTCCCTCGATGCCGAAGTGTCCCTCCAGCTCTTGGTACGTCATTGGCTTATAAGCCGTCTCTCTCATAAAATCAAGCAGTTCCTGCTCGTGATTTATCATTAATCCGCTTTCTCCTCAAATACCGCCCACTATGACCAAAAAAACGGCGGTTGATAGATTACCATATACCATGTAGTATACACGAATTGAAAACATCACATCCGTATTTCTGCAAAATCAAACGGGCGCCCACTCGCCCCTAAATCTGCTTACCCGCGAGTGCGATGGAATAACCACCAAATCGCACAAACAGCCAGCGAGATTGGAAGCATAAACCAGACTCCGGCCAGCCTGTAGCCCGCGACAAGCGACCAAACCGTAATATGCGGAAGCAGCAGCCAAAAGCGCGACAGACGAACGGCTTTTACAGACGAGGCATACTCCCAGCGAAATTGGCCGATAAACTCTTCCTTATACCACTGTTCCCACTGCATGCGCAGCCAAGATACTCCCATAATCAAAAATCCGGCGATAAGAACAAAGCTTGCAGACGGCGGCACGAGCGTAGAAGCATAGGTGGTTAAAGACAAGTACCCCGGCCATATTTGCCAGGACGCTGGCGTCCGCAAAAACGATTTTATCCGCATTTCTGCCAAAATCGTCCCTGAATCGGCTTTCTTCCTAAACAGCCTGCCCGATCCTCGGAACCATATTGGACGCTTCAACCGAACGACCGGTTTGGCAGGAACAACCTGACTCATCAACAATGCAGTGCTGCCCAGTCTGGCTTCCCTCTCCCTCTTTACTTCCTCCTCATAACGAACTCCGGTACGAAGTGCCAGCACCAGCAAAATAATAAAGATTAGGCCACTAACCGCCCACATAACAATAAAATCGGCTGTTCCGGGCTTCAGCATTAGAGCCTGAAGGAAATAGCCGAGCGCAGCAACAAGCCATAAAAAGAAATGCAACCCTCCTTTTCTCCAACCGCGAACCCTGTCAACCACAAGATGCACCGCTATGGACAAGGAGTAGCCGATGACTAAAGAATAAACATATAAAGCGAGCACTTGAACCAACGTCATCCCGCTATCTTTCAACAAAAAGGGAAGCAGCAGCAAGTTTGGCAAAAGCAAAAGAACCGCCTGCTTCAAAAAAGAAAAGATCATGCCAAATCGTTTGAATAAACGAAGCCACGCCGGCCGCTGCAGCAAAAACAGTCGATCGGCTTCCTCCACAAAGGTTCGAATTCGAAAAAAGCCCATCATTCCAACCATTACGGCAAGCAGTGCTAACGGCCATGAAACAACGGAAGCCCACCCCGGCATCTCCCGCCACAAATCCCGATACAAGCCTCCTCCGATCAAAAGGCCCGGTATCGCAATATAAATCCATACCGTCCAATCGAGCACGCTGCCCCACACTTTCAGTTGTACGCTGCCGTAATGCTTTAAACGTTTGTAAAATACGCTCCCCGGACTTATCATCGCGCTGCCCCTTACGTCAAAGCAAGGAAGCATTCCGACAACGCCGCGTCTTCCGTGCATCCTGCAATCGCTCTAATCTGGTCTAGCGTACCTTCAGCAACAGCCGCCCCTTGATGAATCAACACAAAGCGGTGTCCGATTTTTTCGGCGGTATCCAGCACATGCGTCGACATCAGCACGCCCGCTCCCCGCTTAAGCTCCGACATTAACAGATCGAGAAAATCGCTCGTAGCTCTAGGATCAAGCCCGACAAAAGGCTCGTCTACGATGTAAACATCCGGCTCCAGCATGAAGGCGATAATAAGCATCATTTTTTGCTGCATCCCTTTGGAAAAATGAATCGGATACAAATGCTTCTGCTCTGTAAGTCTGAACCGTTCCAGCAGCGGCACGGCCTTAGCCTCAAACTCCGGCTCCGCTATCTCAAATACCGAAGCGGCAAGCCTCAAATGCTCCCATAACGTCATATATTCGTAATAAACCGGCTGCTCCGGCACGTAGGCATATCGTTTATTTTTGCCGCCAAACTCCACTTTCCCTGACACATTAGGTACTAACCCAAGAATCGTCTTAACGGTGGTGCTTTTTCCCGCTCCATTCGGGCCAATCAATCCGACGAGCTCCCCCGGAGCCACCTCAAAGCGGATATCCCGGATCGTCGGTTTCCCCTCTTCATATCCCGCTTTCTCTATATCTACATTCAGAACTGTTAAATGGTCCTCGGTCTCGTTTAATTGGCCTGCATTTCCGGTTTCCCCCAGCATGGTCTCATCCTCCACAGTCAGTCGATTCTGATTCAAATCCGAACGGTTCATAATACGGACAATGACGAGGCAGGTAACCGCTATTTAGCAAAAAACGCCAAAAAGAGCGGAGAATAATCTCCGCTCTTCGTTGTATACGTATTATTTTTGCACGAAGTAAGAAACAACCAGTGACAAAACAAAAAATCCAACCGCAAACGCAACTGTCAGACGCTGCAAGAACAGGTCCAAACCGCGCGCTTTCTGTTTACCGAACAAATGCTCAGCACCGCCAGTAATCGCCCCGGACAAACCAGCGCTCTTACCCTTTTGCAACAGTACGACTGCAATAAGTCCAATAGAGAACAATACAAGTAGGATCTTCAATGTGATTTCCATTCCATCCACCTCCAGCGTATCCGCTCGTAAAAACACATAAGCTGATTGTAACATAGCTGTATAGCTTTTACAATAGGACTGGCCTAACAGCGCCCCTTCAACAATACCCCATTTTTTTCAAATAGATCATATTCGCCATCGCGCTATTAAGCGAGTTGTCTGCAAAATGCTCCTGTTCCACATACATATACTCCACCTCGGCTTCATCCACCGCTTTAAGCAAGCGATCGTAATCGACCACTCCGGTTCCAATCTCAGTGTCCTTCCTGCCTTGTTTAAAATCGCGCAAATGAACGAGAGGCACCCTGCTTTTGTGCTTGAGCAAATATTCCGCCGGATCGTATCCCGCCATAAAAATCCATCCCAAATCCAGTTCCATATCCATAAGCGCGGGAGGCACCAGCTCCAGTATCCGGTCAATGGCAGGCTTTCCATCTACCAGCTTAAATTCGTAGTCGTGGTTATGAAGAACAAGCTTCATCCCGGCTTCCCTCGTTTGCTCACCGCATCTGATTAGAACGTCCGAAAGAAACTTCACATCCTCCATAGAGGGCTGCTCTTGCATCGGCACCCACGGCACAACGATGTATGAGACGCCAAGCAAACCGGCCGCTTCGATATCTTTGGCGAAGTCCTTGCCCAGCTTCCCTAACGTCTTAAAGTTTAACGATACAAATGCGGAGGGAGCGACTAGTCCCAGCTCGTCCAGCTTCCTTTTCAGCAACGAAGGCGGCGCGTTAAAATAACCGATTGTCTCCACCGCTTTATAGCCCATCTCCGCCACCTTCTCCAGCGTGCCGAGCAAATCGCGTTCCGCCTCATCCCGCACCGAATACATTTGCAATCCGGCCACCGGCTTGCCCATCGTCGCCACCGCCTCTACCTATTTGATCTCCATCGCTTGACCCAATTGACGCCAAAACCGCTTTTTTCATTATGCGCCTGATGAGGGCGATGGATACTTCATAGATCAGTGCCAAATAGGTTAAGGCTGCTTCTTTACTTCGACTCCCGTAAAATGTGCCGGATTGTCTGCACGCTTTCCGGTAGAAGAGGCTCCATAAAACTGCCGTTCCTTCTCACTCCGGAGCCAAAATGCACTTCGCTTACACCCGTTTGACGGACTACCTGCGCGATGTTGTCCGCATTCAGACCATACCCTGCGAGGATGCGAATTCCCCCTAAGGAGTCAGTCGCCTCCCTCAACTCGCGCAATCGCTCAGCCGATTGCGGCGCCGGTTTAACACCGCCCGAAGTGAGCACCCTGCTGATTTGCGGATATTTTGCAAGCTGCTGGAGCGCTGCAAGCTGGTCCTCCACCTCATCAAATGCACGGTGAAAGGTCACATCCAGCCCTTCGGCCGCTCGCAGCACCTCCTCCAAACCGCGAAAGTCCACTTCGCCTTTTTCCGTCAGCATGCCGACCACGATCCCTGCCGCTCCCGCATCGCGGATTGCCTCCACATCCCGGATCATGATGGCATAGTCGGCTTTGCTGTAGCAAAAAGATTGACTATGCGGCCGTACCATCGCATTAACTGGGAGCGAAGATGCGCGCACGGCCCTCTCCACCAGTCCTACGCTAGGCGTCAGCCCTCCTTCGGCTATCCCTGTTACCAGCTCTATCCGGTCCGCACCGCCCTCAGCAGCTGCTTCCACATCCTCCGCCCTAATCGCGATAACCTCTATCAACATAATATGTGCCGCCCCTTTGCTTAGCTTGTTTCACTGCCTGTTGTCTCAGCTTTGCACTATCCGTTATTGCCCCGTTCCAGCAAAGCTTTAAGATCGAAACGATCCTCACGAGTTACTCCAGCAATATAGCCAGGGCCAAGCAGCGTAAGTTGAGCCAAATAATGCGCCATTTCCTTGGGTGGGATTCTCATTCCGGTTTCGAGCCAGTTTTGAATGACGCCAAGATGCGCGGAGCTGACGTAAGCGGTCAAAATTGGGGCCGGCACCGGAATTTCCGCACCAATTATGCTCAAGATGGAAGCTCCCTTTTCTTTAATAACGTCCTTCAGCTTTTTTTGAAAAGAAGGATTACCCCTCGGTCCCAAAATGACGCGCATAAAAGCCCCGTTTTGCTGCACCGTCTCAAACAGCTTCTCTACAAAGGGCAAAAAATTCCACTTATCCTGGGGATGCTTATGCACATTTGCCACGATAGAAAAGCTCGAAGCAGCGATTTTCGCAAACTCTTGAATAACTTCTGCTTCACTTTGCTCCAATAAATCATATTTGTCTTTGTAGTGGATATAAAAGGTTCCCCGATTAATGTCGGCCCTTTCAGTCAAATCTTTTACCGTTATGCCGTCAAAGCCCTTTTCCTCCATGAGCTCCGTTAGTGCATCTCGTATTAAACGTTTCGTTCGCAGCACGCGCCGATCGGGAGATTGATTTTCCGTGTGACTTTCCATCATGAAACATCCCTTCTCAACAGATTAATCCAACGTGTTGATTAAACGTCATCTTGCCCGATACTGCTTATTGCACTCTTTATGTAAGTCATTATAATCTACATTGTGACCATTAATCAACACGATGTACATTAAGTCACACTGGCCTAAATACAAGATTCAATAAAAAAAGGAGTGGAACCAATGAAGCTTTTTAAAAACAAATTGTTTATTGCATCGCCTATTATCGCCTTGATTGTGATGTTTATTTTTTCTTTAACCGCTTATCCCGCCGCAAAAATGAAGCCGACCGACCTCCCTATCGCCATCGTCAATCTGGACGAAGGTGCAGTCTTGCCGGACGGCCAAGTTTTGAAGCTTGGCGACAAAATCGCAGGACAAATCCGCAGCTCCGCCGGCGCCGGTGTCAACGCTCATGCAAGCGCACAGACCAATACGCAAAGCAGTGGACAAAGTAATGCACAAGACGCAGCCTCCGCCGAAAAAGGGGCGTCTCCCGTAAAGTGGATCCCGCTCGCCAGTATGGAGGAAGCCCGAGAAGGCATGAACGAATGGAATTATTATGCCGCGATTATTATTCCTAAAGATTTCAGCATCAAGCAAGCTTCACTCCGTTCCCCAAACCCGCAATCCGCAGAAGTTGAGGTTTGGATTAACCAAGGGCTGAACGGGACAGCTTCATCGATGGCAACCGGAATGCTAAACGGTATGTTGATCTCTATGAATCACTCTGCAAGCACCCAGCTTATTGAGGAGTTGACGAAAAAAGGAGCCATGTTGACGCCTCAGCAAGCGGCAATTGTCGCTAATCCGATTGTCGGCAAAGTAACGAATATCAACGAAATCGGCCCTAATGCGGCGAGGGGCAACGCTCCCATCACTTTGTTCCAGCCAATTTGGATGGCGAGCATCGCCGGAGCAGCCTTAGCGACATTAGCAATAGGCAAGACGCTAAGCGAAGGCAAAGTAGGACGCAAGGAAATAGGACTTGCGAGATTGTCTCAGCTGTTATACGGCATCCCACTGGCTTTGCTTGCGGGCTTCGGCATGGCATGGCTAGCCGATGGAATGCTGGGACTGAATGTTCCGAGCATCTCCGATTTGGGATTGTTTTTGTCGCTCTCTGTGCTCACTTTCTTCGTTATGATTTCTGCTGTCCTCAGCTGGACCGGAATTCGTGGAATCGTCATGTTTGTACTGCTCCTTTTTTTCGGAGCCCCGCTGCTTGCATTGCCGGAACCGTTTATGAACGGCTTTTATCGAGATTGGATTCATTCGTGGCTGCCAATGCGGTTTATGGTCGATGGAGCGAGAGATCTGTTCTTCTTCGGAGAGGGCTTTAGCTGGAGCGGCCCGGTTGCTGTACTGACGTCCATTGGAGCCGGAAGCTTAGTGGTTCTTTTCTTGTCGATCCTCAAGCCGTCGAAAGGCGCTGCGGCAAAGCAAGATACGAAGAGTCAGGCTGCCGTCTAAAGAAACCATTTATCCATCAAGCGATTGACTAAAGAAAATCGACTAGCCCAAACCAAACAGACAACGGATATTAGCCATTTCCCTAAACAATCCACGAATAGAGAACCCAAAACAAAAAGAGCATGTCCATCAGGACATGCTCTTTCTTATGACTAAGCGGCTAAGCCGCTATGTCTTATTTGAAGTTTTTCAAGTTGTAGAACGCTGCTTTGCCGCCGTATTGAGCTGTGGAGCCCAATTGGTCTTCGATGCGAAGCAATTGGTTGTACTTCGCTACGCGGTCCGTACGGGAAGGAGCGCCTGTTTTGATTTGACCAGCGTTTGTTGCAACTGCGATGTCAGCGATTGTGCTGTCTTCGCTTTCGCCGGAACGGTGGGAGATAACGGCTGTGTAGCCAGCGCGTTTCGCCATTTCGATCGCGTCAAACGTTTCTGTAAGCGTACCGATTTGGTTAACTTTAACAAGGATGGAGTTGCCCACGCCTCTTTCGATACCGTCGGACAGACGCTCAGTGTTTGTAACGAACAGGTCGTCGCCAACCAATTGAACTTTGCCGCCCAGCTTGTCAGTAAGCAGCTTCCAACCTTCCCAATCGTCTTCGGAGCAGCCGTCTTCGATCGATACGATTGGGTACTTCTCAACCCACGAAGCAAGCAGGTCTACGAAATCAGCAGGAGTGAAGGATTTGCCTTCGCCAGCAAGCACGTATTTGCCGTCTTTGAAGAACTCAGTGGAAGCAACGTCCATACCGAGGAATACGTCCACGCCTGGCTTGTAGCCTGCGCGCTCGATAGCGGAGATGATTGTTGTGATTGCTTCTTCGTTGGAACCAAGGTTAGGAGCGAAGCCGCCTTCGTCGCCAACAGCTGTGTTCAAGCCTTTGTCATGCAATACAGCTTTCAGGTTGTGGAAAATTTCCGCGCCGATGCGAAGAGCTTCTTTGAAGTCAGCCGCGCCAACAGGAAGAACCATAAACTCTTGCACGTCGATGTTGTTGTCGGCATGCTCGCCGCCGTTGATAATGTTCATCATTGGCACTGGAAGAGTTTTTGCGTTGAATCCGCCAAGGTAAGTGTACAAAGGCACGTCCAAAGCGTCAGCAGCTGCGCGAGCTACAGCCATGGAAACAGCCAGAATAGCGTTAGCGCCAAGCGTAGCTTTGTTTGGAGTTCCATCCAAAGCGATCATTTTACGGTCGATTGCCACTTGATCCAAAGCGTCCAGACCGATAATTTCAGGTGCGATAATAGTGTTTACGTTCTCGACTGCCTTAATAACGCCTTTGCCGAGGTAACGGGATTTGTCGCCGTCGCGAAGCTCAACTGCTTCGTAAGCGCCAGTGGACGCGCCGGATGGAACGATGGCGCGGCCTTTGCCGCCGGACTCAAGAGCTACTTCTACTTCTACTGTTGGATTGCCGCGGGAATCAAGCACTTCGCGTGCGTATACGTCAACGATGATTGACATGGGTGAACACTCCTTTTTTTCGTTAAAATATAATTTGCCGTTCTTTTAGTCTACTATTTTTGGCTAACCAATGTCGAGCCTGTCATCTCAGCCGGCTTCGCCAGCGCAAGCAGGTCAAGCATAGTTGGTGCAATATCGGCCAAAATGCCGCCTTCACGCAGCGATGCCCCTTCTTTCGTTACGATAAAAGGAACCGGATTCGTCGTATGAGCCGTATGCGGACGGCCGTTTTCGTCGAATACCATATCGGCATTGCCGTGGTCCGCCGTAATGAGGCAAACTCCGCCTTTGGCCAGCACCGCTTCTACCACTTTGCCAAGGCACTCGTCTGTCGCCTCGACCGCTTTGATCGTCGGCTCCAGCATGCCGGAATGTCCGACCATATCCGGGTTGGCAAAGTTAAGGATGATCGCGTCGTGCTTATCCGCTTCGATTTCGCGAACCGTCGACTCCGCCAGCTCGTATGCGCTCATCTCCGGCTGCAAGTCGTAAGTGGCAACCTTAGGCGATGCGATCAGCACGCGAGTTTCGCCCGGAAGCTCCTTGTCGCGGCCGCCGCTGAAGAAAAACGTAACATGCGGATACTTTTCCGTCTCCGCCGTTCGCAGCTGTGTCTTGCCGTTTTGCGCAAGCACCTCTCCGAGCGTGTTGTCGAGATTTTTTGGCGAGTACGCCACATAGCCGCCAACCGTCTCGCTGAACAACGTCAGGCAGACGAAATGCAAGCCTACCGGATGGTTTTCGCCACGGTCGAAGCCGCGGAAATCGTCATTCGTAAATACTTGCGACAACTGGATTGCACGGTCTGGACGGAAGTTGAAAAACACAACCGCGTCTTCGGACTCCACAAGACCTAACGGCTTATTGTCGCCACCGACGATAACCGTCGGCATAACGAATTCATCATAAACCGATTTTTCATACGATTCAACAACCGCCTTAATAGGATCGGTGTACTGAGGGCCCTCGCCGTAAACCATAGCGCGGTAAGACTTCTCTGTACGCTCCCAGCGCTTGTCGCGGTCCATCGCGTAGTAGCGGCCTTGCACCGTAGCGATGCGGCCTACGCCGATTTCTTCGATCTTCGCTTGCAGCTGCTCCACATATCCTTTGGCGCTGTCCGGCGATACGTCGCGGCCGTCGAGGAAGGCATGGATGTAAACATCCGTCAGCCCTTCTTTTTTAGCCAGCTCCAGCAGAGCGAACAAGTGAGCGATGTGGCTGTGTACGCCACCGTCGGACAACAAACCGTACAAATGCAGCTTTTTGCCACGCGACTTCACATGATTAATCGCCCCAAGCAGCGTTTCGTTATCAAAAAATTCGCCGTCGCGAATCGATTTGCTGATGCGGGTCAAATCCTGGTATACGATACGTCCCGCGCCAATGTTGAGATGACCGACTTCGGAGTTGCCCATTTGCCCCTCCGGCAAGCCAACCGCTTCTCCGCATGCCGTCAAAGTCGTATGCGGATATTGCGACCAATAACGGTCGTAATTTGGCTTGTTCGCTTGAGCAACGGCGTTGCCTGTCACATCATCGCGAAGGCCGAAGCCGTCCAAAATAATTAATGCTACAGGTTTGCGGGCAGCCATCTTACTTGGCCCCCTCGATCAGTGCGATGTAGGAAGCAGGCTCAAGGCTCGCTCCGCCAACAAGCGCGCCGTCGATGTCCGCTTGGCCTAGGTATTCCGATACGTTGTTCGGCTTCACGCTGCCGCCGTATTGGATGCGAACTTTAGCCGCTACCGCCTCGTCGTACAGACCCGCGATTACGCTGCGGATGTAGCCAATGACGTCTTGAGCGTCTTCGGAAGTCGAAGATTTGCCCGTACCAATCGCCCAGATCGGCTCGTAGGCAACAACCACTTCAGCCGCTTGTTCTGCAGACAGACCTTGGAACGCGCCTTCCGTTTGCACTTTGCATACTTCTTTCGTTGCGCCGGATTCGCGCTCTTCGAGCTTTTCGCCTACGCAAACGATTGGAGTCAAGCCGTGTTTGAATGCCGCAACCGTCTTTTTGTTGACGATTTCGTCCGTCTCGCCGAAGTAAGCGCGGCGCTCGGAGTGACCGATAATAACATATTTAACGCCAAGGTCTTTCAGCATAAGGCCGCTGATTTCACCTGTAAAAGCTCCGTTGTCCTCAAAGTGGACGTTTTGCGCGCCGATTGCGATCGACGTTCCTTTTGCCGCTTCAACAAGCGCCGGCAGTGCAGTGAATGGAGCGCAAATGACGCTTTCCACGCCCGCTACTTCCGCTTTGCCTTTCACTTCTGCAAAAAATGCCGTTGCTTCGGAAACCGTTTTGAACATTTTCCAGTTGCCTGCAATGATCGGTGTTCTGCTCATTTCAAGACCTCCTGATTTTGTCTATAGTTTTGATCATAAAATGACTTGATGGTTACAATTATTTATCGTTAAGTGCAACTACGCCTGGAAGCTCTTTGCCTTCCATGAACTCAAGGGAAGCGCCGCCGCCTGTGGAAATAAAGTTCATTTGGTCGGCAAGACCAAACTTCTCAGCTGCTGCTGCGGAATCTCCGCCGCCGATTACTGTGTAGCCTGCTGTCTCAGCAGTAGCTTGCGCTACAGCGCGAGTGCCGTGGGAGAATGGCTCGATTTCGAATACGCCCATCGGTCCGTTCCATACAACAAGCTTGGAGTTTTTGATTACGTCAGCATACAGCTCGCGAGTTTTGGGTCCGATGTCGATGCCTTCCCAGTCAGCCGGGATGCTGTCAACGTCAACGATTTGCGTGTTCGCGTTTGCGCTGAAATCGTCAGTCACTACGATGTCGACTGGAATCAGGAAGTTTTTGCCCAGCTTTTTCGCTTTCTCAATAAACTCAAGAGCGAGGTCAAGCTTGCTGTTGTCTACGAGCGATTTGCCGATTTCATGGCCTTGAGCTTTGAAGAACGTGTAGGACAAGCCGCCGCCGATGATGATGTTGTCAGCGATTTCGAGCATTTTATCGATAACTGCGATTTTGTCCTTTACTTTGGAACCGCCAACGATAGCTGTGAACGGACGCTCAGGGTTGTTCAGCGCTTTGCCTAGAACTTCAAGCTCTCTCTCCATCAACAGGCCGGAAACGGCTGGGAGGATGTGAGCGATGCCTTCTGTAGAAGCGTGAGCGCGGTGTGCCGCTCCGAATGCGTCGTTTACGAACAGGTCCGCAAGTTTGGCAAAAGCTTTTGCCAGCTCAGGATCGTTTTTCTCTTCGCCCGGATAGAAACGAACGTTTTCAAGCAATAACACGTCGCCGTTGTTCAAAGCCGCTACTTGCGCCTCGACAGCTTCGCCAATCGCTTCATTCGCTTTTGTTACCGGCTTGCCGAGAAGCTCGGATAGACGAACCGCAGAAGCTGTGTGACGCAGCTCTTCCACTACTTCACCGTTCGGACGGCCAAGGTGGCTCGCCAGAATGACTTTAGCGCCTTTTTCGATCAAATAGTTAATCGTAGGCAGCGTTTCACGGATACGCTTGTCGTCCGTAATTTTGCCGTCTTCGATCGGCACGTTGAAGTCCACACGTACAAATACACGCTTTCCTGCCAATTCCGCTACATCGCGTACACTCTTCTTGTTCATGGTTGGAATCCTCCCCAATAGTTGGTATGTCTATGAAAAAAGGCGCCCCTCCGGTTAGAAAGGAACGCCCATAGGTTTAGGACCTGCGAGGGCGCAAACCTAGGGCCGAAGCTCTCTGTAACGAGCCGCGGCCCACAGCTTTTTTACCTTACAGACCTTTGCTTGCGATATAAGCAGCAAGATCAACTACGCGGTTGGAATAGCCCCACTCGTTGTCATACCAGGAAACGACTTTAACCATGTTGCCTTCTACTACCATAGTCGACAAAGCGTCGATTGTGGAGGAAGCAGGGTCGCCATTGTAGTCGCTGGAAACAAGCGGCAATTCGTTGTAGTTCAAGATGCCTTTCAAAGCGCCTTCGGAAGCTTCTTTGAACGCTGCGTTTACTTCTTCAACCGTAACGTTAACTTTAAGCTCAGCAACAAGGTCTGTTACGGAAACGTTAGGTGTAGGAACGCGCATAGCCATACCGTTCAGCTTGCCTTTCAGCTCAGGCAGAACAAGGGATACCGCTTTTGCAGCGCCTGTGGAAGAAGGAATGATGTTTTCTGCAGCAGCACGAGCGCGGCGCAGGTCTTTGTGCGGAACGTCCAGCACGGATTGGTCGTTAGTGTAGGAGTGAACAGTTGTCATCATACCTTTAACGATGCCGAATTTATCGTTCAAAACTTTTGCAAAAGGAGCAAGACAGTTGGTTGTGCAAGAAGCGTTGGAAATAATAGTGTGTGCAGCCGGATCGTATTTGTCTTCGTTTACGCCGATAACGACAGTGATGTCTTCGTTAGAAGCTGGAGCGGAGATGATAACTTTTTTCGCGCCGCCTTTAAGGTGAAGCTCAGCTTTTTCTTTCGCTGTGAAGATACCAGTGGACTCCACTACGATTTCAGCGCCTACGGAACCCCAAGGCAGGTCTGCAGGGTTGCGCTCAGCAAATACTTTAATTTCTTTGCCGTTAACAACCAAAGCGCCCTCTTTAGCTTCTACTGTTGCGTCAAGAACACCGTGAGTTGTATCGTATTTCAAAAGATGAGCCAGAGTGTTTACGTCTGTCAAATCGTTTACTGCTACGATTTCAACTTCGGAATTGCCTAGTGCAGCGCGGAATACGTTACGACCGATACGTCCAAAACCATTAATACCAACTTTAACCATGTGTGTTTCCTCCTAAGCGTTATTAAAATGCAAAATATATTTCAAGACGATTCGCAGCCATAATTAGATAAGAAGCCGTTCCTCGTCATGATGCCCATCTAGCGGATTGCGATTTCTTTCGAAAGCCTAGCTTTCTTCTATAAAAGCAACCATTTCTACAGCTGCCGCCTCGTCCGTGACAAGCACGTCGTTATGTCCGAAGCGCATGACCGCCGCTATCGCCTCGCCTTTTCCTTTGCCTCCTGCGACGCCGATAACAACTTCAGTTTTCACAATATCCTCAAGGCGTAACCCTACCGTTTGCATTTTGTGGACGACGGCCCCGCTCCGGTCAAAATAAAACCCGAACGCTTCAGCCAGCGCGCCTTCCGATGCAATTGCCGATACGGCATCACCCTCAAGCCTTCTTCGCCGAGCCATCACCATAGCGTCGCCAATGCCGTGAACGACAATACGCGCGCTGCGGATCACCTCGACAATTTCACGGATGTTCGGTTCCTGCATAAGCGAGGCAAAAGCTTCCTCTCCCAAATGATCCGGGACATGCAGCAGACGATATTGACCGCCCGTTCTCTTAGCCATCGTGGACGCTAGAGTATTCGCTTGATAATCCAAGCTTTGCCCGAGTCCTCCTCTGGCCGGTACAAACCAGACATCTTTGGCGGTTGCCGAAGCTCTCAGTCCATTTGCCACTTGGGCAATTGTCGTTCCGCCTGTAACGGCTACAACGTCGTTTGGCCTGAGGACGCCCATCAGCACTTGGCCGGCCGCCCGTCCCAGCTCCCGTTTCGCCTGAATCGACGATTCGGAATCTCCCGGCACGATGACCACTTGCGACAGTCCATAAGCGCCTCTCAGCTTTTCCTCCAGCTCCGACAAGCCAAACATCGACTTGTAAAGCGGCTCCAGCTGTTCCAGCAAGGACTTGCCAAGCTCACTGATTTTCATGCCTGCGGCGTGAATGTCCAGCAAACCTTGTTCCTTCAAAAAATCCGTTTCCGCCCGGAGCACTCTCTCCGTCATATCCAGCGTGCTTGCCAGCGTTCGACGGCCAATCGTGTCCGAAAGCATAACCTGATGCAGGATCATGTACCGCTTCCTCATGACATCCAGAAGATCCGGCACAAGCTGCTGCTGCAGTTCAATGAGCTGTCGCATTTGTTACCCTTCACTCCATCGGTCATTAACGTCGGGCTTCATGAAACATGCCGGAAGTTATTTTTCTTGTCCTGAGACAAGGATCAAACTTCTCGATAGTTGATTGCTTATTATGGGACTGATTTCGTCCCGCATGTTCATTTTAAGTCCCACCTTTATTCTAACGAAAAATCGCCTCAGCCGCAAGTGCTCCCGTCCAATTGAAAACGATTTCCGACACCTTTTTTATAAATTAAATTTTGACAGTTGTCTTGCTTTCGCTTCATAAATATCATATAATCATTTTTGCTACTGTTTTTTGAGCAATGCGCCCGTGGTCCAATGGATATGACGTAGGCCTCCGGAGCCTGAGATCTAGGTTCGATTCCTAGCGGGCGCGCCATACTTACAATCGACCAAGCTGTCCGATGCTATACATCGGGCGGCTTTTTTTGTATATCCCGAACTCGTGTATACAGCAAGGGGCACCCTTCCAAAAATGCTCTTTGACTATCTTTGACTTTTACATATCTATCCGTTATTATAGGAATACGAATTCCAGATTCATGCTTTTACGTTGACGAAGGAGGCTTGGTTAGAGATGAATTTTGTGCCTATGGTAATTGAACAAAGCAATAGAGGGGAACGTTCTTACGACATCTACTCCCGTTTGCTGAAGGATCGCATTATTTTCTTGGGCTCAGGCGTAAACGATGTAGTGGCCAACTCCATCATCGCACAAATGCTGTTCCTTGCGGCGGAAGATCCGGATAAAGACATTTCCTTATACATCAATAGCCCAGGCGGCTCCATTACAGCCGGCATGGCGATTTACGATACGATGCAATACATCAAGCCGGACGTTTCCACGATCTGTGTCGGCATGGCCGCTTCTATGGGAGCGTTCTTGCTCACTGCCGGAGCGAAGGGCAAGCGTTACGCGCTGCCGAACAGCGAAGTGATGATCCATCAGCCGCTAGGCGGCGCAGAGGGACAAGCAAGCGACATCGAAATTCGCGCCCGCCGCATTCTGAAGATGCGCGACAAGTTGAACACGATTTTAGCGGAGCGTTCCGGTCAGCCACTCAGCCGTATCGAGACGGATACCGACCGCGACTACTTCATGAGCGCTTTTGAAGCGAAGGAATACGGACTCGTGGACAAGGTTATCGAAAAGGTATAATGATCGCGAATAGACTCTACACATGAAAAAGCTTTCTAGCCGGGTTAAACCGGTTAGAAAGCTTTTTTGCTTGATTCTATCTGTCGTAATAGCCCGGCGCAAAAATGACCGCTGTCGAAAAGTAATAATGCCGCTTCTCAAGCTCCTGATTCTCTTGACTCATCTCCAAGAAGCTCTCGTTATTTAAGCAATCGTCGGTGAACACATTGGGCCTCCATAAGTTCAGCCCCGCTTCATTAAATGTAAAAGAGTATCCTATCGCTGAATCTTCATCACGCACAAACGAGTACGTTTTATCGATTGCCGCCGCCAGCTTGTCCGCTTTTGTCCGAAAAATATCGATTCCTTCAAATAAACAAACCATTGCATCGTCATGCAAATTTTCAATCGCCATGAAACAAACTCGATCCGACTCATCGTACTCTATCGTCGCAAACAGCATCTCGAAGTAGCTTGGGTTAGCGGGATTGTCATCCCATCTTAAATGGGCATAACGCTGAAACGTTGCCTCTACCTCAGTCTTGCTCATTCCCAGTTTAAATGGACCGATCCCCGTTTGGGGCACGATAGTAATCGGTGCGATTTCCTTTGTCCATTGTTCGGTATCAAAAGGCCGGTGACCGCTATATTCCTCCGCAAGCTTTGGAGCGGGTGGATCATCGAGGCCGTAATACGCTTTTAAACGTGCGATTTCTTCGTTATTTGGGTTAGTCAAAATATCTCCTCCTAAGCTGTGTCTAGGTTGCAGTCGATTGATCAACAATCTCGAATTCACTAATTCGGAATTCTATAATGTACTGTTGAGAGCACTGGTTGTGGACTCCGCATCATCTCTACTACCCTTTCCTGTTCTGATTCTAACAAGATGTACGCAAATAATGGATATTAAGTTGTCATATCGTTAAATTTTCAATCCACTTTTACTCATCAGCATAGAGAGTCGAACAATTCTGCCCCTCCGCTTATCGCAGGGCTTGCTCGTCTTTTGAATTGTGATCTTCATCACTTCGAAATAGAGGCGCGGATGCTATAGTGGCATCACAAATACTGCAGCCCTTTGCGCTGTAGGCATATATCGCGAGGTGCTTCGGGATGGAGACAGAACTGCTGTTGAAAGTTGAACAATTGGCTCTCAAAAAACGCAGCCTTTTCAAGCAAAACATCTGGCATTCATTAGCCCGCTCTTTACTTGCCGGCATGTTTATCGGATTCGGTGTTATCGTTTCATTTAAGACGGGCGGCTACTTCTACGCAGCTCATTCCCCCTTCGCTTATCCAGCGGCGGCGCTCACCTTTGGCGTAGCGATTATTTTGATCAGCTATGGAGGGGGCGATCTGTTTACTGGCAATACGTTTTATTACAGCTATGCCGCAGTGCGAAAAAAGATGAAATGGCGGGATACCGTCAAGCTTTGGGGGCTTAGCTATATAGGGAATTTTCTTGGAGCTATTCTCTTCGCCGCCTTGATTTGGGGGACTGGATTGTTTGCCGATCCCGACGCAAACCGTTTTTTTCTTGAGGTGGCCGATAAAAAAGCTCATGCTCCTGCGCTTCAGCTTTTTTTCCGGGCCATTCTTTGCAACTGGCTTGTCTGCCTTGCTTTTTTTGTACCGATGGGTTTCAAAAGCGACGGGGCCAAAATGTTCACGATGATGCTGTTTGTATTCACCTTCTTTATTTCGGGATACGAGCACAGCATTGCCAATATGAGCACCTTTTCCATTGCGCTTGTTCTCGGCTATCCAGGCATATCGCCAGGCGATGTTATCCACAATCTGATTCCCGTTACATTAGGCAATTTGATTGGAGGGAGCTTGCTCATGGCAGTTATGTACGGTTATGCGAATAAACCTTACCTAAAGGGAGACGCCCTTTAGCCTGCAATTAGCTTAGCAAGCATATCTCCTTCCTTTCATAACTACACAAAAAACAGCCTCCCATTGTTTAGGGCGGCTGTTTTTGTTAATGGATATTTAAAAGTTTAAATAATGATTTTATATAAGAAAAAAGCGATAAGCTCATTCAGCACATTTAGTTGTACCACAAACCACTAAACCGCGCCAAAAGCCCATTTCGGCACATCTAGTTGTGCCACAAACCACTAAACCGCGCCAAAAGCCCATTTCGGCACATCTAGTTGTGCCACAAACCACTAAACCACGCTAAAAGCCCATTTCGGCACATCTAGTTGTGCCACAAACCACTAAACCACGCCAAAAGCCCATTTCGGCACATCTAGTTGTGCCACAAACCACTAAACCACGCCAAAAGCCCATTCGGCACATCTAGTTGTGCCACAAACCGCTAAATTCGCATCTCAATAGCTAAAAAAAACCGCCGTCCGTTCAGCCGGGCGGCGGTTTTCCAGCTATTGAGACATGAAAAAAGGAAGTAGGTTCGCCACGCTGTCTCCATGCGCAGTGTACCGCTTCCTTCCTCTTATTGGTTCTCTAGCTCTTCCTTGCTGACCAGTGCGACTAAAGCGTTTACAGCCTGCTCCGAATCCGAACCGTCTGCACTTATGGAAATTTCGGTACCCGAGCTGATTGCCAGACTCATGATACCCATTATCGATTTAGCGTTAACTTTTTTGTCATCCTTCTCTACAAATACCTCGGAGGAGAACTTGTTCGCTTCTTGAACGAATAACGCCGCTGGTCTTGCATGAAGGCCAGTTTTCAGACGAACGACAACCGGTAGCCTTGTCATAGAAATCATACCCCCTATATTTTGCTAAAGCTTTATCTCGTGGGAAAAAGTATAAGCCAATTACATATTATTATAACATTATACGAGCCGATGCACTAGGCAAAAGTTGTCCCGCCCCGTATTTTTTCGGCTAATTCGTCGATTTTGCGAAGTCGGTGATTTACGCCCGATTTGCTCACTTTGCCTCTAAGCATTTCCCCTACTTCCGTCAAGTTGAGGTCGGGATGCTGCAGCCTGATTTCGGCCACTTCCCTTAGCTTTTCAGGCAGGCTCTCCAGCCCCACTTCTTTTTGCAAAAGCTTAATGTTATCAATTTGGCGCACCGCCGCACCGATCGTTTTGTTCAAATTGGCCGTTTCGCAATTGACGATCCGGTTGACCGAATTGCGCATGTCGCGCATAATGCGAACGTCTTCAAACTTGAACAACGCTTGATGCGCCCCGATAATATTGAGCAGCTCGATTATTTTTTCGCCTTCTTTGATATAAAAAATAAATCCTTTTTTACGCTCGATACATCTCGCGTTCAAGTCGAATTTATTGGCGAGCTCCACCAGCAAGCCGCAATGTTCCTCGTACATTGAAGAAATTTCAAGGTGGTAGGACGACCCTTCCGGGTTGTTCACCGATCCTCCCGCGAGAAAAGCTCCCCGCAAATACGACCGTTTGCAGCAAGGCTTGCGGACAATATCCTTATCGATCCCGTCATTGAACATAAAGCCTTCCGAGACGATGCGGAGCTCCTTTAATATTTCCTGCACCTGGGTCGGCATACGGACGATGTAGACGTTGTTTTTTTTCAGCCGCATTTTTTTGCGGACCAGCAACTCTACGTGCACGTCAAAATGCTTTTTGATCAGGGAATAAATCCTTCTGGCAATGGCCGCGTTTTCTGTCGAGATGTCCAGAACGACCTTGCGGCTGGATAGGCTGACCGAACCGTTCATGCGGATAAGAGCCGACAGCTCGGCACGTTCACAGCAATTGTCCGCTTCGATTAACGTCAGTTCCTTTTTGGTTTGCGCCGCAAAAGACATTCTTCCTCACCTCTTTCGTAACATCCAGTTCTCCACTAGTTTATAAATATGATGGCTGAGCCGCTCGGCATCGTGCCGCAGGAAAGTTCGGAACAAAACGAGCTTGTCGGCAATGACCTTGTACCCTCTGCTCTGCACTTCCTCCATATCCAAATGAACGGCTTTCGCCCCCAACTCGGCATATTGACTCTCCACCTGCGGCGGAATTTCTCCATCGTTGACAATGACATAATCGAATAAATGATGGCCAATATGAGCGTGAATCGCATCCAAATGCGCGCTCACCGTATAATTGTCTGTCTCTCCCGGCTGCGTCATAACGTTGCACACAAACAGCTTAACCGCTTCCGATTCTAAAATTGCCTGCGCAAGCTTCGGAACCATCAGGTTCGGCATAATACTCGTATAAAGACTTCCCGGCCCGATCAAAATGGCATCCGCGGTCTCGATCGCCTCCACCGCTTCGGCCAGAGGCTCCACATCGGCAGGCTCCAGAAACACCCGCTTAATCGCTTGGCCCGCTTTCGGAATCATCGATTCCCCCGTCACAATAGTGCCGTCCGCCATCTCCGCTTTCAAAACGATAGCCCGGTCGGCGGCCGGGAGCACGCGTCCCCTAACGGCCAGAACCTGGCTAAGCTGGCGGATTCCCGTTACGAAATCGCCGGAGATATCTGTCATGGCCGCTAGCATAAGATTGCCAAGACTATGACCAGCCAGCCCCGTTCCGGTAGGGAAGCGGTATTTAAGCACCTCTGTAAGAAGAGGCTCCGCGTCCGCCAGCGCCGTCAGCACGTTCCGAATGTCTCCCGGAGGCGGGATTTGCAGTTCGTTGCGCAAAATGCCGGAGCTGCCTCCATCATCGGCTACCGTCACGATGGCCGTAATATCAAGAGGTTTCTCCTTAAGGCCGCGCAGCATAACGGACAGCCCCGTCCCTCCGCCGATCACGACGATTTTGGGGCGTCTGACCACTTTCTGTATTGTCTGCATGCTCTCACCCCGCGTCAATGCTTATCACGCTCGGAGTCTCGATGGCTGACCCGGACTCGCTCCGTGTCGCTTGCGCCGAGCATTCGCCCGAGATACTCCGCAATTGCGACGGAACGATGCTTGCCGCCCGTACAGCCGATTCCGATCACAACCTGGCTTTTGCCTTCCTTACGATAAAGCGGGATAAGAAACTGAAGCATATCGAGCAGCTTGCTTAAAAACTGCTGAGTCTCCGGCCATTTCATCACATAGTCGTACACATCGGGATGCTGTCCGGTATTGGGACGCAGCTGCTCCACATAATGCGGATTCGGCAAAAACCGAACGTCATAAATGAGATCGGCATCAATCGGAATGCCGTATTTGAATCCGAATGAAGTCACATTAACCGAAAGATTGCTTTGCTCTAAATTTGTAAAATGCGAGATAATTCGTTCCTTGAGCTGCAAAGGTTTCAAATTGCTCGTATCGATCACTTGGGAAGCGGAGCCTTTCAGGTCCTCCAACATCCGGCGCTCGTTGTGGATTCCTTCAAGCGGAAGTCCTTGCGGAGCAAGCGGATGGCGTCTGCGGCTTTCCTTGTATCTTTGAACAAGCACTTCATCTCTAGCATCCAGGAACAAAATTTCACAGCTAATCGTATGATGATCTTTAATATAAGAAAGAGATTCCGACAGCGCCGTAAAAAACTCCCTGCCGCGCAAGTCGATCACTAGCGCCACTTTCCCTATCTTACCGTTGGACTGCTCGATTAATTCCGCAAACTTTGGAATAAGAACAGGCGGCAAGTTGTCGACGCAAAAAAAGCCAAGATCCTCAAGACTCTGGACGGCGATCGTCTTGCCTGCGCCCGACATGCCGGTTATGATCACAAGTTTTGCCAGTGTTGCAGTCGTTTCCATGAGCCAGCACCTACTATCCTCTTAGAATAAGTCCTGCCGCTCCTACTACTCCCGCATTGTTGCCAAGCTTGGCAGGAACGATCTTCACGCCTTCTTTTGCTTGGTCAAGCGTATACTTCTCGAATACTTCGCGGATTTGGTCGAACAGGAAATCTCCCGCTTTGGACACGCCGCCGCCAATAATGAAATATTGCGGGTTCAGCAAAATCGCCACCGTCGACATCGATTTGCCCAAATAATAAGCCGCACGGCTGACGATACGCGCCGCCACTTCGTCTCCGGCTTTTGCCGCGTCAACAACATCCTTAGCCGTAATTTGATCCAGCTCGGACAAAGTTGTGCGGTCGCCGCGCTCAACAGCATCTTTAGCCATGCGGATAATGCCTGTAGCGGAAGATACCGTTTCCAAGCAGCCCATTTTGCCGCAGCCGCATTGAATCGCTTCAAGATCCGGCACGATAGCAGCATGACCAAGCTCGCCCGCCATGCTGGCGAAACCTTCAACAATGCGCCCGCCAATAATAATGCCACCGCCTACACCCGTTCCAAGCGTGTAGCAGACGCAATTGTCGATGCCCCTGCCCGCACCGGCCCATGCTTCGCCCAGCGCCGCTACGTTCGCGTCGTTGTTGACTTTAATCGTTGTTTGAAGCTCTTTTTCCAAATAGCCTTTTACATCCGTGTTCTCAATATATAAGTTAGCGGAATATTTAACGAATCCTTTAGGGATATCCAGGAATCCGGCAATGCCTACGCCTACGCCGTCTACCTGCTCCCATTCGAATGGGGACTCCTCTACGATCTTCCGCGCATAAGTAGCCATATTATGAAGGATGACGTCCGTTCCTTTCCCCGTGCCCGTCGGTCCTTCGTACGTGTGGAGAAGCTGCCCCTCCACATCGCAAAGGCCCACCTTAATTGTAGTGCCGCCGACATCGAGTCCAATGTAAATCTTCTCAGACATGAAAAAGCCACCTCGTTCATAAAGTTAACGTTCTCTGTACCAACTATAAGCGTTGTTACCCCTCTGGTCAAGCGCAACTCCGCATCGCGAACCCTTATGCCGTCTGGCATTTCTATGCAGTTTCCGATCCTTTAGGCGGTATGCGAACATGCCGATTTTCGGCTAGCGGACAGAGCAAAAGGAGCAGCTATTCGCCGCTCCTCGCTTTTTTTGCTATTTGACCGATTGGCTCCAGTCCTGGGTCGCATGGCCTTCCAAGAACCGCTCACAATCAAGCGCCGCCATACAGCCGCTGCCCGCTGCCGTAATGGCTTGGCGATACTTGTTATCCTGCACGTCTCCACATGCGAACACGCCTGGTACGTTCGTTTCGGAGCTGCCCGGCTTCACTGTTATGTAGCCATGTTCATCCGTATCGATCTGTCCGTCCAAAAACTTCGTGTTCGGAGTATGTCCGATCGCAATAAAGATACCGTCAGTGTTGATCACTTCTTCTTCACCGGTTTCGTTGTTGCGCACCTTCAGGCCGGTAACGCCCATTCCTGTTGCGACTACCTCAAGCGGCGTACGGTTCAGGCTCCAGCTAATCTTTTCATTTTCCTTCGCGCGGTCCTGCATAATTTTGGAAGCGCGCAGCTCGTTGCGGCGGTTAACCAGTTCTACGCCCGACGCAAAGCGAGTAAGGAAGCTTGCCTCCTCCATAGCCGAATCACCGCCTCCGACGACGATGATCTTTTTGCCGCGGAAGAAAAATCCGTCACAGGTTGCACAAGTGCTTACGCCTTTGCCAACGTTGTCCTTCTCTCCCGGAATGCCCAAATATTTAGCCGATGCGCCCGTGGAAATAATTAAGCTTTCTCCAACGATTTCGCCTTGTCCTTCAACCTGCAGCTTGAAAGGACGCTCGGACATGTCCACGCTGTTCACCCAGCCCGTCAAAAACTTTGCGCCAAACCGCTCGGCCTGCTTTCTCATGTTGTCCATAAGCTCAGGCCCCATGATGCCTTCCGGAAACCCCGGAAAGTTTTCCACTTCTGTAGTCGTCGTCAGCTGTCCGCCCGGCTCAGGACCTTCAATAATAAGAGGGTTCATATTAGCTCGTGCCAGATAGATTGCTGCGGTCAGTCCGGCAGGACCGGTACCGATAATAATGGATTTGTACATTTCAGTCACCTCATGGACAAGTAATCGTTAATCTTCCTTTATATCCTGCAAAGAAAACACGGAGCTGATCGTTCTCATCTTCTCCTTAATGCCGCACACCTCGTCAATCAGCTTTACATGTTTGCTGACCGTAGCGATAGACGTGCCGTACCTCAAGGAAACCTCATGGTACGAAATTTCACGACGATGCATTTTGGCCGTTAAATATTCCAGCGCTGCCGCCCAGCCATCAGGCTTCGTCAACTTCGGAACTTCCGGGTATACACGCGTCAAAAACTCAACCCATAAAGTCATCATATCATGCTGCTGCACCAGATCATAATGTTTGCTCATGCGGCTGATAGCCGCCTCGGCTACCGCCTGCCATTTGTCATCCCACTCCGGCAGCTGGGAAGGAACACGGTTAGGCTCGATCACCGTTTCTTTTCCTTCGAGCACCGCTTGAAGAGGCTCCTGCACGCCGATTGTACGGAGCACAAACACCGCGATTTTTTTCAAATAGTCGTCTTCATCCTGTTCCATAAGAAATGCCTTAAGCACATCTTTGACCTCGTTGTCTCCAATCATCCCAAAAGCCTGAATAACTTGCAGCTTCGTGTTCTGATCGCCGTGTCTGAGCGCCCAGAAGAAGCTGGAGCGAACAAGCGGGTCGCGCTTCAAATGATCCGGCATGCCATCCGTCGATTTCTCCCACAGCTTGAACTGTTCCTCGAACGGCAAGTGGTAATGATAGCTGATGGGCGATGCATGGCTGCCGTTACGCGCTAAAGCCAGCTGCTCCATATAATAATGAGGGACGTCCGAGGCAGGATCGAGCTTCATCGTTCCTCTCCAAAGACGCTCCGCCTCTTGCCATTTGCCGGTGTTGTAAGCTGCTACGGCTGCGTAATGATGCAAGCAAGGGTCTTGATTGACCTCCGAATCTTTGATCAATCGGCTGAAATGGCGGAATGCCGCGCCATGCTCCCCTAGTATGCCCATCGTCGTCGCCAGCTTGAACACATGCTCCTGATGGAACGGCACGGTTTTGGACAATTGAAGCGCTAGCGGCTTCAGATTCTCCTCGTCTCCGGAATGCTGATAGAAAATAGCAAGGTTGCATAAGGCGTGAAGATTGCCGGACTCATGCTGAAGCACGCCATGAATCGCGTCCATCGCTTTGTCAAACAGCCCCATATAATAATAAGCAAGCGCCAAATTGTTGCGAGCTGCCAAAAAGTCCGGCTGGCTTTCCGCAATTTCTTCCAAAATGCGAACGGCTTCGGTAAACTTCCCCTCTTCAAGCAGCGCCCTAGCCTGATCGTGCTCTACCATCCCTTTGCGGGACTTAATATTTTTCAGCGGCATTGGACGCTCCAGCTCAAAGTGCAGAAGATCCATCATCTCTTCCGCCTCATCGAGATATTGTCCGTCCGGATCTTCCTGCAAATAAAGAACAAGCGCTCTTTCCGCCAGCTCGTACTTTTCCATATTGGCGTAATTGTTAGCCATATAGAAATGACATTCCGTCATGCTGGGATCAAGCTCTTCCAATATCCATTTCAATATTTCATTGGACTCCTCGTATTTACCCATTTCTGAGAGAATACCCGCCATATTGCAATGGTTTACGGGATTTTCCGGTTCATAATGGGCGGCTCTGCGAAAATACTTCAGTGCCTTGTCGTAATGGAACCGGTCCAGCGAACGGACCGCGCGTTCGAAAAAAAACGTAGCGTCCCACTGTACGGGAATAACCTTTGCTTCTTCTCTCTCATTCACCGCCACAAGTTTTTTTCCTGTCATTCGCGAGGGCACCTCCTAGAGCGTATGCGAAGCCAGATTCGATTCATACCATCGTCCGGCGTATCTTTTTATCGATTATACCATAGCCCCGCCCTCCTCAACACGAAAGAATCTGGCAGCTCGTTAATGCTGCACGACGATTGTTGGAAAATACGAGGGACAAACTAAAAATCGCGGCCGGCACCAAGGCCGACCGCGATTTCGTACAAACTCTATACACTGCAATCCGTTAGCTACACGCCTTTGTTCTTAAAGAGCGTACTAATGGAACCGCCGTCCAAAATAATGCGGGTCGCTTCCGCGAGCAGCGGAGCAACAGACAAAATTTTAAAGCGCTCCGGCGTTGATTCCGGCAGCATGATGGAATCGGTTACGATAACTTCTTTAATATTGGGATGATCCAAACGCTCAATAGCGGCTCCTGAGAAGAGCGGGTGCGTCGCGCAGACGTATACGTCTTCCGCGCCTCTTTCCTTCAAGCCTTCGACAACGTTGACGATCGTGTTGCCTGTATCAATAAGGTCTTCAATAATAATAGGCGTCTGTCCAGCGACATCACCGATCACGTGCGTGATGGATGATTCGTTGTGGGCAGGACGTTTCTTGATCATAATGGCAAACGACGTATCCAAGTAATTGGCGAGCTTCTCCGCTGTGGAAGCACGGCCTGCGTCCGGCGATACGACTACCGGATTTTTAATATTTTTGGACTTGAGATAGTCGCTGATCAGGTCAAGCGCCGTCATGTGGTCCACCGGGATATTAAAGAAGCCCTGAATAGCCGGAGCATGAAGATCGATCGTGATGACGCGCGTTGCGCCAACGGTAGTCAGCACGTCCGCCAGCATCTTTGCCGAGATCGGCTCCCTTGGAGCAGACTTGCGTTCTTGGCGGGCATATCCGTAGTACGGCATAATAATGTTAACCGTTCTTGCGGAAGCGCGTTTCGCCGCATCGATCATGACAAGCAATTCGACAAAATGCTCGTTGATGGGATGCGAGAACGACTGAACCAAAAATACATCGCAATTCCGAATCGTTTCCTCGTAGTGAACGTAAATTTCACCGCTCTTGAAACGAGACAGCTTGATTGCACCTAGGTTCAACCCCAGCTCGCTGCTGATTTTTTGAGCCAATACCGGATTTGACGAACCCGAAAAAATACGCACCTTGTCGCTTAACATGATACCCTCCTGAGCGTTTTAAACCAATTAATGTAGAACTTCGTTCCGTCTTACTTGTCCTATTATACATTGATTTACCGATAATTCAAAAAGGTATTCGAACTATTTTTCGACAAAGTTATGAAAAGGTTGTCATCTCATCTTATTGGTCGTCGGTTTGCCGTGTCTGCCTGCCAGTTCGGTCATAATATCGTCCAGCGGAAGTCCTCTCTCTCGCAGCAGCACCATAAGATGGAAGATTAAATCGCCCGCTTCGCTGCGCAGCTCATCATTGTCTCCGTTTTTGGCGGCAATAATGACTTCGGCGGACTCCTCCCCAACCTTTTTCAAAATTTTGTCTAAGCCCTTATCGAACAAATAGGAAGTGTAAGCACCCTCTGTCCGCTCAGCATGGCGCTGCGCAATAATGCTTTCCAATTGGCCGAGAACGGCAAATCGATCTGATTCTTCGGGCGAACCGCTTTGGCTCGCCTTCCCCGGCTCGTCCTCTCCAAGCGCAATCTCTTGGTAAAAGCAGCTGTAAGAGCCCGTGTGACAAGCAGGTCCCTTCTGAACAACCCGCACAAGCAGCGTATCGCCGTCGCAGTCATACGACATCTCTACAATTTGCTGAGTATGCCCGCTTGTCGCCCCCTTGTTCCACAGTTCTCCTCTGGAGCGGCTCCAAAACCATGTAGAACCGGTTTCAATAGACAGCTTCAGCGACTCCGCGTTCATATAAGCCAGCATAAGCACTTCTTTGCTCTGCGAATCCTGTACGATGGCCGGGACTAGTCCGCTAGCGTCCCATTTAATTCCGTTTATGATCGATGTAGACGTCATCCTCTCACCTCGACTCCTTTCCCCCGCAGATCGTCTTTCACTTGCTGTATCGTCATTTCCTTGTAATGGAAAATAGTAGCCGCTAAGCCGGCATCGGCCCGTGCATCTTGGAATACCTCATGAAAATGGCCGACTTTGCCCGCGCCTCCGGAAGCGATCACGGGAATGCCAACGGAATCAGAAACGGCGGCCGTCAGCGGAATGTCAAATCCGTCTTTGGTGCCATCGGCGTCCATGCTGGTCAGCAGCAATTCGCCCGCTCCGAGCCGCTCTGCCTCCCGTGCCCATTCCAACGCTTTAATGCCGGTTGATTTCCGTCCCCCATGCGTATACACTTCCCACTCGCCCCATTCGGGATTGAACTTGGCATCGATAGCGACGACGATGCATTGCGAGCCGAACCTCCGCGCTCCATCCGATACTAATGCTTTATTTAAAATTGCCGCTGTATTGATGCCGATTTTGTCGGCCCCCGCCCGCAGCAGTCTCGTCATATCGTCGACATGGGCAATGCCGCCTCCGACCGTAAACGGAATCGTAATTTCTCCCGCCGTTCGCTTCACGACTTCGATCATCGTAGCACGTCCCTCGACGGATGCCGATATGTCCAAAAAGACGAGCTCGTCCGCTCCCTCTCGGTCATAAGTCGCGGCAAGCTCGACAGGATCGCCCGCGTCGCGCAAATTAACGAAGTTGACGCCCTTCACCACACGTCCGTCCTTCACGTCCAGACAAGGAATAATGCGTTTGGTCAGCATGTTGTCCTCTCTCCTCTCTTCCTCCGCGCCGGTTAACGGGATGCGGCTTGTTCAGCCGATGCGTTTTTCGTCAAAGCCAAAAAATTGCCGAGCAGCGCCATGCCAAGCTCTCCGCTTTTTTCCGGGTGGAACTGCATGCCGTATACATTGTCCCGACCCACTATCGCCGTAACGGGTCCAAAATAATCCGTCGTCGAGAGCAGATCCGATTGAAGCTCCGGCTTCGCGTGAAACGAATGGACGAAATAAACATGCCCTTCCCCAAGTCCTTCGAACAAGGGACAATCTCCTTGTACAAAGGACAGCTTATTCCAGCCCATATGAGGAATTTTGAAGCTGCCGCTAAATCGGATCACTTGGCCTGGCAGGAGGCCTAGGCCTTTATTCTGACCATGCTCGGAGCTTTCGCTAAACAGCAATTGCATGCCGAGGCAGATGCCAAGCAGCGGTTTGCCCGTTGCCGCAAAATCAGCTGTTATCCGGTCGAGACCCGTATCGCGCAAGTTTTGCATGGCATCGCCAAAAGCGCCTACGCCGGGCAAAATAACGCCGTCCGCCTTCAAAATTTGCTCAGCGTCCGCCGTCACAACCGCCTCGTAGCCTAGGCGCTCCACCGCTTTGCTTACGCTATGGAGATTGCCCATGCCGTAATCGATAATTGCGATCATCCTTAGAGAACTCCCTTCGTTGAAGGCACCCCTTGTACGCGAGGGTCGATGCTGGTCGCTTCGTCAAGTGCCCGTCCAAGAGCTTTGAACACCGCTTCGATCATATGATGCGTATTTTGGCCGTAGTGGACGATAACATGAAGGGTAATTCGCGCTTCGAGCGCAAGCTTCCACAAAAACTCATGAACAAGCTCCGTCGAGAAGCTCCCCACTTGAGACGAAGGATATTGCGCACGGTATTCAAAATGAGGCCGGTTGCTCACGTCGATCACGACTTGCGCCAGCGCCTCGTCCATTGGCACAAATACGCTCGCATAACGTTTAATGCCGCGTTTGTCGCCCAACGCTTCGCGCAGCGTCTGGCCGAGGCAGATGCCGATGTCTTCTACCGTGTGATGGTCGTCGATATCGATGTCGCCTTTAGCGTCAACCGTTAGATCGAATTGTCCGTGCTTGGCAAACAAATCTAGCATATGGTTAAGAAACGGCACATCCGTTTCCAATTTCGCTTGGCCCGTTCCGTCCACGGCAAATGTCAGCGCAATATCCGTTTCGTTCGTTTTTCTCGCAACTGATGCCTCGCGTGCGGCGGCATTTCCTTGTTCTGTCATCGTAAACCCTTCCTTCTTATATATTGAAATAAACGATTATGAAAACAAATAATTGAAATGCGGCAGACTACTTTCCGCCTTCCTTCTTCAATCGGTATTCGATCGCTCTCGCATGGCCCTCTAGCCCTTCATGCCTCGCTAAAGTCATAATGCTTTCCCCATTTTTCATAAGGGCTTCTTTACTGTAGAAAATAAGGCTGGACTTCTTCAAAAAGTCGTCGACGTTAACGGGCGAAGAGAATCTCGCCGTTCCATTGGTCGGAATAATATGATTCGGCCCCGCGAAATAATCGCCTACCGGCTCCGAGCTGTACGGCCCTAGGAAAATAGCGCCTGCATTTTCGATAAAGCCAAGCCACTGCATAGGATCTTCCGTTAATATTTCCAAATGCTCGGGAGCCATTTTGTTAATCGCATCGATTCCTTCTTTAATAGAATCAACTAGCAAGATAGCTCCAAAGTTGTCGATAGAGCTTCTAGCGATCTCTTCCCTTGGCAATTCGGAAAGCTGGCGCTCCACCTCTTCCGCAACGGCTTCCGCAAGTTTAGCCGAAGGAGTGACCAATATGGACGAAGACATCTCGTCATGCTCCGCCTGCGACAGCAGATCGGCCGCAATGTATGCGGGATCGGCGTATTCGTCGGCCAAAATAGCGATTTCGCTAGGTCCGGCCATGCTGTCAATGTCAACGGCGCCATAGACGGCCCGCTTCGCAAGCGCCACAAAAATATTGCCCGGCCCGCAAATTTTATCGACCGGAGCGATCGTTGCCGTGCCGTATGCAAGCGCGGCAATCGCTTGCGCCCCGCCGACCCGGTACAGCTCCTTGACGCCGGCCTCCGCGGCGGCTACAAGAATATACGGGTCGATTCCTTCTTTGCCTCCGGTAGCCGGCGGCGTCACCATCACTATTTCCGGTACGCCGGCCACCTGCGCCGGAATCACGTTCATGAGCACGGACGATGGATACGCCGCTTTGCCGCCGGGCACATAAACGCCCACTCGCTTCAGCGGGCGCAAAATTTGCCCAAGCAGCGTACCGTCCGGCTGCGCATCCATCCATGAGTTTCGCAGCTGCTTCTCATGGAAACGGCGAATATTGACGGCCGCCTCCCTAAGCGCCGTCAAAAACCCGGCGTCTACGTGCTCGTAGGCCGCCTCAATTTCCTCTTGCGTCACGCGTAACTGAGACGCGTCCAGCTTCGTCTTGTCGAACTGCTCCGTATAACGCAGCAGCGCCGCATCTCCTTCCGCCTTGACGTCTCCGACGATCCGCAAGGCCGCTTCATTTTGCTCCGGTGTTCCGTACTCCACCTCGCGCTTCAATCCGAATTGCTCCGCCCGCATAATTCGCATGCTTCATCGCTCCTATCTCTGCAAGCCCAGAAGGGCCGGTTGCATCCTATCGTGAATCTATTACATATACTCCTAATCCCGTAGTAATAATCCCGCGCGCAGTAAGCTCTCAAAGCCTGCAACGCCAAAGCATCTCCAAGCAAGCTACACTTTTGCCCCGATCACAGCTTGCAGTTTGTCGCATAGGCTTTGGATGCTGTTGTTTTTCATCCGGTAGCTGACTCTGTTTGCAATAAGGCGGCTCGTAATGCCAAATATCGTTTCCATCTCCACGAGTCCGTTTTCCTGAAGCGTCTGCCCAGTCTCAACCATATCGACGATTCGGTCGGCAAGCCCGATCAGAGGCGCCAGCTCGATAGAACCGTTCAGCTTAATGACTTCCACCTGCTGCCCCCGCTCGCGAAAATAAGCCGAAGCTACCGCTGGATATTTTGTCGCTACACGAGGATGAATCGCCGGCTTCCAATCCGGCAGCCCGATAACCGACATCCGGCATTTGGCAATGCCAAGATCGAGCAGTTCATAAACATCCCTGTTTTCTTCCATTAAAACGTCTTTGCCGACAATTCCGATATCCGCAACTCCGTATTCTACATAGGTAGGCACGTCAACCGGCTTAGCCATAATAAATTCCATGTTCGCTTCCGGCAATTCAATAATAAGCTTGCGCGTATCGTCGAAGTCGCTAGGAATAGGCAGGCCAGCCTCGCGGAACAGCTTAGAAGCCTGCTTATAGATTCTTCCTTTGGGCATCGCCACTTTTAAAATTTCTTTTTCGCTTTCGCCGCTCACTCTCCGCTTCCCCCTTCCGCTTTGCCGCCATACGTTTCAAGAGCCGTATACCGCAATCCTTTATAATAAAAGGAGGACGCTCCCGCATCGTACCCGATTTCCCCAGCGAGCTCGCGGGCAGACTCTCCTCTTTCTGTCACAACCATCGTACCGCTCGCGCGCAGTTGCTGGGCACGAGCCAAAGCTTCATCTCTGCCCTCCGAATCGTAGACGACAAGCGTCCGCTCCTCGTCCGTCTCTGTCTCCGCACCGAGCAGCTCCAAAACTCTGGTCGTCTTTAAAGCAAAGCCCGTTGCCCCTGCCGGACGGCCAAATTGCGCCAGCAAATTGTCATAACGGCCTCCGCTAACGACCGGAAATCCGATATCCGCCGCATACCCTTCAAAAGTCATTCCCGTATAATAGGAAAAGTCGCCGATCATCGTCAGATCGATCATCACATGCTCGCTTACTCCATAAGCTTTAAGCGCATCCCAAATTTTGCACAGGTGGCCTATCGCTTCTCTACCCGTCTGGTCTGAGCTAAGCTGCAACGCCTGCTCGCAAACCTCGCTGCCGCCCCGCAAGCGCAAAATACCTTCCAACTCACGGCGGACCGGCTCATCCAGCGGCAGCATGCGCAATTGCTCGCGGTAACCGACGTAATCCCTTCCAAGCAGGCAAGCTTTGAGCAGCTCCTGATCCTCAGAGCGCCCCTTTAGAGCCTCCTCCAGCAATCCATTCAAAAAGCCTACATGTCCAATCGCCATTTTGAATCGTTTCACTCCGGCCGCTTTTAAAGAAGCGATTGCCAGCGCCACAACTTCCGCATCGGAATCCGCCGAGGAGTCGCCGACCAGCTCTACCCCGGTCTGGTAAAATTCCGCCTCTCGCCCAGCCTCTTCTTCAATAGAACGAAACACATTGGAATGATAGGAAAGTCTAAGGGGGAAATCGGATTCCTTGAGCAGCGACGAGACGACACGGGCAATGGGTGCCGTCATATCGGAACGAAGCACCAGCGTTGTCCCCCGGTTATTGAGCAGCTTATATAGTTTCTGATCGGAGGTGGAGCTTGCCACACCTACAGTATCGTAATATTCCATAGTTGGTGTGATAATTTGCTCGTAGCCCCAACCGCGCATGCACGCGAGCACCTCGCGTTCAATTTGGCGCAGCTTGCGAACCGCATCCGGCAAATAATCTTTTACGCCGATCGGCTTTTCGAACATTTTTGGTTTGGACATATGAGTCCTCCTTCTAATACTTCATTACATTAAAGCGATACCATGTTACCTTGCTAACAAAATAAAGACTAGTCGTTATCGTAGCACGATCCTCCAATATTCGTCAAGGCAGCAGCTCCCTATTCGAACCTTCCTGCTCTTGCATACGAAAAAAAGAATGTCCTTCAAGCTTGTCCGCAGACCGCCTTTGCCGCATGCCTGTCATTTCGCTTGTTGGACATTCTTTGTCTCTTCATCTGGTTCCTTAAGAGTGTGTTGTCTGCTCCGTACGCCGTTCAATCAGCCTCATAGGATTGCCGCCTACAAACGCGTGTGCCGGAACATCCTTATGGACAAGAGTGCCGGCCGATACAATGGCGTGGTCGCCTATCGTAACCCCTGGCAAAATCGTTGTATTCGCTCCGATCATGACATTCTCGCCGATTTTCACATCTCCAAGCCTGTATTCCTTAATTAAATATTCATGAGTTAGAATCGTTGTATTATAGCCGATAATCGTATTGCGCCCTACGGAAATCCGTTCCGGGAAAAACACATCTACCATAACCATTAGCGCAAAAGCGGCATGCTCTCCCACTTTCATTCCAAGCACATGGCGATAAATCCAATTTTTCCACGACAAAAAAGGGCAATAGCGCGCAATTTGAATAAAAATAAAATTGCGCACTCCCTTCATTTTGCTAACCGTCGAATAGATTTGCCATAAAGAATTGGGGCCTTCGACTGGATATCGTTCAACGTTTCTCAAACCATTTCCCGCTCCGCTCCGGCGAAAGCATACAGCTCCCGCATATCGTCAATCACATAATTTGCCCCGGCGTCTCTCAGCACTTGTCCTCCCTTAAGGGACCAAGCCACTCCGACCGCAATCGCTCCGGCTGCCACAGCCGACTGCATGTCCACTGTGCTGTCGCCTACCATAATGGTAGTGGCAGGATCGGCGCCTAGCAGCTCGATCGCTTTGAGCACTGGCTCGGGATGAGGCTTTGGATGGGTGACATCATCAATCGTCACAATCGCATCGATATAATCGAATATGCCGACAAACTTCAGACCTCTTTCCGTTGTTAGCCGCATCTTCGTCGTGACGACCCCGATTTGGACTCCGCTATTGTGCAGCTTCTCGAGCACTTCGTTTACGAACTCAAAAGGCTTTACCAGCTCATCATGCAAACGGAGATTGATTTGCCGATAGGAGGCGACCAGATGCGAAACATCCTCGAGCCCAGAGAACAACTTCATTTGATCCGAGAGCGGCTGCCCCATGCTTGGGATGATCTGCTCTCGGCTGAAACCTTCCGGCGCCGTCCCCTCCAGCGATTCCAGAAACGAACGGATAATCAATTCATTTGTATCCAATATCGTGCCATCCAAATCGAACAGCATCGTACGAACTTGCTTCATAGCTGTTTAACCTCCTAGTGCTGTAACGCTTACGCTCCCTTGGAATCGGCTGCATCCGGCTGCCCTAAGCCGTTGCGCTCCGGTTTGGTCGTGACGATAGGATCGGAGTAATAGACCGGAGCCGTTCCGTTCACTCGTCTCCAAACGACGAAGATAATCGCACCGACTACTAGCAGCAGCGCTATCAATTGCGAAATACGAATATTTCCATACGCCGGGTCCAAGTACCCCGGATCGAACACGCCGTTCATTGGCGCCCATAAGCCGTCAACGATGGCAGCCAGCCAGCTTGGTCCCATAAAGGCCAGACTGTCCGTTCTCAGCGCTTCAATAAAGAAGCGGCCGATAGAGTACCAAATGAAGTAAGCGGCCATAAGCTCTCCCGCGCGAAGAAACTTTTGGCGGCGCAAAACAAACAGAACGCCCAAACCAACCAAGCTCCACAACGATTCATAAAGGAAAGCCGGGTGGCGGAAAGCCCCCTCGATAAACATATGATCCACGATGAACGAAGGAATATGCAGCGTATTTCTCAAAAATTCCTCAGTTGTTGGACCGCCATAAGCTTCTTGGTTCATGAAGTTGCCCCAGCGGCCAATCATTTGTCCAATTAATAACCCCGGAACGCTAATGTCGACAATACGCCAGAAGCTGTACCCTTTATAGCGGGAATAAATAATTCCGCATATAAAAGCTCCGATAATCGCTCCGTAAATGGCGATGCCGCCCTCCCAAATTTTAAAGATGGCCAGCGGATCGCCCTTATATTCATCCCATGTAAATGCTACATAATAAATACGCGCCGCAATAATGGCCGATGGCGCTCCAAGCAGAAGCAAATCCATAAAAAATTCCGGCTTGATACCAAAACGCTTGCCCTCCCGCACTGCAATAAGCAGACCGGCTAGCGCTCCAAGTCCCAAAATGAGACCGTACCACCGAATAGACAATGGTCCCAGCTCGAATAAAACCGGATCAATGGCTAACGATTGCATAATTGTCATCGACTCTCCTTTTTCATAATGAACAGTGGCATTTTCAAAAAATTAAATGTTTACTCATGGTGTGGAATAGAGCTGGTTCAAGAGCAATCAGTCGAAATCGTCCATATCGTCGGCAATCGTTTCCGTTAATTTGTTCGTAAACTGCAATGCCGCATTGTAGCCCATCCGCTTAAGGCGGAAATTCATAGCCGCCACTTCGATAATGACGGCCAAGTTGCGGCCCGGTCTAACCGGGATCGTCACAAGGGGTACGTCCGTATCTATAATTCGGGTCGTCTCCTCGTCGAGACCAAGCCTGTCGTACTGCTTATCCTGCTGCCAATTTTCCAGCTTAATAACAAGCCCGATTCTTTTTTGAGTACGGACGGCACCCGCGCCAAACAGCGTCATCACGTTGATAATGCCGAGACCGCGAATTTCAAGCAAATGCCGGATCAGCTCCGGGGCCGTACCGTGCAGCTGGCCGTCCGATGTCTGGCGAATTTCAACCGCATCGTCGGCAATTAGCCGGTGGCTTCGCTTGACGAGTTCAAGAGCCGTTTCGCTTTTGCCTATGCCGCTTCCGCCTGTAATCAGCATTCCCACTCCATAAACGTCAACCAAAACACCATGAATGGTAGCTGTAGGAGCGAGCTTATGCTCTAGAAAATCAGTGATCCGGCTGGACAAAATCGTAGTGGCAACGTTGCTTCGAAGCACCGGAACCTGCGTCTCGTTCGCTTGCTCGATAAGCTCCTTCGGAGCCTCCAACCCTCTGGTCAAAATGATGCACGGGGTATCTTCATGGCACAACCGGACCATCCGGCCCTTGCGCTCCTCGCTGTCCAGCATGTTGAGAAACGAAATTTCCGTACGGCCGAGCAATTGAACGCGCTCTCTTGGGTGATAATGGAAGTAGCCTGCCATCTCAAGGCCTGGCCGGTACAAATCGTCTACTGTAATATTGCGTTTCAGACCGTCCTCGCCAGCTACGATTTCAAGCTGAAACTGCCGGACGAGCTCAGATACTTTCACTTTTTTCGGCAATGTATGGACCTCCTTCACATGCGTGCAGCCGTGTTCTATTTCATACTTATGTAGTTGCTTTTTTCCAATGTCTTCATCGTAATGCAAAAAGACGCCGAACGCAACGTTTCCGCCGTTCAGCGCCTTCTTGATTTTTTCAGTTCTATTGTTTAATCTTCACTTCAATATCCTGCAAAACGTATCCAAGGTACTGTCTAATGTTAAACGTAAGAGGCTGCACGTAAGGAACGTCTGGAACATTGAAATCATAATAAATGATTCCTCCCGAATCAATCCTCATGTTAGCATAAGCTCCATCCGGAAGCGGGTATTGTTTACCGTTTCCATCACGAAACGTTCCGTTATGCTCAAACAAGACAGGGGCCCAGTGGTACTCGCTTGGATCGGTTAGTGTTAGCTCAAGCTCTATCCCTTTGCTCTTGCCTCTGTTGTACACGCCTTTCAATATCAATCTGGAATCGGGCGCGCTAATCGTTTCTCCTGTCTCTGTGTTTACGCTCATGGTAAGCCCCTGATCCGACATGTAGATGCCGGATAATTTTAACGTCAATTCCTTCGGTTTCTGGAAATAGCTGCTTTGGAAGCGTTGGGTGATCTCACTGTTCAAGTCCCCCATGCCTGCATTAGACGTGTAGCGTCTTCCTCTTTCATCAACAAGCTCCAAATCTATAAATCCATTTAGCCGTTTGGTGTTGTTTTCATTTCCCTTGAACGTAATCGACACTTGAAGAGGCGAGATAACCGCTTCTTTGATCTCGATTTGCTGGCCTCCCATTTCAATCTTATGATTAATAGCGATACGCTCTTCTAAATTGGCAAACCGCTCATGATCGATAGGCACCTGCACTTTCAGCCACTCCTGCCCCACCTGCATCTTAAACTCAATCTCTTTCGGGATCGCAACGCCCGGAGACATCATAATATCGAGATAATCCTGCACAGCGTCGGAGTCACCCTTCTCTTCCCGAAAATAATGATAAGATGAGATGACCGCTTGGATTCCCTCTCCGTTTTCATCCTTCAGCTCATAGTCGCGAAAAGTGTTATCGTATTTCTGAATGCCCGGTCCTTCAACCGTATAAAACAATACCATTCTTTGCGAGTCCGCCATCACTCCGTTTACGGTAAACTTGTAGCCGTTTTTTTCATCCGAACAATTGACCGGCTGGATAAATTCATTTGAAAGGGCCGCTGAAAGAGACGGATCAAACGCAATCAGCTCCACAAAACCTCCGAAACCCGGAATTTCCTTCATCACAGCTGCAAAAGCCGGAGAAATGCGGACAAAGGCGGTGAGCATAAGCAGCATACAAACTACGGCAGCCCCCATCCCCATACTCAGCCTTTTTCTTTGAAAGCGAACCGCTCTTCTTCGCCCTTGCTCCATTCCACTTTTCAGAGCTGCATCCAGCTCTGCCAGCTTTTCCGGATTAGTTTGATCCAGTGCTCCTTGAAGATGAGCTTCCACTTCTTGTTTGTCCCGCATCAACCAGTCCATCGTCTCGCTAAGCTCCGCTTCCCAATCTGCCTCATCCCCGCTCTCTGGAAGAGAATCGGGCACTTCATGTTCATTGCTTTGAGGGAACGTTGTCTCATGACTGCTATGCTCAACCTCTTTCCCATCCCTTTGCCAAAAACGTTTCATGATGCGCCTCCTCCTCCCCTGCTTCCATCTCTTTTTTCAACAACTTGAGCCCCTTATGCAGCCACGTTTTTATAGTCCCGTCAGGCTTTTCTAGCAAATCCGCTATTTCCGTAATCGTCATATCCCGGTAATATTTAAGCGCTACGACCATCCGCAAATTTGGAGGCAGCTTTGCCACACTGCCGGCCATGCCGATCCGCTCTGCCGGATCTTGCCTCGGAGCTTCCCTCTCCAACAAGCTCGCTGGCGTAGGACGTTCCCGCTTTTTCTTCTTTCGCTCATCCATGCACACATGAATCAAAATACGAACCATCCAAGTCGCAAAATACTTGTCTTCCCGTAAAGTACGGCGTTTGATCCAAACCCGGCACACCGTCTCCTGAATGGCCTCCAATGCATCCTCTTCGTTTCGCATATACGCATAAGCTATCCCGTAAAGCTTCCCTTTTTCTCTTTCGATCCGATTCCAAAGAGCTTGTTCATCCCTTCGGATATCCCCCTCATTGGGGCCCTCGTTGTCCATACTTCCCCTCCTGCTCGGCACTTCGTTTCGTTATGTACTCATTAGACAGTCTAGCGGCTCAAACGGTTTTCTTTTTTTCATGAAAAAATAAAAAAAGAGCCTCCGGCAAACCGGAAGCTCTTCGTTATTCATATTATTAGCCTTCGAAAATGTTCAGTTCAGTCTCTTTGTCGAACAAGTGCGTCTTGTTCATATCAAGAGCCAGCTTCACGCTTGCGCCATCACGAACGCCAGCGCGTCCGTCTACACGTGCGATAACCGTTTGGGAACCGATACCGTTCAAGTACAGGTACATTTCGTGACCAAGGTTTTCAGCAACCTCTACATTCGCATTAACGATTGTATTCGGGGAAGCCTCAAGGAATACAGGCTCTTCGTGAATATCCTCAGGACGAATGCCTAGGATCACTTCTTTGCCGATGTAGCCTTTGGAACGAAGAGCAGCCGCTTTGCCTTCAGGTACAACTACGTCAACGCCAGCAGCTTTGAAACGTACAGTACCGCCTTGCTCAGCCAGTGTACCCGCTACAAAGTTCATGGACGGAGCTCCGATAAAGCCCGCAACGAAAATGTTTACTGGGTGGTTGTAAAGCTCTTCTGGGGAAGCCGTTTGTTGAATGAAGCCGTCCTTCATAACAACGATACGGTCGCCCATCGTCATAGCCTCGATTTGGTCATGCGTTACGTAGATAGTCGTAGTCTCAAGGCGCTTAGTCAGCTTGCTGATTTCTGCGCGCATTTGACCGCGAAGCTTAGCGTCCAAGTTGGAAAGCGGTTCGTCCATCAAGAATACTTGCGGCTCACGAACGATCGCACGGCCTAGGGCAACACGCTGGCGCTGACCGCCGGACAATGCTTTAGGCTTACGGTCGAGCAAATGCTCAATATCAAGAATTTTAGCAGCTTCACGAACGCGTTTGTCGATGTCTGCTTTTTTGAATTTGCGAAGTTTAAGACCGAATGCCATGTTTTGGTACACGTTCATGTGCGGATACAAGGCATAGGATTGGAATACCATCGCGATATCGCGATCTTTAGGAGCAACGTCGTTCACAAGACGGTCGCCGATGAACAATTTACCTTCCGAGATTTCCTCCAGACCTGCAATCATACGGAGAGTTGTCGATTTACCGCAACCGGAAGGTCCGACAAGTACGAGGAACTCTTTATCCTTAATATCTAGGTTTACATCCGTTACTGATGCTTTGTCCGTTCCCGGATATTTTTTGTAAATGCCTTCTAAGCGTACGCCTGCCATGATAAGTTTCCCCCTAAAAAGAAATTTCAATATGCATCTATCTTATCCCAGAGGAAGGCGTATGACTATGCACATACTATACAAAAAAACTAATTCCTTTTCGTAACTTTGTACAATAGCAAAATAATCTTAACAAGTACCGCATCCCGGAACTGCCTTACGTCAAGGCCCGTTTCCTGCTTTAGCTTGTCCAATCTATATAGCAGCGTATTGCGGTGAATGTACAGCTTTTTCGCCGTTTCGCTGACGTTGCAGTCAAGGGAGAAAAACGTTTCAAGCGTGCCCAGCATCTCCGATTCCACGAACAGATCCGCCCGCTTCAGGGACTGTTCCAAATATTTGGAGCGATTAGCTTCTGGAATCGCATTGAGCAATCTTTCCAATTGCAGCATCCATGGAAGATGAATGTTGGTTCCGACATGGAATTTGCGCCCCAGGTTGATCGTCTCCCTGAGAATCATAGCCGATTCCACCATTCCTTTGGATGGAGAAGCAGGTTCGGTTACGGCCAGATGACACTCCCCTAGCCATTCGCTCGCCAGCATTTCGTGCAGTCCGAGCGCTATAGAGGCGAGACTATCCTCCATTGATTCCTCTTCCAACATATCGCCGGGATCGGCATCCTCATCCTTTAACAACGATAGAGGGCCCCAAATGAGCCATTCCTGGCTTTTGAGAGGGATGAGCAATATATCTTCCGATAAGAAGGAACGTAGCAGTTTCTCCAACTCGGGGTAAACGTTTTGTTTGGCGTTCGTATGCTCTGTAACTAACAGAAACGGAATCATTTCGTTATACAGTCGGGTTCCGGCCATAAGATGATCGGGAAGAAAGAAGACCGGAGCGTCTGATTCCAGCTGTTTTTGCAGCCAATCGCTCAGCTTAAGAGCCAGCTTCTCAGAGTCCGATTTTCCAGAATCGGCATGTTGCTTGTCCGGTTTTTGCAATCGCGATACGGCAAAACCGACTAAATCCCGCTCCAGCTCACTGAGCTCCGCTCCTTGCACTTCCAACACCGAAAGCTCGGCACCTTGCACGGACGAAATAAACCAAAGAATCCCTCCCGCTCCGGCATAAGCACCTGCGGCTACATGTTGACTTCTCGCAGCGGAAGCTGACACCATATCGGCATCCTTAACGAACGCATACCATTCGGAAATGTCTATCGTCTTCATTTCCATTGGGCGCTCCAATATTTCACGAAGGTTTTTAAGGCCGTCTCCTGTGCTCATCCTGCTCCACTCCCATGAAAATCCTTTCCGTCATTGTATCATATCGTCCCAGCCCATTTCAGCTTCTGAAGCTTCATTGACCGCCTCGTCCAATCGTGATACTCTCTTTTTAAAAAAATTCGTCTAAAAGGAGAGAATCTAGCATGAGCCGTTCTATCGTCATTATCTCTGGGAGTCCAAACGCCACCTCGCGCCTTAACGGAATCATTGATTATGTCCGCGGGTCGCTTGAGAAGCAAGGATATCCATCCCGAACCATTACCGTTGTTGCTTTGCCTGCGGAAGACCTCGTTCATTCCCGCTTCGGCAGCCCGGATATCGTTGCAGCCAATAAGGAGGTAGAGGAAGCGTCCGCCGTTATTATTGCAAGCCCCGTATATAAGGCCTCCTACACCGGGGTGCTCAAATCGTATATCGACCTGCTCCCGCAAACAGGGCTGGAAGGCAAGCTTGTGCTGCCGCTGTTCATTGGCGGAACGCTTGCACACTTGCTGGCCATCGATTATTCGCTTAAGCCGGTCCTCTCTTCCATGGGCGCCCGTCATTTTATTAAAGGCGTCTATGCGACTGACAATCAAGTGACACGCATTCAGGACGGGTCGCTGGAAACCAAGTTCGACATCCATGAGGAGCTTTTGGAAAGGCTTGAAGCATCCGTACAACAATTAATTGAAGAACTAGCCCTCAGAAGCGGGAGAAATTAAAAAATAAATTTCCTATCGCCTCGTCCAACTGGAATAGACCATTCCCTCAAATAAGCGCCAAGAAGCATTGCATTGCTCCTTCTGCCTATCCTGTCTTTTGGCACAACGCTATCAATGCTGAATTGAACGGTCTTTCTTTTGCTGGATGGGGCGTACTATCGGAATGTTAGCTTTTCCTCCATAAGTCCCTCTCCGCAGCAGCCACTCCACCGGTCCGACTTGAAATTTGGACAGCCAGAGCATGCTTCCCGCAGCTTGAAGTGAATAGAAAATCAAGCAATAAAAGACCGTTTGCCAAAGATGAAGTGTCGTTGGATTGGCCAGCGTTAAAGAGAACAACAGCAGTGTCGCCACCGTTTGCAGCAAATAATTGGAGAGCGACATCCGTCCGACGGCACGGAATGGCTCCAGCCACCTTCTCCCTTTAGTCCGGTCAAATACCTGCCAGAAGGTCAATATATAAAATACAGCCAGCGCTTTTCCAGCCAGCATTAGAAACAATACGATCTTTAAAGTTGCATAATTCTCATCGAAAACAAATGTATATACAATTGGCACGCTTAGAATGACTCCAATCAAAAGAGACCCCATTTGCATCCGTTTGAACAAGCCTCTATCCTTCATCAACTTGCCGAACAAATCTGCCTTTGCTGCCGCAAGACCAAACAAAAACAATGGAAGCAGCTCCAGAACATACAGTGGCATCATCATCCAACTGCCGACCATATCGTCCGTTAATCTATGAACCAGATTGGCCCAATAAGGACTAAACACGTTATAAGGCTCCATTGAAAAAACAAGCTTAGTATCGAATATGGTTTGAGAAGCAATAAAGCCCAATACCCCATACACCGCCAGAAGAGATGAGGCCCAAATCACGATTGTTTTCGGCTTGCTTTTTCGGAACAGCAATAAGCCAAGCCCCATTACAGCATAAGAATGGAGTATATCTCCTTCCCATAGGAAAAGCGCATGGACAAAGCCGATAGCAAACAAGATCAAAGACCGTTTCATGAACAGCTTCTCTCCTAATCGCCCTTTCTCTTCTGCTCTTTTTAAAAACAGCCAAAAAGCATATCCATATAGAAACGAAAAGATCGTATAAAACTTGGTTTTCATCAAAAGATCGAGAACTATTTTAAAATAGGAATCTATACCGGTATAAATAAAATAAATCGACGACGATTCCATCCGCAACATATCCGGAACATTAACCAAAAAAATACCCAGAAGCGCAATTCCCCTCAATGCATCTATAAAATGATTTCGTTCTGACGCCATAGTTGGAGTCAAATTCATTGGACTGCCCCACCCTTGTCTCCCGATTATTTAAATGTATTTCGTTCTTTTTCCTTCATGTTTAATTGCGGACGATTTGTTAGTTCCGAACTTCCAACTCGTCCATAAACGTCCATGCTCCATTCGCAGGAACGACCTCTACCTTAACGTAGCGTCCGCTCATCCCGCTTAAGCCGCTCACACGATAAAGCCCGGTCAGATCCTGACTGCCTGCTCCAATTCCAACCGGTTTATCGGCAGTACCCGCATGGTCAAAATTCACATTGTCTGACGATACCCAAAAACGCACTTCCTTAGGCAGGAAAATAAACACTGGCTGTACTTGCAAAAAATTGGCGCTTAACTCGCCAATAGTGCGGGTTTGTCCCAAATCTAGAACGAAGTGATACGGGTCCGCTGTGTTGCGGCCCTGCCATGCTGCATTCCCATAATCGGTGGAGCCCTTTAAGCCGTCCGTCAGTTCCATTCCCCCTGTATCTGAATAGGAAGAGTGAGCTGTAAGCGAAGCGGTATAAGGCTTCCCTGAGGACTGGACATTCGGATACGGCACAACCTCCAATGTCGTCACCGCAGCTTCATTTGACAACGATAAATTGCCCGCAGCGTCAAAAGCTCTCACCGAATATAGATAAGCGGTGTTTGGCAGCAGCTCTTTATCCTTATAGCCATATGTGTCCGCATTTACAGTTGCAATTTCCGCTCCATCCCGATAAATACGGTATCCGACAACCCCCTTATTATCCGACCATGCAGACCAGCTTAAATTTGCCGTATTCGGCTCGGTCGCTGTTGCAGCCAATTCCGCTGACGCTACCGGCGCCAAAGCATCCATTGCTGCTGTTGCTAAATAGCTCGCATATGTGGCGTAGTAGAGCGGATTAACCGTTTGCGGACTTAAATAATGATTGAAACTAAAGCTCGTATATTCGCTCACGTAAGGCTGAACGGCAAGCATATTGTCCAGCATATGTCTAAGATTCATCGGTTTGTAGTTCTTATTAAACGTCTCTGTGTCCGCCCAAAGGGCAGTTGCCGGGCTAGACGCCATGATCGCATTTCGTGTCGCTGCGAACCATGCCGCCAAATCCGATGTCGATGCATGCCCCGCGCCAACCCCATCCTGCAAAGCAAAAATATCGATGTCAGTCCTGCTAAGTATATAGCTCCACATCGTTTCCCACGCAGAAGGAGTAAGCCCGCCGGAAACATTGTAAAAAGGCGAGATCATAATGGGCAGATTAGGGGAAACCGTATTCGTCACTGCAATCAAGCTGTTGTAAAAATCGGCCATTCGCTGCCATTCAACCGCCGTAGGCAGATGCCAATTGTCTACTTCAAAGCTTAAATACCAGCCTTTAAAAGACGGATGGTGTCCATATTTAGACCATAGGTCCTCTATCAATTGCCCCGCAATCAGGGACTCGTTATTGAGCCAGCCTTGATTATTCGTATAATGGGTGAACCATTCATCGTTAACTTGAAGGCCTATATAAATATCGAGGCCATATTGATCTCCCATTTCAAGTGTTTTGGCCACGACGTCATATGTCGTATTTTGCGTCAATCCAGGTACCGACGACGGATATACCGCTGTGTTGGATTTCGTATCGGCTGACCATTGCAAAATAAGATGATTCATTCCGACACTCTTCATAAGCTGAAATTCATTTTGCCAATTGGCATGGTACCATTGCTCCACTAGCTGCGGCTGTATAAAAGAACCTCCCAATTTCATCACATTTGGAGAAATCGGAAATGTCTCAAGCACTCTCCATTCGTCCACGAACGACCACATGTCTGGTGTTCCGCTAACTGTCATTTGGACGTAGCGAGCCGTAATCGGCTCAGCTGAGGAGCATTGATAAAGCACCCTTTCAATTGCGCTGCCTATTTCCTGCAGTCCTACTGAACATGCCGGCATATAATCGGCTTGATTGCTCGAATAGCGATATTCCACTTGATAAGGAAGTCCAATGCCTGCTCCGCTATATTTATAAAAGCCGGATTCGAAACTTTGAAACGTTTTTTCCACACCTAAGTCGACGGTGAAAGAATAACTGGTTTGGCTGAATCGTCCCTGCCAAGCTCCATCGGCAACATACGGAGAAGCCGTATGACCATCTGTCAACTCCATGCCTCCACTATCCGTATACGAATCGTGTGCTGGAGAACTGAAAGTATAGCTTTTGCCCGCAAGCAAGTTAGACCCGGTTGCACTTGCGAGGGGAACAGCAATTGAATTAAACCCTGTTACAAATAATAAAATGCATAAGACCATAATTCCAATAGTGCGACTGGTTTTCATAAACAATTGTGACGTTCCCATGACTCTCGATTCTCCTTATCTTCCGGATTAACGATCATTTTGCCCCTCATATCCTTTGGTGTACCCTGGGATCCGATTCTCATTGGTACCCGACTTCCTGCCGCCTTCATTATATAGAGCTTTTATAATATGCTCAGTATATACATAGAACAATAGTCCTATAAAGATCGCCGACAAGTATTATATCGAATACAATCGTTTTCCGTTGAAGAGTACTTTCCAAATTTTATAATTAGAAATAATCTTATCATAAATTTTCCAATAATAGATATTAAACCGTCATCTATAGATCAATAAACAAAAAAAAGCCCCTATGAAGGGGCTTTAAAAAACAAAAAAAGAGAGGAATCTCCTCTCTTGAACGTTTGTTTTCAGTTTTAATAAAAAAACTGGTGAGCCATGTAGGACTCGAACCTACGACACCCTGATTAAAAGTCAGGTGCTCTACCAACTGAGCTAATGGCTCTTGATGAAGAAATGGTGGAGGGCGATGGATTCGAACCACCGAACCCGAAGGAAGAGATTTACAGTCTCCCGCGTTTGGCCACTTCGCTAGCCCTCCGTATGTCGATTCTGTTTGCCAAAAGCATTAAAGAATCAATGGTGGCTCGGGACGGAATCGAACCGCCGACACGAGGATTTTCAGTCCTCTGCTCTACCGACTGAGCTACCGAGCCTTATAAAAGAAAAAATGGCGGAGCTGACGGGATTCGAACCCGCGGTCTCCTGCGTGACAGGCAGGCATGTTAGGCCTCTACACCACAGCTCCGAGTTGTAAAGATGGTGGAGGATGACGGGATCGAACCGCCGACCCTCTGCTTGTAAGGCAGATGCTCTCCCAGCTGAGCTAATCCTCCATATATGGTAGCGGCGAAGGGGATCGAACCCCCGACCTCACGGGTATGAACCGTACGCTCTAGCCAGCTGAGCTACACCGCCACATGTCCCCGAATAATGTCACTTGAAGCGCTCGGGGTCGCTTGCAAGGTCAGGCAATGGCATAACCAAATGCCAAGTGCAAATCGCTTTGTCTTGATGGAGCTTGTCCATCGCAACATCCTGATTGCGCCCTGAAAACTGGATACGAAAGTTGCTGAAACGCTTTAGCTGTTTGTTAGGATAAGCCCTCGACCGATTAGTATTCGTCAGCTCCACACATTGCTGTGCT